>NZ_CP034588.1:3055272-4351658 GCF_003970735.1 Silicimonas algicola
AACCTGTGGCGCGCCCATGAAGCCTGGCGAGAACCAACGCTCGAGGCTCTCGTCCAACACCGCGTCCATGCCTTCCGCCTCGGCCGCCTCACCGCGCGCAGCGAGCAACGGGCGCGCGGCCTCGGGGATGGTGTTGGGACAGGCCGACACCACGGCCGAGCGCAGCAGGTCGGGCCGCGAGATTGCCAGCGCCAAGCTTATCATGCCGCCGAAGGACACCCCAACCACGGTGCAGGGAGCAAGCCCCAAATCCTCGATCAAGGCGGCCACGTCCGCGGCATAGTCGAAGATGTCGGTGCTGCGCGGTGTGCGCGGAGACTGCCCGTGCCCGCGCAGATCGGCGGCGATCACGCGGTGGCTCTGCGCTAGCACCGACACGACCTCGTCCCACGACGTCAGGTCCAACCCGACGGGATGCAGAAGCACCACCGGCGCACCGGCGGTCCCGCTATCGCGATGGTTCAGTTTGACAGGCATCAGTCGCTTTCAATTGGCACCAGGAAGTTGCCGTCCTCGATCCGCTTCGTCCCGTCAACATAAAGCGTCGGGTGCAAGATGACCCCGTCCATGTGGATGTTCGACTTGATCGAGCCGCCGACGTCCACGTTCGTGCCCAGCCCGAAATGCATGGTGCCCATGATATTCTTGTCCTCGCGCTGGATGCCGCGCACCACGGCCTTCGCGTTGACGCCCACCGAGGCTTCGGCCGGACACATGTAGGCGTTGTCGTCGCCATAGGCGGTGAGGTAGTCGCGAAGAATGCGCGCGTCGGCATCTCCGTCGATCGATATCACGCGCCCATCCTTCACCGTCAGCTCGATTGGCGAATATACCCGGCCGATGTGGTGCATCGTCAGATCGATCACCAGCTTGCCGTTGGCGGAATACTCGACCGGCGCCACATTGAATTCTCCGGTGGGAAACAGGTAGTAATACAGGTTGTTTCCGGGTCGGTTCTCGTCCTGGGCAAAATCCACGATCTTGAAGGAATCGAAATCGTCCCCAGGCAGCGGCGGTTGTGTGATCCGGTCCTTCACGGAATAAGTGAAATCCGTGCCGTGGCGCGAGGTGACGCGGCATTCCTGCGCGTTCGCGCCAAAAACATTCTTGGCGACATAGTGCTTGCGCAGTGCAATCATCTTCATGTCGTCGGTAACCGCCCCCGATTGGAACATCTCCAGCGTCATGCCGCCGTCCATGCAGATCGCGGGAATCCGCGCCTCCATCGCCCGGAAGTTCGCCGGCGAATGCAGCATCCCGGTCGAGGCGAGGAGGATGTTGAAGTCCGACTTCATCATCGCCTCGCACACGGCCTCTGGCGGATTGTAGTAGTCCGCCGGCCGCCGCTCGAACAGCGCGACCGTAGCCTCAGCGCCGATATCGGCTAGAATGGTCATCACCGCCTGCCAGACGCGGGGGTCGTGCGCAGTGTCGGACAGGACCAGCACACGGCTCCCCGACGTGATGTTTCTCAAAAGCGGCGCACGAAGATATTCGAGTGTCCCCGAGAAAGTCGCACTCATCTGTGGTCTCCCATCCTGCAGCGCCCGCCGTCCGGGCAGTTATAAATCTGGGCGGCCGACGGATGGCTCCGCGAGCCTACCCGCGCGCGCGATCCTGCCGACTGATCTGTCCTTGATTAACATGGGCAATTTCCTTCTGTCGACACAAAAGATCGCTCGTCATCTTTCGCATCGTCTGTGCACGCGGCATTCGGGCGCCGCTCGGCACATCGAGGATTAGGAGAAAACAGGACTACTGGCGCCGCTTGCAGCAGATTCCGACTGTGTCTGATAGCGGTCTCGGCTTGGCAGGACAGCGCGCTGACGTGCAGGCGCGGCGACCGCAGACAGGCAGTTCTGTCGACAAGTGCCCTGCGCCTCAGCCCCGGGCGCCACGCGGTCAGTACGCGAATGGGATCTGCACCAGCGCCGCCACACCTACGTCCAGCGACAGCACTGTGACGTTAGCTGTTCCTTCGCGAGGGTAGTCTCGTTCGGCAAAGACCCGTCCGTTGGCGGCCTCGCCTGTCGCGGGGGCCAGGTCGTATCGCCAGACCACCGGCCCCGTTCGCCCGAGAAGTACATGACACGGCCGTCCGGCGGCAGCGCAGCCAGTTGGGGACAACGACTCCTTCGTCCACTTGATGAACTAGACCGCAATCATCGCAGCGCCCCCAGCGCGTCGCGCTCGAGGCTGTCCATCGTTGATATCCAGAACCGGCCCTGCCGATTGCAATGGCGGTCGTTGAAGCCATACCCGGACGCCCGGCGTGCGGCGTCTCCAGCACGGTTAGCGCACCTCCGTGGGGTCGAACAGCGAAATGCCGGTTTCAAGCCCCAGTAGCTACGGTGGACGGGGAAACGCCGCTCGACAAAAGCAACTATGGCTTCATTGTCCTGAACCCCTTGAACGATCCCTAAGGCGCCGCCTCGTTTGCCCGCCAAGTTCATCGCTCTCCCAGAGCATCGACCGGCGCCGTGTGAACCGTGATCGCGTGCCCACTATAAACTTCATGTTCCGCGTCACTGGCCCCTGTCGATCCCGCCCGCCCGATAGGCAGCGTTCATCATCCCCATGACGCGCACCATGTCGGCCAGCCCCGCCACCGGCGGCAGCCCGTCGCGCACCCGCCGCACCACCTCTGCGACGAAGGCGGGATATTCCTCCATGTTGGTCACCGTGGCCGCGCGCCGCTCCTGCCGGCCGTCCAGATCGGTAATCTCGATGACGCCGGGGCCGGTGGCGGCGATGTAATGTCCCGCGGTACGGACCGAGAAGTGAAGGTCGAACACTCCGGTCGGCGCAGGGTATAGATAGCCTGTCTCGACCAGCCCGATCCCCCGCCCGAAATGGAACGTGGCGGCGGCGTAATCCTCGATGTCGCCCTCGCCCGAAAGGCTGGCGAAGTTGGCCGAGGCCGCTTCGGGCGCGGCATCCGGGAAAATTTCCGCCATGAGATCCAGGAAGTGGACGCCTAGATTTGTCAACACCCCGCCCCCCGACAACGCCCTCGACAACATCCAGCCGCAGCCCGCGTCGCGGTACCGCTGTGGCAGTCCGGCATTGAAACGGAACCCGGCGTAGAGCGCGGGCTCGTCCACGAGCAGCTCGCGAACCGCCGCCATGAAGCCCGAACTGCGGATGACGAAGGGCACCGCGGCGAAAAGCCCCTTCGCCGCCGCCGCGTCGGCCAGTCCCTCGACCTCGCCAAGCGTCAGCCCGGCGGGCTTTTCGATGACGAAGGGAATGTTTGCGTCGATCATCGCGTGTGCGGCGGCCGCCATATCCGCGTGGCGACCCAGGACAAAAGCCAGGTCCGGCCGGTCTTGGGCAATCGCCTCTTCCGGCGTGGCTGCCCAGGCGCAGCCCTCGCGCGCCGCGATTTCCCGGGCCCGGGCCGGATCGGGGTCGGTGACCGCGACCAACCGCGCACCCTCCACTCTGCGCAGCGGCGCGCTGAACAGCGGTAGGTGCCAGTGGCTCGCGCCCGTGAACAGCACCTTCATGGTTGCCCCTCGCTTGCCGACACCACCCCCGCTTCCAAAGCCCTCCCGCCTGCTGTTCCAGTCATTCGGCCAAAGGCGGCAGCGACGGGTTGTCCACCCGGTCCAGATAGTAGGGGATCAACGGCCGGTAGTCCTCTTAGAGCGCGCACAGACCGTCCACCCAATCCGTCCCTAGCTGACCAGCCTATCATCCAGCCAGTCCCCCCGCGAACTCGTGACAGGCGGCCTCGATGGCGTACAGCACGTTGGGGCCTCGCAGGTTGTTTATGGTTGCTGCGACACTCTCGACGGCGTGCGTCCCCTGCCGGTCAAGTACCGCCTCGCCCGAGACCACCGCGCTGACGCCGTCGGCGCGCAGGATAGCGATCTGGCGGTAGGCCGGTGGCTGTCGCCTGCCGCTAGTTTGCACAGAACCCGCTCGAGCGGCAAGCCGGCCTCGAGAAGGTCTAGCGCGCGCTCCCGCAGCCCGGGGTGCACGAAGGCCTGCGACGACGCGGCGCCGACACCGGGGCGAATCGCGCGGCAGCGCGCGCCGACGACGATCAGGCTCAACGCCAGAACGATACCCATCGCGCCGGTCGACTCCGATCAGCGTGAAGTCCGAGAACAGATCTGGATCTGCAGCCATGGCCATCATCGTGTCCTGCCGCGGATGACCCGCGACCCCGCCCGCCGGATTATCAGAGGGCCGTGGCTCTGTCGACACTCTACGTCAACCGACGGCTGTCGCTCGCGTCGATCACCACCTAACCTCCCACGGCCGCGGCATAACTTCCCACGGGCGCGGCGCCAGGCAAGGCACGCACCTTCGTCTTCGACTTCGCGAACGAAGAAGATGACATTTGCAAGGCCTTCAAGCCGTACTACGGTCTTGTCAGAGCAACTTGAGTTGAGACGGTGCGGCTTCTGCCCTACCCTCCTGCGACCGACGCTTCTGCCGGACGAGCCGCAGGCGGCGTGGCGCGTCATGGTCTCGGTTTTCGTCCATCGTGAGGCCTTCGTGGCGACCGATCACTGTCGCGGCGCGAACCTGGCTCTGTCGCCGAACAATATCTTGGATCGTGTCGTCGAGGTTTCCGGTGTCGATCTGCGCGCCGCATTCGTTCAACCGAAAGCGCTTACCCTTCTCGAGCGCCATTCACGCTTCGCACGGCAGAACGGAATTCATGCTCCGCCAACGGTCATAGTCTAGGGACTGGTCGATGACACCATCGGGAGCCGGGAGGACGTTGAAGAATGGACGCGGAAGTTGGGTCTGGAGGGCAAACCTAAGAGCTCGTCAGCCGACAAGGCAACTGATGCTTAAAGGATGTAAGACTCTGGCGAGTACCACCACAGCGACATAGGCAGGCGTTGGGCGGGGCCGCACGCTCTCGGCAGCACACGTTTGCTTGGCTGTCGCCTTTCAGGCCGCCGACGTTCGACGTTTACGAGGCATAGACGCGCCGGCAGACCCCAAGCCGGCGGAAGGGGTGGTTAGATATCCCTCCAGTGCGGACGCCACCTGGGCCTGTTGTGGGGGGCAGACGCACGCTGCGAACGGAGCGAACGTCTGGGAGAGGCTGAAAGCCGACTTTCGCCGAGGAATCGACGAACGTCCGCTTCGGGGCCGATGTTGACTGTCCCCGCGTCTCGCGCGCTCTTCCGATATGCATGCGGACAATGGGCTCATTTTCGGTTCCCCTTGAGCCACATACCCTTTGCTCGTGTCCACCTGCCTCTGGGGCTCAACGTAACGTCTCGTGAATCTTGTCCCAAGGGGTAAGTCCGTCCGCCTCAAGTCGCCCGAGGAGACCGGTCTCCCAAGCGAGATAGGCGCGCGCATCGTCGAGGTTCCCAAGATGGCGGCCTGCGAATGGCGTAGTTGCCTCGGACGACGGGTCCCCCGAGGTTTCGTCAAAGGACTTCGGATACCTGCTCTCTTCCTGCACGGGAAGCAGGGTCGGCGATTCGGTCAGGACATAGGCCTCGAATCCCAATCTTCGGAGCCACAGCGCGCCGAACGCAGCTCGAACGAGCTCCGGATCCCAAAGAACCACCCGGGCTCCCTTGACCGCTATGAACCGATCGGTCTGCTGGACGAGCGTTGTACCGGGCGTACTGCGGAAGCCAGCGGCGGGTTTCTCTTCAGCCTCTTCACGCGGATCGAAAAGGTAGGTCGTGCGCTTCTCATCTTCCGCCCACCGGCCAAGTTCTGACGCATCCACCTCCGGGACGCGTTCTGACAGCAGCACCCTTCTCGCCATCTCCTTGGCAGCGTCTACTGCCTCGGTCGAGGGCGGAGAAATTAGGCGGTCTGCTCCGAACTCCCGGTGTCTGCCGGACAACTCCCAGCCCTGTGTGCCGTCCCGAAGCGCAACGACGGGATTCGGAAGACCGAAGTCGCGCAGCGTCTGGGCGCCGATGATCGAGCGTGTGCGACCGGCGCAATGTACCACGATGGTCCTGCCCGGCTTGGCGAAGGAAGGGAGCCTCAGTCCGAGTTCCGCATTCGGACAGCTGATGGCACCGGGAAGAGTGAACTTTCGATGCTCCTCAAGGGGTCTCCCGTCGATGAGAAGGGGCCGCTGATCCCCGTCGATCAGGGCCGCCAGATCGTCGGGTCCAATGTCCGGAACGCCGAAGCGGTGCTGCACCCACTCACCGAACGCCTTGGAAAAGGTATGTTCCCCTTCAAACAGCGGCAGGCCCGCGGAACGCCAGCCCGGGATGCCGCCCGCGACAATGGAGATGTGCCGCCGTCCGAGGGCTTCGAGACGCTCGGCCGCGCGCCGGGCTACACCGTCGCCACCGTCGAGGAGGACGAGCGGGGTCGCTGGAAGGGGGACGAGGCGGCCGATCTCAAGGTGAAGTCGGCCGAAAGGAACGTTGGTGGAGCCGAAGGGATGCCCGTTCGCCGCCTCTGCTCTCACGCGAAGGTCGAGGAACGCCCACTCATCGACCGTCGGCGCGCGGAGCCGGGCCATGACCTCGTGCGGGCTGATGGGGTTCATGCGGGCGACCGGTCCAGAAGTCCTTTCGCCCCCTCCGCCGGGGGACGCAGGTCCGCCTCGACGCCGAGGATTCGCACCTCCGCCGTGGAGAGCTTCGCCAGATCGCGGGCCGCAACGACGAACCGCTCGCCTTTCTCTTGCGACAGGAAGGGCTCGGTCAGGGTCTTGAATTTGCGATGGTAGTCCTCGAACTCCCAGGGAGAGGCGCCACGCGGATGGGAATTCGCCACGGCCAGCTCCTCGGCTTGCTCGCGGCCGTCCGCGAAACGGATGACTGCTCGGCCGCCGTGATCCTTGTCGATCGGCCGGACGGCGGCGAACCTGCGGTTCCATTCCTCGTCCTCCACGGTCCGCACCTTGCCCCATAGCCGAACGAAGGCGGGATCCGAGATGAGCGCAGGATCGTAGCTTCGGTCGTGGTGCCAGTCCCCGTCGACCAGCGCGCGGGCGAACTGGAATGGCGCGGAATAGTCGAGCGTCTCCCTCGAGGCGCGCGGGTCCCACTTATCTGGATCGCCGGAGCCCGAGCCCATGACCACATGCGTCATGCGCTTGGTGTGGATCGTGATCGTTTCCACCTGGTAAAGGTCGCCCAGTTGCCCGTGCAGTCTCAGTGCCAGGTCGATGATCGCTTGACCGTGGTATCCGGCGGAATGTGCCTTGGTCAGGGTATCGAGGATGGCGCGGCAAGGCTCGCCCTGCCCCGGCAAGGTCACCTCCGCCTCCTGCCCGCCGAGCAGTACCGCGAGGATGCCGTAGTCGCCCTCGTAGATCGGCGAGGGTGCCGTCACGCCCCGCATCGCGCGGTCGGTCGAGCGCACATCGGCAAGTGCGCCATCGAGGCGTGCCCGGGGGCCGAAGCTTTCCAGGTCGAGATGCGGTGCAGCGGCGACGGGTGACCGGTCGAGGGAAGCGACGGCGATCGCCATGTTGTCAATCAGCCGGCACCCGGCGAGGGCTGCGGCGTCGGCGTCGAGCGGGCGGTTGCTCGCGGCGAGGTCGGCCCGTGCCCAGGCCAACTGCTCTTCGGGCGCGGGCCGCGCTTCTGGACGGCAGGGCCGGACGGAATAAACGATGCTCATGCGGAAGGTTCCTCCACGGCCTGTCGGGTTGCCTTTCGCGCCAGCATCACGTCTCGAATGGCCGAGCCCGCTACAAAGACCCCAGCGGTCGCCAGCAGCCAGAACGAGATCGGCGTTTCCCAGAATATCCGGTGGTCTCCGGCTGTCAGTTCAAGCGAGCGCCGATAGTTGGACTCGACCGGATACCCAAGTACCAGTCCGAGGACGAGGGAACGCGATCCCCTCCTCGGACCCCTTGCCGAATTTCTCGGGTTCCTTCGACCACCGCCGCGCCTCGTTGTACGACATGAAGGCGGCGATCGAGCCGCCCGCCCCCGGCATCACGCCTTCGAAGACGCCGATACCGCTGCCGATGCCCTGAGCGCGCCAGAGCTTCCGCCACTGGCGAAAGGACGGCAGCTTGATCCGGGTCTGTCGGGCGTCCGTCTTTCCCCAGTCGGGGGTGTTCGCCGTCATCATCAGCTCCGAGATCGCGAATACGCCCACCATGACGATCACGTATTCCACCCCGGTGAGAAGCTCGGGCTGTCCGAAGGTGAAGCGGGTGACGCCGGACATCGGATCGGTCCCGATGGTCGAGATCATCAGACCGAGCGTCGCCGTCATCATGCCCTTGATGAGCGATCCGCTGGACAGCGAGACGATGACCGTCAGCCCCAGGATGCCGAGCGCGAAATAAGCCGGGAAGTTGAAGGCCAGAGCCACGCGGGACAGGGGCTCGGTGAACAGGATCAGGAAGGTGATGCCTACGATACCACCGATGACACCTGACTGGAGCGAGATGCCAAGTGCCTCTCCGCCACGCCCCTCGCGGTGCATGTAGTACCCGTCGATCACGGTCGCTGCCGCCGCGTTGGTGCCTGGAGTGTTGATGAGGATCGCGGGGATCGAGCCACCGTATTCCGCGCCGACATACGTGGCGCCGAGGAGGATTATTGCTGTGGTCGGGTCCATCCCGTAGGTGAAAGGCAGAAGGAGAGCCAGCGCGATCGACGGAGAAATCCCTGGCAGCGCGCCCCCGACGATGCCCCAGGCCACGCCAGCCAGCGCCGCGAAGACCGCGGGGGTGGTGGTGAGGATGTCGAAGGCGATGGCAAGTCCGTCCATGTTGGTCTCCGGTGCCTCAAGGGCGATGTCTCGAGGGATGCATCCGGCCGTCCGGCCGGGCTTGCGGTCGCGTCAGCCGATGAGCGAGGGCCAAATCCCCACGGGAAGAGGGATGTCGAGAAACCTGACGAACAGAAGGTAGTAAGCCACCGCCAGCATGGCGCTGACGCCCAGCGTATAAACCCCTGCCCTTGCGCCGATGTAGATACTCGACAGCGACATGATTATCCACACCCCTGGATGATTCTCCGGAGAGAGAGACAGAACCGTAATGTCAGAAGAACTTGCCTTGAGACAGGATCGTGCCGGACTACCCTCGCCCGATGACGCAACGCAGCCCCTTCAAGGGCATCGTCATAAGAACTTGAGTTGAGACGGCGCGGCGTCCCGCCTACCCTGCTGCGATGCCCAAACGATCGGCTTTCAAGTACTTCAAGACGTCACCCGAGATCATCCGCCTGGCCGTGATGCTCTACGTCCGCTTCCCGCTTTCGCTGCGCAACGTCGAGGATCTTCTACACGAACCTGGCGCCAGCTCTCGATGACGATCTGCGCCTCGGCCAGGCTGTAGAAGATCTCGCCGTTGAGCAGCTCGTCGCGGAGCCTGGCGTTGAAGCTCTCGCAGTAGCCGTTCTCCCAAGGTGACCCCGGCTCGATGTAGGCGGTTCTCGCGCCGACGGCGGCGATCCATTCCCGCACAGCCTTCGCCACGAACTCAGGGCCATTGTCCGACCTGATGGAATCCGGGACACCGCGCAGGATGAACTGGTCAGACAGCACGTCGATCACGTCCGTCGATCGCAGTCGCCGGTCGATCCGGACTGCCAGACACTCCCGGGTGAACTCGTCGATCAGGTTGAGCATGCGGAACTTCCTTCCGTCGTGGGTCCGGCTCTCGACGAAGTCGTAGGACCAGACGTGGTTCGGACGCTCGGGCCGCAGACGGATGCACGACCCGTCATTGAGCCAGAGCCGGCTCTTCTTCGGTTGCTTCTGGGGAACCTTGAGCCCCTCCCGCCGCCATATCCGCTCGACCATTGCCCGGCAGGCGATTTGCAATGCAAATCTGCCGAGAGGGGCGCTTCACGTTCACCGCCCAGCCGGCCTCCTGAAGGAGTGCCGTGATGCGCCGGTAGCCGTAGCGTCCGTACTGGGAAGCGAGCGCGATGATGTCCGCGGTCAGCGCGTCTTCATCGACCCTTCCGCGCGGCACCTTCCGCTGGGTCGAGCGATGCTGCCCGAGCACGCGACAGGCGAACCGCTCCGAGACGCGGAACTTCTGCCGGACGTGGTCGATGCAGGCACGACGGCGGGCGGGGCTCAGAAGTTTCCCGAGGCGGCCTCGCGCAAGATCAGCTTCTCCAGAGTCAGATCGGAGACCGCCTTCCGGAGCCGCTCGTTCTCCTTCTCCAACTCCTTCAGCCGCTTCACCTGATCGGTCTTGAGGCCGCCGAACTCCTGTCGCCACCGGTAGTAGGTGAACTGTGTCACGCCAATCGACCGCACCGCCTCGGCCACCGACCGGCCCTGCGATACCAACACGTCGACCTGCCGCAGCTTCGCGACGATCTCTTCGGGCTTATGCTTCTTCTGGGGCATTCCTTTGTCCTCCATCTGGCTCCAAAGCCTACTTCAGGGAGGACCACTTTTCAGGGGGCAGGCCAGCCGTCCACCAATCTTTGGCCGACCAGAGGCTCATTTGTCGACAGAAGGTTGAAGGTCTTCTCCTGTGGCCTCCTGCGTTGCGGGGCGCCTTCGCACTGGAAGCCCTATGGAAGCGGGGTCAGCCGACGTCTCTCGCGCCTAAGTGCGGGTGCGGGTATAATGATCTAGTATCCCGGCATAAGGAATCTGTATTTCACGTGTCGACAGATGCGAATAAGCTTCTGACATGCACAGCGGTGTAGTGACGGTGCGGCTTTGAAAGAAATTGCATCAGTGGAGGCCCCAGTTCCATTGCAAGGTCAGCATTGCCTGTTCGCCGGCCACTTTTGCGCGTTGTCTGATGCTGGTTGTTAACGTCAACCAGTGCCGCTTCATGGCGCTCCGATCGCTCCGCTCCTGGCGACCGGAGAACGGCGTCCAACGCCACCGGCAACTCGACACGACGCAGGGAGCAGCGAGCAACGGGCCGGTTTCGCCGGCAGGGAAGAGCAACCTAGGGAGGAACTTACCAATGTGGTTCAACAGGACACTTTTTGCAGCAGTTGGCCTTACAGCGACGCTGTCAATGCAACTGGCGCTTGCGCAGCCCTCGGGCGTCGAATGTATCGCACCGTCCGATCCTGGCGGCGGATGGGATTTCACTTGCCGCTCCGTCGGAAGACTCCTTGAGGAACAAGACCGTGTTGACGGCTCGGTCAAGGTTACGAATATGTCGGGCGGCGATGGCGGGGTTGGCATGTCCTATGTCGTCAGCAAGCGCAACGAAGATCCCAATCTCCTCGTGGCGGCCAGCACCGCGACGATTTCGAATCTCGCGCAGGATCGTTATACTGGGCTAGATCACGAGGCCGTGCGGTGGGTCGCCTCTCTCGGGGCGGACTTCGGCGCGATCGTTGTTAGGGAGGATTCTCCCTACGAGAACCTTAACCAGCTGCTCGACGATGTCATGGAAGACCCGTCACAGGTATCGTTCGGTGGCGGAAGTGTCGCCGGGACGTGGGACGACCTCAAGGTTCGACTATTGGCTAAAGCTGCCGGAATGGAGGACATCGCCGATATCAATTACGTCGCTTTCAATAGCGGAGGTCCGGCGCAAACACAGCTTCTTGGAGGACACATCGACGCGTATACTGGCGACTTCAGCGAGATAGCAGGTCAGCTTGAAGCCGGAAATGTACGGGTTCTTGCCATTCTGGCGCCGGAGCGTCTGGCAGCTGCTCCCGATGTCCCGACTGCCATTGAGCAAGGCTACGATGTCATCGGGGCGAACTGGCGGGGCTTCTACGCGCCCGGCAACATATCGGATGAAGAGTACCAGGAATGGGTCAGCATTCTGGGGGAGCTCTACCAGTCCGAGGGCTGGCAGGAAGCCATGGAGGCCAATGGTCTCGGTCCCTTCTGGCAAGGTGGTGAAGAATTCGGGGAGTTTGTCGATCAGAATATCGAGCAACTGGTCGAAACTTCACGCGAAGTAGGCGTTCTCGAATAGAATGTCTGAACATGCGGGCCCGGTTGAGTTCCGGGCCCGCATGATTTCGTCAGTGGTCGACGTATTCCATCGACTAGGAGCTTCGAATGACCAACCGATTGACCGGGCTTATCGGACTCGTCTTCGCTATAACCTACGGCTTCACGGGCGCAGGTATTTCATCGAGACTAAAGGCGGATCCCCTCGGTCCTGACGCGTTTCCAGTTCTGCTTGCCGTGGTATTGGGGCTGTTCTGTTTGGCGCTCGTAATATGGCCCGGCTCCGACGCGTCGGAGCAACTTCCGGTCTCGAGATCGGCCACGATTCGGGCCATCATCGCTGTTCTAGTCATGGTGATCTATGGCATCGTCCTAGAGTATCTGGGCTTCATCATCTCATCCACACTGCTCGTTGCGGTGCTCGTCGTGCTCAAGCGCGGGACGCTCCTCCAGGCTGGTACTACTGGCGTCGCATCCAGCGTCGTGCTCTACCTCTTGTTTGACCGGATCTTTGGGCTCCCCTTGCCGACTGGTGCGGTCATCGAGCGGCTGAGTCAAAGCTAATGGATACTCTTTTTCAGCTCTATGGCGGCTTCCTGATCGCTTTGGAGCCTCAAAACCTCGCTCTCGCGCTGCTCGGAGCCTTCCTCGGGACGCTCTTTGGCGCCTTACCTGGACTGGGTCCCGCAAACGGCGTCGCAATCCTGATTCCACTTGCTTTCGCGATGGACTTGCAGGCCAGTTCCGCCCTGATATTCCTCGTGAACATCTACTACGGCGCGATGTTCGGCGGTAGGATATCAAGCATTCTTCTGAACATCCCGGGCGACGAGCCGGCGATGATGACGGTACTTGACGGCTATCCGATGGCCAAGGCTGGGCGTGCCGGTGAGGCGCTTGCGATCACCGCAATCGCGTCTTTTGTCGGCGCTACGGTGGCGACGATCGGTCTCACTCTGCTTGCGCCGGCATTGGTCCAATTTGCGCTGCTTTTCGGCTCGGCAGAGTATTTCTTGCTATATGTCCTCGCATTCGCGCTTCTGGGGGGATTGGCTACGGGTCACGTCGTGAAGACATGGATCGCCACGCTCATCGGTCTCGTTATCTCAACCGTAGGTTTAGACCTGCATACGGGCGTGCCAAGATTCACCTTCAATGAAATGAAGCTGTTTGAGGGGGTGGATCCCATTGTTGCAATTATTGGGTTCTTTGCCATCAGCGAGGTGCTTTGGCTCCTCAGATCACAAGGAACGGGTAGCACGTTCAAAGCGAAAGTTGGGAAGACCGTAGTGGGACTGGCAGTCCTGAGGCGCACTTTCTTTACCATGATACGCAGCTCCTTCATTGGCTTCGTCTGCGGTGTCCTTCCGGGTGCCGGCGCAACACTAGGTAGCTTTGCTGCCTACAGTCTGGAGCGAAAGTGGGTAGACAAAGAAGGCACATTTGGAACAGGAGATCCGAGGGGCGTCGCCGCGCCGGAGGCTGGAAACAACGCTGCTGCAGGGGGGGCGCTCGTTCCAATGTTGGCGCTGGGCATCCCTGGCAGCGGTACGACGGCAGTGCTGCTCGGCGTATTGATTTCTCTTAATGTCACTCCCGGACCACTGCTTTTCACACAACGGCCTGACGTTGCTTGGGGTCTGATAGCCGCACTTTATATGTCGAACGTCGTGCTGCTCGTGCTCAACCTGCCTCTGGTAGGCATTTTTGTCCGGCTCTTGAGCGTCCCGGTACAGCTACTTCTGCCGATCGTAGCCTTGATTTGTTTCGTCGGCGTCTACGCCATCAGCCACAGCGTTTTTGATATCTATATGATGATCGCGATGGGGACTTTCGCATATTTCCTGCGGTTGGTGGATATCCCACTTGTTCCTATTGTTCTAGGCATTCTTCTGGGTGGAGATATGGAAACTAATCTTCGCCGAGCCATCAGTCTGAGTAATGGTGATTGGTCGATTCTTTTTGGCAGCCCAGTGGCTCTCACTCTTTGGGCATTGATCGTATTGATGGCGGTTCTTCCAATGATAATGGAGCGCTTTAAATCCAAGCGAGTTCTACCTGCGGCCAATGAGGACTGAGGATCAGGATTTGTCAGCGCCTTATGGCTCTTCGAAGCGCCCAGGCTGCGAACTCTTGACGTAATGGTCGAACAATTATAGTTACTGATTGAATTTTGGTTCTCGCTTCTCCAGAAACGCATTTATCGCCTCCTTATAGTCTGGACCGGTGACAAGCTGTTCGCTTGCCTGGTGCGCGTCCGTCCGCCCCTGGTCCCAACCAACTTTGTCGATGTTGTTCGCCCCGCGCTTAATTGCAGTGATGGTCGCTGCGCTTTTTCGGGCGATAATTTCCGCCAGCTCGATTGCCTTTGGCAGGACGGCATCCTTCGGAAGGACGTAGTTGACAAAGCCGTGTTCTTTCAGCTCTGCGGCTGAGAACTTTCGCCCGGTCAAGATGATCTCGCGGATGATAGGAACGGGAAGGTTCAGTCGGTTCAAGTATGAACCTGCACCGCCTGTCAGGCCTCTGTCTACCTCCGGCATTGAAAAAAAAGTCTCTTCGGCCGCGATGATGATATCGCAGAAACTCGCTAGAACCATCCCGCCGCCTGGCGCCGGCATCGAAACGGCCGCAATTGTCGGACGGGAGAGATGGTAGAGTCGGTCGGTAACGACTTCGATGAACGCGTGCCGGTCTCGGCGGGCTTCTTCGGAGGTTAGCGTCAGAAATTCGTGTAGGTCACCTCCTCCGATCCATGCGCGCGCGTCGTCCGCGCAGGCGAGAACCATGGCCCTGATCGCGGGCGTCGCTTCGATGAACGAGATTACTTCGTTTAGTTCCGAATAAGTCTCCCTGCTGAATGCGTTTACCGGCGGCCTATCAATCGTGACGATGGCGTATCCACCACGAATGTCTATCCTGAACGATGGGAGTTTGGGGGGGTGCGAGGTATGCATTCTGTCTCCTATCCAAATCAATTCAGGCAAGGCCGAGAACCATCCGATACAGCCGCAAGTAAGGAGCTGCTAACTTCGACTTCACCAAGTAGAGCATAGATATTCCGGGAGACGACGATGTGCAATAACCTAGCTGCCTTGGCATCAGCGTTGGATTATTTTACTACTGATGGCTTGACTCGACATGCTCGGATCATTGACAATCAGAAGTGGTTTCGTTTCCATATTGGAGGGCTGCGCCTGTCTCGGTCTCTTGATACAGGATCTTTTGACGTCGGCGCCTTAGGGAGTTTCGCCAGCCAACCCTTTCCAATGTTTGGAGTGAGCCGTGTCTGACTTGCCAAAGGCTGTCCATATCATGGAGGTCGGACCACGCGATGGGCTCCAGATCGAGGCAAAGATCCTGACGATCGCCGAGCGGAAGGAATTGGTCGAAGCCCTTGCGGAGGCCGGATTGACGGAAATCGAGGTTGGATCGTTTGTGAGTCCAAAGGCTGTCCCGCAGATGGCCGATACCGCGGCCCTTCTTGGAACGCTTCAGCGCCGTCCGGGCGTTGCATATCGCGCACTATGGTTAAACTCGCGAGGGCTCAATCAGGCAATTGCCGCTGGCACCGTGGATATTGAAGGCTGGATTCACCTTGCTGCGAGCGAAGCCTTTGTCAAACGCAACACCAACCGCGACATAGAGGAGACATTTGCGCAGGCAGCCGACTGGATCGACCTCTACAAAGCAATCGGTGTAGCACCAGACTGCGTTAGCATCATGGCTGCCTTTGGATGCAACTTCGAGGGCGAAGTTCCCGTGAAGCGAGTCGTGGAGATGGTCGCCCGTTCCCGCAATCTCTTGGCCGACCATGGCGTCAACCTCAGAAAGTTGGCGCTTGCCGATACGATGGGTTGGGCCAGTCCGCGCCACGTTACTTTTCTAATCGGAACCCTAAGGTCCCGCTGGCCTGAGCTTGAGCTAAAGCTTCATCTCCACGACACCCGCGGGCTAGCAATGGCTAATGCTCTCGCTGCGCTTCAAATGGGATTACGGGAGTTTGACGCCTCAATAGCTGGCTTGGGCGGTTGTCCCTTCGCTGGAAACAAAGGGGCGGCAGGAAACATCTGCACTGAGGACTTCGCCTTTATGTGCCTAGAGACTGGCATTGAGACGAGCGTGGATCTTGATGCGTTGGTGTCCGTCGCTCGCTTGGCAGAGCGTTTGGTGGGACATCCTTCTGCTGGCAAGCTAATCCGTGGTGGAACGCTCAGCGAGTATCGCGGCTAACCGACGTCCGTATGGGATACGGGTACGCCCTCAAGCTTTTCGTTACCTGTCCGATATCGGTGAATGCTAGAGGATTTCGCTGCGAGGATTTCGTCGCCGCCCCGTATCTCAGCATCGGCGAAGTACGTGGTCCGTCCGCCGCCGCTCTTGCGCGCGGTGACGAATAGATCGGGCCCGTCTGCAGGAGCCAAGAAATTGCAAGTGATGGAGAGTGTCATTCCATAGCGAATGTTGCCAGGAACCTTGCAGTAGAGGCCGCAAAGCCCGGCGCCATACTCCAGCAACGCCGTCACTAACCCGCCATGCACGCGACCGGATAAGTTCGTGTGATGCGGCTCAACCTGAAGTGCAAGACGCACATAATCCTCCGACCAGTCATCTATGACGATGCCCAAGTAGTCTGGGAACGGGTTCGCGAAGTCCGGGGCAGCTGACGTCATTTGATCTGGTTCCTCCTTGGGCGCCCCTTTGGCGACTTACGTGTCCAACTTTTTCCAGACACCGTTTGCTATGACGACCACTCTTTCGGCGACGCAGAGTTCGCCTCTGAGAAACATCAAAGCACGAGTGTCTCGCATCATTTCGGCGCGGCCCATGACGACGTCGCCAATCTTGACGGCAGCCAAAAAATGGACATCCAGCTGTATCGTCGCCTGAGGGCGTTGTAGGTTTCGGCTACGAGCGAAGTTGCCGATGAGGCGATCTGCCACCGTCATGAGCATTCCGCCCTGAACGACTCCACGCTTGTTCCGATGCTTTTCCCCCGCCTGAAAGGCAAGGGCAGGACCAAGATCCTCCTCGCGTTCCCAGACCGGGCCAATGAGACCTAGAAATCCTTCTTGGTCGTGCAGCTTCCAGCCGTGCGCAGCAAAGTCGAAGGCGTCCATCCGCCAATCCTCTAGTAGGCCGTGGCTCGACTTGGAGCTTCCCAAGCGTCAATCTCTGAGGCCAGAGCTCTTAACTTGCCTCTAGCCCGCTCTATGGCGATGTCGCCGAGGACTAGGTGCAGGGGGGGCGCATCGCTTCCTGCGATCTTGTATATCAACTCAGCCGCCTTGACGGGATCGCCGGATTGCTTGCCACTGGTTGTTCGCAAGGAGGCCGTGCGTCTACCAGCTGTGTCTGAATAGTCATCGATGGGAGCTTCGGCACGAAGAAGCGAAGTGCCGTTGAAATCCGTGCGGAACGGGCCAGGCTCAACTATCGTCACGAAAACCCCGAGTGGCGCGAGCTCCGCCTGCATGGCCTCAGAGACGCCTTCTAATGCGAATTTCGTCGCGCTGTAGAGACCGGTGCCTGCAGCGGAGAGTAACCCGGATATTGAGCCGATGTTGATGACGTGACCGCGGCGCTGTCGTCGCATGTGCGGCAAGACGGCCCGCAACACTCTCAGCTGACCGAAAAAGTTGACCTCAAAGACTTCCCGCGCCTCCTCATCGCTGACTTCTTCGACGGCTCCATGGAGCCCGTGGCCGGCGTTGTTCACCAGAACATCAATGCTTGGCGACCAGGCGATCGCTTCCGCCGTGCCTCTTCGCACACTTTCACCATCTGTAACGTCGATCTGTACGGCCAATGCCCGGGATGGCTCAGCGTCCGCAACGGCCTGAACAGCCCCTAGCCGCCGGCCGGCGAGAACTACCTTGTCGCCTCGGGAAAGGGCTGTCTGCGCCATTGCTTTGCCGAGACCTCTGGATGCGCCCGTGATTAGCCAATTCTTCATTTCGCGCCTCGCCTCACCAGATAAGCATTTTCAAGTTAGTGTCGACAAGGTTGGCGATGTCAAGGCTCACTGCCGCCACTTCCGCGGCTATAATGATGAAAAACAGTAAAAAGGACCGGTGTTGGCTCTTGCCATTGCGCCAAGGCAGTGCCAAACTGTCGACATTATTTCCAGTTTCCGCACCGCGGATCACATCGCGGAACCCAAGGGGGGACAGCATGAGGATGACGTGGCTTGGCCATTCGGGCTTTCGCATCGAACTGGGCGACCAGGTTCTACTTGTCGATCCCTGGCTCAGCGGCAATCCTTCCTTCCCAGGAGATCGACGACCTGAAGCAATCGCAGGGGCGAGTGCGATACTTATCAGCCACGGTCATTCGGACCATGCCTCTGATGCGCCGGCAGTTGCGAGAGAACTCGGGATACCGATACTTTGTAAGGCTGAGCTCTCAAGCTGGTGGTCGGAGCACGAGCGCCTTAAAACTATTGGCTTTAATAACGGTGGAACAGTGGCGCTCGGTACCGTGAATGTAACAATGGTCGCAGCGTCGCACTCGTCGTCGATTTTGGGGGAAAGCGGTCCCATTTATGTTGGCGCCGAGGCCGGCTTTATGATCGAAAGAGGTGGTCGAACGATTTACTTTTCGGGTGATACCGATGTAATGGCTGATATGGCAATCTTTGAGGAACTTCACCACCCTGAGATCGGCTTGATATGCGCTGGCGGGCACTTCACGATGGACATGAACCGTGCGGCATTTGCCGCGCGAAGATTCTTCAACTTCAAGACTGTGATTCCGTGTCACTACAAGACTTTCCCGCTTCTCGAGCAGTCGACCACGGCGTTGCGGGATGGACTTCCAGGGGTCAACGTGATCGAGCCTAAGGTGTTAGAGCCGATCACGCTCTAACGCATGGCGGCTTGGTGGTCGCCTGCCTCATTCACTGTATCACGCCTTCTTCTACAAGCCTCTCCCGCTCTTCTCTGTCGTAGCCGAGAAGCTCGCCAAACACATAGTCGTTGTCGCCGCCCAGCTCAGGTGATGGCGTGAGGTTGCCGCGCCACATGTCGCGATCCGCCCAAGGAAGAGCGATTGTGCGTTGACCGCCGGGTAGCGAAGTGAAGACAGCACGCTGTTTGAGGTGCTGATCGACAAGAAGGTCATTGATGCTGCGCGATCGGCTGGCTGGAACGCCGACCGACTGCAGCTCCCGCTCGATCTTCCGCGTATCCTGGGTCAGGGTCCATTGCGCGACCGCAGAATTCAGGGAAGCACGGTTTCGCCAGCGACGCGCGGCGTCAGAATTCGCAGCTTCGCCCACAAGATCGACTCTTCCCATCCGACCACAGAGCGCGTGCCATTCGTCATCGCTGCGGACAGAAATGGCGATCCAGGAGTCATCTCCTCTGCAGCGATAGCACCCGGATGGCGCCGAGCCTATCTCAGCATCGCCGCCTGCCGGCATCATCGGCCCGCCAAGTGCTGTACGCAGAAGCGTCTCCGGAAGCAAAGCAACTGTGCTCTCAAGCATTGAGAGATCAATATACGATCCAGTTCCCGTCCTGCGACGATGTTGGAGGGCGCCAAGAATTGCGAACACCTCCCAGAATGCGGTGATGGGGTCGGTCCAGGCCGGGCTTATTCCCATAGCCTCGAGGTAACGATTGGGGGTTCCGACCAGGTTTACTCGGCCGCTATATGACTGAAGGAGCGTTCCGTACGCGAGGTAGTCTGCCTGGGGCCCGGTCCGACCAACTCCGGAGGCAGAGACATAGATCAGCCTCGGGTTTATGATTTTCAAATCATCAAAGGTCAATCCGTATTTCTTGAGAACACGTGACGAAAAGTTCTCCACAACCACATCGCTTTGAGCTACGAGTTGTCGAATTGCGTTCTGTCCCTCTTCGGTGCGGATGTTGATTGTACAGCTCTTCTTATTGTTGTTGATAACCGAGAACCATCCACCTCGGCTGGCAAATTCGGGACGGGTGGTGGACTCTATTTTAATTATTTCTGCGCCTAGCGCTCCAAGCATCTTGGTCGCCATTGGTCCCGCCATCACCCAGCTGAAATCAATAACTCGTAGCCCTTTTAGAACTAGCGGTTCCATAGTCGCCTCCTAAACAAGCTGATATCGCACAAGCGTTTCAATCCAAGTGTCATCTAACTCAAAGCCATCGAAAATTATCTTTTGGTTTCCCTCGCCCAGCGCCGGTGACTGAACTGTTGTCCCCTTCTCGAGGACCCGCCCTTCTCCGTCTCGCATGTGGAATGGCAGCCCGGGAATTGGTACAGTTTGTCCGTTCCCACAATCCAGAGACGAGAAGAATCTTCGGTGCTCTAATTGAGGGTTTGCCAAGAGATCATCTGCACTGCTCAAGGGAAAGCAGGCGACTCTGTTTTCCTGTGCGGCGACAAAAACATCATTCGCCGCTTGTGTGGCAGACCATTCTGCCATCAATTCCTGCAATCTCTCCGCGTTCTTTGTCCGGACAGGTCGACTGCCGCAGAGCTCTGGATCCTTGGCCCAATCCGGGCTCCCCATCACATGGACCCAGTTTGCCCACTGATGGTCCTCTCGCGGGGAAACAAGTATGGCGCCGTCAGCACATGGCAGGTACCAGACAAGACCCCCGACCACCGCGGTTCCGCTGCCCGGTTCGCGCTGCCGATTATATCGTGCATGCTCGCCGTTGGCCTCAGCATACGGTTCTACCAGCATGTAGGCGAAGACATCTTCGGCTGAGAGATCCACGAGAGGGGCGCTATTGGAGCCGCGCGCGGCCTCAATCGCCCAGAGTGCCGAAATCCCTACGACGAGGCCGACGGTCAGAGCGGCTTCCCTATCCGCGCAAGCAACGGGGGGCGTATTCTCTGGATCGGTAACGGGTGCGGCTTGATGAAAGGCGAAGCCGGAGGAGTGCTGAACTATGAATGGCGTTCCCGGTCGCCGTGCGTCGGTTCCCTGCATTCCATATGGCGTAACGGTCAACAGCGCTGGCGAGTCCCCGTCTGCCCCGAGCAACAGGGCTTCTAGCGAGGAAGACGAAGTGTCTCTCGGGGCCCAAAGCACAAGGTCACATTTGTTTGCAATTCGGGAGAGCATGTCGTCGCCACTTGCCCTTGTGCAATCAAGTGTGATGCTTCGTTTACCTGCGTTGAGATACCCAAAAAGTGCTGTGGCTTCACCGGTCCCGGGTTCTCCGACCAAGGGTCCTTCGTGACGCAATGGGTCGCCGCCGCCTGGAGGCTCGACCTTAATAACTTCGGCGCCTAGATCAGAAAGCAGGCGGCCGCCAAATGACAAAGCCATATCGCTGCCGACCTCAAGCACTCTTATTCCGGCCAAGGGCTGCAACTTGGCTGCAGTACTACCGCTACTTGCTGCACTTCGATTTTCAGCCATTTGCGGACCTCAGAGTTGTCAATTGTTGTGCCGCAGTTCATCGCGGCTTCAGGCGGTCGCTCGACCGAGGCAGGCTGCATCGAACGGGTAAGGCACTGCCGGACCATTCTCGCGGCGTATCACGACGCTGGCTTCGCCTGGGGAACCTTCGATCCCATTCTGGTCCTTCATTCCGATCTCGAGGCGCACAACACCGTAGGCTCCGGCTACTTCCGTACCGGTGACGCGACCCCAGGCGGTGAGAGTGTCGCCCGGTATGTTCATTCCGCGGTATTGGAAGCTGATCCGCCAGACCCAGCCGTCCTCGCCGACCCAGTCGCTCAGTAGCTGCATGAGTACGTGCTGCTTCCACGATCCGTTCACCAATACGTCGGGAAGGCCATCGTGCTCTGTGGCATAGCGCCAGTCAAAGTGGATGCGGTGCCAGTTCTCCATCGCCGCCGACCAGCGAACGATATGGCCAACGCTCATCGGCCCTTTTACAACCTCTGGAAGTTCCTGTCCCACGATGACGCTCTCGAACTGCATGCATGCCCCCTAGCGCAAGATCATCGTGTTGACTGAGTGCAGCAGCGGCCGACCCTCAGCCGTCCGGAACTCGTCTTCGATAGCGATGAACACCATACGACCAGAGCGGCCCTCACGCTCGACGAAACTAGCATAATTGCTGCGCATCAGCATCTCTTCGCCATGGTGCACGTGGCTGTAGAGTTCATACTCGTAGCCGCCATTCAGAATGCCCGGGAGCGGTATCGGCACTGGCGGTAGACCGGGGCGGAACGAGCGACTCACGCCGTCGAAGTCTGGATCATCCATTCTTTCAAGAGGGTCGGTGTCCAAGG
Source organism: Silicimonas algicola (assembly GCF_003970735.1). Taxonomy (GTDB): domain Bacteria; phylum Pseudomonadota; class Alphaproteobacteria; order Rhodobacterales; family Rhodobacteraceae; genus Silicimonas; species Silicimonas algicola. The sequence continues at coordinate 3,077,302 of NZ_CP034588.1, forward strand.
GGCCGCGGCGGAAAGCGTGAACGGGGAAGCCGATGGGAGCGACGCGCTTCCGGTAACGAGACTGAGCGGCCCAGTCGTCATCAATGTATTTTGCATGCAACTCCATCGTTGCGTGGAAGAAGCGGCGTACCTCGCTTCCCTCGACAGGATGCGGCGCGCGCATCCATTCGGACTTCTGACCAACAAGCACACGAATCTCATCCGTCAGGTAGGCGTCCGTGCTTTCCGATGCCACCGTCATGGCTTCCTTTCCGCCTGCTGCTCTGCCCAAGACAATATTCTGACCAAGACAATATGGCCATCTGTCGACACCGGAAATACAGAATGAGTATGATGCTATAGTGTGCTGGTATGGGCGTAGAGGTGAGCGGATCCGTAGCCCACAGTTTCGGGGCAGTAGTCTGGTGGCAGCGCTTGCAGCTCCTATCGCTCATACTTACTGTCGACAGGAGGGCGGTAGTCACCGCGCCGCATGTCTGGACAATAGCGCTCTTCCGATCTACCAAGTGATACCTTCTGGTCAACGGGGGCGTCGCGAACAATGCTGGAGATCCGGCACCTCCGCTACTTCGCCCGAATCGCCGAGGTGGGAAGTATGTCGCAAGCTGCGCGAACTTTGGGGGTCGCACAGCCAGCTCTGAGCCACAACATAGCTTCCCTGGAAACTATTCTTGGCACAAAGCTGTTTATCCGATCCTCACAGGGAATGACGCTGACTGAGGACGGCAGCCTCCTCTTGGAGCATGCCCATGCCATCCTTTCGTGCGTCGCGATTGCAGAAGACCAGCTGCTCAACCGTGTCTCCGATCTCTCGGGGCCGCCAGTTTCGGTGGGTCTCATCCCGTCTCTCACTGAGGCATTCGCCGTTCCGATGCTCGAGCGGCTCCGGCAGAAGTTCCCCAATTTCAGGCTCCGCCTTCTTGATGGACTTAGTGATCAGATAGAGAGCTGGCTGCTAAACGGCGAACTACAAATTGGGTTCTCGACATTGCCGAAGCACTCTTCCCGCCTCGTCGTCGAGCATCTTTGTGATGAGCATCTTTGTTTAGTCGCTGCGCCCGGCGTGGTGCAAAGTGCGGGATCAACCATTTCGCTCTCGGAGGTTATCGGGATCCCACTGATCCTGAACCCGCAGCCCAACTCCGTCCGCATCTTGTTGGAGACGGCTGCAGCGGACCAGGGGCACGACTTGGAGCCGTGGCTGGAATTCACCTCCTTTCCGGCCATCAAAGAGGCTGTCCGCCGCCGTTTCGGCTGTTCCGTTCTGTCTTGGAGCGCGATCGCCGAAGATGTCGCAGAGGGCCGGCTCGCGGCCTACCAAATTGTCGATCCGCCTTTGAGACGACCACTGCAGTTGCTTTCCGCACGTGACCATGCACTCTCGCATTCTTCACGGATCATGAAGGACGAAATTCTTATTCTCGCCCACGAATTCGTTCGCGAAGGCCGGTTTCGTTAGCGCGGCGGCACCTCGTCGTCGCGCAAATTAGACGCTACCCGCCCCGCGCCGCTCGGCTGCTCCGGCGGCGCCCGCAAAGATGAACGGAGCTAGTGGGCGCTGTCAGAGCAAACCTCCTTGTGGCGACTGGGGCGGCCGCCTAGCCTGCTCGGATGACCCAGCGCTCCCCGTTCCGTTACTTCAATACCTCGCCCGGGTGCTGTCAGAGGAAACCGACTTTAGGCGGGCCGGCGGCCTCTACCCTGCCCCGATGACCAAACCCAGGCCGTTTCGCCACTTCAAGACCAGTCCAGAAATCATTCGCCTGGCGGTAATGGTCTACGTCCGCTTCCCTCTCACATTGCGCAACGTCGAAGACTTGCTGCACGAACGCGGTGTCGACGTCAGCCACGAGACGGTCCGGTACTGGTGGAACCGGTCTTGTCAGAGCAACTCGGCTTGAGACGGAACGACGACCGCCTTACCCTTCTGCGATGCCCAAACGATCCCCATTCAAGTACTTCAAGACGTCGCCCGAGATTATCCGCCTGGCGGTGATGCTGTACGTCCGGTTCCCGCTGTCGCTTCGGAACGTAGAGGACCTGCTGCATGAGCGGGGCATCGAAGTAAGCCACGAGACGATCCGATATTGGTGGCACAGGTTCGGGCCGATGTTCGCTTCAGAAATCCGGAAGCGACGCATCGAGGGCATGCGCTCCAGCCGATGGCGGTGGCATCTGGACGAGATGTTCGTGAAGATCAACGGCGAGACCCACTATCTTTGGCGGGCGGTTGATCACGAGGGCGAGGTTCTGGAGAGCTTGGTTACGAAGAGGCGTGACAAGAAGGCGGCGTTGAGATTCCTCAGGAAAACAATGCGCAAGCATGGACGACCTGAGACCATCGTCACCGATAAGCTGAGATCCTACGGCGCCGCACTGAAGGAGTTTGGCGCTGATGCTCGGCAGGAGACCGGGCGCTGGGTCAACAACAGGGCGGAGAACTCGCACCTGCCTTTTCGACGACGAGAGCGGGCGATGCTTCGGTTCCGGCGTATGCGAAGTCTTCAGAAGTTCGCCGCCGTTCATGCTTCCGTCTTGAACCATTTCAACCAGGAACGCAGCCTCTCCAGTCGAAACCTCTTCAAACTGAACCGCACCGCCGCTCTCGCCGAGTGGCGTGGCCTTTGCGTGGCATAAGGGGCAGTGTCACTGTCCCAGCGGAGACTGGTTCGCATTTGTCTGACAGCACCATCGGGATGGCTTAGCTGAAACCGAAAAGGCCATTGAGCGTGCTGATGGGCGGGCGGCTGCGTTTCAGCTCGATGTAGCCGACGCTTCTCAGGTGGAAGCAATGGTAGCTTTCACTTAGCAAACCTTCGGCGCCCTGCACATGGCAGTGAACAATGCCGGCATAGGTGGGCCAAGAGCTGACGCTGGTACTCCGGGTCCGGAAGAGTTCCGTGCAGCTTGGGATGACCGGCTGCTTGTTGCCCCGTAAATTCTGCCGCGGCAATTCGGTTGGTCTCGGTCGTCGATGGTCTGGCTTTGCCACAAAGACATGGCAGGCCGGGCGACCCCGGAAACCAAGCGCTTAAAGGTCGACCGGCACGGACTGCACCGCCATTTGGCGATCTTGACTCCCAGTGGCATCGAGCGCTTCTTCGAGGACAGATCAGCCGAGCACTTCCGAATACCCGACGACATCCCGCAATCACGCTGTGCTCGGTGCTCCTACCTTGCCCGTCACCGGTCCTCGCCTGGACTAAATCATTGGTCTCGCAACCCATCGTCTACCACATTCCCGTCTGCCCGTTCTCTCAACGGCTCGAAATCCTCCTCGCTCTCCGCGGACAGGTGGAGCCGTCACGTTTCGGGTCGTCGATATAACCCAACCCCGCGATCCGGAGCTTCTGGCCAAGACCCGGGGCGCGACTGCCCTTCCCATCCTTGAATCCGCCGATGGAAAGATCCTTAAAGAGAGCCTCGTGATCCTGCGCTTTCTAGACGAGACGCTGGACGGACCGAGACTGCGTCGAGCTGATCCGACCGAACATGCGACAGAGTCTATGCTGATCGCGAAGGAAAATGCCTTTACCACGGCTGGTTATATCTTCGTGATGAACCAGAACCGGGATCGAAGAAGCGAGTTCAACGTTAAACTTCTGTCGCTTTATCAGGAGATCAACGTTTCCTGGTTGAACAGAACCCGGGAGGGATTTGGCTTTTTGAGGATTTTGGCCTCGCCGAAACGCGCTGCTGGCCGAGGCGCTGGAGCGGCATGGGCGCGATTTTGGCAACAAAGCGCCTTGTCCGAACAAGCACCTTGAAGGGCCCGGATCGAGGGCTAGGCTCTTAAACGGGACGAGAACACGCTCCTGTCCCCTCGGGCGGTGCCTCGCGTCATAAATTATTATCAGGGCGCCGCCCGGTTTAAGTTTTCAATAGCACCACATGCCTGACCGCCGCGGCCGCAAGGGTCTTGTCATTTGTGGACGGCTCCGGTTTTGCAAGGGTTTTCTCGAGCGACTTGAATCGAAGCAGGTAGCGGTCATTTGTCCGGCCTGTGTGCGCGGCGTGTCTGACCGCTGGCCCTGATGAAGTCCGCTTGCCGGGTCCCAATCAGATTAACGAGCGTTGACGCCCAGACAAGACCTCGGAGTGCCCCGGCAGCGGCCACGCTTGATCATCATCACTCACGTCTGCCCTTGCATCTCGTCGCGGTGCCTTTGGAGCGCCGCCATGTCCTCCGTCGTTCAGATGGCCGCTGCGACCCTGTAGGTCTCTCCCTTCGCAAGAAGTGCCCACGCTGTGCGCGCGGTCTTGTTGGCAATGGCCACGGTCACGAGCCGCGTTGGCTTGCGCTCAAGGAGTGATCTGACCCAGGCCCCGGTCCGGGTATCGGTGGTTGGCGCGCGCCGTGTCACCGAGGTGGCGCCGACCACAAGCAATCGGCGCAGATAGCCGTTCCCCATCTTCGAGACCCGTCCCAGCCGATCCTTGCCGCCTGAGGAGTTCTGTCGTGGCACGAGACCGAGCCAGGCCGCGAACTGCTGGCCCGATTTGAAGACGGTCGGATCCGGCACACTGGCTGCGAGGGCCGTGGCGGTAATGAGGCCTACGCCCGGGATCGTTTCCAGTCGCTGGCTTGCCTGGTTCTGCCGGTGCCACGCCATGAGCTGGCGTTCGATTTTGCGGATCTCTTCAGTCAAGGTCTCAAGCTGGGCGGCCAGCGATAGAAGCGCCGACCGAGCGAGAGCTGGCAAGTCCAGCCCGTCGTCCGGGTCGCTCAGGCGCCGGACGAGGTCGACAACACTCCGTGGCCCCTGCGCGGTGATCGTCCCGAACTCCGCCAGATGTGCTCGGATGGCGTTGAGGATCATCGTGCGCTGTCGCATCAGCAGGTCGCGCGACCGGTGCAGGACGAGGACCGCCTGCTGATCTTCGGTCTTCACGGGGACAAAGCGCATGTTCGGCCGGGTCACCGCCTCGCAGATCGCCTCGGCATCGGCCGCATCATTCTTCTGACGCTTCACGTAGGGCTTCACATACGAGGGTGGGATCAGCCGTACGTCATGACCGAGTGCTGCAATCTCCCGCGCCCAGAAGTGCGAAGTCGGGCACGCCTCAATGCCGATCAGGCAAGGCTCAAGCCTGCCGAGGACATCGAGCAGAGCAGCTCTTCGCACCTTCCTCTGCAAAACAACAGCGCCATCCTTATCAACGCCATGAAGCTGAAAGACGGACTTGGCCAGATCGATCCCGAGTGTTGTAATCTCCATGTGGTCGGCTCCTTCCTTTGTTGGCTGTCACACTGCAGCAACATGGCACAATGCGATGCCGTCGGGGTGGAGCCGTCCACACCATCAGAATAGACCGGTCCTATAAGTTTGAATGCGGGAATTTCAGTGCTGGTCGCCTTCACATGCTTGATGATGGTCAAGCAAATAGGGGTAATTTGATCCGGCACCAGAGCTGGTGGGCGGGAAAGGACGGACACCAGCTTTTGTTCTGACAGTACCGGTTTCTGATATTCAACACCTGCCATTGGCCACCGCGCCTAGTGAGCGTCCCCCGGTCGTTCAGCTCCGACGCGGTCTCGCGAAGGGTCGTTGCGCCATGAGCGCGGATGTTTTCCAACACCGGTCGCAGGCCCTCCGCGAACTCGGCCGCGTTACTCTGGACTGTCGCCCGCAGCGCCACACCGCCTTTCCCAGACCGCCTGAGCGCCGCCGCTCAATTGGGGTTGCCGAGCTTCACCCGCGGGCCTTCGCCGCCGCCAGTGCCTCCTTCGTGCGCCGTGAGATCGCCTCACGCTCGGCTGCGCGACCAGCGCCCTGATCCCTCTTACTTCGACTCAGCCAACTGCGGTGCGAGAACTTCGCGCAGGAGCTTTTCGCGGATCGCCTCTGCGTAGTCGTCGAAGCTCTCCGTCGCCATTGCAAACGCACCCGGGCCGCGGATGACTTGGGACCGGAACCATTCCCAAAGCACCGGCCGCCGCTTCCCGCCGACCACCAGAGCGTTGACAGTGACGGCGTCAGGCGGGAGCCTCGAGTAGAAGTCGTGCGGGCTTTGTCCCTCATTGCTGTAACCATCGCTCGAGATGTCAATCACCTCGCGCAGGCAGGCGGGCCCTAGCTTAAGGCGGGCATAGGCGAAGCTGAGCGCCGGGCCGGTTCCGGTGCGTTGGCTGCGTCCGCCGCGGGCATGGTCGGTGAGGCGGGCCGCGAAAGCCTCGATGTCGCGTCCGGTGAGAACGAGCATCCAATCCGCGAGATTGGCCTGATAGCCAGGTCCGCTCCATTCAAAGGCGGTGAGCGCGACCGGCGCGCCCTGCGAAAGCAAAACGTCCTGAACTGCCGGGTCCCTGAGCGCAGCGGCGAGGCCCAAGAGCTGCAGGCTGTGCTCCGTCGAATCCATGCTCTTGGAGACATCGAGCGCGAAGACAACCGCCAGGCTGCACTCGTCGGCCGGCGCTTGGGAGGGCATGCAGCCCAAGACCACTGCGGTAGCGAAGGCGAGGATGACGCGCGGGAGGTTCATTGTTCTGCCCCTGCATGGCCTGAAGGACAGTGCGGATTGTACGACAGCGGGGACTACTGGCAAACGGATATTGACGGGCCGGCACCTCGTCCTTCGACGGCCGCGACGATCCTGGAGAGGTCACTTCGGCTTTTCCGTTCGCCCGCTGACCCAAGGCTACCAGCGCCTCCTTCGTCCGCGGGGAGATCGCGCCGCGCTCCTGCTGCGCGGCGAGAGCCATAATACCAACGAGAGGTCGTTGGCCTCCGGCATGTCGCAGGCCAGGAACCTGACGCCGCTTTGCCGCAGCGTGGGCAGAAAGGCGGCGGTGCGGCTGAGCCGGTCGATCACCAGCGTCGCCCCATTGAGCTTCGCAAGGGTCAGCGTCTTGGCCAGTTCCGGACGTTCGTTCTCGCGCCCGTTCTCGACCTCAGTGAAGCGAGCCAGGACGTCGGCACCTCTCAATGCCGCGAAATCGTCGCTGGCCTTCCGCTTCGCCTCGAGCCCGGTACATAAGCGGTACAGTCCTGCCTCTGGCGCTAACCCACGTGCGGCGCGTACCGCGCCCGTCGCAGGCACGATCCCGGTTCGCGAGCTGCCGACAGGTCATGCTCGCGCCGTTGAGATCGATCCGATCGTCAGTCGGCGGCGACGATCGCTGCGATAATGGCGATTACCATAAGAGGCAGAACGAACTCTCCGGACGTCCCGGACTGTTCTTCGACGATCACAGGCGCCATCACAGGTTCCATGATCGGTTCGTCAAGACCGCCAGCGTATGCCGACCCGTAAGCGCCGAAGGCCATCAGCGATGCAACAAATATGCTCTTCATGTTTCAAGACCCTTCTTTAGGTGGTGAGGCGCCATGTGGCTGCGCTTCTCTGGCAAGAGTCAAACGTTCAAGTTTCTCGACGAACAATTTCTTGCGCCAATGGGCGTCCGCGCAACCATTTCAGTTCTCAGTCTGATAGTAGCGGATTGGGCCAAATTACTCGGGTCAATTGGACCCTAGTCGTCCCAGCAGGTACCTCACGTTCGACATCCGCCAATCCCCGCTGCGCCGTGTGAGCATCCCGCGGTCGTTCAGTTCCGCTGCAATCCCTCGGAGGTTGGTCGTACCCTGAGCGCGCCTGGTCTCGAGCACCGGACGCGCACTTTCCGCGAACCCGTCCGCATTCTTCGATACCGCCGCCCGGAGCGCGTAACCGCCCTTCCCAGCCCGCCTGAGGGCCGCAGCCTTATTCGGACTGCCGAGCTTCACCCCGCGCGCCTTGACCGCTGCCAGCGCTTCCTTCGTCCCCCGCGAGATCGCGTCCCGTTCCTGCTGGGCAACGAACGCCATTATGCCCACGGTCAGGTCATTCGCCTCCGGCATGTCGCAGAGGAAAAGAATTGCGCTCGCTGCACTGTGCACTTGCACCCGCTTTGCGGACAAACCGGCGTTCGCTGTAGGGCAGCACAGGAAGCCCAATGAACGATTGCTATGCGAGTAACTCAGGCTCGTCACGCTCCGACCCCGGCTATTTTGGCTCGTGCGGCGAGTTCCTCAGCCATACCTTGGTCCAAGAACGGAAAATCCAGGAAATGCGACGGGGGTAGATCGATGCGGTTCACCATCTTACGGAACGCCGTGGCATCCATGATGCGATTGTTGCCTGACGCCGCCACCGCGTAGACCAGCGCATTCCAAGCTCCCAGCGGGTTGCGTTCATGCCCTTCTCGGGCGGCTTCCACCGCGGCGTCTACCTGCCCGTCCAGCAGCAACGCCAGCGCGATCAGCGAGAAATAGAGCGGATTCTGGGGGTCGAAGTTCACACGGCGCATCATTTCCTACAGTCGAAGTGCACCCGGTTTGAATGCGCCAGAAAGAATGTCGCTGGTGGCAATCGTCAGATGCGCGAGGTGATAGGACGGGTTGATCGCAAGGGCCCGGCGACAATCGAGGCGCGCGCCTTCGTGATCGCCTAGCAGCCAGAACCTGACATTGCCCCTGGTCCGCAACACACCATCAGGTTCTGCTGGCCTCGGGGCGCGGTAGTCCTAAGAAAATGACACCTTCAAATTTTGTAGTAGTAGACTCCGTAGACCAAGGCGCTAAGAGGCCCTACACTGCGTCCAACTGAGCGGAGGCAACGACATGGCCGACAACGAAAAGCGAGACTGGTTAGAAGACATTCGGAACGCCAGAATGAAGGCACTATCCGAAATGCAGGATCTCGTAAACGAGATCAGACCCAAGGTTCAGCAGTTTGTTGAGAAGGCTCGGAGTGTGAACCTGCGTGACGAAGCTGAAGATCTCTTGGACAAGCTCAAGAACATGACAAGCGAATTTTCCAAGAAGGAAGAGGCGACGCCAAAGGCTAGTCAGACCAAGAAGACCTCGGGAGGGAGCACGGCCAAGAAGCCTGTGTATATTCTACCGGACGGCACTGAGCGGTACCGACTGGACAAATGGGCGGAAGGCTACTCCAAGAAAGAAGTAGAGGCTATGAAGAAGAAGGCCAAGGAACAGAACGCCACGTAGCCAAACGTCTAGAGATCCTACAGAGCCACCAACTAAGAGATTCAAGACAAGACAAAGGTAGGCTCTTGCCCGTACTTAAAGGAAAGCGGGTTCTTCCACCGATACGACCATCCCAGCGAAGGTCCGGTCGTCGCGGTGTTGCATCAAGTCAGATTTCGGACACGCCGGTCAACCGTCGCCGTCCGCCGCCGAGGCTGGGCGAACACACCCAGGACATCCTCGACGCGCTTGAGATCGCGTCCACTTCTTCCAGCGCGGCCCCCGAGGGTTGAAACATTTGCGCTGGTCGTGTCAGAGAACCGTGAGTTGAGACGAAGCGGCGTCCGGCCTACCCTGCTGCAATGCCCAAACAATCGCCTTTCAACGGCACTGCCTGAAGAACTTGCCCGGAGACAGGTTCGTCCTACCCTCGCCCGATCACGAGATGCAGTCCTTTCAGGGGCACTGTTAGAAGAGCTGGCCTTGAGACAGAGTCGTGCCCGCCCTAGCCTTGCCCAATGACGAAACGCAGCCCCTTCAGGTACTTCAAGACGTCGATGGCAGGATCCTGCCAATCCGTTGAGTATTACGAGAACCGGACGCATCTTCCGGTCTTGCCTGATGCGTCCTGCACGATTCGCAGTCCGAGAAGGTCTGGCGGACTATCTTTCTTCTATCGAGACGCCGTGCTCACCGATCTCGATTTCGATGCCGCTCCGGTTCCGGCTTTCCTGATAATACAGGTAGCCCACGACAAGGACTCCGGCGGCAAGCAAACCGATTACGAGATAAAGCGCATTGCGGCTCATGTTGATCGCGCCTCCCGACGCCCCGCGTATAGCGCCCGCCTCGACCATGGAGGCACCTTGCATGGATCGCGGCGCCGGTGCGCGGAAACTGCCACCTGAGTCTGACGGTCACTCACCGCGCAGCGCATCTTTCAGCCCGCCGACGATATTCTGAACCTTGCCCTCGGCCTTGTCGGCCTTGCCCTCAGTCTCAAGCTTGGCGTCTCCCACCGCCTTTCCGACGGCCTCCTTGACCTTTCCCTTGACGACCTTCGCGGAACCGATCACCCGATCCTTGTCCATGGAGTGCTCCTTTCGCGCCAAGCGACGCGTATCCGAAAACTAGGGGAATCTCGGAATCGCGCGCTGATCCAAATCAAACTGGCTCGTAGGTCGCGACGTTAGTGTCAGCACGCGGAAGGGCTCTGTTACACACCGCCATCATGGCCGAGGGGTGAAACCTTCGCGGATAAGTTGTGACGCTGCCCGGCCCGCGCGACGGTGGACGAGGCCAGGGGTGATTGTTGCGCGGAGAGGCAGGGCAACCGCCGCCACTTTGACTGAGGGTCACCCGTGCCGGTACGATGAGCCGGTGTATCCTGTTGCGTACCTCTCGACTTCCATGTTGGAGGCCTGTGCGGTCCGTCTGTTAAAGAGAGTTGGCGATGTTTGCCACGCATGCGAAGTCGAGGGCCCTGAGCCTTCCGGCGCTGGAAGTTCCCCAGCCAGCTAGAACTGGTCGTTCCGATGCTATGAGGCAGCTGTCAGGCTGCGTCGCGATCACCGGCTATGGAGAAGGCGGCTTGAGCCTGGCGAGACTGAACCGAAGCAAATACCTTGCGATCGTGTCCATCTTCGTGCTCGCCACGCTGCTGCACACGCCTTTCTGAAAGATGCAGCGGCCGCGAATACGAGGAGCGTGGGGCGATCGTTGGCAAAGCGTGAGACAGGCCGCGTTGCTGTGTTGAGCCAAGATCCCCTTGGCAGATTCGTCGAAACTGCCCCGTGTGCTATCATCGCGATCATCAAGTGGGGGTTTCGACATGATGCTGCAGGTACATGATTGCGTTAATCGATCGGCTTAGTCCGGCGATACCGAGGTGCTAGGCCATAACATCCTACACTCCGGACTTCTTCGGAGCGATGTACAGATCTGCGCAACCAACGTCAGGCAGGTGTGTACATGGTCAGAGAGACTGCCCCATCGCAGAAGTTCGTCGCCTACGAGCGGGTCTAAACCGCCAGGCAAGAGATGTCGGGCCTCGGCCTCGAAGCGCAGTGGAAGGCCATCGACGACTTCGCCAGCTCCCGAGGTGCGGACGTCCTGGCACGCTTTACCGAGGTCGAGAGCGGGGGGAAGAACGAGCGACCTGAACTGGTCAAGGCGCTGACCCTCGCCAAGCTCACCGGAGCGACCTTGGTGATTGCCATGCTCGACCGGTTGAGCCGCAACGCGGCCTTCCTGCTGACGCTCCGGGCTAAGGTCCGCTACCTTTATACGAGCCAATAACGATTGCAAAAAGCCATTCTTTGGTGTCGACATAACCTGTGACGACTTAAGTGCCAATTTGCGGGTTTCCGCATGCGAATGATTTTTTGTCGCCACACCTTGTCTCAACAAGAACTCATATTGAGGATGCGAAGCGCTGCTGATCAGAAAGTATAGCCCCGCCGCATGTATTTTTCGCCGGCCTATGAAGCCGACAAAACCGAATGCGCTAGTTTATCACGACGCTTGCATGCATTCCTGATTCATAATGGCCAGGGATTTCACATGTGATCTCCACAGGACCATCTGTCGTTTGCACAGGTACAATAAACCATTCAACCGTCCTGCCCGGACCAACTTCGACTTCCCTGATCGACCCTTTGACCTCAGTTATCAGATTGCCGTCGACATCGGATGCCTCGATCTTGCGGGTGAATATGCGTTCACCCATTTCGTTCAGCGCAACTTCATGCTTGATTTCATCGACGTTTGTCAAAATCAACCGATACGCCTGGCCGGTCTCGAACTCATAGTTGTCAGGACTGAAATACATCCCCTCATCGTTGCTGCCTAATTCGATTGCGACATCAATAACGTTTGCGCGGCTCAGGTCGCCTTCGGCTGTCGCAGTCGTCGCGAAGACCAGAGCGGAAAGACCAAATATGGTTCGAATCGCATACATTATGCTTCCTTTCAAAGGAATGGAGCACCCATGTGTGCTCTCCAAGACCTTAGTGCACTTGTGCATAAAATGATTTGATCTTGATCAAGCTGCTCTCTGAAGAGCGAGAATGCAGACTTGCTGAGGGTTGCGCAGCCGGATTGCCGCAGGTTTTGCGACCGGATTCGTGCGTATCATGCAATCTCCATCTCATGCGCATCTGCGCATGAGCGAGAAACAATGCCGTTGACTTACAGCAAAAAAGGCGTCTGTTCTTTCTGCCCCCAACGTGGCCGTGGAACAAACATCCGCCCGGGTGGATCGACCAACGTCAGGTGCGCAACGACACAGAGGGCGACGACCGACCACACCGTCGACCAGCGCCCCAGGAACAGCCGATTCAGCATCAATGTAAACAGTAGGCAGGTATCGTGAATCCTGGACCAACGGTCAGTGACTGACAGCGCCGTTCCGGTTGGATCCCCTCGATCCTTCTACCGGAAGATCAAGCGTCACTTCGAAACCCGATGCGCCATTCGACCGCGGCGATTTCAGGATGAGGGAGCTGCCAATACGCTCTGCAATGGCGGCCACTATTGCGAGGCCAAGCCCGCTGCCATCGGTTCCTTCACTTGCCTGTTCGAAACGTGCTGTCAGCCGGTCAAGGGTCTCGCGCGACAGGGTGGGCCCGTCGTTTGCGACGATCAACTGCCCATCGGCCGTCAGGGTGACATCGACCGGTGCAGTTTCTGTCCCATGAAGAAGGGCATTCTCTACGAGGTTTCGGCACAAGATTCCGAACGCGTCGGGGTCGATGTCCGACATGATCGACGTCTCGGACAGCGTCAGCGCGATGCGGCCTGGCGCGCCCGCGCGCCCCAGATCGTCAACCACAACACGCGCAACGGCTCTCAGGTCTGCGCTTCGGTCAACCCGCAGGCGCCCACCTTCCGCCCGCGCAAGCTGCAAGAGGCGTTCGGAAAGCCGGGTCAGGCGCTTGAGCGTCGCCTCGATCTCTGCAGCCCGCGCTCCCGTGGCCGGGTCCTGCGTTTCCGACTGAAGCCGCTGCGCCTGCGCGATGGCCCCTGCCAGCGGGGTTCGCAGCTCGTGCGCTGCGTTGGCGGCAAAGCTGCGCTCTGCCTCGAACGCTTCGCGCAACCTGGCCAAAAGGCTGTTCAGGGTCGTGGCCAGCGGGCCGATCTCCGTCGGCAGATCGTCGGCGGGAACCTCCGAGAGGTCACGGGCGCCCCGCGCCTCTAGGCGCGCGCGGAACCTGCGCAGGGGATTGAGGCTGAAGCGGACGGCCAGGACAATCGCCGCAAGCGCGAGTGGCAGCACGATCAGGAGCGGCAGGCCGAGGCCCACCTGGATTTCCCGCGCGACGGACGCGCGATGCGCCAACGGTTCGGCAACGGTGATGCGGATCGTCCCCTGGAGCGCCGCGTCGCTGTAGAGCCGGTGAGTTGCGGTCTGGCGGAAACCCGGCCCATCGTAGGGTGGAAACACTGCGGGGTCTGCCGCATGGGATTGCAGCAAGATCAGACCCTCGGCGTCGCGCACGAGGTAAGTGAAGAACTCGTCGTGCTCGCGAATTGGCGCGAGCCGCTGCGTCACCCCCTGGTCCTCGCGTCCGACGATGTCGGTCACCGCCAGCGGCAGGATGCGTTCCGCGGTCTCGCGCAGGGCGCTGTCGAAGACCTCGTCCATCTCGCCCCGCACTATCACCGCCGTGACCGTAGCGGCCAGCAGCCACAGGACCGTCAGCACGAGGCCCAGCGACAGGCCGAGCCGCGCCTGAAGGCTGGCGGGCCACTTCATGCTTTACCCAGTCTGTAGCCCATTCCGCGCTCGGTCTCGATGACCGCGCTCCCCAACTTCTTGCGCAGACGGCTGACATGAACCTCGATGGTGTTGCTCTCCACCTCGGTGTCGAAGGCGTAGAGCTTTTCTTCCAGCTGCGCCTTCGACAGAAGCTGACCCGGGCGGGATAGAAACGCCTCGAAGAGCGCCCATTCCCGGGCCGTCAGCTGGACGGACCTGCCGTCGCGATAAATGCTGTGCGCGGCCAGGTCGATCTGAAGCGACCCGTGCGTGATGATCGGGTTCGGGTTGCCGCTATAGCGCCGGGCGACCGAGCCGATCCGCGCTGACAATTCGGCGAGATCAAAGGGCTTCACGAGATAATCGTCGGCCCCCGCGTTCAGCCCCTCGATCCGGTCCGACACCTGGTCCAACGCCGTCAGTATGATGACCGGCGTCGCTTCCCCCCGTGTGCGCAAGCCCTTGAGGAAACCGATACCACGGCCGTCCGGCAACATGAGATCGAGCAGGATCAGATCAAAGGACGTGGCGCGCACGGCGTCGTCGGCAACGTCGAGCCGCGTGACCCAGTCCACCGACTGGCCATCCGCGGCTATCTGGTCGCGCACCGCGGCGCCCAGCACCGTATCGTCCTCGATCAGCAGGATGCGCATGATGGTTCCCGTCCTTTCCCGATGACCCTCCATGATCCGTCTGGCTGACACGAAGCTGAAGCGTGTGGGCCAAGCCCCTTCAGGCTGCCGTCAGCTTCGCCGCGCATGAAGTGCATCAAGATGGCCGCAGCGAGGAGTGTGCCCCATGAAGAAGACATTGACAATTCTCGGCTTTCTCGCGGTCTTTCCAGCCGGTGTCGCGCTGGCGGACGACGATTGCTTCGTGCCGATGGCCGATTGGCAACCGCGCGACGCCGTTGCCCAGCTGGCCGAGGAGAACGGCTGGACGGTGCGCCGCATCAAGATCGACGACGGCTGCTACGAGATCGATGGCAGGGATGCCGAGGGGCGTCGGATCGAGGTGACGGTCCATCCGGCCACGCTCCAGGTGATCGAGTTCGAATACGAGGACGAGGACGACGACGATCGCCCCCGCCGCGACCGCGAAGGAGGCGACAATGACTGACGCAACCACTCATGACACTGCGACGATGAACACCAGGACGTCGGGCAAGGTCCGGGTCTGGGACCCTCTCGTCCGGGTGTTCCACTGGGGTCTGGTCGCCGCGTTCGCGACGGCTTGGCTGACCGCGGACGAGCTGCAGCCCGTGCACGAGATCGCGGGATACGCCGTCGCCGGCCTCGTGGCGTTCCGGCTGATCTGGGGACTCGTCGGCAGCCGCTATGCGCGCTTCGCGCAATTCCTGAAAGGCCCACGCGACACGCTCGCCTATCTCGGAGACATGGCTCGCGGCAAGGAGCGGCGATACCTGGGCCACAACCCGGCCGGTGCCGCCATGGTGGTGGCGCTGCTCGTGACCCTGTCGGGTACCGCCTTCACCGGTTGGCTTATGGCGGAACCAGCACGTGTGGCGATGCTGCCAGACCTGCCGCAGATAGTCGCGCCCGCCTGGGCAGACGACGACGGTGGCGAGTACGGCGAGCGCGGCGAAGAGGCGGTTGAAGAGCTGCACGAGATCCTTGCCAATCTCATGCTGCTGCTGGCCGCGCTTCATGTCGGAGGCGTGGTGCTGACGTCTTTCCGGCATCGCGAGAACCTCGCCCGCGCAATGGTCACAGGCGACAAGCGCGCACCGGGATACGGCGACATCACCTGAGCACCCCAAAACTAGCGCCGACAGGCCAGAGCCGACCGTCCCTTCGGCTCGACCTCGCCCCGCCCTCATCGGCGGGGCTTTTGTCTGTGGAGCGACGCTTTTCTTCCTGACGGCAAGCTGAAGCAGGAACCGCCAACGCGTCAGGAAGCCCTCAGGTGGGCACTCCAGATTGTCCTCAGCAGACGAAAGGAGACCCTGCCATGAGAAAGACCCTGACACTTCTCGTCGCCTCGACGGCCCTGACCGCCGCCATTGGTATACCGGCTTGGAGCGCGATACACGCGCCCGCCGACGGAGGCTTTCTGCCGTTCACTGCGCTGTTCGAAGAGGGGGCACAGACGTTGCCCCTCGTTCTCGCCAGTGACGACGATGATGGCGATCGCCGCTGGCGGGACGGCTCCCGGCGCGGTCACGACGACGATGACGATGATGACGATGATGATGATGACGACTGCGACGACGATGATGACGATAATGACGATGACAATTGCAGCGGTGGCGCCAGCAATCCCGCGCCCGCTGGAACGGTTCCACCCCCGCAGAATGGTCTCTTCGGAAACGGCGCCCCGCCGCAAGTCCAGGTGAACTGAGCCACTTCGCCGCAACTCTCCGAACAAGGACCGATCCGATGAAACTGAAATCGCTTCTCGCAACGCTCGCGCTCACCACCGCGTTGACGCTTCCCGGCCTTGCCATAGCAAGGCCGGTGACGCTGACCACGACCCTCAACAATTACGGCGGCGACGGCGCCTATCTCGCGATTTACGTCACCGATGCCTCCGGCGCCTACATGGGCAGCCTCTGGATGGCCGGCGGCAAGTCCAAGTACTACGAGCATCTGAGCGACTGGTACCGCGCCACCGGCGGCGACGCTGCTCAGGTCAACGGCATCACCGGCGCCAGCGTCGGCGCGGGCCGCACGCTCGGGATCACGCTCGATCTGGCCGACGCGCTGTTCGATGCGGGCTACACGCTCCACATCGACGCGGCGGTCGAGGACATGCGCGACAGCCCGAACGAGGTGGCCGTCCCGCTGACGACCGCTGGCGCCGGCACTCCGGTGACCGGCCGACGCTACATCGCCAGCTTCGCCTACGATATGTGAGGGGTGATGGCCATGATCCGTGCACTCCATCGCTGGCCGGGTCTCTTGGCCCTCGCTCTCGTCACCGTCCTATCCCTGAGCGGCGCGGCACTGTCGGTCTTCCCTGCGGCCGAGCGCATTGTCGCGCCGCAGGCCGAGACGGGCATGACGGTGGCCACCCTCGCGGATCGCATTCAAAGCGCCTATCCGGGCGTCGAGCAAATCCGCCGCGCGCCCTCGGGCCGGATCACTGCCTACTGGTTCGATCAGGGCACGCCCGGCGCCGCAGTGATCGACCCCGCCACTGGTCAGGGTGCGGCCTCCGCCGACCCCAACCAGACGCAACGCTGGCTTACCAATCTGCACCGCTCGCTGTACCTCGGCGATGGCGGGCGCATCGCCATGGCCATGGGTGCCGCGGCGATGTTGTGTTTGTCGTTCTCCGGTGTCCTGCTGGTCGCCCGGCGTGTCGGCGGTTGGCGGAACTGGTTCACGCGGCTGCGCGGACCCCTTGCTGGCCGACTTCATGTCGAGATCGCCCGCATCGCGGTGGTCGGCCTTGTCCTGTCGTCTACCACCGCCCTGTGGATGACGGCGTCCACATTCGATCTGCTTCCCGGTGGCGGCGTGCCAGCCTTGCCGGTTGAGGTGAGCGGCGAGACGGGGTTCGCGCCTGGCCAGATGCTCGTTCTGGCGGAGACGCCCGTCACTGAGCTGCAGGAGCTAAGCTTTCCCTATCCCGGCGACGCGACGGACGCCTTCACGCTGAAGACCGACCAGGGGACCGGGTATCTCGATCAGGGCACCGGTGCGCTGCTCGCCTGGACCGACCTTACTGGCTGGGAACGCATATCACAGACCATCTACATGCTGCACACCGGACAGGGAGCGGCGACGCTTGGCCTCGTTCTGGGGCTGATTGCGCTCGGCGTCCCGGCCATGGGCGTGAGTGGCGTTGTCGTCTGGCTCGCGCGACGGAGGGGGCGGCAGCGCATCGGAGGCAATCAGCCCGCGGGACGTGCCGAGACGATCCTGCTCGTCGGCAGCGAGGGCGGCAGCACCTGGGGCTTTGCGGCCACGCTCCACGCCGCACTGACGCAAGCCGGGCAGAGGGTGCACACAGCACCGATGTCGGCCTTCGCGCCAGAACGCTATCCTGCGGCCAACCGGATCATCGTGCTGGCCGCGACTTATGGCGACGGCGCGGCGCCTGCCTCGGCCAAGGGCTTTCTCGACCGGCTGGCAGCAGCCGACCGCGCACCCGACGCGCCCCTGGCCGTTCTCGGCTTCGGCGACCGCAGCTTTCCGGCCTACTGCGCCTTCGCCAAGGCTGTTGCGGCAGCCGCCGAGGCGAAGGGCTGGCCGCAGCTCATGGCCATCGACACCGTCGACCGGCAGTCGCCGCAGGACTTCGCCCGCTGGGGCGGCGCCCTCGGAGACGCTATTGGGGTCGATCTCGAGCTGTGCCACCAGACTGTTCGCCCGGCAACCGAGACGCTGACCCTCGTCTCGCGGCGGGACTACGGCGCAGAGGTACAGGCCCCAACCGCGATCCTTCACTTCGCCCTGCCGCGCGTCAGCCTCTGGCAGCGGTTCGTCGGTGCCGGCTTCGCCCGGTTCGACGCGGGCGATCTGATCGGCATCATGCCCGAGGGGAGCCCCGTGCCGCGTCTCTACTCGCTCGCCTCTGCGCGCCGCGACGGTTTCATCGAGATTGTGGTCAAGAAGCATCCCGGAGGCCTCGCCTCTGGCCAGTTGAGGCCCTCGAACCCGGCGACACAGTCACCGCCTTCGTCCGCCGCAATCCCGGCTTCTGCACGGGGCGGGGCCGCGCCCCGCTGATCCTGATCGGCGCAGGCACAGGGATCGGACCTCTGGCGGGCTTTGTGCGCGACAATGCCCGGCAGCGGCCCGTCCACCTATTCTTCGGCATGCGTCATCCGGACAGCGACTTCTTCTACGGCGAGGAGCTGCGCGCCTGGCAGAAAGAGGGCCGTCTGATCCGTCTGGTCACGGCTGTGTCTCGCGGGACAAAACCCCACTACGTGCAGGATGCGCTGCGCGGGGACGCGGCGTTGGTCGCTCAGCTCATCCTCGACGGGGCACGTGTGATGGTCTGCGGTGGACGCGATATGGCGGCGGGCGTGGCGGATGCGCTGGCAGATATCCTTGCACCGACCGGGCTCACCCCAGCGGTTCTGAAGACGGAGGGGCGGTATGTCGAAGATGTCTACTGAGAGGGTGCGCTTTGCCCTGAACGGCCCGACCATGGGCACGCGCTGGTCGGCGCTCTTCTTCGCGCCGGATGGCTTCGATCCGGCGCCGGTCCAGGCGGCGCTGCAGGCGGCCACGGGCGAGGTCGACGCGCAGATGTCCACATGGAACGCGGGAAGCGATCTGATGCGCCTGAACGCAGCGCCTGTTGGCGCTCGGGTCACGGTACCGGATCGGCTGAGCGAGGTTCTTCGTCTTGGTCTGGAGATCGGTCTTGCCTCGGGCGGGGCCTTTGACATCGGCATGGGCGACGCGGTGACGGCCTGGGGGTTCGGGCTCGAGGCCGCGGCGCCCGAGCGCATCCGCAGCGCCATGACAGCCAAACGTGTGCCTACCCATCAGGCGCTCGACATCGACGGGACAACAGGTCTCGTCGGCAAAACTTCGCCGCTGGCGCTGGACCTCAACGGAATCGCCAAGGGGTATGGCGTCGACCGGCTGGCCGAGACGCTGACGGCGCATGGGATCGGTGACGCGCTTGTCGGCATCGACGGGGAGATGCGTGCGCTCGGGCTCCGGACTGACGGGGAAGCATGGACCATCGCCGTGGAAGCACCTGACCCCGCCCGCCGCGCGCCCCATACCATTCTCGCGCTGCAGGACGCCGCCGTGGCGACCTCGGGGGACTACCGGCACTGGGTCGAGGTGCAGGGCCGCCGCCTGTCGCACACCATGGACCCCGGGCGCGGTGCGCCCCTGATCGCGTCGCCCGCCTCGGTGACGGTCGTCGCCCGGACATGCGCCGAGGCGGATGCCTGGGCGACGGCGCTGATGGTAAAAGGAAGCTTGGAGGGCGCGATGTTGGCGCGTAGATGTAACTTGAACGCTCTCTTTATTGATCGTGAGGGCGATCATCTTCGCGAAACGAGAGTGGGACGGCTGTTCGAGACCCGTCCAGATCCCGAGCGCGTGAGCTGACGCCGGGACATGCACCAGATGACACCATTGTTTCATGATCGCCTGAACGTCGCCCTGCTGGGGCTGGCACTCCTTGGCCTGATCTCCGGCCTCGGCCTTTGGCTGTCCGGGCAGCCAGAACTTGCCGGCATTGCGTGGACGGCGGGCGTGCTTCCGGTTCTGGCGGCCCTCGTGGTCGAGATCATCCGGAGCCTGGGGCAAGGCGAGGTCGGGCTCGACATCGTGGCGGCGCTGTCGATGTCGGCCGCCCTCATCTTCGGGGAGACGCTCGCGGCGGCCGTTGTCGCGCTGATGTATTCGGGCGGCACCTTTCTCGAGAGTTTCGCGCAGGGTCGAGCGCGGCGCGAGATGAGCGATCTTCTGTCCCGCGTGCCCCGGACCGCCACGCGGCATCGCAATGGAGCTCTGGATGAAGTCCCGCTCGACGACATTGCGCCGG
The DNA here is from genome assembly GCF_003970735.1 of Silicimonas algicola. Taxonomy (GTDB): domain Bacteria; phylum Pseudomonadota; class Alphaproteobacteria; order Rhodobacterales; family Rhodobacteraceae; genus Silicimonas; species Silicimonas algicola. The sequence continues at coordinate 3,097,513 of NZ_CP034588.1, forward strand.
GCGATCTGCTGCTGATCCGGCAGGGTGACGTCGCTCCCGTGGACGGGACGGTCGAGAGCGCAGGCGCGATGCTCGACCAGTCCGCGCTGACCGGCGAGTCGATGCCCGCCCGGCTGGCGCGGGGGCAGGACGTGATGAGCGGATCGACCAACGCGGGCGAGGCCTTCGATCTGCGGGTCACACGGCGGGCGGCGGACAGCACCTATGCCGGGATCGTCCGGCTGGTCGAGGCGGCGCAGAAATCCAAGGCGCCAATGGCGCGGCTGGCCGACCGCTACTCTTTGCTGTTCCTCGCCGTGACTGTCGCGCTGGCAACCGCCGCCTGGTGGTTCACGGGCGATCCGATCCGGGCAGTGGCGGTGCTGGTGGTGGCGACGCCGTGTCCGCTGATCCTCGCCGTTCCAGTGGCATTGGTCGCCGGTCTGTCGCGCGCGGCGCATTTCGGGGTGCTGATCAAGGGCGCGAAACCGCTCGAGGCGCTGGCCCGGATCACGACGCTGATCCTCGACAAGACCGGCACCTTGACGGACGGACGCCCGCAGGTCGTGTCGATCGACAGGCATGGCGATCTGTCCGAGGACGACATTCTGTACTTCGCCGCAGCGCTCGATCAGGCATCGAAACACCCCATCGCACAGGCCATCGTCGGGGCGGCCCAGGCGCGCGGGACCGCCTTGCCGATCCCCGCGAGCGTGGTCGAGACGCCCGGCGAAGGCGTTGCCGGGACGATCGACGGACGCAGGGTTGTGGTCGGCGGCGCGGGTTTCGTCGCCGCGCAGCTTGGCATCGCCGATCCTGAAAGCACGGTGGTCGAGGCGGGATCGGTGGTGGTTTCGCTTGGCGTTGACGGGAAACTGGCCGCCCACATCGTGATGGCTGACGCATTGCGCGCTGGCACGACCGAGCTGCTTTCAGGGCTTCGACGGCTGGGCGTCGGTCGCATCCTGCTGGCGACAGGCGATCGCCGCGCCGTCGCCGAGGCTGTGACCGAGGGGCTCGGGCTGGACGCTCTCCGAGCGGATCTGACCCCGGATCAGAAGGTCCTGCTGGTCCTGAGCGAGCGCAAGAACGGCCCGGTCATGATGGTGGGCGACGGTGTCAACGACGCGCCCGCGCTGGCTGCCGCCGACATCGGTGTCGCGATGGGCGCGCGTGGGGCGGCGGCTTCGGCCGAAGCGGCGGATGTCGTGCTGCTGGTCGATCACCTGGATCGCCTTCTGCCGGGGATCGAGATCGCGCAACGGTCCCGCCGCATCGCCCTCGAGAGCGTCGCGGCCGGGATCGGTCTCTCGGTATTGGGCATGCTCGCTGCGGCCTTCGGCTACCTGTCCCCGGTGCAGGGCGCGCTCCTGCAGGAGTTGATCGACGTGGCGGTTATTCTCAACGCATTGCGGGCTCTCAGGATCGTGCCGGGGCACGCAGGTCAGGTCGAGGGCAGGTCTGGCGATACAGCGGTTCGTCGCCCGGCCACCCCGACATTCACCGCAACACAGCCCAGAAGTCCCTTTTGAGATGAGCAGACTCTCCCATTCCGAAATTCACATGGTTCACCGCATTGGCTGGTTGCGCGCTGCTGTTCTCGGGGCGAATGACGGCCTCGTTTCAACTGCGAGCTTGGTTGTCGGGGTCGCGGCGGCAGGATCTGGTCGGCCCGAAATCCTGATCGCCGGACTTGCCGGCCTCGTTGCCGGAGCGATGTCGATGGCTGCCGGCGAATACGTATCCGTCAGTTCACAAACTGACGCCGAACAGGCCGACATCGCGCGCGAGACGCGCGAGCTGAAGGATACGCCCGAGGCGGAGTTGGAGGAGCTTACACGCATCTATGTCGGGCGGGGGCTCGACGAAGATCTCGCGCGGCAGGTCGCGATCCAGCTAACCGAAAAGGACGCGCTTGGCGCCCATTCGCGTGACGAGTTGGGCATCTCGGAGACCGTGACCGCGCATCCGATGCAGGCGGCTTTGGTCTCGGCTGCGACCTTCGCTGTCGGGGCGGTCATCCCACTCATCATCGCAGCGCTTGTGCCTGCCGCACAGATCACTCTCATCGTCGCGGCCACGACTCTTCTGGCGCTTTCTGTGCTCGGCGGGCTCGGGGCGTCGGTTGGCGGTGCGGGGATCATCAAGGGAGCCGTTCGCGTCACCTTCTGGGGCGCGCTCGCTATGGCAGCAACAGCGGCCGTGGGTATGTTCTTCGGCGTGACCGTCGGCTAGGCAGGGTGGTGCGTAGACGTTGGCGGCGAGCCCCCGTCAAGACATCGAAGCATAGGGTCAATGACATTGGCTGCTAATCGCGCTAAATAAAATCAATGACTTAAGGTGGCGAAGGTTCGACGTCAGGCCCATCCGCTCCGCCACCAACCCCTCCGGATTTCCCTGATGTCTGATCTCTCAGATTTCCCGCCGCGATTTGCGCGGCTTGCGCGCCCGAGAGGTAGTCAGAGACGCGTCTCTGTCCGCATCGGAAGCGGTTTCCCTGCAGAAGTCTCTCTTCGCGATTTGCGGAGATCCGCGGAGGCTGGTTTGCATTGGTCTGACAGCACCGCCAAAATTGCATCCAAGTTATTGTTATTGCGCACAAAATTAAGAGTTATGTCGTTATACCCACCAACTGACTGCCCAAACTAAGTTGGCCTTACATTTTGCGAGAGAACTACCCTCGCGGTCTCCTTAAGTCTGCAACCATGACCATCGCGTAGTGAAAATTCTGCTTAGGGGACTACTACCATCAAGTTCACTTTTCACGGCGGTGAATGTTGGCGTTGGCTTCCCTGCCCCGCCCGGGACGCTGGCGGAAATGGCAGAACGACCGCTTTCGGCCCTAAGCTGCCGTTCAACCTCCAAGACATCCGGGACCGCTTCCCACCCTTAGCCGACGTTCGGCAGCCTTACGATCCTCGTCCGCCCTCGGCCCATTGCGGACCTTCGCTCTGTGCAAATTTTCCGGTCTAGCTCGTGAAAGCAGCCATTGGCTGCAGCTGCACCACTTGGACATCCTGGAGTTCTGAATAGCGGACACTGTAACGACATCATCCGTGCTCCTTAGGCTTGCGGTTCCAGACGGCGACATGCGCCGGCGCGGGGAACGCGACCGTGCCGTTGCTCGCCGCGAATCCTCTCAGACGCGTTTCCGCCGCTTTAACCAGCTCTTCGAAGCCTGCATCGTCTATGAAGTCGCCGAGCGTCCAGCCGCGGACATCCGTTCGAACCCACTCCCGGATCGACGCGAAACGCGCGGTTCCGGTGGCGGTCGTCAGCTTCGCCCCCGCCAGCCCGCCGTCCTCGAGGACCCGCAGCAATACCAACTTGTCGCCAAGCGCGAAAGGCGCCCTTAGCGCGGCGGCTGCGTCCTGTCCAAACATCTCAAGGATCAACTCAATTATGCCGGCGTAAGCGGGCGACCTGGCAACATCGTCCCAAACCGTCAGCGCAATCCGGCCGCCGGGACGAACCACGCGAGCCATCTCGTTCAGAGCTTTCGTCTGCTGATCGAAGAACATCAGGCCGAACTGGCAGAGTACCCTGTCGAAACTGCCTCCGGCGAAAGGCAGTGCCTCGGCGAGGCCCTCGATCCACTCCATGTCGGGCGCACGGCGGCGCGCGACGTCAAGCATTCCCTGGTTGCGGTCGAGACCGACGACGCGCCCACTGGGACCGACACGCTCAGCGGCTTCCCGGGTCGTGGCACCGGTTCCGCAGGCGATATCCAGCACATCCTTCCCCGGACCGACCTCTACCGCGTCGCAGAGCGGTCCGGCCCAAGGCCCGAACAGCGCCGGAACAAAGAATTCATCGTAGATTTCGGCGGCGGATTTGGAGACCTGTCCCGCTGCGGCTGCATTCCTCGTCATGGCGTCACCATTTGGCTCAATTGGGATGCCGCCAGCGTGACGCGATATGCGCAGTCAGGTATAGTTCGAAATCTGTAGCAAACCGGAGAGCTCGCAGAGTGAAATCCTATGGTCAGTTCTGTCCTGTCGCAAAGGCGGCGGAACTTTTCTGCGAACGCTGGAGCGCTCTGATCATCCGTGACCTCGCCTCCGGGCCGCGCCGGTTCTCTGAGTTGCAGAAGGGTGTTCCTCTAATGTCGCCGTCAATTCTTTCCTCACGGCTGAAGTGGCTCGTCGCGGAAGGCGTGGTCGCGCGTTACGACATTGGTGCCAAGCGTCCGGGCTACGTCCTGACCGAAGCGGGCCGGGAATTCGTTCCCTTGGTCGAGGCACTGGGTATCTGGGGACAACGCTGGACACGGCGCGAACTAATGGATCACGAGATCGATCTGGGACTGCTGGTGTGGAGCCTTGAGAGCTCTTCCAATCCAGACGTCTTCGGGAGAAAGCGATGCCTGATACAGCTCGAACTAACGGATCAGCCTGAGGCGAAGCGGTACTGGTGGTTCCTGAACCAGAAGGGCCGCTGCGAGCTCTGCGTCGACAACCCGGGCGGAGAGTTGAACCTCTACGTCGCCTGCACGCTTCCGGACGCGATCTACATCGTCCGTGGCGACCTCACCACGGCCATGGCAATCGAAACGCGCCGGCTCGAACTGCTCGGCGATGCTTGGGCGAGGCGCAGGTTTGTCGAATGGCTCAATCTCGGACCGCTCACGCAAATGCGATCACATCGTCCTGGCGCTTGATCCGTGTAGTCTGGTCAGGGCTCACTGCCAATTTAGGATACGGCGCGGCATCTGCATGATCCAGTTGGTCCGGCGCAACCAGGAGGGCCCTTAGCCGCCGTTCGTGCAATGCCTTGCCAACGTCCGAAGACACCCAAACTTCAGTTTCAAATGGGCACTCTTCGGGGGTAAGACGTCGGCACAGGAAGATGGTCAGCGATTAATGGCACAGCACACCAGATCGTGCCTCAACAATAGGTTGGCGGGTCCGGAAAGTTTGCGTCATGTAAAACCGGCCCCGCCCTTCTCGCCGTTTCATTGATCAGTCTTGCTCGGCCACGACCGTGATCTCGGTGGTTTCCTGAATGGAATCTCCGAAGGTCCAGTCAGGCTTCGCCGCCTCAACGAAGATCGCCCTGATCGCCGCTTCAAACCGGTCGCCGTGTTTCTGCAGCTCGATGACGCCCGCGGCGACTTCCGCGGGAAGGATCGACAGGTCGTAGTCCTTGGCAGGATCTGCCGAGACCTGGAACGCCGCAGCGGCGAAAATGGTGGAAATGATGGTTGCTCTGAACATAATGGTCTCCGTGGTTTGGGAATTGGTTTGGTGCGGGTTGCAGCGCCAATCTCAGCGCCTGATGTAAGCAAGCTCGTTTGCGGCCACGAAAGTCACGAAGGCTGGCCCGAAATTTGACGAAAGCTCAAAAAATTCTTCTAATTGGGGCGTTTAGCTTCAATTCCGAAAACGAGGAATTGACCTCGCCCGATGGCACTAAGGTCCCTCTTCGGCCGCAGACAGCGCGGGTTTTGTGCCTTCTGGCCCAAAATCGCGGGAAGCTCGTCACGAAGGAATCGCTGATGCGGGAGGTCTGGCCAGACACTCACGTCACTGACGACAGCCTCGTCCAGTGCATCTCCGAGATTCGGCGCGCACTCGGCGGGGAAGACGCGAAACGGCTGGCGACGGTGCCAAAGCAAGGCTATCGGCTGACGGCGACTCCGGTGCCAGATAACGCGTCTTTGACCGCCGCGTCAGCGGTTCCGGGGCAGGAACACAACCGGCGGCGACTTGGACCCCGGATGATCGCGGCCATCGTGGCGTGGGTAGCCGCTCTCTTCCTTGTTGTGGTTGCTGCCACATTTCTCTTCAACGGCGAAGCGGCACCGCAGGAGACGCTTACAATCGCTGTTCTACCCTTCGAGAACCTCAGCAGCGATCCGGAACAAGACTATCTGTCATCAGGGCTGGCGGAGGATCTTCTGACCGATCTGTCCCGCATCGGGGCGATAAAGGTCCTGTCGCGGAACACGACCTTCGGGCTACGCAACTCACCGGAGGCCGTCTCTGAAACGATGAAGGATTTCGGAGCCACCCATATGGTGGATGGTAGCGTTCAGCGCGAGGGCGAGCAGATCAGGATCAGCGTTCAGTTGGTACAACTGATGACCGGTTCTAATGTCTGGGCGCAGCGCTACGACCGGCAGCTCGGCGACCTTTTCGACATTCAGGACGACGTCCGGTCAAAGATTGTCGACGCGCTTTCCGTCAGGCTCCGGCCGCAAGAGCAGGAACGGCTGATGAGCACGGGCACGTCCGACGTCTCGGCCTACGACCTCCTCCTGCGGGGCCGTCACTTCGAGGCCTCGCTGGACCGTCCGGGCGTCACTCGCGCGATTTCGCTCTACCGCCGCGCGCTCGACGTGGACCCCGGCTATACCGAGGCCTACGCCCGCCTCGCCAACATGTACGACTTCTCGTCACGGTTCGGCTGGGGTGAAAGCGCCGAGGCGGATCGGGTCCTGGCCATCGAGATGGCCGAGCGGGCGGTGCGGCTGGACCCGGACAACCCCTTTGCGCGATGGACAATGGGGCGCATCATGTCGCGTCTCGGGCGAACGCCCTCTAGCCGGGACCGCGCCATGCAGGAACTGCGCGCCGCGATCGAGATCGACCCCAACTATGCCGATGCCTACGGGTTCATCTCGCTGGTCTATGTCGGGGGCGCACAGATCGAGGAGGCGCGCCAAGCGATCGGCACCGCCTTCGATCTTAATCAGACACCACCCTATTGGTACTACCAGAATCGCGGTATCGTATCTTACTTCGAAGAGGCCTACGCGCTGGCCGTCAAGGACTTCCTCCGCGCCGTCGAGATGAGTCCGACGGCGGCCTTTTCGCGCCTCTGGCTCGCCGCCGCCTACGCCATGACAGGTGATGTCGACGCGGCCGAATGGGAAATCGAAGAAGCGCAAATGCTCGGCGAACCACAAACCGTGACGGATGTGCTCAAGGCGAACCCCATCATCCAGGATCCGGAGTTCCAGAACGCATATAGAAGTGGGCTCGCGAAAGCGGGCCTGCCGGAATAAACTCGTCGCACAGCGGTCATCGGCATCTTTTCAAAGATCAGAACGGGCGGCTTCGGCCGTTCTACAGCCACACGGGTCGCCCCTCGATCGATCCCGAGCTGATCGTCCGGATGCTGGTGATCGGTTACGTGATAGGAATCCGGTCCGAGCGGCGGCTGTGCCAGGACGTGCATCTCAACCTGGCCTACCGGTGGTTCTGCCGTCTCGGCCTTGATGACAAGGTCCCCGATCATTCCACCTTCTCGAGGTATCGGCACGGCAAGTTCCGGGAGAGCGGTCTGCTGCGGCAGATCTTCGAGGCGACCGTCGAGCGCTGCCTGAAGGAGGATCTCATCTCGGGCGAGGGCTTTGCCGTTGATGCCAGCCTGATCCCAACGGATGCCAACAAGAGCCGGTCCCTGGCGGCGGCGGGCTGGAGCCCCGACGTCGCCCGGGCCACTGGCAACCGTGCGGCGCGGGAGTATCTGGAGACACTCGATGATGCAGCCTTCGGCGCGGCCTCGGAGTCGCAGCCGAAGTTCGTGGCGAAGTCGGATCCGGCCGCCCAGTGGACCCGGGCCGAAGAAAGCCGACCCTATTTTGCCTACGCCCCGAACTACCTGGTCGACACCAAGTGCTCTGTCATCATGGACGTGGAGGGCACAAGGGCGATCCGGCAGGCCGAGGTCGGCGCCTCGCAAACCATGCTTGACAGGACCGAACAGCGCTTCGGCATCTGCCCGGAATGGCTCGCCGCCGACACCGCCTACGGGTCCAGCGAGAACCTTGGCTGGCTGGTCAAGAAGCGCGGGATCATCCCGTTCATCCCGGTGATCGACAAGACCGGGAGAACCGACGGAACGTGGTAGCGGCGGACTTCGAATGGGACGAGGAGAACGACCAGTACATCTGCCCGGAAGGCCATGCCCTGCGGCAGTTCCGACGCAACTACTCGGACCCGGGCCGCGGGAAGAACATCGCTGGCACACGCAAGTACCGCGCGCTCCGGGCCACCTGCCAGGCCTGCCCGTCGAAGGATCTCTGCTGCCCGAACGCCGACGCGCGATACGTCACCCGGACACCGGACGAGGACGCGCGCGACTTCGCCAGGGACTGCCGGAAGACGAAGGCCTACAAGGTCTCCCGGGACAAGCGGAAGAAGGTCGAGATGCTCTTCGCCCACCTCAAGCGCATCCTGAACCTCACGCGCCTGCGCCTCAGGGGTCCGAACGGTGCCAGGGACGAGTTCATCCTCGCCGCTACAGCACAGAACCTCCGAAAGCTCGCCAAGCTGCGGCCGGCGTTCGCTGGGATGAAGGTCGCGAATTGATCTGAACCTTGAGGTCACCCGGACGACCCCAGCACCGGATCAGCATCCGGGACCACAAGGGCTGCTCCACCCGCCAAGCCCGACTGCGCCGCAAATCCGGCCGAGTTCTTCAACAGAATCGGCCCATAGCCGACGTTGATCACCAAGAACTCCCGCTGCGCTGCGGCCTCTCTGAGCGGACATTCGCAGCAATCCCTCGGTTCCAAGTCACCTGAACGTCAGATGTGCCGACAAACCGGTCGTTCGCTTTAGGGGAGCACAGGAAGTCCCATGATGGATCGCTTGCGGATACGGCAGGCTCGTCACGCTCCGACTCCGGCTACTTTGGCTCGTGCGGCGAGTTCTTCAGCCATACCTTGGTCCAAAAACGGAAAATCCAGGAAATGCGACGGGGGTAGATCGATGCGGTTCACCATCCTACGGAACGCTGTGGCATCCATGATGCGATTGTTGCCGGACGCCGCCACCGCGTAGACCAGCGCATTCCAGGCTCCCAACGGGTTGCGTTCGTGCCCTTCTCGGGCGGCTTCCACCGCGGCGTCTACCTGCCCGTCCAGCAGCAACGCCAGCGCGATCAGCGAGAAATAGAGCGGATTCTGGGGGTCGAAGTTCACACGGCGCATCATTTCCTGCAGTCGAAGTGCACCCGGTTTGAATGCGCCAGAAAGAATGTCGCTGGTGGCAATCGTCAGATGCGCGAGGTGATAGGACGGGTTGATCGCAAGGGCCCGGCGACAATCGAGGCGCGCGCCTTCGTGATCGCCTAGCAGCCAGAACCTGACATTGCCCCTGGTCCGCAACACCCAGTCGCTGGACTGATCGATCTCGACAGCGCGATCGCACAACGCGAGTGCGCGGTCGGGGTCTGCGCAAAGCTCCGAAAACGGGATCAACGGTATCATTTGCGTTTCGACGGCGGCAAGCATCGTAAGCACGGTCGGATTCTCCGGGGCCAGCAGAACCGCCTGTTCCATGGCCGTCCTGGCCGACCGCCAGTTTGACCGCCGAAAGCGGCACATGTGCCAGGCCGCCTTCGCCATCAATTCCTGCGCCGAAAGTGTCGTATCGTCTGCTTGTGCGAACTCCGATCCGTCACCCATGATCATGCGTACCCGAAGTTGGGCTGAAATTGCATCGGCAACCAAGCCTGGCAGGTCCCATTTCTCGGCGTCGGCGGCCTCTTCGGTGGCTGCATACAGGTCAGCATCGTGGCCGCGCCTGGTGATACGGAAAAAGATGCGCGCCGTTCCTGACCTGTCCGAAACTCGACCGGATATTAGGTACTTCGCGTTGGACCGGTGGTCCGGGTCGGTTACGATTACAACCCCTCGACGCAGCGACAGGCGCACCATAAGTTCTTCAAACAAGGCTTCGCTTAGTTCCGCCGTCACTGTGTCCGAAGACTGAAACCGCTCTACGAAGATTTCCGGCAGCGCGCCGAGGGGATCGGCAACGGCGCGCGCTTTCAAGATATAACCTTGGCCGATGACCGTCTTGAGGATGGTCCTGTCCTTGTCCGCCAGCGCACTCCGAACGTCTTTGATGCATTGCACCAAACTGTCGTCCGTCACCGCGACATCGGGCCAAACGGCCTGTGCAATGGCATCGCGCGACACAAGCTGACCAGGGGTGCGTGCAAGTTGGGCGAGTACTCGCAGCGACTGCGACCGCAGCGACAGCACCATGCCCGAGGCGTCACGCAGCGTCAGGCTCGACGGCTCGAACGAGCAGGAACCAAGGATCAGTGTAGATGTGCTTGCGTTCGTCATTCGGCCGGTTTCGACAAGTCTCACTTGGGATCGGACATTCGACACTGTACCGGTCTTCTCGTTGAAGTTCATATCCATGTTCTGTTTCCGGTAATGTGGTAGGCGACCACCGTCTGGGCCGACTGGATCGTCGGCCCGAACTCTTAATCCTCGTGTCAGCTAACGCAGTACTCGCATTCAACCTGCCGCAGGAAGCGAAGTCGGTTCTCAAGCGGCATCTCCGCGACACTGGGATGCATCCAGTCCGCGTCGAGGGTGCTCAACTCGACGGCCTTGCGGCCAATCGCGAAAACATAGGCTTCGACATAGGCTTCGCCGGGTGCTTCCAGAATGACGTATTGGTTGCCATGGGCCTTGAAGTTGTCGATTTCTTCGATCCTGAGCGCCTGTAGAAGCTCGGGCGTCGCTCCATCGAATGCGACATTGATGCGGACGGCGTACTGATCGGCGTGGGCCTGCAGAGTGCCCAGAAGGGCCAGCGTAGCTGCGCTGATAGTGGTGCGGATCATGATCTTCTCCTGATGTGTCTGGTTTCGTGAGTTGCTTCACAGGATCAACTTCTCATGGACCGGATGGCGTCGCAGGAAACGCGCACGAAATCGAAACGAAATCGTTGGCGGAGCACAGTCTCGAATGTGCGATGCTTTCAGCGAGGGAGGGTTTCGCGACGTCTGAAGGCAACAAGCCTGCGGAAGCGCGCGTCATTCCCGCTCTTGCGCTGCGACAAGGTGGTTTTGGCAGCCAGTAGTCAACTTGCCGATCTGGCCATGAGGCCCCGCACATTGGACACCTTTCACCGCCCGGCGCGTGCAACCGAGGCAGCACCCCGCGCACCAGAAAAATGGCGACTCTCACTACTGAGGAAATGCGCAGCGAGTCTCACGACCTTTGATCGATCTTCAGGACAGGCTGCCACGGAGATGGTATGGTCGGGGAGCAAACGCGGGAGAAGCAAATGTTGCTGTTCAGACCTTTCGCAATTTTTTTGTTCCTTTCTGCTCAGGCGATGGCGGGCGGCATCGCATGGCCCGATCCAAGGATACCGGTGCCGGATGACGTGCGCGTCTTCGTCCATTCGGAATGCGAAGCGTTCCGCGGATGGAGCGAGGAAACGGTCGATGAATGCATCACGGGCGAGCTTTACGGCTACCGGGCCGTCGTGATGATGCTCATGGACGAGGAACTCGGCGAAACGACAGCCGAACGCTACCGGGGGTGCGCGGCGGGCTTGGGAGGCCTCGGCGGGAGACTGCACCGCCGCAAGGCGGAATGCATCAGCGCAGTCCATTGCATTGTCTGGCGGTTCTCGTTTTCGCGTGAGACGGCACTTCAGGATACTCGGAGGGCCGACTGGTCGTTGCCCGTGTCGAAGTCTGAGCGACAGAAGGCGTACGAAACTGCGATGGCGGTCTTGCGCCGTGGCTGAGCACGGTCGATCACACTGACACCCTGTCTGGCAGCCCCGGCCCCCACTGCGCGGGCGCTTCAAGTCTCCTAGTTGCTGGGAAAAGGTCGACGCCGGCGCGTTTTGGACAAAGCAGCGAAGCCTACTAGTCGAGAGTTCAGAGAGCGAACGCGGACATTGCGCTGAGGGGCGACCGCTCCCATTCACTACAATCCGCGGCGTCGCTTTCCCCTGATGTCGGATCCCGCTGATCGGTTCGATGGTGGTGCAATCTGAGGTCTCTTTGCATCCCCGGCGAACGTTGTGCAGCGTGTGGCACTGGACGCGATGGCCTCAAAACTGACGGTGGTAAGCGCCGCCGACGTATGGGCCACAGAACCAGCAAGGCAACATTGACCTCTCCAGGCTCTCTCTCACTCCTGGACTGCGCACCCGCTTTCGTCTCCGAGCCGCTCAAGCAGGTTCCGGACATTGGAAACGTGCCACATTCTCTTACGCCTGGTCATCATACCATTTGCGTTCAAGGCATCCGCGATGCCTCGAAGCGATCACACCGTCGGACCTGAGGCTGTCAACCACCGGACGCAGCTCTTCGGCAAACTCGTCTGCATTCCGAGCCACAGCCTCCCTGAGCGTCTCACCGCCCTTACCAGCCCGCCTGAGGGCCGCCGCGCTATTCGGGTTGCCGAGCTTCGCCCCGCGGGCCTTCGCGGCCGCCAGCGCTTCCTTCGTGCGCCGAGAGATCGCCTCCCGCTCCTGCTGGGCGACCAGTGCCATAATGCCCACGGTGAGGTCGTTCGCTTCCGGCATGTCGCAGGCCGCGAACCTCGCCCCGCTGTCTCTCAGGGTCAGGAGGAAGGCCGCGTTGCGGGAGAGCCGGTCGAGCTTGGCGATCACCAGCGTTGCCCCAGTGAGGTTCGCAAGGATCAGCGCCTTCGCCAGTTCCGGCCGTTCGTTCTTCCGTCCGCTCTCAACCTCTGTGAAACGGGCCAGGACGTCCGCGCCCCTCGATGCTGCGAAGTCGTCTATCGCCTTCCGCTGTGCCTCGAGCCCAAGTCCCGATCTCCCCTGCCGGGCGGTCGAGACCCGCTCGTAAGCCACGAACTTCGGGAATGGGACAGTCTCTCTGACCATGTACAAACCTGCCTGACGTTGATTGCGCAGGTCTGTACACCGCTCAATGGGTGCCTTCAGTGAAGGCAAGAACATTGATGTGCATGGGGCGCCGTTCGCTCGATCAGCGCCCCATGAACTTCCTTCGCGCCTCGACAGCAGTATTATACCGCTGTTCGAGGTCCGCGATGAGCGCCATCGCAAGACGCCTGTCTTCTTCACTCTTGGCGTCTCGGAATGCTTCCCTGGCCGGTTCGAGCAATTTCTTGATCTTGAATTCCTCGGGCAATGCCCCTGCCTCGGCCATTATCCGAACCGCCACCTGGGTGGCCATGTCGGTGAAGGCCTCACCGGAATGGTCTGGCAATGGCTTGCCTTCGCCCTTCAAGCCTATGAACTGTCCTTCTGCAATCGCCTTTCTGATCTGCCGTTCGACCAGCGTCCTCATTGATCGGGACATGAGCTTCTCCCTTCGATCTGCAAACTCATCGCATCATCTACACTTCCCCGCAGCGACGGTGCGAGGTGGCTCAAAGGGCGTCAAGCAATTCGCTCAGAGGGTGACGCCGCAAGGATGGATGTGTCCGTCCAGGAGAACGAAGCATGCACCCGACCCGACGCTACCGTGTACTCGACGCGACCCCCGCGCACACCCACGAGGGATGAGCGGATGAGGCGCGTGCCAAAGCTTTCGCTTGCGTCGGGTTCAGTCGGAGCGCTCTCCCCCCATTCGAGGACGACCGTCTGACCCTCAACGGACCACGACAGAACGGCGGGACCACGGCCTTCAGCAAGGGCGCCATACTTCATCGAGTTCGTGCACAGTTCATAGAGCGCCATCGAGAGCCCGCTGACCGCTTCCGCCGGGATCGTCGCCTCGGGTCCGCGATGGAGGGTCAGACCCGGATTGCTCAGAAACGGTGCGAGGGAGGTGTCGATGACGGTATTGAGTGAAGCTGCCTGCCAGTCACCCTGCACCAGCACTCGTTGAGCTACGTCGACGCCATGAAGACGAGCGGTCATGATATCCCGAAACTGATCGACGCTGTCGACTTCACGGGACACCTTCCGAACCAGTGCGAGGACGACTGCAATGAGGTTCTTGATCCTGTGGACCGACTCCCGCGCAGTATACTCCTGCCGTTCACGCAACGCATTCGCCAGTTCCAGTGCCAGACGCGCCCTGCCAACAGACCACGCCAGGAAGATCGACGTGACCGTGTAAATCATCTCGGACGGGAGGTTGACTGGAGCGAGCGGGGCGGACCGATACAAGACCCAGGCCGCAACGACGGTCACGAGTGCCGTGACCACGCCCACGATCGGTCCGCCGCCAAAGGCCGCAATGACGACCGCAGGATAAAAAGTAATGTAAGGCGGCAGGGGCTCCCCGCCGATGTACTCGAGCAGCGGCTTGAGGACCGACGCCGCTACAATCAGTCCGGCAGCCAGGAGCCACGCAGACCATGACCCCGGAGGCGGCCAATGAATGCCGAGCACGTTTTCTGCCGGGTGCAGCTTCTTCGACATAACGATCCCACGGCTTGGGCAAGATCAGAACAGCTACGAAATGGCACGGGTCGCAGGCAGAGAGACGACAAACGAAGCGGACGCAAACCTTCGCGGCCACAGTATGATGCTTTTGCATCATGGCAATCACCTCCGACCCCGGAAAGGAGCCAGTTGTCGCAGGAGCCGTCACTGCGATACGGCCGGGGCCGCCCGACGAGGCGTTCGAGACTCCGGTCATGGTGCCGTGACTGGCCCGTCAAGCGTCGGTGCGGCTTTCCGGGAACGAATTGACGACGAGGATGTTCAGTGGCGAAACGGAATATTCCCTGTCCTACTACGGCAGGGTGCCAAGAGATCTGGAGGTTCAGGTGAGAGTTCTTCTGGCAGAGGATGAGTGGCTCATCCGCATGGACCTGGCCTGGATACTGGAGGAGCAGGGATGTGAGGTCTGGGAGGCAAGGGACGCCGAACAGGCCCTGGCCATTCTCGAGGAAGTCCGAACGTTCGATGCGCTGGTAACGGACGTGGATATGCCCGGGTCCCTTGACGGGCTGACGCTTGCGTTCGCGATCCGCGATCGGCTCCCGGACTGTCGCACCCTGTTCGTCTCTGGTGAAAAGGAACCGACCACGGGTGAGATGCCCGAGGGCAGCTTGTTTCTCTCGAAGCCGGTAAGCCCCGCCACACTGATTGCAGGGTTACGAACCTAGGTGCCGACGTATCCAATTGAGCGCAGGCGCGGCAGGGCTGGCCCCGCCTGACGTCTCATCGTGACCGCAGGAATGAAGAGCAAGGGTTTACAGGACAGTGTCAGAAGAACTTGCCTTGAGACAGGTTCCTGGCCGCCGTACCTTGCTGCGATGCCCAGACAACCTCCTTTCAGGTACTTCAAGACGTCGCCCGAGATCATCCGCCTGGCAGTGATGCTCTACGTCCGCTTCCCGCTATCGCTACGGAACGTCGAGGACCTGCTGCACGAACGCGGCGTCGATGTCAGCCACGAGACGGTCCGGTACTGGTGGAATCGGTTCGGTCCGATGTTTGCGTCAGAGATCCGGAAGCGCCGGGTGCAGGGCCTGCGCTCGAGCCGGTGGCGATGGCATCTGGACGAGATGTTTGTGAAGATCAACGGCAGGCAGCATTATCTTTGGCGGGCCGTAGATCAAGAAGGTGAGGTACTGGAGAGCTTCGTCCCGACGACCCGCGATAAGAAGGCAGGTCGAAGTTCCTCAGGAAGGCGATGAAGCGTCACGGCCGGCCGGAGGAAGTGGTGACCGACCGCCTCCGTACCTATGGCGCAGCCCTCAAGGAGATGGGACGAGGCGACGATCGCAAAATGGGTCGCTGGGTGAACAATCGGGCAGAGAACTCGCATCTGCCGTTTCGAAGGCGGGAGCGGGCAATGCAGCGCTTCCGCCAGATGCGATGTCTGCAAAAGTTTGCCTCCGTCCATGCCTCCGTCTCGAACCACTTCAACCAGGACCGCAGCCTCTCCAGTCGAAACCTCTTCAAACTGAACCGCACCGCCGCTCTGGTCGAGTGGCGCGGTCTCTATGCCGAGTAAGGGTCTGCGTCACCGGCCTTGCGGAGACTGGTTCGCATTAGTCTGACAGCACCGCCATTTAACGTTGATTTTATTGATTTTCTTGCGCAGATGACCGGAAAACCCAACATAACGCCCAACAAAGATGAAGCGCTTCCGGATGAGGTGGCACTGGGTGGGCGATCAACGCTTGTTCCTCCGCCTAGCTGAATGGCCAGCTCGGGCAACAGGCACTCTATCTCTGCCGTCGTGAAGGAGTTGGGGGCTGTAGGTTGTCCGAGATCCGGAAGCGCCGGGTCCAGGGCCTGCGCTCGAGCCGGTGGCGGTGGCATCTGGACGAGATGTTCGTGAAGATCAACGGCAGGCAGCATTACCTCTGGCGGGCCGTTGATCATGAGGGTGAGGTTCTCGAGAGCTTCGTCACGATCACCCGGGACAAGACGGCGGCGCTGAAGT
The DNA here is from genome assembly GCF_003970735.1 of Silicimonas algicola. Classification (GTDB taxonomy): domain Bacteria; phylum Pseudomonadota; class Alphaproteobacteria; order Rhodobacterales; family Rhodobacteraceae; genus Silicimonas; species Silicimonas algicola. The sequence goes on from NZ_CP034588.1 coordinate 3,113,608, forward strand.
TCCTCAGGAAAGCGATGAAGCGTCACGGCCGGCCCGAGGAAGTGGTGACCGATCGCCTCCGCACCTACGGCGCAGCTCTGAAGGAGATGGGGCGAGGTGATGATCGCGAGATGGGTCGCTGGGTGAACAACCAGGCGGAGAACTCGCACCTGCCGTTCCGACGACGGGAGCGGGCCATGCAGCGCTTCCGGCGGATGCGAAGCCTGCAAAAGTTTGCCTCCGTCCACGCCGCCGTCTCGAACCACTTCAACCAGGACCGCAGCCTCTCCGGTCGAAACCTCCTCAAGCTGAACCGCAACGCCGCACTTGTCGAATGGCGCGGTCTCTATGCGAAGTAAGGGGCTGCGTCACCGGCGTTGCGGAGACTGGCTCGCACTGGTCTGACGGCACCGCAAGATGTCTAACATTCGGACGTTCCGGCCACCTTCACTACCTCCGCTCGTGGCTGGACCGGACGCTCGGTCTGCCGAGATGATCCAAGGTGCGGGCGCCGCGTGTCGGCTTCACCTACATCACGCGACCCGCGCCGTGATTCAATCTTGTGCGAGATACATAATCGTGTGGTATTCGTCGCAGTTATCTTGACCTTGCCCGACGGCATGTTGCCAGCGTTTTCAGGACCACGAAGATGGCGACTCTTCCTTACGCCACACCCACGGACGACCAGATCAGCTGGCGCGACTCGGCCCGCGACTCTGACCTCCTGCCTGCCCACCTCGTGGCGTTCCTGCAATGCGGCGTGAGCATCACCCTCGGTGCGCGTGGCCGGAACGGGCGGCCTGTCGTCGGTGCCGGCGTCGCGTGCCGCGTAAGCGGGATGGCGAACGTGCGTGTCTTCCTTTCGCGCCGCACCGACGCCGCCGTCATCGACGCCGTGGAAGCGGGAAGCCCGATCGCGGCAACCTTCTCCCGGGCGCGGGATCACAGGTCCATCCAACTGAAGGCGACGCGCGCCGTCATCCGGCCGACCGAACCAGACGACGCGAGCGAGGCGGCACGGCAGTGCGCACTCCTCGCAGACGACCTCGTCGAGCTTGGCTACGCGCGCGGACAGGCGGACGTCTACGCCTTTCTCGGCGCCGAGGATCTCGTCTCGCTCGAATTTCGTCCCGAGCGTATCTTCACCCAGACGCCAGGTCCCGGCGCGGGCGCGGAGCTGCCGCGATGAGCGACGTCGATCTGCGCAGCCTCCGGGGCGCCATGGAGGGTTTCTGCGCCTCCACCCTCTGCACCTGCGACGAGGAGGGCCTGCCCAACGCCTCGATGATCAGCCAAGTGCACTGGGTCGACGAAGAGCACGTCGCGCTCTCTTACCAGTTCTTCAACAAGACGCGTCGCAATCTCCTCGCCACCCGGCAGGCTTGCGTGCAACTCTTCGATCCGGCGACCCTCGCGATCTACCGGCTGGACCTCGACTACGTCGAGACGCGCACCTCGGGGGCACTCTTCGAAACCATGAAGGCCAAGCTCGCCGGCATCGCGTCGCACCATGGGCTCGAGAAGGTGTTCCGCCTGCTCGGCGCCGATGTTTTCCGCGTGGTGGCAATGGAGCAGGTGCAGGCCCCTTCAGCGCGGCCCGCTTGCCGTGACGCCACGCTCCTCTCCGCGGTGCGGGCCTGCGTCGACGACTTCTCGCGTTGCCAAGACTTGGACGATCTTGCCGACGCCGTGCTCGACGGCGTGGTCCGCCACCTAGGAGTCTCGCACGCGATCCTCCTCATGGCGGAGTGCGACGGGCGCCTCTTCGCACTCGGCTCGCGCGGCTACGCGGTGTCCGGTATCGGCGCGGAGATCCTGCCGGGCGAGGGCGTCATCGGCGTCGCCGCGTGCGAGGGCGTACCGATCCGGATCGGCCACATGAGCACGGACTACCGCTACGGCGCGGCACTTGGCGCGGCAGCGCGGAGCGCGGGGCTTGTCGCCGAAGAGCCGCGGGGGGTGCCGTTTCCCGGCCTGGGCACGCCGCACAGCCAGATCGCCGTACCCGTCTCGGCCGGCGGCCGCGTCCTCGGCGTCCTCTTCGCGGAATCGGACGAGGTTATGCGCTTTGACCACGAATGCGAGGACGCGCTCGTGCTCGTCGCCGTCCAACTCGGGGCGACGATGGCGCTCCTGCAAGAGGAGGACGCGGAGGAGGCGCCTGCCGCCCCCGTTCCGCACGTCGCGGAGGGCAGCGGCGTAACGGTACGCCACTACTCGCGCGACGACAGCGTCTTCATCGGCCACGACTACCTCATAAAGGGCGTTGCGGGAGCGATCCTCTGGCGGCTCCTGCGCGAACATGCAGCCACGGGCCGCACCGACTTTACCACGCGGGAGTTGCGCCTCGACCGATCTCTGAAGCTTCCGGACCATGCCGAGAACCTTGACGCGCGCCTTGTGCTCCTGCGCCGGCGGCTGGAGGAGCGCGGCGCCTGCCTCCAGCTCGTGAAGACCGGACGCGGTCTCTTCCGGCTCGTCTGCCGCAGCCATATCACGCTTGAGGATGCCGGAGAGGGCGAGGCGGCCGAGGTCGCCTGAGACCCTCGGCAGTCGCGTGAGCATTCTCTTAGCATCCGTTTAGGCTTTCGTGACGAGAGACTTAGCAAGCCTCACGCCGCAGTCCGCCCTATAGAGCGCCGCAGGACGTGGTGCCCAAGCGGAAGACGCAGGCCCCGCGCCACCCGACACCACCAACCCCGACGGCGCACCACGCGCCGCCATCCCCGACCCGAAAAGGTACGGCGCCCGAAGCCCGTTCCCGGAAGAGAGACGACATGAACATCGACATCCTAAGTCCCCGCATCAGAGGCGAAGTCATCACCGTGCTCGAACCGCGCCTCGGCGCCGAGGTCGACGCGCTCATCTGGAACGGCCGCAAGCCTGCCCGCAGGGCCAGGCTCATCGTCCGCGCCGCCTGCGCCGGAGACGTGGCGGAGGCCGTGCGCTTCGCCGCCGTGAACGGTCTCACCATTTCGCCGAGGGGCGGCGGGCACCAGTTCACCGGGATCGCCACGCAGGCCGACATGGTGATCGACCTCTGTGCTCTCGACGGCCTGAAGCTTGACGCCGAGGCGCGGACCGCCCGCGTGGAGCCTGCAGTGACCAACGCCCGCATGGCCGCCGCGCTCGAGCGTCACGGCCTTGCCTTCCCGCTCGGCCATTGCGGCAGCGTCCCGATGTCGGGCTATCTGCTCGGCGGCGGCGTCGGCTGGAACTCGGCCGAATGGGGCTTCGCCTGCTTCTCTGTCACCGCCGCCGAGGTCGTCCTCGCGGATGGGCGCATGGTCACGGCGACCGCCGAGGATCACGCCGACGTCTTCTGGGCCGCGCGCGGCGCGGGGCCGGAGTTCTTCGGCGTCGTGACCGCCTATCATCTGGCGCTCCAGCCGGCGCGGAAGGCGATCAGCACCACGATCCGGGTCTATCCCGGCTCGTCCGTGGTGGACGTCGCGGCCTGGGCCGAGATCGTCATGGCCAAGGCGCCCGCATGCGTCGAGTTCACAGCGAAGGTCACGCCAACGCCGAACGGCCCCATGATCGCCAGCGTCGCCACTGTCTTCGCGCGGACCGACGCCGAAGCCTGCGCCGTCCACGCCGCGCTCGGCGAGGGCGCGCCCGAGGCGCTCCAGGTGATCGGGCCGATGCCCACGCCCTTCGGCGCGCTCTACGCAGCGACAGAGCCCTCGATGCCCGAGGGCCGCCGCTACGCCGTCGACACCGTCTGGTCCGACGCGCGCTTCGGCGAGGTGCTCGGACGTGTCGTGGAAGACATGGCGCTCGCGCCGTCGGAGGCGAGCATGGCGCTCGTCGTCCTGCGGTCGAATGCCGTCCCGACGCCCGGAGACGCCGCCTTCTCCTGCCATGGACGCGTCTTCGGCGCGCTCTACGCGATCTGGCAGGACGAGGACGAGGACGCGGCCAACCTCGGCTGGCTCCGCGCAGCGGTCGACAGCGTCGCCCCGCTCTGTACCGGCGCCTACGTGGGCGAGGCCGATCTCGACCGTCCCCACCGGGCGCTCCGCACTCTCACCCCCGAGGCCGAGGCGCGGCTCACGCAGCTGCGGGCCCTGCACGACCCGTCGAGCCTGTTCCACTGCCAGAGGCGGCACGAGGCTCTCGCCGCCGAATAGCGTCATCCCTGCGCGGCGCCTCCGCGCAGGGCGATCCAACCAAACAAAACCCAAAGGAGACCATATAATGACCCTTCAAAGCACCCTTCGCGCCGCCCTCATGGCGAGCGTCATCCCGCTCGCCGCCACGGCGCAGGGCATCGAACTCGGCCCCGAGATGCCGCTGGGCGAAGGTACTGCGCGCGCTTTCACCGAGACAGACGCCGCAGGCTTCGCCACGCGCATCGGAATCGAGATTACCGAGGAGGCCGTCGCCTCTATTGGCCAGGACATGATCTTCGTGACCGTGCCCCTGCCGGAGGCTGCGCTCGAAGCGGGCTACGACCATGTCTCGCTTGACTGGATGCCCCACGGCCACGCGCCCGGCGCTCTCTTCGGCGTGCCGCATTTCGACGTGCATTTCTACATGACCACCGAGGCCGAGCGGCTCGCCATCGACCCCGCCGACCCGCTCTTCATGGAGAAGGCCGCCAACCGGCCCTCGGCGGACCTCATGCCGCCGAACTTCGTGCCGCCGCCGGAGCTCGACCCGATCCCGGCCATGGGCGAGCACTGGCTCGACGTCACGGACCCGGTCTTCGCGGGACAGCCCTTCGAGGCGGTGCTGATCTACGGGGCCTGGGACGGCGAGTTGATCTTCGTCGAGCCCATGGTGACGCGCGATCTCCTGCTCTCACGTCAGGACTTCGGCGGCGCGCTTGGCCAGCCCGCCCGCGTCGACGAGCCCCTATCGCTTCCCAGTGCCTGGAGTGTGTCTTTCGACGCAGAGACCGGCGTCCACATCGTCTCGATCGACGCGCTCGAGGCGCGCATGTCCGACGCCGGAGCGGGCGCGCAGGCCACCAACTGATCCCACGGTCTCGGGCGGTCCGTCGTCGCCCGGGACCTTCCCTATGACGGCAGGTTCGAAACGCGTGAGCCGCGTGCTCGGTAACTACGATAACGCGTCTCTGCCGTCGCGACCGCCGGCACTTTGTTCGCGACGACAAGATCACGATCCCATAGTGCCGTGGCGCACCGCTTGCCCGGGCCCGCTTTAGGCTCGACGCAGTCGCTCCCCCATTGCAGTCGAACGACCGCCTCGGGCCGGAAGTGGCACCGGTTGTCTTGGAGGTGGACGGCCGCTCAGGGCCGCAAGTGGTCGACGGCTTCGCGGTGACCAGACGTACGCTCAGATCCAGTGGTGGCGCTGTGGACGAAGTCTTGGTGGCACGGGAGCTTCGCCCGGGGTCCACGACACGACCGACAGTCAGCACGAAAGAACAAGAGACCAGCGAACTGGAAGCCAATATAGAGTACCCATGACAACCGAGCTCTTGCTGGTCTTCCTCGTTCTCGGAGCAGTGTTCGTTCTGCTGATATGGGGGCGCATACGGTATGATCTCGTCGCTTTCACGGCCCTGATCGTCGCCACCGCCATCGGGCTCGTGCCTACCGATGAGATGTTTTCGGGGTTCGGACATTCCGCCGTCGCGATCATCGCACTTGTCCTCATCGTAAGCCGAGGTCTGTCCGCTTCCGGTGCCGTTGAACTTATCGCGGCTCGCCTGATCGATCCCAAGCGACCTCTTCCCCTCCACGTCGCGGTCTTGGCAACGCTTGCGGCCGGATTGTCAGCGATCATCAACAACGTCGCTGCACTGGCCCTCTTGATGCCACTCGACGTCGAGGCGGCGAAAAAGGCCAAACGCGCAGCCGGCCAGAGCCTGATGCCACTGTCCTTCGCGACGATCCTGGGGGGCATGATCACTCTGATCGGCACACCGCCCAACATCGTGATCTCGGAGTACCGTCAGGACGCTCTCGGCGCTCCCTTCGCCATGTTCGACTTCGCACCGGTTGGGCTGACCGTCGCCATTGCTGGTATCGCTTTCGTGTCACTTGTCGGCTGGCGTCTCTTGCCGACGCGCACGCAACTGGCGGAACACGAGGCCGAACTGAGCAAGGGGCGTTATGTCGTCGAGCTCCGCATAGGTGATGAGGCTGCGGACGGAAACCTGATGGTGCAGGACCTCTACCCGCAGGCGGAAGATGCGGACATCAACATTCTCGGCCTGATCCGCAGGGGTCGTCGGCGCCCGGGGCTGGCTCGCAGAGAGGTGTTGCTCCCAGGTGACTTCCTGGTGGTCGAGGGCGAGCCAAAGTCAATCGAGAGCTTCATGGGGCAGGTCAGGCTCGATTTTGCGGGGTCCGAAAAACACGAGGGCGGTGTCACATCGACCGGCCTTGCGCTGGTCGAGGCCATCGTGCCCGATGGCGCAAGGATTCAGAACCGGACGGCTCGCGCACTGGGCCTTCTGCAACGTCATTCGGTCACGCTGCTCGGCGTCGCCCGCGGGGGCAAAAGGTTTCGTGACCGCGTCCGATTGCTGCCGATCCGCAGTGGCGACGTCCTGCTCCTTCTCGGCGACCCTGAACGCGTCGCGACGGCTACTGAATGGTTGGGTGTACTGCCGATCGAAGGTCGCAGTACCGAGGTCATTCAGCGCAGGAAAGCAGGGGTTTCTGTCGCGATCTTCATCGCTGCCGTCGCGACTGCGGTTCTCGGGCTATTGCCGCTGACGGTGGCGCTTGCCGCGACAGTCGTGGCTTATATCGCCTACGGTCTCGTAGGGCCGCGTGAGGTCTATACCTCCGTAGAATGGAAGGTGATCGTGCTGCTCGCTAGCCTTATCCCGCTTGCCGAGGCATTCGAAACATTCGGCGGCGCGGACCTCATCGCCGGACAGATCGTGACGATGACCGAGACCTATCCGGCCTGGGTAGCGATCCTGGCGCTTCTGGTCGTAACGATGACGTTGTCGGACTTCCTCAACAATGTGGCGACGACACTGATCGCCGCGCCCATCGCTCTGTCGATAGCGAACTCCACAGGCACGAACCCTGACGCTTATCTCATGACCGTCGCGGTGGGAGCGTCATGCGCGTTCCTCACTCCGATCGGACACAAGAACAACACGATCATCCTTGGACCGGGCGGGTATCGCTTTGGAGACTACTGGCGGATGGGATTGCCTCTGGAAGCGATCGTCATCGGCGTGGCGGTGCCGGCAATACTCCTGTTCTGGCCACTTTGAACGAGGCGCGGATTCGGCCGCGTTGGCCGTGAAGCAACCATTCGCTTCGCAATGGACACTAGATCCCATGGACTCCTGTGTGAAAACCATGGGTCCGTGGGCTCGGAAGCATGTGCATGGCGTTTTCCGCCGACGGGGGAAAAGAAGCTACCCCTATGATCGATCGGCCAGAGCGAGGCGCCGGCGATGCGCACCCCTTCGTTCGGCTGTCGGGCAACGTTTCAGACTTGGCCGCGCGAATGGATGAACATCCACGTCGGGATGAAGAGGATGGGGCGGGGGCCAGTTCCGTAAATCTCGGAATGCAGCCCGACCCCGTCGCGGTCAATCCTGCCTTCGGTATGGGGATGCGCGGCGCGTATGGCTCAGGTCTCCCGTCATCAGGTCACTGACCAGAGAAGCGTTCCGAATGGGGGCATGGTCCAGCGCACCGGCAGATCACTTGATAGCCACTTGCCACCCGAATTCTCCGCAGTGCCGCGAAGCAACGGGTTCATCCTGTGACCATCCCATCTCCCACTTCGATCTGCCGCCGGCACGAAGCCGCGATCTTTTCGTCATGGGTCGAGATCAAGAAGGTCGTGCCTTCCTTGCGGTTGATCTCTCCGATCAGGTCCATCACCTGCATGGCCGAGGCGCGGTCGAGGTTGCCTGTGGGTTCATCCGCCAGAACCAGTTCCGGTCCGTTCATCAGGGCCCGCGCGACTGCGACGCGCTGCTTCTGCCCGCCGGAAAGACTGGCAGTTGGGAAATCGATCCGGTCCGCCAAACCCATGCGCACCAGGAGATCGCGGCTCCGTGCCCGGGCTGCGGGCGTCTCGCGTCCTTCGCGCACGGCTACGGGAAAGATCACGTTCTCCAGCGCGGTGAAGTCAGGCAGCAGGTTGTGGAACTGAAACACGAAGCCGATGTGGGCGTTGCGAAAGTCTGTTAGCGCTCGGTCGTCCGCCGAGATCATGTCCACGCCCAGCATCTCGTAGCTGCCGGATGTGGGTTTCATCAAGGTTCCGAGGATCGTAAGCAGCGTGCTTTTCCCTGCGCCCGACGGCCCGAGAAGCGCGGCCATCTCGCCCGCCTCGAGGCGCAGCGACAGGCCGCGCAACACCCGGGTCGCAGTCTCACCCGAGCCATAGGTCTTGAAGAGGTCGCGGACCTCCAAAAGCGCGCTCATTGGCCAATCGCCGTGACAGGATCGACGCGGGAGGCGGCGCGCGCGGGCAGGATTGAGGCGAGGACCGCCCCCATCACGGTAAGCATGACAGCCAGACCATAGGATCCTTGCGTGATGTCCATCGGCAAGGTACCCGGCTGAAAGGCGTCGCGCGAGGGAAATGGGAGCAGGGCGAGATACCCCAGCCCCGCGCCCGTGAGGCCGCCCATCAGCCCGATCAGCGCGCCCTGCGCGACAAAGACGAAAATGATGAAATTTCGCCCCGCACCCATGGCCCGCATGATCCCGATCTCGGGGCGGCGCCGATAGGTGGAGAGCATTAGTGCCGAGGCGACGCCGATGACGATAGTGACGAGCGCGAAGGACTTCAGGAAGTACCCGGTCTGCGCCTGTGCGTTCAACGCCTCCATCAGCTGTTCGGCCCCGTCAGTCCATGGCACTGCTTCGAGACCCGTTAGCGCCCGGATCCTCAGCGCGGTGGCGTCCGCGGCGTTCAGGTCGTTGAGCTTGATCTCGATCTGGGTGACGCCCTGCGGCATGGCGAACAGCGTCCGTGCCACCGGCAGGCTGACGAAGGCGCGTGTCCCGTCCATCGCACCGTTTCCGGTTTCGAAGACACCCGTCAGCGTGAGTAGAGCGGTGACCCCGTCCGAACTCTGGAGCCGCACTGTCTGGCCCGGGGACAGCCCAAGGTCGTCGGCGAGGTCGCTGCCCAGCACGATCAGACCGGAACCAAGCCGGGCCGAGCCTTCGACCATGTAGCCGTCGAGGTCGAGAATCGCGGATTCCCTTCCCGGCTCGACTCCGGTTACGCTGACCTGCGACACCTGCGCTCCACGAGTGAGAAAGCCCGCACCGGTGATTTGCGGCGACACGGCGCGGACTCCGGCTACCGCCTCGATCAGCGGGAGCAAGGTCTCGGCTTCGGCCACCGTTGCGGTGCGCGTGCGACCCCGTTCCGTTATGGCCAGAACATGACCCTCCGGAGCGATCAGCACGGCGGGGTCGGAATCCTCGGCCTCTATCGTGATGTGCGAGAGGTCGCCGACAGTGCGCGACAGGATGAATTCGGCCAGCCCGCCAATCAGGGCCGACATGAAGATGAAGATGAACACGCCCACCGCGACGCCCGTGATCAGAAGCGCGGTCTGCGCCTTGTTGGCCGTCAGGTAGCGGGTCGCGATCTTAAGAGCGTAGAGCATCAAGGCTGCTCCACGGAGACCGCTTGCCCTTCGGCTATGCCTTCCGCATCGATGACCACCGCGTCACCTTCAGTCAGGCCCGATGTGACGACGAGACGTGCTGCGGGCCAGTCCACGACCGTTGTCGGTCGGAACCGCGCAGCGCCGTCCCCGACGACATAGACGCCGGTCGCATCCCCGTCGGACTTCAGGGCTGTCCGCGGCACGGTCAGTGCCTCATCGCGCTGGTCCACGATGATGTTGGCCGCCACGGTCAGTCCCACCGGGGCGGCGACTGGATCGTCGAAGGCTATCCTGACGGCCAGCCCGCCGGTCGCCACGTCCACTTGCCGCGACACGAAACTGACATGGCCATCACGGAGATCCGTCTCTCCCGCTAGTTGCAGCACCGCACGCTGATCTGGGCCGATCTGCGTCGCATAGGCTTCGTCGACATCGGCCTCCACCATCAGTTCACTCAGATCGGCGAGGGTCAGTAGGGGTGTGGCAGGATCGACGATCTGCCCTTGCTCGGCTTCCAGTACCAGAACGGTGCCGCGCATCGGCGCGCGGATCGTATGGTCGCGCAGCGCAATTTGTGCCTGTGTCAGAACGGAGGTCTGGCGCGAAACCTCCTGGTCCGCAGTTTGCACCGCGCGCGCCTGGGTTTCCAGCACGCTGCGCGCGATGTTGGTCCCAAGTGCGAGCGAGCGGTTGTAGGTTTGTCGCGCCTCGTCCTGCGCGATGAGGGAGGCGTCCAGCGCCGCCATCGCCTGCCGTACGACGGCATTCTGCGCGTCCGCTTCGATCCGGGCCAGAACCTGACCCGCGTCGACCACATCGCCCTCGGCCACGGACAGCGCCGCGAGGGCGCCCCCGACCGTCGATCGGATCCCGACCGAATGGACTGCAGCGATCCGGCCGTTTACCGCGAGTACACGCGTGACCGGCGCGAGCGTTACGACCTCCACCGAAACCGGTGTCGGCCTCGGCATCCAGAACTGCGACGAGGCAACGGCGACGAGTACGAGCCCCAGAAGTCCAGCGATCACCCATAGCCACCAACGCCGCATCCGCGACGGCGGGGACGGAGCCAGGCGCTGGGCCGGAACCAGCGCATTTGATGCGGCCGTCTCTCGCAGAGACGGGTTGCCGTTCTCTCTGCCAGGTGTTTGCTCAGTGACCCTCAAGAAAGTGCATCCTTTCGACTTCTCAGGCGCGACTCTACGGAACACGGGGTGAGGCCTGCCCTCCGCTCGGGCAGCATATGTCCAGGTACATGCTCCGCGTTGATGTGGATCAGCGACGAAACCCTTATGGCCGGTTTATTTCCCAAGGATTGACGTAGCTTGCGCGCCATTCCCCGCCAGGCGCGGGGGCGTAACAGAAGGGGCGCGAGTGGCCGGCAGGAAGCTGGTCGCGGACGAACAACAGCGCGGAGAACTCGCATCTGCCGTTCCGACGACGGGAGTGCGCGATGCTCCGTTTTCGGCGAATGCGAAGCCTGCAGACATTCGCCGCCGCCCACGCTTCCGTCTTCAATCATTTCAACCACGAACGCAGCCTCTCAAGCCGAAGCCTTTTCAAGCTGAACCGCACCGCCGCGCTTGCCGAGTGGCGTCAGCTTTGCCCGGCATAGGGGCGGCCTGAAGGTCCTTGCGGAGACTGAATCGCCTAGCCTGACAGCATTTGCGTCGGGCCTCACTCTGGCCCGGCGCTGGCTGGTGCGGGCTCTCCAGCATTGTTACGCCAGAGCTGCGCCACTCGCATGGTGAGATCCTTTCCGGGATCTGAACCGTCTCTTAACTGACCGCTGGGGTGTCAGGAGTCCTCCAGCTCCAGCGTGCCGGCGACCTCGAGCCGGAACCGCCCGCGGCCCGTGCGCACGATCTGGATGCCGCCGCCGCGCTCGGCCAAGCGCCGCTGCAGCAGCAGGCGCGATTCCAGGTTATCAAAGTGCGCCGGCAGCCGCAGCGACTGGTCCAGCCGCAGCTGGCGGTTGGAGAATTCGGATCGGCCGGTGCCGGCATGCTTGATACGGATCAAAGCGCATATGCGCCAGGACGCATAATCATTCCGGCATGCAGGACATACTGATTGCCATATCCGACGCGACCCGTCGCGCCGCCCTCGCACTCCTTTGGGCTGGGGGCGAGCATTGTGTCTGCGAATTGATGGCGCGGCTCGACGCGAGCCAAAGCCGGATGTCGCGGCACATGAAGGTGCTGCGCGCGGCTGGCCTCGTGCTCGACCGGCGCGACGCCCAATGGGTGCGCTACCGCCGGAACCCCGACGTCGCGCCGGAATTCGCGGCCGTGATCGACGCTGTGCTGACCGCAGAATTCAATCTTGAAAGGAAGGTCGCATGACCGTCGAGACACATGACCTCGTACCGCTGCGCGGCGCGCCCGACTGGCTCTGGTATGTGGGCGTGCCGGTTGTGGGCGTCGTCCTGTACCTTCTCTATGGCCAGCTGATCCCGATCTCGGAATGGGTGACGGCGCTGTTTCCGGTGGCGCGCGACAGCCACACCGGCGAGGCCATCGCCTTTTTCGTTTACGACGTGCCGAAGGTGCTGATGCTGCTGACGGGCATCGTCTTCGTCACCGGCGTGCTGCGGAGCTGGTTCAGCCCCGAGAAGACCCGCGCGATCCTGGCGGGCAAACGTCAGGTCTGGGGCTATCCGCTGGCCGCCCTGCTGGGCGTGCTGACGCCGTTCTGCTCCTGCTCCTCGGTGCCGCTCTTTATCGGCTTCGTCTCGGCGGGCATCCCGCTCGGTGTGACCTTTTCCTTCCTGATCGCGGGTCCGATGGTGGGGCCGGTGGGCCTCGGGCTGCTCTACGGGCTCGTCGGCTGGGAGATCGCCACGATCTATCTCGTCTTCGGTTTCACGATCGCGACGGTCGCAGGCTTCATCCTCGGGCGCATGCGGCTGGAGCGCTACCTGCAGGACTGGGTGCGCGAGCTGAACGCAGGCCCCGTCGGCGATCTGCCCGAGGAACGGCTGTCGCTGGTGGACCGGCTGAAGATCGGTGTCGAACAGGTGCGCGAGATCGTCGGCAAGGTCTGGCTATGGGTGCTGGTCGGCATCGGCATTGGCGCCGCCATCCACGGCTACGTCCCCGAAGAGATGATGCTGCGGATCATGGGCGGCGAGGCCTGGTGGTCGGTTCCCGCCGCCGTCGTCGTGGGCGTGCCGATGTACACCAATGCGGCAGGCGTCATTCCCATCGTGGAGGCGCTACTGGGCAAGGGGGCGGCGCTTGGCACGACGCTGGCCTTCATGATGTCGGTGATCGCGCTGTCGCTGCCCGAGATGATCATCCTGAAGCAGGTTCTGACCCTGCGCCTGATCGCGATCTTCATCGCAGTCGTCTCGGCCGGGATTCTCGCCACCGGCTATCTCTTCAACTTCCTCCTCTAAAAGGACGCTCCCATGAAAACCGTCAAGGTCTACGGCCCCGGCTGCGCACGCTGTGCCACTACTGAAAAAATGGTCAAGGAGGCCGCCGCGAAGCTGGGCGTTGCGGTCGACGTCGAAAAGGTGACCGACGCAAGATCCATCGCCATGGCGGGCGTCATGTCCACGCCCGGCATTTCGGTCGACGGCAAGCTCGTCCATGCCGGCGGCCTGCCGGATGCGGCGAAACTCGAGAGCTGGATCGGCGCATGATCCGCGCCCTCGTTGCCGGTGTCATCCTCGCCGCGCCGACGTTCGCCGCAGCCGAAGTCCTGGACGTGCGGCCCGTGACCGAAGGGGTCTGGGCGATTGTCGGAGAGAAGGAGCAGCGCAGCCCCGAAAACCTCGGCAACAACGCGACCTTTGGCCTGATCGTCACCGAGGCCGGCGCGGTGCTGATCGATCCGGGCGGCTCGTGGCGCGGCGCGGAGGCGCTGCACGATGCTGTCCGCAGCGTGACCGACCAACCCGTGACGCATGTGATCAACACCGGCGGGCAGGACCACCGCTGGCTCGGCAACGGCTACTGGCAGGCGCAGGGGGCGACGGTGATTGCCTCCGATGCGGCGGTGGAGGACCAGCAGGCCCGAGCCTCGATGCAGATGACGGGGTTGACGCTGCTGATCGGCGCGGCGCTGGAGGGGACCGAACCCAGCTTCGCTGACGTGACCTTTCCCGATGCCCATACGCTGGATGTCGGCGGGCTGATCTTCGAGATCGTGCATCCGGGCCCCGCGCACACGCCCGGCGACAGCTTTGTCTGGGTGCCGGATCGCGACACGGTGTTTACCGGCGACATCGTCTATGTCGAGCGCATCCTCGGCGTGGGCGATCAGAGTTCGATCACCCACTGGCCAGATGCCTATCTCGCGGTGGAGGCGACGGGCGCCGCCCATGTCGTGCCGGGCCACGGCGGGCCGACGACGATGAATCGCGCCCGCGCCGACACCTACGACTACCTGATGAACCTGCGCGCGCAAATCGGGGCGCTGCTGGACGAGGGCGGCGACATCCTGACCGCGCCACGGGTCGATCAGGCGGCCTTCAGGTATCTCGAGCAGTTCGACAGCCTGGCCGGTCGCAACGCGCAGACCGCCTTCCAGCAGATGGAGTGGGAATGATGCTGGAGTATCGCGTCAGCGCCCGCCGCATCGACAGCCACGGCTCCGAGGCCGAGGTGAAATCGGCGCATCTCGTCCTCGACACCGACATGGCCGGTCGTGACGATGCGTTCAACCCGGCCGAGTTGCTTCTGGCCAGCCTCGCGGCCTGTCTCCTGAAGGGGGCCGAGCGGGTGACGCCGATGCTCAAGTTCGATCTGCGCGGCATCGAGGTCAGCCTGCACGCGGTCCGTCAGGACAGCCCGCCCAAGATGATCCGCATCGACTACGAGATCGTGGTCGATACGGACGAGAGCGACCAGCGACTGGATCTCTTGCATCGCAACTTGCGCAAATACGGCACCATCTCGAACACCCTGGCCGAGGCCACCGAACTCGTCGGCACGATAAGGCGGAAGGGCTGAGCATTGCCCCAGAGGGCATTGTCAGAAACCCTAGTTGAGACGGCGCAGCGTCCCGCCTACCCTGCTGCAATGCCCAAACAATCCCCCTTCAGGTACTTCAAGACGAGCCCCGAGATCATCCGCCTGGCTGTGATGCTCTACGTCCGCTTCCCGCTGTCGCTGCGGAACGTCGAGGACCTGCTCCACGAACGCGGCGTCGACGTCCGCCACGAGACGGTCCGGTACTTGTGGAACCGGTTCGGTCCGATGTTTGCCTCCGAGATCCGGAAGCGCCGGGTGCAGGGCATGCGCTCGAGCCGGTGGCGGTGGCATCTGGACGAGATGTTCGTGAAGATCAACGGCAGGCAGCATTACCTCTGGCGGGCCGTAGATCAAGAAGGTGAGGTACTGGAGAGCTTCGTCCCGACGACGACCCGCGATAAGAAGGCAGGTCGAAGTTCCTCAGGAAGGCGATGAAGAGGCACGGCCGGCCCGAGGAGGTGGTGACCGATCGCCTCCGCACCTACGGTGCAGCTCTGAAGGAGATGGGGCGAGGTGACGATCGCGAGATGGGTCGCTGGGGGAACAACCGGGCGGAGAACTCACATCTGCCGTTCCGAAGACGGGAGCGGGCAATGCAGCGCTTTCGTCAGATGCGATGTCTGCAGAAGTTTGCCTCCGTCCATGCCTCCGTCTCGAACCACTTCAACCAGGACCGCAGCCTCTCCAGTCGAAACCTCTTCAAACTGAACCGAACCGCCGCGCTTGCCGAATGGCGCGGCCTCTATGCGAAGTGAGGCTCTGCGTCACCGGCCTTGCGGAGGCTGGCTCGTATTAGCCTGACAGCACCGCAGCGCGTTGTAGCCCGACACGACAGGTGGCCTGAAGGTCGGGCCTATCCGCCATCGCGCTCGCTGCAATCGTCGTATGTTGGCTGTGAGTCCTGATCCTTGCCTATGTCGACAAGTGCCCGAGGGACGCCTGCGACCAGGTGACCGAGACACCGTTCTCGGCCAGAGCCGCGGCAAGCGTCCTCGTGGGCGCAACCTCGGTAACGAGTGCGTCGATCCCGCTCAGCGGACACACCTGGACCAGTGCCCTGCGACCAAACTTGCCGCTGTCGCAGACGACGATCCGCCGCCGGCCTGACGCCAAGACCGCACGGGCAAAGGCCGCCTCGTCCGGGTCGTAGTCCATAACCCCCTCGGGCGAGATCGCACCGGCGGAGATGACGGCGTGATCGACCCGGAAGCTCAGCATCGCTTCGACCGTCTCGAAGCCTAGGACCGCGCCCGAGTCCGCGCTAAAGCGGCCTCCTAGAAGGTGCACACGGTTGCCGTTCCGCCCGCCAAGTGTCCGAGCGATGTCGGTCGAGTTCGTTACGATCTCAAGCCGTTCGTGGCGGGTCAGCGCACGCGCGAGGAAACTCGTCGTTGTGCCGGTGTCGAGCGCGAGGCTGTCGCCGTTCCGAACGAGCGCGGCGGATGTCCGTGCGATCCTTTGCTTGGCACCCGCATTCTCGGTCATGCGCCGCTGGAACGGCGCCTCGCCCGCGCTGCCGACAAGGCCCACAGCCCCGTGCATCCGCACCACCGTGCCACGGTCGGCCAGAGGGCGGACGTCGCGGCGCACGGTTTCCGCCGAGACGTCGAGTCGCCCGGCAAGTTCGGCGATCGTCACGGTGCCTTCGCGACCGAGGATTTCAAGGATGCGGCCGTGCCGCTTCGACAGGCGGTCCATCGCGCCCCAAGGCATGAGTCAACAGATACGGGCGGAAAAACCACAAATTCCCACATTTGGCAATTGACAGGCCGCTTCGCCGCGCTGTTCACTTGGGTCGCACAAGCTCGGCGCTGCATCCGGGGCGCGCCCGGCCCGCGTCACTCCCGGAAGTTTCCGAACCCAGCAGGGGATGCATCCACATGACATCGAAACGGATTTCCGCGATCACTGTCGCGCTTCTGGCAGGTACATCGGCGCTTGCGCAGGAATCGGCTGACCCGATCAAGCTCACGCTGCACGACTGGACCGGTCAGCTCATTACCACCCAGCTGATGGGCGAGGTGCTGAAGGCCGCGGGCTACAATGTCGAGTATGTTCAGGCCGACTACCTTGCCCAGTTCGCCGGGCTCGAGACCGGCGATCTCCATGTCGCCATGGAGATCTGGGAGACGACGGGGCGCGAGGCCATGGACGCCGCGACCGCGACCGGGGACGTCGTCAATGTCGGCGCCACGGGAATGCAGGCCAAGGAAGAGTGGTGGTACCCGATCTACATGAAGGAGCTCTGCCCAGGCCTGCCCAACTGGGAGGCGCTGAAGGACCCCGCTTGCGCCGAAGCCTTCGGCACGGCCGAGACGCTGCCGAAGGGCCGCTATCTTGGAGGTCCCGTCACCTGGGGCGGCTTCGACGAGGAGCGGGTCGAGGCGCTCGACCTGCCGTTCGAGGTCATTCACGCCGGGACTGACGCCGCTCTCTTCGCCGAGCTGGAAAGCGCGATCCAGCGGCAGGCGCCGATCCTTCTGTGGGTCTACGCCCCGCACTGGGCTCCGGCGAAGTACGAAGGCGAGTGGGTCGAGTTCCCCGAGTACACTGCGGAGTGCTATACCGACCCTGCATCGGGGTTGAACCCCGATCTCGCCTACGACTGCGGTAAACCCTTCGGCGACATCTGGAAGGTCGCGTGGTCTGGCGTGCAGGAGAAGTGGCCAGGCGCTTATTCGGCGATAGATGCCTTCACCGTCAGCAACGAAGACATGGGTGCGATGATCACCGAGGTCGACCTGAACGGGAAGACCGTCGAGCAAGTCGTAGCCGACTGGATGGCGGCGAACGAGGCGACTTGGCAGGGCTGGATCCAGTAGTGCAAAGCCTCGGCCAGGGCGCCTGAGGGCGCCCTGCCGGACCGCGAGATGAACACGACGGAACCGAAACTTGTCTGCCGGGGCGTCTGGAAGCTGTTCGGCCCGAATGCGGCCGAAACGCTGCGCCGCCTCGGTCCTGAGGCCGACCCTGCCGCGCTTGTCGCGGCAAGGCTGGTCCCCGCAGTGCGCAACATTGACCTGGCCGTAAGAGAGGGCGAGATCTTCGTCATCATGGGCCTGTCCGGATCCGGCAAGTCGACGCTCGTCCGTTGCCTGTCGCGCCTGATCGAGCCGACCGCGGGCGAGATCCTGTTCCACGGCCGGAACCTTTTGACGGCTTCCGACGCAGAGATGATCGCGCTGCGCCGTCACAAGATGGGGATGGTCTTCCAGCACTTCGCGCTTCTGCCGCATATGACGGTCCTCCAGAACGTGGCCTTCCCGCTCGAGGTGCAGGGCATGCCGCGGACCGAGCGCGAGGAGCGCGCGGCACGGATGGTAAGCCTCGTCGGCCTCTCGGGGCGCGAGGGGGCCTTTCCCCGCCAGTTGTCGGGCGGCCAGCAGCAGCGGGTGGGCATTGCCCGCTCGCTCGCCGCAGACCCTGAGCTCTGGTTCCTCGACGAACCCTTCTCGGCCCTCGATCCGCTGATCCGGCGCGAGATGCAGGACGAGTTCATCCGCCTGCAATCCGTTCTGAAAAAGACCATCGTTTTCATCACCCACGACTTCGATGAGGCGATCCGGCTCGCCGACCGCATCGCCATCATGAAGGACGGGGCGGTCGTGCAGGCGGGCACGCCCGAGGACCTCGTCCTGAACCCCGCAACCGATTACGTCCGCGAGTTCACGCGGGCGGTTGCGCGCGCGAAGGTCGCGAAGGCGGGCAGCGTGATGTCGCCCGCGGACGGCGTGGCGGAGAGGCCACATGTCGCCACGCGCACCTCGGTGGCCGAGGCGGCGCCTCTGTTTCGCGCCGGGACCGAGGCTGTCGCAGTGACCGGCGCCGATGGGCGCGTCGTGGGGCAGCTGGACCGGGCAACCGTGGTCGACCTCATGTTGGGGGGCTAGGGGATGGAGACCGCAACTATTGCCCAACCTCCAGTCCTCGGCCTTCGGTCCGGGACGTTGATGTGGATCGCCGCCACCCTCGTCTTCGCGGCCCTTTGGCTCTGGGGCGGCGAGGTTCTGCCCTGGGCCTTCGAGGTCCCCCGTGCCTGGCGCCCGCCGTTCGCCGCCTGGATCAGCGGAGTGCTCGACTGGCTGACGAAAGAGGCACATTTCGGCCTCTTCACGTTCCGCGACCTCACGCGCTTCATCTCTGCCGTCATCGACGTGCCCTACCAGATTGCCCTCGGCCTGCTGTCCGGCGGCGCAACCGTCTTCGGCGTGCCCGTGCCGCCGGTGGGATGGCTGGGCGTGACGCTGCTGGTGGCGCTTCTCGGGTTCGTCCTTAGCGGCTTGCCACTCGCGGCGCTGGCCGGAGGGGCGTTCTTCTTCATTGCGATCTTCGGCCAGTGGACGAGCGCAATGCTCACGCTGGCCTCGATCCTCGTGGCGGTGCCGTTGGGCGTGGGGGGTGGCCTCTTGCTTGGGATCGCGGGGCATCGCTGGACAGGGTTCGGGCGTGCGATCGTACCGTTTCTTGACCTGATGCAGACCATTCCGATCTTCGCCTACCTCGTACCGATCCTGATTCTCTTCGGCTTCGGCCCGACCTCGGCGATGATCGCGACGCTCATCTACGCCATGCCGCCCATGACGCGGATCACCATGCTTGCGCTGCAGCGAGTGCCGGACGAGATCGTCGACCTCGGCCGCATGATCGGCTGCACGCCGCGGCAGATGACTTGGCGGGTGATGGTGCCCTCGGCGCAGGAAGCGCTGATGGTAGGCGTCAACCAGGTGATCATGCTGTCGCTCAACATGGTCATCATCGCCTCGATGATCGGGGCGGGCGGCCTTGGTTTCGACGTGCTCTCGGCGCTCCGTCGGCTCGACTTCGGCGCAGGGCTCGAGGCTGGGTTCGCCATCGTGGCCCTGGCTATCGCGCTCGACCGCCTCAGTCAGGCGGCGGCGCGAAGGCGTCCGGCGGCCCCCGTCAGCAACGAAGGCATCGTCGGGCGTCACCCCTTCCTGCTGTCGGCGCTGACTGTCCTGATCCTCGCCACCCTCGCGGGCCTCGCCGTGCCGGCGGTGCAGACCTACCCCGAGACCGGGAGGCTTTCGACCGGCACCTTCTGGTCCGAAGTCGTGGAATACATCAACATCAACTACTTCGACGAAATCGAGGCCGCGAAGAACGCGGTCCTCCTGAACGTCCTCATCCCGGTGAAGCGCTTCTTGATCAGCCTGCCCTGGCTGGGCGTGGCAGGGCTTCTGACGCTCGCCGGCTGGCGGCTGGGTGGGCCGCGGCTGGCCCTTCTGGCCGGCGGGCTCACCGTCCTTGTGGCCTCGACAGGCCTTTGGGAAGAGGCGATGACGACCGTCTACCTCTGCGGCATCGCGGTCTTGATCGCCATGCTGATCGGCCTGCCCATCGGCATCCTCGTGGCCGAGCGCGACCGGCTGTGGGCCTCGGTGCGGGTCATCATCGACACGCTCCAGACGCTGCCCGCCTTCGTCTACCTGATGCCGGCCGTCATGCTGTTCCGTGTAGGCGATTTCACGGCGATGATTGCCATCGTGGCCTTCGCGCTGGCGCCCGCGATCCGCTACACCGTTCTCGGCCTGCGCGGTGTCGATCCCGCTCTGATCGAGGCAGGCAAGGCCATGGGCTGCACGCCCTGGCAGATTGTGACCCGCATCCGCCTGCGCCTTGCCATGCCCGAAATCCTTCTGGGCCTGAACCAGACGATCATGTTCGCTCTGTCGATGCTCGTCATCACGGCGCTCGTGGGTACCCGCGACCTCGGGCAGGAGGTCTACATCGCGCTGACAAAGGCTGACGCCGGGCGCGGGCTGGTCGCCGGTCTCTGCGTCGCCTTCATCGCCATCATCGCCGACCGGCTGATCCACGCCGCGGCGTCCCGGTCGCGCGCGCAGCTCGGCCTCTCGGACGGAGGCGGGCATGACGCTGCCTGAGGCCGTCGCCACCCTGCCCTGCTGGCACGGCACGCCTTCAGGCGAGCGACTTTCGGGCGGGCTGTCGAACGAGATCTGGAAGGTCACCGACGACGCAGGCACCCATGTCGTGCGCCTGGGACGCGACTACCCGTTCCACCACGTCGACCGCGCGCGCGAGGTCATGACGGCGCGTGCCGCCCATGCCGCGGGCTTCGGGCCCGAGGTGCGCTACGCCACCCCCGGCGTCATGGTCACCGCCTTCATCGAGGCGCGCACCTGGGAGGCCGAGGACCTGCGCGCCAATCCCGAGCGCGTCGCGCGGCTTCTGTCCGACTTTCACAGCCAGATGGCCGCCGGGATCTCGGGCGCGGCGTTCCTCTTCTGGCCGTTCCATGTCGTGCGCGACTATGCGCGCACCCTGCGAGGAACCCGGCACGAAAGCGTCACGCCGCCCTTGCTGGCCCTTTCCGACGAGATGGAGCGGGCGCAGGTCCCCCTTCCCATCGTCTTCGGGCATCACGACCTTCTGCCTGCGAACTTCCTCGACGACACACATCGGATCTGGCTCATCGACTATGAATACGCGGGCTTCGGCACGGCGCTTTTCGACCTCGCCGGAGCGGCCGCGAACGCCGAGATGCCACCCGATGCGACCGAGGCGCTTCTGACGACCTACTTCGCCTCAAGGCCCGACCCGGCCCTTTTCCGCGCCTTCGACGCGATGCAGGTCGCCGCGCTCCTGCGCGAGACGCTTTGGGCCTATGTCTCTGACCTCAACCTGTCGGCGCCGGGCGTCGACTACTTGGCCTACGCCGCCGAAAACCGTGCGCGGCTTGACGCGGCGCTGTCCGCCTACCGCAACAGATGGGGAACAGAATGAGCCTTCCGGACCGCGCCCAGATCGTCGTCATCGGCGGGGGGATCATCGGCTGTTCGACCGCCTATCACCTCGCCCGCGACCACAAGGCCGACGTTCTCCTTCTGGAACAGGGGCAACTCACCTCAGGCTCGACATGGCACGCGGCGGGGCTGGTGGGACAGCTGCGCTCGTCCGCTTCGATCACGCAGGTGCTCAAGTATTCGGTCGAGCTTTACAAAAGGCTGGCCGGGGAGACGGGGCTTGAGACCGGATGGAAGATGACCGGCTGCCTTCGGCTCGCGACCACACCAGACCGCTGGACCGAGTTCCGCCGCCTCGCCACCACCGCCCGCAGCTTCGGGATGGAGATGCACCTGATCTCACCCGACGAAGTGAAGCGGATGTGGCCCCTGATGGACACCTCCGACCTTGTCGGCGCAAGCTGGCTACCAACCGACGGCCAGGCGACCCCTTCCGACATCACACGCTCGCTAGCCAAGGGGGCGCGGATGCACGGGGCGAAGCTCATGGAGGGCGTCCGCGTCACCGGCTTCCGGATGGAGGGTGACCGAATTGTCGCCGTCGAGACGACGCAAGGCGAGGTCCTGTGCGAGAAGGTCGTCAACTGCGGCGGGCAGTGGGCTCGGCAGATCGGCGCGATGGCAGGGATCGAAGTGCCGCTACAGCCGATCAAGCACCAGTACATCGTCACCGAGGCCTTGCCTGGTCTTTCGACCAACGCGCCGACGATCCGCGACCCTGACCGGCGTACCTACTTCAAGGAAGAGGTCGGCGGCCTCGTCATGGGTGGCTACGAGCCAGATCCGCAGCCTTTGACCACCGGTGACATCCCCAATGACTGGGAGTTCCGGCTCTTCGACGACGATTGGGACCACTTCGCCCAGCACATGGAGCAGGCGATCGCGCGCGTGCCGTCTCTGGCCGAGGCCGGCGTGAAGCAGATGATCAACGGGTCGGAAAGCTTCACGCCCGACGGCAACTTCATCCTCGGCCGCGCGGCGGAATGCGCGAACATGTACGTCGGTGCAGGCTTCAACGCCTTCGGCATTGCATCGGGTGGCGGGGCGGGCTGGGTGCTGGCTGACTGGGTCATCGCGGGCGAAGCGCCGATGGACCTCTGGGTCGTCGATATCCGCCGCTTCTCGAGCCTGCACCGCGATCGGCACTGGGTCTGCGAGCGCACTTGCGAAGCCTATGGCAAGCACTACACCGTCGCCTTCCCGCACGAGGAGATGGAAAGCGGACGCCCGCGCATCGTCTCTCCGCTTTACGACCGGCTCAAGGCGCACCGGGCGGTCTTCGGCTCCAAGCTCGGTTGGGAACGCCCCAACTGGTTCGCGCCCGAAGGAGCCGAGGCGCGCGACCTCTATTCGATGGGGCGCCAGAACTGGTTCGGTCCAGTGGGCGAAGAACATGCGCTGGTCCGCAGCGCGGTGGGCGTTTTCGATCAGTCGTCCTTCGCGAAATACGAGATCACGGGCCGCGACGCGGAACGCGCTCTGGACTGGATCTGCGCGGGGGACGTGACGAAGCCTGTGGGGCGACTGACCTATACCCAGCTTCTGAACAGCCGCGGCGGGATCGAGGCCGACCTGACCGTGGCGCGGATCGCCGAGGACCGCTTCTACATCGTCACCGGCACGGGCTTCCGCACCCATGACCTCGGCTGGATCGTCGACCACCTTCCGCAAGGCGACGTGCGGGTCGAGGATGTGACCGAGCGGTGGGGCACTCTTTCGCTGATGGGCCCACGCGCCCGCGAGGTGCTGTCGGCCGTGACCGATGCCGAGGTATCGAACACGGCCTTTCCCTTTGGCCACGTGCGCGAAATCGACATTGCCGGAGCCATGACACGGGCGCTGCGGGTGACCTATGTCGGCGAGCTGGGCTGGGAGTTGCATGTGCCGCTCGAGGCCACAGGGCGGGTCTTTGACGCGTTGATGGAGGCGGGCGCCGGCGCGCGCTTGCGTCCCGTGGGCTATCGCGCACTTGAATCCCTGCGGCTCGAGAAGGGCTACCGCGCCTGGTCATCTGACATCACGCCGAACGACACGCCCTTCGAGGCACGGCTGGGCTGGGCCGTCAAGATGAGGTCGAATCGCCCCTTCCTCGGGCGTGAGGCCCTCGAAGGATTATCGGGCAAGCCCCTGAAAAAGTGCTTCGCGGGGTTCCTTGTCGACGGCGACACCGTGCTTCTGGGGCGCGAGACGATCCTGCGGGACGGCGCGCCGGTCGGCTACCTCACCTCGGGCGGCTACGGCTACACGCTCGGGAAAGGCATCGGTTACGGATATGTCCGGAATGCTATGGGGGTAAAGGACGACTGGCTGGCAGGCGGGCGCTACGAGCTCGTCGTTGCGGGCGAGACGGTGTCGGCAGAGCTCGGCACGCCGCCTTTCCACGATCCTAAGGGCGAACGCATCAGGGCCTAGGTACGCGTCACCACCACGGCGCGGCTGGGCGTGGCGCCGGCGTCGCCGGGCATCGAGATGTAGGGCTCCGTCGCCTCCATCAGCTTTGCCTCGGGCGTGGCGGCGACGGCTGCGGCGAGGCTTCCGGCCCAAAGCGTCTCCTTGACCGTCAGCACCAGCACGGCGCCTGGTCTCGTCACGGCGAGAAGGCCGGGCAGCGCTTCGGCGCCGACATGGCCCGTGGTCAGAACGCCGGCGCAGACCAGGCCTGCGAAGCGGCCGGACGGCAACGGCAGTTCGCCGCCCAGCAGCCCGACATGCAGGTTGCTGTAGATACCCTTGGCCCGCGCGACGGCGAGCATCCCCTCGGAAATGTCGAGCGCCTCGACCTCCGGATAGCCGAGGATGCCGAGCCACTCGCCAACAAGGCCCGTGCCCGCGCCGGCGTCGAGTATCGGCGCCGCACCGCGCGGCAAGTGCCGCGCCATGAGGGCCGTCGCAATCGCCGGGTGGCGGTAGCCTGCCTTCGCCATGTCAGCGTCGTAGGATCCCGCCCAGTCATCATAGAGCCGCGCGATGTCCGCAGGACCTTTCGCGGCATAGACGGCGTCGAGGTGGTCGTTGTCGTGGCTGGCCATGGCATCCTCCGCTCGGCTGAGCCTAGTCACGTGTTCAGGCCTATGGAAGAGTGGCGGCGACAGTCGGGCGAAACGGGGGACCGGATGGAGAACGAGGCTCGGAAGGTTCTGGCGCGGATACCGGCGCTTTCCGGCTACGCCGGCCCGCTCGTGCGGATGGGCGGGCTCACCAACGCCGTGTTCCGGGCGGGCGACGCCGTACTGCGCTTGCCGGGCAAAGGCACGGAGGAATACATCGACCGCGCCAACGAGGCGGCCGCCGCCCGTGCCGCCGCCGAGGCGGGCGTAAGCCCCGAGGTGCTGTTCGTGGACCCCGCTTCGGGCGTGATGGTCACACGCTTCGTGGACGGCACCGAGACCATGACGCCCGAGGCCTTCCGCATCCGCCCTGGCGCTCCCGCCCGCGCCGGACGGGCGTTCCGGCAGCTTCACGACTCTGGCGCCGTCTTCCCTGCACGCTTCGAGCTGTTCGAGATGATCGACGGCTACCTGAAGCTCCTGTCGACGAAGGACGTAGGCCTGCCCGAGGGCTACCACGACGTCGTGGAAGAGGCCGAGGTTGTCCGCGCGTCGCTCGGGCGCCGGACGCCTCCCTCGGTCGCCTGCCACTGCGATCCGCTGTGTGAGAACTTCCTGGATACCGGCGAGCGGATGTGGATCGTCGACTGGGAATACGCGGGCATGAACGACCCGATGTGGGATCTGGGCGACCTTTCCGTCGAAGGCGGCTTTGGCCCCGATCAGGATGAGGAGATGCTTACCGCCTACTTCGGCGGGCCGGTGCCTGAAATGGACCGGGCGCGCATGGTTATCTACAAGGCGATGTGTGATCTTCTCTGGACGCTCTGGGGCCTGATCCAGTTGGCGAACGGCAACCCCGCCGAGGACTTCAGAGCTTATGCCGATCGCCGGTTCGCGCGATGCAAGGCGCTGATGGCAACGCCGGAATTTCCGCACCTGGTGGCCGTTCTTGACAGATAGGCTCAGGTCGCAGGGGGACGTCCGCTTCGGCCGGGCGCGAGATCGCGTGTCGAATGGTCGTGTTCCGCGACCGCATCGCTTCCTCGGGGCCGACTCTTGACCTATGCTGATACAGGAATGCGTGGACAGGTAACCGAGAGGCGCAAATGACGGAAATTCTTGGTGCGGGCGACTACAGGTTCGAGCCGGTAGACGATTGGGCCAGGCTTCCGTCTGAGGTGGTGCTGGGCGACGTCGCCGGCATCGCGGTTGACGGCAAGGACCGGGTGTACCTCTTCAATCGCGGCCAAACTCCCGTGGTGGTGCTGAGCAGGGACGGTGAGGTGCTGGCAGCCTGGGGCGAAGGAATTTTCACCAATCCCCACGGTGCCTCGATCGGGCCTGACCAGCATCTCTATCTGACCGACAACTTCGACCATACGGTCCGCAAGTTCTCGCTGGACGGCAAGCTCCTGATGCAAATCGGGACGGCGGGAGTGAGTTCCGGATTCATGAGCGGCAAGCCCTTCTGCAAGTGCACCCATTCCGCGGTTTCCCCGTCCGGCGATATCTATGTGTCGGATGGGTATCAAAACGCCTGCGTCCACAAATTCGATCCAAACGGCAGACATCTTCTGAGTTGGGGAAGCCCGGGAACGGGGCCCGGAGAATTCAACTTGCCGCACAACATCTGCTGCGATCCAGACGGCTGGATCTACGTGGCCGACAGGGAGAATTCGCGTGTTCAGATCTTCGACCCGAATGGACGGTATGAAACACAGATCGTGAACATGCACCGGCCCAGCGGACTGGCGATCACGCCCGGCAGTTGCCCGGACTGCATCGTTGGCGAACTCGCGCCCTATCTGAAGGTAAACCGCGACTTCCCGAACATCGGACCCTTTGTCAGCGTCCTCGACCGGCAAAGCACCGTACTGTCCCGGCTGGACGCGGGACGGGGCGCCGGGCTTGGCCCCGGCCAGTTCCTGTCCCCGCACAGCATAGCGCAAGACAGTGTCGGTGACCTCTACGTCGGCGACGTCGTGGATGCGGATTGGGCGGCGGTCTTTCCGGACGCTGAAAAGCCCGATCGTCCAAGACGGTTCCAGAAGTTCCGGCGTTACCGCTCCTAGGCCGGCTCGAGCGGCGCGCGATCAATAAAGCCACGCTTCACATCCTTGTATCTTTGGCTGCGCTACCCATTGGCTGCCCTACCGTCGAATGGCGCCATCTCGGCGCGACATAGGGGGCTCATTGCTCTCTCCGCGATGACTGGTTCGCATCAGTCCGACAGCACCGACTAGAGGTCTACCCTTTGCGCGGTTTCCCCGCTGGTTTGAAGCGACTTTGCGGCTTCGGCTTGCCGGACCTGCCTGCGGCGCCGGGAGGTGTGAAGCGCTTGGAGGTATCGCCAGCGGCTGAGCTGGTTCCCTTGGCTTTGCCGTCGGTCTTGCGCGCGTCCGACCTGGAGTTGTCGGTTCGCAGGTCCTTTTTGACGGCGCCCTTGGACGTCGGCTTGCTCTCGAACTTGCCGGTCGGTGCCCCCGAAGGCTTCTTATCCCAGCGCGTCTTCTTGGACGGCTTGTCATCGCCCGGAGCAGATGACCCGCCGCTGCGATCCTTCGGTGTTCGAATGGGCTTCACCGCGCCCTCGGCGATCGCCCGAGCCATTTTGTCGAGAGACCTCGGCGCAGCGGCTTTTGGGCCTGTATCGCGCGTTTTGGGCGTCGGGCGCTTGTCTTGGCGCTCGTCAGATCGCGACGGGGCCGGGCGTTCGGGCTGGCGCGGGCTCTGGGCTGGTTCGCGGGGGGCAGGAGCGCGGTCAGGTGCGACGTCCGGTGCGGCGTCGAGTTTCCGGGCCTTGACCCCTTTCTCGAGTTCGCCGTCCTCGCCGATGGCCGCAAGGAAGCCGGGAACGGCAGAATTCAGAATCTCGACGAAACTTTCCGACTGCTGCACTCGGATCGCGCCGATGGAGTCCTTGTCGAGATTGCCAGCCCTGCACAAAAGCGGCAGCAGCCAGCGCGGCTCGGCCCGGTCATCACGGCCGACCGAGAGAGAAATCCAGGAGCTGGGGCCGAAAGCCGCGCGCTCCTTTCGCTCGGGGAGCGCCCCCGGGTCGGCGAGGTCCTCGGGCGCAGACAGGCGCGACTGATGCATGGCCAGATAGGCCGCAGCTATTCTTTCGGGGCCGTGCAGGGACAGCAGTTTCGCGGCGAAGTCGCGCTGCTCTGGTGTCGGCTCCATTGTCCAGACGGGGTCGGCCAGCAGGCGTTCCTCGTCCTGTTGCAGAATCTCCTCGGCCGAGGGCGGCGCAATCCAGTCGGCCTCGATCTTGGCCATACCAAGCAGCCGCCCGGCTTTAGACGCCAGCTTGGGCGGCACGATCAGGGCAGAGATGCCCTTGCGCCCTGCCCGTCCGGTTCGACCGGAGCGGTGCAGCAGACTTTCGGCATTCGAGGGAAGCTCGGCATGGATGACGAGGTCGAGCTTGGGAAGGTCGATGCCGCGCGCCGCAACATCGGTCGCCACGCAAACCCGCGCGCGCCCGTCGCGCAAGGCCTGAAGGGCGTGCGTGCGCTCGGATTGGCTCAACTCGCCCGAAAGCGGCACGACGGAAAATCCCCGGTTCGTCAGGCGCGCGGTCAGCCGGTTCACGCTGGCGCGTGTATTGGCGAAGACGAGGGCGTTTTCGGCGTCGTGAAAGCGCAGCAGGTTGATGATCGCGTTTTCGGCGTCGTGGGGGGCGACGCGCATGGCCTGATAGGCGATGTCGGCGTGCTGGCCTTCGGCGCTCAGCGTGGTCACCCGCACGGCGTCGCGCTGGAACCGCTTGGCGAGTTTTTCGATCATCGGCGGCACTGTGGCCGAGAACATCAGCGTGCGCCGATCATCGGGGGCCTCGCCCAGCATGAACTCCAGGTCTTCGCGAAAGCCCAGGTCCAGCATCTCGTCTGCCTCGTCCAGGACGATGGCCCTCAGGCTGCCCATCTCAAGCGAGCCACGCTGGATATGATCGCGCAGACGACCGGGCGTGCCGACGACGATATGGGCGCCTCGATCCAGAGCGCGGCGCTCGTCGCGGATGTCCATGCCTCCGATACAGGTCGTCACCCGCGCGCCCGCCTCGGCATAGAGCCATTCAAGTTCGCGCATCACCTGAAGTGCCAGCTCCCGCGTCGGTGCGACGATCAGCGCAAGCGGTGCTGCGGCCGGTCCCACTGTGCCGTCCGCGCCCAGGATCGTGTGCGCAATGGCAAGGCCGAAGCCCACCGTCTTGCCCGATCCGGTCTGCGCCGAGACCACAAGGTCCGCGTCTTGCAGCTTTGGATCGGTGACGGCGTCCTGGACTGCGGTCAGGGTATCGTAGCCGCGCTTTGAAAGCGCATTGGCGAGGGGCTGGAACATAATTGCGATCTGTCTGGACTGAGGAGGCGCGAATGCGCATTGCGCTCCTACCGATCAGCGGAGCCAAGATGTGCCGTCTAGGCCGGCACTTCCCATTTGTACACAGCAAATCCCAAGAGCGGGGGCTTATCCGAGCAAATTGGCTGCCCTTGCGTAGACTGGTTCGCATGAGTCTGACAGCACCGATGCGGCGCTTCTCGATGCGCCCCTCGGACGGCAATGCTGTGAGTTTCGCGGCGGCCACCTCCTTCTCGAGATTGGTGAACGTCACCCTGCTGAGACGGCCTCGATATAGCGCCAAACAACGGTTTCGCCGTCAAGAATCTGTACTTCCAGACGGTAGTCCCCTGAAATCGCTACGTTCCTGCGGCCGGAAAGAGCTCAAGCCCGTCTGAGCCCCCTGGCAGTATCATAGCCAAATCACGGACCTGCGATGCCTCGGGAGACAGCGCCAAGAAACGTGCGACGGACGCCGAGTACTCGAAAGGCGTTTTGCCCTTGTTTCGTTGATACTCGACCGTCGTAATGTATGACGGGTCCTTTAGGATGGCTTCCAGAACCGAACGGATATCGCCGTCCGTCACCATCCACGTGATACTGCAGACATCGACGAAGTGCTGCGGCGGAACGTCGGCTACAAGAAGTTGCACGATCTTGCCGCATACGAACGACGACGTCGCCGGGTGTGCCGCAAGGTACGCGAGTAGCTGTCGCCCTTCCTGGTAACCCTCGTTTCCATCCCGGCCGATGATTACGCCGGGGTGAAAGCTGAGCATCTTGTCGCCGTTATCGTGCCTCAGCGGACGGTATCTGAACTCGAAACGCGGAATCGCCGCTGAATTGGCCTGCTCGATTTCCGCATAGTGCCAGCCAGTGAAGATACGGGCCACTTCCGAGATATCCTGCTCAGTGTAGTCGGCTCTTGCGCCCAAGGTATGCAACTCAAGCAGTTCGCGGGCGTAGTTCTCGTTCAGGCTCCCTGCCGAGCTTTCGTCATTGTCCAGAAACTGCGCCATCAACGGGCTGCGAGCGCTGTAGACCAGCAGGTCTCTGAACTGGCCGAACGCGTTCTCTTGATAGAACGCGCGATCGTCAAACATCTGCAGGTGGATGCGCGAACTGTCCTTGTAGGCTGCATGAAAGTGATTGGCCCAGAACAGCGCCATGACCTCACGCAGCTGCTTTTCGCTGAATACAGCGCGCGTCAACTGATGGCCCAAACGTCCGTGCTGAACTTCCAGAAATTCTCCTGATCGAAGTTCACGATCGCATCGACGGCCAGTGCCTCGAGTGCCACATTTTCGATCCGAGTGTCGTTGAGTTGCTCATCGACAAACCCTTCGAAGCCGATCTCCTGCAGGCGGGCATAGAGCGCTGCGTTCGCACCGAATGTCAGCCGTGACATCGCCTGGCCTATGCCGTCGCCTACGGGCGCCGCCGACACCTGATAGGCGAACGACCGAGAACCTTGGTTGGCAAGTTCGATATGTGGAAAATTGCAGTTGTCCTAGTGATCGCAGTCACGGCTGTGATGTTGAACGCGCAAGTCAGAAAACGCGAAGTTGCCAGTGCGAAACTGGATATCGCGATAGCCGTCCTGAGCCAGGAACCCAGCGAGGGTACCAATGCGCTTCGAAAATGGGCTATCGAGGTTCTACAAGCCCCGCAAGCCGACAATGATCTAAGCGAAGCCGCCGCGGCAGAATTGCGAAAACAGGCTTTGCCGGTGAGAGGCGACTAGCAACGAGCTTGGGGCGGCGCGGGGATGGCAATGGCCTCTATCTCGCCGTCGGTCCGTTGGCGCGCGGCGCTGGATAGTCCGGGTTACGGTGAAGGGGCAACGAAGTGCCTAGGGCGCTCCGTTGCGCACCGATTTCGCGTTGGGCGGCGCGGATCTGGTTCCTTTGGCACGTCCCGGGATCGCGATGCGCTGGCAGGATGTGCCCGCATTCTATGCCACCCTGGGCGACTTCGGGGCTACTGCGGCACGGGCGCTGATGTTCATCTGCCCGTGACGCTCCTCCTGCCAATTCAGGACACTTTGAAGTTAGATGAGAGCATCATGGATCTGATTTGGCGGCGGGGGCAAACAAGCCTTTGACCGCCTCGAAGCTAACCGGCTTCGCCAAGATAGTACCGTTCCTGAACCGTTCCGGAAGCCCAGATGGACGGTAACCCGTCAAGAAAGCAAAAGGCACGCGGAGCGCTGTCAAGCGATCGGCGATCGCCGCGCTCGTGCTCTGTCTGAGATTGTAGTCGAGGACGGCGAAGTCCACATCCGAGCGTTCCAAGAAGGTAAGCGCCGAGTCAGCCGAATTGCACATACCAACAACCGTATGTCCGAGTTCCTCGACCATTTCTGCAAGGTCCAATGCAACCAGCGCCTCGTCTTCAACTAATAGGACGCGCATCGTTATTCGGAAGCTTCCAACACGTCAGATGGCAGAACGATCTCCAACTGCAGGCCTCCATGCCGAAAGTTCATGTCGATTTGAGCGTTCAGTTGCATCACCAGAACCTGCTCGATCACCCTTGTCCCAAAGCCTGTCGACGTTGGCGGCTTCAGGCCCTCGACGCCCGTCTCGATCCATCTCACGGTGAGACCTCCAGACGGAGTTCGGCTCCATTCGACCCTCAAGGTGCCCCCACCACAGGCGAGAGCGCCATATTTTGCTGCGTTGGTCGCCAATTCATGGGCGGCCAGGACGAGCGGCTGTATGGCATGTGCTGCGATGTGAAGGTCCGGCCCAGAAAGGTCGATCTTGGCGGGGCCTCCCGCGTAAGGCTCGAGTTCAGACTCGAAGAGGTGACGGAGCGACATGCCCTGCCATTCCTTCGCCGCGATCGACTCGTGCGCGCCGGCAAGTGCTCTGAGGCGCCCGTCCAACGCGCGCCTGAACTCTTCGACGGTCTTGGCAGAGCGTGAGGCCATTCGTGTGATCGTAAGAACCAGTGCGAAGAGGTTCTTCACGCGGTGGTCGAGCTCCCGCGTCACAAGCTGCAGGAGTTCCTCCTTCTTCTTTCTCTCAGTGATGTCCAGATTAAGGCCCACGTAACTTGCAAGATCACCGTTTTCGTCGATGACCGGGCGAGCAATGGCGAGGATGTCGTAGGTGCGACCGTCGCGACCGATGAAACGATGTTCGCGTTCCCAATTCCCTCTATCGCGAACGTAGGCTTCCCACGCTCTGCGGGTGTCTTCGACTTCATCAGGCAAGAGACTTCGGATCCACCCGAATTCCCGCGCCTGGTTGAAGGTCATGCCGACAAGGTTCAGAAAGGACTCGCTGACATAGGTCAGGCGACCTTCTGCATCGCAGGTCCAGACACCATAGGGGATCGAGTCGGCGATAGCCTGATAATGTCGCGTCCGCTCCGCGATATCGCGCTGTAACTGCTTCTGATCGGTGATGTCCACGATGGCCGCGTAGAAACCGTCGGGCGCATCGCCTTCGCCCCAGCGAGGCGCATAGGTGACAAGGACGTCCCGTCCGGCAGAAGAGCCAGACGTCAGCTTGGTCTCGAAGCGCGTCGTTTCCCCGGAAAGAACCTTTCTGATGTGGGGCTGAGCCGTCCGATAAACCTCCTCGCCAGCTACATCGGCCACGCGCCGTCCAATCAGCCGTGCCGGATCGCCATAGCCCCGATAGGCCTCGTTGACGTACTCGTAGCGCCCCTTGGCATCGACGACGGCGAACAGGATCGGCATTGCGTCGGCGAAGGACCTTAGAGCCTGCCGCTCCCGCTCCGTCTCCCGACGGGCTTTCTGGTTTCTGAGGAAAAGCCAGAGGATGTTCGCCACCGAACGAACGAAATCCACGTCGTAGGTGCTGAAGCTGCACCGCTCGCGGTCACTCTCGTGGATACCCAGCACGCCCCAGGGATCAGAAACAGGACCGACGATGACACTCGCGCCGCACTGGATGCCGTGCTCGATAAGCAAGCTGGGTGGTTCAAAACGATCTTCGGACGCGATGTCCTTCACGATTACCGTCTCTGAGGTCTTGAGCGAGTAGCCCGCCTGCGAGCCGGAGCTGCTGGGAATGGTCGTGTGTCCGACAAGCCCAGGTCGCCAACCACGCCCCGCCCTCAGGACGAAGTGGGTCTTGTCCGCGCTAAGCTCCAACAGCTTCACGAACCGCACATTCAGACAGCGTGCCAACTCGTCCAGAGCCACCTCGCAAAGGCTGTCAAAGCTGCAGTCACCGAGGGCCATCTGCCCCAGATTGGCTACTGCTCCCTGCTGTTCCTCTCTTTGTGAGGTAGACCGTGGGGTCCTATCGATCTTGGGCGACACACTCATGAGCTCTCGAAGCTCCCTTTCTAGCGGAGCCTAACCGCCCGAGGATTTCATTCTCAACATATTTCAGGCGCCAACAAGGCGTCCGCCGACCCCGTCTGCACTAGGGACCGCCGAAGTGATTTCGAACAGCCGGGCGCCCCTACATCTTCCCTAAGCCGCCAAACACACCTTACCCGCTGCCTTGAACGGCATCCGCTCTCAGTCGAAGCGCTTGGAATGAACCATCAGGGGGTTTGACCCCCGTGCAGGGCACGATCGAGACGTCGTGCATGCGCCAGTGCAGATCGAGGAGCTCTGCCTCGAGTGCTTCGATGCGTTCGGGTGACACCGTAGCTTCGCGGGGAACGACATATATCGTGCCGGTGAGAAAGCGCCCCTCCTCGCGCAAACGTAGTCGGCTGTCGCGCACCCACGGCAGGCGGCGTATGTGACCTTCGGCTTCCTCAATCAGGGGACTGAACTCGTTGTCGTCGATCGTTCTCGGCATCTCGTCGCACAGGTCCCTGATGGCCGCGCCAGTGTGCTTGAAACCGTCGTGCAGCACGTCCAAGGCGATCACGATGGCGGCGGCCGCGTCAGCCCACCACCAGCCCATCCCGATGCCCAGGATGCCGACCACGGCCGCCGCTCCCGTCATCCAGTCGGCCTTGTTCATCAGGGCGTCGGCCCAAAGCGTCTTGTCGTGCAGCGTCCGTGCCGGCTCGACCTTCAGACGTCCGAAGATGACCGGCGGCACGACGCTGTAGACAAGCGCCGCGATCATCGCCCAGCCGAACCAGATCGTCATACCGAAGAGTTCGAAGCTGCCGATCGTCGGATGCTCTCTCTTGATCAGGGCGATGGAGGAATCGACCATCAGGAAAATCCCCACGCCGCCGAGGGCCACGGCGCTGATCAGGTAGGCGATCGACGTCACGCGGATGTAGCCCAGCGGGAAGCGCTCGTTCGGCTTCCATCCTTCGATCTAGGACGCGACAAGGAACGCGATGGGGGGCACGAAGCTCAGCATGTCCTCGATCCAGGCGGTCTTCATCGCCTGGCTGTTGCCGACCGTAAGATAGATCGCTGTCACGATCGTCGCGAGGACGACGATCCAGATGACCTCCAACCATCGGGCGCGGCGGAGGGCCTTCCGCTGTTCTTCCGGCATTCTGTGGATGGACCCGCTCATCGCTGGTTCGCGCGAAGACGCTCGTCCAGGTTGTTCGTATGACGACGGAGAAACCGCTCGATCTCCATCAGCCAGCCGTTTTCGCCCGGCCGCACTGCGACCACATGGTCCGCACGATGCAAGATGACGTCGACAGGCGTGAGTCCGAGCGCTTCAGCTTGCCAGCGCGGAACGGCTGCGAAGTTCACATCCTCGGACCACTCATCGACCGGGCGTCCGCCTTCGTCTACGACGAGCTCGGCGAGGGGCAGATGCTGCGGTACGAAGACCTGATCTCCCTGCGGTTTGGCATCGTCGGGAAGCTCGCCGCGCACGGCGAGGACGCTGTCCTCCTCGTAATAAACATAGCTGGGCGCAGCACCGGCAACTGGCATGACGTCCTTGCGATTGAAGCCCCCTATCGCGAGATCCACGCCACCCTGCTCAAGGCTCGAAAGGGCCGCGAAAGCATCGAGGCGTCGCCATACGATCCGTGCCCCGAACTCGTCCGCAAAGCCTTCGACAAGCTCCACTTCAACCCCGCTCAGTTCACCGTCGCGGTCCACGTCTGTCCAAGGCGGGTTGAGCGAGACGGCAACGGTCATCTCGCCGTCGGAAACGACAGATTTGAGCGTTCCCTCGGGATCACTTGGAAACTGGAGGTCGTCGCAGGCAGAGAGGGCTGGAATGAGCGCAAGGAGCACAATGAAACGACGAGGACCGCTCGTCTTACCTCGCGAACGAAGGGGAATTGTCCCCTGGACTGACGATGTCAGCTTGGTTGTCATATCTTAAGAGTTTTGACGCTGCTCCTCAGGGCGAAGAACGATTTCATGCTGTAACTCCTCCTCGAGCGTTGCGAACGTTCCAGCGAGCGCGCTCGACGCGAATTGGTGTCTAACAAGTGTCCGAACAGGCTTTCGCGACTTATGTTCCCACAAGCTCGCGCGAGGGCGGGGCAGGCGACCGCGATCGTGGGGCCGTTGCAAGCGGGTTGCTCAACACGTCGTCCATCGACTGTCCGCAAAACCAGGTGACATTGTTCGACACCTATGGGCGCAAAAGGACTGGTCACTGCTTTAGCGGAAGCTGGCGGAACGCAGCAGTTCGGCAAGCAGTGTCCGAAGCTTCGTCTCATCGACAGGTTTTCGGAGCATGGGAGCCTCGCTCAGAGCCCCGCTCAGATGATGGTGTTGATAAGCCGTCAGCACGAGGAAGGGACACTCCCTGTCGCGCAGCATGTCCGCTACGCGCTCGGAAGTTTCACCTCTCAGTTGAACGTCCAGGATAGACGCGTCCGGCCGCTCTTCCTCGATGAGGTCCAGTGCCGCCGACGTTGTCGCCACAGGACCGATAACTGTGCAGCGCCACCGCTCCAGAAGGTCCTTGAGATCGAGCGCGATCAGCCACTCGTCCTCTACGACGAGGATGCGCTGATCGGCGAGATCGTCGGTCTGGGAGTAGGTCATGGTCGTCAATCGTCCAACGGAATCTTCAAATGGTAACGCAAGCCTTGCGGCTGATAGTTCAGCTCCGCCTCGCCATCCAACGCATGGCCGACCACGTCTTCCAGAAGGCGCGTGCCGAAGCCCTTGCGCTCCGGCGGGGTAATCTCGGGCCCGTCCGCTTCTTCCCAGCTGATCACGAGCCGTTGGCGATCCGCGGCTGTTTCGTCGAGGCGCCAGGCGAGATGCACCACCCCGCCCGACACCGAGAGCGCTCCATACTTCGCAGCGTTCGTCGCCAGTTCGTGCAGGGCCAAGCCGAACATCCGCGCCTGTCTCGCCGACATCCGCACCGGAGGTCCATCGATCGTGATCTTTTCCGGGCTCTCGTGCCGATGCGGCTCAAGGATCTCCTGCGCGAGGATCATCGGATCCGTGTGGTTCTCACTCCTCTCGAACACCAACCCTTCGGCCGTTGCGAGCGCGTGAAGGCGAGCGATGAAGGCGCTACGAAACCCCTCTTCGCTGCCGTCCTTCGAAGTGGTCTGCGACGCAAGCGCGCGAACGAGGCCGAGCAGGTTTCTCACTCGGTGCCCGAGTTCCCGCGCAAGCAACTCGTGATCGAGGGCGGAGCGCCGAAGCTCGTCATGCGTCCGCACCCGGTCGATACCAGCCGCGAGCAGGTTGGCATAGGTGCGCAGGAAGGCGACGTCGTCATCACCGAAGTCGCGCGGTTCACGGGCATCAACCTCGAGAACTCCGAAGGCTTCTCCCTCTCCGGCGATGATGACGTTGACCATACTTCTTACGCCGTGGTGACGCAGGACGGCAGGCGTCTCGAAGCGCTCCTCCAGGTCCAGGTCCGGCGACACTACCGGCTGAGCGGCCCGGAGAGCGTATCCGCCGGGCGAGTGTTCGTGGTCTCCGAGCGTCTCCCGTCCGACGACGCCCGGCTTCCAGTTCACGCCGGCTCGAATGAGCATTTCGCCGCGCTCCGGGAGATGCTCGAGCACCTTCACCAGGTGGACGTCCAGCGCGCTCGAAACCAGTTCGCAGGCGCGGCCAAGAAGGTCGTCGATGTCGTCACATTGGAACGCGAACAGCCCGAAGTCAGCAAGCGCCGCGCGCTGCAGTTTCAGCTTCTCTTCGACATCTGACACCGACACCCCGGTTCCACCCCGACAATTTTGAAGTGACACATCAGTTCAATGTGACCGGTTCCGTTTTGTTCCGCTTCGCACTCAGGCACCGAAATAGCCCGCTTCATGGTGGTGCTTGGCCCGGATTTCGTCGAGCGCCGGGTCAACTACATCCGCAGCCTGGCGGATGGAACGTTGGCAAGCACCGTCATCTGCGGCACGAAGGCGGGTCTTTCTTGAAACCCTGGAAGGTATTCACGGACAGCTGTCGCTGACACCCGCCCGAGTCGCCGCCGGCACTGCTAGAGGAATCTGCCTTGAGACGGGATCGGTCCCGACCCACGCTCGCCCGATGACGAAACACAGCCTCATCAGGTACTTCGACCCGTCAGCCACGAGACCATCCGCTATTGGTGGCACCGGTAGCTGACCTCGGGGCCGACTGTACCGCCGGTCAAGTTTTAACGGAGACAACTGCTTGAAGCGTAACCGCTGCATGCCCCTAAATCATTGACAAGTATAGACGTTATTCGGACTGAGATTGGCGGACCAAGGGTGGACTAGGTTCCGGGGGCGGCTTGATCCAGAAAGTAGCCAGCCCCGGACGCGCTGTCCGGCGGCCTCACCCAAGCAAATCTGGAGAACAGAAATGAAGACATTCGTCATGGCCGCCGTCGTCGCGGTGGCCGCCTTCTCGGCACCCGTTTCCGCGCAGGAAACCACCGCCGAAACCTATTCCGAGATCAAGGAGGCCTTCGGCTTCGTGCCGACCTTCATGCAGGAGTACCCCGAGCACGGCATCCGCGGCGCTTGGATCATGACCCGCGACATGGAGTTCAGCGACCAGACCGAGCTCTCGCCCAAGGTCAAAGCACTCATCAATATCGCCGTGGGCGCGCAGATCCCCTGTCAGTACTGCGTCTTCGCCGACACGGAGGCCGCCCGTGCGGCCGGTGCGACCGAAGGCGAGATCAAGGAAGCCGTGGGCCAGGCGGCGCTGACGCGCCACTGGTCGACGATCATCAATGGCCTGCAGATCGACTTCGATCAGTTCAAGGAGGAGATGGGCGGCTAACAGCCGCGGTCGGCCTGGAAAACGGAGTAAGCGGACCCTCTCCATATAGTGAGGGGGCCCGCTGCACCGAAAGCTTCGGAAGGGACAATAGGCGAGGCGAAAGCCCGTGGATCCTCAAGAGACGTTTGAGTCCGCAAGGCAAACTTGCGGGCGCTCGCCGCGTTTGAACAGCCGCTCAAATGTGTGGTGGTTGCGCTCGGCGCGTGCAGCACGCTGTGCATCGTGCGGGGCTGGCAGTTGGCGACGACGGTTGCGCATCTCCCGTTTTGTCTGATCTGGTTTTTTTTTGCGTGACGCTGACTGTAACTCGGTTGCAAGTGGTCGCTGCGCACTCACATGCCGCCGCTTGGATCGGCATGGCGCCCACAACAGCGAGACCCGTCGCTTCTGTCAGCGGACCGCTTGGCGACCTCACGCGGGTCGTACGCTCCGGGCGGCATTGTCATGCTGTGGTGAGGTCTCGTTCAGTTGTGCGCCCGTTGGCGGTCCTGATCCTCCAACGTGTCGACCAATGCGCCCAGCGATGACCGAAGCTCCTTAAGTCCGAATGTGAGCGCGAGCCGAGCGCCGACGGCTTCCGTATCCTGGTCGGAATCGATGGAGCGCTCGGTCAGACTCTGAAGTGTTCGGTCGATGCTGTTCAGTAGCTTGCGCGGATTATCGCTGCCGGTGAGGATTCGATCGAGGGCCTCACTTAAATCCTTGCGGACGTCGCGCACCTGCTTGTCCATGTCGTGGAGAACGCTTCGGTCTCGCGAGAGAGCGTCGTCCGCCCGGTCCACGATGATCGTCGCGTTATAGAGACG
Organism: Silicimonas algicola; assembly: GCF_003970735.1. GTDB lineage: Bacteria > Pseudomonadota > Alphaproteobacteria > Rhodobacterales > Rhodobacteraceae > Silicimonas > Silicimonas algicola. The sequence continues at coordinate 3,152,255 of NZ_CP034588.1, forward strand.
GCGCACAGCCGCAAGCCTCTCGTCTTCTCGATCGCCACGAACCCGTGTGTAGGAATCTGCCTCTCGAGCGAGCGCCATCTCCCGATCGTAACGCGGCGCGATCTCTTTCGCTTCCGCCTTTCCATGACCGGCTGCCGTTGCCACAGCATCGTCCGTGCGGTCTCTCACTGCCCGAAGAACACGGTGGAAGTGTTTCTCGCGTCGGGTGCGTGAGCGCTCTGGCCACACCACGAGGGAAACCAAAATCCCCAGGCCCGCACCAAAGGCGATTGCGGTGGCTCTGCTCACGGCGGTCTGGAAAGGATCGACCTCTGATGCGAGGGAAATGCCCACGGCCGCGACGAGTCCGTAGGTCCAGTCGGATCGGAAAGACGCAAGTCCGCTGACCAGAAAGACGGACAAGGCGAGAGCAAGCGTTTTGCCGACCTCATAGGGCAGCGCCAGCAAGGTCACGAGCCCGGCGGTGGTACCCACCAGTGTGGCGACCAGCCGGGCGCCGGCGGATCTGGCGGTGCCTCCGATGCTGGGCTGAAGAATGAATACGGCGCTCAACACACCCACAAATATTTCCGATAGCCCCATCAGCCGCATCAGAAGAAAGGTCGAAGCTGCCGCGACGGCGCCCTGAAGCGCCGCTCGAGCTGCGTCCTTCCAAGCATCTGGACGGGATGACGTCAGGATCTTCGGCATTTGTCGTTGCAACCGATCAACACCTCGAACCGTCTGCGCAGAGAAGTGACGTGAGCCGCGGTCAGAGCGTCACCTTCCGGATCTCAGCGGGCCGCTTACCGAACCTCGCGCACCTGATCGGTCGTGAGAGCGCCGTAATCGTTGCCCCAAGAGTTGCGAATATAAGTGCCGATTTCGGCGATGTCGTTGTTGGTGAGACGGTCACCGAAGGCTGGCATGTAACCGAAGCCGTGAACGGTCGTCATGGCGAGGAATTCGTCGTCGGCCAGCTTCTCGTTCTCGGCCAGCACGGCACCGGCGCCGCCGCGGCCGGCGGGACCGTGGCACATCGCGCAGTTCTGAGCATACAGCGGCGCGCGCCGAGCGCGGCGACCGCCGGGATATGGGCCTCTTCGGTCACGGAGACGGCATCCGCAGCCGAGGCTTCGGGACGTTCGGACATGTCGTCTTCGGTCGCAGCGGCTGTTCCCGCCTCGGTGCCGCCGGTGGCCGGATCTTCCCATTCCTGTGGCGCCCCGCCCTCTCTTGCCCCGCCAAGGACCTCGCCGACCGTCGACGGGCCTGCGGCGAAGCTGAGTCCGCCGCCGCCATTTTCGGCGTAGGTGAACATCAGGATTGCGCCTGGATTGTGCAGCACCGAAGTGTTGAGCCCTTCACCGAACTTCTGGGCTGCCGAGCCGAAGGCGTCGGTGGCCAGAAAGACGGTCCGGTTGTCGGGCGCGACCAGCACGTCGCGATATCGGTTCTGTGTGGACAGCCAGGCCTCCGGCGGGCCTTCCGCTTTGGTGCCGTCGTCGGACATGTGCTGGACGTACAGCGTACCGTGCTTGAGCGTCGGGATCAGCACAGAGTTGTCCCATTCCGGGATGCCATCCTCGCCAGCCTGATAGGGTAGCACCGACGAAGGCGCGATGGTCGGGTCGCAGATGTAGCCGCAGACATCGCCGATCGGATAGTCGTCGTCGACCGTCCAGTAGGTCGCCAGCGGCGGCACCAGCTTGCCCGGAAATTCGCTTTCCTGAAATTGCGGCACAGTGTCGGGCAGCGGATCGGTGTTTGGGGTGACATCGTCGGGCGCTTCGGCCCAGTCGATGAAACGATAGTTCCTGTCGTCGATGTTGCCCGCGACCCAAGGCCAGCCGTAATTGCCGCCCGGAATGATGAGGTTCAGTTCGTCATCGGTTGCCGGGCCGTGTTCGGTTTCGTAGAGCTTGCCGTCAAAGCCGAAAGCCAAACCCTGCGGGTTGCGGTGGCCGAACGAGTAGACGTGGCTGCGGACGCCGTCGATCTCGGGGTTGTCCTCGGGGATCGTGCCGTCGGGATTGAGGCGCAGGATCTTGCCGGAATAGGTGCGCCAGTTCTCGCTATCGACCTCGTCCTGCGTGGGCAGCGTCAGGGCCAGGTTCTCGCGCCGCTGGTTGCGGCCGAAATTGGCACCCTGGTCGCCGATGGAATAGTAGATCTTCCCGTCCGGTCCAAAAACGACACGACCGGCATTGTGGTCATTCCAGGCGGGCAGCCCCCTGATGAGCGGCATCGGCTCGACCAGCTGCTGGAGATCCTGGTTGTAGGTGTAGCGCACGATCTGCGCCGAGGGGTCAGGGTCTTCCTCTGTGCCATTGTTGATCGTGTAGGAAATGTAGATGTAGTCGTTGCCCGTGCCCTGCAGCAGCTCGGGATGCAACGCCATGCCCAGAAGGCCTTCGTGCTGCGGTCCGCTGTAGACATCCTCGAGCGCCAGGAGCACCTGCTGGGCGCCGGTGATGGGATCGACGCGCGTCACCTCGCCGCTGGTACGCTCCGTCAGCCAGATCATGTCGTCCGGACCCCAGTTCAGTGCCCAAGGATCGCTGAGGTCGGTCGTCAGCACGCGGGACGAGAAAAGCGAATTGTTGCCGGTCTCGACGTCGACTGGAAGCACCTGCGCGGCGGCCATTCCGGTTCCAAGGAGCAATGCAGCGACAAGAGTGCCACCAGCGCGCGATGCTCTGATTGCTTGATCGTGCCCAAACTGAACGCTGCATCGTACCATGTTCACCTCTCTGGAATCGTGTGTTGGCGGCGAGCGAATGCCCTCCGAAATTGTGACGCCGTTTCACCGTTAACTTGTCGCGTCCGGCACGGTTCCAACCTTCGCCTGGGGTCTTGCGTATGCGACCTGAGTTATAGCGGAGCGGTGTCCTGCCTACGCGGCATGGTCGAATAGATCTCCTGCACGCGGCAGCGGCCGCACGGCTTCAGTCGGCGGCACGGGCGCAAGGCGCGGTCCCGCGCCAGATTTGTATTTGCGCAGCACATGTTCAGTTCCTTTTTTTCAGAGGCGAGCCCGGCGGGTGCAGGCCGGGCTCGCCTAGGTGTCAGGCCGCTACGGCCCGACCCTTGCCCAACTGCGAAACCAACAGTGGTTCGTTGATGGTCAACCAGGTTTCGGCGATCTTGCCTTCCTCCATCCGGTAGAGCGCGACGCCATCGAAGACGACGCGGGTGCTGTCAGGCGCGATGCCCTGGAACTCGCCCGAATGGGTCGCCCAGATCTCCCAATGCGCCGAGACGAAGTCCTCGGTCGCGATGGTCTTCAAGGTCAAGAACGTCATGTCGCTGAAGGACTCGCGGAAGATGCGGAAGAACGCCTTGTAGCTCTCGCGGTCGTTGAACTCGCCGTTCGGAAACCCCGGGAAACCGTGGCATACGATGTGGGGGACGACGGTCTCGTCGATCACATCGACATCGTCGATGTTCGCCGAATGCGTGCCGGCGAGGAAGCGGGCGACAGTCGCCTTGTTGGTCTCGATAATGGTGTTCGTCATGACTTTTCTCCTTGGTTGATTTGAGGTGGTGAGTGCCGGCGGTCCCCGCGTAAGCAGTTGCGATGAACCGGCGTGGGAGCGGTGAAACCTTGCCGTCAGAATTACCGGGCTTGGACGCGCTCCCAGTCGCGCCCATGTCGAGCCGATAAGGGGACTGCGGCTCAGGCGAGGATGGCCTCGACCTGGGCAGCGATTTGCTGTGTGACGGCCTCGGTCGTTCCGCGCCCATAGGCGCTTCGGACGATGTCCGTCAGGGTGTCCAGCCGATGCGAGACGGGCAGATGGCCCGAGAGCACATGCGCGGGGTCGAGCGCTTCCAGGGCTCCCAGCATCCGGCCGAGCGATGCTCGGTCCATTTCTGCAAGCCAGGGCGCATCCACGCTCGACCAGGCGACGAGGCCTTCGCGCAGCCCGTCCTCGGGGATCTCCTCGATGGTTTCGACACTGCCGGGCAACAGGGCGCCGAAGGCGTCGGCGGCAAAGAAGACGCGGTCGGTCTCGTCGAAGAAGCCCATCGTCTCGGGCGCGTCGTAATAGGGCGGTTTGACCTGATGCAGGCGCCGACTGCGGACCTCGAACACTTCGCCGGGCTCCAGCAGGCGCATCCGCGAAGGATCGCCCACTCCCATCATCCCCATCTTTCCCGCACCGAGGAAGTTGGTCACCACCCTGGCGTTCGGCGCGATTGCGAGGCGCGGTCGAGATTGCCGATGTGGTCGGCGTCGGTGTGGCTCAGCCAGATCCAGCGCAGGTCTTCGGGGTCGATCTCGGCGCCGAGGTGCTCGATCATCGCGTCCGACAGGGCGCCAAGTCCTGTGTCGACGAGGACCGGCTCGCGCCCCTTCAGAAGAAACGCATTGATCGGCAGGGCGCCAAGGCCTGGCACGGGCAGCCAGGATGGCAGCGCGGTCCAGGCGTCGGTCACGGGCTGCGCGTGCTGTTGGACGGGTTCGGTGATCGGTGTCATGTTGGCCTCACTTTCAGTGAACATCAATGTTCACCTGAAGTGTCGGATAGGCGATTCAGATCCACTTGTCAATCATTCGATGATCAGCCATGTTCATCGAATGACAGGACAGAAGCGCCCCTACCGCCTGCGCGAGCGCGCCAAGTCGCAGGAAGAAACGCGACAAAAGATCGTCGAAGCCACGATGCATCTGCACGAAGAGATCGGCCCGCGCGCCACGACCATCAGCGCGATTGCCGAACGTTCCGGCGTGCAGCGGCTGACGGTCTATCGGCACTTTCCCGACGAGACTGCGGTCTTCCAGGCCTGCACGTCGCACTGGCTGTCGCTCAATCCGCCGCCCGAATCTGCCGAATGGTCCGGTCTCGAGGACCCGAGGGCGCGTTTCGAGGCAGCCGTCGCGGCGTTCTACGCCTACTTTTCGCGTACCCGCCGCATGTGGACCGTGTCCTACGAGGACGTCGCGCATGTCCCGGCCTTGCAGGGCCCGATGGCGGAGTTCGCCGCCTATCTCGATGGCGTCTCGAAGGGGTTGCTCGCTGCCTTCGACGGGGCGGCGGACATGCACCATATCGCGCCAACTGTTCGCCACGCGCTGCGCTTTCAGACCTGGGCGAACCTCGAAGATCAGGGGCTGGACGACCGCGGCAAGGTTGCCTTGGTGTCTCATTGGCTATGCTGCCCCGAGCGAGGCTGAGTCCGGCGCTCAAGTCCCTGACGCTCGTCGAGAGCCGCGCGACGGCGACCAGGCTCATTCGACCGCGCGATGGGATCATCGCTGTGCTGTGCTGGGTGGTGTCAGGGACGCCTCGGCGACAGCCGCCAGCCTAGGCGGGATCGGGAGCGACAGGAAGATCCACGACGAAGGCAGCGCCGCGATCCCTCTCGGCTTCAAGGTCGATCGACCCTCCATGTGCCAGCACGATGCGGTGCGACAGCGCCAGACCCAGTCCAGTGCCCTCGCCGGCCTCCTTCGTGGTGAACAGGGGATCGAAGACCTGAGCAGCGATCTCGCGAGGAATACCCGGACCATCGTCCACCACGCGGATACGGACGTGTCCGTCGATACTGCAAGCCGTTACGTCGACTCGCGATCCGGTGCCGGATGCGGTGATGGCCTGCACCGCATTCATCACAAGGTTCATCAGCACCTGGACCACCTGCACTTCGTCGACCAGCAGGTCGGGCAGATCCGGTTGCAGATCGATGTCCACATTGATCTCCGGCTCATCCATTTCGGCGCGAAATGCCTCGACAGCGCCCTGGACCAGGCGCGCGGTCCCCACCCTTGCTACGGACAGCGGCCGGTCTCGCACCATGGAGAGGAAGGTCCTGACGATACGCACACATCTTTCGGCTGAAGCCGTCAGCTTCTCGACCCGCGGTATCAACGAGGTGTCCAAATCCTCTTCAAGAAGCAGATGTGCGTTGCCGACGACGACGGACAGAGGATTGTTCAGCTCATGAGCGATTCCGGCAAGCAACTCGCCAAGGGCAGACATCTTCTCGAACTGGAAGATCTTCTTCTTTTGACGCTCGATCTCGGCTTCCGCGGCGAGCCTCTCGGTCAGATCCTCCAGGCTGGCGACGATCACGTCCTCTCCGCGGTAGTCGATGAGCCGTGCCGAGAGGAGCGCGGGAAACTCGCTGCCATCCCCGCGGCGCGCCGTGATGTGCATGTCGTCGACGCGCGCCGTCGGGAGGAGTTGCGTGATGAAGTCGGCCCGATCCTCGCGATTGGCGAAATGTTCGAGGCTGTTGAACCCCTTGCCAAGAAGATCCGTCGCGGCGGGCGACCGGTAGAGTACGCGTCCGTCTCCGATGCGAGACATGATCAGGCAGACCGGGCAAGCGAGAAGGACCTTGGACATCAGTTCTTCGAGTTCGCTCGCGACCTTGTCCTCGCGGCCTCCCTCGGCGAGCCGGCGAAGCACAAGCGCAAAGCCGTCGCCCGACACCTCCACCAGCTCCGGCCGCCATTCCTCGCCGGCGAGCCCGATCTGGAGTTCGGACAATAGATCGGTGCGCCCGAGATAGCGCTCCTCGATGATCCGCAGGCTGACGGCCGCAGCTTCACTCAGCAACCCGACGCGGACGCATTCCGTGAGAAAGACATTCCATGGCGTGCCCGTTGAAAGATAGGGAGAGACGACGGAGAAGGCCTTGCGGAACGATGGATTGACGGTCACGAGCTGGGAGTCAGCATCGAAGATGCCAATCGGTTCCGAGGCCAACGCAACTGCTTCTTCGATGCCGGTCATGGCGCCGACAGTCACTCGGTTGCGCTTTGCAGGATGCGGAGCCCGTCACCTTTGTCGATCACCGCGAAGCCCTCGCCGAGAAGCGCCGCGGTCGAAAGGTCGGTGGCTACCGTCATCGTCTCGGCGCTGCGGCGCACCTTGTTGGCAGTGGTCACGGCCGGCCCGAAGACGTCGTAGACATACTTCTGCACCCCGACCACCGAGCCGATCACCGACCCGCTGGCGATACCGATCCGGATCGGCCATTTCATCTGGTGCGTCTCGTTACGCCGGCGGATGAAGCGCAGGAACCGCACTGCGGTGCCGGCGATTGCCGCGGCATGATCGCCGACGGGGTCGGGAACGCCGGCAACGGCGATGTAGCTGTCGCCCATCGTCCGGATCCGCTCGCAACCGAACTGCTGGCCGATCCGGTCGAATGCGGTGAAGATGTCGTTGAGGTCCGCCACGACGGAGGCGGGGTCGTTCGCTGCGAGCAAGTCGGCGAAGCCTTGGAAGTCCACCGAAATGACCGACACGGAGTCGAACGTTCTCGGCACGACTGCACCGAACGAACGGAACTCTTCATAGGCCGAGCGGGGCATGAGGTTCAGCAAGAGCTTCTCGACCTGCTCCTTTTCGCGCCGGATCTCGTGCGTATTTCTCTCGACCATCATGGCGTAGGAATCGATCATCGATTCCAACTCCTTGATCCGGCTTATGTTCTGACAAACGAGCACGGCGAGGTTTTGCTCTTCGAGGGCCCGGTTGAACTCGATGGCCACCGTCATGGATCTGCGGCCCGACTTGAAGGTGACTTCGACGGTGTGGCGGCCTTCCGTCCGAAGCTTCTCAAGTGCCGCCATCACGTCGAGAGTGCCGACTATGACCGCGCCGTCACCTCTGTCCGCGCCGAACCATTCGCTGAAGGTGTCATTGGCGAAACGCACGGCGCCGGTCGTCACGTCGACCAGCGCGACGCCCACTCCGATGGCCCGGAGAAGCTGCTCGTTGATAGCTTCGATCATGCGTCTTCTGCCTCGACCAGGACCTGGCGTCGGGCTTCGATGCCCTCCAGCAACTCGGCCACGTGATCGGGCGCGATACCGGATTCTTCCAGCGTCTGGGCGACCAGCTCCTTCAGCCGGTCGAAATGGCTGTTGTGGATCCCCAGCCCCCGGTGTGCCCCGCGGAGATGCGCGTCGGTGAAGGCCGCCGGTCCACCCATGAGCGAGGCCACGAACTTGGTCTGGTGGTCGATCAGACGCGGCATGTCGACGTCCTCGAAGAACGGGCCGATGTCATTGTCATCGAGGATGTGGTCGTACAGTCGGATGACGATGCGGCTGACCGTGCCGAAGCCGCCATAGTGTTGATAGAGAGTCTCGGACATCAGCGTCGCCTCCGGATGCCGGGCGAAATGGATCAGGAACAGGTCGATCGCTACCCTTGACCGGCGTCAGCCGGACCGCGCATCAAACGCTTCTCACCACCGACGAGTTTCCGCGCAAGTTCCATTGAATTCAAGCCGCAATGGCCTTGAGCGAAAAGCGATCCTGCATCCAGGCCTGTTCGTCGCGCATCGCCGCACTGAGCCATAGGAACAGGTCGCGGACTTCCGTCACGGGCATATCGAAGGCGGCGAGCCTGTCAGTCAGGGTCCAGATGTCCTTGGTCACGGCATCGCGCGCCGCGGCGAAATCCGACAGTGCCTGATCGGTTCCCGATGCAGCCGCCCGCGCCAGAACTTCGGCGTCGCGAAAGGCGTCGGTCATGCCATGTGCGGTCACCGGATCCCTGAAATAGCCCGCATCGCCCACGAGGGCCCACCCTGGACCCGCTGCCTGGTGCATCCGGCCGACGTGACCGCCGAACACCTTGGGCACACCGACGATCTCTGCGTCGTTCATCATGACGCCCAACTCTGCGTTGGTCTCGCTCGCGAGGTGCCGAAGCGCCTCGGTTTCGGTCATGGTGGCGCGGAGTCCTCTGAAGCTCTCGGGCCTGACCGAGGCGATGACACAACTCTGCCCGCCGTTCGTCGGCAGAACGCCCACCGAAAGTCCCTTGGCGAAGAAGGCATGGTTGTCGGCCAGGGGCATTCCCCGGACATATGCATAGATGTGGGTCAGCGCGTTGATGCCCTGCCTGGTGACGGGTGCACCGAGACGCCGGGCAACGGTCGACCTGAGCCCGTCGGCGCCGACCACCAGCCCGGCCGAGACGTCGTACGTCCGGCCCAGAGGATCGGACAGAATGACACCCGTCACCCTCCCCGATCCCTCTCGCAAGACGTCCCGGAAGGCACAGCGGTAGCGGAGTTCCGCGCCGGCCTCGGCGGCGGCCTCGGCGAGAACCCGGTCGGTGATGTGCCGGCGCGTGCCCATCATACCCGGCACACCGTTCATCGGGCGCAGATCGACCGGGATCACTTCGTCTCCGAAATGGAAGGTCGACCGCCCGATCCAGGGGGTATCGTGAGCCATCAGTCTCTGGGCAACCCCCCACCTTTCAAGCTGCATGACGGCGCCGCGGGTCATCGCGTGCGAGGACAGCGTGTCGGTCCCGGCTTCGTCGCGATCTACGCAGAGAACACTCATTCCCTGTTTCGCCATCAGCATGGCAACGGAGGCTCCGGCGCAGCGTGCGCCGATGACCACGGCGTCAAATGTTTCGGATCTCATGTCTCTGTCTCCTCAAGCGACTTTGGGCATGGCTTCGGCCCCCAGGTGCCAGACGACCTGCGTTACGATGTCCTGCGCGTCTGCGCCGACACCGTCGATGAAGGTTGAGTTCCGGCGGCGCATGAACGGCAGCCCCAGCGCGTAGAGCCCCGGCACGGAGGTCACGCCGCCGCTATGGCGAAGCTCGCCCGCGGCATCGAGGACCGGCAGTTTCAGCCAGGGATAGCTCCGTCGGAAGCCCGTCGCCCAGACCACTGTGCGGATACCTGCTGCGTCGAGGTCCAGGGAACCCTTTGTGCCGGCGACGAAGCGAGGCGGACGGGGCCGCTCGTCTCGTGGCGCCTCCGTGCCGGAGCGCGAAATCCAGTCGTCGATACGAGCGAGGAGGTCGGCGCGACGGCGGTCGGCGCGTGCAATCTGCTCGGACAGGTCGCCGGAAAGGCTCACACGGCCGTCCTCTCCGCCGATGACGCGTGAAACGGGAAGCACGTTCATGCGAACGAGCGAGTCCAGAGATATGTCGCGTCCGGTCGTGGAGCCGACCAGCTGGAGCGAAGGTTGTTCCAGCGCGCGCTTTTCATCGAGCGTATGCGGACGCGGCTCGGAAAGGATGCCCGACGCGTCGAGCCATTCCATCACGTCGCGCCCGCGCCACCGACGTGGCGTCGGGGCGTGGCGGCCGACGGATATCGTGACGTCGTGACCGGCGAGACGAAGCTCCTCGGCGAGTTGCAGGCCCGTCGCGGACGCGCCGACCACAAGCACCCCGCCGGACGCGATCTGGTCCGGGTGGCGATAGTCGCGGGTCGTGATCTGTTCGATGCGGGTCGCGATGCGAGCCGACCAGTCGGGCCGGTTCGGAACGTCGCAGGCTCCTGTCGCGACAATGACCGCGCGCGCACGGAAGGCGCCCGCACCGCTCTCGACCAGGAAGCCATCGCCTGACGGCGTGACGGCCCGTACCGGCGCATCGGTCACAACCGGTGCATTCGAAACCCGCGCGTAGCGTTCGAGAAACGCGGCGACCTCGTCGCGCCGCATGAAGCCGTTCGGGTCGTCGCCGTCGTAGGCATGACCCGGCAGGCGAGTCATCCAGTTGGGGGTCAGCAGTCTCAACGACGACCAACGCTCGTTGTGCCAGCGGTCGGCCACATGCCCGCGCTCCAGCACGACATGGTCGATGCCCCTGTGGCCAAGGCAACGGCTGGCGGCGAGGCCTGCCTGGCCCGCGCCTATGACAATGACGTCGGTAACTTGCATGGAACCGGCTTTCCTGGGGTTGAGGATATGGCGGGCGATCCTGGCGGACCGCCCTGTCACGCCGAGGTCAGGCAACCTCGACGGTGACGTCGGTGCCGTTCGACAGCATGTCGAAAACCGCCGAGCGAGCCACCGACTGCTGCACGACGGCAGCAAGTTTCGTCGCGTCGGCAGAGCCTTCCACGGTGACCTTCACGCGGATGGCGTTGAATCCGTTCCGCACCGTGTCGTTCAGACCCAGCAGACCGCGCAGGTCGATGTCGCCCTCGACCGAGGTGCGAACCGACGTGAGCTCGATCTGGCGGGCCGAGGCGATGTTCCCGATGCCTGCGGTGATGCACGCGGCGAGTCCCGTCAGCAGGTACTCGACCGGCGTCGGAGCGTTGTCGGCACCGCAGAGAACGGCGGGGTGGTCGGCTTCAACGACGAACTCTTTGGAATGGCTCTGTTCGCCGCCTGCGCCGAAGTAGCCGTTGACGGTACCGCGGCTGTGCGTACCGGAAATCCATTCACCCTTGGCGCGAAACTGAAACTTCGCCGCCTCGGGGTTGTCACCGACGAAGGCAACGGTGCCAATAAGCGTCGGCACGTCGACGCCGTTCATGGCGACTTTCTCGGGGCGGGTCATGGTAGCGGTGGTCATCTTGTCTTCTCCTGTGTGTGTAACTGCGGGGCCTAGTGCCACCGCACCCAGGCGTATGACGCCGCAAGGTTTCAGTTTTCGGTCTTGCCCCCGGCCTTAGCGTGTCAGTGGTTTCAGCCTCGTACCGGCAGCCAAACAAAAGGCCCGCCGGAGTTGGCGGGCCAGTCGGGGGTCGGAGGAGGTCGGCTTGAATTCAGCTCTGCGAACTGCGATCGAACTTGCCGTTGTCCCAGAAGTGCTTGACGTCGGTCCAGGTGTTGCCGCGGCGGGCGATGTGGGTCTCGAAGCCGGGGCCATAGCTGGGCCGGTTCTTCCTTTTGATCATCGGTCTGCTCCTTGTGACTGATTGCGTCTGAAGGCCACGTCGCGTGGTCCTGTCATCGCTATGCCCAAGCGTCGTTTCGATCTTGCGTCTGCGGCGGGATCAGAACGTTTCATTGGTTTCAGCCGCGCAGGCTCCAATAAAAAAGGCCCGCAGTGGCGGGCCTTCTCGGAGCTGTGGCGAAGATCATCGGGGATGCAGCCACTTCGGCAGATAGCCATAGGCGTTCTGCCCCGCCGTCGTCACCGCAATCTGGTGCTCGGCGAGCATCTCCGCCAGGCGCCCCGAGTTGTATGCATCGAAGGTCTCGGTCGCGCCGCCAATGTGTTCCCCTGCCACGAAGACTTGCGGGATGGTGGGAGAGCCGCAAATCTCGCGCAGGGCGGCGCGGATGCGCCCGCCCCGGTTGTCGGTTCTGTAGGCTGCCGAGTCGAGGTCGACCGAGAGGTATTCGATCCCGCTCTCCTTGAACATTCGGCGGACGGACCAGCAGAACTCGCACCATTCAAGCGCGTACAGCACGACAGGTGCCGACGTGACCGTCTCGCGCACCTCGGCCAAGGCCTCCGCATCGGCGCTCGTGGCCGCAGGCACAGGTGCTGGTGCCGCGGCGATGTCGAAACGGCTGCTGGGCGTCGATCTCGATAGCGCGATCTCGTCCTCGGTCATTTCCTCCGGAACGTCGGCAAACAGCGGTGTCGACAAGTAGCGCTCGCCCGTATCGGGCAGCATCGCCAGGATCTTCGATCCCTTTGGCGCGGTCCTGGCGATCGTCATGGCGGCGGCGAAGGTCGCACCCCCGGTGATGCCCACGAAGATCCCCTCCTTTTGGGCCAACTCTCGCGAGTACCGCATCGCGTCATCGCCCGTGACCGGCGCAAAGGCGTCGATCCTGCCTGCAGCCAGCGCCTCATTCGCTATTTGCGAGATGAAGTCGGGAGACCAGCCCTGCATGAGATGCGGCCGGAAGCCGGGATGGCTTTCGGCGGCGGATCCGTCCGCGTTGAAGGGCTGGACATGACCCGAGGCCATGATCGGCGAGTTGTCCGGCTCGGCCGCGACGATCCTGGTCTTCGGGCTCAGTTTCTTCAACCCGCGCGAAACGCCGCTGATCGTGCCGCCGGTGCCGAAGCCCGATACGAAGTAATCAAGTCTGTCGGCACCGAAGACATGCAGGATCTCGCGCGCGGTGGTCCGCTCGTGGACATCCGCGTTCGCAGGGTTTTCGAACTGCCGCGCGAGGAACCAGCCGTGGGTCTCCGCAAGCTCGCGCGCCTTGCGGACCATGCCGGTGCCCTTCTCGGATGCCGGCGTCAAGACGACCCTTGCCCCCAGGAAGCGCATCATCTTCCGACGCTCGATCGAAAAGCTCTCGGCCATGGTCACGACCAACGGGTAACCCTTCTGCGCGCAGACAAGCGCCAGCCCGATGCCGGTATTGCCGCTGGTCGCTTCGACGACGGTTTGGCCGGGTTTCAGCGATCCGTCGCGCTCGGCCGCTTCGATGATGGCGAGCGCAAGGCGGTCCTTGACCGACCCGCCCGGGTTCGCCGCCTCGAGCTTTACGAACATCTCGGCTCCGTCGGGCGCAAGGTGGTTGATACGGATAACCGGTGTGTTGCCTATCGTATCGAGGATGGAATTATTGATGTTCATGAGAATTGCTTTCAGGACGAGGCATGTGTGCAGGACGCCGGGTCAGGCATCCTGCACAAAGCGGTGGAAGTTGGTGCCGCGCAGGCTATCGCGCCATCGCGTGTCGGGCGGGCCCGAAATGCGCTTACGCTCTCGAAAGGAGATTACCACGTCAGGCGCGCCTTGTGCAGCAGGTCGACGGCCGGGTCGCGGCGGTTGGGCGGCAGCCCGATGTCGCGCATCAGGCGGTCGTCCAGGCCCTTCAGATGGAGCTTGGCGCGCTGTGCTTCCCGATGGTCGCGCCAGCGCAGGGCCAGTTCCGAAAGGGTCCCGTGCAAGCCCGGCAAGCGTCTTGGTTTCGCGGCACTTACTGTCATTGTCGTCATCGTCTTTCCCTCAGTTCTTGGCCACCTCGCGGCCATCGTGTTTCCGATGCATCCTTTCTGAGGGCACGATGTTGCAGTCGGTTGTCCGAAACCGAGGATCCCTGTTTCAATTGATGAGGGAGAAGAAATTCGAGTCTGGAAGACGTATTCGCTGCGTTCTCAGGCCCCTCGACAGAAATTCTTGAGCGCGGGGGACCGGAAGCCGTTACAATTGAAACATTCGCGGCAGGATCAGAAATCACGTTGAAACAGGGAGGACTTAGCGTGCACCCATGACAAGTGAGCCGGACCTTTCCTCACTCTCGCCCGACGTGCTGGCGGACGCATTCGAGTCGCTGGCGGAAGGCGTCGCCGTCTACGACAGGGACGAACGGCTTGTTTTCTACAACCAGCGCTACAAACAACTTCTGGGGCCGGTTGGCGACCTGGTCCGGCCCGGGCTGCATTGGCGCGACCTGATCCAAGGGTGCGTGGAACGCGGAGTTGTCGCGCCCGAGCATGAAAGCGGCGAAGATTGGGAGACGGTTTCGGAACAGTTCCGCGACACCCACGCCCAGAAAACCGAGATTCGGCAGCAGAACGGGCGCTACTTCGAAGTCTCGTATCACCCGACACGGTCCGGGGGCTTCCTCGTCACCCGCTCGGACGTGACCGACCGGTACAAGGCCGAACAACTGGCCGACGACCGCGCCACCCTTCTGGCCTCAATCCTCGACGCCAATCCGATCCCGGTCTGCATGGCGCGGCTGGACGACGGCAAGGTCGTCTACATGTCCAAGGCCGCGCGCGAAATGATGGGCGAGGCAGAGTACGCCATAGACTTCTACTTCGATCAGTCCCGACGTGAAGAGTATGTTGCGCTTTTGAAGGAGCATGGAAAGGTCGAGGACTTCCTTTCCCGCGCGCGCAGCATCGACGGCTCCCCTCTTTCCGTCTCGCTCTCCGGCGTAGTGACCGAGTTCGGAGGCGAAATATGCGTGGTCTCGTCGATCACCGATCTGACCGAGGTGCTGGAACGCGAGGCCCTGATCCGACAGGTTGTCGAGGCGTTCCCGGCGCCCGTCCTGATGAATCGCGCTGATACCGGTGAGATCATCTACCGCAGCCCCGAACTGGTCGATATGCTCGGTCCGTCGCTCAACGCTTGCGATTTCTACGTCGACGTAAAGGACCGCGCCGGCTTTCTGGCTGCGCTCCGGCGGGACGATGCGGTCCTGGACTACCGGGTCCGGCTCAAGAACGCCGAAGGCACGCCCTTCTTCGCTGCGGTCTCGGGTCGCCTGACGGAGTGGAACGGGGAAGAAGTCCTTGTCACCTTCTTGCGTGATCTCACGCATCTTCTCGAGATCGAGACCGAGTTGGACCGCCGCCGGGATCAGACTTTCCAGAACGAGAAGATGATGGCGCTAGGAGGACTCATGGCGGGCGTCGCGCACGAACTGAACAACCCACTTTCAGTGGTGGTTGGTCACGCCATGATGCTTCAGGACGAAGGACTGGAACCGGACATCCTTCGAAAGACGCGCAAGATCTCGGAAGCCGCTGAGCGCTGCTCGAAAATCGTGAAGACGTTCCTCAGCATGGCGCGTCAAGCGCCGACCCGGATGGAGGAGACCGACGTAGGTGAGGTTATCGAGACCGCCGTCGAAGTCTCGAGCTACGGCGACGCGCTCTATGCGGTGACGATCGTCACGCGGCGCGACCCCGCCGCACAGCCCATATGGGCCGATCCCGACCAGCTGACGCAGTTGATCATCAATCTTGTCCTCAATTCAGCACAAGCCATCGCGGAAACCGGCCGGCCGGGACATATCTGGGTGACGTCGGAGGCAACAGGCGACGGCGGCACGCGGATCACCGTCGCCGATGACGGGCCAGGCGTGCCCGAGCAGATCGCCGCCCGGGTCTTCGAACCGTTCTTCACCACCAAGGGAGTTGGGAAGGGGACAGGCATAGGGCTAGCCATGAGCCACCGGATCGTCGCGGCTCATGGTGGCGAGATCTCTGTCGGGGCGCGCGAAGGTGGAGGTGCGAAATTCGTGGTGACGCTGCCCCGCAATGCAGCTTCGTTCAGAAGCGGCGATAGCGTCGAACCGACGCCCTGGGCAGGTTCGACCAGACGCGTCCTCGTCATTGACGATGAACCAGAAGTCGCTGATCTGAACGCCGAGATACTGCAGCGCGCCGGCTACGAAGTCGATGCTGTCTACGAAGCGAGGAAAGGGCTCGAGCTTCTGCGGGAACGCACGTACGACGCCATCCTCAGCGACCTCAACATGCCTGACGTGGATGGACGCGGCGTTTTTGAAGGCATCGCGGCTATCCGTCCCGAACTGGCCAGCCGTATCGGCTTTCTTACCGGAGACACCATGGGCAAACGCTCGCAGTCCTTTCTGAGCGAGGTCGAGCAGCCGTACATCGAGAAACCGGTTTTGCCCAAGGAACTCCGCGCGTTCGTCTCGCGCCTTATCAGGAGTGCGCCGACATGAGCCAGCCACTCATCCTCGTTTGCGACGACGAGCGTGATCTGCGCGAGATGCTGCAGGAATATCTCATCAAGCGCGGCTTCCGCGTCGCATTGGCCGCCGACGCCAACGCCCTCCGCGAGGCGATAGAGGCAGAGCCTCCCGACCTGATCCTCCTCGACATAAACATGCCTGACGAAGACGGCCTTACCGCGCTTCGTGCGCTCCGGGTCTCGGAAGACGTGCCCGTGGTGATGCTGACGGCGGCCGGCGAGACGGTGGACCGGATTATCGGTCTCGAGATGGGAGCAGACGACTATCTTGGAAAGCCGTTTGACCTGCGCGAACTGGAAGCACGGATCAAGGCGGTCCTTCGCCGCCGTTCCAATGGTGCTGGCGCGGCTCCGGCCGAGTCCTTCGGCTCTGCCAGGCGGACCGTGCCGTTCGGCGACTTTACCCTCGATCTCGACGGAGCCAGGATGATCGATGGTGAGGGGCAAGAGCTCCCCCTGACTGCCATGGAGTTCAGGCTCTTGAAGCTTTTCGCCGAAAACCGTGGACGCGTTCTGAACCGCGACCAGATCCTGGAACAGGCGCACGACCGATCTTGGGATCCCTTCGACCGCAGCATAGACATCCGCATCTCGCGGCTACGGCGCAAGATTGAACGCAACCCGCAGAAGCCGAGCCTTATCCGCACCGTGCGCGGTATCGGGTATGTTTTCGACCCTGGCCCCTAGGTCCCGCGAACGTTCCGGGTCCTGTCAAAGTAACCTGATTTGAGATGGTGCGGCGATCGCGTAACCTCAGGCAGCTTTGCTGAAGTTGCGCGAGTACGTTCTGTGCGAGAACATCGCACGGCTGCGACGTCGAGCGAGATCCGAACCAGCTCGCAGGCACTCAATACCGGAATACGCCTGCTGCATGGCCTGACGCTCCAGATGGGTTTTCCGAAGGATCCGGATCAGCAGTGCAAAGGCTGCAAGGCCAGCCAGGGGAGACGTCAGCCCGACGAGAAAGTAGATGTCCATTGTCTGTCTCTCATGTTCTGCGCAGGGCGGCTTGAGTGGCGCCCAATCATGGCTTCATTGCTTGAACAGGAAACTCGGAAACGACTGTCACGACACTTGCAGCCGAACTCGCCGCCATCATGGCCATGGGGTGAAACCTTCGCGGATAAGTTGTGACGCCAGAGGTTCGGAGGGCGCTCGGTGCTAAGGCGCGCCACTGTTGTGAAGCATCTCCGATGCACTGAACGTGAGAATTGAGCTCGGCAGGGTGAGAGCGCCGCCTGTGCAATAACGAAGGTGGTGTGAGGAAGGAGCGCCTCGAACAGCTCTTACGGTACGGGGCTGTGCCGGTCCAAATTTCGCCCAGGTCCCTCGGGGGAACATTGCGGTTTGCAGCCTGTTAGCGAGACAGGAGGTCGTCCATGAAGACACGCAACGTCGTCGGCGGATTGATGGGTGTCCTCGTCCTTCTCGCGGCAGGAGCGTGTGCCCTGACCTGGCGCTCCGAGATAGATGAGGTCGCACGTCCCTCCCCCGACGCCACAGACCCGGGCCTGATCGAACAGGGTGACCGGCTCGCTGCTGCGGGCATTAGCATCGCTTGCCCTTGCCCTGCCGTCCGTGGCGGGGAGGCGTTCGCGGGCGGACCGGCGGTGCCCACAGACTTCGGCGACATGTACTTCGGGAACATCACGCCCGACGAGGAAACAAGGATCAGCTGATGGAACCTCCAAGCGGCGCATGGTCCGACGAGCGCCGGGATCGGGAATGCCACCCGCGACGCCGTGGGGCTCCGTCGTACGGAACTTCCACTGACTCGCATCAAGGTAGTGGCCACCCTCGACCAACGTCAGTTCAGCTGAAATGACCGGATGCCTGGCGCCTTCCATGCCATGCAGTCCGGTGTCGACCGACGAAGCCATCACGGAGAGAGAGATCGATGAAACACCTAGAGTTCGCTTCAGCCGCTTGCCTTTCGGCAACGCGTCACTTCAACCGGGACGGTACGGGTTCGATCACCGGTGTGTTGCGCAGATGAACTCCGAAGCGTCCCGCCTTCCGCCGTCCCGCACACGTTTGTGGCTGCTCGTCGTCATCACGGTCATTCTTGCGGGCTGGGCCCTTCACGCGACGGCGACCTTCATGGTCCCGATCGTCTTCTCGATGTTTCTCGCGCTGCTCGTCGAACCCCTGGATCGATGGGTTGCAGAGCGGATGCCGGAGAAGATCAGCTGGCTCGGCCACGTCGCGGCGATGGGCGCCATCCTGGTCGCATTGCTGGTCTTCATCGGCCTCATCTCGATGGCCGCCCAGCAGGTCGTCGAACGATTTCCGTTCTCAAACGCCAACGCCGGCTCGCTTCTGCCGCAGTTCGGGTCCGGGTCCGATCCACAGGGCGGGTCCGCGGATGTCGCGGCAGGTGCGGGCGCGACCGCCACGGAGAGCGACGCCTCTTCCCTCGCTGCAGGTGACGCTACGTCCGACACTCGAGTGTCCTCCGGCAGGTTTAGCGATCTGTTCTCGGGCGCGCTGCAATCCTTGGTGAGCAGGCTCGGCGACTGGGCATCGGGAACTGCCATGCAGATACTTGGCGCAGCCGGCGCGACCCTGGGGGCGGCGGTGCTGGTGTTCTTCCTTACGCTCATCATGCTGATCGAGGCACCCCGCTGGCGCGAGAAGACGGAAAACGTCCTTGCCGCGTCGGCAAGCCGGAAGGCAGCAGACTCCACCGCCATCATCGCCGACCGGCTTCGACGCTATCTTCTCACGCGGACCCTTCTCGGCGTCGTCACCGCAGCGCTCTACGCCGGCTGGCTCTGGCTGTTCGGCATAGACCTGCTGGTGGTGTGGGCGCTGCTGGCAGTGCTGATGAACTTCATCCCTACCTTCGGGTCGTTGGTCGCAGGGGTGCTGCCGGTAATCTATGCCTTTGTTCAGAAGGATCCCGGCACCGCCTTCGCCGTCGGCGTCGGCATCTTCGTCATCGAGCAGGTGATGGGAAACTATGTCGACCCGCGGGTTCAGGGCCGACAGGTGTCGCTCTCCTCGCTCGTGATCCTGATCGCGCTTCTTGTCTGGGGTTGGGTCTGGGGCATCGCGGGGGCAATCCTCGCCGTGCCGATCACGATGGCGGCGATGATCATCTGCGCACATGTGCAGTCTCTGCGGCCCTTCGCGCTGATGCTGAGCAACTCGACCGACATGGACGCGCTCGATCGTCAGGTAAGCTCAACCGATTAGTAGCGAAGACGTGAGGCAATTATCCCGAAATCTCGGAACGTGCAGCGGTTCGACCTGTTGGAGTGACCATACGCAAGAAAAGGAGACCGACATGAAGATAGCAAATATTGAGATCCGCAGCACAGCCCTCGCGGCGCTCCTGAGCCTTCCTCTCGTAAGTGGCGCCGCCCTTGCGCAGGAGACGGGCCAGACGGATCAGTCCACGACACCCGCCCAGGACACGACGCAACAGCAGTCCTCGCAGTCAGCGACAGACTCCGGTCAGACGGGCGGCGATCAGCAGGAGGACACCGTCGTCGCGACGGTGGGCGAGGCAGAAATCCGCGGGTCGGACGTCATGAGCTTTATCGGCATGCTCCCACCGCAGCTGCAATCGCAGCCGCCGCAGATGCTGGTGCCGATGGCGCTGGAGCAGTTGATCTTTCGCGAGCTCATCCTCGAGGACGCCCGCAGCCAGAACCTCGCCGATGATCCCGAAGTCGTCGCCCTCGTCGACGGCGCGACGGTGACGGCAGCGGACGATGCGATGGTGCAGGTCTGGATCGACCGCGAGACGGCTGGCGTCGTGACTGACGAGGCCGTTCAGCAGGCCTACGATCAGGCTCAGTCGGAAGGGAGCCAGGAGCTTCCGCCGCTCGAGGAAGTGCGTCCGCAGATCGAGCAATACCTGCGTCAGCAGGCGCTACAGGACATTCGGACACGACTGAGCGAGGGTGCCGACATCGTCCTCTACGATCCCACGGGTCGGCCGGTCGAGCAGCAGAGCAGCGGCGCCGCCGCCTCCGGCAATGAACCCAACGCCGCGGACACCTCCAACAACACCTCGGGTGGTCAGACGTCCGGCGGTGAAGCGACCGGCGGCACTTCCGGAAGCCAGTCGAGCGAAGCTTCGGGGAATTCGTCCGGAACCGCAGGGGAGCAAACCCAAAGCAACTGATCGCGCCGATGCATTACGCGTTCTTCCCGGTCGGCCGCTTCTCCGAGTGGCCGACCGGGGACGGGCCTGCCCGATATCCACATGTGGATCCTTGAGGAGACCGCCCCGTGCTAATCCGGCAGCACACTCAAGCCGGGCATCCGCTTCATCAATAGCGACCGTCGCGTGCAACCTTGCCGGTCATGTCCTCGACGCGTCCCGCAAGCCAAGCCCCGAGGTTATTTTCGAGTATCTGCTGCAAACGCAGTGTCGTGGAAGGACCGGAGGACGAGCAATGCGGGGTCAGGCAAACTCGGGGATGCGTGTAGACCCAGTGTCCGTCGGGCGGTGGCTCTTCCGTCCAGACGTCGAGAGTGGCCCGCGCGACGGGCCCGTCGAGAGCTTCGCGCAGCGCCTCGGGCACGACGAGCCCGCCCCGCGCCACGTTGACGAAATGCTGTCCGGGACGACACTGCGAGAACGTCGTCTTGTCGAAGAGGTTGCGCGTCTCTTCGGTAAGCGGCGCGCAAAGCACAAGGTGGTCGCTGAGCGCGCAAAGCTCCGGCAGGGAGACCAGTTCAACCGCTGAACCGGAGGAAACCGCACGTCTCCGCGTGGCCCGGACTGTCATCCCGAACGCTTGTGCAAGCGATGCGACGGCTTGTCCGATCTCTCCGAAGCCGAAAAGGCCCAGGCTCTTGCCAGCCAGTGCGCCGACCTGTCTCGGCGCCCACTCGGACGCTTGCTTGACCTGTATGTCTGGAAGACGCTTCTCCGCCTGCAGCATCGCCGCAAGCACATACTCCGCGATTGCCGTGGCCGCAGCGCCGCGCGAAATCGTGAGAACCGGAACGTCGAACAGCCATTCGGGCGCCGCGTCTATGCCCGTTGGGCGCACATGCACCCATGAGAGGTCTGCGGCCCACTGCGGCTTTTCACGCGTGAGACTGCGCAGCTTGCCGTTCCCGACCAGAAGGACCGTCGTCCCCTCGGGCACGTCCCAGGGTGCATCTGGCGAAAGCCTGTCGAGCGGCGTGCCGTCCGGGAGGTGCGAGCGGAGCCAGCAATGCGCCGCATCGTCGAATTGGTGCGCGACGTGAAGCGGCGGCTTCATGGCTGTGGATGAAGGCCGGGGGTAACGTCGGGCACAGTCGAAGCGCGCACCACGAGGTCGCCGACAAGAAGGTGCTGCCGAGGGGTCTCCGGATTTTCAGCGACGATCAGGTCCACCGTCTTCGAAACGATTGCGTCGATCGGCTGCCGATATGTGGTCAGCGCGTATCCGGGCCAGGACGCCATCGGGATATCGTCGAACCCGACAGTGGCGATATCGCCGGCCGCTCCCTCGCGCTTCAGCGCGTCAAGACCCCCGAGAGCTAGGATATCAGAGGCGAAGAAGATGGCGTCCGGCCGCTCGGGCAGAAGCTCGAGAGCGCCGCGCCAGCCGGCGTCATAACTGTAGACGCCACCTGACGCCGTACCGGTCAGTCGCATGCCAAGTTCTGCCAATCGCGTCGTGAAGGCGCTATGGCGCGTCATGCCGACCGCAGTCTTGGTGAGGCCCGCGACATAGCCCACGCGGCGACACCCGATGGAATGAAGGTGATCGACAATGGCGCGGGCGCCGTCGACGTTGTCGCAGCAGACTGTGTCGATGTCGTCCTGGCCCAAGCGGTTCAGGAGGACCGAGCGACGACCTTCCGTCGCCCACATCAATGTCCGTGGGTTAAGGATCGTCGCCGCGATCACCACCACTGCATCGACGTTATAGGTTCGAATGGCGATCATCTGATCTTCGATGTTCGCGCCACGAGTAATGTTGAACAGCAGGCTCTGCAGACCCGCCCGCTGAAGCCCCTGGGTCAATCTTTCGATGAGGGCCGGATAGAACGGGTTCTGCATGTCCGAGACCACGATCCCGACGATGTTCGTGCGCCGCTTGGTCAGCATCGAGGCGATGGCGTTCGGGCGATAGTCATGCTCGTTTGCGCCGTTCAGGATGCGCTCGCGCAGGTCTGCCGAGATGCTACTGCCTGGGGTGAACGCTCGCGAGACGGCGGACTGGCTGACGCCGAGCAGACTTGCAAGTTGTCGCGATGTCAGGGGTTTCGGCGCGCTACCCATATTTGTCACTAGTCCAAAGCATCTGTGGTCCGAGTTGGCGGACGTTTAATGGATGGGCCGTCCAAGACCAACAGTTTCGTCCGGAAGCGGCCAGGGCTCCAATGAATACGCTTGCAACCAATGTTGCGCTGCAGCGAATATGGGGAGACGCCGTGCTGCAATTGCGTTGCTGCGCCAGCGAAGGCTCTTGCGTCGTACTGCTGCCATGCTCCAACTCACCACCTGGATAGCGGAGGCTCATATAAGCCTAACATCCTACGTATAAACGATTTTAATTAATCCACCACGACTGCGGCGCCGGCGGGCCTGAGCTTTTTCAAAAGCCCTGGCACCGCCCAACCAACCCGCGGAGCCCGAAAAACGAAATCACGAGATACTATCTGAATACGGATGCAAAATATGTTTGTCTACCTGAAAGCATCGCCCCTCTGGCGTAAGGGGGATGCAAGGGGAGGAAGCGCCGCATGCTGAAAGATGCTCCAGCTTCGGGACGCCCTGTGCCCGTGCGGGCCGATCACCGGATTGCGTCCGTGGAGGCCTTCCAGGTGTCGTGGAGGCCGGGTGACGTCCCCGGCCGGCGCACCGCGATGGTTCGCGTGCGGACCGACACCGGACTGACAGGATACGGCGAGGCCTCGCCCATGATGGGCGGCGAGCACAGCCTGCTTGTCGTGAGACACTTCTCGGACAGTCTCGTCGGTGCCGACCCTTTCGATCAGGCGGTGATCCAGGACCGGCTTCTGCACCGCTATATCAAGTTGGGGCCCGAAGGCGCGGTCACCGGGGCGCTTGCGGCGCTGGATATCGCGCTGTGGGACATCAAGGGCAAGGCGCTGGGCCTGCCGATCTACAAGCTTCTGGGCGGAGCGTGGCGGACGAAGCTGCCCTTTTACGCCTCGATCGGCGGCAATGCGGAGCGGTCGGTGGACGACGTCGTGCGCACGGTCGAGCGGCGGTGGCGTTCGGAGACGCCGGCCGCGATCAAGATAAGATGGGACGGAGACCGCACCCGCCAGGACCATGACATTCCCGGCGACATCGCAAAGGCGAAGGCGGTCCGCGGCCTTGTCGGTGACGACTTCCCCTTGGCATTCGACGCGAACAATCAGTATTCCGTCGGCGGAGCGATCCGCGTCGGCCGCGCGCTGGAGGAACTGGGCTACATCTGGTTCGAGGAGCCGGTGCAGCACTACAACGTCCGCGCGATGGGCGAGGTCGCCCAGCGTCTCGACATCACCGTCTCTGCCGCCGAGCAGACCTATACCACGCAAGCCCTCGTCGACATGATCAACGCCGGCGTGCGCATGGTGCAGCCCGACATCGTCAAGATGGGCGGCATCACCGGGCTCATGCAGTGCGCCGCGATCTGTTTCGCCCACGGAGTCGAATTGGTTCCGCACCAGACGCAGCCGGGTATCGGCCATGTGGCCAACCTGCATGTGCTTGCGACCCTGATGCACAACACCAAGCCCGCCGAGTTCGCCGATCCCGATGACCGGATGCACGCCGCCTTCGAGAACCCGCCGATCCCGCGCAATGGCTGTTTCGATGTGCCGGACGGGCCGGGGCTGGGTCTGAGGTTGCGGGATGAGGAGTTGGATCGGCGTCGCACCTAGCACTCACAGACCGCACGAAATCCGGATGCAGCCAATTCGGCACGCAGCAATCCGGACAAGGCGCCGCGAGGCCTGCACGGCTCGCGCGACTGCAATCAGGGAGAGAGACATGATCACAAGACGTACACTTCTCGGCACGGCGTTCGCTGCATCAGCGGCGGGCCTCTATGCCCCACGCTTGCGCGCCTCCGCGCCGGATACGCTTCGCTTCGCAAGCGCGGCTGGCGGACCCCGCAGCGCGGATCCGGCCAAGACCACGCAGGGTTCGGACAACTGGGCGGTGATCCAGATGTTCGAGTACCTCGCGCAGCCGCCCGATGGTAACTTCGGCGTTTCGCCCGACGACTTCACGCCGGGCCTTGCCACAAGCTGGACGACGTCCGACGATGCGAAGACGTGGGTTTTTACGCTGCGCCAGGGCGTCCAGTTCCACCACGGCTATGGCGAGATGACCTCGGCCGACGTCGCCCGGTCCTTCGTCCGCGCACGCGACATCAGCGTCGGCAGTGCCAACTACACCAACATCGCCGAGGTGATCGAGTCCGGGAAGTACGAGGTTACGATCGTTCTCAAGAACCCGGACCCGATGTTCCTCGGCTCCACCGTCGCTGCACGCCACGTGATGGTCATCTCGAAGAAGGCCGAGGAGGAGCTGGGAGAGGGTTTCGCGACCAAACCCGTCGGCACCGGCCCCTACAAGCTCGATCGCTTCGACAGCGAACGCGGCACCTATCTCAGCCGTCACGAGGACTATTGGGGCGAGCCGGCGATCATCACGAACGTCGAGTGCCTGTACATCGCGGATACCACGGCGCGAACTCTGGCGCTTATCTCCGGTGACGTCGATATGGCCGAGGGCGTGCGCCAGCCGGGCTGGGTGCCGCAGATCCAGGCGCAGAAGCCGGATCTTCTTTTCGACATGACGGTGCCGGGATCGTTCAACACGCTGTTCTTCAACCTGGCCAAGGATCCGCTGCAGAACATCCAGGTCCGCAAAGCGATCATGCACGGCATCAACAAGCAGGAGATCGTTGACGCGCTCCAGCCGATGTCCCGGATGGTCTACACCCTGAACCCGCCGAACTATCCCACGGGCTTCGACCTGGAGGAACTGCCGGAGGATCTGCGATATGAATACGATCCCGACGAGGCCAAGCGTTTGCTTGCCGACGCCGGTTTCGCAAATGGGCTGACGATCCCGGTCAATACCTCGCAGCGCGAGGACTACAGCACGCAGCACCTGATCATTCAGGAGCAACTGCGCCAGATCGGCGTCACCATCGACCTGACGATCATGGACCACTCGGCCTATCACGCCACCAACCGGCAGAACCTGAACACTCTGAACATCAACTCGTCGTCGCTGCCACCTGTCCCGCTCTACGTCTTCAACGACTATGCGGTTTCGGCGGCCAACATGAAGGAAGACGGTTCCGGCGGCGCCAACTATTCGCACTACGGCGTGCTTATGCCCGGTGTCGACGATCTCGTTGCGGAGATGCTTCAGACCACGACCTTCGACGACTACGTCGCCAAGGGTCGCGAGGTTGAGCTGCAGATCCAGCGCGACCTGCCGATGGGCGGATTGCCGACATTGTCGTACCTCGTCGTACGCAATCCGCGCATCGATCTCGGCTACGAAGTTCAGGGCGGCTATGCCTACTGGCGCTTCTGCAAGGCCTCGATCGTCGGCTGAGGGAAACAGCAGCGCATGGCGAGATACCTACTTCTGAGGCTCCTGGACCTGGTTCCGACCGTGTTTCTGGTGCTGACGCTCGTGTTCATCGCCATGCGCATCCTTCCGGGTGATCCGGCGCTGGCCGCTCTCGGCGCGAATGCCGATGGCGGCCAGCTTGAAGCTTTCCGCGAGCGGATGGGATTGAACGATCCACTCTGGCTGCAATACGTCCACTTCCTGTGGGATGCTGTCCGCCTGGACTTCGGCAATTCGCTTATGTCGAACATTCCGATCAGTACGTTGATCGCCAACAACCTGCCGCACACGGTCTATCTGACGATTGTCTCGGTCGCGCTGGGACTGTTCATCGGCATCCCGCTGGGCCTCTATGCAGCAACCCAGCGGAACAAGCTGCCGGACAACGCGCTGCGGATCTACTCCCTGATCGGCTACTCGGTACCCGATTTCTATCTTGGCGCCATTCTCTTGATCGTGTTCTCGCTGAACCTCGGCTGGTTTCCGATCAACGGCGCTGGTGAGGGGTTCTGGGACGGCCTGCACCACATCTTCCTGCCGGCGCTTTCGCTGGCGCTGCTGAAGTCCGCCTTCCTCGGACGTCTTACCCGCACGTCGCTGCTGGAGGTTCTGGGGCGCGACTATGTCCGGACGGCGCGCGCCAAGGGTGCCCGTGAAGGCAGGGTCATCTTCCGCCACGGGCTGAGAAACGCGATGCTGCCCCTGTCCACCGGGATCGGCATTTCGATCCTTGCAACGCTTTCTGGCGCTGTGGCCATCGAACTCGTCTTCAACAGGCCGGGCATCGGCCGGCTGCTGATCAGTGCGATCCAGGAGCGGGATTATCCCGTGATTCAAGCGGGCGTGATGATGTTCGCCACCTTCGTCGTGCTCGTGAACCTTCTGATGGACATCGTCTACATCTTCATCGACCCGCGCATCCGGATGAAATCATGACCGACGCAAGCACCGCGGAAGCTTCCGCTGAACTTGTCGCCGAACGCGAGGCGCTTGCACCCGAACCCGGCTTCCGCGAGGCGTTCGCTCAGGTCATCCTGGAGCGGCCCTCGACCCGGATCGCATTCGTTGTCGTGGTCCTGTTCATCCTGATTGCGGTCTTCGCGCCCCTGCTGGCGCCCCACGATCCTCTGCGGCAGTCGATCCTTCAGATCAATCGGCAGCCTTCCTGGGACCATTGGCTCGGGACTGACCAGTTCGGCCGCGACGTTCTCAGCCGACTTATTCACGGATCGCAGAACTCGCTGATCTTCGGCTTGCTCTCCCCGGTCTTCGCGGCGTTCTTCGGGACGCTCCTTGGCGTGACGGCGGGGTACATGGGCGGCATTGTCGACCGGGTCATCAGCCGTGTCATCGACATGCTCATGGCCTTCCCGGAGCTTTTGCTGGCGATCCTGATCGCGGCGGCGCTGGGGGGCAGCTTCTGGAACATCGTCGTCGTGCTGACCGTGGCATTCACCCCAGGCTTCGCGCGTGTGGCACGGGCCTCGACCATGGCGGTCAAGCAGGAACCCTATGTCGAGGCGGCGGTGGCGGCCGGTGTGTCGACACCGCGCATAATCTTCCGCCACATCGTCCCCAACATCGCGGCGCCCATCGTCGTGCTGATGGCGCTGTGGTCGGCGAGTTCGATCCGGATCGAAGCAACGCTCTCGTTCCTCGGCATCGGAACCCAGCCGCCGAACCCCTCCTGGGGCAACATCATCCGCGATGGCCTCTCCAACATGTTCGCGACGCAATGGCCGATCGCTGCGGGCGGCCTCGCGATCACGATCGTCGTGCTCGCCATCAGCATCATCGGCGACTCGGTACGCGACTTCCTAGACCCAGAGACCAACCAGTGAGCGACAGACTTCTCGACATCAGGGACCTTTCGGTCGAGTTCGGACCGGTTGCGCGGCCGCTGCGCGTTGTCGACCGGGTCTCCTTCTCGATCGACGCCGGCAAGACGCTGGGCATCGTCGGGGAAAGCGGCTCGGGAAAGTCGATGACCGCGCTGTCGGTGCTGCGCCTTGTACCCGAGCCGCCCGCCCGCATCTCGGGTCAAATCCTGTTTGACGGACGCGACCTGCTCAAGGTGCCCCGGCGCAACATGCCTGCGATCCGCGGCAAGGACATCGGCATGATCTTTCAGGAGCCGATGGCGTCGCTGAACCCCCTGATGTCCATCGGCGACCAGATCGCCGAGGCGATCATGCTGCACGAATCCATGTCCGCCGATCGGCGCCGCGAAAGGGTGCTCGATCTGCTGCGGCTGGTCGGCCTTCCAGATCCCGAGGGCCGGCTGGGCGCCTATCCCGATCAGTTCTCCGGCGGGATGCGGCAGCGGGTCATGGCCGCCATCGCGATGGCCTGCAACCCGCGCCTGTTGATCGCCGATGAGCCCACGACCGCGCTCGACGTCACCATCCAGGCGCAGGTCCTGGAGATGATGTTGGACATTCGGCGGCGCTTCAATTCGGCGATCCTTCTCATCACCCACGACCTTGGTGTTGTGGCCGAGGTCTGCGAGCGCGTCGTCGTCATGTACGCCGGCAAGGTGGTCGAGGATGCGGACGTGGGATCGTTGTTCGCGAACGCGCTGCACCCCTACACCCAGGGATTGCTGAGATCGGTGCCTTCGCTCACCGACACCCGGAAGCGGCTCTACCAGATCCCCGGATCGGTGCCTCCCGCGCGCACGATCAAGGCCGGCTGTCCCTTCCGCCCGCGCTGTCCGGCGCGCATGGACCGGTGTGCCGTCGAGATGCCGCCATTAGTTCCTTACGCTCCCGGTCACCGCGCCGCCTGCTGGGCCGTCTCGAAGGAGATGGCCGAATGAGCGTGCTGATCGACGTGCAGGGCCTGGGCAAGACGTTCACCGACACCACCATGCGACTAGGGCCGAAGCGCCCTCCGGTCCGCGCCGTGGAGTCCGTCAGCTTCCAGATCCACCAAGGCGAGGCTCTGGCCGTCGTCGGCGAATCCGGCTGCGGCAAGTCCACGCTCGGGCGGCTTCTCCTGCACCTGATCGAGGCAAGCGAAGGGCGCGTGATGTTCGAGAACCGCGACATGAGTGCCATGTCCCGGCACGAGATCCGCCAGCTTCGCCAAAGAATGCAGATGGTGTTTCAGGACCCGTTCGGCTCGCTTTCCCCCCGCCGGACCGTCGCCGACATCATCGCCGAGCCGATGGACAGCTTCGGTCTGACGAAGTCCCGCAAGGACCGTCGCGAGAAAGTCGCCGAGCTTCTCGATCTCGTCGGTCTTCCGCCCTCGTACATGGACCGCAGGCCGCGCCAGTTCTCGGGCGGGCAGCGCCAGCGGATCGGCATCGCGCGCGCGATCTCGGTCGACCCGGCGTTCATCGTCGCCGACGAACCTGTATCGGCCCTCGACGTGTCGATTCAGGCTCAGATCATCAACCTGATGCAGGATCTGCAGGAAAAGCGCGGCTTTTCGTTCCTGTTCATCGCCCATGACCTGGCCGTCGTCCGGCACGTCGCCGACCGGGTGGCAGTGATGTATCTCGGCCGGATCGTCGAGATGGGGACGAAGGCGCAGATCTACTCGAGCCCACACCATCCTTACACCGAGGCGCTGATGTCGGCTGCGCCGCGCCCCGACCCTGCCGCGCGAAGCAACCGCATCATTCTGGAGGGCGACGTCCCGAGCCCGTCGAATGTACCCTCCGGCTGTCCTTTCCGCACGCGCTGCCCGCTAGCGGCGGAAATATGCAGCGTCGAGCGGCCGCCGCTTATCGAGGTCGAGCCGGGACACACCGCCGCCTGCCACTTCGCGACACCTTATCCGATCGCTCAACGGAGCCCGGCGACATGAAAGGCGCCCTGGAGGGACATGTGGTCCACGACCGCTCCGGAACCGTGGCAGGACAATTCTGCGGTAAGCTTCTCGCTGATTTCGGTGCCGATGTCTGGTTGGTCGTGTCGGGCGACCTAGCCGAAATTGCGGCGGGAGGTGACGGCACCTCGCTGGCGCCACTCGACTTGCATCTGAACCTCGGAAAGCACCGGGGCAGACCGCCCTCCCCGCCGGATGTCGTGCTTTGCGGACCGCAAGACGATCCGGCGCACCTTCGAGACCTATGGCCCGCGGCCCTAGTTGTCCGGATCATGGGATTTGGTGACGACGGGCCGAAGGCCGGCTGGAAAGCGCCCGAGATCGTCTTGCAGGCTTCCTCGGGCATGATGATTTCCAACGGCATTCGAGGGCGCGAGCCGCTTTACGGAACCGGCGAAAGGGCATCCTACGCGGCGGGGCAAGCCGCTTATATTCAGATCCTCGCCTCGCTTCGCGCTCGCAGGGCCACGGGGCAAGGGGACACGATCAGGATCGACGCGGCCGAAACCGCGGCGGCGATGTGCTTTCCCTATGTCTTGCAGACGATCTACAACGGCACGGATCGCCGTCGCGGCGATCAGGACATTCCTGCGGGCGAAGTGCTTTGCCGCGGGTCATGGGTCTGTATCTGGGTCTACTCCAATCGCTTCGAGACGCTGTGCAAGTTGCTCGGGCTCCAGACGTGCCTGACCGACCCGCGCTTTGCCGAAGTGCCGGTCCGTCAGCAGAACTGGCCCGCCTTCTTCGCGCTGGTGCAGGACAAGGTTGCCGACCGCGATCCCGAGGACTTCGTGGCCGAGTTGCAGGCGAAGGGGATCATCGCGGCGCGCGCCTATCGTATCAGCGAAATCCGCGAAAGCCGCCATCTCGCCGAGCGTGGCTACTGGCGGCGCGTGACCATCGGCGGCGAGACCCACGTCTTGCCGGGCGTGCCATTCCGCTTGAGCAAGACGCCGGCGCGGGAACCGGACGGGAGCGCCCATGCTGCCGCTTGAGGGAATCCGCGTCGTAGAACTCACGACCGCCTGGGCCGGTCCTATGGCGGGGCGCGTTCTGACCTGGTACGGGGCCGAGAGCTTTCACATCGAAAGCCCGACACGCACGAACACATGGCGGTCGAACCGCGACAAGCCGAACCCGGTCACATACCCGGACCTCGATCCGGGTGAGCGTCCCTGGGATCGCTGCTTCACCTTCAATTCGCAGAACGTGAACAAGCGCTCGCTGGTGGTGGATCTGAAGAACCCCTCGGGCTTTTCGGTCCTGCGCCGCCTGATCGCGGTATCGGATGTTCTGATCTGCAACTTCCGCCCCGGCATGCTGGACCGTCTCGGACTCGGCTACGGCACTCTGTCGAAGGAACAGCCCGGCCTCATCGTCATCGAAATGCCGGCCTACGGTTTGACTGGCCCTGACGCCGGCTATGCCGCACTCGGACCGACAATGGAAATGGCGGCGGGCATGTCGGCGATGATCTCCTACCCCGGAGGCAAGCCGACCGTGACCGGCCCGTCCTACATGGACCCGATAGGCGGGTTCAACGCCGCGGCGGCGATTTTGACGGCGCTGCACCATCGCGACCGGACGGGCGAAGGCCAGCACATCGAAATGGCCCAGGTCGAGGCGGCCATGCAGTTCATCGGACCGGAGTTGATCGAAGGCCACGACGTGGTGCCGGACGGCAATCACCGCCCCGACATGGCGCCGCACAATGCCTATCCCGCGCAGGGCGAGGACAGCTGGATCGCCGTCGCCGCCCCAGGCGACGCGGCCTGGATGAAGCTGGCGCGCATGATGGGTGGCGAGACGCTGGCCCGGGACGGCCGCTTTGCCACGCTGTCCGACCGGAAGATCAACGAGGCGGCGCTGGATGCGATGATCGCGGACTGGACCTGCACCCAGGACCGCCACGCGCTTGCCGAGACGCTTCAGGCGGCAGGCATCGCTGCATCGGCGGTCGAGACCGCACCGGACCTGGCCAACTCCGAGTATCTGCGCGCGCGCGGGTTCTTCACACCGCGCGACCATCCTGTCGCGGGCCGGCACGACCATCCCGGTCTGCCACTGCATTCCGAGATCGCACAAGGCTCGGCCCGGACGGCAGCGCCCGGGTATGGCGAGGGCAACGAGTATGTCCTGCGCGAGGTCCTGTCGCTGCCCGAGGCCGAGATCGCGGCCATCCTGGCCAGCGGTGCGCTGGCCGACGTGCCGGCGCCGGGGATGTGATGCCCGCCCTGCCCGAGCGCCTCGAAATCACCGCCGTCCTCGATCCGCGCCCGCGCTATCGTGGAACAAGCCACGAGGACGAGACGGCACGGCGCATGGGCTTCCGTGCGGCCCTCCTTCCGGGCGTATTCGTCTATGGTCACGCCACGCGGATCGCCCTGACGGGATGGGGCGAAGACTGGCTGGCGCGGGGGCGCGCTCAGGTCCGGTTCCGCCGGCCTGTCTACAACGGCGATCCTCTGGTCGTGACGCGCGGCGAGTTGGAACGCGAAGAGAACGGCTGGACTGCCGAGGTCGCGGTGGCCCACGCCGAGACGGGTGAGGTGGTTCTGGCAGGCAGCATCGGGCTGGCCGACCGCGCACCCGATCCGCCTAAGGACCTTCCGCTGCTGTCGACCTTCGAGCCCCGGCTGGAGTTGCAGCCCGGCACGGCGCGCGAGGGATTGCAGCTCGGCAGTGAGGAGACGATCCTGGCCCGGGATCTGGTCGAGGAGTCGCTGGCCGACTTCCACGAAACCGAAAGCATATTCGCCGACCGCGCGCTGATCCATTCCGGATGCCTGATCCGTAAGACGATGGGCGATGCGCTGGGAAACCTCGTCCTTCCGATGCCCGTGATCTTCGCCGGGGTCGGTGTGCAGCACCTCGCGACCGCGCCCGTGGGGGTGGAATACCGCACCTCTGCACGCATCACCCGCACGTGGGAGACCGGGGGCAAGCATTACTTCGAGACCGAGGAATGGCTCTTGGCGGGCGACCGTCCCGTCGTGCGTCATGTCCGGCAGAACCTGTATGCCATCACCTGAAGAGGCGACCCAAGATGAAGATCGCACGGATCGAAACGTTCACCAACACGCTCATCGGCTTCGTCCGCGTGACGACGGACAGCGGAGAGCAGGGGTGGGGCCAGGTGTCGACCTATAACGCCGACATCACCAGCGACGTGCTCCACCGCCAGGTCGCCCCTCACGCGCTGGGGACCGACCCGATTGAGCTTGCCGAAACCATCGAGGTGATCGGCGAGAAGGAGTGCAAGTTTCCCGGAACCTACCTGCGGCGAGCCACCGGAGGCCTCGACACGGCGATCTGGGATTTGCGCGGCAAGATCGAAGGCAAGCCGGTGACATCGCTGATCGGCGGCAGCCCTGGTCCTCTACGCGTCTATGGCAGTTCCATGAGGCGGGATATCACGCCCGAAGCCGAAGCGGATCGGCTGTGCCGGCTGCGGGACGAGCAAGGGTTCAGCGCCTTCAAATGGCGCGTCGGCGCAGAGTGCGGTCGCGATGTCGACAAGTGGCCCGGACGCACCGAGGCCATCGTCCCCCGTGTCTCCAAGGCGCTCGGGGACGGTATCGGCAAGCTGGTCGATGGAAATTCGGGCTTCACGCCCGGTCGCGCGATCGAAGTCGGCCGGATGCTCGAGCAGAACGACATATCGCATTTCGAGGAGCCCTGCCCCTATTGGGAGCACGAATGGACGAAGAACGTCACCGATGCCTTGTCGATAGACGTCACCGGCGGCGAACAGGACTGCGAGATCTCGGCCTGGAAATCGATCATCGGCATGAGAGCCGTGGATGTCGTACAGCCGGACATCCTTTATCTCGGCGGGATGTGTCGGACGCTGCAAGTGGCGAAAATGGCGGCGGATGCGGGCCTCCCCTGCACGCCGCACTCGGCAAATCATGGTCTTGTGACGCTTTGCTCGATGCATCTGTTGAGGGCGATCCCGAACGCGGGGAAGTATCTCGAATATTCGATTGAGGGGCCATACAGCCAGCAATGGGCGGATACGCTGTTCGTCGAACGCCCCTATGACGTCGTCGATGGGCAGGTCCGTGTCACGGACGCCCCCGGCTGGGGTGTCGAGATCAACCCGTCATTCATGGAACACTCGACCTACGCCATCAGCCAGTCCGAGTAGTTCCGCTGCGTTCCACCTTCCGGCGCGGACACATCTCTTTCGAACACTCCCGGAACCCGATCGGGATCTGCGGCGTGATGGCCCTTTCGAGGCGGCATACCCTGTCCGGAACATCGAAGGCCCTCCCCTGTTCGACGTTCACAGTTAACGCCGGCGGCAAAAGCCGGCCCTGCCGAACAAACAGTGGAGGAATTCATGAGACTCGAGATCCTGTCCGTGCTTGCAACGACGTTGCTTGCGACGGTTGCCCATTCCGCGGATGCGACAGCGGACATCGCGGACCGCGAAGGCAACAACCTGGGCGCGGTGCGCGTTCACGACACGGCCTCGGGACTGGCCTTGGCGACCCTGACGCTTTCGAACCTGCCCGAAGGCCAGTACGCGGTTCACCTTCATGAAACTGGCGACTGTGAGTCCGAGGACTTCAGTTCGGCTGGCGGTCATGTCGCCGGAGATCGCCAACACGGCGTTCTCGCCGAGGGTGGCCCCCATCCGGGTGACATGCCGAACATCTCGGTCGCAGAGAACGGGATAGTCCAGGTCGAAGTCGTTCTGCCGTTCCTCGACGTGGAACGTCAGATCCTGGACGAAGACGGAGCCGCCTTCGTCATCCACGCGGGCATCGACGACTATGAAACTCAGCCCTCCGGCAACGCGGGCGATCGGATGGCCTGCGGAGTGTTTTCCCAGAGATATAGTGCTGACGAGTGTGCGGCGAACCGGTCCAATACCGGTTCGCCTGGTTTGCCCGGTCTCACTTTTTCAGCGGCTGGGAGGATCGCTGGCGGGAAAGGATTCGTCCGACGCCTCGTCCACGATGTCCCACTCCCGCGGCGGACTTCTCATCTGAGATGGCCCCGCGTCACGCACCTGCAGCGCCGCCGGCGCGCCGGACGTCTTTCGGATCAAACCACGCAAGACGTCTCTCGGCGTCTTGAGAAGCGCCCGCAGGGCCATCAGCCATCCTCCTCGCGATGCACGAGCTTGTTGAAGCGGCTGATGGAACCCTCCTCCGTCTTCTCCTGATAGAGAAACGCGAGATTGCTCTTCTCGAAGACCGAGAAGAATTCTTCCCACTCGATCTCTTCCAGCGAGTCCTCGGGCGGATCGAAATCGATCCTCAGGATGCCGCCCTCGCCCGAGTCCTTCACTCGGGCGGGGTGACCGTTCCTTTCCTCGGCCCAGGTACGGATCGTATCGTGATCGATGGTGGATGATGCCTGAGTCACCTTGGATCTCCTTCCTGAGTACGACGTGCTCGCTATGGCAGGGCGTAGGCGATGACGTAGTCGCCCACTCCGGTCTCCATGAAGTGGTGGCCCATCGCCGTGATCATGACGTACTGTCTGCCGTCCACCTCGTAAGCGATGGGGTTCGCCTGACCGCCTGCTGGCAGGACATCGGTCCACAGCGTCTCGCCCGTCTCGATGTCGATGGCGCGGAACAGGTTGTCGGTCGCCGCCGCGATGAAGATAAGCCCGCCAGCGGTCACCACCGACCCGCCGTTGTTTGGCGTGCCGATCTTGAGAGGCACCATGGACGGAATGCCCCAGGGCCCGTTGCGGCGTGCAGTGCCGATGGGTTCGTCCCACAGCGTCTCGCCCGTCGAAAGGTCGATGGCGCGAATGCCGCCATAGGGCGGTTCGGTGCAGGGCATGTCGGTCAGCGCACTGCGCCAGCCGGCATTGACCGAGATGGCGTAGGGCGAGCCTGCCTGCGGGCCGGCGGGGTTTTCGGGCGCGCCCACCGTCTCGGGCGCTTCGGCGATGGTGGTATACTCGTCGCTCTCCAACGGATCGGGACGTTCGATCAGCCGGTTGTAGTTCGGGATATCGTTGTAGTTCGCAATGAGAACCCCGTGTTCCGGATCAAGGGCCACCGACCCCCAGTCCGACCCGCCATTATAGCCGGGATACTGGATCCAGCGGGTACCGGCTGTCGGCGGCGAGTAGAAGCCCTGGTACTCGGCCTGACGGTACTGAATGCGGCACCAGAGCTGATCCAGCGGCGTGGCGCCCCACATGTCGCGCTCCTCGAGCGGTGGCTGGCGCAGCGTGTGCCATTCCGAGATCGGCTGCGTCTCCGAGATGTAGTCCGGCTCCACCTCGCCCTGGGGCAGATCGGTCAGCTCGCCCACAGGTGTCAGCGGCTCGCCGGTCTCGCGGTCGAGGATATAGAGATCCCCCTGCTTCGAAGGCAGCAGGATCGCCGGGGTTCCCTGATAGTCCAGAAGCGTAGGCTGGCTGCCGAGGTCGTAGTCCCAGACGTCGTGACGCACGGTCTGGAAATGCCAGACCTCCTCGCCCGAGGTGGCGTCGAGCGCGACGAGGGAAGTGGCGAACTCGTTTTCGGCTTCCGACCGGTTGGAGCCGTAATAATCCACCGACGAATTGCCCATCGGCAGGTAGACATACCCCAGTTCCTCGTCCGCCACGGCGGTCGTCCACATGTTGGGCGTGCCGCGCGTATAGACTTCGCCTTCGGGCGGGCCGTCGCGGTTCTGCTCGGGCGCTGCCAGATCCCAGGCCCAGGCGAGTTCGCCGGTGACGGCGTCGTAGCCACGCACGACGCCCGACGGCGCCTCCTCGGCCTGTCCGTCGAGCACTTGAGCACCCGTGACGATGACACCGCGCACGATGGCGGGTGGAGCGGTCACGGCGTACCAGCCGGGCACCCGTTCGCCGATATCCTGCCAGAGATCCACCGTGCCGTTTTCCCCGAAGTCTTCGCAGGGAGCGCCGGTCTCGAGGTCGACGGCGACCAGCTTGGCGTCGAGCGTTCCCTCGACGACCCTGGTGGCGCAGAGATCGCCCTCCGCCGCCTCAGGATTGGTATATATGGACACGCCGCGACAAGTCGCGCCGTAGGGAATGGCCTCGTTCGGCACACCCGGATCGAAGCGCCAGTTCTCCTCGCCGGTGGCGGCATCGATAGAAATGAGTGCGTTCATGGCCGAGCACATGAGAAGGTCGTCACCGACCTTGAGTGGCGTCGTCTCGGGCGAATACTTCCCTTCGGCGTTGCCCTGGGGCATGTCTCCGGTGCGGTAGACGAAGACCCGCTCCAACTCGCCGACGTTCGCCGGCGTGATCTGGTCGAGCGTCGAATAGCGCGTCGCAAGCGTTCCCCCGCCCCAGAGCGGCCAGTCCTGTCCCGCATGAGCAGGGAGGTCGGCGATCTGTGGCCGCTGATCCGCCGCTGCAGTGTCGACGTCATTGGACGAGGCCTCGGGCGCGCCTTGGGGCTCCGCCGCTGGCTGCGGTTCTGTCTCTGGAACTTCCTGCGGCTCCGCTGTCGGCGCATCCTGCGTTTCCGCCGCTGGCTGCTGCGCTGGGGCGGCTCCCGCCTCCGGCGACGGCTCTTCTGCCGGTGCGGCCCCTTCCACTTCGGCCGCCGGCTGCTCCGGCACCGTTGGCTCTTCGGAAGTCTCTTGCGGGAACGCAGGTTGACCCGCGCAAATGACGCACAAAAGCAGTGGGGAGAGGCGCGCGACGTTCATGGTAGTCTCCTTCTGGGTAGTCGGGCGGCGATCCGCCCCGCCGTGTCGGCAAAGCGAACGCCGTTGTCAAAAATGGATCAGACGGACCTGATCCTCAGGTTGTTCTGGACGTGAGCGACACCCGAGACGTACTCGGCGCAATCCTCCGCACGCCGCTTTTCGAGTCGGGAGCCGACCTCGCCGTCGAGCGATACTTCGCGCTCGCTCACCGACACGCGGATATCCGTGGCATCGAGGTCAGGGTCGTCCGTCAGACGTTCATTCACGTCCTCGAGGATGCGTTCGTCGGATCTGACATAATCGCGTGGGCCGCGTCCGCGATGGTCTTCCTGGCGGCGCGCTTGCGCGGCATCGTCGCCGAACCAGGACGAGACCTCGTCCGCCGCGCGGTCCCACATGCTGCGGTCGCCGTCGGCGTTTCGCCAGTCGTCGGAATGATATTCCTGTCGATCGGGTGCGTCCCTGTCATGGCGGGTCGCACCGGGATGCACCCCAGAATGAGGTCCGGCAACGGCACCGGGACTGTACGGGGACCCCTCTCCGTAAGGCCGACCGTAGTTCTGACGCATTCCGCGCCGGGGGTCGTTTCGAGAATCTTGTGCCATTTGACTGCCTTTCTGTGAATGGAACTGCGCTCGCCGCCCTTCGGTTTCGAAGGGCGACGAGCCACCATGGCCGGCAGGGCTGGGGAGGACAGACCCCGCCGGTCAGGCTGCCTGGTTGAGGCATTCCTCGGAAAGCCGCGTCCGTTTCTCGTCAGCCGCTTCCCTTTCGGACATCGTCTGCCTGAGCAGATCGGCGCAATCGTCCCTGCCCGGTTCGCGGGACCAGGCGATGAGGGTGCCGCAGCGCATGATCTCATTGTGTTCCACGGCCTGCGCGGGGGCAGCGTTCAGGACGTTGTCGGCGGGCACGCCGCTCGCGATGGCTTCGGCCTCTTCGATGATCCCGTCACCAGAGAATATCGCCATTCGGATGCTCCCTTTCTGGCGAACCGACCCCAAGCCGGGGCGGCTTTCTTGATCCCCAGCAACAGTTGCCCGTCCCGATTGTTCCTGACGACAAGGCTCGAAGGCGAGATGGGAGAGCCATGTCGCCATGGCGACGCCACGCAGCTCAACCGCAAGACGGCAGCCGCTTCGGAGACCAGCGTTAATGTCATTGGTCCATGCATGAAACTTCGAAAGGGACCCGTGCGTGAAACTCGAAGTAGACTCCCTGACGCAAAGGCAATGGCCGGACACGGCCGCGGGGCGGCTAGGAAAGGACAAGGAAAGAAAATGAAGGAGCAGTCCACCACGACCGCCGACGAGACCGCGATGAAGCGGGAACTGGAAGAGCACCTTCGGAGGATTGAATCCGAGGATGTCCCCGAGCGCCTTCTCGAGCTTGCGCGGCACCTCCAGGATCAGCTTCGGAAACGGGGCGCGTCCGGGCGCTGACCGCCCCGAACGACGTCTCTCCGGTGCCGGACGCGGGCCTCCCCCGGACAGCGGCGGGCCCTCCGGCGTGCAAGGCAAGGAACACTTCGCCGGGGGTCACGTTGTTCGAAGGTGTCCGCAGCGTGCATGCGCGCACCCGGCCGAGGTCATTTCCGGTAGGCGACGGGTCGGCGGGTCGGTTGGGGGTTCTGTGGTACCCGATTGAAAAGGAAAGAGATAACCCAAGCCGGTGGGAGGCGAGATGCTGATTCAGGCAGAGAAAGACGAAACCCTTGACGACATCATCAGCGTCATTCCGGCCCTCAGGGCCTATGCCTGGTCCCTGACCCGCAAGCAGCAGGAGGTCGACGACCTCGTTCAGGAAACCCTCACCAAGGCCATCGCCAACGTCGGCCGCTTCACCCGGGGCACGAATGTGCGCGCCTGGCTGATGACCATCATGCGCAACACCTTCTACAACGAGATCGTCAAGCGGAACCGCGAGCGGCCGGGCGGCAAGGATTGCGTCTCCGACATCCCGGTCTCGGCCGGCAGCCAGGAATGGTCCTACTACGGCAACGAGATCATGAAGGTCGTGAGGCAACTCCCGGCCTGCTATCGCGAAACCCTGATCCTCGTCGTCATGCTGGGCGAGAGCTACGAGACCACGGCGCAGATTTGCGGCGTCGAGATCGGCACCGTCAAGAGCCGCGTCAGCCGCGCCCGCCGAATGATCCTCGAGGACCTGGGCGAAGAGGAATTCACCCGCCTCTGACGCGCCGGGCCTTACACCGGATCCTTGGGGCCCGTCATCCGGACGAAGCTCATCGAGATATGCGCACGCTGGATCAAGGTGGCGGCGTGGAGATCGTTCATCTCGACCGCCAGCAGGACATCGTCGATCTCGCGGTCGAAGATCACCACCTCGTCGTGCAAGTCGATGCGCGACGCGAAAACCGACTTCAGCCAGATGCGGGTCGTCTGAAAATAGAGCCGCTCGCTGATCGTGCGAAGCGGTTCATTGGCCGTCAGCTTCAGAAGCGTCAGGAAGTAATCCATGTTGAGCTGCGCGAAGTGCCGCGGGTCGGGGCTGGCGATAAGCGCCTTCGACCGCGCCGAGAGCGTGCGGAATTCCTCGAGCAGGTCGATCGAGGGCGGCACGGGATCGAGCGTTCCAAGCAGCTCGGCGAGTTCGAGACGCAGGCGATAGGTCTGGGCGAGCTGTGCGATATCGACGTCCGTCACGAAGGTGCCGACGCCGTGCATCGAGTTCAGGAGCCCTTCGTCTTCAAGCCGGCCAAG
This sequence comes from Silicimonas algicola, assembly GCF_003970735.1. GTDB lineage: Bacteria > Pseudomonadota > Alphaproteobacteria > Rhodobacterales > Rhodobacteraceae > Silicimonas > Silicimonas algicola. Next base: position 3,192,184 of record NZ_CP034588.1, read on the forward strand.
CACCCGTCGCAACGGCGTGCGGCTTACGCCGAATTCGGCCGCCAGCGTCTCTTCGGAAAGACGCATGCCTGGCGCATAGTCGAGAAGACAGATGCGCGTGCGGATCTCGTCGTGCATCCGTGCGAACCGGTTTCGCGCGCCGCCGGGAACCTTCGGATCCTCAATGTTCATCGCCTGCTTCCCGCCGCCTTGCGCCGAAGGTCTAGACGACCTTGCCCGCAGGGGCAAAGGGTAGGCCCGACCCGCATCACTGCGAAAGACGGCCGCCAAGCCTGTCGAGCATCTGCAGGCAGTCCGAGAGTTGAGCCTCCGCGAGAAATTCGTCCGGCTTGTGGGCCTGGGCGATCGACCCCGGCCCACAGATGACCACCGACATTCCCATGGCCTGGAAGATGCCCCCCTCGGTGCCGAAGGCCACGCAATCGGCCTCCGTCTCGCCAGTGAGTTCCATCACGATCTCTTTCGCTTCGTTCTCGTCGGCTGGGACGAGGCCGTCGACCTCGCCGATGGTCTCGGTGACGATGTCGGCGTCGGGAGAAACCGCGCGCATGGCTGGGATGAGTGTCTCGGCACAGAACCGTGCGAGGTCGGATTTGACGAGTTCGGCGTCACCCGCCTGGACAGGGCGCATTTCCCAGTCGACGCGGGCCAGGCCGGGGATCACGTTGTGAGCGTGCCCGCCGATGACGGCGCCGGTGTTGATCGTGGTCCAAGGCGGGTCGAACCGGCTTCGGGACGGCGCGCGGGCCTTCAGCGCTTCCTTCAGGTCGAGAAGCCGCGCGACATAGCGCGCGGCGTATTCGACGGCGTTGATGCCTCGGTCGGGGGCGGAGCCGTGGCCTTCGAGCCCGGTGAAATGCGTGGAGTACTCGTAGCAGCCCTTGTGGCCTTCGACGATCCGCATCGAGGTCGGCTCGCCGATGATCGCGACCGAGGGGCGAAGCCCCTTCTCTCCCAGCGTTTGCGCCAGCGCCCGAGCGCCGATGCAGCCGATCTCCTCGTCGTGGGTGAAGGCGAAGTGTATGGGACGGTCACGGACGGTCTCGGCGAAGCGCGGCGCCATCGCGACGGCGGCCGCGATGAAGCCCTTCATGTCGCAGGTGCCCCGACCGTAGAGATTACCGTCGGCTTCGGATATCAAGAAGGGGTCCGTCGCCCAGTCCTGATCCGCCACGGGGACGACATCGGTGTGACCCGACAGGACGATGCCGCCATCTGTCTCCGGCCCGATCGTCGCAAAGAGGTTGGCCTTCTGTCCCGACGGGTCGAGGTAGATCTCGACCCGCGCGCCACAGCCGTCGAGACGCGAGGCGAGATGCGCGATCATCGCCATGTTGCTGTCGGAGGACACGGTGGGAAAAGCCACCAGTTCCTCCAACAGCACCTTGGTTTCGGCAAGCGTCGTCACGGGGTCAATCCTTCACGAAGAGCTTCCGCTCGACCGAGCAGAACGTCTCGGCCGGACCGCTTTCGCGGATCAGGATCGGCTCTGTCGTCTCGAGCCCCCAGCGGTCGAGCCAGAGGCCCGGCATGAAGTGGAACGTCATCCCCGGTTCAAGAACCGTCTCGTCCGACGGGCGGAGCGAGACGGTACGCTCGCCCCAATCCGGCGGGTAGGAGATGCCGATCGGATAGCCGCAGCGGTTGCCGCGCTCGATGCCGACGCGGGTCAATGCCTCGCCGAGCGCATTGGCGATGTCGCAGGCGCGGTTGCCGGGACGGGCGGCGTCGAGCCCGGCTTCCAGACCTTCGGTCAGCGCGTCCGACGCGCGGACCATGTCGTCGGGCGGAGTGCCGAGGAAGACCGTCCGGCAGAGCGGCGCATGATAGCGGCGATAGCAGCCGGAAAGTTCGAAGAATGTCGCCTCTCCGGTCTTCATCGGCTCACCGTTCCAGGTGAGGTGCGGAGCCGTCGCATCAAGTCCCGAGGGAGTAAGGGGAACAATGGCGGGATAGTCTCCCCAGTCGTCACCCACGCCCTCGATCCCGGCGCGGGTGATCTGGGCCACAAGGTCGTTCTTACGGAGTCCCGGTCGGGCCAGGTCGATCCCCGTGCGCACGATCTTCTCCGAGATCCGGGCCGCCTTGCGCATGAAGATGATCTCTTCGTCGGACTTGACCATCCGCTGCCAGTTCACGAGGCCTGTGGCATCCACCATCGTCGCGTCGGGCAATTCGGCGGCGAGCACGGCGTGCGCCTTCGCCGAATAATAATAGTTGTCCATCTCGACGCCGATCCGCGCCTTTGCGAAGCCTTCCTGACGCAGGTGACCGGCCAGATCCTCCATCGGGTGGCAGGTCGTGGACTGCACAAAGGTGTCCGCATAGCCCGCGATGCGGTCGTTCTCCATCCAGACCGTTCGGCGGGCGCCGTTCGTGTCCTGCATCCGGCCCCACCAGATCGGGTCGGCGTCGCCAGGCAGGATCACGCCCTGATGCACGTAGAAGGACCAGCCGTCGTAACCGGTCAGCCACGCCTGGTTCGAGGGATCCGTGATGAAGAGCAGGTCGATTCCCCGCCGCTCCATCTCGCGGCGGGTCTTGTCGAGTCGGCGGCCGTACTCGGCGGCCGAAAAAGGAGCGTTTTCGTAGCTCATGGGGTTCTGGGAGCCTCAATTGTACACATCATGCGCGAAGCAGCCGCAATATTGCGGATCATTGCCCTGACTGGAGGAATTTTGGAAGGGAAATTTCTTGACACCTAAGCCGAGGCCGCAATGATGTGCACAACAGAGAAAGTCTCGGGTCACGAGGCTCCGCCAAGTCCAACAACGGAGGGATCCATGAAGAAATCTCTTGAGACCACAATCGCCGCCGCGCTGATGCTCGGCACCTCGGTATTTGCGGCCAGCGCCGGGCCACTTATGGACCGCATCGAAGCGGGCGAGCCCATCCGCATCGGATTCGCCAACGAACTGCCGTTCGCCTATCCCGGTTCGAACGGCGAGCCGCTCGGGTTCGTCAACGCGCACACTCTCGGCGTGCTGGATAAGATGGGATATACGAACATCGAGCCCGTCCAGACCGACTGGGGCGGGCTGATCCCGGGTCTCCAGGCCGGGCGCTTCGACATCATCACGGGTGGCATGAACATCCTCGCCGCACGCTGCGAGAACGTCGCCTTCTCCGAGCCGATGGCGCGGATCGGTGACGGCTTCCTCGTGCCCGCCGGCAACCCCAAGGGCCTCGACAACTACGAGGATATCAAGGAACAGGGCGCCGTGATGGTGACGGGTGCGGGCTACTCCAACATCCAGGCAGCACGCGACGCGGGCGTCGAGGACGGCAACATCATGCAGGTTCCGGGGCCGACCGAAATCCTCGCGGCTGTCCGGGCGGAGCGCGCCGATGCCGGGGCGGGAACCTACTTCACGATGAAGCAGCTCGCCGACAGCGCAGGCGGCGAACTTGACGTGTCGGACCCCAATGCCATGCCCGAAGACTCCTTCAACTGGGCGGGCATCGGTTTCAGCAAGGAAGACCAGGACTTCGTCGATGCCTTCAACGAGGCGCAGGCCGAGTACCTGGGATCCGAGGAAATGCTGGCCGCCGTTTCCGAGTATGGCTACAGCGAGGCCACGCTGCCCGGCGACGTGACCACGGAATGGGTCTGCGCGAACCGCTGACCCGGACAACGGGGGCGGCGCGCCCGCCCCCGTTCCGCTTAATCCGGCGGTAGAAACGCATGTCACTCCTGGAATTCCTGCAAACCTACGGTTCGCTGATCGTCAGCGGCACCTGGGTGACCGTCATCCAGTTCCTGCTGGCTGTCGTCGTCGCGATCCTCGCGGCGCTGACCGCAGGGCTTGGCAAGCTGTCGAAGAACGTCCTGATCCGTGGCGTGGCGATCACCTACATCGAGATTTTCCGCGGCACTTCGCTTCTGGTCCAGCTCTTCTGGCTCTTCTACGTCCTGCCGCTTTTCGGGATCACCCTCGACAAGTTCACCGCCGGATTCCTGTCGGTCGGGCTGAACATCGGGTCCTACGGCGCCGAGATCGTGCGCGGTTCGATCCAGGCGGTACCGAGGGGTCAGTACGAAGCCGCCTATGCGCTGTCCATGTCGCCCGCCCGCCGGATGCGGCGGATCATCCTGCCGCAGGCGCTGGTCCTGATGCTGCCGCCCTGGGGAAACCTGCTGATCGAGCTTCTGAAGGGCACGGCGCTCGTGGCGCTCATTTCGGTCGCGGACCTGATGTTCCAGACCCGCCAGATCAACGCCTCGACCTTCCTTTCGGCCCAGGCCTTCGGCACGGCGCTGATCATCTATTACATCCTCGCACGCTTCCTCATCACACCCTTCATGCGCTGGCTTGAGCGGGTCATGGCGCGGAGGCTCGGACGCGCATGAGGTTCGACTGGGATTGGGAATTCACCTTCGAGATCCTGCCGCGCCTTCTTGCGGCAACGGTGAACACGCTGATCGCGGCGGGGCTCGGCTATGCCATCGCGGTGGTCCTGGGCCTGGTCTTCGCGCTGGCCCAGCGGACGCCTGTCCGGTCCCTGACCTTCACCGTACGCGAGGTGGTCGAATTCATCCGCTCGACGCCTCTCGTCCTTCAGATCTTCTTCGTCTTCTACGTCGGTCCGCAATTCGGAGTGCGACTGTCTCCCTGGACGGCCGGGATGATCGCCATCGGGCTTCACTATTCGGCCTATCTCTCCGAGGTCTACCGAGGCGGCATCGAGGCCGTGCCGAAAGGCCAGTGGGAGGCCTGCCGTGCCCTGAACATGTCGACGCGAGACACCTACCTGCGCATCGTGATCCCGCAGGCGTTGCCGCCGTCGATCGCGGGCATGGGCAATTACCTCGTCGGCATCTTCAAGGATACGCCGATGCTGAGCGTGATCGGCGTGGCCGAGCTTCTGCACACCGCGAACGCCATCGGCTCCGAGAACTATCGTTTCCTCGAGCCCTACACTCTCGTGGGCATCATCTTCCTCGCCATCTCGCTGCCTGCGGCCGGCTTCGTCCGGCTGTTCGAGGCGCGGGTGCGCCGCAAGCTGGGACTTTAGCCATGGACCTGTCCGACTATCCGCTCGAGCTTCCCGAGGGCGACCGCCCGATGGTGCGGTTCATGAACGTGACCAAGCGCTACGGGACGCTCACCGTGCTCGACAGGCTCGACCTCGACGTGGCCGAGGGCGAGATGGTGACCGTGATCGGCCCTTCCGGATCGGGCAAGACCACCGTGCTGCGGATGCTGATGACGCTCGAGACGATCAACGGGGGCGTGATCTATGTCGACGGCAAGCCGCTGACCCATATGGAAAAGGGCGGCAAGCTCGTCCCGGCAAACGAGCGGTATCTGAGGAAGGCGCGATCCTCCATCGGGATGTGCTTCCAGCACTTCAACCTCTTCCCGCACATGACGGCCCTGCAGAACTGCATGGAAGGACCGGTGCAGGTGCTGGGCATGTCGAAGAGTGAGGCGCGCGCGCGGTCGGAAGAGCTGCTCGAAATGGTCGGCATGATCGACAAGAAGGACCAGCACCCGTCGCGTCTGTCGGGCGGGCAGCAGCAGCGGGTGGCCATCGCGCGGGCGCTTGCGATGCGTCCGAAGGTGATGCTGTTCGACGAGGTAACCTCGGCGCTCGACCCCGAGGTGATCGGCGAGGTCACGAACGTCATCCGGCAGCTCGTCGCCGAGCACAACCTGACCATGCTGATGGTGACCCACCAGATGGGCTTCGCGCGGGACATCTCGGACCGCATCTGCTTTTTCTATCAGGGCAAGATCGAGGAAGAGGGTCCGCCCGAGCAGCTGTTCGAGACCCCCCAGAAGGAGCGGACGCAGCAATTCCTGTCGGCGGTGAAGGACGCCGGCTGAATGAGCGTCACGCTCGCCGATATCCTCGCCGCCCGGAGCGCGATCAGGGGCGTCGCCGACGCGACGCCTTTCGTGCCGTCGCCCTTCATGTCGGCGCAAGCGGGGCGGGAGTTTCTCCTCAAGCTCGAGACGATGCAGCCGATCGGCGCGTTCAAGCTACGGGGTGCCATGAACGCGGTCGCGGCACTGGATGACGACGCACCCGGGGTCGCCTGCTGCTCGACCGGGAACCACGGCCGGGGCGTGGCCTTTGCCGCTGCCCGGCGGGGATTGCGGGCAGTCGTCTGCATGTCGCGCCTCGTGCCCGAAGCCAAGGTCGAGGGCATCCGTGCGCTTGGGGCAGAGGTACGGATCGTCGGCACTTCGCAGGACGACGCAATGGCCGAAAGCCTGCGGCTTTGCGAGGCGGAGGGGCTTCTCGAGATTTCCCCTTTCGACGACCCCCGCGTGATCGCGGGGCAAGGGACCATCGGGCTTGAGATGATGGAAGCGCGACCGGATTTGGGCACGATCCTCGTCCCGCTCTCCGGCGGGGGTCTGGCGGCGGGCGTCGCGGTTGCCGCCAAGGCGATCAACCCGCAGGTCCGCGTGATCGGCGTCACGATGGAGCGCGGCGCAGCGATGGCCGCTTCGATCCGCGCCGGGCAGCCGGTGGAGGTGACGGAGCACGCCTCGCTCGCCGACAGCCTCGGCGGAGGGATCGGGCTCGCGAACCGGCTCTCCTACCCCCTCTGCCGTGATCTTCTCGACGACGTTGTCCTTGTGACCGAGGAAGAGATCCGGCACGCAATGCAGGTCCTCTACTTCGAGGACCGCATGGTGGCGGAAGGGGGCGCGGTCGTGGGGCTGGCGGCCGTCCTGTACGGCAAGGTCCAGGCAGCCGGCGGACCGATCGCCACCATCGTCACCGGCCGCAATCTGGACATGGACGTCTTTACCCAGGTCGTGACAGGGCAGGACGTTACGCTCGGCGATCAGACCCTGAAGGGGCGCGCCTATGCCGCATGACATCCACATCGTGACCGAGGCGGAGCTGCGGGACATCGTCACGCTGGACCTGGCACTTGTCGACGTGATCGAGCGGGCCTTCGCCGCACTGTCCGAAGGTGGTGTGGTGATGCCGCCCGTCCTGTCGATGGACCTGCCGCAGGCGAATGGCGAAGTCGACGTCAAGACGGCCTTCATTCCCGGCGTCGAGAGCTTTGCGATCAAGGTCTCGCCCGGTTTCTTCGACAATCCGAAGATCGGGCTCCCCAGCCTCAACGGCCTGATGATCCTCTTCTCGGCGAAAACGGGGCTGGTGGAGGCCGTCTTCCTCGACAACGGCTATCTCACGGACCTTCGCACGGCCGCCGCGGGCGCTGTCGCAGCGCGCCAACTCGCACCGGCGCAGGTCGAGACCGCAGGCGTCATCGGGGCCGGAGTGCAGGCGCGCCTCCAGATCGAGGCGGCGCATCTGGTGCGGCCATTCTCCCGCGTGCTCGTTCATGCGCGGGATGCCGAGAAGGCGCGCGCCTGCGCCGCCGACCTGGGCCAGCGGTTAGGTGTCGAGGCCGAGGCTGTGGCCGATCCGGCCGCGCTTGTCGCCAAGTCTCAGCTCGTGGTCACAACCACCCCGGCACGAGAGCCGGTGCTGATGGCCGACTGGCTGCACCCCGGCCTGCACATCACCGCCATGGGCTCCGACCAGGAGGGCAAGTGCGAGATCGAGCCTGCCGCCCTCTCCCGCGCCGATGTCTATGTCTGCGACCGCGGCAGCCAGTGCGCCGAGCGCGGCGAACTGCGCGCCGCCCTCGCCGCCGGACTGTGGGACAGGGGCACGCCGCCGGAACTGGGCGACGTGATCCTCGGCCGCGCCACGGGACGGCAATCGGAGTCCGACGTCACGATCTGCGACCTGACCGGCACCGGCGTGCAGGACACGGCCATCGCCGCGCATGTCCGCGCCCGCTTCCCCGGCGCCGGCACCGTGATCCGGGCCTGACGCCATGAAACTCGACGCGCGTGATATTGCCATTCTGCGAGTCCTGTCCACTGAAGGACGGATCGCCAAGACGGCGCTGGCCGAGCGCGTGGGTCTGTCGCCGACGCCGTGCTGGGACCGGATGCGCCGGCTGGAACAGGCGGGCCTGATCGAGGGCTATCGCGCCGAGATCGCGCTGAAGAAGCTCGGGCCGCATGTGACGGTCTTCGTGGCAGCCGAACTGGCTGACCACACCGCGGCCCGCTTCCGCAGCTTCGAAGACGCGATGCGGCGCTATGACGAGGTCGTGGCCTGCTGGGCGTTGGGCGGCGGGTTCGACTATCTCCTCCAGATCGTCACCCGCGACATCGACGCCTACCAGCGGTTCATCGACACGATGCTCGACGCCCGGATCGGGCTTGCCCGCTATTTCACCTACATCGTGACGAAGCCGGTGAAAGGGCCGTCGCCGCCGCCGTTCGAAGTGCTGCTGGCCGCCGGGTGACCTTGCCTGACGTATAGGCCGCTGCCAGAGGATTCCTCTGCAACGCGCCGCGAGAACAGCCGCATCGACCCCTTGAGACGCCCCATACTGACGTCAGCGAGGAGGAGCGAACGATGACCGCCACGGCACTCTCGGCACGCGCCGATATCGCGGACAAGCGGCTTGTCCGGTCCTTCGCCTATGTCGGCGGCAAGTGGCGCGACGCCGCGTCAGGCGCAACGTTCCGGGTCACCGATCCGGCGACGGAAGACACGCTGGGCGACGTGGCAAAGCTGTCGGGTGAGGAGGCGACAATCGCCGTGGACGCGGCGCAGGCGGCCTTCGCCGGCTGGGCGGGACGCTTGCCGCAGGACCGCGCCCGGCTGCTTCGCCGCTGGTTCGACGAGATCGCGGCCAACCGCGAAGACCTCGCCCGGATCATGACCCTGGAGCAGGGCAAACCGCTGTCGGAGGCGCAGGGCGAGATCGATTACGGCGCCGCCTTCGTCGAGTTCTACTCGGAGGAGGCGAAGCGTCCGAACATCGAGGGGGTGACGAGCCACCTTCCCGACGCCGAGGTCGAGCTGTGGCGCGAGCCGGTGGGGGTCGCTGCTCTCGTCACTCCCTGGAACTTTCCCTGCGCGATGCTGACGCGCAAGGCGGCTGCCGCGCTTGCCGCCGGTTGCACTGTGGTTTGCCACCCCTCCGCCGAGACGCCCTATTCGGCCCTCGCGCTCGCCGAGCTTGCCGAGCGCGCGGGCCTGCCGCCGGGCGTCTTCAACATCGTGACCGGCCATGCGCCCGAGATCGTCGAGCCCTGGACGCGCGATGCCCGCGTCCGCGCCTTGTCCTTTACCGGATCGACCGAGGTGGGGCGGCTTCTTTACCGTCAGTCGGCCGACACGGTGAAGCGGCTGGTGCTCGAGCTGGGCGGCCACGCGCCGGTCATCGTCTTCGCGGACGCCGACCTCGACACTGCTGTCGCCGAGACGATGAAGGCCAAGTTCGCGACATCCGGTCAGGACTGCCTTGCCGCCAACCGCATCTATGTGGAGCGGCCAGTCTACGACGCCTTTTGCGAGAGGTTCGTTGCGGCGACCGAGGCGCTGCGCGTCGCGCCGGGAATGGATGACGGCGACATCGGCCCCCTGATGAACGAGGCGACCGTCGCCAAGCAGGAGGCTCATGTCGCCGACGCGCTGGGCCGCGGCGCGCGTCTTGCCTGCGGCGGGCGGAGGCTTCCGCTCGGCCCGCTGTTCTATGCGCCGACCGTCCTGACCGATGTCCCCGAAGGCGCCGCGATCCTGCGCGAGGAGACCTTCGGTCCCGTCGCGGCGATCCTGCCCTTCGACACCGAGGACGAGGTTCTCGGACGTGCCAACGACACCGAATACGGCCTCGTCGCCTACCTGCACACCTCCGACCCGCGCCGGATTTACCGGCTGTCGCGCGCGCTTCAATACGGGATGGTCGCAGTGAACCGGACGAAGGTGACCGGCCCGCCCATTCCCTTCGGCGGCATGAAGCAGTCAGGCCTCGGCCGCGAGGGCTCGCGCCTCGGGATGGAGGAATTCACCGAGGTCAAATATGTGTGCCGCGACTGGGCTTGAACCAGTCTGGGGCTTTAGGAAGGAACCACCATGCTGACAAACGACCAACTGGCCCTTTGGGACCGCGAGAACTTCTTCCACCCCTCGACGCACCTCGCCCAACACGCGCGCGGCGAGACCACGACGCGGATCATGCGCGGCGGAGACGGCGTCTATATCGAGGACCGCGACGGCACCCGATTTCTCGACGCCTTCGCCGGGCTCTATTGCGTGAACGTAGGCTACGGCCGGCCCGAGATCGCCGAGGCCATCGCCGCGCAGGCGAAGGAGCTCGCCTACTATCACGCCTATGTCGGTCACGGCACCGAAGTGTCGATCACGCTGGCGAAGATGATCCTCGACCGCGCGCCCTCCAACATGTCGAAGGTCTATTTCGGTCTCGGCGGGTCGGATGCGAACGAGACGAACGTCAAGCTCGTCTGGTACTACAACAACGTGCTCGGGCGGCCCGAGAAGAAGAAGATCATCTCGCGCTGGCGCGGATATCACGGATCGGGGCTGATGACCGGCTCGCTCACCGGGCTCGAGTTGTTCCACAAGGCGTTCGATCTGCCGCTGCCGCAGGTGATCCACACCGAGGCGCCCTACTACTATCGCCGCCCGAAGGCCGAGATGACCGAAGCCGACTTCACCGCGCATTGCGTGGCCGAGCTGGAGACGCTGATCGACCGCGAGGGTGCCGACACCATCGCCGCCTTCATCGGCGAGCCGGTGCTGGGCACGGGCGGGATCGTTCCGCCGCCGGCGGGCTACTGGGAGGCCATCCAGACCGTGCTGCGCCGGCACGACATCCTTCTCATAGCGGACGAGGTCGTGACCGGCTTCGGGCGGCTGGGGTCGATGTTCGGTTCGGACCACTACGGGATCGAAGCCGACATCATCACTATCGCGAAGGGTCTGACGTCGGCCTATGCGCCGCTCTCGGGTTCCATCGTCTCGGACCGCGTCTGGAAAGTGCTGGAACAGGGCACCGACGCGTTGGGTCCCATCGGGCACGGCTGGACCTATTCCGCCCACCCGATCGGGGCGGCCGCCGGGGTCGCGAACCTCCGGCTCATCGACGAGCTGGGCCTCGTCTCCAACGCGGGCGACGTCGGCGGCTACCTCAACCGGACGATGCGCGAGGCGCTTGCCGACCACCCGAACGTGGGAGAGGTGCGCGGCGAGGGGATGCTCTGTGCGGTTGAGTTCGTTGAGGACCGCGACACGCGGCGGCCCTTCGACCCCGCGCGCAAGCTGGTCCCGCAGATGGCCGCTACGCTCTTGGCTCAGGACAGGGTCATTGCCCGCGCCATGCCGCAGGGCGACATCCTGGGCTTCGCCCCGCCGCTTTGCCTGACGCGTGAAGAGGCAGACAAGGTTGTCGAGGCGACAGTTCGCGCCGTCGAAGCGACATTGAGTTAGAGGAACATCGGGCGTCCCAGACGCTCATTTCGCGTGATTGGCCGCAAGACGAATGCCATGCTCTCGCGATGGGCAACAAGGTCGTCGTATTCGTGGTCGGCATGCATCGAAGCGGGACCAGTGCGCTTGCGGGCGCGCTGGTTCAATCGGGGCATGCAGGACCGCTGAACCCGCTGCCGACGTCGCCCGACAACGTGAAAGGCACCTTCGAGGCGCGTGAAGTGGTCGACCTGAACGAGCGGCTCCTTGGACTGGGATGCCGCCAATGGTTCCACACTCGACCCGTCGCTGACATACAGGACGCACACGAGACCGCCGTCGCCGGGTCGGTCCTGACCGCGGCCTTTCCCGCCAAGCCGACCATCATCGTCAAGGATCCGAGGACGAGCCTGCATCTGCCCTTCTGGCTGTCCTGCGCCGAGGGGGCCGGCTGGTCCGCCCGGGTCGCGATCGTCTGCCGTTCCCCCGCCGACGTGGCACGGTCACTGCAAGCGCGCGACGGTCTTGATATCGAACATGGCGTTGCCTGCTGGCTTCGCCACATGCTCGAAGCCGAGCGCAGGAGCCGATCGGTGACGAGGGCCTTCGTCGCGGTCGATCGGCTGATGGAGGACCCCGTCGGTCAGCTTCGAGATCTGGAGATGCAGCTCGGGATTGCAGGGGATCGACCTACGGCGCCAGACGTTGATGCGAGCTTCATCGAAAGCAGGCTCATGGGACGCACCGCCCAACTCGACGCTCCGCTACCCTTCCGGGCTGAGGAAGCGCACCGGATATTCCTTCGAATGGCGGCGGGTTCGCAACGGCCGGACGATCTGGAGCGGCTGCGCGCCATCGCCCGCGACCTGGACGAGGCAACGCCCGGCATCGACCGGCGCTTGGACGAGGCGCGCCGACAGGCATTTCGACGCGTCCATCCGTTTCTAACTTTCCTTGGCTTCCGCGCGGACGGAATGCCGAGGCCTTGGATGCGCGCCCTTCTGTTCGAGCAGGGCGAAACGGTGCGACGGCCATTCCGTCGCGCCGTCTTCAAGAAGAACGGCGCTCTGAGGCCGGCGTTTCATCCGTGGGTCGAGCATGTCCGCTCACGGAACTGAGCAGCGCCCGAGCCACGAAGCTGGCGACCTGCCCGCGGACGTCGCGAAGCTTCCTGCGGCTTGAATCCTTCTCGTCGGCGAGAATGTTCCACGGCCCCTGCAGCTTCAGGAGCCAGTGGGCGTACTCGGTCAGAAGGTGCTCGCGCTGGTCGAGGTCCAGCCGGTCCCCGGCCGCTGCCAACGCATCGGCAAGGCAGGCGAGGTTGTCCGCCAGCATCCGTGACTTCGCGTCCGCTGACCGGCTGACAAGATCCCGGCTAAGTCCTTTGGAGGACGTGTTCTTGATGTAGCGGATCCCGTCCAACGACACGGACTCCCCGTAACACAGAAGCTCGAGAGCGAAGAGGGTGTTCGAGAACTGCCCGTCGGAGAGCCTGGTCCGAAGGTGCGGCACCGTCGGTAGCGCTTCGCGACGGATCAGCCCCCGCCAGCCCAGCTCGGCGCGATGCGGTCCCCGGCGGATGAACTCGGACATTCTCTCGAAGGCCGAGCCGACGATCGCGTCAGTCTGCGACACCTCTCCGGCGCGGACCATCCCTCGATGCTCTGTGACGCCATGAACGACGACGGCATCGGGCTCGCGCTCCATGGCTTCAACCGCGTCGGCAAGGAAGGTCTGCGACAGAGTGTCGTCATGCGCCACCACAACGAAATAGGGCGTATCCACAGTTGCCAGAAGCGCGTTCGCGTTGCCGACCCAGCCCATCCGTCGCGGGTGCTGGACGACGTCGAGATCAAACTGCGCCCTCGGCAGATCCGGTGGCTCATAGTCGTCCGCACGATCGTATCCGACCCGCACCACGAAGTCCTGGAACCCTTGGTCGGCCAGGCTCTGAACCGTTTCCACGATGCGATCCGGACGGTAAGCCGGAACCAGGACAGTCAGCAGTCTTGCGGTCACGCGAAGTCTCCGATTTCGAGATGGGCCAGAGCCAGGCGCGCCGCACGTTCGGCAAGAAGAGGCGCCGTCGTGAGCTTGCCTGTGTCCACGCTTACATACCCTGGCGCCAGTTCGGTCGCGAAGGCGCGGCTTCGGTCGTGGAGCGGGCTCTCCTTCACACGGATGTCGCCATGCCCGCGAGCGACGACATAGCCTCCACGCACCTCCACACGGCCGTCCCCTTCGAGGAGGATGTCGTGCGGAAGCCGAAGTCCCTCGAGCGTGCGACGCTTCATGACAGTCTCGTCGAAGGCCGGAACATCCGGGGCTGTCCCGGTGTCGGACCGCGCAATCATGTTGCTTGGATACCAGCTCAGATAGACGTCGCCATTGGCATAGGGCGTGACATCGCCGTAAGCGCCAAGAATCCTCGTCGACGGCGCGACGCCCGCGAAGGCCGTCTGGCCCGTCGCGAAGACGCCCGCCTTCCATCGGATCGACGTCGGGGCCGCGGGCGCGAGCCCGGCGTCGATCGCACTCCGGCTCTCCCAGAGGGCGTTTACGATGGAGGGTGCCTGCAGGGACTCTCCGGATTCAAGTTCCATTCGCCACTGGTCAGCGGTCCTCGCAACCCGCACCACTCGCCCGGGAATGACCGGAATGCCGCGCGCTCGGACAGCCACTTCGATCTGCTCCGAGAGCACGCGAGCCGAAAGCGCCCGTTCCGGCGTGGTCCATGCGGCAGCGATGTTCTGCTGGCCCGTGGCCTCGGCCGCCTCGTCCGGGTCGAGCCGCACCATCGTTGCGCAGTCCGCTCCGCCTGGTATCAGTCCAGGCGCCCCGTCTGCCGCGGCTCTCACAAGCGCATGTACGGCGCAACTGCGGGCCCACAGCACATCGGGCGGGAAAAGCGAGTTCCTGTCGACGATGTAGGTGATCGGGCTGGTGAATGCCTGGTCCGGAATGGCCGCCCCGGTCACGCGTTCGATGGTCGGCAGGAACGTTGCGGCGCCTGCGAGCATCAGTTCGGCCGTCTGCGTGCTGTCCGTTCCGACGTAGGTGTATCCCAGATGGATCTTGCCTTCGTTCCAGCGGCTGGCCCGCTGCATGACCTCGCCCGCCGCGTCCACGATGGCGATCTTGGCGCCACGGTCGTGCAGCATGCAGGCGGCGAGACTGCCGGTCAGGCCACCCCCGGCGACGAGGACCTGAGCGTCACTCATGCGGGCACCTCCAGTTGCGATCGTTCTGCCAAGTGGATGCGGTTCACTTGGTCGATCCGGCGATCGATGGCGCCTCGGCCGACGGGGAGAAGGGAGCCCTGCCCGTCCACGCGGTCGTGGTAATGCAGGGCCGCAGGATCGACGGGAAATACGGGCGGGCGCCGGTGCATGGGAAAATTGTGGCGCGTCCCAAGTGGCACAATCTCCAGATCGAGGTCCACGATGGCAAGGAACATGGCAACCTGGTCCACGTGGACCGCCCAGCCTTCCAGAATTTTCCGTCGATCCAGCAGCCACCGGGCCCGGAACGCCCACCGTTCGGCGAGCTGGCCTGAGACGCCGGGACCGACGATGGCAAGGCCGCCGTTGCAGTTCCCTCGGTAGGTGCGCTGCCAGGGCTTAGCCGCAATCCGGGTCGTCCTCGGCTTCGGCAGGCCAGCCTCACGTAGGAGCGTGTCGAGGATCCGAAGTGGAGGATTCGAACGATCCACCGGCTTGGCTGAGACCGCGGCGGCAGCTTGGGGAAAGCCGAGCGGGTCCTCCAGGAACGCCATATCGCAATCGGTCACGACCACCGGACCAGCCGTGAGCTTCGCCGCGTAGGTCAAAGCCTCGATCTTGTTGCAGTGCGGGCTGCGACCGTCGAAGCGGGAGACGGTGCCGAGGTCGAGCCCCGCCCGCCGAAACGGCATCGCCCAGGCCGGCGGCTCGCCCACGCCCGCGAAGACGAGCGACAACCGCTCGACGGGCACCTTGGCCAATTGCGTCAGGGAGAGGAACCAACGTATGGTCTGGTCGCGGAAACGCAGATCCGCCTCGGCAACGCAAACGATGCGCCCAGAGGTTGGCTCACCCGGGCTCACGCAGGGACTGCCGCTGCAAGCTCAGGCTTGCCTCTGTCCAGCGCGGCGCGCTCCAGAAGTTCACGGGCCATGATGGGGTTCGCATCGGCGAGACGGCCCTGTTCCAGCGCGTCCGCGATCCTCTGGCGAGCCAGGCGATAGAGCATGTCGTTGTTCTTCTTGATAAAACCTGCCCGCATCACCTCGAGACACACAAGCGGCGAGGAGCCGAGAACGTTCTTGGTCGCCGAGACGTCGAGAAGGAGCGCCCGCATCTGCTCGCCCACATCGCCGGTTGCGCAAAGCAAGTCGGACCGGCTCCGTTCGGCAGCAGACGACAGGCAAACCAGTTCCTCAACGGCCTGTCGCAATCTCTCGCCCGAAAGGCTTCTCAAAGTCTCCTCGAACTGTCTGTCTGAGAGAAGCCCGCCACAGGCCAGCCCTGCGTCCTGAAGGCGCCGGGACAACTCCCGCTCTCCGCGTCTCACGGTCTTGTCCTTGTTCGAGCTCATTCTGTAGGCGCGCCAGAAATCGAGGAAGACGGGATGGGCAAGGGCTGGCTTCCGGAAAAGAAGAAAATACGATCCCAAGATCGGGTATGAACGCGGCGAGCGCCCTGTCGCAAGCAGCCGTTCGCCAAAAATTTGCGCTGCGACGACGTCGAGCGGCAGTTCCTCGACGGCTCGGATCGAGACGCCGTCCTGCAGAAATGGAAACCAGACGCTGTCGTTCATCAGCAGAAGCGCTTCGATGTGCTCGATCCGATCCTGGAGCGACAGGATAACCTCCTGGTATGCTCCGAAGTCGTAACCGAAATTCGGCCGCTCGACGACATCGACCGTTACCGCTTTGAGCCGCTCACGGTCCACATCGCCGAGAGGCGCATTTGAGACCGCGATGACGCCATAGCCCGCGCTTGCGAGGTATCCAACGGTCGCAAACACACTCTCCGGGACGCCACCGGGCTGATAAAGTACGAAGATTGCGACCTTCGTCCCGCCGAGAATTGTGGACCGCTCAGAACCGAACAATACGGCACGCGACCGACGTGCCCGGACGACAGCTTCAAGCGGAGAGGTGAGCGCGCCGTGAAGCTGCCGCGCCAGTCGCCGGAGTTCTCGCCGCAGCTTCCATCCCTGCATATCTCGCATCGCTCCGTGCGTGGGGCAGCAAGTCGACCTGCGACATGAGCCACGGCCTCCGGTGGGCTCCGGATAGCATCAGGGAAGGTTTTGAAGCGGAGCGGCGCGGTTTTCCAGTCTTTTCCTCGCCATGCATCCGCAGTCGAGGACCGTCCCGAATTAAGGATTTACAGTGACGAGCCAAATCTTCGATAGAATATCCGTAGCGAGGTGGTGCAAGCGCATATCCGGAGATACCGCTCGCACCTGCAGTTCAAAGGCTCCTGGCCTCTTCGACAGCCTCCATACAGCCGGCCTCGTCTCCGGCCTGGAGCGCAGCCGTAGCACGCTCGAGAGCCGCTTCAGCCTCTGGTGACATGGCAGCCGAGCTGTCGCCTGTCTGACCCGGTGCTGCCTCATCCTGCTGCGCAGCAGCTTCTTGTCCGGAGGTCGCGATGCCGGACAAGTCCGTCTCGAGCGGCGTTTCGCTGCCATCCTTGACAACGGTGCCCTCGGCATTTGCCGTGTCCGCCCCACCTGCTCCGTCCGTGGCAGTCGCAGGCGCCTTGGCAGCGGTACTGCTTTCTTCGAGGGGGGCCAGGCTTCCGTCCTTGGAAATACCGCCTCCCTCAGGCTGAACCTCGCCCTGAAGCTGCGCCAGTTCTTCCTGACAATCGGCCCAAGCCGGAGCCGCCGCTGCACCGATGGTGCAGGCGGCGACCAGACATCCAATAGCTCCGATCTTCATCGTTTCTCTCCTCCATTGCGGCTCTACCTCGCCACAGAGGAAACCCTTGGACGATGCGCGTGTTCCTCTCGGAACGGCTGTCCGCAGTCAGTACGGCGACAGCCCGCCACCTAGCGCCACACGGACAGGCCGCAGAGCCTCGCGCGCCGGGTCGGATCAGTCGAGTGTGATGCGCACGGATGCACAATCCGGCCCGTTTTTGCGCGGCCAGAGCGGCGTTCCCGTCAAGACAGTGTCCAAGCTCTTCTCGCGCAGGCTGACCGCAACGCAGACGGTCCGCTGACCGTGCTTCCGTTCGAAGCCGAAAACCCCCTCCGGCGTCTCGAGCCGGTTGTAGGTCCCGTCGAGAAACAGCTCGGGATGCGAGCGCCTCGCCCGGAGCAGAGCCCGAGTGAGGTCGAGCTTCACCGAGTCCAGCGGCCGAGACAGCACCGACAGGTCCTCGAGCGCCTGCGCCCGCAGGTCGAAATCGACCGGACGGCGGTTGTCGGGATCGGTCAGGGCGTAGGACGCAAGCTCGCACCCCTGGTAGATGTCGGGGATACCGGGGATGGTCAGCTTCAGTGCGGTCTGTACCATCGACATCCGGTCGGCCTCGACAAGGATCGGGTCCACTTCCCGGGCATGGTGCGGGAAGTGCGCGGCGAGACGGCGCAGGTAGGTCTGCGCTGCCTCCTCGAGTTCAAGATCTGGCGCGGTCCAGAAGCTTTCCGTCTTGGCCTCGCGCAAAGCCTTCACGATGTGATCGGCGAGACGGTCGGCGAATTCGCCGTCCGCCTGGTCGATGGCGATGAATGTCTGGGCGACATACCAGACGAGGTTGTCGTTGATCCGCTCGGGAGCGAAACCGCGGCAGATTCGGTGCCAGGCCTCGAAGGCAGCAGGCTCGCGGGTAATGGCGGCGATGCGCATCCGCGCGTCCTCGCTGCGCTTGGTATCGTGCGAGGAGGTGAGCGACAGCCCGTGGGGCATGACCTGCGCACGCCGCTCCATCGCGCGGTGGAAGCCTTCGAAGCCGAGCGGATCGTCGTCCGGCTCGCCGCCGACCTCGTTGGCCGAAAGAAGTTTCACTTCCCGGTAAAAGGCCGTGTCCTCCTGGCTTTTTGCCACCGCCGCGCCCGTCACCTGCTGCATTCGCAGACGGAACCGGGCGGTCGCCGCACCGGGGCGGGTCAGCACGTCCACGAGAAACGGCAGCGCCCCAGGGTCCTGAAGGCGCTCGGCGGCGCGGTCCCCGGTACGCTGGACGAGCCTGACGTCGTCCTCCGTGATCGTCTCGGCGGTCATGTAGGTCCGATAGCGGGGGAAGGCGCCGATGAAGGCGAGAAGCGCCTCGCGCAGGTTCTCCGGGCCGAACTCGACACCCACGGGGTCGCCTGCCGCGATCTCGTGAAACTGGCGGTAGAGTTGCCACAGCTCGGCCGCAAGGTCGTGCGTCATAATCTGGCGGCGCGCAGTCCAGAGGGCATCCTCGACGGACTCGGTGCGTCCCGTCGCATCGAGGTACGTCGCCTCGATCCGCCCCAGTCCCTCGGCGTCCGTCAAGAGACGGTTCAGCGCCCTGGCGACGACATAGCCCGTCGTACCTTCGATAGGCCACTCGCGCGGCGGCATCTCGGTCCCGGAGAGGATCTTCTCCACCCAGATCGGCGTGTCGCCTACACGCTCGCGCAGCTGCCTGAGGTAACCGGTCGGGTCCGCAAGACCGTCGACGTGGTCGATACGGATGCCGTCCACGACGCCCTCGTCGACAAGCTCGAACAGCAGCCGGTGGGCGTCCTCGAACACCGCGGCATCCTCGACGCGCACGCCGATCAGTCCGGTGACGTTGAAGAAGCGGCGATGGCTGAGCGCGTCGCTTTCGGTGCGCCAGTGGACGAGCCGCCACGGCTGCTCGGCGTGGAGGTCGCGCAGGGCGTCTCGATCACCACCCCGCGCCTTGTCTAGAGAGGCCGTCTCTGCCAACGGCACACGCAGTCCGCCGGTGACGAGTACCGGCCCGTCGGGATCGTCGTCGATCGAAAAGCCGTCCCCCTCGCCCGCGAGGATGCTCTCGAACGGCGCGGTCAGCCAGGGCAGCCGGATGCGTTCTGCGGTGGGGTCGAGGTCGAAGTGGCCGGAATAGCGGCTTTCGGCGCCGTTGCGCAGCACGTCGCGCAACCAGGGAGTGGCGACGGAAAAGGCCATGTGGTTGGGCACGATATCAAGGACAAGGCCGAGGCCGTTCTCCTTGAGAACAGCGGAAAGCCTTCTCAGCCCGTCCCGGCCGCCAATCTCGGGGTCGATCTCGTTTGGATCGGTGATGTCGTAGCCGTGAGTTGATCCGGGCTGCGCGGTGAACAGAGGTGAGGCGTAAAGGTGGCTTACACCGAGACGCGCGAAATACGGTACGAGGCCGGCAGCACGGTCGAAGTCCATGCCGTTGCGGAATTGCAGGCGATAACACGCGGTGGGGAGAGTCATTCTGTCGCGTCCTCTGGGCGCGGACGTTCCTGCCGCATCAACGCGGCGGTGGCAGCGAACACGGGGTGGGTCTCGAGAGAGTCCAGGTCGGTCGGACTGCGCGGCCTCCAGTTCGGGTACTGGTCGAGCGTGCCGGGCAGGTTCGTCGGCACGGCGGGACCGACGAGGTCGGCCAGCCGCACGCCGACGAGGCGGCTCTTCGTGCGGGCAAGGAAGCGGTGACAGGCATCCAGCACCCCAAGGGGCATCTCGGCCGCGTCGACATCGATCTGCCCGCTCAGGACGCCCGCGCGACGAAGAGCGCGCAGCAGGTCGTCGCGCTCGGTCTTGCGATGAAGCGCATCCATGTCGGACCGTTCCTCGTCGACAAGCCCGTGCTCGCGCCGCCGCTCTACATCCTCTCCGCGCCACCAGGCCGACAGGACAGGCAGGTCGTGGGTCGAGATGCAGGCGAGCGCGGCCTCGGGATAGCGCGCGAGGCCCTTGAATCCCTTCTCCGTCTGCTCGAAGACGAGGATCCGGTAAGAGAGAATGTTCGCCGTCTCCATTGCGCGGCGAAAGCCCTTCGGCACGAAACCCAGGTCTTCGCCGATCACCACCGCCTCGTGCCGCTGGCTGAGGTCCGCGAGCACCTGCACCATGTCCTGGAACGGAAAGCGCAGGTGCGTGCCCTCGGCCGGGCTCGCACCCTCGGGAACGAGGAAGAGTTGCCAGAGCGCCATGGCATGGTCGATCCTGAGCGCCCCGGCGCTGCGGAGTTGCGCTTCGATCATGTCCCGGAAGGGGGCGAAATCGGCGGCACGCAAGGCGGTGGGCGATGGGGCGGCGAGGCCCCAGTTCTGGCCTTCGGTGGCGAACATGTCGGGCGGCGCGCCGACCGACAGCCCCGGAAGTGCCGCCGCCGCGCCCGACCAGGTGGCCGAGCCGTCGGGCGCCTCGCCGACGGCAAGGTCGAGGTAGAGGCCAATCCGCATTCCCGCCGCGCGGGCGGCGTCGGCGGCGGCTCCTATCTGCTCGCGTGCGATCATCTGAAGCCAGGTGTGGAAGCGGACCTCGTCGGCAAGCTCGACCTGCAAGGCGGCCACGGCATCGCTCTCGGGAACCTGCAGTGCCTCTTCCCAGTCTCGCCAGCCCGCGCCGCGTCCCTCCGCCACCATGCGGGCCGAGATCGCCTCGAACAACGCGTGCCTCGCAAGGGCCTCCCCCTCTCCGTCGGCGAAGGCTTCAAGCCCTTCGGTGCGGACACCAGCGTCAAAGGCCTCGCGCAGCGCGGACAGCTTGACCGCCACGAGGGCCGGGTAGTCCAGCAGATCCGCCTCGCGCCGAGTTGCGACCTCGTCGGTCGCCTCGAGGCCAAGCCTGTCG
This sequence comes from Silicimonas algicola, assembly GCF_003970735.1. Taxonomy (GTDB): domain Bacteria; phylum Pseudomonadota; class Alphaproteobacteria; order Rhodobacterales; family Rhodobacteraceae; genus Silicimonas; species Silicimonas algicola. Next base: position 3,213,215 of record NZ_CP034588.1, read on the forward strand.
GGGGCGATGTAGAGCGGATTGAGAAAGCGGCGGTTCGACGGGAAGAAGGGGCTGCGCCGGTCCGGAGCCGCGAGGAACAGGGCGTGGACAGGGTTGATGCCAAGGAAATCGGCCCCGGCCCGGCCGGCGATCCCTGCAAGCATCTCGAGGTCGGAGAAGTCGCCGATCCCCCAGTTGCGGGACGAGCGGAGTTCATAGAGCTGGCAGAAGATGCCCCAGCCGGGCGATTGCGCGAGCGAAGGTGGCGTGTAACAGCGAGCGCCCTCGGGCACGCTCATGCGCCGCGGCGCGGGCAGCCCATGCGGCGGTCCGTCCGGGTCTTGCCCGAGACCGTCCAGGATCAGCCGCTTAGTCGCGTCCGGCACGGGTCGTTTGCCGTCGCCGAAGGGGTCGTCGTAAGCAAGCGTGACGCCATGGTGGCGCGCGAGCCGATCGAGCTGGGCACTCATGCGGACACCCGCAGCCAGTGCACTGCGCTTTTTGGCGCGCCAAGCTCCCCCACCTTGTGCAGTTCCGTGCCGTCCACCGCCGGCAACTCGCGCGGTGCGTCTGCGAAGTTGGCCCGCAACTGCAGCAACCCTCCGTCGAGCTGCCAGTCCACTGCAAGTGCTCCATCAGCGGCCGCCAGCAACCGCCCGGCGCCGCCACCCGTCCCGGCAAGGCGCGGCACGATTTCGGTATGGCGCAGGTGCAGCAACCGTTTCACCCGCTCCTGGGCGTCCTGCCCTGCCCTGCTGTCGCGCCGCGCCGGGTCGAGCGTCGAGGCGGCCATCGTCTGAGCCGAGATCGGATCGGGCACGTTGTCGAAGCCGACAAAGCCCCTGAATTCCTCGCGGCGCCCCTTGCGCACGGCCTCGCCAAGCTCGCCCTCGAAGCCGGCGAAGAAGCAGAACGGGCGGGTCTCTCCGTATTCCTCGCCCATGAACAGCATCGGGATGTGCGGCGACAACAAGAGGATCGCCGTCAGCGCCTCCAGCGTCTCCGGGTCGGTCAGCGTCGCAAGCCGCTCGCCGCGGGCGCGGTTGCCCGTCTGGTCGTGGTTCTGCAGGAAGTCCACGAAGGCCGTCGGCGGCAGGTGGGCGGAGGGCTCGCCCCGCCCGGTCTCGCCCTGAAAGGCAAACCCCTCCGCAAGTGAACGGCCCAGGAGGCCGAGAGGGTCGCCGGCATAGTCGCGGTAGTAACCCTCGCTCTCACCCGTGGCGAGAACGTGGGCGGCGTTGTGGAAATCGTCGTTCCATTCGCCCGAATGGAGCAGGATCTCGCCGTCCTGCCTGCGCTCGTGGAGGTGCGTGACGTTCCGGTTGTCCTCGGTCGTCAGATGCACCGGCCGGTCGAGACGCGCGCGCAACTCCTGCGCCAGCTCGACCAGCAGCTCGGGATTGGACGGGTCCTCGATCTGATCGATCGCATCGAGGCGCAGACCGTCGAAGCCGTATTCGGCGAGCCAGTAGAGGGCGTTCTCGATGAAGAAGCGGCGGACGGGGGGCTCGCGGTAGTCGATCCCCGCGCCCCAGGGCGTGTGCCGATGTTCGTCGAAGAAGCCTGGCGCGTAGGCGTGGAGGTAGTTCCCGTCGGGACCGAAGTGGTTGTAGACGACGTCGAGGAGAACCATCAGCCCACGCTCGTGCGCGGCGGCGACGAAGGCGGCGAGGTCGTCGGGCGTGCCATAGACCGGGTGCGGCGCATAGGGCAGCACCCCGTCATAGCCCCAGCCGCGTTCACCGCCGAACTGGGAAACCGGCAATAGCTCGATGGCGGTGATACCGAGAGCCGCAAGCCGGTCGAGCTCAGCCGCAGCGGCAGTGTAGGTCCCTGCCTGGGTGAAGGTGCCCACATGCAATTCGTAGATCACCGTCTCTTCCCAGGGGCGTCCCGCCCAGAATTCGCCCCGGCGTGGAGCGGTGACGAGGGACAGCCCGTGGACACCCTTCTGCTGGCGGCGCGCCGCCGGGTCGGGCACGACCAGCCCGTCGGAAAGGACAAAGCCGTAGGCATCGCCCTCCTCCGCCGGCCGTTCGAGCGCGAACCAACCATCGCCGACGGCCTCCATCGCGTGATCGCCACCGTTCAATCGCAGCAACAGCCGTTCCAGTCCCGGCGCCCAAAGCCGGAACCGCCACTTGCCTTCCCCGGACGGACCGGCACCCCATGTGTAGGCGATGTCAGCCACGGTCGGTTTCCAGCAGCATCAGCGTGCGGGCCGGCAGCTTGACCGTCGCGCCGGTGATGATGGTTTGCCCCGTCGGATCGGCCACGGCCTCGTAGGTGTCGACCAGCTGCTGCCAGTCCCGCTCATCCCCGCCTGGAAGGACGAAATCGAGATCGCCATCACTCGCGTTCAGCAGCATCAGAAGAAACGTCTCACGCTCGTGCAGAAGCAGGCCGACAGACCGGCTGATCCCGTTGTCCCAGTCGCTGTCCTCCATCTGCTGGCCGTCAGGGCGCAGCCACCTGGCAAAGCGGTTGTGCCGCGCGTCGGGTCCGGAGTGCAGGTAGCGATCGGCGAGGAAGAGACCGCGGCTTTTCCGGATGCGGATCAGGCCGCGGACAAAAGCCTCGAAGTCGCGGTCTCGTTCGGAGGTGTCCCAGTCGAACCAGTTCATTTCGCCCGGCTGGCAGTAGGAGTTGTTGTTGCCGCCCTGGCTTCGCCCGCGCTCGTCGCCCATCAGCAGCATCGGCGTTCCCTGGCTGAACAGGAGCGTCGCCATCAGGTTGCGCCGCTGACGGTCGCGCAGGGCGATGATGTCGGGGTCGTCTGTCTCGCCCTCGACACCGCAGTTCCAACTGAGGTTGTGGGAATGGCCGTCGCGGTTGTCCTCGCCATTCGCCTCGTTGTGCTTCTCGTTGTAGGAAACGAGGTCCATCAGCGTGAACCCGTCGTGCGCGGTGATGAAATTCATGCTCGCCCACGGGCGGCGCCCGTCGTGCGAGAAAGTGTCGGCCGAACCGAGAAGGCCATTGGCGATCTTGGGCAGCATGCCCTCGTCGCCCTTCCAGTAGGCGCGGGTGGTGTCGCGGTAACGGTCGTTCCATTCCGACCAGCCCGGGGGAAAGTTGCCCACCTGATAGCCGTTCGGGCCGGTGTCCCAGGGCTCGGCGATAAGCTTCACGCCGGCCAGGATCGGGTCCTGTCGCACTGCCTCGAGAAAGATCGCATGCTCGCTGTAGTGGTCGCGGTCGCGGCCCAGAGTCGTCGCGAGGTCGAAGCGGAAGCCGTCGACATGGCACACTTCGACCCAGTACCGCAGCGAGTCCATGACCATCTGAAGCACGCGCGAATTCCGCAGGTTCAGCGAGTTGCCGCAGCCGGTGGTATCGAAATAGTGACGCGGATCGTCGGCCAGCGTGTAGTAGGACGCGTTGTCGATCCCGCGGAAAGACATGGTCGGCCCACGCTCGGACCCTTCGGCGGTGTGGTTGTAGACGACATCCATGATGATCTCGATGCCCGCCTCGTGCAGTCGGCGGACCATCAGCTTGAATTCGTGCAGGCTGCCGTCCGTCGTGAGGTAGCGGGGAGCCGGGGCGAAGAAGCCGAGTGTCTGGTAGCCCCACCAATTGACGAGGTTCTTCTCGGTCAGGTGGCCCTCGTCATAGAAGGCCTGGACCGGCAGCAATTCCAGCGAGGTGACGCCGAGCTTGACGAGGTGGTCGATCACGCGAGGATCGGCAAGTCCCTCGAAGGTGCCGCGCAGGGGCCGTTCAATGTCCGGATGGCCCATCGTCATGCCGCCCACATGTGCCTCGTAGACGATCGTGCGACCCCACGGCACGCCGGGCCGGATGTCCCCGCCCCACGTATGGGCTCCATCGACGACGACGCACTTTGGCATCACGAACGCGCTGTCGCGGCGGTCGAACGACAGGTCTGCCTTGTCGTGGCCCAGACGGTAGCCGAACAGGGACTCGTGCCAGCGCAGGTCGCCCTTATGCTGGAGGGCATAGGGGTCGAGCAAAAGCTTGTTCGGGTTGAAACGGTGTCCTGCCTCGGGCGCGTAGGGACCGTGAACGCGATAGCCGTAAAGCTGTCCGGGTCGGACGTCGGGCAGGTAACCGTGCCAGACCTGGTGGGTGAACTCGGGCAGCTCGATGCGCTCGATCTCGCGGCGACCACGGTTGTCGAACAGGCAGAGTTCGACCTTTTCCGCATGGGCCGAAAAGAGAGCGAAATTGGTGCCGGAGCCGTCCCACGTCGCGCCAAGCGGGACGTCCGACCCCGCAAGGACCGGACGTTTGGTGATCGCTGCGGGAGCGTTCATGGTCGAGGTACTCCGAATAGTGGAAGACCGTAAAGAGTAGCGTCAAAAGACGGACGGTCTAGACCGTCCGACCATGTTTCCCAGGGGCGGCACTTTGTACAATCAGCGCTTGGGAAAGCCGTACCCAGCTCTTACGGCCTTCGTGCGCTGTCCGCTCAGGCGAACCTGAGCTGCAAATGACCAGTCAGGTTCGAGCCCTTGCCCAAAGCGCAGCCGCCAGGAATACGGCAGGCTGCAAACTCAGGCCTTCGACTGCCTGCGCTTCTTTTCACTTCCACCGGACGCAGTCGAGGAACGGGCTTTGGGCGTCTCGGATTGCTTTTCGCCTTCGGACAACTCCTGTTCGGCACGCTTCCAATGTTCGTCGTGCTTCCCATCGGGGCGGCCTTCGGACTCCCAGATCCCATGCGCGCGTTCTTCAACTTTCTTGGATCGATCTTCCTGCATCCTTTGGACCTCCTGAAATACATCGTGACTTGTCACGGGAAAACGACGCTCAGGTCGCTCGGTTCCGTCATTTCGGAACATCCCGGACAGGCACGGACGCCACCACGCCGGGAATGCCGCGCTAGCCAGGCAGGGTGTTCCGGCGGAGATAGGTAAGCCCCGGGACAGGCCTCAGGGTATTATCTCGACACCCTCGACACAGAAGCGCGCGATCAGCCGTAGCTTAAGACCACCATAGCGCTTGTGGTCATCCTCCGGATAGGTACGATGACCGGACGTGCGATACAGACAGGCGCGCCCCCGGGCGACGAGAAGGTCTGATTGCGCTCCAATGGGAGGAGATACCATGACCAACAAGACATACGACCGTCGCTCGTTTCTGAAAAAGAGCGCACTTGCCGGAACCGCCGCGACCGGAGCCATGCTGGCCGCCCCGGCGGTGCTGGCGCAATCGCCGCTGGTCGTCAAAATGCAGACGTCCTGGCCGGCATCCGACATCTGGGACGAATTCGCCAAGGATTACGCGATGCGCGTGGACGAAATGTCCGCCGGTCGCCTCAAGGTGGACGTGCTTCCGGCCGGTGCGGTCGTGGGCGCGTTCCAGGTGCTCGATGCCGTCAACGACGGCGTTCTCGATGCCGCGCATTCGGTGCCGGTCTACTGGTATGGAAAGAACAAGGCCGCGTCGCTCTTCGGCACCGGTCCCGTATTCGGCGGCTCGGCCACCACGATGCTCAGCTGGTTCTACGAAGGCGGCGGACAGGAGCTTTATCGCGAGCTGACCCAGGACATCATGGGTCTCGACGTGGTCGGCTACCTAGGCTTCCCGATGTTCGCGCAGCCGTTCGGCTGGTTCAAGGGAGAGGTGAACACCGTCGCCGACCTGCAGGGCTTCAAGTACCGTACCGTCGGACTTGCGGCCGATCTGATGGCCAAGCTCGGCATGTCCGTCGCCCAGCTTCCGGGCGGCGAGATCGTTCCGGCGATGGAACGGGGCGTCATCGACGCCTTCGAGTTCAACAACCCGACCTCGGACCGCCGCTTCGGCGCCCAGGACGTGGCGAAGAACTACTATCTCTCCTCCTACCACCAGGCGTCCGAAAGCTTCGAGTTCCTGTTCTCGCGCACCTTCCTCGAAGATCTGGAGCCCGACCTTCAGGCGATCCTGAAATACAGCGTCGAGGCCGCTTCGACCGCGAACACCGCGAAAGCCATGAAGCAGTATTCGACCGACCTGGCCGAACTACAGGCAGGCGGCGTGAACGTGCGCAGGACGTCGAAGGAGATCCTCGACGCCCAGCTCGCCGCATGGGACGAACTGATCACCGAGCTTGAGCAGGACGAATTCATGAAGCGCACGCTCGACAGCCAGCGCGAGTGGGTGGAGCGTGTTGCCTACTACGAGCTGATGAACGCTCCCGACTACGCCCTCGCCTTCGAGCACTACTTCCCGGGCAAGCTCGCCCTCTGATAAGAGGGGTTGGGGAAACTGCCCCGGCGCGACAACGCGCCGGGGTCAGTGATGCGGGCAGGAGGTGCACTTGATCGGATTCATTCGCTTTGCCGACAGCTTGTCGGCGTGGTTCGGCAAGGCCTTCGCCTGGCTGATCGTCCTTATGGCGGTCGGCACCGGATATGAAGTCTTCGTCCGATATGTGCTGAACGACCCCACCGCCTGGGCGCTGGATGTATCCTTCATCATGTACGGAACGCTGTTCATGATGGGCGGCGCCTACACGCTGTCGCGCGGCGGTCACGTGCGAGGCGACTTCCTCTATCGCCTGTGGCAGCCGAGGACGCAGGCAAAGCTCGACCTCGTCCTTTATTTCCTCTTCTTCTTCCCTGGGGTGCTCGCCCTGATCTTCTCCGGCTGGAAATATGCGGCGCGGTCCTGGCAATACGGCGAGGTCAGCATCAACAGTCCGGCCGGCGTGCCGATCTACCAATTCAAGACCGTGATCGTCGCGGCGGGAATCCTGCTGTTCATTCAGGGGATCGCTCAAGTCTGCCGATGCCTGATCGCGATCCGCACGAACGTCTGGATCGAGGCCGAGGAAGACGTCTTCGAAACCGAAGATCTGCTTATCAGGAAGGCCAACGAGGCCGAAAAGGGCTCGCATCCATGACCGACCCGCAAATCGCCCTGGTAATGCTGGGGCTGTTCATCGTCTTCGTCTTCCTGGGGTTCCCTATCGCCTTCACCCTGATGGCGATGGGGATAGGTTTCGGCTACTTCGCCTACTACGACGAAGGCAGAATGTGGCGGACCTTCGACCGCCTGGACGAGACGGCCAGCTATTGGGACTCCTGGACCACCTGGCTGGAGGGGTTCGCGAACAACAGAATTTTCGACCTCTTCGTCAACCAGACCTATACGGTCATGTCGAACGAGGTGCTGACGGCGGTGCCGCTGTTCCTCTTCATGGGCTACATCGTCGAGAGGTCGAACATCGTCGACCGGCTGTTCTCGACCCTGAACGTCGCCTCGAAGAACGTCCCGGGCTCGATGGGGGTCGCTGCGCTGATCACCTGCGCCCTGTTCGCGACCGCCACGGGCATCGTGGGCGCGGTCGTCACGCTGATGGGACTTCTGGCGCTGCCGCAGATGCTGAAGGCGCGCTATGATCCTTCGTTCGCCAGCGGGATCATCTGCGCCGGCGGAACCCTGGGCATCCTGATCCCGCCGTCGATCATGCTGATCGTCTATGCGGCGGCGTCGGGCGTCTCGATCGTTCGGCTCTATGCGGCAGCGCTGCTTCCGGGCCTTACCCTCGTCGGCCTTTACCTGATCTACGTGATCGGACGGTCGATCCTTCAGCCTTCGGTGGCACCACGCCCGACCGACGAAGAAGTCCCGGACGTCCCTGCCCGCCAGCTCATCGTCATGATCCTGACGTCGTTCCTTCCTCTCGCGTTCCTCATCCTAGCGGTGCTGGGCTCGATCCTGTTCGGACTGGCGACACCGACCGAGGCCGCCTCCATCGGGGCCCTTGGCGGCATATTCCTGGCCTTCATCTACCGGGCGATGACGTGGCAGCGCATGCGCGAGAGCGTCTACCTCACGGTGCGCACAACGGCGATGGTGTGCTGGCTGTTCGTGGGATCCTACACCTTCTCGGCAGTCTTCTCATACCTCGGCGGCGAGCAGGTAATCTCGGAGTTCGTGCAGTCGCTGAACCTTTCGCCGCTGATGTTCCTGATCCTCGCGCAGATCATCATCTTCCTTCTCGGATGGCCGCTGGAGTGGTCGGAGATCATCATCATCTTCGTCCCCATCTTCCTGCCGCTTCTCGCGATCTTCGAGGTCGATCCGCTGTTCTTCGGCATCCTCGTCGCGCTGAACCTGCAGACCAGTTTCCTGACTCCACCGATGGCGATGTCGGCCTACTACCTCAAGGGCATCGCTCCGCCCGAGGTTCGGCTCACGCAGATCTTCAAGGGTGTCATGCCCTTCCTGGTCTGCGTCTTCATCTCGATGATCCTGATGTATGTCTTCCCGCAGATCGTCTTCTATCTGCCGGAACTCTTCTATGGCCGGTAAGGCCGCGAAGTCCGAAAGCCTGCTGTCGCTCGGCGCCGTCGTCCTGCGGGACCGGCTGGCGTCCGGCGCGCTGGACGCGATCACGCTCGTCGAGGCCTGCATCGCAAGGATCGAGGCGCGGGAACCCGAGATCGGCGCCTGGGCCTGGTTCGACCCCGAACTGGCCCGCCATCAGGCCAAAACGATGGACGCTCTCCGTCGGACCGGCCGGCCGCTCGGGGCGCTGCACGGACTGCCGGTCGGCCTGAAGGACATCATCGACACCGCGAGAATTCCGACCGAGAACGGAGCTGCGCTCGACGCCGGTCGCGTGCCGCGCAAGGACGCGCATATCGTCGAGCGGCTGAAGTCGGCAGGCGCGATCATCCTGGGCAAGACGGTCACGACCGAACTGGCCTTCACCCACCCGGCACGGACCCGCAATCCGCACAATCCGGCCCATACGCCCGGAGGATCCTCCGCGGGCTCGGCGGCGGCGGTCGGCGACGGCATGGTCCCGCTGGCCGTCGGCACGCAGACCGGGGGCTCCTGCATCCGTCCCGCCTCGTATTGCGGCGTCACCGGGTTCATGCCCACCTTCGGGTCGATCTCGCGGCGCGGTGTGCTGATGCAGTCGCACACGCTGGACACCGTGGGCGTATTCGCTGCCGACCCTCTCGGCGCGGCCATGCTCGCCGATGTCCTCTTCGGATACGATTCCGCCGACCCCGCCAGTGCGCCTGCCGCCTTTCCGGCGCTGGAGCGCACGGCCATGACCGAGCCGGTCATGCCGCCTGTGTTCGCCATCGTCCGGCCTCCGGGCTGGGAAGGCGCGCACGAGGACATGAAGGACGGCCTCGCCGCTCTGGAGGAGGATTTGGGCGAACAGGCGTTCAGCGTCGAACTTCCCGAGGTCTTCGACGACGCAGCAGAGATCAGGCTGCGGGTCAACCAGGCCGAGATGTCCCGCTATTATCACCGCTACGAACGCGAGGGCGCCGACCTTCTGGGGGACGAGACGCGGGACGCGATCCGCAAGGGAGCCGTCATCCCCGTGCGCGACTACCTTGCCGCGCTCGACTGGCCGGACATCCTGTACGCCGCCATCGAGGCTATTCTCGAGCGCTGCGACGCGATACTCTGTCCGGCGGCGACCGGCCCGGCGCCCGAGGGTCTCGAAAGCACGGGCGATGCGATCTTCAACGGCCTCTGGACGCTTTGCGGCACGCCCGCAGTGACGATACCCATCATGACCGCAAGCAACGGGCTGCCCATGGGGGTCCAGCTTGTCGGGGGCCGAGGCAACGATGCGCGGCTGTTACGCACGGCAAGATGGCTCTATGATCGGATGGATGGCTGAAGGGATGGACCGCAGATGAACAAGCTACTCGCATTTATCGCCTTCGCGACCTTCGCGGCGTTCGTCCTGATCCTGGCGGTCGAAGTCCCGAGCCCCGACCTTGTTGCGATCATCGTCCTGACGCTGGTCCTGGTCGCCTATGACTTCGTGACCGCGAACCGTGGGAAACGGGACTAGACGTCAGAACTGGTATCGCGTTTCGACCTGATCTCGGTCTTGCGCAAGGGTCCCTTCTTGCGCCCCTCAGGCATTCCGTCCTCGCCATCAGGTGCTTTGGGGTTGGCCTCCAGACGCGCCCCCGACAGTTGCCGAAAGGAAAAATCGCATGGTAGACGATACGGCTCTCGTGGACGCGGACGTCCTTCGCGGCCGCATGGCCGAGCGGCTGGAACAGGCCGGACTCGAGGCCGGGATGGCGCAGGATACGGCGACGATCCTCGCCGAAGCAGACCTGTTGGGTCACCGCACACACGGGATCGCGCTTCTGAAGATGTACCTCGACTGCATTCGGGACGGCACGATGGCGTCGTCCGGCGCACCCGATGTCCTGTCGAAGCGCGGCGCCGCGCAGCTCTGGGACGGCAAGCGCCTTCCTGGTGCCTGGCTGACGCTTAAGGCCATAGCAGAGGCCGAGACGATGGCGCGCACCCATGGCACCGGCACCATCGTGATCCGGCGAAGCTTTCACATCGCCTGCCTTGCCGCCTACCTCGAACCCGTGGCGAGGCGGGGGATGATCCTTCAACTGCAGACCTCGGCGCCGCAATCGGCGACCGTGGCGCCCGCGGGCGGTACATCGGCGGTCCTTTCGCCCAGCCCGATCGCCATCGGCTATCCGACGGACGACCAGCCGATCCTCATCGACATCTCGACCTCGGTCACGTCGAACAGCCTCGTGCGCCAACTGGCGCGCGAGGGGCGGTCGCTTCCGCACCCTTGGGTGATCCGCGAGGACGGGAAGGCGACGACCGATCCGCAGGAGAGCGAGGTGATCCTCCCGCTCGGCGGTCTCGACGCCGGTCACAAGGGCTATGCCATGGGACTGATGGTCGAAGCCCTGACCTCGGGCCTCGCCGGCAAGGGCCGGGCCGACGAGACGTCTTTCCTCGGCGCAAACGTCTTCGTTCAGGTCATCGACCCCGAGGCCTTCGGCGGCCTCGACGCGCTTGGCGGGGTGATGGGACACGTCTCGGACCTCTGCCGCACCGCCCGGCCGATCGACCCGGCGAACCCGGTGCGCCTGCCGGGCGAGGCGGCGTTGGCCCGAAAGGCGCGCCAGCTGAAGGACGGCGTCACGGTCGATGCAGCACTATGGGCGATGCATTCGGGCTGATGCCTGCCTCAGGCGCGGATGATGCGCCGAACGAAAGCACCTCTCCGAGAGCTTCGAGATGGAGAAAGCGCCACGCCTGACCGAGACGCACCGCTGATCGACGGACCCGGCCTCAGCGCGACTGCGCGGGAAGGTCGTGCACAGGCGTCAGAAGCGGCTTGCCGGCGAAGTGTGCTGCCAGGTTGTCGACGACGAGTTGCGCCATGGCGTCACGCGTCTCCTCGGTGCCGCTGGCGTGATGCGGATAGAGCGTCACGTTCGGAAGGGAGGACAGTGCCGGATCGACATGGGGTTCGTTCCAGAAGACGTCCAGCGCCGCCGAACCCAGTTTGCCACTGGTAAGCGCTTCAATGAGGGCAGGTTCGTCGACGACGCTTCCCCGCGCCACGTTGACCAGCGTCCCCTCTGGTCCAAGCGCCTCCAGCACCGGGCCGTCGATCATGTTGTCCGTCTCGGCGCCGCCCGGCACCACCACGGCAAGGATATCGGACCATTCCGCCAGATCGCGGACCTGTGGGAAGTACCGATAGGTTCCCGGCTTCCGGCTTCGCGAGGTATAGCCGATCTCAAGACCCAGCGGTTCGAAACGCGCCGCGATGGCCCGCCCGATGTTACCGAGGCCGACGATCCCCGCCTTCTTGCCGCGCATGGTGGACAGAAGCGGATACATGCCCTTCCGTCCCCAGTCCCCCCGTTCGACGTAAGCGTGCGCGCGCACGAGGTGTCGGCGAGCGGCAATCGTCAGCATCAGCGCAGTGTCGGCCACATCGTCCAGCAGGGCTGCCGAGGTGTTGGTGAAGGCGATCCCGCGCTCCCTCAGGGCATCCACGTCGATGGGTTCGAACCCGGCCGAGGAACAGGCGACGATCTCGACCTTCGGCAGGTGCTGCAAGTCGTTTTTGGTCAGTGGAGCATGGCCATTGGTGGCGATGCCCACGCAGCGAGGTCCGAATTCGGCAAGGAACGCGTCACGGTCTGCGGCTTCGTCGTAGCGATGCAGGGTGTAGGCTGCTTCGAGCTGCGTCATGGCGATCGGCCGCAGCCAGTGCATCACGAGAATGTCGCGCTTGGGCACCGTCACGCCTCCCTCCGAAGCTCGCGCACGGCACGCCGCTCGGCCTGAACCTCGGGATCCGGGTGCAGGCTGGCGGCGATGAGGCTCCGCGTATAGTCGGCCTGCGGCGCTTCGAAGATCTGCCTGACCGGCCCCTGTTCGACGATGCGCCCGGCCTGCATAACGACGACCCGGTGCGCGAAGTCGCGCACAAGGGGCAGGTCGTGTGCGATGAACAGATAGCTGAGGTGCAGCCGCTCCTGAAGCCCGCGCAACAAGCGGATAACCTGCGCCTGGATCGACACGTCCAGCGCCGAAACCGCCTCGTCGCAGATGATCAGCTTCGGCTCCAACGCCAGCGCCCGTGCGATGGCGATACGCTGCCGCTGGCCGCCCGAGAACTGGTGCGGGTAACGCCGCATATGGCTGGCGTCGAGCCCGACCTGTTCCAGAAGCTCGCGCACCCTGCCCTGCCAGCGATCCTTCGGCAGGATATCTCGATGGATCGCGAAGGCCTCGGACACGATCTGATAGACCGACATGCGCGGATTGAGCGACTGCGTGGGGTCCTGGAACACCATCTGGATGTCCCGGCGAAGCTCGAACAGCTCCTTCGGCGGCATCGTCACCAGGTCTCGGCTGTCGTAGAAGGCCGCGCCCGACGTGGGCTCGATCAGGCGCAGAAGCGCCTTCGCCAGCGTCGACTTGCCCGAGCCGGACTCTCCCACGATGGCGACCGTCTCGCCCGGAAGGACGGTGAACGTCGCCTCGTCGAGCGCGAGGAAATCCCCGAAGCGCTTCGAGATGCCCTGCACGTCGAGAAGGGGCCTGATGCCGGTTCCCAGAGACGCCGCCATGCCGCCCGTCCCCGGAACGGCCGAGATCAGTTTCTTCGTATAGGGGTGGTGCGGGTTGCGGTAGACCTCGGCGGCGCTGCCGGTCTCGACGATCTCGCCCGAGTTCATCACGACGACGCGGTCGGCCACCTCGGCCACGACGCCAAGGTCGTGGGTGATGAGAAGGAGACCCATTCCGGTCTCTTTCTGAAGCTCCTCCAGCAGCGCCAGGATCTGCGCCTGCACCGTCACGTCGAGCGCGGTCGTGGGTTCGTCGGCAATCAGGATGTCGGGCTTCAGCGCAAGCGCCATCGCGATCATCAGCCGCTGCCGCTGACCGCCCGAGAACTGGTGCGGATAGGCGTCGATCTTGGTCCCGAAGTCGGGGATACCGACCCTCTCCATCAGCTCGAGCGTCCGCGCCCGCGCATCGGCCTTCGACACGCCGTGTGTCGTCATCGTCTCCATGATCTGGAAGCCGACGGTATAGACCGGGTTCAGGTGGCTGAGCGGGTCCTGGAAGATCATCGCGATCCGCTTGCCGTTGAGCTGACGCCGCTGCTCGTCGGACATTTTCAGGACGTCCCGGCCCTCGAACAGGACCTCGCCCGAGTCGATATCGCCCGGCGGGCAATCGATCAGGTTCATGATGGCACTGGCCGACACCGACTTGCCCGATCCGCTTTCGCCGAGGATCGCCAGCGTCTCGCCTCGGTCGAGGTGCCACGAGACATTCCGCACGGCATGGACCGCGCCCTGCGCGGTATGGAAGTCGACCGAAAGGCCGCGAACCTCGAGCAGGTGGCCGGCCATCATTTCTTCCTCGGCGTCGTTTCGAGCCGCCACCGCTGCACCGGGTCCAGCGCCGTGCGCATCCAGTTCGACAGCAGGTTCAGCGACAGCGTCGTCAGGATGATCGCCATGCCCGGCCAGAACGACAGCCACCAGGCCGTGGTGAGATAAGGCCGGCCCTGCGCCACCATCATGCCCCAGGTGATCTCGGGCGGCTGGATGCCAATGCCGAGAAAGGACAACGACGATTCCGCGAGCATGACGAAAGCGAAGTCGAGCGTGGCGATGGTAACGAGAGTCGGGAAGACGATTGGCAGGATGTGGCGGAACACGATGCGCCCCGTCGAGGCTCCCATGACCTGTGCGGCCTGGACGAACATGCGCTCGCGCACCTCCAGCACCTCGGCGCGCGAGGTCCGGAGGTAGACGGGGATGCGGGTGATCGCGAGCACGATGATCAGGTTCGTGACCGAGGGCGCGAGCATGTAGAGAACGATGACGGCCAGAAGCAGCGACGGGAACGACATGATGACGTCCGCCAGGCGCATGATGACTTGGCTGACCCGCGTCGAGGTATAGCCCGCGATCAGCCCGAGCGTCGTGCCGATCAGCAGCGAACAGACCACCGCGCCGGCCGCGACCATGATCGTGTTCTGCGCCGCGACGATGATGCGCGCCAGAAGCGGCCGGCCAAGGGCGTCGCCGCCCAGCCAGAAGATCCAGTCCTTCGAGAAGTCGAACGGCGCCGCGTTCCGGCCGCGCAGATTCTGCTTGGTCGCGATGTCCTCGAAGAGGGCCGGACCGAAGATCGCGCAGAACACGATGAAGACAAGGAAGACGGACGCGGCCAATGCCACCTTGTCGCGCCAGAGCATCCGCAGGACCTGCATTACGGGATGCGGCGGTGCGGGGATCGCGACGGTGTCGGAGAGGGACATGGGCCTAGTACCGGATGCGCGGGTCGAGCACCGCGTAGAAAATGTCGATCAGGATGTTCATCAGGAAGATCGCGACCGCCGTCACGAAGATCGCCGCGAGGACGACGGTGAAGTCGCGCTGAAGGATCGAGTCGATCATCAGCTTGCCGACACCCGGGAAGCCGAAGATCGTCTCGACGATCACCGCGCCGTTCAGAAGCCCTGCCGCTTGGTCGCCGATCACCGTGATGACGGGCAGCATCGCGTTCCGCAGGGCGTGGACGAAGATGATGGGGCGGTTCCGCACCCCCTTGGCGCGGGCCGTCTTGACGTAGGCCGAGCTCAACGTCGAGATCATCGACCCCCGCACCACCTGAAGGATCAGGCCGAACGGCCGGATGAACAGGACCGAGACGGGCAGGATCCAGTGCCACACGGTCCCCGTCCCCGAGGTCGGCACCCACCCGAGCGACACCGAGAAGACGACGATGGCGACGATGGCGATCCAGAAATCGGGTGCGCTGGCGCCGATCAACGAGAAGAACGTGGCAATGCGGTCGAAGATGCCTCCGACGCGGAAGGCGGCGAGCGATCCCACGACGATCGCGGCGACGGTGACCAGCGTCATGGTGATGAGCGCCAGCCACAGCGTCCACTGGAAGGCGCGCAGGACGGCGTCGAGCGCGGGCTCGCCGCGCCGGACCGACATGCCGAAGTCGAAACGGATGAGGTCGCCGGCGTAACGGAAGAACTGGACGATCAGCGGATCGTTGAGGCCGTTTATCTCGCGAAAGCGCTCGCGGCTTTCCAGCGAGGCATCGACCGGCAGGTAGAGGTTGGTCGGATCACCCGTCAATCGCGACAGGAAGAAAACGAGGATCACGAGGCCGATAAGGGAGATGGCACTGGCGACGGCACGTTTTCCAAGGAAGGATAGCATGGCTGCCCCCGGTTCCGGCGTTCCGGGGGCGGCAGGACGCCGCCCCCGGTGCTGGCGTCACTTGAACTTGATCTGCGACAGTTGCAGCTCGGAGTTCGTGCGGATCGTCGGCTCGAAGTCGAGCTTGTCGCTGACCCGGGTGAAGCCCACCATGTGCCAGAGGAAGACGTCCGCCACGACATCGTTGAAGATGTAAGCGAATGTGTCCTTCCAGAGCGCCTCGCGTTCGTCACCCGTGGCCGCCGTCGCGGCGGCGATCATCTCGTCGAGCTTCGGATCGGAGATACCCGACTGCACGCCGTCCGAGGCGTACTTGAAGAACATCGAGAAGACCGGGTCGCCGTTGGCGTTGTCGTGCTGTGCGTTGACCATGATCGGCCCTTTGCCCTCGACGAAGGGCTTCGAGTAGTACTCGTTCCACTCCGCCGTCTCGACCATGTTCAGCGTGACGTTGAAGCCCGCGTCCTGCCACATGGCGACCAGCGCCTCCATCGTCTCGGTGACGTTGGCATAGTTCTCCAGCCGTCCGATCACGAGGATCTCGGTGTCGACCGGAACGCCGTCCGCCTTGGCCTCCTCGAGCAGCGCCTTGGCCTTTTCGAGGTCATAGGGATAGGGCTGGAGGTCGGTGTTGTAGCCGATGGTCGACGGCGGGACCATGCCGGTGGCCAGAAGCGTGCCGTTGGCGAGGATGGTGCCGACGAAGGCTTCCTTGTCCACGGCGTAGTTCAGCGCCTGCCGCACCCGCACGTCGTCGAGCGGCGGGGTCGCCGTTTCGAGACGCATGTAGACGGTCTCCGAGTTCGGGTAGCTGTAGTCGGTCGCCTCATTGGTGGCGTCCTGCACCGCGATGTTCGGTGCGATATCGGCTTCGCCGGCCTCGACCATCGCCGCGCGGACAGCACTTTCCGAGCGGAAAAGGTAGGTCGCGTTCTTGATGGTCGGAGCTTCGCCCCAATAGTCGTCGCGGACGGAAAGCTTGATGTTCTCGCCGCGATTGTATTCGTCGAAGGTATAGGGCCCGGTGCCGATCGGCTGATCGACGAAGGCGTCGGGATTGGCTTCCGACGGCAGCACCGTCAGGGTCGACATCAGCAGCGGCAGGATCGGCTGCGCCGGGTCCGACGTGATCTCGATGGTGGTATCGTCGATCACGTTCGTCGTCAGCGTCATGCCGCCATAGTACTTGGCGCCGATTTCGCAGACGAACTTGTCGGACTTGTTCCGCTCGAGCGAGAACACGACGTCTCCCGCGTCGAAGGCGGTGCCGTCCGAGAAGGTCACGCCCTCACGCAGGTTGAAGCGCCATGTGCCG
The DNA here is from genome assembly GCF_003970735.1 of Silicimonas algicola. Classification (GTDB taxonomy): domain Bacteria; phylum Pseudomonadota; class Alphaproteobacteria; order Rhodobacterales; family Rhodobacteraceae; genus Silicimonas; species Silicimonas algicola. The sequence goes on from NZ_CP034588.1 coordinate 3,229,988, forward strand.
TTGCCCATGTCCTCCCAGCTTTCCGCCAGGCGAGGTTCGAGCCCGGTGCCGGGCACCAGCTCGGTCAGCGTCTCGGAGACGTTCTGCAGGATGACGCGTCCGATGTTCGACTTGGATGCCATGCAGGGCTCGACGTTTTCGAGCTCCTCCGAAAGCACGATGGTGACGGAGTCCTGCGCATGGGCCGCAAAACCTGCGGTCGTGGCCATCAGGATCGCGGCAACACGAGTAAATCTTTGGGTCATCTGGTTCCTCCCTTGTCCAAAGTGTCGGCTGCTTGTCCTCCCGCCGCCGTCACCGTCCGGTGCCATTTCTGGTTCCGATCGGCCTCGACTGTACGGGCGGCGCTCTTGATTGTCATTCCAATCTTGGATTGAAATGATACAAGACTTGTATCGCTGATCGACCGGAGGCACGCATGGCGACCGGCCATTTCGAATTCTTCCAGCTTCGGTGTTTCGTCGCCGTCGCCGAGGAGCTGAACTTCAGCCGCGCGGCCGAGCGTATGAACATGACACAGCCGCCACTGTCGCGGCAGATCAAGCTTCTCGAGCACGCGCTCGGCCTTCAGCTTTTCGAGCGGACGAACCGCCAGGTCAGCCTGACGCAGGCAGGCGCGACGTTTCTCGTCAACGCCACGGACATCCTGCAACGGGCGGAATACGCCGCGCTGTCGGCGAAGCAGGCCGAGCGGGGCGAGGTGGGCGCCATCGCCATGGGTTTCGTGCCGTCGGCCGCGCTCGAATTCGTCCCCCGCATCGTCAGCGCGCTGCACAAGGCGCTGCCCGGGGTGACGTTCAACCCGACCGAGATGATGAGCTACGAGATCGTCGAGGCCCTGAACAGCGGCCAGATCGATCTGGGCCTCACCCGCTCGTCCGGCCGCCAGACCGACCTCGAAAGCGTCCGCGTCATCAGCGAAACCTTCGTCCTGGCGACGCCCTCGGGCCATCCCCTTGCGAAAAAGGACCGCCCGAGCCTCGCGGACCTCGACGGCCTCGACTTCGTCGCCTACTCGACCGAGCGCGGCGGCTTCGTGCGCGAGATGCAGAACGCTCTCTTCGCCGGCGCGGACGTGTCGCCGCGCGTGGCGCTCGACGTCAGCCAGACGCATTCCGTCGTCGCTCTGGTCAATCGCGGCATCGGCGTAGCCTTCGTGCCGAGTTCGACGCAGGCGATGCGGATGGCGAATGTCGTCTATCGCCCCGTCGATTTGCCGGACTGGTTCCGCTCCGAGCTTTACCTCATCGCCGGGCACAGGCGCCGCGCCGCGCTTCATACTCGGGTGCGGGACATCATCCTCGATGCGCTCGGCGCCTACGCGCCTCATGTGCCGGACTAGGCTCATATTTCTCGGTCCCGCCTGTTGCGCGCGCTGCGCGCCATCAGAAGGGTCGCCGCGAAGATCACGCTGCCGCCGATCCACGTCGTCACCGGCACGGTCTGCCCGAACAGCGCGAAGGCAAGGCCAGCGACGATCGGAAGACGCAGGAAGTCGATTGGGACGAGAAGCGACGCCTCGGCCAGCGAGAAGGCCCGCGTGACCAGCGCCATGTTGATGGCGCCCAGGACGCCCTGAATCGACAGAAGCATCCATTCGACCGCCGTCGGCGTTGCCCAGACGAAGGCTGCGGGCACGATGGCGATGGGGACCGTCACCAGAAGGTTCCATGCGACCAGCGTTTCGGTCCTGTCGCGTCCCGACATGGGCTTCAGGATCAGTTGAATGACCGCCGTCAGGAGCGCGCCCACCAGCGCGAAGGCGAGCCCGGTCGAGATGCCGCCGCCCTGCAGGGGCCGGATGACGAGAACCACGCCCACAAACCCGACGAGCACCGCGAACACGCGCAATGCGCGCGGCTTCTCGGACAGGAAGAACCAGGCGCCGATGGTCACGAATATCGGGGCGGTAAAGGCGATGGCGGTCACATCGGCAAGGGGCGCCGAGGCGAAAGCGATGAAGAAGGCGATCAGGGACAAAAGCTTCAGGGCGGCACGGAAGACATGCAGGAAGCGGAAGTTCGACGTAAGGATGTCCGGATGCGCCAGGATATATGGCAGGAACACAAGGCAGCCGAACAGCGCGCGGGTGAAGGCGATGATGAACGGATGCACTCCGGGAGAAAGCTGGCGTACGATCACCGCGTCGATCGCGCTCAGCACGGCGACGCACAGCATGAGAGCGACGCCGATCAGCGCGGCGCGCTCGGTTCCATCGGACGACACCCCTGTTGCCATGCAGGCTCCCATCTGTGCCGAGAGGCACTTGGCCCGACTGTCCGTCCGTGGCGCAGATTTGTCAAATTTAATGCGGACGAAAGCGGCACTAAAAACTGTCATCGAAATTATAAATTTTGTTTCAGATAGTTAACGCTTGGATAGCCTTTACACTTCGTCCAAAGTTCCCATATCAAGTTGACAACTTGATGTTGTGCGCCCAGATTTTGAGCGCCAGTCAAGCTGCCGGGGAGCCTCGAATCGATGTCCGTCCTTTCGCCCGAGATGATCGCAGACCGGATGAACGGCAGGCTCGTCGCGACGGCCGAGGGGCGTGAGGAGGCCTTGCTTCCCTCGCCCTGCATACAGAATCATGCGGCCTTCCTGTCGCACGGCAAGGACGCGCTTCACTGTCTCTGGTTCGGCGGGTCGCTTGAGGGCAAGTCCGACATCTCGATCTGGCGTTCGACGCTGCGCGACGGGCTGTGGAGCCCGGCGGAGCAGATCTCGGACGATCCCGCGCGATCCGAACAGAACCCGGTGCAGTTCGACGCACCCGACGGTCGGCGGCTGATCCTTCACACCGCGCAGGAAGGCGGCAACCAGGACGCCTGTCTCGTGCGGATGCGCGAGGCCGGAGCGGCGCCCGTCGACCTCGATCTGCCCAAGGGCACCTTCATCCGGGGCCCCATCCGCGTGCGCGGCGATGGCGCCTGGCTTCTGCCCCTTTTCCGCTGTGTGCCCCGTCCCGGCGAGCGCTGGACCGGAAGTCATGACACGGCCGCAGTCGCGATCTCGACCGACGCCGGCACCACGTGGCGCGAGGTCGAGGTGCCCGACTCCATCGGCTCGGTCCACATGACTCTCGTTCCGCTTGGTGGCGACCGCTTCGCGGCCTTCTATCGTCGAAGGCAGGCCGATTTCGTTCACCGTAGCGAAAGCGACGACGGTGGCGAAACCTGGAGCGCGCCCAAGCCGACCGACGTGCCCAACAACAATTCCTCGCTCTCGGCCATCGCGCTGTCCGACGGACGCGTCGCCATGGCCTGCAACCCGGCAAATGCCGAAATGCACCCCGACGCCCGGCGCGCCTCGCTCTACGACGAACTCGGCGAAGGCGACGACCGGCCGAACGCGTCGGGCGGCTGCAAGCCGATCTGGGGTGTGCCTCGCGCCCCCATGACGCTCTGCTTTTCCACGGATGGCGGCCGGACCTTCCCCAAGCGCATCCTCGTCGAGGACGGCTCGGGAACCTGCCTCACCAACAACTCGGTCGACGGGCAGAACCACGAGATGTCCTATCCGTCTCTGGTCGAAGGACCGGAAGGCACACTCGACCTCGCCTACACGTACTTCCGCCGCGCCATAAAACACGTCCGCATGACGCGGGCCTGGCTGGACGCGCAATGATCGGCATCACCCTCGGCGACCCCGCAGGCGTCGGTCCCGAGATCACGCTGAAGGCCGTCGCGGCCATGAGCGAGGGCGAGCGCGCGCAAACGCGCATTTTCGGCTGCCGTAAGACGCTCGAGGCTGCCGAGGCTGTGGTCCGCACCGGCCTGCGCCCCGGCATCGATGTGGCCCTCACCGACCTGCCCGTCGCGAGCGCGCCCCTGCCCTTCGGCAAGGAAGACGCGCGCGCGGGCGACGCCGCCTTCCGCTTCGTCGAGGCCGCCGTCCGCGCCGCCGAGGCCGGAGAAATCGGCTGCATCGTGACCGCGCCCCTCAACAAGGCCGCGCTTAACGCCGCCGGTCACCATTACGACGGGCATACCGGGATGCTGGCCGCTCTGACGGGCCAGAAGAAGGCCTGGATGATCCTCGCCTCGGACCGCCTGAAGGTCATCCACAACTCGACCCACGTCAGCCTGCGCGACGCCATTGACCGCGCCACGACCGAGTCCGTCCTCCAGACGATCCGGGTCGGGCACGAGCACCTCAGACGCCTCGGCCTCGAGGCTCCGCGGATCGCGGTCGCGGGGATCAATCCACACTGCGGTGAAGGCGGCCTGTTCGGAACCGAAGATGCCGACCAACTCGCCCCCGCCGTCGAACGCGCGCGGGCCGAGGGCATCGACGCCCACGGCCCCATCGCCGGCGACACCGTCTTTCACCGCGCCTACACGGGGCAGTTCGACCTCGTCGTCGCGCAGTACCACGACCAGGGGCATATCCCGATCAAGCTCGTCGCCTTCGATACGGCGGTGAACGTCTCGCTCGGCCTGCCGATCGACCGCACCTCGGTCGACCACGGCACCGCCTTCGACATCGCGGGCAAGGGCATCGCGGATCACGGAAACATGGAGAAGGCCATCGCCTATGCCCGGCGACTGGCCACGGGGAGAAAGACGTGAAGCACGCGATCCACGGCGTCCACTCGGCTGCCGCCACACCTGTCACCGGGGACGGCACGCCGGACCTGAAGCTTTTCGGCGACCATTGCCGCCGCCTCCTCGAAGACGGCTGCCACGGCATCGCGATGCTGGGGACCACCGGCGAGGCGAACAGCTTCGGCGTCAGGCAGCGCATCGACCTCGTCGAGGCCGCCATCGCGGGCGGCACACCGGCGAACGCGCTTCTGCCCGGCACGTCGACACCGGCGGTCGCCGACACCGTCGAGCTGACCCGTCACGCTGTGCAGTCAGGAGCTAAAGGCGTCGTGATGTTGCCGCCCTACTACTACAAGGGCGTCAGCGACGAAGGGCTGTTCCGCTTTTACGCCCGCGTTATCGAAGCCGTCGCCGACGACCGGCTCAGGATCGTGCTCTATCACATCCCGCAGGTCAGCCAGATCCCGCTGTCGCACGCTCTGATCGGCCGCTTGCTGGAGGCATTCCCCGGCATCGTCACCGGCATCAAGGACAGCTCCGGCGACATGAACAACATGCGCGCCATGTGCGAGACATTCCCGGCGCTCGGTGTCCTCGCGGGCGCAGACCCTCTGATGCTGCCGCTCCTCAGGTTGGGAGGCGCGGGCTGCATCACTGCGACATCGAACGTCCGCGCCGATGCGCTTCGCATCGTCTGGGACGGCTGGAACGATCCCGCCAAGACCGAACAGGTCGAGGCCGCGCAGGCCCGGATCGACGAGTGGCGGACGCTCTCGAACAAGTACGTCCAGCTTCCGACGATCAAGACGATGCTCGCGAAGCGTCGTGGAGACATGGCGTGGCTGAACCTCATGCCGCCGCTGGTCGAACTGCCTGAAGCCGAGCGGAACGATATCTGGGCCCAGATGGACCGCCTCGGCGGCTGAGGATCCGACATGAACAGCCCCCGTCCGATCACCCTGCACCTGCCGAAGCGGATCGAGATCGGCTCGGGCGCGGCCGCTCGCCTTGGCACATGGGCGGCAGGCATGTCACGCATCCTCGTGATCGCGCAGCCGGTGACGCGTGCCATGGTCGGCCGCCTGGGTCTGTCGGGCACGGTCACCGTCTTCGACGGCGTGCAGCCCGAACCGAAGGACACCGACCTTGAAGCGGCGCTCGAGGTGGCGCGTCAGGTGCGGCCAGACCTGGTGGTGGGCCTCGGCGGCGGATCGGTGATGGACGTGGCGAAGCTCGTCTCGGTCCTGTGGAACAGCGATCAGACGCTGGACGACGTCGCGGGACCCGACAAGGTGGCGAGCAAATGCGCCGCACTTGCGCAGGTCGCGACCACCGCGGGAACGGGATCGGAAGGCGGCATTCGCGCTCTGGTGACTTCGACGCGGACAGGGATGAAGGTCGCCGTGGAAAGCCCTCATATGGCGGCTGATATCGCGATCCTGGATCCGGATCTGACGATGAGCGTGCCCTCCGCAGTGACGGCAGCCACGGGTGTCGACGCCCTGGCGCACGCGGTCGAGGCCTTCACGAATGTTCGCGCCCATCCCCTCATCGACGACTATGCGAGGATGGGCATTCGGCTTGCAGGTAGGTTCCTGCGGCGCGCGGTCGAGGATGGCTCGGACGCCGAGGCGCGCGAGGGGATGCTGCTCTCCTCGTTCTATGGCGGCTTGTGCCTCGGACCCGTCAACACGGCCGCCGGGCACGCCCTCGCCTATCCCCTCGGCACCCGTGCGGGCATCCCCCACGGTTTGAGCGTGGCGCTTCTCTTCCCGGACGTTCTGGCCTTCAATGCCCCGGCGCGACCGGAAAAGACCGCCGAGGTGCTGGACGCTCTCGGGCTTCCGGCCTCGGTCGATCCGGAGACGGTTCGCGCGTCTGTCCGGGCGTTCTGCCAAGCCCTTGGCATCGACATGTCGATGGCGGCACACGGCGTGCGAGAGGATCAGCTTGGCGACTGGGCCATCGAGGCGCATGGCATCCGTCGCCTGATGGACAACAACCCGCGCGACATGAGCGTCGCGGACGTCGAGGCGATCTACCGCGCCACCCTCTGATCAGAAGACATAGGCGTAGACCAGCACCCAGGCCGAGAGCAGGACGAGGCAGGTGAGAGTGAAGAGGCCGTTCCACCTCAGCCCCACGCTCCAGGCGGACACGCCGGCATGGTGCGCCAGAAGAAGCTGCGTCGCGGTGAAGGGCGAACTCGCGCCGCTGATCGCCCATCCTGCGGTCAGGGCGACCACCACCGCCGTCGGGCTGACGCCAAGCGTCTCGGCGGAGGGGATGAACGGACCGATGAGGGTGACGGCAAGGATGGGGTTCATGGCGAGCTGACCCAGAACCGGAATGATCCACACGAAGCCGACCAGAAGGACCCATGTCGGCAGGAGCGAGAGATCGAGTCCGAGGTCGTTCAGGACCGGCGCCAGCACGGCCGCACCGACGGTCCCGATGTAGCCCGCCATCATGATGAGTGTCATCTCGCCCGAGAACGCCGGAAGCTCCTCGAAGAAATAGGTCTTGTAGCGGCGACCGACCGACTGCAACGGGCGGTCGTGCCGGTGCTGGAGAAGCATCCAGCCGGTCGCCATCGCAGGCACGATGACCGTCACAAGCCCCACGATGCGCACGCTTGTCAGCTCGTGAAGCGTCCCCACGCTGACGACGAGGATCGCCAGGAGGAGAGCCAGCGGCGCCATCGTCGCCCAGCTTCCCTCCGGCGGCGCGCTTCTCGTCGGGCGGGACGACGAGACCTTCGGTTTGAAGATCGTGTCGAGCGCCCATCCCGTCCCCGCCGCGATGAGGCCGGTGACCATCGAGGGCAACAGGATACCTGCCCAGGACGTGCCGGGCACCGTCGCCGTCGAGATCGCGACGGCGAAGGACAGCGGAGACCACGGCAGGGTCGAGATCAGTCCACGCTCGATCGCCAGAAGCATCCGCCGCATCCGGATCGCGCGGATCTCGGGGTTCTGCTCCTCGGCCGCGCTGCTCACAGCCATGGCACCGAGAAGCTGAAGCGAGCCATAGTTGAGAAGGAGCGTGAACGCCTGTCCCCCCGCCGTCAGGGCAAGATATCTTCGCCCCGGCGGCTGACCTGCAAGAAAGCGTCCCGCGCGCCGGATCGCCGGAGAGGTCTGCGCGGCCGACTTGAGGATCGTCAGCGCCGTGAAGAAGGCCGCGATGAAGGCGGTGGTGTCGAGGGCGGCAAGGACCGTCGTCCTCCAGGCCGGGTTCGTGGCGGCAAGGAAGACAGTCAGAAGAGCGGCGAAGATGATGAAGGCTTTCCGCGACGCACGGACCTGCGGCAGGTAGACCGCGATCAGAGCAAGCGTCACCGCCGGCTTCGCGTCGAGCGCCCAGGTGGCAAGACCCCATTCGTCGCAGATCACGAGGCCCGTAACCACGAAGAGAAGAATGCCGATGGTTCTGCCGCCCCAGCTTCGCGTCATCCTCGCGGACGACCTACGAACAGGCGGTCGCGCGAGCCGATAAGGTGCTGGCGCATCAGCCTCCGCGCAGCGTCGGGCTGGTGGTCACGGATCGCGTCGTGGATCGCCGCGTGTTCTTCGAAGACCTGCGCCAGCCCGTCGGGCGACGCTTTCAGTGACTGGCCGTGGAACTGCATGCCGACGCCGATGTGGTCGGCCAACGCTTCAAGAGCGGTCACGAAGTACCTGTTGTCGCTCGCCCTTGCGATGGCGCCGTGAAAGGCGAAATCGGCATCCTCGCGGTGCCGCTGCCGCGCAGTGGCGTCCCGCATCAAGTCCAGCGCCTCGGCGATATCGGCGAGGGCCGAGGCGCTTCGGCGCTCGGCGGCGGCGGCGGCGGCTTCGGGTTCGAGCGTAATACGGAACTCGTAGCAGCGCGACAGGTCGGCGATGCTTTCGAGCGTCCCGAACCCCAGAGGTTCGCGGAGGCCGATCTGACGGATGAATGTCCCCGCCCCTTGCCGCGAGTAGACAAAGCCCTGCTCGCGCAGACGCTGAAGCGCCTCCCGGATGACGGGCCGCGAAACCTGAAACTCGGCCGCGAGCGCATGTTCCGTCGGCAGCCTTTCGTCGGGACCGTAGGAGCCGGACTTGATCGACCGCATCAGACGGTCGAACACTATGTCGGCCAGGCTCTTGCGGTTGGCGGGCGGGACGCGCAGGTCCACGGGCTTGCGGTCGGACATGCTCATGCCTCCGTGACCACCGCACCCGCGACCAGGCGAAGCAGGCAGTCGACATCCCCGAAGCCGCCCGACTTCGTCACGATAGTCCGTCCGCCCCCTTCCGACACAGGCAGCCCGGGAAGCGCCTCGCCCTTCAACGACAGGACGTCGATGCCAAGGGCATCGAGACAGGCCTCTGCGGTCGCACCGCCCGAGACGATGATCGACCTCGCGCCGCCGAGCCAGGAAGCGGCGCCTTCGGCGAAACGGCGCGATGTCGTGCCGACGTCGTCGTCCCTGCCGCCGACGATCTGGAGAAGCGTCACCGGGGCGAGGGCACCGTCCGGCGCCAGTGGAACGCGGCCCGAGACGGCCCGGACATGCTGAACGCCCTCGCCATGCTGTGCGAGTTGCGCCACCTGCGACAGCGTGATCGGGTCGGTGGAGCCGATGGCGATGCAGACCGGCCCGGGGAGGCGCACCGGCGCGGGTGCAGCGACCACACCGAGGGAGGACGCAAGTGCCGAGGCAAGCCCCCTTGCACCCACGAGGACCGCACCCTCGCCCGCGAGTCGCAACACCTCCCGCATGTCGGAGGCTGTGACGGTGTCGGGGATGGCGGCGCGATCCGATGCCGCACCGAGAGCCTTGGAGACAGCCAGCGGCATGTCGATCCCGAAGCCCTCCAGATGACCGTTTCGCACGATCCGCCCGAACTCGGGGATGGCGGGCGCGACGATCATCTGCCGGTCTCCGAACGCCTCCAGCTCGGAGGCGACGTTGCCCTTCAGGCGCGAGTCGATCTTCTTGAACAACCGGAGGCCCTTCGGCAACTCCGCCAGAACGGCGGCGACCCTTCGCTGCGCCTCTTCCGGGTGGACCTCGCGCGAGCGGGTCGATACCGACACGACGCCGGAATTTGTTGCCAAGGCGGCCCCCAGCGTTTCGGGGCGCGTGGCGACGACGACGCCACCCGCAACCCCGGCGAAGGGCGCGGCCGCGTCGAGCGCGCCGGTCAGGTCATCGGCGATGATGGCGACTTGAAGCAAGCTCTCTCCAAAGGCGAATTTGTTCGCAGGGTAGAAGCAAAGGCTTGTTCGTCAATACTCTTCTCGGTCCAATCTGTTTACATATTGGAGCATCTCAAGCCATGAAGGTACCGCCGTTCGCGTTCAGCGTCTCGCCCGTCACGAAGCCCGAGGCGTCGGAGGCGAGAAACAGGATCGTATCGGCGATCTCGCTGGCCCGCCCCAGACGTCCAAGGGGAACATTCGCCATGACCTGCGCGCGATATCCGTCGTCCCATTCGGCGGTCATGTCCGTCTCGACGGGACCGGGGCAGACAGCGTTCACCCGTATCCCGTGCGGGGCCATTTCGCGGGCGAGGTGCATGGTGAGGTAATTCACGGCCGCCTTCGACGCGCCGTAGGCCGGAGCGGCATTGCGGTGCGCCGTCTTCGCGGCGGTGGAACTGACGTTGACGATCCGTCCCGACCGCGCGGCGATCATGGCAGGAAGCACGGCCCGGCAGGCGTGAAGCGTGCCGTTGAGGTTGACGTTCATGACGCGCTGCCAATCCTCGAGCGCCATGTCGAGAGTGCCCGAACGCAGGTTCATCCCTGCATTGTTCACGAGGACGTCGATGCGCCCGAAGCGGTCAAGTGCCGTCTGCGCGAGCAGCGCGCTCACACCTGGATCGACGATGTCCCCGGCGACGGCGACGGCCCCATCCGCCCCTATCTCGGCCGCCAGCGACTCGACCCGCTCGAGGCCCGTCGCATGAACGATCACCTGTGCGCCTGCCCGGGCAAGCCGCAGCGCCGTCTCCCGCCCGATGCCTCGGCTTGCGCCCGTGACGATGGCCACCTGTCCGCCGAGCGTCATCTCTGGCCCGCCGCCCCGCGCACTTTGCTTCTCAGCATCCGTTCAAGCGTCCTGTTGCCGAAGGCCATGTGCTCCAGCAACGCGCCGAGACCGTGTCCGATGATGAGCAGGATGAAGGGCCAGCGCAGCCATTCGTGAAGCTCGGCGGCGATATCGCTTTTCAAAACCCAGGCAACGAGGCCGGTCATCGGCATGACGAGAATGAAGGCATAAAGGGCCACATGCGCCATCTTGCCGATGAGGACGATGGCGCGCGGTGCGGGCATGGACGGATCGGGCGGGCCGACGCTGAGGCGCACCGCGAGACGCCACACGGTGAGGATCAGGATCGCCGACCCGATCGCGATGTGTCCGAAGGCCAGCGCCTGCCCGATGAAGCCGTGCAGGGCCACGTCGCCGTCCATCCGCGCGTCGAAGGCGACCTCGATCGAGCCGTTCAGAAGAAGCTGCACGAGGACGAGCCCTGCGATGGCCCAGTGCAGCGCGATCTGGAGGGGGGTGTAGCCGTCTACCTCGGCGCGCGCCTCGGTCTCTTCCCGACCGTCTGACCCCTTTCGTCCAGCATCCGTTTCGTGCATGTTTTCCAGTATCCCGCCGCTGGCGCCCGCATCCCGACAGGACGGAGCGCGCCGTTCCGACTACCAAAGCCCCAGGTGCCCGTCATCGCAAGTCATCTTCATGCCTGGAGGCGAAATCCAAATCCCTGGCTCGGTCCGGCGACGCTTGCGCTTCTGGCGGGTTGCAATCCCGCGCAGAGCGTCCTGCACCCCGCCGGAGAGGACGCCGCCGAGATCGCTCGGCTGTTCTGGGTCATGGCCGTGGGGGCTGTCGTCATCTGGGCGGTTGTCTTCGGGGCGGCGGTCTTTGCCATCGTATCCCGACGAAAGCCGACCACCGAGCGGGGCGCCGACCTCGTCGTGCTGTTCGGCGGAGTCGTCTTCCCGACCGTGACGCTTGGCGCCCTTCTGGCCTACGGGCTGACGCTCCTGCCCGATTGGGGACCGGGAGAACCGCCCGACCTGCGCGTCCACGTCGAGGCCGAGCAATACTGGTGGCGCGTCCGCATCGAGGGGCCGGACGGCGCGATGATCGAGACCGCGAACGAGGTCGTCCTGCCAGCGGGCGCCGAGGTCGATTTCCACCTGACCAGTCCCGACGTGATACACTCGTTCTGGATCCCGCCCCTCGGCGGCAAGATGGACACAATTCCCGGGCGCGAGAACGTGCTGAGGCTGCGTCCGACGACGCCCGGCCTCTATCGCGGCATCTGCGCCGAGTTCTGCGGCGCGAGCCATGCCTTCATGGCCTTCGAGGCACGGGTCGTCCCGCCCGAGGACTTCACCGCCTATCTCGCCGCCCAGGCCGAGCCGGCGAGCGGCGACGCGTCCGCCTTCGTCGCGGCGGGGTGCGGTGGCTGCCATACGGTGCGGGGCGTCGTCGAGCTTGGCGCGACCGGACCCGACCTGACCCATTTCGCCAGCCGCGCGACCATCGCCGGTATCCTAGACAACACGTCCGAGATCCTGCGGGAGTGGATCGCCCATCCCGTGGCGTTCAAGCCCGACGCGCGGATGCCCTCCTACGACATGCTCACGGACGACCAGATGGACGCGATCCTCGCTTTCCTCGGAGGGCTGAAATGACCGACGCCGCGACCCGCGAGGCGCAGGAGCGGCGCCTCGAGAAGACCTGGGAGACGCCGAAAGGATTCGCCTACTGGTCGGACGTGAACAACACCTCGGTCGGCATCTGGTACATCGTCACCGCCTTCGCCTTCATGCTGTTCGGCGGCGTCCTTGCCCTGATCATCCGTGCCCAACTCGCCGTGCCTGAGGCCGGTCTCGTCTCGGCCGACACCTACAATCAGGTGTTCACGCTCCACGGCACGGTGATGATGTTCCTCTTCGCCGTGCCGATCTTCGAGGCCGTGGCCATCCTGATCCTGCCCGCGATGCTGGGCGCGCGAGACCTGCCGTTTCCGCGCCTGTCCGCCTTCGGCTACTGGTGCTTCCTGATCGGCGGCGTCTTCGTCTGCGGCTCGATCTTCTTCGGCATCGCCCCCGACGGGGGATGGTTCATGTACCCCCCGCTCGCCACCGAGCAGGCAGGGATCGGCGCCGACATCTGGCTTCTGGGCCTGTCGTTCATCGAGGTCGCCTCCATCGCCGCCGCGGTCGAGCTGATCGTCGGCGTCCTGAAGTGCCGGGCGCCGGGGATGCACATCAACCTCACGCCGCTCTACGGCTGGTACGTCCTCGTCGTCGGAGGGATGATCCTCTTCGCCTTCCCGCCGCTGATCGCGGGCGACCTTCTCTTCGAACTCGAGCGCCTGCTGGACTGGCCGTTCTTTGACATCACCCGAGGCGGCGACCCACTGCTCTGGCAGCACCTCTTCTGGATCTTCGGGCACCCCGAGGTCTACATCATCTTCCTGCCCGCCATCGCCCTTCTCGCGATGATCATCCCCACGTTCTCGGGCCGTCCCATCGTGGGCTATTCGTGGATCGTTCTGTCGGCGCTCGGCACCGGGTTCCTCAGCTTCGGGCTCTGGGTCCACCACATGTTCACGACGGGCCTGCCGTCGATCTCGCTCGGATTCTTCTCGGCAGCCTCCGAGGCCGTGGCGATCCCGACGGGCATTCAGCTTTTCGCCTTCATCGGGACAGTGATGCTGGGTCGCGCCCAGCGGTCGGTGCCGATGATCTTCTGCCTCGGCGCGCTCGCCACCTTCGTCGCGGGCGGTCTGACCGGCGTGATGGTCGCCGTGGCGCCCTTCGATTTCCAGGTCCACGATACCTATTTCATCGTGGCTCACCTGCACTACACGCTGATCGGCGGCATGCTGTTTCCCACGCTGGCGGGCGTTCACTACTACTTCCCCTTCTTCAGCGGCCGCCTTCTGTCCAGGCGTCTCGGCATCTGGTCCTTCTGGCTGATGTTCACGGGCTTCAACGTGGCCTTCCTGCCCATGCACCTGACGGGGCTTCTGGGGATGCCGCGCCGGGTGTTCACTTACGGGGCCGACCGGGGGTGGAGCGAACTCAACCTCGTCTCGACAGCCGGCGCCTTCCTTTTCGCCGCGGGGTTCCTGGTCTTCGTATGGAACTGCCTGAAGTCGTGGAAGTACGGCGAGGACGCGGGCCACAACCCCTGGAAGGCCGGCACCCTGGAGTGGCTGTCGCCCTCGCTCGACATCGGGATGCGCTCGATCCCCGACATCAGTCACCGCTATCCGCTCTGGGACGATCCCGACATCGTCCGCCGCAGCCTCGAAGCCGAGGGCTATCTGCCCGACGCCGAGGAAGGCAAGCGCGAGACGCTGGTGACGACGGTGCTGGACGCGACGCCGGTGCAGGTTCTGCGCGTTCCGGGGCCATCCTTTGTGCCCATGGTTGCCGCCGTGGGTCTGGGAGGGCTCTTCATCCTTTCGACCTTCCATTTCTACTGGACGGCGCTCGCCTCGGGGCTCCTCTACCTCGCGGCGCAAATCTGGTGGCTGTGGCACGGTGCGGCACCGATCCCCGAAAAGACCGAGAAGGACGTAGGCAATGGCCTCGTGCTGCCGCTTTACCGGTCGGGGCCGCAGGCGACGGGCTGGTGGGCCATGTTCATCACCATGACGGGCGACGCCACGGCCTTCCTCGCCCTCGTCTTCGGGTATTTCTTCTTCTGGACCGTCCACCCCGAGTTCCCTCCCGAGGGCAGCGTGACACCGGGCATGTTCTGGCCCGCGGCCGCGGGTCTTCTGACGGCACTTGCCTGGGGCCTGACCCTTGCCGCCCGGCTGAGGAACGCGGCCGGCGCGGTGACGACGGCACGGTTCCTTCTCGGGCTCTCGGTCGCCGCCACGCTGGCGGCGGCTGCGGCCTTCGCGCTCGGACCGCTCACCAGGGGGATGGACCCGACATCGCATTCCTATCCCGCCATCGTCGGCGCGCTGGTGCTCTGGGTCATGGCGCATCTGCTCGCGGGTGCCATCATGCAAGGCTATTGCCTCGCGCGGTCGCTGGCGGGGAAGATGACGCCGGACTACGACGCGGACATCTGGAACGTGACGCTCTACTGGCACTTCACGCTCTTCGCCGGCCTCGTCACGGCGGCGGTCATCGGCTTCGTCCCGGGCGCGCAATGAGCAAGGCAGCACCGCATAAGCGCCGGCGGGTCGAGACGGGCACCGACCTGTGCCAGGTGATCGCGGCACCCATCGTCTGGTCGCTTCACTTCCTCGCCTGCTATGTCTGGGCCGCCATTCACTGCGAGAAGGCGGGGAGGATGGCCGACCTCGACCCCGCGCGGACGGGCATCTTCGTCCTGACCGGCATTGCGCTTGCCCTCATCGGCTTCAACACCTTGCGGCTGTGGCGCATCCGGGCGCGAAGCCTGACGGACGACGACTTCGACTACGACCACGACACCCCCGAAGAGCGGCATCGCTTTCTCGGTCACGTCGCGCTGATGTTGTCGGTCCTGTCGGGGGTCGGCGTGATCTATGTCGCGATCCCCGCCGTGCTCGTGGGGACCTGCCGATGAGCGGCCTCCGCCCTGTCTGGCTGGTCCTTGGCGTGGCAAGCCTGCTTGCGCTCTGGGCCGGTCCTCTGCCCGGCATCGCCCGTGGTGGAAGCCATGCGGCGCACATGATCCTGCACATGGGTGTCGTCGCCGCCGCGATCCCGATGATCGCCCTCGGCCTTGCCCCCGCGCTGTCTGGTGGACGCCTCGCCGCCCGCGCGCCCGTCATCCTCGCCGCGGCCACCATGATCGATCTCGTCGTGGTCTGGGCGTGGCACCTGCCCGCGCTTCAGACCGCCGCACGCGCCAACGGCTGGATCCTGGCGCTGGAACAAGCGAGTTTCGCGCTGGCCGCCCTTTTCGTCTGGCTTCCCGCCCTGGCCGGTCCGGCGCTGGCGGGTGCCCTCGCGCTGTTCTTCACTGCGATGCACATGACGCTTCTTGGCGTGCTCATCGCCGTGTCGCCCGTTCTCCTCCACGGACACGAGGGGCACGGCGCCGGGATCTGGGGCCTCGACGCGATGCAGGACCAGGAGTTGGGCGGGATCGTCATGCTCGCCGTTTCGGGCAGCGTCTACCTTCTGGCCGGCCTCTGGCTGGCCGCCATGGGTCTGCGGCCGTCGGAGGCGCGGACGTGAAGCGGGGCGCGGTCATCGCGATTGGCGGGTCGGTGGCGCTCCTTGGTCTCGTGGCCATCCTCACAGCGGTTCGGCCCCCGCTTCAGACATTCGACAGGCTGCTCTCCGCCGCGCGGGGGCACGACATGCCTGCTTTCGTCGAAGGCGAGGACGACCTGGGAGTCCTGAGGCGCGCTGCGGTCCACTACGACCTCGTCTGTGCCGAGTGCCACGGCAGCCCGGCCGACCCCGAGCGCGGCCGCCATCTGGTCCTCGTGCCGCCCGCGCCACGCCTTCACGACCGGCTGACGGACTGGACGCCCGCGCTTCTCTACCGCGTCGTACACGACGGCGTGCCGGGGAGTGCCATGCCCGGATGGACCGCGCCGGGACGGTCGGACGAGGTCTGGGCCATGGTGGCCTTCCTTCTGCGCCTGCCGGGCCTTAACGCCGACGAGTACGCAAAAGTCGCAGCGATGGACACGGTGGCCCAGGACGACACCGTCGCAACCTGCGCCCGCTGCCATGTCCGCGATATCGACGCCGCGCCACGTCTCGGGATACAGTCGCCCGCCTACCTTGCCGACGCCCTGCGCGCCTTCCGCTCAGGCGCACGCAAGAGCGGCTTCATGCAGGAGGTGGCGACGGAACTCGACGCCGACGCCATCGAGGCGCTGGCCGGGCGTCTGTCAGGCAATGCGGTCGAGGTCTCGGCCGAGGGCGCTCCGGCCATCGCGACTGACGGGAACCCGGACCAGTCTGTCGGCGCCTGTCTCGGGTGCCACGGAAATGCGGCGTCTCCATCCTTCCCTCGCCTCGCGGGGCAGTACCGGAGCTACCTCGAAACCCAGCTTCACCTCTTCATGGAGGGCGACCCCGAGCGCGGCGGCGGCCCCTGGGTCGCGCTCATGCAGCACGCCTCGGGCGAGTTGACCGACGCCGAGATCGCCGACTTGGCCGACTGGTTCTCACGCCAATAGAGCGTCACTCTTCCGCGAGCGCCTGGGCGATCACGGCATCGCGTATCGGCGTCTCAACGGTCCGTTCTTCTCGTCCGAACAGAGGGGTTGGCGTGTCGACCCCGCCTCTCCGAGCCGGATGAATGCAACCGACTCGGCCCTTCGCGCATTGGGAGTCGCGAAAGGAGACCGTCATGGCATCGCGCGCGCTCTGGAAAGGTCAGCTACGCCTGTCGTTGGTGTCGATCCCGGTCGAGATCCATTCGGCGACCAAGACCGGCGCCCGGATCGAGTTCCGTCAGATTCACAAGGGGTCGGGGCAACGGGTCCGGTACGAGAAGACGGTGCCCGGCGTCGGTCCTGTCGATGCGGGTGAGATCATGAAGGGCTACGAGATCGGCAACGACGAATATCTCCTTCTCGAACCCGACGAGATCGACGCCATCAGGCTCGAGACGAAGAAGACGCTGGAACTGGTGCAATTCGTCGGCTCCTGCGAGATCCCGCCGCTTTACTTCGACAAGCCCTACTACGTCGTTCCGACCGACGACCTGGCCGAGGACGCCTATCGCGTCGTCCGGGACGCCCTCCGCGCCAGCGAAAAGACGGGGCTGGGGCAGCTCACGATGCGCGGCAAGGAATACCTCTGTGCGATCCGCCCCTGCGGCGACGGCCTGCTTCTCGAGACGCTGCACTATGCCGACGAGATCAAGGCGGCCGATCCGCTGTTCGCCTCCATTGAGGACGAGGAGGCGGACAAGGACCTTCTGGCGGTCGCAACCGAACTGATCGACCGAAAGACGGCGCCCTTCGATGCCGACGCCTTCAAGGATCACTACGATGTGGCCCTTCGCGAGTTGATCGAGGCCAAGCGCAAGAACCGCAAGACCCCGCGCGCCAGGACCGGACCCGACGCCAAGTCCGGTGGCGGCAAGAGCGGCGACAACGTCATCGACCTGATGGCGGCCCTGAAGGACAGCCTGAAGGCCGACAAGGGCAAGGCCGCGCCCAAGACGCCCGCCAAGGGGTCGCGGCGGAAGAAGGCCTGACGTGGCCCGGCTCGATCGATATCACGGGATGCGCGATTTCGCGGCGACGCCCGAGCCTGACGGTTCGGGCGTCTCGGCGACCGGTGGCCTGGCACCCGCCTATTCCATCCAGAACCACGACGCCACGCGGCTGCACTGGGACCTTCGACTGGAGTGGGATGGCGTTCTGCTGTCCTGGGCGATAACGCGGGGCCCCTCGCTAGATCCGGGCGAGAAGCGTCTGGCGGTTGAAACCGAGGACCACCCGCTCGACTACCTGACGTTCGAGGGCACGATCCCCGAGGGCAACTACGGCGCGGGCACCGTCATGCTCTGGGACATCGGACACTGGCAGCCGCTCATGGACGTCCAGAAAGGGTTGAAGAAAGGCCATCTGCACTTCGCGCTTCATGGCGAGCGGATGAGCGGAAAGTGGAACCTCGTGCGCATGAACCGCGAGGGTAAGCGCACGAACTGGCTTCTGATGAAGGAAGATGACGAGGCGGCGCACGCCCCCGACCCCGTCGAGCGCTACAAGACCAGCGTGGTCACGAACCGAGGCTTCGACGCCATCGCCAAGGACGAGGCGCCGGTACCGGTTGCGAAGCGAAAAGGCGTGACGCCGAAGTGGCGCGCGCCGCAACTCGCGACGCAGACCGACGCTCTCGGTGATCCCGGGTCGCGGTGGCACGAACTGAAGTTCGACGGCTATCGCGCCTTGTGCGCCGTCGGAAAGTCTGGCGTGCGCATCTTCTCGCGCAACGGGCACGACTGGACGGACCGTTTCGCGCCGCTCGTCCGCCCGCTGGAGCGTCTCGACTGCGACACGGCGCTGATCGACGCGGAGGTGACCGTCGGCGCGGGTCTTTACGGCTTCGGTGCGCTTCAGCGCGCGATTTCGGCGGGTGGGCCTTTCACGCTCAACGCCTTCGACCTTCTCTGGCTCGACGGCAAAAGCCTTGTGTCCCAGCCTCTTGACGCTCGACGCGACGCTCTGGAAGGTCTCTTCGACGACACACCGCCCCTTGGCCGGCTTCAACTCTCGCCCGTCCTGCGAGGCGATGCCGACGGCGCGTTCCAGTCGATCTGCGACACCGGCGGCGAGGGCCTGATCTCGAAGCGCATCGACGCCCCCTATCGCGGCGGACGCTCGACGGTCTGGCAGAAGATCAAGTGCATCAAACGCGACGAATTCGTCATCCTCGGCTGGCAGGCGTCCGACAAGCGCGGGCGGCCCTTCGCCTCGCTCCTCCTCGGTGTCGAGGATGCCGGGGGCTGGGTCTATGTCGGCAAGGTCGGCACCGGGTGGGACGGAGAGACTGCCGACGATCTTGCCGCGAAGCTGAAGCCGCTCGCCCGCAAGTCTGCGCCCGTGGACGTCGAGGCGGCGGAAGCGAAGGGGGTAACATGGGTGACGCCCCGCCTCGTCGCCGAGATCCGCTATGCCGAGACGACGGATCAGGGCCGCCTGCGTCACGCGACTTTCATCGGGCTGCGCGACGACAAGCCGCCAGCGCAGGTCGTGCGTCCCGCCGCGGCGCGCCTCGTGGCGAAGGACGCCATCACCGTTTCGGGCGTCGCCATCAGCTCGGCGGACCGGGTCGTCTTTCCGAAGCCCAAGGTCACGAAGGGCGACGTCGCGGACTACTACGCCCAGGTCGCCGAGCGGATGCTCCCGGACATGGCCGACCGGCCGCTGTCGCTGGTGCGGCTACCGGAGGGGCTGGGCGGAGAGTCGTTCTTCCAGAAGCACCGCGGCAAGGGCTTTCCCGACGCCATCCGATCTATCCCGATTCCCGAAAAGAACGGCGGTGTCGAGGACTACATGACCATCACGACGGCCGAAGGCCTTGTCGGCGCGGCTCAGGTCGGCACCATCGAGTTCCACATCTGGGGCTCGCGGCGGGACCGGCTCGAGCGCCCGGACCGCATGGTCTTCGACCTCGACCCCGATGAGGGTCTCGGGTTTGCCAAGGTGCGGAAGGCCGCCTTCGACGTGCGCGACAGGCTGGAAAGTCTCGGCCTGCCGTCCTGGCCCCTTCTGACCGGCGGCAAGGGAATTCACGTCGTTGTTCCCCTGCGCCGGACGGCGGACTGGCCGGCCGTCTCCCTCTTCGCCCGCACCTTCGCCGCGCATCTCGCCGCCGCTGAACCGAAGCGCTTCGTCGCCACCATGTCGAAGGCCAAACGCGAGGGGCGCATCTTCATCGACTGGATGCGCAACGAGAGAGGATCGACGGCCATCGCTCCGTGGTCGCTTCGGGCGAGGCCGGGCGCGCCCGTCGCAGTCCCCGTGACCTGGGACGAACTGCCTTCGTTCCGCCGTGCGAATGGCGTGTCGATCCGCGAGGCACTCGACCGCCCCGTGCCCGACCGGCCGGAACCCGCCACACTGAATGCCCGCGTCGTCGAGCGGCTTGAAGCCTGGGTCTCGGACCGATGACGGTCTCGCCGGCATCGTCCCGCCTTATCGACTGATCGGAGGAGAACCGCGTGACCGATGCCCTTCCTGACGGCCTGGAGACCCATGTCCGGAATAGCCGCGTCGCGATGACCGTGGGCGATACCCGGCTGCCCGACTGCCCCCTCGTCGCCGTGAACGAGCCCTTCTGCCGTATCACCGGCTATGGCCCGGACGAGATGCTGGGGCGCAATTGCCGCTTCCTGCAGCCCAATACCGGCGCGGGACCGGTGCGCGTGCGGATGCATGCCTTCGTCAACGATGGCAAGACGACCGACGCCCACTTCCTGATCCCGAACATCCGCAAGGACGGCTCGCGCTTTCTCAACCTGGTCTACATGTCGCGGCTAGTCTTTGCAGGCGAGGACGCACTGATCCTCGCCTCGCAGTTCGACGTCGGAGATGGCGACCGCGGCGACATCGAGGCCTACGCGGGGGCGCTGACACGCGACGTCCAGGCAATTGCCTCGGTCTTGCGGCCCACCCAGTGGAACCTACTTGCCAACTACAACATAATCGCCAACTCCAACGCGCTCATCGCGCGTCACAGGCTTTAGACAACGCACGGAACGACATGGACACGTCGCTGCCCATCATTGGCGTAGGCGCCTCGGCCGGAGGCCTGGAAGCCCTGCGCGAACTCTTCGCGGGATACAAGGGAACGACCGGAATGGCCTTCGTGGTCATCCAGCACCTCGACCCCAACCACGAATCCCTCATGGCGCAACTGATCGAGCGCTATACGTCCATGCACGTCCGCCAGGCCGAGGGCGGCGAGGCGCTGGAGGCCGACCACGTCTATGTCATCCCTCCCGGCCACGGCCTTGTCGTCGGCGACCGCACGCTTCATCTGACCGAATTCGTTGACCCGAGGGGCCTGCGCCGCCCGATCGACGATTTCTTCGAAAGCCTCGCCGAGGATGTGGGTGCGCTATCGGCCTGCGTGATCCTGTCGGGCACCGGAGGCGACGGCAGCCGCGGCCTGCGCGCGATCAAGGAAAACGGTGGCGTCTGCCTCGCGCAGGAGCCCGAGACGGCGCGCTATGACGGGATGCCGGTCTCGGCGATGCGGACAGGCCTTGTCGACGTCGTCGCCCCGCCGTCGGAAATGCTGAGCTATCTTCGGCGCTTCTTCAACTTCCAGCCGGGTGAACCCAACGGCGGACCGGCCGAGATCGTCGACCACCTCGAGGACCTGTGCCAATCGCTGTCGCAGGCCACGGGACACGACTTTTCGGGCTACAAGCGCTCGACGATGGCCCGGCGTGTGGCGCGGCGGATGCAGGTCCTCGGCATCGACAGCGCCACCACCTATGCCGACCGCGTCCACAAGGACGACGGCGAGTGCATGGCGCTGTTCAGCGACCTTCTCATCAACGTCACCAAGTTCTTCCGCGACACCCACGAGTTCGAAGCCCTGCGCGAGATCGTCGTGGCGCCCCTTGTCGAACGCGCGATGGAAGACGACGAGATCCGCGTCTGGGTCGCCGGCTGCTCCAGCGGCGAGGAAGCCTACTCGATGGCCATGCTTTTCGCTGACGAGATCGAGAAGAGAAACCGGCGGCTGAACGTCCAGATCTTCGCAACCGACATCGACGAGAAGATGCTGTCCATCGCGCGCTCAGGCACCTATCCCCTGTCCTCCCTCAGCGACATTCCGGCCGAATACCGGCAGCGCTTCACCATCGGCAACAACCAGCACGTCGTCATCGCTCCGAAGATCCGGGACATGGTGCGCTTCAGCCTGCACAGCCTGATCAAGGACCCGCCGTTCTCCAGCATGGACCTGATCTCGTGCCGGAACCTGCTGATCTACTTCGAGGAGACGCTGCAGCGGCAGGTCGTGCCGCTGTTCCACTTCGCGCTCCGCCAGGACGGATTTCTCTTCTTGGGCTCGTCCGAGGCGATCCAGCGGTATGAGGATCTGTTCGAGGTTGTCGACCAGTCGGCCCGCGTGTTCCTTCGCCGGACCGTGCAGGGGCGCTACAACCTCCAGATCGCGCAGCCCCGCGCGCGCCGGGCCGAACGCCTGCCGGGCCTCAGCGATCAGGTCATGTCGCAGCGACGCGAGGTCTCGGCCGAAGCCGATGCCCTGAGGCGTATCGCCGAAAGCTATGCACCGGTCAGCCTTCTTGTCGATGCCGAGGGAAACCTCCTGAGCAGATGGGGCAAGGTCGGCCGCTACCTCGATTTTCCGGACAGGATCGAGCGGACGGTCCATGTCCCGAGCCTGGCCCGTGCCGGATTGCGTGACGTCCTGGGCGGTCTCCTGCGCGACGTGGTCAAGGGCGCGGCCCGAGCGATCGTGCGCGACGTCGAGGTCCATACCGACTTCGGCCTGATGACCGTCAACGTCATGTGCGAGCCGATCGACGACGATGCCTATCTCCTGGTCATTCGCGAAAGTGGCGAGCTGACGCCCATCGACACCGACGACTATCTCGAGGTTCGTCCCGAGGAAGGACAGGTCCGGTATCTGGAGGAAGAGCTTCAGGCGACGCGCTATCGGCTGAGAACGGCCATCGAGGAACTCGAGACGACGAACGAGGAGCTGAAGAGCTCGAACGAAGAAATGATGTCGATGAACGAGGAGCTTCAGTCGACGAACGAGGAGCTGACCACCGTCAACGACGAGCTGAAGACGAAGGTCGACCAGCTTATAGTGGCCAACGCCGACCTGACGAACTTCTTCACCTCGACCGAGCTCGTCGTCGTCGTCGTGGACCGCGATCTGCGGGTCCGAAGCACGTCTTCGTCCGTCGACCGGGTGTTTCCCGGCGCCGGAGACAAGGATGGCACCGCGCTCGATCAGCTTGAAGCGAACCTCACAGACAGCGAATTCGTCGAACGCCTCACCCAGGCGGCGAAGCAGGACACAAGCTCGGAATTCCGTGCCACCTCGTCAGACGGCACACGCGAATTCCTCGGTCGCGCGACGCCCTACAAGAAGAAGGACGGGTCCACGGACGGTGCCATCCTCGTGCTAACCGACGTGACCGAGACGCTCGCTCTCGCCCGCGACCTCGAGGAAGAACGTGAACGCCTGCGGCTTGCGCTAGAGGTCGCGCGCATCGGCATCTGGGAGTACGAACCCGATACCGACTTCACCCGCCTCGACAAGACCGAGCGCTGGCTTCTGAACCTCGGCGAAGGCGAAGGCGACACGATGGAGCGGATCCTGTCGAGGATGACCGCCGAGGACCGCGACCGCGTCAACACGGCGCTGCGGCAGGCGATGGACGGCACCCGCGATTTCGACGAGGTCTTCTCGATCCCCCTTGGTGGCGGGCGTCGCCGCTGGCTTCACGGCCTGGGCAAGCGGCACTTCCGCCATCGCGGGCGCAAGTTCATCGGCGTGACCTACGACGTCACCGCCGAGCGTGAGCTTCTGAGCCAGCGCGAGCTCATGATCCGCGAGATGAACCATCGGTTGAAGAACCTCTTCGCCATCATCTCGGCGCTTGTCTCGATTTGCGCCCGCGAAGCGCAGGACGTGGATGATTTCGCGATGGAACTGCGGTCGCGCATCAGGGCGCTCGGGCAGTCCCATTCCCTGACGAACGAAGGCACCGAGGTCCGTCAGGCGACGCTGAGGGGTATTGTCGAGACCGTGCTTGAACCGGCCCGCGATCAACAATCCTTCGTCTATGAAGGGCTGGATCTCGAGGTGGACACCTCGCAGCTCACGTCTCTGGCGCTGATCTTCCATGAGTGGGCGACGAATGCGACGAAGTACGGGGCCCTGACCGTGCCTGACGGCATCGTCACGGTTCGCGTCGAGGACGGCGAGGATACCGTCCGCGTCGAGTGGATCGAAAGTGGCAAGGACAGGTCCAGAAGCTCGGGCAGCGGCTTCGGCACCGCGCTGATCGAGGCAACGGCGCTTCAGCTTCGCGCGACCGTCGAAGGCGAGGAGACCGACGAGGGCTTCCGCCGCACGCTCGTCTTCCCGAAGCTGGTCTAGTCCCGCATGCCCACGACGGTATCGAGCGCCTCGATGACGTCGCGCGGCGTGGTCGGCTTCTCGAGGCAGGGAACCTCGGCGAATTCGGGCACGTCCATGCGCTGACGCCCGTCTCCGCTGATGAAGATCACCGCACATCCGCGACCCGACAGCTCGCGCGCCAGCGGCCACACGACCTCGTTTCCGACGTTGATGTCCAGGATCGCCAGCTCGGGCGTCTGCCGGGCGATGAGACTGCGCGCCTGATCGAGGCTGAAGGCGGGACCCAGGACCTTTCGGCCGCTTTGCTCAACGGTCGCCGAAAGATCGAGAGCAATCAATGCCTCGTCATCCACCACCAGAACGAGGTCACTCATATGCCACCCTCGCGGATGGGCGATTGGCCTCTCCGCTTCGTCCCGGTCCGATTTTCACTGACACCATCTTGCCTCGAAACAACCGCCCCGACGGTCGACTTAGATCGTCGCTACGGACTTGCCAGAGGCGCGCGCGCAACTCACGGCGATCTCTCGCCCTCGAGCACGAGAAGGTCTTCGGGATGCACCGAGAACTCCGCCGCCTGCCCCGGCGCGGGCGGCGGTGTGCCGGGTCGGTTGAAGGTGTCGAGCATCACCCGTTCGCCTGCGACGGTGGCCTGAATCCTGATCACCGAGCCGAGGAAATGCACGTCGTCGATCCGGCCTTCCAGCACCATGTCGCGGTCGGCCGCGCGGCCGAGCGTCAGCGCTTCGGGCCTTATCCCCAGCGTCAGCCGGTCGGACGTAAGCGGCCGTCCGAGACTTGCCTCGCGCGAGCCGATCCCGATGCGGCCGCTGTCGCGGTCAAGCACCCTGGCCTCGATCAGGTTGAGCGTTCCGACGAACTCGGCCACGAACCGTGTCGAGGGTCGGTTGTAGATCTCGAACGGCTGACCCACCTGTTCGGCCACGCCACCGTTCATCACCACGACGCGGTCCGAAATCGACAGCGCCTCTTCCTGATCGTGGGTGACGAAGATCGTCGTGATGGCGAGGCGTCGCTGAATGTCGCGAATTTCTTCACGAAGGCTCACGCGGATCTTGGCGTCGAGCGCCGACAGCGGTTCGTCGAGCAGAAGGACCTGCGGCTGGACCGCCAGCGCACGCGCCAGTGCGACCCGCTGCTGCTGTCCGCCGGAGAGCTGGAAGGGATAGCGGTCGTCATAGCCCTCAAGTCCGATGAGCCTCAGCATCTCGGCCACGCGAGCGGTTCGGTCGGCGACCTTGACGCCCTTGACCTTCAGCCCGAAGGCCACGTTCTGCGCCACCGTCAGGTTCGGAAACAGCGCGTAGGACTGGAACACCATGCCGATGTTGCGCTGGTTCGGACGAAGCGACACCACGTCGCGCCCGTCGATCCGGATCGAGCCGGTCGAGGGCGTCTCAAACCCGGCGACCATCCGCAGCACCGTTGTCTTGCCGCAGCCCGAGGGCCCCAGAAGCGAGACGAACTCGCCCTTCTCGATCGGAAGGTTGAAGTCCTTCACGACCCTTACGGAGCCGAAAGACTTTTCGAGGTGCTCGATTTCGAGAAAGGACATCAGGACCTCGGGGGACGGGAATGGCGGGTCAAAAGAGTGGCAAGCTGGATCAGGCCCATGCAGATCCAGGTGATCGAGAAGGCGATCACGGCCAGCGCGGCCGGCTCATAGGCGCGGTTCGCGCCGATGAGCTGAAGATAGGGACCGAAGGCGGGACGGTTCAGAAGGGCCGCCATGACGAATTCGCCGATCACGATGGCGAAGGTCAGGAAAGCGCCCGACATCACGGCGACCAGCACGTTCGGCATGATGACCCTGCCGATGATCGTGGGCCAGTTGGCGCCGAGGCTTTGCGCCGCCTCGGTCAGCGTGCGCACGTCGATGGTCCGAAGCCCGGTGTCCACGGCGCGGTACATGTAGGGCAAGGACAGCGTCGCATAGCCCATCATCAGAAGCAGGTTCGTCCCGGAGGCCGTGCCGGTAAGCGGCAGGAACGACGACGTGTTGTAGAGCCGGATGTAGCCGAACACGATGACGATGGGCGGAATGACCAGCGGCAGGAGCGTCACGAACTCGACGAGCGGTCTCAGCCGCGGAAACTTGAGCCGCACCCAATAGGCGGTCGGCACGACGATCAGCACGCCCACGACGATGGTGAAAAGCGCCATCACGACCGAATAGCTGAAGGTCTCGCGAAACTTCGGATCCTCGAAAACCCAGCGATAGGCGTCGAGCGAATACTCACCCCGGCGCTTCCTCAGCGAGAACTCGATGGTTCCGATGAGGGGCAGGAAAAAGTACAGAAGCCCCAGGGTCAGCGCGATCCAGGACCAGACGCGGGGCGCCTTCATCGCGTCCACCTCTCGGTCCGGGCCCGCAGCCAGACGTAAATGCCGTTGGCAATTCCGGTGACGACGATCATGCCGAAGGCAAGCGCATAGCCCAGGTGCGGATCCTGAAGCACGTCGCCGCGGATCTGGGCGAAGAGCACGATCGGCACGATGGACAGCGACGAGCCCGTCAGCGCATAGGCCGTTGCAACTGCCCCGAAGGCGTTGGCGAAGAGCAGCGCGAAGGTCCCCAGAAGCGACGGCAGAAGGATCGGCAACGCGACCATGCGCCAGTACTGCGGCCCCGAGGCGCCCAGGATCTCGGCCGCCTCGCGCCATTCCTTCTTCAACCCGTCCAGCGCGGGCGTGATGATGAGGATCATCAGCGGGATCTGGAAGAACAGGTAGACCAGGGTCAGGCCCCAGAAGGACAGGAGGTTGAAGCCGAGCCCGTAGATGTTGATGCCGAACCAGTCCTTCAGGATCACGGTGACGAGGCCAAGCCGCCCCAGGGTGGCGAGGAAGGCGAAGGCCAGCGGTACGCCCGCGAAGTTCGACGCGACGCCCGAGAAGGTCAGAAGCGGCCCCCGGATCCACTGCGGCAGCCCGCCCAAGGTGATCGCTGCCGCCATCGCGAAGCCGATGAGACAGCCTGCCAGCGCCGAGGCCACCGAGATGCGGATCGAGATCCAGTAGGCGGACAGGATCGACGGCTGGAACAGGTTTAGGACGTTCCGGAACGTGGGCGTGCCGTCAGGCGTCTGGAAGGCGCCGACGACGATGTTCATGGTGGGCAGGATCAGGAACAGCACCGCGAACAGCGTGAAGGGCACCATGCCGAGCCATGCAAGCGGCATGGGCCTGCGCGGGCGCGCGGTTGGCGCTGACTGTTGGGTGAGATCGGTCATCGAAGGTCGGCCCCGCGACCCTGAAGGATCGCGGGGCCGGATCGTCCTACTGGACGTTCGCGCCGACGACGGAATCCCATCCGCCGGTCACCGCATCCTTGTTGCCGCCCTGCTGGTCGAGCGTCGGGAACACGGCCGCCTCATAGGCTTCGGCCGGCGGCAAGGCATCCAGCAGTTCCTGCGGGATCTTGCCGGACTGGGCGAGGTCGTTGAAGCGGATCGGGTGGCAGTATCCCTTCAGCCAGCCAAGCTGACCCTCGTCGGAATAGAGATACTCCATCCACAGCTTCGCCGCGTTCGGCTGCGGCGCATAGGCGCTGATCGCCTGGACGTAGACGCCCGCGACGACGCCAGACGCCGGTACCACGACCTCGAGCGGCGGGTTGCCAGCCAGTGTGTCGCGCCATGCAAGGCCGTTGTAATCCCAGGCGATCACGATGGGCGTGGCGCCCTGGGCGATGGTGCCCGCCTTGCCGATGACGGGCACGAAGTTCCCGGCCTCGTTCAGCTCCTTGAAGAATTCGAGCCCGGCTTCGCCCGAGCCTTGGCCGGCCTCACCGCCGCGCGCGAGACCCGCCGCCATGACCGCGAGGATCGCCTGGTTCGAGGCGCGCGGATCGCCCGCCAGAGCCACCGAGTTGGCGTACTCGGGCTTCAGAAGGTCTTCCCAGTCCTGCGGCACGTTCTCGACGAGGTCGGTGTTCACCACGAAGGACAGCACGCCGTAATAGTCGCCGTACCAGTGGCCATCGGCGTCCTTGGCGTCGTCGGGAATCGTGTCCCAGGTCGCGACCTTGTGCGGCTGGGTCAGGCCCTCTTCCTTGGCCTGCGGACCGAAGGCGAAGCCCACGTCGAGGACGTCGGGCGCCTGCGGTCCGGTGTTGTCCTTGTTGGCGCGCACCGCCTCAAGCTCGTCCGCCGAACCCGCATCAGGGTTCAGTTCGTTGACCGTGATGTTCGGATACTTCGCCTTGAAGCCCGCAATCACGTCGCCATAGCCGCACCAGCTGTGCGGCAGGGCGATGGTCGAAAGCGTGCCTTCCGCCTCGGCCGCGGCCGCAAGCTCGTCCATCGACTGCGCAAGCGAGGCGACGGGCGTCGCGGCCGCAATGGCCAGCGCCGAGGTCACCGCGATCACTCGCAGAGTTGTCGTTCTCATAGTGGTGTCTCCCTGTTCGTATGCAGCAGCGTCGGCCGGCCCCCCGGCACGAGATCTCGTGGAGTCGTGCAGGCCGCGCAGTGCGCCTACAAAACCCCGGAATCCGGCGCGCCTCAATTGAAATTATGATGACGCTGCCCGGACTTGCCGGGCAGCGCGCCGGATCGCGTCAGTTCTGCCTGTGCCTGATGCGGTCGAAGGACACGGCGACGACGATGAAGGTGCCGATGAACATGCCCTGCCAGAACGTCGAAATCCCTAGCAGGATCAGCGAGTTGCGGATAACCTCGATCAAAAGTGCGCCGACGACGGCGCCGATCGCCGTGCCTTCTCCTCCGTTGAGGTTCGCGCCCCCGATGACGGCGGCGGCGATCACCGTGAGCTCCATCGCCGTCCCTAAATTTGTCGTCACGCTTCCCAGCCAACCGGCCATGAGGATGCCGGCCAACCCTGCGGTGAAGGCCGAGAACATGTAGATGGTCACCTTGATGCGCTTGACCGCGATCCCCGTCAGGGTCGCTGCCTCTTCGTTCGAGCCGATGGCGAAGACGTACTGGCCCCAGCGTGTCCACCGGTAGACGACGGTCATCACCACCGTCAGCGCGATCAACGCAAAAAGCGGATGCGGCAGGCCGAACGTCGATCCGCCCCCGATCCACAGCAGCAGGTCGTGGTCCGGCCCGAACTGGTAGATCATCTTGTTGTTCGACAGCACCATGGCCGCAGACCGCGCCGCCGACAGCATCCCCAGCGTAATGACGAAGGCCGGCATCCCGGCATAGGCGATCAGCGTTCCGTTGATCGCTCCCACGACCAAGGCGACGCCAAGAGCCGCGATGGCCGACAGCCAGAAGGAATACCCTCCCTCCATCAGGACCGAGATCACCATGGCCGTGAGCACGACGATGGAGCCCACCGACAGGTCGATCCCGCCCGAGGCGATGACGGTCGTCATGCCGATGGCGATGATCGCCACGAAGGCGAAGTTGCGCGCGACGTTGAAGAGGTTTCGCTGCGTGGCGAAGCCATCGGTCATGAAGCTGAGGGCGACGCAGGCCAGAACGGCCGCGATGAAGACCCAGAAGACCTGGAGATTGGCGACCCGCGACCAGGACGAGCGATGCTGCGCCCGTCCGATGACCTGCTCGAGTGTATCCGTCATGTCGCTCTCCCTCAGGCGTATTCGATAGCGCCGGTGATGAGGCCCGTGACCTCTTCCGGCGAACTGTCGGCGGCGCGTTTCGCGGCGACGAGGTTGCCGCGGCGCAGGACCGCGATGGTGTCCGCGACGGCGAAGACGTCCGGCATACGGTGGCTGATGAGGATGACGCTGATCCCGTGGTCGCGCAGGTTGCGGATGAGATCCAGCACCTCGGCCACCTGCCGGACCGAGATCGCGGCGGTGGGTTCGTCCAGGAGAACGATGCGCGCCTCCGACAGAAGCGTCCTCGCGATGGCCACGGCCTGCCTCTGGCCGCCCGACATCCGCCGCACCACGTCGCGCGGCCGCGTCTCGGACTTGAGCCGCGCGAAGAGGCCTGCCGAGGTCGACCGCATCGTGTCGTAGTCGATGACGCGGATCGGGCCAAAGCGCTTCATGGGCTCGCGCCCGAGAAAGACGTTCGAGGCCGCGGTCAGGTGATCGCAAAGCGCGAGGTTCTGGTGAACGATCTCGATGCCCGCGCGCTGCGCGTCGATCGGGCGGTGAAACTCGACCGGCTTGTCGTCGATTCGAATCTCGCCCTTTGACGGCCGGTAGTTGCCCGCGATGATCTTCACGAGCGTCGATTTGCCCGCCCCGTTGTCGCCCATCAGGCCCATGACCTCGCCGGGCGCAAGCTCCAGCGAGACGCCGTCGAGCGCCTGAATGGCGCCGAAACTCCGGGATATGCCGGAAAGCCTCAGTCGTGACATCTGTCCTCCTCCCCTTCCGCAGCGATGGCCGGACAAGCCGCCCCTCTCGCGTTCTTGTAGCATCGGAAGCCGCTTCCGCGTCGTCCGAAGTGGAGAATTAGTAGCTTGACGGAATAATATTAGTAAATAGTATTATTATTGAAAAACGTCGACGGCGCCAAGACTGGGGAGGGTTCGGAGTGTCTGCGATCGTGCGTCTGAAGCCGCTCTCTGACGGAAGCGGCGCAGCGGCAGAGCCTTTCATCATTGGCGAACCGACACTGAGCTCCCGCCGCCTTTCAAGGCCGCAGGGCTCCACAGGAATTCGACACCCAGGCACCGCCCGGGCGCACGGATGAACCAGAAACCGGAACAAGACAGGGAGCACTATCAATGAAGACGACCATCGCATATCTGGCCACGGCCACGGCGCTCGTGGCGCTGGCCACCGCGGCGCAGGCACAGGACAAGAAGACCCTCGCCATCGTCGTGAAGGGTCTCGACAACCCGTTCTTCGAACAGATCAACCTCGGCTGCCAGAAGTGGATGTCCGAAAACGCCGACAGCGAATACCAATGCCTCTATACCGGCCCGGCGTCTTCGGCTGACGAGGCCGGCGAGGTCCAGATCGTCGACGACCTCCTGACGTCCGGCGTCGCAGCCATCGCGATTTCGCCGTCGAACGCGCCCGCCATGGCCAACCGCGTTCGCGAGATCGCACCGGACGTTCCCGTGATGACCATCGACGCCGACTTCCTCGAAGCCGACCGCGACCTGCGGACCACCTATCTCGGCACCGATAACTACCTCATGGGCGTCAAGATGGCCGAGGAGGCCGCCAAGCTTAAGCCCGAAGGCGGCACTGTCTGCCTCCAGCTCGGCAACGTCGCCGCGGACAACATCAACGCCCGCGCGCAGGGGTTCCGCGACACCGCGGGCGGCGCCGAAGGCATCGAGCGTCTGGCTGGCGAAGGCGGCTGGACCGAGATCGAGGGCTGCCCGGTCTTCACCAACGACCAGGCCGACCTCGCCAACCAGCAGATGGCGGACACCTTCATCGCGAACCCCGACCTCGACGCCTTCATCCTCGTCGGCGGCTGGGCCCAGTTCGCGCCGCAGGCCTATTCGCAGGTCACGGACCAGGTGATGGACAAGCTTAACTCGAAGGAGCTCATCATCATCGCGGGCGACACCCTGCCGCCGCAGACGCAAGCCTTCCGCGACGGGCGCAGCCACGCCCAGGTCGGCCAGCGTCCGTTCGAGATGGGCTACAAGGCGCCCGACGTGATGATCCAGCTCATCGAGGGTCAGACGGTCGAGGATCCGCTCTACACCGGGCTCGACGTCTGCAACCAGGACGATCCGGGGTTCTGCAAGGACAACTGATCGCAGGACAAGGCAGGGTCCGGCCCCATCGGCCGGGCCCCGCCTCACACGCTCAACACGACGACCCGGGACAACCCCGGTCAGGGAGGAACAAATGACATTCGCAAGAACGTTCGCCACGACCTGCATGGCCGCGGCACTGGCTACCGGCGCTGCGGCGCAGGACAAGCCGCAACTCGCCTTCGTGGTCAACGCGGCTTCGGACTTCTGGAAGCTGGCCGAGGCCGGTGTCGCCGCAGCGCAGGCCGAGCTGCCCGACTATGACCTTCAGTTCCGCTATCCCGCGCAAGGGACGGCAGCACTTCAGAACGCGCTGATGGACGACCTCGTGGCCGCAGGCACCGACGCCATCATGATCTCGTCGGTCGATCCCAAGACGTCGATCGACGCCTTCAACCGCATCGCGAGCCAGATCCCGCTCTTCACCACCGACTCGGACGCGCCCGACAGCGAGCGCATCGCCTACCTCGGCTCGTCGAACACCGACGCCGGCGTGCAGGCGGGCGAGATCGCCAAGAAAGCGCTACCCGACGGAGGCCAGTGCATGGGCTTCGTGGGCTTCCTCGGCGCCGACAACGCCGTCGAGCGCATCGCGGGTTTCCGCCAGGCGGTCGAGGGCTCGGGCATCGAGCTTGTCGACGTGCGCGGCGACGACGTGGACTTCGCCCGTGCGCGCTCGAACGTCGATGACGTGCTGGCGGCGAACCCGGACATCAACTGCATGGTCGGCTTCTATTCCTACAACCCGCCCAAGATCTACGAAGCCCTGCAAGCAGCTGGAAAACTGGGTGAAATCACCGTCATCGCCTTCGACGAGGATCCGGTGACGCTTGGCGCGGTGCGCGAAGGCTCCTTTGCCGGGACGGTGGTTCAGGATCCCTACCAGTGGGGCTATCAGGGCATGCACCTCATGGCCGATTACCTGGAGGGCGACACCTCTGGCGTGCCGGCTGACGGGCTCATCATCGTGCCGACCAAGGTCATCGACCAGTCGAACGTCGACGCGTTCGAGGCCGAACTGAAGGCGCGCATTTCGGGATAGCGGTGTCCTCCCCGCTTGCGGCGGGCTGCGCCGGGCGAGACACTCGTCACGCGCAGCCCGTTTCATCCTGCAAGGAAGATCCGTGACGAAGCCTCCCATCGCGCTCTCGCTGACCGACGTGACGAAGGTCTATCCCGGCGTCGTCGCGCTGGAGAGGGTCAACCTGTCGCTGACCGGCGGCGAGATCGTCGGCCTGATCGGCGAGAACGGCGCGGGCAAATCCACGCTGATGAAGGTCCTGGGCGGCACCATCGCCCCGAACGCCGGAACGATCACCGTCGACGGACACGACCATGCGGCCCTGACGCCCCGCGAGGCCAACGACCTCGGCATCGCTTTCGTCCACCAGGAGCTGAACACCTTCGGCAACCTCGACGTAGCGGGAAACATCCTTCTCGGGCGCGAGATCGTCAGCGCCCCCTTCGGCACGCTCGACCAGGCCGCGATGGTCCGCACCGTGCGCCCCATCCTCGACGTCCTCGGCGCGAAATTCGCCCCCGAGGACTCGGCCGCCGACCTGTCGCTCGCCGATCAGCAGATCCTCGAGGTCGCGAAGGCGCTGTCGATGAAGGCCCGGCTCGTCATCTTCGACGAACCCACCTCCAGCCTCACCGTCTCCGAGACCGCGCGCCTTCTGGGCGTCATGCGGCAGTTGCGTGACGACGGTGTCGCGGTCCTCTTCATCAGCCACCGTCTCGCCGAGATCGAGGAGGTCGCCGACCGGGTCGTCGTCCTGCGCGACGGCAAGAACGCGGGCGACCTGCCGCGCGCGGACATCTCGAAACCGCGCATGGTCGAACTGATGATCGGCCGGAACATCGGCCGCGACGCCTCGCGCATCGCACCGTCGGGCACGGCGCCCGTCCTCGAATTTTGCGCGGTCTCGACGACGGCTTATCCATCCTCGAAGGTCGACCTTACCTTGTACGGGGGCGAAATCCTGGGTCTGGCGGGGCTCGTCGGCGCTGGCCGGTCCGAACTTGCCCGCGTCGCCTTCGGCATCGACCCCCGCAACGGAGGCGAGGTGCGCGTCAGTGGCATCACCCTTGCGCCCGATTCCGTCGCCTCCGCCATCGCCGCGGGTCTTTGCCTCGTGCCCGAGAACCGCAAGGAAGAAGGGCTGATCCTCGATTTCGCGGTGAGGGAAAACATCTCGCTGCCGAACCTCGGCCGCCTTCGCCGCGGCTGGTTCGTCGACCGACCCGCCGAGCGCGACCTCGGCACGGCCTCGCGCGACAGGCTCGGCATCAAGACCGCCACGCTCGACGGCGCCGTCGCCTCGCTGTCGGGCGGCAACCAGCAGAAGGTCGTTCTCGCGAAGTGGCTCGCGATGAGCCCCAAGGTCATCATCATGGACGAGCCGACGCGCGGCATCGACGTCGGTGCGAAACGCGAGGTCTATGCGCTGATGCGCGCGCTCGCAGACACCGGCGTGGGCATCCTGATGATCTCGAGCGACATGGAAGAGGTCATCGGCATTTCGGACCGGGTCGCGGTGATGAGCGCGGGCCGCGTGGCGGGGATCCTCGACCACGACGTGATAAGCGAGCCGAACATCCTTCGGCTGGCAGTAGGCTGACGCAGGACGGGAGACGCGGACGGTGCAGAAGAAGGATATCGGGCTGGCGGTGCTGGTCCTGACGGTGGCGGCGGTGGTCGCGGCCCTGAACCCCAGGTTCCTCTCGCCCATCAACCTCGCCAACACGGCGAACCTGATCGGGCTGTTCGGCCTGTTCTCGATCGCCGAGGCCTTCGTCATCGTGACGGCGGGCATCGAGTTGTCGGTCGGCTCGGTCATCGCCCTTCTCGGCGTCCTTTTCGTCGACATGATCGTGAACCAGGGTGTGCCCTGGCCCATCGCAACGGTCCTCGTGATGGTCCTGGGGGCTGTGATCGGCCTTCTGCACGGCCTCCTGGTCACGAAGATGAAACTCCAGCCCTTCGTCGTGACGCTCTGCGGCCTTCTGATCTATCGCGGCATCGCACGCTTCTACACCGCCGACGGCACCGCCGGATTTTCCTTCGGAGACAGTTTCCCCTGGCTTGAATGGGTGATCTCGGGCCGCACCTCGGGCGTGCCGCATTCCATCGTCGCCTTCGGAGTCGTCGCCGTGGCGTCGTGGTTCCTGCTGCACCGGACGGTCTTCGGCCGCCACCTCTTCGCTGTCGGCAAGAACGAGGAGGCGGCGCGCTTTGCCGGTATCAACACCACGCGCGTCATCATCCTGGCCTACGTCATTTGCTCGGTCCTCACCGGCCTTTCGGCGGTGTTCTTCGCCATGTACACGCGGTCGATCCACCCTGCCTCGCACGGCAGCTTCTACGAGCTTTACGCCATCGCGGCGGCGGTCCTCGGCGGCTTTTCCCTGCGCGGCGGCGAAGGCTCCATTGTGGGCGTCGTCCTGGGCGTGATCCTCCTCCAGGTGCTCCAGAACCTCGTGAACCTGCTCGGCATCCCGTCGTCGCTGAACTTCGCGGTGATGGGGGGCGTCATCCTGATCGGCGTCATCGCGGACACGCAATTCGCGCGCTACAGAACTGCGAAACGACAGGCGGCGGCGCTTGCCTCGCTGAACGCCGGGCGGGCCGAGCCGAGCGGCGGCTAGGTCTCCTGCCCGCCGTTCACCGCGATCATCTGCCCCGTCAGGAACCGCGCTTCGGGCGAGGCGAGGAAGGCGACCGTCGCGGCGATGTCGTCGGGCGTGCCCATGAAGCCGGCGGGAATCTTCGCCGCCCGTGACGGGTCGTCGGCGTCCACATCCTCGGACCTGATCTGCCCCGGCGATACGATGTTCGCGGTGATCCCCTTGGGCGCGAACTCTTCGGACAACGCCTTTGTCAGACCCCAGACCCCGTGTTTTGCGGCCGAGATCGGGGCGCCCTCGAAATAGCCGTGGATCGCCTTCATCCCGGCGAAGTTGACGATCCGCCCCCAGCCGTGCTCGACCATGCCGGGCAGGAACGCCCGGCAGGCTCGGAAAGCCCCTGTCAGCGCCACGTCGATCACCGCGTCCCAGTCCTCGTCCGTCGTCTCGAGAAACGGCTTGTGCGGACGGCGGGCCGCGTTGTTCACGACGATATCGACCGTCCCGAACCGTTCGAGGGCTGCGGCCACGATCCGCTCGACGTCCCCGGCGCTGCCCATGTCGCCCATCAGAACGAGGGCCGACGCGCCTGCCGCCTGGACCCGACGCGCCGTCTCCTTGCAGGCGTCTTCGTCCCGCGAGCCGTTGACGACGACGTTGCATCCCATCTCCGCGAGACGGACCGAGATCGCGCGACCAATGTTGTGGCCAGAGCCGGAAACGAAGGCGGTGCGCCCCGCCAGAGTGCCGTTCGCCATGCTGTATCCTCCCGATTGCGTGGGATCGAAGTAACGTTGAGGGATTCATCATTCAACAGAATATTGTTGACAATCGACAATCGCTGCCTTGTGATCCGGTCATGCAGAATGCCAATGGCACCCCGGAAACAGCGCAGAGGTTCCGCCAGCGCCCCCTCGTGCAGGAGGTGCGCGACGAGCTTGAGCGCATGATCCTGGGCGGCGAGGTCGAGGCCGGCGAACGGCTGAACGAGATCGTCCTCGCCCGTCAGATGGGTGTCAGCCGCGGTCCGGTAAGGGAGGCCGCAAGGTCGCTGGAGCGTGAGGGGCTCGTCCGGGCCGTGGCGAACCAGGGCGTCTATGTGCGAAAGCTGTCCCTCGAGGATGCACTCGAACTCTACGACCTGCGGGCGCTCATGGCGGGCGAGCTCTGCGCCTCCGTGGCCGCGATGCCTGGCGCGCACATCCGGGCGGATCTGCGCGACCTCGTCGACACGATGGACGACCTCATCGCCGGTGACGACCAGGACAGCTATTTCACCGCGAACCTCGCCTTCCACGACCACATCGCGGCCGTGGCGGGGCTCGAACGCACGCGGTCGCTCTACGTGGCGCTCGGCAAGGAGGTGCGGCTCTTCCGGCTGCGCGTCCTCAACGGGCTGGCCTCGCTCGTCGTTTCGAACGCCGAACATCGCCGCATCCTCGCCGCCATCGAGGCGGGCGACGTCGAGACTGCGCGAACGGAAGGACGGAACCATCACCTGAACGGCAAGCGGCGTCTGCTCGAGACGCTCAATGGATGAAGACCGTCTCGCAAGACGGCACCACAACGAACAAATCAGGGAGGAGGACCCAAATGAACTTCATGGCTCACACCGCCGCGCGGCGGATCTTCGGGACGGCGATGGCCGCGGCGGTCGCCGTGCCCCTCGCCTTTGCCGGGATGGCAGCAGCGCAGGACTACCCGTCTGCGGACGAAACGCTCGACTGGACCATCGCTTTCGGACCGGGCGGCGGCAACGACATCATGGCCCGCAGCATCGTCGAGATCCTCAACAAGTACGATCTCTATCCCGGTGACATCAAAGTGGAAAACCGCGCCGGTGGATCGGGCGCCGTCGGCTGGGGCTACCTCGCCAGCCAGGCCGGGAACCCCTACGGCATCTCGACGACCTCGGGCAGTTTCGTGACGACGCCGCTTCAGGCCGACACGGGCTGGGCGCCCGAGGACTTCACGCCTGTGGCGCTTCTGGCCACGGACGATCTTGTTCTCGTGGTGAACGGTTCATCCGAGATACAGAACATCGAGGAGTTCATCGCCTACGCCAAGGAGAACCCGATCAACATCGGCGGTACGGGCACGGTCAACGTCGACTTCATCGTGCCGACGCTTTTCGCTCAGGCGGCCGGTTTCGAGTTCGACTACGTGTCGTTCAACGACATGTCCGAACAGACGACCGCCCTTCTGTCGAACGCACTCGACGCAATGGTGGGTAACCCGGGCGAGATCCTGGGCCTCATCGAATCCGGCGACCTGCGCCCCCTCGTCTTCTCGGGCCAGAACATCCCGGACGCTCTCGCAGGCGTGCCGACCATGGGCGACATCGGCTACGACATCGGCGTGTCGATGCCGCGCGGCCTGATCCTGGCGCCGGACGCTCCGGCCGAGGCGCAGGAATGGTGGATCGAGACCATGAAGAAGGTCGTCGATACCCCTGAATGGAAAGAATATATCGCCTCGAACACCCTCACGCCGACGGTGATCTATGGCGAGGACTTCCGGACCTTCCTGACCAAAACCAAGAACGGTTTCGAAGAGGTCCTGAAATCCGTCGGCGCGGTGCAGTAGACCCGTCCGGCTAACGCGATCCGGCCACCCCGCACAGGGTGGCCGGCCTTTCCTTCTCGAGGGCAGACATCCATGCGCATCGGCTATCTGGTCGTCCTGCTGGCGGGGGCGGTGTTCTACAGCTACGTCGCCTTCGCCGACCTCAACTTCATGACGCGCACCGGACGGCTGGGACCCGGCTTCTTTCCCCGTATGATCGGCGGAATGGCCATCGTCGCCCTGATCTGGGCCATCCTGGACGAGATGCGATCGGCCACGCCCCAGGACGAGGAGGAGACGCGCTGGTCCGACGTCCTGGTGCTGATGGTGCTGGCGGTCGGCTATGCCGTCCTTCTGCGCCTCTTCGGCGGTTTCGTCGCGACGGTGATCTTCCTTCTGGTGGCGCTCGCCCTGCTCAATCGCGGCCGGCACATCACAAACGTGGCGGTTTCGTTCCTCGTGCCGACGGGCGTCTACCTGCTTTTCGACCAGCTTCTGAACGCGGGCATGCCTCCGGGCCTGTTCGAGATCCTCTGACACACCGCGCCGCGCGCAGCCCCCCGGAGCCGACCCGATGGACATCTTCTCCGACCTCTTCATGGGTTTCTCGGTCGCAGTGACACCGATGAACCTGGTCTACCTCTTCGCGGGAGCGATGGTGGGCATGGTGGTCGGCGTCATCCCTGGCTTCGGCCCTTCGGCCGGCCTCGCGATCCTTCTGCCCGTGACGCTCGGGATGGACCCGATTGGCGCGGTGATGATGCTGGCCGCGATCTATTACGGCGCGATGTACGGCGGCACGATCACCTCGATCCTGCTGAACACGCCGGGCGAAAGCGCCACGGTCGCCTCGACCTTCGACGGCTTCCCGCTGGCGAAGAACGGCCGCGCGGGGCCGGCGCTCGTCATGCAGGCGGCGGCCTCTTTCGTGGGAGGCACCGTGGGCGTCATCCTGATCACCATCCTCGCCCCGCTCTTCGGGCAGGTCTCGCGCAGCTTCGGGCCGCCCGAGTACTTCCTGCTGGCGGTCATGGGGATGCTGACGCTGATCGTGATGATCGGCGAGAACTGGAAGCTGGGCGTGATATCGGCCCTGATCGGCTTCGCGCTCGGCACCGTCGGCGTCGACCTTGAGACCGGGCAGAGCCGCTATACCTTCGGGTCGGCCGAGCTGATCGGAGGCATCTACTTCATCCCCGTCGCCATCGGCCTCTTCGGCCTGGGCGAGCTGTTCTACGCCTTTTACAACGGCCTGCACCGCACCGGGACGGGCGGCATCGTGCAGTACGACAAGGAAGAGAGGTTCTGGCCGACGGCGCAGGACTGGATCTCGACCCGCTGGACCATGGTGCGCGGGTCGATCCTTGGCTTCGTGGTCGGCGTCATCCCCGGCGCCGGGGCGACCATCGCCTCGCTCATGGCCTATTCCCTCGAACGCTCGATCTCGAAGGCGCCCGAGAAGTTCGGCAAGGGCGAGATGCAGGGCCTCGTCGCGCCCGAAACGGCGAATAACGCGGCCTCGTCGGGCGCGATGATCCCGCTTCTGACGCTCGGCATTCCGGGATCGGCCTCGACCGCCGTGCTTCTCGCCGCCTTCCTGCTCTGGGGGATGCGTCCCGGTCCCTTGTTCATGGAGCAGAACCCGGAACTGGCCTGGGGCCTGATCGCGTCGATGTACCTGGGCAACATGGTGCTTCTGGCCATCAACATCTTCGCCATCCCACTCTTCGTGCAGATCATCAAGGTGCCCTACCGCATCCTCGGCCCCGTCGTGGTCGTGATCTGCGCGCTTGGCACCTTCAGCGTGCATTCGAGCTTCGTCGAAACCTGGATCATGTTCGCGGCGGGGTTCGTCGGGTTCTTTATGCGGCTCTACGGCTTCTCGCCCGCCGCGCTGGTGCTGGCGCTGGTGCTGGGACCGCTCGCCGAAGAGGCGCTGCGCCAGACGCTGACGATCTCGCGCGGGTCGTTCATGATCTTCGTCGAGCGCGCGCCGTCGCTCTGGATCATCGGCGTGACCGTGTTCCTCGTCGTCCTTCTGCCGCTGATGGGCCGGTTCGGCAGGGGCTCCGGCGACGCCGAAAAGGCCGGGGGCTGACCCCATGCCCCGCCTCCCCTACGGAGAGGCGGTGGAGCTTGCGGAAGCCGCGTTCCGGCGGGCGGGTGTGAGGGCTGACGATGCCGGTCTTGCCGCGTCGATGCTCGCCGAAGCCGAGGGCATGGGGATCGTCACGCACGGACTGTCGCGGGTCGGAACCTATGTCGGCCGCATCGAGGCCGGCGGGATCGACGCCCGCGCCGTCGTCCCGATCGTCTCGCCCGCCCCCGCCCTGCGACGTCTCGACGGGGCGAACGGCCTTGGCCCGGTCATAGCCGAACGCGCACGCCTCGCTGCCTCCGAGGCGGCCCGGACCTGCGGCGCGGGCGTGGCGGTCGTCCGGCGCGTCAGCCACGTCGGCGCCTTGGCTCCGCTTCTCCGGCGTGCGGCCGACGACGGCTTCGCCGCGATCGTCACCACCAACACCGCGCCGATGCTCGCACCGGCGGGCGGACGTGAGGCGCGGATCGGGAACGCTCCCATAGGCCTTGCGGTGCCCGACCCGGGCGGGCGGCACCTGATCCTCGACATGGCGCTGTCGACCGTCTCGCGGTCGCGCATCAGGGCAGCGGCCAAAGCGGGGGAGACGATCCCGGCGGATTGGGCGACGGACGAACACGGGCGACCCACCACCGATCCGTCGCGCGCGCTGACGGGCATTCTGCGCGCCATCGGCGGCGACAAGGGGGCGAACCTCGCCCTTGGTCTCGACCTGATGCTGGCGACGCTGGCGGGTGCCGCGATGCTGACCGAGATCCCGAATGCGGCCGAGACGCCGGACAGCCCCCAGGGGCTTGGACTGATGGTTGCGCTGATCGACGCGGAACGGTTGCGACCTGCTCGCGAACGGGCCGGACGATTGGACGAGGCGCGCACCATCCTGAGCGGGACGGCGCGGGTGGATGAAGGCGTTCCGATCCGGCTTCCCGGAGATCGCGCGCTGGCACGTCTTGCCGAAGCTCGGGCATCGGGTCTCGATCTGTCGGACGAGTGCGTCGCGATGCTGCGCCGGCTCGGCGGCTGAGCGTCAGGCTCCGACGATTTCCTTCATCGCCTGCAGGAACTGCGCCACCTCGGCCTCGGAGTTGTAGTGGCATAGCGAGACGCGCACACAGGTGGCGAGGCCGAGCGGATCGAGGATGTTGCCCGAGTAGTGGTCGGCCTTGCGGCTATGGACGCGGATGCCGCGCTCACGCAGGGCAGCGACGATTTCGGGCGCTTCGCTGCCGCTCAGCGCGAAGGACACCAGCCCCTCGCGGCGCGGGTTGTCGACGCCGCCAACGATGCGGACGCCAGGCAACTCGGCCAGCCCCGCGAGGTTGCCGGTGCCGTAGAGCATGGCGTCGGTCAGCCGCTTCTCGTGGTCGTGGATCGCCTCGCCGGCGGCGACGATGCGCGCGCGGCGGTCGGTGGCGTCGGAGACCTGTCCGCCAAGCCAGTCGAAGTAGGCGACGACGTCCGAGAAAGTGGCGTAGGAGCCGGTGTCGCGCGTCCCCATCTCCCAGGGCGCGCCGGGCGCGTTCATCAGCGTATCGTGCGGCAGAGCGCTCAGACGGTCCGAGACCCAGGCGACGCCGTAGCCGTGGCGCGAGAAGACCTTGTAGGGAGAGACGACATAGCCGTCGATGTCGTAGCTCTCGATGTCGAGACGGCCGTGGGCCGCGTGCTGAATGCCGTCGACGATGATGATGCAGTCGGGCGAGACGGTACGGATCGCCCGCGCTATGGCGGCGACATCGACGCCCATGCCGGTGACCGGCGAGGTGTGGACGATGGTGGCGACGCGGGTGTCGGGCGTCAGCGCATCGGCATAATGCTCCGGTCCGACCGATCCGGTCTCGTCGTCATGCGCGACGACCACATGGGCCTTGCCCGCCACCTTCGCCCATCTGTCAGCGGCGCTGCGCGAGGCCGGATGCTCCATCGAGCTTCCGACGACGCGGCCGCCCTCGGGCGTGCCGAGACAGGCGACGGAGATCAGGCGGAACAGAAGCTCGGTCCCGCTTTCGCCGACGAAGAACTGACCTTCAGGCGCGTTGAAGAGGACACGCATGTCGGCCTTCGCGCGGTCGATGATCTCGACGAGCGCCTTCGACGCCGGATTGTCGCGGCCCTGGTTGTCAGGGATGGCGGCCATCTTCGCCGAGGTCTCGACCACCGACTTGAGGGTCAGCGCACCGCCCGCGTTCTCGAAGAACACCCGCTCGCCCTCGAAGGGGCAGGTGTCGACATGCGCGAAACGGTCGCGGATTTCGGACAGGAGAGCGGGCGAGAAGCCCGTGGCGGCGGTATCCTTCATGGCATCTTCCATGTTGCGGTGGCGAGTGCGGCGAGCTTGCCGTCGGCTCCGGTCAGCCGGCTCTCCATGAACGAGATCGACCGACCTTTCTTGATGAACCGCCCCTCGCAGGTGACCTGACCGTCCATGACAGGGCGGGTGAACTGGATCTTCATCTCGATGGTGGCGCCGGGTCCGGCCACCTTCTTCGCGAGATGGCCCATCGAGATATCCATCGCCGTCGCCATGACCCCGCCGTGCAGCGAGCCCTGCGGATTGCGCAGCATGTCCGTCACCTCGAAGGTCACGCGGCAGCAGTCCTTGTCCGCGTCGGCGGCGTCTTCGGGCAGGTACTCGAAGCCGAGGTCCAGGAAGCGGGCCAGGAAGAACGTCTCGAAGTCCTGCGCGTGGCTGTCGAGCGCATCTTCGAAACGCGCGCGGGCGGCGTCGGCGTCGATGCGCCGGGCATCATCGGCCATGGGTCAGGATCCGACGAACTGCGGCTTGCGCTTCTCGAGGAAGGCGCGGCGGCCCTCGACGTAGTCCTGGCTGTCGAAGCATTCCTTCACGCGGCGGTCGCATTCGGCGAGGTCGCGCGCGCTTTCGTCCTTCAGCGTCTCGCCCACGATGTACTTGACCGAGGCGACGGTCATCGGCGCGTTGCCCGCGATGGTCTCGGCCATTTCGGTCGCCGCGGCCTCGACCTGCCCGTCCGGGACGACGCGGTTGACGAGCCCCATGACGCGGGCCTCCTCGGCGTCGAAGCGGCGGGCGGTGAAGAAGATCTCCTTGGCGAAGGCCGGCCCCACGACGTCGACCAGCCGCTTGATGCCGGGGAAGCCGTAGCCGAGGCCGAGCTTCGCCGCCGGGATCGCGAAACTCGACGAGGTCCCGCAGATCCGAACGTCGCAACACAGCGCCAGCGCCACGCCGCCGCCGATGCAGAAGCCGTCGATCTGCGCGATGGTGGGTTTCGGGAAGGCCGCGATCATGTCGTAGACCCGTTTCGTGGTCGCGTTGTAGCGCGCCACACCCTCCTCGCTCGCCCGTTCGCTTTCGAACTTCGAGACGTCCGCGCCCGAGACAAAGGCTTTTCCGCCCGCACCCGACAGGATCAGGATGCGCACGCCCTGGTCGGACTGGAACCGCGTCACCGCCTCCTCGACCGCTTCCCACATTTCCAGCGAGACGGCGTTCCGCTTTTCCGGTTGGTTGAAGACGATGCGGGCGATATCGCCCGAGCGTTCGGTGAGGATCTTGTCGGTCATGGGTCCGTTCCTAAGTCAGATGGCGCCGGCGGCCTTCATGGCCTCGATCTCGGCGTCGGAATAGCCGATTTCGGCGAGGATTTCGGCCGAATGCTCCCCCGCCAGCGGCGGCGGCATGGCGATGTGGCTTGGCGTGCGGCTCATCAGGATCGGTTGCCCGACAAGCCTCGTGTCGCCGCGCTCGCGGCTTTTCACGGGCTGGGCGAGGCCCAGATGCTCGACCTGCGGTTCGCGGAAGACCTGGCCGATGTCGTTGATCTCGCCCGCCGGCACGCCCG
This sequence comes from Silicimonas algicola, assembly GCF_003970735.1. Taxonomy (GTDB): domain Bacteria; phylum Pseudomonadota; class Alphaproteobacteria; order Rhodobacterales; family Rhodobacteraceae; genus Silicimonas; species Silicimonas algicola. The sequence continues at coordinate 3,273,904 of NZ_CP034588.1, forward strand.
CCTCGTTCATCGCGTCGACCCATTCTGCGGTGGTGCGGGTCAGCGTGATCGCCTCGATCTCGTCGCCGAGCGCGTCGCGATTCTCGGACCGCGCGGGCGCCGTCTTGTAGCGGTCGTCCTCGAGCCAGTCGTCGCGTCCGAACGCACGGGCGAAGCGAACCCAGATCTCCTGCCCCGCGACGGCGAGGTTCATGTGGCCGTCCTTGGTGCGGAAGACGCCGGTGGGGATCGACGTCGGGTGGTTGTTGCCCGCCTGGCCCGGCACCTCGCCGTCCATCAGATAGCGCGCGGCCTGGAAGTCGAGCATGAAGACCTGGGCCTGAAGAAGCGAGGTCTGGACCCACTGGCCCATGCCCGACCTCTGCCGCTCGATCAGCGCGACGAGGATGCCCTGCGCAGCGAAGAGCCCGGCGCAGAGATCCGCAATCGGGATGCCGACGCGCATAGGCCCCTCTCCGGGCTTGCCGGTGATCGACATGAGCCCGCCCATGCCCTGGGCGATCTGGTCGAAACCGGGACGGGCCGCCAGAGGACCGTCCTGTCCAAAGCCCGAGATAGAGGCGTAGACGAGGCCCGGGTTCTCTTTCGACAGCGCCGCGTAGTCGATGCCAAGCCGCGTCTTCACGTCGGGCCGGAAGTTCTCGACCACCACGTCCGCCGTCTTCGCAAGGCGGTGGAAGGCCTCGCGACCGCCGTCTGTCTTGAGATCCAGCGTCAGGCTGCGCTTGTTGCGGTGCAGGTTCTGGAAGTCGGGACCGGAGCGCGGACCGCCCAGTTGCGCCTTGTCGGACGGCGCTTCGATCTTGATGACATCGGCGCCCCAGTCGGCGAGCTGGCGCACGCAGGTCGGCCCCGAGCGTACGCGCGTCAGGTCGAGGACACGGATGCCGCGAAGGGCTTCGCTCGCGACGGGACGCTCTGCCCCTGCCCCGCCCTGGCCGTCGACGCTGTCGGTCCGGTTCGCGGGCTGCGGCATGTTGGCTCTCCCGTGGTGATCCTGCGCTGACTAGAAGTATGACAGCGATTGAGGATAGGCAATATAAATGTTAATTGTTGACAGAATTCAGTTGGCAGGCGAGGAGACGTCATGAGCATCCAGGCCAGGTCCATCGGCGCTGCACGCGCCACCCTTGCGGGCGAGGTCAGGTCCGAGATCGAGCGCATGATCGTCGAAGGCGACCTTGCCGCCGGCGAGAAGCTGAACGAACTGGTCCTGTCGACCGCCATGGGCGTCAGTCGCGGCACGGTGCGCGAGGCGATCCGTTCGCTTGCCGATTCCGGGCTCATCGACCTTATCGCCAATCGCGGCGCCTTCGTCCACGAAACCACCCTGGCCGAGGTGCGCAACCTCTATGACCTGCGGGGCGCGATCTTCGCGATGGCTTGCTCGTCGGCTGCGTCGCGCGTTGCCGAGGGCGACGAGCCGAGACTGGTCCGCGGCATGGACGAGAACCTCGACCGGATGAGGGAAGCGCTGAGGGACAACGACACCAAGGCCTATTACGCGCTGAACATCGTCTTCCACGACATGCTGATGACTGCCGCGGGCAATCCGAAGGCGAAGACGATCTATGACAACCTCGTCAAGGAAATGCACCTCTTCCGCCGGCGCGGCCTGTCCATCGCCACCAACATCGCGCGATCCATCGACGAACACGAAGTCATCCGCGCCGCCGTCTCGGCGGGAGAGGCCGAAGCGGCGCGCAACGCGGCGCTGGACCACATCCGCTCGGGGCTTGGCCGCTACATGAAGATGCTGTCCCAGGATGACATGGCGGCCGGCTGAGAAGGAACGCACCCCGACATGGCCAATCCGCTTTACGACCGCCTCTTCAAGCCGCACGAGGGGCAGGACACGCCCTTCCTGATCCTCGCGGACGGCTCGGTCATCACCCACGCCGCCTTCCTCGAAATGTCCGGATGGCTTGCGGCTGCGCTGTCATCGCTCGGTCTTGTGCCTGGCGACCGGGTGGCGGTCCACGTTCAGAAATCGCCGGAAGCGCTGGCGCTCTATGCAGCCTGCATCCGCGCAGGTCTGGTCTTTCTGCCGCTCAACACGGCCTACACCCCGCGCGAACTGGACTACTTCGTGACCGACAGCGAGGCTGCGCTTTTCGTCTGCGATCCGGGCGAGGCCGAGGCGCTGGCCGAAGTCGCAAGGGGTGCGCAGGCGAAGCTTCTCACGCTCGACGCTGATGGCACGGGTTCGCTGTCCGAGGCAGCCGCCGTGCAGACGTCGACGCCGCCGCCCGCCGCGCGGGGCGAGGACGACATCGCCGCGCTGCTCTACACCTCGGGCACGACGGGGCGGTCCAAGGGGGCCATGCTGACCCACAGGAACCTTCTGTCGAACGCCGAGGCGCTGGTCGAGGCCTGGCGCTTCACATCGGACGATGTCCTCCTCCACGCATTGCCGATCTTTCATGCGCACGGTCTTTTCGTCGCGACGAACACGCTTCTGATGGCGGGGGGATCGCTGATCTTCCTGCCGAAGTTCGATCAGGACGCGGTCATCGCCGCCCTGCCCCGCGCCACCACGATGATGGGCGTGCCCACCTTCTACACCCGCCTACTGGACGATCCGCGCTTCACTAGGGACCTCGTGTCCCACATGCGGCTCTTCATCTCCGGCTCAGCGCCTCTCCTGGCCGAAACCCACATCCGTTTCGAGGAACGGACCGGGCATCGCATCCTCGAGCGCTACGGAATGACCGAGACCAGCATGAACACCTCGAACCCCTACGAGGGCGAACGTCGCGCAGGGACGGTCGGCTTCCCCCTGCCCGGCGTCGAGGCGAAGGTCTGCGATCCCGCCACCGGCGCCGAGGTCGCGCAGGGCGAGATCGGCGTCCTGCATGTGCGCGGACCGAACGTGTTCAAGGGTTATTGGCGGATGCCCGAGAAGACAAAGGCCGAGATTCTCGAGGACGGGTTCTTCATCACGGGCGACCTCGCCCGGATCGACGGGGACGGCTACGTCCACATCGTGGGGCGCGGCAAGGATCTCATCATCTCGGGCGGCTACAACATCTACCCGAAGGAGATCGAGCTTTTCCTCGACGCCCAGCCCGGCGTGAAGGAAAGCGCGGTCGTCGGCGCGCCTCACCCGGACTTTGGCGAAACCGTCGTGGCCGTCATCGTTCCGCAAGACAAGGCCGCGCCCGACCTCGCGGCCATCGAAGCCGCCGCACGGACCGAACTTGCGGGCTTCAAGCGACCCCGCCGCTATGAGTTGGTGGACGAGTTGCCCCGAAACACCATGGGCAAGGTTCAGAAGGCCGACCTGCGCGCGCGGTTCGCGAATACCTTCACCCCCTCCTGACATCGCTCGGAAAAGAAAACGCCCCGGGACAGGCCCGGGGCGTTTGCGTACCGGTGACCCGCGTCCGATACACGGACGCGCGCGCGGTGGGGGATATCGTCAGGCGGCGTCGAGAAGCGCGTCCTCTTCGTCGTCCGGCAGCATGGCCTGGGCCGTCTCGCTGACCACGCCCTGACCCGAGACAAGCGCGTCCCAGAGGTCTTCGTGGCCCGCGCTGACCGCGTCCTGACCGCCGACCGTCTGCACCGCGACCTTGCCCGACCCCGAGGCCAGCTTCAGCGTCACGGTATCGGTCTCGTAGTCGACCACGATCGTCGCGTCGCGCGATCCGAGGCCCGAGACCGATGCCTCGTCGAAGAGACCGATGATCTCGTCGACCTCCATCAGCGTGAAAGCGCTTCCTGCGCTGGCCGAGAGGCCGGCGAGGTTGATCGTCAGGTTCGTGTCGCCCAGATCGGCCCCGGACTTGACATCGCTGTCGCCAAAGGCGCCCGAGCGGAACTCGGAGATCGAGCCCAGGTCGCCGCCCTCGGTGAGGAACTCGAGCGTCGAGCCCGCGTGCATGTCGAGGATCGCCATACCCCCGTCCTCGCCGTCGAAGCCGGCGCGGCCCGCACCCGAGATCGAGAGCTTGTCGCCGCTCTCGACGTCGAACTCTGCGTTGTCGGTGGCGAGGATCGCCTGCCCGCCGGTGACCGACAGGTCGGCTCCCGACATGGCGCCGGTGTTCACGAAGCGCCCGCCCATGACGTCGATGTCGAGGTTCGCGGCATCCCCGCCTTCGGTCCAGAACTGACCGGCCGAGGTGATGTCGAGGCTGCCGGCATAGTCGCCGGTGACACCGCCCGCGACGGTCAGCTTGCCGCCGTAGACCTGAAGCTCGCCGTCCGGCCCGAATTCGAGCTCGTCGATGGTGGCATTGGTCCCGAAGACGACGTGGTTACCGCCCAGGTCGACGTCGTCCTCGGCATAGAGGCCGGGAAGGTCGTCGGTGCTCCAGTTTAGGTGGTTGTCCCACCGGACCCCGTCGCCGAGGTCGTTCGGGATGAAGCGCAGCGTCTCGGCGCCGTCGCGCATGTCGGCCTCGATGCCGAAGCCTTCCTGGAAGAACTTGATGATGAGGTCGGCGTCGACCACGTCATCGAGCGTGCCGTCGGCCTGCGCCCTCAGATAGTCGGCCAGGTCGCCGATCGTCGCCTCGTTCGTGCCCAGAAGCTGCGCGGTGAAGCGCTGGATCGTGGTCGCGTCCATGACGGACGGGTCCAGACCCTCGACGTTCACGTCGACGTCCTTGTCGGGATACTCGAAGGCGCGCGCGCCCATCCAGTTCCAGACGATGGTGTCGTTGTAGTAGGGATCGATCGACCGGTTCGCGTCGTTGATCCAGTACTTGTAGTCCAGCTCGGACGGGTCGTCCGGGTTGGCGAGGTGCGCGACCACGTTGTCGACGAGCGAGGTCATCAGCGCATCGTCCGTCAGGCCGAGCGTGAAGGCCCCGACCATGTCGGCGTCCTTGTGGGCGCCCGAGGTCACGATGTTGCCGCTGAGGAGCGAGTAGTACCCGACGTAGCCCGCGTCCTTGTAGTCTCCGCCGACCGTAGCGAAGGCCGCGTTGTTGTCGATGAAGACGTTGTCCTCGATGAAGCCGCCCGGACGCACCTGCGCGCCGAAGGACGAGGCCCGCATCGAGATCGAGTCGCGGAGCGTGATGTCGGTGTTGTCGTTGCCGATGTACATGTTGTGGCTGTACATCGTGGGTGGCTGCGGCGACGACGCGTCCTGGCCGGTGAAGCCAAGCTCGTAGCCGTTCAGGTCGAAGAAGTTGCCTTCGAGCAGGACGCCGTTGTTGAAGTTGGCGAAGATGCCCTGGGCGCGGTCCCACGACCCCTGCCATTCGGCGTTGACCGGGGCTTCGTTGTGGACGTCCGTGAAGTCGGAGTTGCGGACCGTCACGCCGTCCTGATGCATCACATCCATCTCGACGTATTTTACGCTGATGTCGTCGAAGATGATGTTGCCGCCCGCCTGAGCGAAGAAGACACCGCCGCGGAACTCGAGCCCCTGCACGACGAGGTTGGTGCTGCCTTCGTTGTTCTGGAGGAACTCCTCGGTCAGGATCGGCTTGTCGCCCGAGCCGTAGGCTCCGACATAGAGCGGGTGCAGCGGGTCCTCGCCGTCGGTGTCGCGGATCATCACGCGGCCGAGGTCGTCATAGGTGTAGCCGCGCTCGAACAGAAGCCAGTTCGACGTTTCCGAGCCGCGAGGCGTCGCCGCGTGCCAGAGCGCCATGCCGGCGTCCTCGGCCAGGGCCAGGCCTTCACTCTGGCCATAGGTGCCGTTCGCGAGAAGCCACTCGCCGGTGACCTGGCTTACGTCCATGCCTTCGGCGCGGGCGATGTCGGCCAGCGACAGCGCGTCGCCGGAGCCCGAGACGTAGACCTTGGTGTGGTTCTCGCCCGCCTCGACGACGACGTTGTCGTTCTCGTCGGTCTCGAGCATGTAGTGCGACGTGCCGGTGGCCCAGCCAGCGGCCTGATCGCCCTCGACGCACCTCATGTTGACCGTATGCGTGGTCGTGCTGCCGTCGGCGTGGGTCGCCTCGTAGCGGAAGCTCTGCGATCCGGTGTAGGTCTCGCCGGTCATCACGAGAGCCAGCGTGCCGTCGGGGTTCACCGTGACATGGCCATGCTCAACGTCCGAGATGATGCGGACGGCGGTGACATCGTCGCCCACGGCGTCGAGCGTGTGGGTCCGTCCGGTCACCACGTCGATGGTGCCGTTGACGACGATCGGATCGGTGTCGGCGCCGTCGCTGTTGGTCGACTGGCCGGGGTTCGTGATGTCGATCGGGCTGTCGCTGCCGCCGGTGGGTTCCTCGGCCGGCTCTTCGGTCGGAACCTCGTCGGTCGGCTCCTCGACGGGTTCTTCTACGGGTTCCTCGGTCGGTTCCTCAGTCGGGACTTCGTTCGTCGGCTCCTCGACCGGCGTCTCGTCCACGGGCTCCTCGACGGGCTCTTCCACAGGCTCTTCGGTCGGAACCTCGTTCGTCGGCTCTTCGACGGGGGTCTCGTCGACAGGCTCCTCGACGGGCTCTTCGACGGGCTCTTCCACAGGCTCTTCGGTCGGGACCTCGTTGGTCGGCTCCTCGACAGGCGCTTGGGGCTCCTCTTCGACAGGCTCCTCGACCGGCTCTTCCTCGGTCTGGCTGCCGGTGTCGACCGGGATGGGATCCTTGTCGGGCTTGCCGTTGCCCTTGCCGTTGTTGTCCACCTTGCCGTCAGCGGTCATGCTGCCGTCACCGCCCCCCGAGCCAAAGGCTGCTGCACTTCCAAAGAGGCCGAACAGGATCAGGAGAAAGTTCATTCCTCGACCCTCCCGACAAATCCATTGTGCGGGCGTTTACACGTCACGTTCATTTTGAGAGCTCCGTCCGTTTGGCGCATCGTTTTTTGATTTTTTTGGCCGCACACAGGCCACTCGGAACGCGATCAGATGGGAGCCTGATTGAGGCGTCGCTTGGGGCGTATTGTGACCAAGCGATGGCAATTGGTTCCCGTCGGATCGACCAACACGGCACAGGGCTAGATTTGTTCGGAACCGTCTACAAATGGGGGATTTCCGCTCGGCAATGGACTGCAAATGGGCGGATTGTTGACGGCAAATTGCTGCCATCCGTGCGGCGCGCACACAAAACGGGAGGCTGGTGAGCGGAATTCCGAGCATTAAACCCGGGATTGTTCCCGGGTTTGACCTTGGGTCATTTGCCAATATTGGCAGAAACGCGGCAGGGGAATTGGAATTTGGCGAAAGTGGGGCAGAAGAATCGCGGGTTGTGACCCGCCCTTGCCCCGAATCCGGCGCTTGCGCCCCTAGCGGGCCACACCGATCGCGTTGACGTAAATCGAACGAAGCGTCGTCGTGGCGCAGATGAAGAGCCGATTCTTCTTCCGTCCTCCGAAGACGACGTTCGCTACGACCTCGTCTATGAGGATCTTGCCCAGAAGCGTCCCGTCGGCGTCATAGCAATGGACGCCGTCGCGCGCCGAGGTCCAGATGTTGCCGCCCGTATCGACCCGGAATCCGTCGAAGAGGCCCGCGGTCTTGCTGACGATCAGGTCGGCACCCTCGCCCAGCCTGTCGCCTGTCACCGGATAGCTGCGGATGCGCGGCGTGTGGTCCGGCTTATGCGTCTGCCCGGTGTCGGCGACATAAAGCAGGCTCTCGTCCGGCGAGAAGCCGAGACCGTTCGGCTGAACCATGTCGGTGACAACGCAGGTGACCGCGCCATCGGGGGCGATCCGGTAGACGTTGCGCGACCCGATCTCGGACGGCGACTGGTCGCCCTCGTATTCGCTGTCGATGCCGTAGGACGGATCGGTGAACCATATCGAGCCGTCCGACTTCACCACCACGTCGTTGGGCGAGTTGAAGCGCTTGCCCTCGAACCTGTCCGCCAGGATCGTCAGCGAACCGTCATGCTCGATCCGGCTGACCTGCCGGCCCCGATGTTCGCAGGCGACGAGACGGCCCTCGAGGTCGACGGTGTGGCCGTTCTGGTTGCGGCAGGGCTGCTCGAAGACCGAGACCGCGCCCGAGCATTCGTCCCACCGCATTACCCGGTCGTTCGGGATGTCGGACCAGACGAGGTACTTGCCCGCCGCGAGGTAGGCCGGACCCTCGCACCAGCGCCCACCCTCCCAGAGAAGGTCGATGTTGGCATTCTTGTGGATCAGCTTGCGAAAGCGCTCGTCCACGATCTCGTAGTGTTCGCCAGGCATCGCCGCTCCCCGATCTTGTGCTGGTGCGACTTTGGCGAGCCGTCTTTGGTTGGTCAAGTGGGGCTCAAATCCCGGCAGGAGCCCCCTCTCAGGAATATTGACAGGTATTTGTCGGACAAATACGTTGCACAAGAGATCGTCCGGCACGGGACCGGGCGGCCAGGGGGGAATTTCGTGGCCGAAGCGGGGGCGCAGACCACACGCAGCGAGACCGGATCTGCCGTCGACGGCGTCGTCGAAAGCATCCGGGCGCTGATCGGGAGGGACGGCCTGACGGTGGGCGACAGCCTTCCGACCGAGCGCGAACTCTGCGACGCCTTCGGCGCCTCGCGCAACACCGTCCGCGAAGCGATGCGCATCCTGAAGGCCTACGGCATCGTCGAGGTGCGTCCCAAGGTCGGGGCGACGATCATCGACAACCGCATGGCCTCGGCCTTCGAGATGTTCTCGTTCAATGTCCTCGACCTGTCGCCCAAGACCTTCAGCGACATCCAGGGCTTCCGCGCGCTGCTCGAGGTCTCGTCGGTCGAAACGCTCTTCGAGCGCATGACGCCCTCCGACCTGGCCGAGCTGAGACGCATCAACACCAAGCTGACCGACATGCCACATGTGGACGTCGCCTCGGAGTACGACTTCGAATTCCACACCAAGCTGATGAGCCTGCTCGACAACAAGGCCATCCTCGACGTCTACGGCCTGATGAAGCCCGTGATCCTGCGCATCATGAAGATGGGCAAGTCGCGGCGCACCTTCGAGACCACCACCTACCGCGAGCACGAGGCCATCCTCGCGGCGGCCGAGGCGGGCGACCGCCTGGGCTACCAGTACCTGATGAAGACGCATCTGAACGCCGGGTACGCCCTTTTCCAGAAGACCGCCGCTCCCGAGGCCGGGAAGCGGGACATCACGTCATGACTTTCTAGGGAGGAAAGACAATGAACCTCAGATCGACCGCCCTCGCCGCGCTTCTTGCCGGCCTGGGAACCGCCGCCTTCGCCGGCCCCTCCGTCGTGGACGGACCGGGCGTCGACCCGTCCTGCTTCGCGCCGTGGGACGCATCCACCAAGCACTTCCAGTGGGAGGCCCAGGAAGGCCCCTACCGCATCGCCATCGTCAACGGTTTCGTCGGCAACACCTGGCGGATCCAGATGATCAAGACCGCCAAGGCCTATGCCGAGGATCCCGCCGTCAAGGACAAGATCGCCGAATTCAAGGTGGTCTCGACCGGCACCGACGCCCCCGCGCAGCTTGGCGCCATCGAGGACTTCATCAACCAGGGCTACGACGCGATCGTTACGATCGCCGTCTCGCCCGACGGGTTCGACCGGGTCATCCGCCTTGCGGACCGCGAGAATGTCGTCCTCGTGCCCTTCGACAACGTGCTCGACACCGACGCGGTCATGCAGGTCAACGAGGACCAGCTTGCCATGGGCCGCATGTGGGCCGAGTTCGCACTGAAGGAGCTGGACGCCAAGGGCGTCAGCTCGGGCAAGATCCTCGAGGTGCGCGGACTTCCGGGCAACTCGGTCGACCGGGACCGCTCGATCGGCATCAACGAGGTCCTGGCCGCCGATGACGGCACCTGGGAGATCGTGTCGGTCGTCGGCAACTGGGACGACGGCACCACGCAGAAGGTGGTTGCCGACGCCATCGCCGTGCATGGCCAGTTCGAGGCCATCATCGGCCAGGGCGGGTCGAACGGCGTCATCCAGGCGCTGACCGACGCGGGCCACCCCTGGGTGCCGGTCGCGGGCGAATCCGAGAACGGCTTCCGCAAGGCCATCGCCGAGCATTCCGACGAGGGCCTGAAAGGCATCTCGATCGGCCAGTCGCCCGGCCTCGTCGCCGTGGCGATGAAAGCGGCGATCTCGGCGCTGGAAGGCAACGTGATGCCGCAGCTCATCTCGGTCCCGCTTCCGGTGGCGACCTATGAGGAGCTGGAGGACGGCAAGAACTTCTGGTCCGACCTGCCCGACAACTTCTTCACGGTGAACGAATTCCCGCCCTGCGGCGTGAACGTCTCGGGCCCTGCGATCATGGCGCAGGACGAAACCGACGTGAAGTGATGCAAGACGCGGCGGCGCTCCAGGGGGCGCCGCCGACCCCATACCACGAGGCAGGCATGGACAGCACGACCCCGCACGTCGCCCTGGAAGGCGTCTCGCGCTACTTCGGCGGCATCACCGCCCTGAAGGACGTGGACTTCCAGTGCCGCCGCGGCACGATCCACGCGATTCTGGGCGAGAACGGCGCGGGCAAATCGACGCTCATCAAGATCATGGCGGGCGTCCTGCCGCCCAGCGAGGGCCGGATGCTTCTCGACGGCAGGCCGGTCGCCTTTCGCAGTCCCGCCGAAGCGCGCGACGCCGGCATCGTCTGCATCTTCCAGGAGCTGTCGCTGATCCCGGACCTGTCGGTCGCCGACAACATCTTCATCGACCGCCCCCCCCGCAGCCTGGGCCTCATCGACCGCCGGGCGCAGCGCCGCCGCTCCGAGGAGCTTCTGGCGCGGATCGACTGCGAGGACGTGAACCCCGACACCAACGTGCGCGACCTCAGCCTGTCGCGCCGCCAGATGGTCGAGATCGCCAAGGCCATCTCGAAGAACCCGTCCGTCCTGATCCTCGACGAGGCGACCTCGGCCCTGACGAGCCGTGACGTCCAGACCGTCTACGACCTTCTCGGCAAGCTGCGCGAGGACAACGTGGCGAGCCTCTTCATCAGCCACCGGATGCACGAGGTAGACGCACTCTGCGACACGCTGTCGGTCTTCCGCAACGGCCACCACATCGAGACCTTCGGCAAGGGCGAGAGGACGAGTGGCGAGATCGTGCGCCTGATGATCGGCCGCGACATCGAGGCCCAGTTCCCGCCGAAGCCCGCGCCCGTTGCCGGCAAGTCGCCCGCGCTCAAGGTCGAGGCCCTGAAGTGGGAGGACCGGCTCAAGGGCATCGACATCGAGGTCGCACCGGGCGAGATCCTCGGCCTCGGCGGCCTCGACGGTCAGGGACACAAGGAACTGCTGCTCGCGCTCTTCGGGGTGCTTAAGGGCGTCACGGGCCGCATCGAACTCGGCGGCCGCCCGTATCGACCCGCGTCTCCCGCCAGGGCCAAGCGGCAGCCGACCTCGCTCGCCCTCGTGCCCGAGGATCGCAAGACCGAGGGGCTGATGCTGCAACTCTCCATCGCCGACAACCTGCTGACTCCGAATTACGCCCGCGTCTCGACCGGCCCCCTGATCGACCGGAGCCGCGCCGATACGGCCATCGCGGACGCCGTGACCCAGCTACAGATCAAGGTTGGCGACGTCACCGACAAGGTCGAGACGCTGTCCGGCGGCAACCAGCAGAAGGTCGTCATCGCCAAATGGCTGATCGACGACCCCGACGTGATCCTTCTGAACGATCCCACGCGCGGCATCGACGTGGGCACAAAGCAGGAGATCTATCGCCTGATGCGCCAGCTTGCCGACGCCGGAAAGGCCATCGTCCTCTACTCCACCGACTATGACGAGCTGATCGGCTGCTGCGACCGCGTCTCGATCCTCTACGACGGCCGCGTGGTCGCCGAACTCGATGGCGAGCGTCTGACCGAAGAGAACATCGTCTCGGCCTCGCTGAATATCCCCGGCGGGGAGGCGGCCTGATGCGCGACCTTATCCTCAGGAACCGCGCCTTCGCCGGCGCCCTCGCGATGTTCCTGGTCCTGTTCCTCGGCTACCACGCGCTGCATCCGCGCGGCTTCTCGACCGCGGTCTTCATCCAGAACGCCAACGAAAGCGTCGCCATCGCCTTCGTCGCCATGGCGCAGACGATCCCGGTCCTGATGGGCGGGCTCGACCTCTCTGTAGGCGCGGTGATGACGCTGGCGAACTGCATCGCCTCGCACCTCGTCACGGGCTCGCCCGTGCAGATGGTGCTGGGCATGATCGTCACGCTCGCCTGCGGCACCGCCTTCGGCCTGATGAACGGCCTTATCGTGGTCTACGGCCGCATCCAGCCCATCATCGCGACGCTCGCCACGGGGGCCATCGCCATCGGTCTGGCCCTCATCATCCGTCCCTCGCCCGGCGGCGAGATCGACGGCGACCTGAACTGGGCGGTGACCAACGCGGTCTTCGACTTCGCCGAAACCTACGGCCTTGCCGACGACGGCAACGCCGCCTGGCTGCAGCCCTTCGTCAACATACCCGTGCCTCTCATCATCCTTCTCGTGATCGGATTCGGGGTCTGGATCCCCTTCAAGCGCACCGTCACCGGGCGCACGGTCTATGCCATCGGCTCGGCGGAAAGTGCCGCCTTCATGTCCGGTCTTCCGGTCCGTCGCGCCAAGATCGCGGCCTTTACGCTGGCGGGATTTTTCGCGTCCTGCGGCGGGCTCTACCTTGCCATCCAGACCTCGTCCGGCAATGCCGACGTGTCGCAGGCGGGGGCCTATACGCTTAATTCCATCGCCGCCGTCGTCCTGGGAGGGTCCTCGCTTCTGGGAGGCATCGGCGGCGCCATCGGCTCGCTGGTCGGCGCGGGCATCCTGCGCGTGATCTCGTTCTACTTCCGCATTCTCTCCATCGACCCGCTCCTGCAACCTCTGATCGAGGGGCTTGTCCTTCTCGTCGCGGTCTCGCTTGGCGCGCTGCGCACGCTCAGGGTCAAGAACAGGCTGGAGCTTTTCCGATGACCCCCTTCGCGCGCCTCTCGCCCGAGAACCGCCCCATCGCCATCGCCGCGATCTTCGTCGTGGTCATCGTCCTCTTCGGCACGGTCTACACATTGTCGACCCAGGGCACCGCGCCGATGCTGTCACCCGGCTATCTGTTGCAACAGCTTCAGATCGGCTCGTTCCTCGGCATCTGCGCCGCCGGCATGATGGTGGTGATCCTTCTCGGCCACATCGACCTGTCGGTGCCATGGACGCTGACGGCGGCGGCGATGATGGCGACGACCGTGGGCGGGCCATGGGCCATCCCGACCGGGCTTGCCGTGGGACTCCTCGTCGGTCTCCTCAACGGCTTCGGCGTGGCTTACCTGCGCATTCCCTCGATGATCTTCACGCTCGGCGTCGACTCGGTCCTGCGTGGCCTGATGGTCGCGCATACCGGCGGCTTCGCGCCGCAGACCACCGCCTCGCCGCTCATGCGCTTCCTCGCCGCGGACCGCATCGCGGGTATCCCCGTGGCGATCTTCGTCTGGGCCGGCGTGTCTCTTGTGATCGCAGGCATCCTGACGCGCACCGGCCTCGGCAAGGCCATCTACGCCACCGGCGCGAAAGAGGGCGCCGCCTACCTGTCAGGCATCCGCACGCGCGGCGTCATCGTCGCGGCCTTCGTGATCTCGGCTCTCTGCGCCTCGACGGCCGGCGTCCTTCTCGCCGGGTACTCGGCCAAGGCCTATCAGGGCATGGGCAACGCCTTCCTTCTGCCCGCCATCGCCGCCGTCGTTCTGGGCGGCACGCACATCCTCGGCGGGCGCGGTCGCTATGCCGGAACGCTCGTGGGCGTGATCCTGATCGTCTTCCTCAATTCCGTCCTGTCGATCATGCAGATGCCGGAGGCCTTTCGCCAGATCATCTACGGCGTCGTCATCGTGGGGATGCTGCTGGTCTATGGCCGGGAGGGCGGATCGCGCACCTGAGACTCTTGTCGGTTTGACAGCCCTGCCGCCGGACGCCACCCTGACGGCAGGGAGGTGCCAGCCATGCCGCGCGACGTCGTGATCGACACCCATCACCACCTCTGGCGGATCGACCGGGGCGATTACTTCTGGATGTCGCCCGACTTGGGCGTGCTTTACCGCGACTACGGACCGGACGACCTCGCCCCGCATCTGAACGCGGCGGGCGTCACGAGGACGATCCTCGTCCAGGCCGCCGATACCGAGGCCGAGACCGATTTCCTGCTCGACCTCGCCGCGCGGACCGACTGGATCGCCGGCGTCTGCGGCTGGCTCGACCTCGACGACGAGGCCTTTCCCGACCGACTTGCCGCACGAATGGAGAACCCGTGGTTCAAGTCGCTGCGTCCGATGCTTCAGGACCTCGCGCCCGACGACTGGATCCTGAAGCCGCGCGCCCTGAAGAACCTCGCGCACATGGCAGAGACGGGCGCCCGGTTCGAGGTGCTGACGAAGCCGCCGCAGCTTCCGCACGCCGTCGAGGCGCTGCGCCGCACGCCGGGCCTCAAGGCCGTGGTCAATCACCTCTCGAAACCCGACATCGCGGGGCGCATGTGGGAACCCTGGGCGGGCGCGATGGACGAACTCGCGGCGATACCGGACGTCTTCTGCAAGATCTCGGGTATGGTGACCGAGGCCGGACCGGATTGGACGACGGACGACCTGACCCCTTATGCCGTCCACGCGCTGGAATCCTTCGGTCCCGACCGCTGCATGTTCGGCTCGGACTGGCCCGTTGCGCTTCTGGCGGCAGAGAGCTACGGCGACGTGCTCGACACCGCGCGGACGATCCTGGCGCCCTACCTGGACGCCACCGCACGGCGGAAGGTCTTCCATGACACCGGCGCGGCGTTCTACGGGATTTGAGTCTCAGCCCGAGTGCAGGAAGTGCAGGACGTCGCCGTCCTTCACGTCATAGGTCTTGCCCTCGACGCGCATCTTGCCCGCGTCCTTCGCCCCCGTCTCGCCGTTCAGCGCGACATAGTCGTCATAGGCGATGGTCTCGGCGCGGATGAAGCCCTTCTCGAAGTCGCCGTGGATCACGCCGGCCGCCTGCGGCGCCAGCGTGCCCTTGCGGATCGTCCAGGCCCGCGCTTCCTTCGGGCCGACCGTGAAATAGGTCTGAAGCCCCAGAAGCCCGTAGCCCGCCCGGATCAGCCGGTCGAGGCCTGCTTCCTCCAGTCCCATCTCGGAGAGGAACATCTCCGCCTCCTCGCGGTCGAGCTGGCTGATCTCCTCCTCGATCCGGGCCGAGATCACGACCGAGGCCGCACCCTGCTCGGCCGCCATCTGGGCCACCCGCTCGGACTGCGCGTTGCCCGTCGCCGCCTCGGCCTCGGAGACGTTGCACACGAACAGCACGGGCTTCGACGTCAGAAGCTGAAGCGCCTTCCAGGCCTTCTGGTCCTCCTCGTCGACCGCGACCGACCGCGCCGGACGCCCCTGCTCCAGGGCCGCCTGCGCGGCCTTCAGCAGACGCTCCTGCGCCACGGCTTCCTTGTCGCCGCCGCGCACCTTGCGCACGATGTTCTGCAGCCGCCGCTCGATGGACTCGAGATCGGCGAGCATCAATTCGGTCTCGATGGTCTCGGCATCCGCGATGGGATCGACGCGACCCTCGACATGGGTCACGTCGCCGTCCTCGAAGCAGCGCAGGACGTGCGCGATGGCATCGACCTCGCGGATGTTGGCCAGGAACTGGTTGCCCAGACCCTCGCCCTTGGACGCGCCCTTCACGAGGCCCGCGATGTCGACGAAGGTGATCCGCGCCGGAACGACCTGCTTCGACTTCGCGATCGTTGCCAGCTTGTCCAGGCGCGCATCCGGCACCGCCACCTCGCCCACGTTGGGTTCGATGGTGCAGAAGGGAAAGTTGGCCGCCTGCGCCGCGGCGGTCCGCGTCAGCGCATTGAACAGCGTCGACTTGCCGACGTTCGGCAGGCCCACGATCCCGGTCTTGAAGCCCATCGCGGACCCTCCTTCGGCAAAGACGACGCCTTCTACGGCGGCGCCCCGCCCGCCGCAACCCGGGGGTTGCCAGCCGCCGTCCACCCTATGTAAGTTGATATCAACACAATAGGGAGTCGACCGATGCAGCCGATCATCTACCTCTTCTTTCCGGGCAACTGCCGCGAGGCGTTCGAAACCTACGGCCGCGTCTTCGACGCCTCGCCCGAGATCATGTCCTTCGCCGACATGCCACCCGAGGCCCAGGGCTCGATGCCCGGCGTCACGAACGACATGGTGATGCACGCGTCGCTCAAGATCGGCGACGGCTGGATCTACGGCAGCGACGATCCCTCGATCTCGACGCAGGAGATGGCCGGCTGCAACGTCTCGCTCGCCTTCCCGACCGAGGCCGAGACACGCCGCGTCTGGGACGCCCTGTCCGAGGGCGGAGAGATCAGGATGCCGCTGCAACCGGAATTCTTCGCACCGCTCTACGGCGCCATGTCCGACCGCTTCGGCATCCGCTGGATGATCATGCAGGACGGCGAGGCGTCGTGACGCCCTAGTCGCGCGCCCGGCTCTCGCGGCCCTGGAAGATGATGAACCATGCCAGGAGCACGAACATCGGATGCGTCAGCCCGCCCGAGAAGAAAAGCGCGGGCAGCCAAATGAAGAAAATGATGACGCCCAGGAAGGGTCGACCGGCGAAGACGATCGACAGGGGCGGCAGAAGGATGGCGAGCAAGTAGTTCATGACCGTCATTTGGGGCGCGCCCTGCCGGTTGTCCAGTCCCGGCGCGGCGCTAGGTCAGGAGGTATGAACGGACCTGCCATCATCCTCGGCGCCGGCCCCGGCTTGGGCCAGGCGCTTTCCCGACGTTTCGCCGCCGGCGGCTTCGATGTCGCGATGCTCGCCCGCGACGGCTCGCGTCTGAACGCCCTGTCGCGGGACGTGGCCGAGGAGACGGGCCGCAGGGTCTATGGCTATCCCGTCGACGCGACCGACCTCGTCGGCCTCCGCGCCTCGCTCGAAAGGGTGACGGGCGACATGGGACCGGCCTCGGTCTTCATCCATTCGGTCAGCCGATGGATCCCGGGCCGAACGCCCGACATCGATCCCGCGACCCTGATGGCCGAGATGGCGCTGTCGGTCGGCGCGGCCCTCCTCGGTTCGCAGCACGTCCTTGCGGGGATGGAGGCAGCCGGCAAAGGCACGATCCTCTGGACCGGAAGCCGCATGGGGCTGAACCCCGGCAAGAACGCCGCGGCCCCTGCCCTCGGCGCATCGAAATGCGCCATTCGTGCCCTCGCCCTGTCGGGCGCGAAGGATTTCCACGACCGCGGCGTGAACTTCGCCACCGTCACCATCGACGGCACCATCAAGCCGGGAACCGCCTTCGACCCCCGCGCCATCGCCGACGCCTTCTGGGAGGTCCACGCCGCCCCGCGCGAAGACTGGGTCGCCGAACGCATTTTCACCGGCCGCGATTGATCTTCCGCCGGGCATCGGGCAAAGGAAGCCCGACCCAGAGGGAGGCCCCCATGACCCGCATCGACCGGACGTTCCAGCGCCTGCGCGCCGAAGGCCGCAAGGGCTTCGTCTCCTACGTCATGGCGGGCGACCCCGACTTCGACACCTCGCTCGCCATCGTGAAGGGCCTGCCCGCCGCCGGCGTCGACGTGATCGAGCTGGGCCTGCCCTTCACCGACCCGATGGCGGACGGCCCGACGATCCAGCTTGCTGGCCAGCGCGCACTCGAGGCGGGCATGACGCTGAAGCGTACGCTCGAGCTTGCCCGCCGCTTCCGCGAGGACGACGACACCACGCCCATCGTGCTGATGGGCTACTACAACCCGATCTATTCGCACGGCGTCGACCGCTTCCTTGTCGATGCGAAGGTCGCCGGCATCGACGGGCTGATCGTTGTCGACCTGCCGCCCGAAGAGGACGAGGAACTGTGCATCCCCGCCCAGAAGGCCGGCCTCAACTTCATTCGCCTCGCAACGCCCACGACCGACGACAGGCGGCTGCCCAAGGTGCTGACCAACACCTCGGGCTTCGTCTACTACGTGTCGATCACCGGCATCACCGGTGCGGCCAACGCCGTGGCCACCGACGTCGGCCCCGAGGTCGCCCGGATCAAGGCGCAGACCGACCTGCCCGTGATCGTGGGCTTCGGCATCAGGACCCCCGAGACCAGCCGCGACATCGCGCGCGTCGCCGACGGCGCGGTGGTGGGGTCGGCCATCGTCGACCTGATCGGCAAGGGAAAGTCGCCCGACGAGGTGCTGGAGTTCGTGCGCGGACTGGCCGAGGGCGCGCATTCCGCGTGACGTGAAGGGCTCTGCCCCTCGCCCCTGTCGGGGCTCACCCCGGAGTAGTTGAGGACAGAAGAAGCTCAGGGATCGCCCGCGATCTCGAACACCTTGTCCCGGCTCGTCGCGCCCCGCACCAGTGTCAGCCGCGAGGGTGCCACGCCAAGCGCCTTCGCCAGCGCCTTGCGCACCGCCGCATTGGCCTTGCCATCCTCCGGAGGGACAGTGACCCAGACGCGGACAAGCCCGGCGTCCTCCTCGATCCGCGCGCGCGAGGCTTTCGGCGTCACCCGCACCGCGATGCGGGCACCGGGCCGGGCGAGGTGCGACAGGTCCGTCATGGATCGAGCCTGCCGCGCGGCCGCCCGCGCTTCAAGACTTCCGTCCGCCCCGCCGGCCGTCTAGGCTTTGCCCATGACGACGGCATTCTACTGGGA
Source organism: Silicimonas algicola (assembly GCF_003970735.1). Classification (GTDB taxonomy): domain Bacteria; phylum Pseudomonadota; class Alphaproteobacteria; order Rhodobacterales; family Rhodobacteraceae; genus Silicimonas; species Silicimonas algicola. The sequence goes on from NZ_CP034588.1 coordinate 3,292,376, forward strand.
CGAGAGGTGCTTCTGGCACGCGGGCGGCACCTATTCCTTCATGGTGCCGCAAGGCGGCCTCGTGCAGCCCGGCGCGGGCCTGCCCGAAAGCCCCGAGACCAAGCGGCGGCTTAAGAACCTCCTCGACGTCACCGGCCTTCTGGCCGACCTCGACGCGCGTTCCGCCCCGCCTGTCACCGAGGAGGAATTGCGGCGCGTCCATCCCGCCGCCTTCCTCGCCACCTTCCGCGAGACGGCTGCGGCGGGCGGCGGCGAGACCGGCCTGCGCGCGCCCTATGGCCCGGACGGCTACGAGATCGCGGCCCTCTCGGCGGGCCTCGCCACCTCGGCGCTGCGCTCGGTCCTGTCAGGCGAACACCAGAACGCCTACGCGCTGTCGCGCCCGCCCGGTCACCATTGCCTGCCCGACTGGCAGAATGGCTTCTGCCTTCTCGCCAACATCGCCATCGCGGTCGAGGCGGCGCTGGCCGAGGGTCGCGCAGGGAGGATCGCCGTCCTCGACTGGGACGTCCACCACGGCAACGGCACCGAGGCGATCTTCCTCGACCGTGCCGACGTGCTGACCGTCTCGATCCACCAGGAGCGGAACTATCCGCTCGACACCGGCGACTTCGCCGTTCGAGGCGAGGGTGCGGGCGTAGGTTTCAACATCAACATCCCCCTGCCTCCCGGGACCGGCCACAAGGGCTACATGGCGGCGATGGAGCGCCTCGCCCTTCCCGCCATCCGCGCCTTCCGGCCCGACGCCATCGTGGTCGCCTGCGGCTTCGACGCCTCGGCCTTCGATCCGCTCGGGCGGATGCTGGCGACGCAGGACACGTTCCGCCAGATGACGCGCATGACGAAGGCCCTGGCCGAGGACGTCTGCGGCGGCCGCCTCGTCCTCGTCCACGAGGGCGGCTATTCCGAGTTCCACGTCCCCTTCTGCGGCCATGCCACCATCGCCGAACTCGCGGGCAGCGCCATCGACGCGCCCGATCCCTTCGCCGCGACACTGGCGAAGCGGCAACCGGGCCCTGCCTTCGACGCCTTCCTCGACGGGCTGATCGGCGATATGGCGGAAGCCCTTTGAGCAATCTCGCCGGCAGGCCTGACCCGCTGGAAATTCCGCTCGGCTGGCCTTACCTCTGGCGCAGCACAGGAGACCCGATGCCAGACCCGAACCCCAGCGCGCTCGCCTTCCTCGAAACCCGGCGCTCGCGCCCTGCGAAGACACTGGCGGGACCGTTTCCCGCCCGTGACGAGGTAAGGCGCCTGTTGACCGTCGCCGCCCGCGCGCCCGACCACGGCAAGCTCGAGCCCTGGCGGTTCCTCGTCCTCGAGGCGCCGGCACTCGCCCGCCTCGCCGGGACGCTGGCCGAAAAGGGCGCCGAGCTCGGGATCGAGCCCGAGAAGATCGACAAGGCGCGGGCCGAGATGGGGGGCGCAGGCCTTGCCGTCGTCGTCGTGGCCAGTCCGAAACCCTCAGACAAGATCCCCGGGATCGAACAGACGCTCTCGGCCGGTGCGGTCTGCATGAACCTGCTGTCCGCCGCGCTCGCCGCCGGCTGGGGCGCGAACTGGCTGTCGGGCTGGGCCAGCCACGACGCCGACTGGCGCGAGAGGCAGCTGGGCCTCATGCCGCACGAATGGATCGCGGGCATCGTCCACCTCGGCACCGAGACGTCTCCTCCCCCCGACCGCCCGCGCCCCGACGTCGATGCGCTGACGGAGTGGATCGAGGCGTGATCCCGGCGTCTTTCCTCGCCGCCCTCGGCCAGATGGGCGACGCGCGGTTCCAGCGCGTGCTGGTCATGGGCGTGGGCCTGACGGTGGCGCTTTTGATCGGCGCCTACGTCCTTGTCTTCTGGGGCGTGCAGTGGCTTTTGCCCGACAGCTTCACCCTGCCCTGGGTCGGAGAGATCTCGTTCGTGGACGAGATGCTGTCCTGGGGATCGGTTCTTCTGATGATGGTGCTGTCCATCTTCCTGATGGTGCCCGTCGCCTCGGCCTTCACCGGCATCTTCCTCGACGACGTTGCCGACGCGGTCGAAGAGACGCACTATCCGACCCTGCCGTCCGCGCCCCGCACCAGCTTCGCCGACGGGATGGGCGAGGCGTTGACCTCGCTCGGCGTGATCGTCGTGGCGAACCTCGCCGCACTTGTCTTCTATTTCACGCCGCTCGCGCCCTTCGTCTTTTACGGGCTGAACGGGTTTCTTCTCGGACGGGAATACTTCCGCATGATCGCGCTCCGGCGTCTGGGCAAGCCGGGCGCCCGCGCCGCCTTCCGCCGTCATATCGCGACGATCTGGGCGGCGGGCGCGCTGATGGCGGTGCCGCTGACGATTCCGCTGGTGAACCTCTTCGTGCCGATCCTGGGCGCGGCGACCTTCGTCCACCTGTTCCACAGGCTGGAGCGACAGGCCTAGTTCCGCTGCGCTCCCAGGCGGTCGAATATGTCGATGTCCGCGACGGTGATCCCGCCCCAGATGATGACGGCGCAGATCAGGGCCCAGACCGGCAGCGCGATCAACGTCACCTGCTTCAGCTTGCGCCTCATCGAGAACGACGAGGCGGGCGACCCGGCGTGCGTGCCCTTCAGCGTCTCGCCTTCGTCGCCCTGCGTGCGCAGCCCCACGGGCAACAGCACGAAGAGCGTCATGAACCAGACGATGGCAAGCAGGACGATGGCGGAGACGACGTTCATCAGACCTCCTCCAGCTCGATCAGGGTGCCGGTGAAATCCTTCGGATGCAGGAACAACACCGGCTTGCCGTGCGCGCCGATCTTCGGCTCGCCGGTGCCGAGGACGCGCGCGCCCGATGCGGTCAGGCGCGCGGCGGCGGCGCGGATATCCTCGACCTCGTAGCAGATGTGATGGATGCCGCCCGAGGGGTTCTTTTCCAGAAACCCGGCGATGGGAGAGCCTTCGCCCAAGGGATGAAGCAGCTCGATCTTCGTGTTCGGCAAGGTGATGAACACCACCGTCACCCCGTGATCGGGTTCGTCCTGTTCGGGGCCGACGTCCGCGCCCAGCGTGTCGCGATAAAGCGCAGCGGCGGCCGTCAGGTCGGGCACCGCGATGGCGACGTGATTGAGGCGTCCGATCATGCAGGTCTCCCTCGTCCGGCTTTTCGCCATATGGTCCCGCAAGACCCCCGGCGGCAAGGGACACGCCGCCGCAGAGCCGCGATTAACGCGACATTAGCCAATTCCGGTCCGTAATGGCGAACGCGTCCATTCAGGGAGAAGACCCTTGCCCAGCACGCTCGAAGACCTCGTCATGCTCCAACCGCCCACGGCGGAACGTCCGCTGCTCGGCACCGTCATCCTTCTGGTCGAGGACAGCCGCCACGCCTGCGAGGCGATGCGCCTGATCTGCCAACGCTCGGGCGCGCGTATCCGTCGCGCCGAAAGCCTGGCCTCGGCCGAACGCCACCTGAGGACCTACAGACCTCGCATCGCGGTGGTCGACCTGGGTCTGCCGGACGGCTCGGGCCTCGACCTCATCCGCCGCCTCGCGCGCGCCGAGCCACGCATTGACGGCATCCTCGCCGTTTCGGGCGACGAGGCTTTGGGCGCCGCGGCGCTCGACGCGGGCGCCGACGCCTTCCTGTCGAAGCCCCTGGCGTCCGTGTCGCGCTTCCAGGCGGTGGTGGTGGCTCTCCTCCCCGAGCCGATCCGCACGACAACCCTCGCCCGTCCTGTCATCGACACGGTCGAGCCCGATCCCATCGCGCTTCGCGACGACCTCTGCCTTGCCGCCGACCTCCTGCGCAGCGACCCCGAGGCGCGGACGATCGCCTATGTCGCCACCTTCCTCGCCAGCCTCGCCAAGGACGCGGGCGACCCCGCCCTTGCCGAGATCGCGGGCCGCATCGCGGCGCTGTCCGACGGAACGGGCGGCGTCGCCACGGCCCGACGCCTCGCGACCGAGGTGCAGTCCCGCATCGACCGTCTGGAACTGGTTTAGCCCAGGTGGACAGCGCGCACATGTTCGCCTAATGTTCCACTGGCAATCGGGGGCATGACGAACCATCATGTTGGACATGGGGCAGACGGCAGCACAACACCTGGAAGGCTTCCTGAACGGCGACCGTTTCGGCACCGTTCTGGCCGATCCGCCGTGGCGCTTCGTCAACCGCACCGGCAAGGTCGCGCCCGAGCACAAGCGCCTCGCGCGCTATCCGACGATGGACCTGGCGGAGATCTGCGCCCTCCCCGTCGCGGACCATCTCCAGGATCGCGCGCACTGCTATCTCTGGGTTCCGAACGCCCTTCTGCCCGAAGGCCTTCAGGTCCTGACTGCCTGGGGCTTCGACTACAAGTCGAACATCGTCTGGCACAAGGTCCGCAAGGACGGCGGGTCCGACGGACGCGGCGTCGGCTTCTACTTCCGCAACGTGACCGAGATCCTGCTCTTCGGCACCCGCGGCAAGGGTGTGCGGACCGAGGCGCCGGGGCGGCGCCAGGTCAACATGATCCAGACCCGCAAGCGCGAGCATTCGCGCAAGCCCGACGAACAGTACGGCATCATCGAAGATTGCTCCTGGGGCCCGTACCTCGAGCTGTTCGGGCGCGGCGTGCGCGACGGCTGGACGGTCTGGGGCAACCAGGCCGACGCCGACTACAAGCCCGACTGGAACACCTACAGCTACAACTCGGGCGTGGCAGCCGAATAAGGGAACGCATCCCGGCCGGACGCGTTGGCGTGCCGACTGAAGGGAGCGACACGCCATGCCGAACATCTACGACGCCATCAAGGCCGACCACGACACCCACCGGAAGCTTCTCGACCGCATCGCCGACACCGAGGGCGCGTCGGACGAGCGGCAGGATGCCTGGGACACCTTCTACGAGGACGTGAAAAGCCATTCCGCGGCCGAGGAAGAGACCTTTTACTCCAAGCTGATGTCCAAGACCTGGGGCCAGGACGCCGCCCGGCACTCCGTTCAGGAACACGCCGAGATGAACGACCTGCTGGAGGAATTGCGCGAGATGGACATGAGCCAGGGCTCGTGGATCGAGAAGTTCAAGCAGCTCAAGCACGACTACGAACATCACATGGACGAGGAAGAGGACGAGGTCTTCGAACGCGCGAAAGAGGTCATCCCCGACGACGAGATCGCGGGCTACGGCGACCGCTTCCTTGCGCGGAAGAAGGAAGAGCGCGGCCTGATCGAGGAAAAGCGCGAAGACGCGCTCGAGGATTGACGCCTCAGCCGTCGGTGGTCAACACGGCCGCCGGCAGACCGATCAGGAGGAGCGGACAGGGATTGCCGACGCCGCGCAGCACCCGCTCCTCCAGCTTCGCCCAATGCGTCGTCGCCTGCCCGAACTTGTCCGACACGAACTTGCGCGCGAAGGCCTCGTCGAACGCCATCCCGCGCGCCACCAGCCCCGCCACCGTCTTGCGCTGCGCGATCGTTCGCGCGCCAATGCCAAGACGGTCAAGATCGTCTTCCGAGGACAACCCCCGCTCCCGCATCCACTCGGTGATCCTCGGCAGGAAGGCCTGCTGCATCGTCGCGCCGCGCGTGACGACGACGCCCAGGCTGATGGCACTCAGAGCGTGAAGCCGCTGAAAGTTCTCCAGGTCGCGGTCGAAGAACGGATCCTTGTTGTTCCACTCGATTTCCAGCGCCAGCGTGCCGCCCGTCGCGAACTTGACGTGGTCGACCTCGTGGCTGACCCCCGCGCGTTCTACTCCGTCGACGATGGTCTGGACCTGGAAGCGGTGCTTCCGCCAACCGACATCCGACAATTCGTGACGAAGGCGCTGCGTCAGCCCCGCCTCGCCGCCGCCGCCCATCACGATCTCGCCCAGCGAGATGCGGAACTCGGACAGCACGCGCACCAGCATGTCGAATTCCGCCGGGAAATCCTGCGCCAGGATCGCACCCGCGTGGTTGCGCGTCATCACGTCGAAGCCGAGGTCGGAAAGCGCGGACAGCATGGCTCGCCTCTTACCGCGAGGGACGCGCGCGCCGCAACGTCCCTTCATCTTGCCTTAAATACGCAGATCCGCCCTCAGCCCGGATCGCGCGTGACGAGGATCGGCGCCGTCATCTCCGCCAGCGCCGTCTTCTGCCGCCCGTCGCCATCGAAGTTCGACGGGTCCAACCAAGCCTCGTAAGCCTCCCGCAACGCAGGCCATTCCCTGTCGATGCAGGCGAACCACGCCGTGTCGCGGTTCCGCCCCTTCACCACCGCCGCCTGCCGGAAGACGCCTTCGTAGGAGAAGCCGAACCGCTCTGCCGCGCGCCGCGAGGGCCCGTTGGCCGCGTCGCACTTCCATTCGAAGCGGCGATAGCCCGCCTCGAAGACCCAGCGCATGAACAAGTATAGCGCCTCGGTCGCCTCGCGCGTCTTCTGAAGCCGGGGTGTGTAGACGATGTATCCGACCTCTATCGTCCCCGCCGCGGGCGTGATGCGCATCAGGCTCATCGTACCGCCCAGCCGCCCATCCACCATCCGGACCGCGAACTGCAAGGGATCGTCGGCGGCGGAAACCGCCCGGACCCAGACTCCCAACTCCATCTCCGACGCGAAGGGACCGACGGGGATGTAGCGCCAGGTCTCGGGATCGGTCTGCGCCTCCCAAAGCTCCGGCACATGCGCCTCGGTCAAGGGCTCCAGGCGGACATACCGGCCCTGAAGAGGCGCGCGGGTCGGTACGGGCGGCGGGGTCCAGCGGGACAGGTCGGTCAAGGCGGCGCTCCTTCTTCGGTCGTCCGCGCCACAGAACCCCACCGCCCCTCCGCCCACAATGGCCAAACGAAAACGGCCGGGTCCGCGAAGGCCCGACCGGCCGGCGGTGGAGGCCGTCAGACCCGCACCGAGAAGAAGAGCGGGACCGCCCTTCACGTTCAGCGCGTCGACGGCAAGGCTGTCGCCCTCGTTCAGCGACAGGCGGCCGTGACTGCCTATCGGTCACAGGGCTCTGCACGGGCGGTCAGCGGCCTGAAAAGCTGAACCCCGGCGCATAGCTGTGCCAGCCGTCGAAGTCCGACTTGCCGACATCCAGACCCTCCGCCCGCAGGATCGCGAAGGCCATCGAGAGGTGGAACCACAGGTTCGGCAGCGCGAAGAGCCGCAGATAGACGTCGCCGTCCTGAGACAACGCCGCGTCGCCCGCGATATGGTCGACCGTCCGCCCGAAGGCGCCCGTGAAGTCGGCGGGGTCGAGAGATCTCACCTGCTCCGCCGCGAGTCTCAGCCGCGCCTCCAGACCCTCGGCGCCGTCCGCAAACCCACCCTGGACGATGTCCCTCGGCCAATCGCGTCCCAGAAGCGTGAAGGTCGAACGCAGGGCGAAGATGCCCACGGTGCGAAGCTGCGTCCCGCAGTCGAACATGCCGGGCGCCAGCGAGCGCGAAAGAAGATCCTCGCGCCCCGCCTCCGTGGTCCGCGCCAGCAGGTGCAAGGCCCTGCCGATGGCGACGAGGGCCGGCGTCACCGCCTCGCCGTACTCCGGGGGATGACCGTCCGACGCGGCCGCCATGTCAGTCCTCAGCCGGCAGCACCCGCAACCGCAACTCCCGAAGCTGCTCGTTCGTCGGCTCCGACGGCGCGCCCATCATCAGGTCCTCGGCCCGCTGGTTCATCGGAAACAGCATGACCTGCCGGATGTTGCTCTCGTCCGCGAGCAGCATAACCGTCCGGTCGATGCCCAGCGCGCAGCCCCCGTGCGGCGGCGCGCCATAGCGGAAGGCGTTGACCATCCCGCCGAAGCGCTTGCGCACCTCGTCCTCGCCGTAACCCGCAATAGCGAAGGCGCGGAACATGATGTCCGGGCGGTGGTTCCGGATCGCGCCCGATACCAGCTCGTATCCGTTGCACGCCAGATCGTACTGGAATCCAAGCACCTTCAGCGGATCGCCGTCCAGCGCATCCATCCCCCCCTGCGGCATCGAGAAGGGGTTGTGGCTGAAGTCGATCCCGCCCTCGTCGTCCTTTTCGTACATCGGGAAATCGACGATCCAGGCGAAGGCGAAACGGGTCTTGTCAGTGAGGTTCAGTTCCTCGCCGATGACATTCCTCGCCAGACCCGCGACACGCTCGAAGCCCTCGGGCTTCCCGCCGAGGAAGAAGGCGGCGTCGCCCTTGCCGAGGCCGAGTTGCGTTCGGATCGCCTCGGTCCGCTCGGGTCCGATGTTCTTGGCGAGCGGACCTGCGGCTTCCATGCCCGAGCCGTCTTCAGCCTCCCGCCAGAAGATATACCCCATCCCCGGCAGCCCTTCATTCTGCGCGAAGGCGTTCATCCGGTCGCAGAACTTGCGTGAACCGCCCGTGGGCGCCGGAATGGCACGGATCTCCGTCCCCTCCTGCTCCAGCAGCTTCGCGAAGATCGCGAAGCCCGAGCCGCGGAAATGTTCGGACACGTCCTGCATCTCGATGGGGTTGCGCAGGTCCGGCTTGTCGGTGCCGTACTTCAGCGCGGCGTCGGCATAGGTGATCTGCGGCCAGTGCTTGTCGACCGCGCGGCCGCCGCCGAACTCCTCGAAGATGCCCTGGATGACCGGCTGAACCGTCGCGAAAACATCGTCCTGCGTGACGAAGCTCATCTCGAGGTCGAGCTGGTAGAAGTCGGTCGGCGAGCGGTCGGCGCGCGGATCCTCGTCGCGGAAGCAGGGCGCGATCTGGAAATACTTGTCGAAGCCCGACACCATCAGAAGCTGCTTGAACTGCTGCGGCGCCTGCGGCAGCGCATAGAACTTGCCCGGATGCAGCCGTGACGGCACCAGGAAGTCGCGCGCGCCCTCGGGCGACGACGCCGTGATGATCGGCGTCTGGTACTCGCGGAAATCCTTTTCCCACATGCGCTTGCGGATCGACGCCACCACGTCCGAGCGCAGCGTCATGTTCTTCTGCATCTCGGCCCGGCGCAGGTCGAGGAAGCGATACCGCAGCCGCGTCTCCTCGGGATATTCCTGGTCGCCGAAGACCTGAAGCGGCAATTCCTCGGCCGCCCCCAGCACCTCGATGTCGCGGACGAAGACCTCGATCTCGCCCGTGGGCAGCTTCGGGTTCACCAGTTCCGGGTCGCGCGCCTTCACCTCGCCGTCGATGCGGATGCACCACTCCGACCGCACCTTCTCGACCGCCTTGAAGACCTTGGAGTCCGGATCGCACAGCACCTGCGTGATCCCGTAGTGGTCGCGCAGGTCGATGAACAGGATGCCGCCGTGGTCGCGGATGCGGTGGACCCAGCCCGCGAGTCGGACGGTCTCGCCCACGTTCGACGCGTCGAGGTCGGCGCAGGTGTGGGTGCGATAGGCGTGCATGGGCATTCCCTTCGGGGCGCAGGGGGCGTTAGGAGATCCGGGCCGATACACCGCGCGGCGGCGCGGAAGTCAAGGCGGCGGTCAGTAGATCGCGGCGCGGATCAGAAGCGCCACGACGCCAAGCGCGGCCACGCCCGCGATCCAGAGCGCCGCGAACCACAGAAGCCGCCGCGCCATCAGTGATAGCCCTCGTCCGGGTCGATCTTGCCGCGGAACACCCAATAGGAATAGGCGGTATAGATCAGGATGATCGGGATCAGGATCAGCGCGCCCACCAGCGCGAAGCGCAGCGAGGACTCGGGCGCCGCCGCCTCGACGATGGTAAGGGAGGGTGGCACGATCATCGGATAGAAGCTGACCCCGATGCCGACGAAGGACAGCACGAAGATCGACAGCGACGCGAGGAACGGCGTCACGTCGTGGCGATAGGCGATGCCGCGCCACAGGACGAAGGCCGCCGCCGCCATCAGGACCGGCACGATCACCGACCAGTACCACGTCGCGCCGGTGAACCAGCGCTCGAAGTAGACGCGGTCCTGGAACGGCGTCCAGAGGCTGACGATCCCGATGAAGACCAGCGTCGCTGCGCCAAGCTGAAGCGCGTGCCGCCGCATCCGGTCGGCGACCGTGCCCTCGGTCTTCATGATGATCCACGTCGCGCCCAGAAGCGCGTATCCCGTCGCCACCGCGACACCCGTCATCAGCGAGAACGGCGTCAGCCAGTCCCACCAGCCGCCCGCATAGGCGCGGTTCTCGACCTCGATGCCCTGCACCAGCGCGCCAAGCGCGATGCCCTGAGACAGCGCCGCAATCAGCGAGCCGCCGAAGAAAGCGATGTCCCACACCCCGCGCCACCGCGTCGTCTTCCAGCGGAACTCGAAGGACACGCCCCGGAAGACAAGCGCGAGCAGCATCAGGATGATCGGCATGTAGAGCGCCGGCATCACCACGGCATAGGCCAGGGGAAAGACCGCCATCAGCCCGCCCCCGCCCAGGACCAGCCAGGTCTCGTTGCCGTCCCAGACCGGGGCGACCGAATTCATCATCACGTCGCGGTGCTTCTCGTTGGGATAGAACGGAAACAGGATGCCGATCCCCAGGTCGAAGCCGTCGAGCACGACATAGGTCAGCACGGCGAAGGCGATGAGCCCGGCCCAGAGGAAGGAAAGCTCGTATCCGAACATCATTGCTGCATCTCCGGCCGTTCGTCCTGAACCTGCTGCGCGGGCGTGGTGCCCGCCGTCCGCGTCGGCCCCTCGACCTTCGCCTGTCCCGGCCCCTTGTCCATCAGCCGCAGGATGTAATAGATGCCAGCGCCGAAGACGAAGAAGTAGACGATGATGAAGGCGACAAGCGACGAGGCCACGGCCGGCGCATCGATGGGCGACAGCGACTCGGACGTCCGCATCAGCCCGTAGACCGTCCAGGGCTGGCGTCCAACCTCGGTCGTGATCCATCCCGCCAGCACCGCTATGAATCCCGCAGGCCCCATGACGACGGCCGCGCGCTGAAGCCACGTCGCCTCGCCCAGACCGCCGCGCCACCGCGCCCAGAGGCTCCACAGCCCGATCCCCAGCATGGCGAAGCCAAGGGCGACCATTACGCGGAACGTATAGAACACGATGGAAACCGGTGGCTCCTCGTCGTCGGGGATGGTGTCCAGCCCGTCGAGAGGAGCGTCGAGGTGGTGCTTCAGGATCAGCGAGGACAGCTTCGGAATCTCGATCGAATAGTCGATCCGCTTCTCGTCCTCGTTCACCAGCCCGAACAGGATCAGCGGCGCGCCGTCGGGATGGCTTTCGAAATGGCCTTCCATCGCCATGACCTTGGCGGGCTGATGCTCGAGCGTGTTCAGCCCGTGCATGTCGCCCGCGAGGATCTGCAAGGGCGTCACCAGCGTCGCCATCCACATCGCCATCGAGAACATGACCAGCGCCGACCTCCGCCCCGGCGTCCTGAGCAGGTGCCATGCGCCCACCGCTCCCACCACGAAGGCCGTCGTCAGGTAGGCCGCAAGCACCATGTGTGTCAGGCGATAGGGGAAGGACGGGTTGAAGATGATCGCCCACCAGTCGAGCGGGATGAACTGCCCGACGTCGTTCATCCCGAACCCCTGCGGCGTGTGCATCCACGAGTTGACCGACAGGATCCAGGTCGCCGACACCAGAGTGCCGACGGCCACCATCCCCGTCGCCATCATGTGCAGCCCGTCGCCCACGCGCTTTCGGCCGAACAGCATGATCCCCAGGAAGCCGGCCTCGAGGAAGAAGGCGGTCAGCACCTCGTAGGCCATCAGCGGCCCCAGCACCGGCCCCGTGCGGTCCGAGAAGACGGACCAGTTGGTCCCGAACTGGTAGGACATCACGATGCCCGAGACGACGCCCATCCCGAAGGCGATGGCGAAGATTGCCTTCCAGAAGTCGAAGAGCGTCAGGTAGACCCGGTCGCGCGTCCAGAGCCACAGCCCGTTCAGCACGGCAAGGTAGGACGCCAGCCCGATCGAGAACGCGGGAAAGACGATGTGGAACGACACCGTGAACGCGAACTGGAGGCGGGCAAGTGTCTCGGCGGTATAACCGGCCAGCATGGGCGACCCCTGTTGGTTGGAACAGAAGGTAGGCGCCTTTGCGCGCGCCGCCACCGGACGCGCTGTCGCAGGTCAGAACGGGCGGCGCACGTTGCCCGAGTAGAAATAGGCCCCCATCCCCACGGCGAACAAGACGATGCCCGCCACCGCATGGACAACGACCGCCTCGGGGAAGTTGCGGCGGACCCTGTGGCTCCAGCCAAAGAGCAATCCGCCCGCGAAGGTCATCCCCAGGACGATCCAGCTCCAGTACATCAGATGCGCGAAGGAAAAGACAGCCGCGTTCAAAAGCACCGCCGGTCCCGCTTCGCGCGGCAGGATCGCGACATAGCGGCCGAAGAACAGCGCGCGGTAGACCAGCTCCTGCGGCAAGGCCGACACGAGCGGGTAAAGCGCCGCGATCATCAGCATCAGCCCCGGATTGCCACGGACGAGGCCCAGGAAGGAGCCAGGCGCCGTGGCGAGCACGACGGCGCTGCCGACCCCCGCCGTCACCACCGCGACGCCCAGAACGAGACGAAGCGAAACCCGCCGCCAGCCCTCCACAAGCTCTAGCAGGTGGAAGCTGGGCGTGACGAGAAGAAGGGCGATACTGAGAAGACTGAAGACGCCCAGCACCGGAAACAGCCACCCCGGAGGCACCGCGACCGCCATCACGGCGGGGGCCGCAAGATATAGCAGGGCGAACTCGATATGCAGGCGGATCGGCGGGGACATCGGTCCGTCTTGTTGCGATTTCACAACTCGCCCCTTCCTCGCACGCCCACGGCCATTGTTCCGCCTTCGACCCTGCATAACCTGCGCGCGCGAACAAGGAAGAAGAGCAGGCTCGCAGGCACATGGACTACACGCGCTCTGAAGTTGCGATCCTGATCGCGATTGCGGCTACGCTCGTAGCAAGCATTGGGTTCCCGTCTTCTTCAGACCTGCTTGCCTTGTGGTTGGCTGGGAACTTCTGGAACGACGGTTCGGTGCCCGAACTGATCTACCGGGGGTCGGACGGCCTCTTCACGATGCGCCCGCCTCAGCCGTGGATCGACACCGTCGTCGCGGAAGGACGGGAAACGGCGGTGTACCCGTTCATCTATCCCCCGCTCTGGGCCTGGGTCATGTCCAAGGTCGTCGCAATTTCGACCTTCAAGTCCTTCGGATTGTTCATGGCGGCAGCAAATCTTTCGATGATCGCCGCAATGGTCGTCCTCGTTCCCCGTATCACGCAGCTCGCCATCCCGCGTCGCCTTTACCTGCTTCTGGCGTGGCCGACCGCGAGCGTGACCCTTCCCTTCATGTTGGCGCTCGATGAAAATCAGCCTCAGATCCTCGTGAGCTTCCTCATTCTCCTCGGGATCGAGCGTACCACCCGTGGCGCCCCCATTGCAGGAGGCGCAGCAATGGCGCTTGCCGCCTCTCTCAAGCTCTATCCGGTGCTTTTCGCCGTCTTCTGGCTTGCGGGAGGCGAGCGGCGGGCGTTCACCTCATTCGCGCTCATGGGCTGTGCGCTGGGACTTCTTTCCATAGCCGTCGCCGGATGGCCGATGCACGCCGCCTTCCTGAACGAGATTCGCGCCATCTCTGGCAGCGTGCTCTATACACTTGCCAACTATTCCTTCGATCCCATGATCGCGAGGCACCTGTACTGGGATGAGTTGACTCGCTTCAGCACCGAAGAGACGGGGCTGAAGATCGGGTGGCACGTCATGCTGAAGACGCCCGCCTGGCGGATCTTCGACGTCGTGCTGCAGATGACGGTCGTGCTCGGCGTGTCGTGGCTGGCGTGGCGTCGGGGAACCCGCGCGCCCTTCTTCTGGCCGGCCGCGATCATCGCAGTCGCCGTCGTGTCTCCGCTGACATGGGTATACCACCTGATCCCTGCGCTGGTCTTTCTGCCGGCGCTTTATGGCTACGTATCGCCCTGGGGTGTTGTCCCGCTTCAGGTCCTTCTGACCTTCGTACTTCGTTCGCCTTACGTCTATCCGTCGTTGGGACTGACGATCATGCATCCCGGAGGGCACGAAGTCGCGTTCCTTGCCGTCTGCGCCTTGGGAGCGCTGTGCTTGTGGGTCGCAGCCCTCCCACCCAAACGCCCCTTGCACCTCGGACCCCAATCCCTATAACGCCGACAATTTGCGTGACCTATGGGGGATCGGCCGATGCCGAAGAGAACCGACATCCAGTCGATCATGATCATTGGAGCCGGTCCCATCGTCATCGGTCAGGCCTGCGAGTTCGACTATTCCGGCGCGCAGGCCTGCAAGGCGCTCCGCGAGGAAGGCTACCGCGTCATCCTCGTCAACTCGAACCCCGCCACCATCATGACCGACCCGGGTCTGGCCGACGCGACCTACATCGAGCCGATCACCCCCGAGGTCGTGGCCAAGATCATCGAGAAGGAACGCCCCGACGCCCTTCTGCCGACCATGGGCGGGCAGACCGGGCTCAACACCTCGCTTGCGCTCGAGGAGATGGGCGTGCTGGCGAAATACGGCGTCGAGATGATCGGCGCCAAGCGCGAGGCCATCGAGATGGCCGAGGACCGCAAGCTCTTCCGCGAGGCGATGGACCGCATCGGGCTCGAGAACCCCAAGGCCGCCATCGTCTCGGCGCCGAAGATCTCGCAAGGCCGCTACGACATCGCCAAGGGCCTCGAAGCCGCGATGGAGGCACTCGAGGAAGTCGGCCTGCCCGCGATCATCCGCCCCGCCTACACCCTCGGCGGCACCGGCGGCGGCGTCGCCTACAACCGCGACGAATACTTCGAGACCTGCCGCCGCGGGCTCGAGGCCTCGCCCGTCGCCCAGATCCTGATCGACGAAAGCCTTCTCGGCTGGAAGGAGTTCGAGATGGAGGTGGTTCGCGACCGCGCGGATAACGCCATCATCGTCTGCTCGATCGAGAACATCGACCCGATGGGCGTCCACACCGGCGACTCGATCACCGTCGCCCCTGCGCTGACGCTGACCGACAAGGAATACCAGGCCATGCGCACGGCCTCGATCGCCGTCCTGCGCGAGATCGGGGTCGAGACGGGCGGATCGAACGTCCAGTGGGCCGTGAACCCCGCCGACGGCCGCATGATCGTGATCGAGATGAACCCCCGCGTGTCGCGCTCCTCGGCGCTGGCGTCTAAGGCCACGGGCTTTCCCATCGCCAAGATCGCCGCGAAGCTCGCCGTCGGTTTCACCCTCGACGAACTCGACAACGACATAACCAAGGTCACGCCCGCCTCGTTCGAGCCGACCATCGACTATGTCGTGACCAAGATCCCGCGCTTCGCCTTCGAGAAGTTTCCCGGCGCCAAGCCCGAACTCACCACCGCGATGAAGTCGGTGGGCGAGGCGATGGCCATCGGCCGCACCTTCCACGAAAGCGTGCAGAAGGCGCTGGCCTCGCTCGAGACCGGGCTGACCGGCTTTGACGAGGTCGACATCCCCGGCGCGCCCGACAAGGCCGCGATCACCGCCGCGCTGTCGAAGCAGACGCCCGACCGGATGCGCACCATCGCGCAGGCGATGCGCCACGGGCTGTCGGACGACGACATCAACGCCGTCACGGCCTTCGACCCCTGGTTCCTCGCCCGCATCCGCGAGATCGTAGAGACCGAGGATGCCGTCCGGGCCGAGGGCCTGCCTGCGACCGAGACGGGTCTGAGACACCTCAAGATGATGGGCTTCACCGACGCCCGCCTCGCCACGCTGACGGGCAAGACCGAGGAGCAGGTCCGCAAGGCGCGGCTCGACCTGGGCGTCATCGCGGTCTTCAAGCGCATCGACACCTGCGCGGCCGAGTTCGAGGCCCAGACGCCCTACATGTACTCGACCTACGAGGTCCCCATGATGGGCGAGGTCGAATGCGAGGCGCGGCCGTCGGGCAAGACCAAGGTCGTCATCCTCGGCGGCGGCCCGAACCGCATCGGCCAGGGGATCGAGTTCGACTACTGCTGCTGCCACGCCTGTTTCGCGCTTTCGGACGTGGGTTACGAGACCATCATGGTCAACTGCAACCCGGAGACGGTCTCGACCGACTACGACACCTCGGACCGGCTCTATTTCGAGCCGCTGACCTTCGAGCACGTCATGGAGATCCTGCGCGTCGAGCAGCAGAACGGCACGCTCCACGGCGTCATCGTCCAGTTCGGCGGCCAGACACCGCTCAAACTCGCCAACGCGCTCCACGACGCCGGCATCCCGATCCTCGGAACCACGCCCGACGCCATCGACCTCGCCGAGGACCGCGAGCGGTTCCAGGACCTCGTCAACCGGCTCGGCCTGAAGCAGCCGCACAACGGCATCGCGCGGTCCGACGAGCAGGCGTTGGAAATCGCAGCCGAGATCGGCTTCCCGCTGGTCATCCGCCCGTCCTACGTCCTTGGCGGCCGCGCGATGGAGATCGTGCGCGACATGGACAACCTGCGCCGCTACATCCGCGACGCGGTCGTCGTCTCGGGCGACAGCCCCGTCCTTCTCGACCGCTACCTCGACGGCGCGACGGAGGTCGACGTGGACGCGCTCTGCGACGGCGAGGCCGTTCACGTCGCGGGCATCATGGAGCACATCGAGGAAGCCGGCGTCCATTCCGGCGACAGCGCCTGCTCGCTCCCGCCTCACACGCTGCCGAAGGCCATCATCGACGAGTTGATCGTCCAGACAAAGGCGCTGGCGCGCGAGCTGCACGTCGTCGGGCTGATGAACATCCAGTTCGCGATCAAGGGCGACGACATCTACCTGATCGAGGTGAACCCCCGCGCCTCGCGCACAGTGCCCTTCGTCGCCAAGGCGACCGACAGCGCCATCGCCTCCATCGCGGCGCGGCTCATGGCGGGCGAAAAGCTCTCGGCCTTCCCCGCCTCTCCGCCGCATGTTCAGGTGGACGAGGATACCGTGATCCCGATGTCCGACCCGATGGCCCTGTCCGACTTCCGCACGCCCTGGTTCAGCGTCAAGGAAGCCGTCCTGCCCTTCGCCCGCTTCCCCGGCGTGGATACCCTCCTCGGCCCCGAGATGCGTTCCACCGGCGAGGTCATGGGCTGGGACCGCACCTTCGCGCGCGCCTTCCTCAAGGCGCAGCTAGGTGCCGGAACCGTCCTGCCCGAACGCGGCACGGTCTTCATCTCGATCAAGGACTCCGACAAGACGTCCATGCTGGTCGAGACCGCGCGGATGCTGACCGGGCTCGGCCTCAAGATCCTCGCCACGCGCGGGACGGCGAAATTCCTGAACGAGAACGGCATCTCGTCCGACATCGTCAACAAGGGCTACGAGGGTGGACGCACCATCGTCGACGTGATGAAGGACGGCGAGGTCGATCTCGTGATGAACACCACCGAGGGCACGCAGGCCATCGAGGACTCGCGGTCCATGCGCAACGTGACGCTGATGGACAAGATCCCCTACTTCACCACGGCCGCCGCCGCCCACGCCGCGGCGCTGGCGATGGTCAGCCGGGCCGAAGGCGAGATGACGGTGAGGCCGCTTCAGGGCTAGGGCGGCGGGCAGGTGCCTGAAAAGGCCTCGCCCGCGAACCGCGCCCGCGTCCAGCCGATCAGCTCGGCGGTCAGCGGCGAGACCGGCTGCACGACCGAGACGTGGTCCTCCTCCGGATAGGTCCGATAGTCCACGGCCTCGCCCGCCGCGCAGAGGCTCGCGACATAGCCGTCCTGCACCTCCGGCAGGACAAGGTCGTCGCGCCCCCCGTGACCGACAAGAAGCGGCACCGGAAAGGGTCCGCGAGGCACGTTCATCCTCAGCCGGTCCCCGAAG
This sequence comes from Silicimonas algicola, assembly GCF_003970735.1. Classification (GTDB taxonomy): domain Bacteria; phylum Pseudomonadota; class Alphaproteobacteria; order Rhodobacterales; family Rhodobacteraceae; genus Silicimonas; species Silicimonas algicola. The sequence continues at coordinate 3,309,988 of NZ_CP034588.1, forward strand.
GCGCCCTCTCCCGGCAAACGCGCGAAGACCCCCCGTTCCGGGATCAGCCCGGCCTCGGCGATGGACATCCAGATGTCGGGAAACTCGATGCAGCGCCGCGCCATGTCGCGGACGAGCGGCTGCACCCTCCAGTCGACGTGACCCCAGGCGTCGATGTCGGGATAGGCGCGGTCGTACCCCGCCACGAGGTAGGCCTGGATGATCGTGCCGAAGATCGAATGGCCCGCCGCCGCCAGAAGCGCGGGCAGGTCGCTGGCCGGCGAGATCGCGGCCACGCCCGCCAGATCGAGGTCGGGCGCATAGTCGCGCACAATCTGCGCCGTCCAGAGCGCCGAGTGACCGCCCTGCGAATGGCCCCAGACCGCCACGGGGCCGCCAAGGGGCGCTTCGGCCAAGGTCCGGGCCGCCCGGACCGAGTCGAGCACCGCCCGCGCCGCGTCGGGTCCGTCGAGGTAGCGGTGCCCGCCCCCTGTCCCCAGGCCGACATAGTCCGTCGCCACATAGGCCCAGCCTTCGTCGAGAAGTGCGGGAAAGCCCGGCACGTTCGGGAAGGGATTGTCGAACATCGACGGCGCGCAGCCCGCCGCGACGCCGGTGGTGCCGTGGGCATAGGCAACGACCGGCACCTGACCCTCCGCGCCCTCCGGCGCCACGATCACCGCGCTCGCCACCGCCGGCGACCCGTCGCCCCGCGTCGTCGTGTAGAGGATGCGCCAGCCCCGCGCGCCCTCGGGGACACCTCGGGTGAAAGCCTCCGCCGCGATCAGGCGTCCCGGAGGTCCCGGCTCACCGTCACCCGCGCGGTAGAACCCATCCGGACGGGAGGGCAGCGCCACGATCCAGACGGTCACGATCAGAACCGTCAGCGCCGCCGCCACACCCCCGAGCCATCGTCTCATGCCAGCCTCCGGTCACCGTTTCAGGACAGTCTCGGCTCGTGTCCCGCACCGACGCAATACCGACGTGATACCGACGCGATACCGAAGGCCCTCATCGCAGCATCCACCGCCCCTCCGGCCAGAACGCATGGAAGGCGAAGAGAACATCATGCGCCACGTCCGCCCCCGAGCCGTCCCGCACCCGGATCGTGCCGACCTCTCGCCCTTCGCCGATCCGCGCCGCGTCCAGCGCCGACGCCTGACCCTGAGACCACGAGATCGTCACGCCCGCCTCCGTCACCTGACCCTCGCGCCGGATCCGCTCCACCGGCCAGGCACGCTCGCCGACGCGAACCACGCGGGCCAAGGGGTTTATGCCATGCGGCGGCAACTCCCCCGAATAGAGAAACGGCCGCGCGGCGGAATCGTAGGAAACATAAGGGTTTCGCCCGTAGGATCGCCCCGAGGCGGGCTCGGCCATCACCAGTGCGTCCGGGTTTCGCATACGAAACTCGTCCCAGCTTTCCATCCACGACGGCAGGGGCCGCAGGTCGCGCCCGGTCATCTCGCCCACGATCCCCTCGCCCGTGGCCTGCTGCCACCAGCTTTCGGTCTCCCGGTCGTACATCACCATGTCCGAATTGCGCAGCTTCCCCGTCACCCCGAAGGACAGCACGCGCCCACCCACGCGCCGGTCGAACACGATGCCGGAATTGCACAGCGGGCAGAACGTCACCGCCACAGGCATCCCACCCACAGTGTCGTTGACGATCTCGTGCCACATCAGGTAGCGCACGGGATAGGCGCGGGGCGTTTCGCCTTCGACCTCGAGAGCGATCACCGGCTCCCGATCCTCGATCCCCCGCTTTGCCGCGACTTTCACGAAGCCCGGCGCGTCGAGAGCCGGGATCCCGTCCCGCGGCGGTCCGCCCGACTGGATCTCGACCCAACTCTCCACGGCGGTGCGCCCGAAATCCGTCCGTGGCCACTCGGACTTCCAGAACTCCGGATCGGCACCGGCTCGACCTCCCGCCAGACACAGAAAAACAAGACAGGACAGCACAGCGCGGCGATGCATCCCCGGACCTCCTCTTCCCGAGGTCACCCATACCACGGACCCACCAAGGCCGAGGTCACGCCTCGGTGAGACCTCGCCCGCCTTGCACCAGCCTCGACCGGACGCCATTCTGAGGCATGGACGCGGATCTCTGGACGCAGCTCGCCGACCTCTGGAACCAGGCCCTGCTCCAGGGTCGGCTGCTGCTGCAGCCCTCGCGGCTTTACCAGATCGGGATTCTCGTCGTCTGTATCGCCTTCGCCTGGGGCGTCTCGCGCTGGATCAAGCCGCATTTCAACGCATGGATGCACACGCTCGAAGGCAGGCCGAAGTGGCAACTGCGCTGGCTTCTTCTGATCCGCCGACGCATTTTCCTCATGGCCTTCACGCTTTTCGTGTGGATCGCCGCGCGCATCATGGCCGAGATCAACCCCTTCCCCTCGCGCCGCTTCCTGCTCGAGCTCGTGGGCACCATCGCGATTGCCATCCTCCTCGTGGGTCTGGCGGCGCGCCTTGTTCGCAACGAGCTTCTCCGCCGCATCGTGTCCTGGGCGCTGTGGATCTTCGTGACGCTCTACTACCTCGGCGTCGCGGACGAGGCGTCGCGGCTTCTCGACAGCCTCGCCATCGACATCGGCGACTTCCACCTCTCGATCCTGACGGTGATCCAGGCCGCGGCGGCCATCGCCGTCCTCTTCACCCTCGCCCGGCTCATCAGCCAGACCACGGCGAACCGCATCCGCGCGAACGACGACATCTCGCCTTCGATGCAGGTGCTGGCGGTCAAGATCCTCCAGATCCTCCTCTTCGGCGCGGCCTTCTTCATCGGCCTCAAGTTCGTCGGGGTCGACCTGACGGGCCTCGCCGTCCTGTCCGGCGCCATCGGCGTCGGCCTCGGATTCGGCCTCCAGAAGGTGGTCTCGAACCTCGTCTCGGGGGTCATCATCCTCCTCGACAAGTCGATCAAGCCGGGCGACGTCATCTCGATCGGTGACACCTTCGGATGGATCAACGCCCTTGGCGCGCGCTATGTCTCGATCACCACGCGGGACGGCAAGGAGTATCTGATCCCGAACGAGGATCTGATCACCGGGCAGGTGGTGAACTGGTCGCATTCCAACGACTTCGTCCGCATCGACATCGACTTCGGCACCAGCTACGACGACGACCCCCACAAGGTGCGGAAACTGGCGATCGAGGCGGCCGCGAGCGTCAACCGCGTCCTCTCCTCGCGCCCGCCCGTCTGCCACATCACCGGCTTCGGAGACAGCTCGGTGAACTACATCCTGCGCTTCTGGATCGTAGATCCGTCGGACGGCCTGACCAACATCCGGGGCAACGTCTTCCTCGCCCTCTGGGACACCTTCAAGGCCAATGGCATCTCGATCCCTTTCCCTCAGCGCGAGGTCAGGGTGCTGAACGACAGCTTGGCCGTCACGCGGTCCGAGGCTCAGCCATAGAAGCCGTCCGCCCAGGCCCTCTTCACCGACGCACGACCCTCCATCGCGGCCTTGAACGCGGCCAGCTTGGGGAAGTCCGAGACATCCACCTTGTCCCCTTCAAGCCAATAGACCGGCGTGTAGAGATAGAAATCCGCGATCGTCGGGCGGTCGCCGAAAAGAAACGGCCCCTCGACGACGCCCTCGAGGTAGGCTGCCGAGGCGCGCATCGTCTCGGGCACCTTGGCCGACATCGCCTCCTGTGCGGCGGGGTCGTCGGCCCACCGGGACGCGCGGCGCAGGTGCGCGTGGTTCACGTGCATCGTCGAGGCGAGGTAGAACATCACCTCGCGCACCCGCGCCTTGCCGAAGGCATCCGTCGGCATGAAGTCGGGCAGCGCGGTCTCGGCGATGTATTCGAGGACGGCGCCCGTCTCGGTCAGAAGACCCTCCGGCGTCACCAGCACCGGCACCCGGCCCTTCGGATTGATCCGAAGATACTCTGGCCGCGACTGCTCGCCTCCGCGCACATCGACGCGGATCGGCTCCCATTCCGCGCCCTCGTTCAGAAGGCACACGACGGCGGTCGAGATGGTGACGGGGGCGCAGTAGAGTTTCAGCATCGCAAATCCCTCAGTAATAGCTCCGCGACCCGGCGCGCTCGGGCGCCTCGAGGTGCGGAATGGCGTTGTATCCGGCGAGGATCGTCTCGCCGTCGCGGACGTGAAGGCGGTGGATAGAGGTGTTCCAGATCGGCAGCATGACCCGGCTCATCTTCATCATGTCGAGGTCGAGGACATGGCGCAGCATCATCCCGATGACGCCGCCCGAGGTGATGCAGAGCAGCCGCCGCCCGGGAACCGCGGCCTCGGTCAGAAGCTCGGCCACCCGCGTCTCGAACCGCTCGTAGGTCTCGGCGCCGATGATCTCGGCCGCCGCCCAGGCGGCAAAGACCTTGGGCATGTGGTCGGCGAAGCTGTCGCCCGTGGGCATGGGCTCGCCGCTTCGGTCATGCAGGCTTTGGCTCAGGGTGTAGTAGTCCAGCTCGTTCAGCCGCGCGTCCTCGTCGGGGGCGATCTTCATCGCCGCCGCCGTCTCGCGGTGCCGTCGCATGGTGCCGGCCAGGACATGGTCGAACGCGTAGTCGTTCTCGCGCATCCACTCGCCCAGCCACGCGGCCTGGCGGTGACCGAGGTCGCTCAGCCGGTCATAGTCGGCCTCGGTCAACGCGCCCGAATTGGCCTGGCCGTGACGCACCAGGATGATTTCGCCCATGCCGTCCTCCCTGCTCCGAGGGCTAGGCAACAGGACGGGCGGGCGCAATCGCAAATCCGCCGCGCTCGATCCTTCTCCGTCCTCCGTGCTGCCCCATAGGGGACTTGACGCCGCGCGCCCCTTCGCCGACACCGCGCGGATGGGAGCCGCGCATCTCACCGTCGATCTCGATGCCGTCGCCGCCAACTGGCGCGCCCTCGATGCCCTGTCCCAGCCCCATGTCGAGACCGGAGCGGCCGTCAAGGCCGACGGCTATGGCACGGGTGCGACGGACGTGGCGCGCAAGCTCCATGCCTCAGGTGTACGAAGCTTCTTCGTCGCCGTCGCCTCGGAAGGGGTCATCATCCGGCGGGCAGTCGGGACGGACGCCGACATCCATGTCTTTTCCGGCCACATGCACGGCGACACCGACCTTCTGCAACAGCACCGACTGATCCCGATGCTCAACGCGCCCGAGCAGGTCGCTCGGCACTTCCAGTCCGCTCCCGGTCACCCCTTCGGCGTCCAGCTCGACACCGGGATGAACCGCCTGGGGATGGAGCGCGGCGATTGGGACGCGCTCAAGTCCGAGTTGATGGATGCAGGGCCGCGCCTCGTGATGAGCCACCTCGCCTGCGCCGACGAACCAGACCATCCGATGAACGCGCAGCAGCTTCACAGCTTCCGCACCATGACGGACGGCATCGCGCATCGCCGGTCGCTCGCCGCGACGGGCGGCATCCTCCTCGGAACCGAATACCACTTCGATCTCGTGCGCCCCGGCATCGGCCTTTATGGCGGTCGGCCTTTCGATGATGCGACGCCCGTCGTCGCCCTCTCCGCTCCGATCGTGCAGACCCGCATCGTGCGGCCCTTCGAGACCGTGGGGTACGGCAACACCTGGACCGCCAATGTCGAAAGCTGCATCGCCACCATCTCGGCCGGCTATGCCGACGGGCTGATCCGCGGCTTGGGATCCAACGGTCGGGTCTGGGCGGGCGACGTCCCCTGCCCCATCGTGGGGCGCGTGTCGATGGACCTCATTACCGTCGACGTGACCCACCTCGAGGAGATCCCCGAGACGCTCGATATCCTCGGCCCGCACCAATCGGTCGACGACCTGGCCGATGCAGCGGGCACCATCGGCTACGAGATCCTGACCTCGCTCGGCCACCGCTATGCCCGCCACTACGAGGGCGCCGCATGAGCCTTCTCGCCGCCGTCGGACGGGCGGTGCTGGCGCTTCTCGCCGCCATCGGTCGCACGGCGCTTTTCGGGATCGAGACCGTCTCGCACCTGTTTCGGCCACCCTGGTATCCCCGAGAGTTCGGACACGCGCTGCTCCAGATCGGCTACTTCTCCCTCCCCGTCGTCGGGCTGACGACCATTTTCACCGGTGGCGCGCTGGCGCTTCAGATCTACGCTGGTGGCGCGCGCTTCTCGGCCGAGGCGGTGGTGCCCCAGATCGTCGCCATCGGCATGGTGCGCGAGCTTGGTCCCGTCCTCGTCGGCCTGATGATCGCCGCCCGCGTCACCTCGTCCATCGCCGCCGAGATCGCCACGATGAAGGTGACCGAGCAGATCGACGCCCTCGTCACCCTGTCGACGCACCCGATGAAGTACCTGACCTTGCCGCGCGTCCTCGCCGCGACGCTCGTCATGCCGCTGCTCGTGGCCGTGGGCGACGTCATCGGCATCTTCGGCGGCTACGTCGTCGGCGTGAACCGCCTCGGCTTCAACGCCTCGACCTACCTGCGCAACACCATCGACTTCCTCGAACCGCTCGACATCGTGTCGTCCATGACGAAAGGCGCCGTCTTCGGCTTTCTCGCGGCGCTGATGGGGTGCTACTACGGGATGCAGTCCGCCCGCGGCGCGCAGGGCGTCGGCAGCGCCACCAAGACAGCCGTTGTCGCGGCAAGCGTGCTGATCCTCGCCGCCAACTTCATCCTCACCGAACTGTTCTTCGCCGCATGATCGAGCTTCGCGACGTCCACAAGGCCTTCGGACCCAAGGAGGTTCTGCGCGGGATCGACCTGTCGATCGGCAAGGGCCGCAGCATGGTCATCATCGGCGGTTCGGGGACGGGCAAGTCGGTCTGCCTCAAGTGCGTCCTTGGCCTGATCGAGCCCGACCGAGGCATCATCACCGTCGACGGTCAGGACGTGACGCGCCTTCGCCAGGGCTCGTCCGAGCGCGACGCCTTCCTCGCGCGGTTCGGGATGCTGTTCCAGGGCGGCGCGCTGTTCGACTCTCTGCCCGTCTGGCAGAACGTGGCCTTCCGCCTGTTGCGCGGCTCGCTGAAACGTCCCTGGACCGAGGCCCGCGAGATCGCCATCGAAAAGCTGCGGCGTGTCGGCCTGTCGCCCGATGTGGCCGACCTTTATCCGGCCGAGCTTTCGGGCGGGATGCAGAAGCGCGTCAGCCTCGCCCGCGCCATCGCGGCAGAGCCCGAGATCATCTTCTTCGACGAACCGACAACGGGCCTCGACCCGATCATGTCCGGCGTCATCAACGACCTGATCCGCGAGATCGTGGTCGAGATGGGCGCCACCGCCATGACCATCACGCACGACATGACCAGCGTGCGCGCCATCGCGGACGAGGTCGCGATGCTGCACCGGGGAAAGATCCGCTGGACCGGCCCCGTGACCGAGATGGACGCAAGCGGCGACCCTTACCTGACGCAGTTCATCACGGGCAGTCCCAACGGACCGATCGAGACGCTTCGGTAATGACCCTCGGCGAGCCGGAGCAGACCGAGTTCTTGCATTCTTGCAACAATTCGGTTCCCAGACGGAAACAGTCGCGGGACAAGTTACGCATTTTTAACGACAATGCGCGATATGCCGCGTCGGGGTGGCAGACGGAGTCATAGAATGGACATCCTCAGCCCGTTGTTCCTTCTCCTTTTCAAGACCTTCGTGGTCGTTCTTCCGATGACCGTCGGATGGCTGGCGTTTCGTCGGCTGATGCTGTCGAAGTCGGCCAACTCGTGGATTTACGCCTTTGCCTGCCTCTTAGCGGCGATCACGGCGGCCGGCCTTGCGCCCTGGACCCTCGGCCTCGCACGGGCAAGCTGGGTGTTCTTCATCCTCGCCGCGTTCTGCCCCGCGATCTGGATCGGTGTCGTTCTCTTGTGCGACGTCTCGCGGCGACAGCGGTACGAGGCCGACCCCTTGACCGATGTCGTCCTGACATTCACGTCACGCCAGCGGCCCGCCCCCCTTGTCCTTGAGGATCCGGACACACCCGGCACACCGGTGCCCGTCTTCCGGCACAGCAAACCGTCGCTGCCGTCGATCTTCGACAAGGGGCCGTTCCGACCAGCCCGCAACCCCGTCACGCGCACCCGGATGCTCATGTCCATCGCGCGGGACATGCGCGGCAACGGCTCGTCCGACACACGGCGGCCGAAGCTTCTTCCTGCGCCGGATACTCTGGAGTTGCCCTTTCTCAGCAGGGGTTGACAGGCCGCGACTGATTGATCCGTGTTTGGAAACAAATGGTTTCACGCGGAACTCTCGACACTCCCATGCGTAGTTCCGGTGCGACAGGCGGAAATTCGCCGAGTGCCGGATAGGTGGTGATCGATGTCCAAGGTCGGTTTTTGGTGGTGGGCGAGGGCGATGCAGGTTGCGTCGATGGTATTCGTCCTCGGTTTGGTGCTGTGTGTCGGTGGAACCTTCCTCCTGTCGCTTTCGGGTCTCCTGCCCCGGCTGGAGGTTCCTCTCGTCCTCTCGGACGGCAGCGTCCGGGAGGCGGGACTTCTCCTTCATGGCGCGGCTTTCGCGCTGACCCTCCTCCTCCTGGCCTACATGCCGGCGAACTGGCGCATCCTCGCGCTTGAAACGTCGCATCGCAGCTTCCGGATGCGGATGGAGGATGTGGCGAACGCCTATTGGGCCGCGCACCGCGCCGACCGCACCGGTGTCTTCAACGTCTCCAGCGAATACGACGCTGTCCGCGAACGTCTCATCTGGCTGAAAGAGCATCCCGACCTCGGCCATCTCGACGCCGACCTTCTCGAGGTCGCGGCCCAGATGAGCCGGGTCAGCGAGGGCCTCGCAGAGCGTTATTCCGACGAAGCCGTTGCGCGCGCCCGCGACAGCCTCGAGGCACGCCAGCGCGAAGCCGACCAGATGGAGGTGCGGATCGCGCGGGCTCTGGAGGTCACCCGCGATCTAAGACAGTGGAAGAGCCGCGTCGAGATCGAGGAGGACGTCGCCGTCTCTCGGATGAACCAGCTCATCGCGGAACTCGACACGCTGACGGAAGAACTGGGTCTGTCGCCCGTTCGCCGTCGTCGCGACCCGCAAGTCCTGGAGCTTCCCCAGCTGCCCCGCCCCCGGCCTGCGGCGGTCCCCGCCGAGTGACGCGCCGATGCGCTTGCCCCCGCTTCGGGGGGCAGGCATGAAGGCCGCATGGCGAAGTCCCCCTCGTTCACCTGCACGAATTGCGGCGCGGTCCACGCCAAGTGGTCCGGCCGCTGCGACGACTGCGGCGCATGGAACTCGATCTCGGAAGACGTTCCGCTCTCATCCGGTCCATCGACCAAGGGTCTGGGTGCTTCGCGCGGCAAGACGATCGCGCTAAGCGACCTGTCCAGCGCCGATGCACCGCTTGCCCGCACCTTGTCCGGCCTCGACGAGCTTGACCGCGTTCTGGGCGGCGGCCTCGTCCCGGCCAGCGCGATCCTCGTGGGGGGAGACCCGGGCATCGGAAAGTCGACGCTCCTCCTCCAGGCCGCGGCGGCCTTCGCGATGGCGGGCCTGAAGGCGGTCTATGTTTCGGGCGAGGAGGCGGCGAGCCAGGTGCGCCTCCGCGCGCAACGTCTTGGGCTGGCCGAGGCGCCCGTTCGCCTCGCTGCCGAAACGAACCTGCGCAACATCCTGACCACTCTTGAAAAAGAGGCGCCGCACCTCGCCATCGTGGATTCGATCCAGACCATGTGGCTCGACACCGTCGACAGCGCTCCGGGATCAGTCAGTCAGGTCCGAGCCACGGCACACGAGCTCACGACCTTCGCCAAGCGCACCGGGATCAGCGTCATCCTCGTGGGGCATGTCACCAAGGACGGCCAGATCGCAGGCCCCCGCGTCGTCGAACACATGGTCGACACCGTGCTTTATTTCGAGGGCGAGCGCGGCCACCAGTTCCGCATCCTGCGTGCCGTCAAGAACCGCTACGGCCCCGCCGACGAAATCGGCGTCTTCGAGATGACGGGTGCGGGGTTGGCGCAGGTCGCCAACCCCTCGGCCCTGTTTCTCTCCGACCGCGAGGCCGACAGCCCCGGTTCGGTGGTCTTTGCGGGGATCGAGGGCACGCGGCCCGTCCTCTGCGAGATCCAGGCGCTGGTCTCTCCCGCCCCCGCGGGCCAGGCGCGCCGCTCGGTCGTCGGGTGGGACGGCGGGCGGCTCGCGATGATCCTCGCCGTGCTCGAGGCGCGCTGCGGCATCCCCTTCGCCGGGCTCGACGTCTATCTCAACGTCGCGGGCGGTCTCAGGATCACGGAACCCGCCGCCGATCTGGCTGTGGCCGCTGCGCTACTTTCGGCCCGCGAAGATGCACCATTGCCGCAGCGCACTGTGGTTTTCGGCGAAATCAGCCTATCAGGAGGTTTGAGACCGGTCGGCCAGACCGAGACGCGCTTGAAAGAGGCCGCGAAGCTGGGCTTCGAGGCGGCCATCCTTCCCGAGCGCAGCAAGGCCGGAACGGTCGCCGGGGTGAGGGTGCAGCAGATGCCCGACCTGGCCGCGCTGGTGGGTGACGTGTTCGGGGCAGGATAGCCCCTGGGGCAGAGAAAAGACGAGGCAAGACATGGACGGCTTCACCATCATCGACGGCATTGTGGCCGTGATCATCATCCTTTCGGCGGTGCTGGCCTATTCCCGCGGCTTCGTGCGCGAGGTGCTGTCGATCGGCGGCTGGATCGCAGCCGCGGTCGTGGCCTACATCTTGGCCCCCACGGTCGAGCCGCTGATGCGCGAGGTTCCGGTCCTGAAGGACTTCCTCGGCGCGTCCTGCGAACTGTCCATGATCGCCGCCTTCGCCGGCGTCTTTGCCCTGGCGCTCATCATCTTCTCCGTCTTCACGCCGCTCTTCGCGGGCGCCGTGCAGCGGTCGGCCCTTGGCGGCATAGACCAGGGCCTGGGCTTTCTCTTCGGGGTCGCCCGGGGCGTGATCCTCGTCGCAATCGCATATATCGTCTACGAGCGCGTCATCGTCTCGGACCCGATCCCGATGGTGAACGACAGCCGCACCGCCGTCGTCCTCGGCGATCTGTCCGACCGCATCGACGCCGAGATGCCGACCGATGTGCCGGACTGGATCGGCGGGCGCTATGACGAGTTGATCGGGAAGTGCTCGATCCCCGTCGAAGGCCAGTCCTCGGGCACCTGAGTCTCTCCACGACCGATCCTGAACGCCGCGGGCCGCAAGGCATGCGGTTTTCGTTTCCGCGACCCTCAATCTGTACTCTGGACAGTGTGTTCACGTCGGGGAAACAGGGTAATTGTGGCGCCACCTGTTTCGGCCACAACTAATAGAACCCCGCGACTGTGTCGCACAGCGCGACAACCTGCCCGACAAGCAAAGCAACAGCGCATCTGAAACACGCTTAGCGCGAAAACTGTTTCCAAGCTCTGGCGAATAGGGGTGTGTCACGGCTGTTACAGATTACGTCGCATCTTAAACTCGCCCAGATGCTCTGAATTTCTGCCCCACTGTCGACAACAGCCGTTGGCATACAAGCAGCCGTGAACGGGATTGCGGTGGTTCCAAGGTTCCGTGTGATGAGTGAGTGAGTTGGGCGTCGGGTCGGCTGCGAGGCCTCCCGGCGCCGCCCCGGCGGGCCGTTTGGCGGTGCAAGGGTTAGTGAGTTCGACCCGAGTGCGAGTGACGCCAGATACGGCATATGATTTCCTGAAGGCCTGCCGCGTCGGCAGGCCTTCACTTATTTGGAGCCCCGGCCGCTTTTCGGTGCCCGCCCCCGTGACACCACCGGGCGATGGGTCTAAGTAAGGGTCGCATCGCAGCCAGCCGAGTCACCGGATGTCCGATCAACACTCTCCGCGACTGCCGACCACCGACCCATTCGATGATGACAAGCTCCGCGAGGAATGCGGCATCTTCGGTGTGACCGGCGTGTCGGACGCTGCGAACTTCGTGGCCCTCGGGCTTCACGCGCTCCAGCATCGCGGGCAGGAGGCGGGCGGCATCGTCACCTACGAACCCGTCGACGGCTTCCACTCGGCCCGCCGCTTCGGCCTCGTGCGCGACAACTTCACCCGTCAGGACGTCATCGACGGCCTGCCCGGCCCCCTTGGCATCGGTCATGTCCGCTATTCCACCGCAGGCTCGAAGGGCGCGACGCAGATCCGCGACGTGCAACCCTTCTTCGGCGAGTTCAGCATGGGCGGCGCGGCCATCGCGCATAACGGCAATATCACCAATGCCGACGCGCTGAGGCGCGAGCTGATCGGCATGGGGTCGATCTTCCAATCCTCGTCGGATTCGGAATGCATCATCCACCTCATGGCCCGGTCGCTGCAAAAGTCGGTGCCCGAGCGGATGAAGGACGCACTGCGCCGGGTCGAGGGCGCCTTCAGCGTCGTCGCCATGACCCGCACCAAGCTGATCGGCGTGCGCGATCCCCTTGGCGTCCGGCCCCTCGTCATCGGACGCATCGGGCAGGAAGGCTGGGCGCTGTCGTCCGAGACCTGTGCGCTGGACATCATCGGCGCCGACTTCGTGCGCGAGGTCGAACCGGGCGAGATGGTCGTGATCGAGAACGACGCCCTCTTGTCGTATCGACCCTTCGAACACAAGAAGTCGCGCTTCTGCATCTTCGAGCACGTCTACTTCTCGCGCCCCGATTCCACGCTGAACGGCCGTTCGGTCTACGAGACCCGCTCGGCCATCGGCGCGGAATTGGCGAAAGAGGCGCCGGTCGACGCCGACCTCGTGTGCCCGGTCCCCGATTCCGGCACGCCCGCTGCAATCGGCTACAGCCAGCAGTCGGGCATTCCTTACGCCATGGGGATCATCCGCAACCAGTACATGGGCCGCACCTTCATCGAGCCGACCGAGCAGATCCGCAACATGGGCGTGCGTCTCAAGCTCAACGTCAACCGCGCGCTGATCCGCGGCAAGCGCGTGATCCTCGTCGACGACAGCGTCGTACGCGGCACTACCTCGCGCAAGATCAAGGAGATGATCCTCGACGCCGGCGCGGCAGAGGTCCACTTCCGCATCGCGTCGCCGCCGACGGCCTGGCCCTGCTTCTATGGCGTCGACACGCCGCAGCGCGAAAAGCTTCTCGCCGCTACAATGAGCGAGGACGAGATGCGCGAGCACCTGGGCGTCGACAGCCTCAAGTTCATCTCGCTCGACGGCCTCTACCGGGCCGTGGGCGAGGCGAACGGCCGCGATCCGAAGTCGCCGGCCTATTGCGATGCCTGCTTCTCCGGCGAATACCCGGTCGCCCCCTCCGACCAGATCGAGAAGGGCTTCCTGCTGAAGGCGGCCGAGTGAGCCTGGCTGGCGATCCACGCTGGCAGCGCTTCAACGACAGCAGTCGCGCCTGCCCCTGTTGCGGCCAGGCGTTCAGCGGCGTCTTCGATATCGGCTACGATCATCCGGATCCTTGGCCCCATGGCAACCGCGCGCAGAGCGGCAAGGATGTGCTGGCCGTTGGGGATGACAAGCTGACCGCCGACCTGTGCGCCTTCGGCAAATACCGCTTCGTCCGATGCGTGTTGCCCATCCCGATCATCGGTAGCGATCAGCGCTTCGCGTTCGGGCCCTGGGGCAGCGTGAGCCAGGACAGCTACGACATCTATGTCCGCAACTTCTACAATCCCGACGAGCCCTTCGACGGATGCTTCGCCTGGCTGACGAACCAGCTTCCCGGCTTCGAGATCGACGAGCCCCTGCCCTGCAATCTCGTTCCCGGCGCCAACGGGCAGCGGCCCGTCCTTGAGGTACATGACGGCGCGCACGAACTGGCCGAGTTGCAGGAAACCGGCATCACCTTCGACCGGCTTCTGGACATTTACGCCGCCGCCGGCCAGGACATCAGGCCGCATTTGCTGCAATCCTGAACCGCCAGCTCGCAGGCCATGGCGGTTGACGCGGGTCACGCCGGACGCCATTCAGACGCAAAACCGGAGCAGACATGGCCACGCCAGCCCCCTTCTCGCGTTACGAATTCCTGATCGCCTGGCGCTATCTCCGCGCCAAGCGGGCCGAGGGCGGCGTCAGCGTCATGACCTGGATCAGCCTTGTCGGCATCACCCTCGCGGTCGCCGCCCTGATCATCACCCTCGCCGTACGGGCCGGGTTTCGGGACGAGTTCGTGTCGACCATCCTCGGCGCCAACGCCCACGTCACCGTCTACAGCCAGGCCCGCGAGACCGAAACGGGGGGCGTGACGCGGACCATCCCGGACTACGCCGAATGGGCCGAGCGCCTGCGAGGGGTCGAGGGCGTGACCCGCGTTGCGCCGCTGGTGAAGGGCCAGGTCATGGCAGTCCACCAGGAGCAGAACACAGGGCTCGAGGTCTTTGGCATTGCGCCCGAGGACTTGGCCCGGATCGAGAGGATCGCGGATCCCGAGACGGCGCAGGGCAGCCTCGAGGACTTTCCGAATGGCATCGCCATCGGGCGTGAGGCGGCAAGGTCGCTTGGCGTCGGCGTGGGCGACGTCATCCGCGTCATCAACCCGAACGGGGTCCGCAACCCTTTCGGCATGAGCCCGCGGATCAACGAGTACTTCGTCACCTACATCTTCAACTCGGGCCGCTACGACATCGACCGCACCCGCGCCTACCTGCCCTTTGCCGAGGCGCAGACCTACTTCAACCGCGAGGGCGTGGCCGACGAGCTTGAAGTCAACGTCACCGACCCCGAGCAGGTCGACCAGATCGCGCCCCGCCTCGCCGTCGCCGGGGGCGAAGGCGCCTATACCTGGACGTGGAAGGACAGCGCAGGTGGGTTCCTCCGCGCTTTGGAGGTCGAGGACACGGTGATGTTCGTCCTGATGTCCGTTCTCGTCCTGATCGCGTCGATGAACATCATCTCGGGCCTCGTGATGCTGGTGAAGAACAAGGGCCGCGACATCGGCATACTCCGGACCATGGGCCTGACCCAGGGCGCGATCATGCGCGTCTTCTTCCTGACCGGCGCGCTGGTCGGCACGATTGGGACTCTCTTCGGCGTCATCATCGGCTGCCTCTTCGCGATCTACTTTGACCAGATCCTCGCGCTCGTGAACGGCGCTGCCGGTGGCGGCGTGTGGGAGGCGTCGGTGCGCGGCATCTACCGCCTGCCTGCGAAGCTGGAGCTGAACGACGTTCTGTCCGCCGTGTCGCTGTCGCTGATCCTGTCCTGGGGCATCACGCTGTTCCCCGCCCGGCGCGCGGCGCGCATGAACCCGGTTGAGGCGCTGCGCTATGAATGATGCGCTGACGCTGGACGGGATCGGCAAGACCTACAACCCCGGCAAGCCGAACGCCCTGACGGTCCTCGACGGCGCATCACTGTCGTTGAAGCCGGGCGAGGTCGTGGCTCTTGTCGCACCCTCGGGCGCGGGCAAGTCGACGCTCCTGCATATTGCGGGCCTCCTCGACAGCGCCGATACAGGCCGCGTCCTGATCGGCGGAACCGAGATGACACGCCTTTCCGACGCCCGCCGCACCGCAGCCCGGCGCGAGGAAGTAGGCTTCGTCTACCAGTTCCACCACCTCCTGCCCGAGTTCTCGGCGGTCGAGAACATCGTCCTGCCGCAACTCGCGAACGGCGTACCGGACCGCGAGGCGCGGGAGCACGCGCTGTCCCTGATGGCCCGCGTCGGCGTCGAGGGCCGCGCCGACAACCGGCCCGCCGCCCTGTCGGGCGGAGAGCAGCAGCGCGTCGCCTTCTGCCGGGCACTGGCCAACCGTCCCCGCGTCCTTCTCGCCGACGAGCCGACCGGCAACCTCGACCCCGCGACGTCGGACACCGTTTTCGCGGCGCTGATGGACGTCGTGCGGGACACCGGCCTCGCTGCGCTGATCGCGACACACAATCCCACCTTGGCGGCGCGCATGGATCGCACCGTTCGGCTGGAGGGCGGGCGGCTGGTCTAGGCCTTCTGCGTCAGCGCGACGCCTGCCGCCATCAGAGCGATCCCGGCCGCACGCGTGAAGCCGAGCGGCGAGACGCGGGCGCCGAAGAGACCGAAGTGATCGATGGCGGCCGCGGCGGCGAGCTGTCCCAGAAGCACGAAGAACACCGCGTTGCCGACGCCGAAGTGAGGCGCGATGTAGGTGATCGACAGGATGTAGAAGGCGACGAGCACACCCGCAAGGAACAGGTGTCGGGGTTGGCTCGCCAGATGCCTGACGGCCCCCGGCCCTGTCAGCATCACGACCGCAGCCGTCACCGAGAAGGCCACGAGGAAGAGGCACAGCGCCGCCACCGCCGGGCTGCCGATCCGTGCGCCGAGCGCCGCGTTCAGCGCCGCGAGAAGGGGAATTCCGATCCCGGCGAGGAACATGACAGAGGCATAGGCTGCGTTCGGCGACATGCGCCTTGGTGGCACCGCTCTTGTTCTGGATCAAGGCGGATCGTCTCCTCCCGCGCGAGGCTTGCCCGACCAAGGAGGTGACCCATGCGCATGATCCTGACCATTCTGCTTCTTGCCACCCCCGTCTTCGCCGCTGACGTCGAAGAGGGTGCCGACCACTTCGCCGACTATTGCGCGACCTGTCACGGCGTCGAGGCGAAGGGAAACGGGCCGATGGCCGATCTCTTGACTGTCCAGCCCGCCGACCTGACGCAGCTTTCGGCTCGGAATGGCGGCGAGTTCCCTCTCGACCGCGTCGTGCGGCGCATCGACGGCACCATGGACGTGGCCGCGCACGGCGGGCCGATGCCGCTTTTCGGTCTCCTGCTCCAGGGCCCCTCCGAAGCGATAATGGCCCCCGACGGAAGCGAGATCGTCGCCCCGGAAGCCATCGCGATGATCGCGGCCTGGCTTCAGACGGTGCAGGAGGGCTTGTGATGCGTTTCGCCCTTTTCCTCGCCGTCGCCGCCCTGCCCGCCTGGGCCGAGCCCGATCTCGTCGCCGGGCGAGAGGTCTACTTCACGCACTGCGCCGGATGCCACGGCGCCGAAGCCCGTGGCGACGGCGCGCTGGCCGACCTTCTGATCCAACCGCCCGCCGATCTGACGCGCCTGTCACGCGACAACGGCGGGACCTTCCCGGTCTTCCGCGTCGTCCGTCAGATCGACGGTCGCGACCCGATGCTGTCGCATGGCGGAGAGATGCCAACCTTCGGACGTCTCTATGCTTTTCCCGACGGTGCCATCGCCACCGAGACCGGACAGCCGATCATTACGGCACAACCGATCGCCGATGTGGCGGGCTGGCTTGCGACCGTTCAGGAGTAGCGGAATCGCGCCGCGTCCGCTGGCGAAAGAGGAACATTCGCAGCGCTTCAACGTTGTTTCCCCGATACGGATTTGGAAGGAGACAACCATGAACTGGGACCAGATCGAAGGTAACTGGAAGCAATTCACCGGCAAGGTCAAAGAGAACTGGGGTGAATTGACCAACGACGAGATCACCGAGGCCCGCGGCGAGCGCGAGCAGCTGATCGGCCTCGTCCAGTCGAAGTACGGCAAGGCGCGCGACGAAGCCGAGCGCGAAGTCGACACCTGGCAGCGCGACCTGAACTGACCTTTTCCAACTGCCTCAGAACTGGCCGGGCCTTGTGCCCGGCCTTTTTCATGCATTCGGAAGGCCGAGGTGGCACAGGCGCAGGCCGCCGTCGGTCCTGCGCCCTGTCAGTCTACTTGATCTTTTTTCCGCCGATGATCGGTTCGGTCTTGCCCGAGCTGAAGTTGGCGGTCGCCGAGACCTTCGGCTTCTCCTTCTTCGGCTTCTTGGTTTCCTTGTTGCCGCGGTTCTTGTCTTTGGACATGGGGTCTCTCCTGAACGTGCCGCCCGGGCGGGATGCCCAGGGCAGGTCTTGGCATCAGAAGATCAGGGTTGCCTGAGAAGATGTCAGGGCGATGATCCTTGGACGGCAGGCTGGGTGGCCTGTGTGGGTGTGGATCTAAGCCATCGATCCCATTTGGGCAATAGAAGCGCGCTTGGATGGGAAGGCGCGCGTCGCACTCGCGATTGTTGCAGCGTGAGAGAGTTGGAATGAGGTCAGCGCCCGCTCGGAAGTGAGCGTTGCATGGTGTCTCACACCGAAGTGCGGGTGAGAGTGATGAGCAGAGCAATATTGCACCGCAACACCGGCAAGCGGTGGAACGTTGACTAAGTGATTCTCAATTGGGATATTTCAAAGTAGGATTTTCCAACTCGAAGTGGGAAGACCATAGCAAGGAAAAATAGAGCAAGGGTTCTAGTCAGCAAAAACTTTCGGCCCTTTTCGTTTTCGTACCAAGATAGCTGAAGCTCAGCAAATTTCAGCTTTAAGTTTTCAAAGTCTTGCCTTATAGAAACATATTCGTAACCTGCCTCTTCATACAGCCCCGCATCTATTAGTACAGAAGCTGACTGAAGAACATCTTTCATAGGGAGTTGAAATGCGAATAAGCCTCGCAGCTCCAGTGCATCCATCATTTCATAGGCTGCTTTTGATGTCCCAAACTCTGCTTTGGACCAGTCTATTTCCTGAAATTCCAAACCCGGCTTAAGTCCGTCAAATTTCTCTACCTGCATACTTGATCTATTTTTATTCTCCCTTTGCTCCTGAAACCAATCAATAAAAGTAGCTAGCGTGGTATGAGTTGAAGATTCATCTTTCAATATTTCAGCATCTCTGCAAACCAGCATGAGATGCTCAGTTATTACAGGAAGAGAGATTGAAAATCTTTGGGAATTACACCATCTCTCAACAAAAACTCCTGTGTTTCTATTCAAGCGAAAGAGTTCCGATTTGGCAGCATCAATCTGCCGACTTAAGTCGTCAACATTGCTCAAAAAAATTGATGCTAGAACAGCGAAAAAAGTGGAAAAGCCACCAACAGTAACCCACGCTAAGTCAGCAATGCGCCAAGCAGTTACGCTAGAGAGTTTCCAAGCTATGATGAGCGCGAGGAAGGTACCCAGCAAAAAGCCTATTAGAATGCATGGGACTTGGTTGGCCGCTATCCAACCAAGAATGTTATACATCCAGCTCCTCCACGAACCGCGCGTTCTCCTGGATATACCGGAACCGCTCCTCGGGCTTCTTCCCCATCAGCCGCTCCACCAGATCGCCCGTCTCGCCCGCCACGTCCTCGTCGATGGTCACCCGGATCAGCGTGCGCGATTTCGGGTCCATCGTCGTCTCTTTCAGATCCTTGGCGTCCATCTCGCCCAGGCCCTTGAAGCGCTGCACGTCGATCTTGCCCTTGCCGCCCAGCCCCTCGGCCAGCACGCGCTCCTTCTCGGCGTCGTTCGCGACGTAGAGGCGCTTCGCCCCCTGCGTCAGCCGGTACAGCGGCGGACAGGCGAGGAAGAGGTGCCCGTGATCGATCAGCGGCCGCATCTGGCTGAAGAAGAACGTCATCAGAAGCGAGGCAATATGCGCCCCGTCCACGTCGGCGTCGGTCATGATGATGACCTTCTCGTAGCGCAGGTCGTCGACGTTGAAGCGGGTGCCCATGCGGACGCCAAGCGCCTCGCAGAGGTCGTTGATTTCCTGGTTCTGGGTCAGCTTCGACGACGCCGCGCCGAGGACGTTCAGGATCTTGCCCCTTAGCGGAAGCAAGGCCTGGTTCTCGCGGTTCCGCGCCGCCTTGGCCGATCCGCCCGCGCTGTCGCCCTCGACGAGGAAGATCTCGGTCCCTTCCCGCGTCTTCGACGAGCAGTCCGTCAGCTTGCCCGGCAACCGCAGCTTCTTGGTCGCGGTCTTGCGCTGCGTCTCCTTCTCCATCTTGCGGCGCAGACGCTCTTCGGCGCGCAGGACCAGGAAGTCGAGGATGGAGCCCGCCGACTTCGTGTCGGACGCCAGCCAGTGGTCGAAGTGATCGCGCACCGCGCCCTCGACCATCTTCGCAGCGTTCTCGTTCGACAGCCGGTCCTTTGTCTGGCCGACGAACTGCGGTCCCTGGATGAAGATCGACACCAGCGCGCCCGCCCCGGTGGCAAGGTCGTCGCGGTTGATCTGCGCGGCCTTTCGGTTGCCGACGCGCTCGCCATAGGCCCGGATGCCCTTGAGGAGCGCGGCCCAGAAGCCCGCCTCATGGGTGCCGCCCTCGGGCGTGGGCACGGTGTTGCAGTAGGACTGGATGAACCCGTCGCGGGACGGGGTCCAGTTGACGGCCCATTCGACCTTGCCCGGTTCGCCGAACTTCTCGCGGAAGTCGACAGTGCCCGAGAAGGGCGCCTCGGCATAGGTGGTGGCGCCAGACAGGGAGTCCGAAAGATAGTCCGCAAGCCCGCCCGCAAAGTGGAACTCGGCGGAGAGGGGCGTGTCGCCATCGGCGATGGCGGTCTTCCAGCGGATGGTCACGCCCGAGAACAGGTAGGCCTTCGACCGCGCCATCGCGAAGAGGCGGGCGGGGCGCAATTTGAGAGAGCCGAAGATTTGCGGGTCGGGATGGAAGGTGACGGTCGTGCCGCGGCGGTTCGACGCCGCTCCGATCTTCTGAAGTCCACCCGTCGGCACCCCGCGCGAGAACTCCATCGCGTGGACTTCCTTGTTGCGCGCGACCTCGACCCGCAGGTGGTCCGACAGGGCGTTGACGACCGACGAGCCGACGCCGTTCAGGCCGCCCGAGGTCTCGTAGTTGTCGCCCGAAAACTTGCCGCCTGCGTTGAGCGTGCAGAAGATGATCTCCAGGGTCGACTTCTTCAGGTTCGACGGATGAGGGTCGACGGGCATCCCGCGCCCGTTGTCGCGGACGCTTACATGGCCGTTCTCGTGCATCTCGACCTCGATCCAGGTCGCGTGCCCCGCCACGGCTTCGTCCATCGCGTTGTCGACGATCTCGGCCACCATGTGGTGCAGAGCCCGGTCATCGGTGCCTCCGATGTACATGCCGGGGCGCAGACGGACGTGCTCCATGTCCTCGAGAACCTGAATCGACGACGCGTCATAGACCTTGGCCGAGGCGGCGGAGAGGAGGTCATTGGCCATGCTGCTGCTCATATCTTGTGGTTGCGGGACAGTAACCCACACCGGCTGGTGCGGGCAACCGGAAGCGAAGCACGCTCCCTTCGTCTTCTTCTGTCCTCGCAGTACTCCGGGGGAGCCGGCCCAGGCGGCGGGGGCAGAGCCCCCTATCGCCGCCCGAACAGGCGCCAGAACCGTCCGCGCGCGGCCTCGGCACCTTCGTCGATCTCGTTAAACACGGGCTGAATGCGGCGCCTGCGGAAGTTGCGGATAAGCCGCCAGATCGTAATGAGCAGAAGGGCCAGCAGCGTGCAGAAGACGATGGTGAACCAGGGGATCAGCGTCACTTCGGGTCCCGCCACCGGCTTCAGCGAAAGCGCGTTCGGGAAAATCGAGAAGAAGTTGTTACGCCAGCCATAGTGCCGCAGCGCAACCCACTGGGGGTTGGCCTCGGTCGACTCGAGGTTCTTCGCCTGGGCCTGAAGATCGGCCGTGTCGAACTTGAAGAAGGGCGGCCAGCCCCAGCCCGTGTCCTCGTTGCGGTACACGCGTGGCTTGCCGTTCGGTCGGATCGTCTCGATGAACAGCACGTCGCGGTTCTCGGCGTTCACCGCGTCGCCGACGCCAGAGTTCTGCCAGAACAGACCGTTGGTGCCGAAGTCGACGCGTCTCACCTCGGTATTGACGATCCGCACGATGTCACGGTCGGGCAGGTTGTAATGTAGGAGAAGCGCGATCATCCCGAAGAAAAGGATGCGGATCGTCCATCGGAAATAGGTCATCGGTCGGCACTCCTTCGTCCTCTACCTAAGGGCGCGAATGCCGGGTCCACAAGGGCTTCACAGAGTCGCGGGACCATGCCACGGTCCGGGGAATGAGACTGAAGGGCAAGACGGCCGTCGTCACCGGCGGCGGATCGGGGTTCGGCGAGGGCATCATCAGGCGCTTCGCCGCAGAAGGCGCGCGCGTGGCCGTCGTCGATCTGAACGGTGAGGCCGCAGAACGGGTCGCACAGGCCGTAGATGGCATTGCCGTGGCCTGCGACGTGTCGCGCGGCGCGGATGTGGCGCGAATGGCCGACACTGTGCGCGAGGCGTTCGGCGCCGTCGATATCCTCGTCAACAACGCGGGCACGACCCATCTGCCGACGCCCTTGGACGAGGTCGAGGAGGAGATGTTCGACCGGGTCTTCGCCGTGAACTGCAAGTCGGTGTACCTGACCGCGCGCGCCTTCGTACCGGCGATGAAGGAACGGGCCTCCGGCGTCATCCTGAACGTCGCCTCGACGGCGGGCGTCAGCCCCAGGCCCCGGCTCAACTGGTACAATGCCTCCAAGGGCTGGATGATCACCGCCACGCGCACGATGGCGATCGAACTCGCCCCCTTCGGCATCCGCGTGAACGCGGTCAATCCCGTAGCGGGCGAGACGCCGCTTCTTGCGTCCTTTATGGGCGAGGACACGCCCGAGATGCGCGCGAAGTTCCTCTCGACCATCCCGCTGGGCCGCTTCTCGCGTCCCGACGACATCGCCAACGCCGCGCTATACCTCTGCTCGGACGAGGCCTCGATGGTGACGGGGGTGGCGATGGAGGTCGACGGGGGCCGCTGCATTTGAGGCCGGGTCCGCGCAACGCCATCACCGACGTCGCGGGACTGTCCGTCGGCCAGTCGAAGGACGAGCGTCTGAAATCAGGCGTCACCGTCGTCGTGGGCGACGCGCCGATGGTGGCTGGCGTTCACGTCATGGGCGGCGCGCCAGGCACGCGCGAGACCGACCTTCTTGCGCCGGACAAGAGCGTCGGCGGGGTCGATGCGCTGGTGCTCTCGGGCGGCTCGGCCTTCGGTCTGGCAGCGGCGGATGGCGTCATGGCTGGTCTTCGCGCCGCCGGGCGCGGATTCGAGGCCGCGGGCTACCGCGTGCCGATCGTGCCGGCGGCCATTCTCTTCGACCTGGCGAACGGCGGCGCCAAGGCGTGGGACGCGAACCCCTACCCCGCACTCGGCCGCGCGGCCTTCGACGCGAAAGGCGGCGACGTCGCGGTCGGAAGCGAAGGCGCGGGGACGGGTGCGAACGTCGCTGGCCTGAAAGGCGGTCTGGGCACGGCATCGGCGGTCCTGCCGTCGGGCGCCGTGGTGGGTGCGCTCGTCGCGGTCAATGCGCTGGGGCAGGTCACCGTCGGCGACGGCCCGCATTTCTGGGCCGCCCCTTTCGAGGAAATCGACGAGTTCGGCGGCTTCGGGCCCGGCCCCTGTCCCGCTCCGCCTGCCCGCACGAAGCTTGGCGGCGCGGGCAACACGACCATCGCGGTCGTGGCCACCGACCTGATCCTAACCAAGGCGCAGGCGACGCGCATGGCAACCGCGGCACACGACGGCATCGCGCGGGCCATCGTGCCAGCACATACACCGATGGACGGGGACCTGATCTTTGCGGCCGCGACCGGACAGCGCGAGGCGACGGAGGCCGACCTCGCATGGCTGGGCCATGCCGCCGCCACCTGCCTGGCGCGCGCCATTGCACGAGGGGTGTATCACGCCAGGGAAGCGCCGGACGATGTCCTTCCGACGTGGGCGGCTATGTTCGGCTAGGCCAGTATCGCGGTCACGAGCGGACTATCGGGCTCGCGCAGCCCGTCGATGACATCGAAGTGGTGTCGCCCGGCGTCGATGCGATGTTCGACCCCCCAAGCCCCGGCCAGCCATCGCGCCTGGTCGAGAAAGGCCGGTCGTTCCTCGGCGCCGACCCAGACCGTCACCGGCACATCTGGGGCCAGGTGCAGGACAGGGCTCTCTGCCTCGGCTTCGTCGGCATCGAGTTGCAGCGTGCCGTTCATCGTGAGGTCGCACAGCGGCCGCAGGTCGCTGACGGGCGAGATCGGCACGACCCGCACGATGCGGTCGCGGACCTCCTGTGCAAGCTCGCCGCCGCCGCACGCAAGGCGAGCGACAAGATGGCCGCCCGCCGAATGGCCCGTCAGGCGAATCGGACCCCGAACGAGGGCCGCCGCAGTCTCGACGGCGCGCGCGGTCTCGCGCGTGATCTCCGAGATGCGCGCCTCGGGCGCCAGCGTGTACGAGGGCATCGCCACGGCCCATCCATGCGCTGTCAGCCCCTCGGAAAAGTGTGACCAGACGTCCCTGTGAAAGCGCATCCAGTAGCCGCCGTGGATGAACACGACCAGGCCCTCCGGCTTTCCGGGCGGGAGGTAGAGGTCCAGTTTCTGCCGCTCGCCCGTCCCGTAGGCGACGTTAAGGCGCGCCCTGCCCACGGCCGCCTCGCGCTCTCGCCAGGCGCGCGCCTCCTCGATCCAGCGGTCGGGATACGACGCGCCATCCGGGATGAAGTCCGCGTTGTTGTAGGCCAGGTCCAGACTCATGCGCCCTCCTCGGGCAGGACGCGGATCAAGGCGCCATCGGGATCATCCGTCAGGACAAGTAGCGCGCCATCGGCGTCGATGTCGATGTCGCGGACGCGCCCCAACTCGGGAAGATAGCGCGACTCGCCCGTCACGCGGTCATCCTCGAGGTTCAGGCGCACGATGCCGCCGGGGGTCAACGAGGACGCGACCACATCGCCGGCCCAGCCCTCGAACATGTCGCCCTCGTAGAAGGTGAAGCCTCCCGGCGCGATCACGGGGTCCCAGTAGTAGACCGGCTCGGTCACACCTTCGGCGCTGGTCTCGCCTGACCCTACGGGCGCACCGCTGTACTTCTGGCCGTAGCTGACGTCGGGCCATCCGTAGTTTGCGCCCGGCTCGACCAGATTCAATTCGTCACCGCCTGCCGGACCATGCTCGAGCACCCAGAGCCGCCCTTCGGGGCCCAGAGCCGCGCCTTGCGGGTTGCGGTGACCATAGGTCCATACTTCGGGCAGAGCCTCTTCTTCCGCGGCGAAGGGGTTGTCCTCGGGCACGCTTCCGTCGGGCTCGATGCGGATCACCTTGCCGTAGGAGGCGCCCAGGTCCTGAGCGAGGACGCGCTCGGCCTCCGAGGAATGCTCGCCGAGCGTCACGTAGAGAACGTCGCCGTCCGGCACGACGCGAGAGCCGAAGTGCATGGCCGTCGGCGAGGGCGGTGTCTGCACGTAGAGGTCCGAGACCTCCTCCAGCGAGGCGGCATCGTCCGAGAGACGTGCGGAGGCGACGGCCGTCGCGGCGTCGCCCGAGCCCTGAGGCTTCGAGTAGGTCAGGTAGATCTCACGAGACGTCTCGAAATCTGGCGCAAGCGCCACGTCCAGAAGACCGCCCTGACGCCGTGCCACGACCTCGGGGACACCCTCCACCTCGGTCATGGTGCCGTCGGCGGCGACGTGCTGAAGCCGTCCGACACGCTCGGTCACAAGGTAGCCGCCGCGCGGCAGAGGCTCGACGCCCCACGGGTGGACAAGACCGTCCGCGACCGTTTCGGTGCGAAGCGTGCCCGCATCGTCGATCTCGGGCGCGCGGGTCTGGTTTTCGAAGGCGGGCGTGTTGCCGGGCACGTTCGGCGGTCCCTGGTTGACCTGGGCGAGAGCAGGTGTGGCGACAATAAGAGCAAAGGCGGTGGTGGCGCGAAATGTCATCTGGAAGTCCTCCTTTGCACCAAAGGTAGGCAGGACGCCCCCACAGTCGAACCGGAACGGGCCGACAGCCATTCACAAATGCATCAGGTCTGTCTCGGCAATCGACCTGACCACAACGCAACCTGTCAGAAATGCTTGCCTTCTGCCGCGAAGTCCGCGTGCCGGAGACCCGAGGCTTCCGCCGCTCTTCGCCCCTTGGCGGCCCAGAGAAGCCCGCGCCTCAACATCTCGCGGGGCGCACCCGACGCGATCACGTCGGCCTTGTGGCCGAGGGCGTTGTAGTAAACCCGCCCCAGACCCCAGGCCCGCGTCCACGCCACCGGCATGTCCACCGGCCCGTTCGCACTGTGATACCACGTCACCGTAGGGAACCGCGTCGTGGCGAGGATGTGGTTCGCGGGATCGACATGGAGGTAGTACTGCTCGGACGAGACATCGAAGCCCTCGATGCCCTGGACCAGCTCGTGACCCGAATCGGTGATCGTGACGCGATAATTCACCCCGTCCCCGCCCGGATGCGCGACCCAGTTTGCGCCGGTCATGAATTGCCACAGCACGTTCGACCGGAAGGCGTCGCACATCCCTCCGTGACAGCCAGCGAGCCCGGTGCCGCGCGAAACCGCCTCGGACACGTTGGCGGCGGCCTCCTTCGACAACTCCGACATGGTCCAGACTGGCACGATCAGGTCGAGGCCACGCAGCGCCTCGCCGTCGTCGAAGCACGCGAGGCTGTCGGTCACCTCGACGTCCATGCCGGCGTCTTCCAGCATCGCGCGGAAGATGGTGGCGACCTTGTCCGGCTCGTGCCCCGGCCAGCCGCCCCAGGTGATGAGTGCCTGTGTCATGTCTCCCCCAACTTGTCCCGAAAGGGTTGAAAACCCTCAGGCGGCATTTGTCGAGCGCCGTCGAGCCGATTACGCAGTTTGGCCAGGCATTCAACGGCAATGCGTAGCTGTTCGTCATTCAGACCCTGCGCGAGTTCTACAGTCCAGGGCCGCCGCAGGGCGTCTGCGTCCTGGGCGAGTTTTCGACCGCTTGTCGTCGGCGTGGCGAGCCGCGCCCGCCGGTCAGACGGATTGTCGCGCATCTCCACAAGCCCCGCCGCCTCGAGATCGTTCACGACCCGTTGGACCGACTGTCGCGTCAGGGACAGCCGTCGGGCGAGGCCGGACACCGTCTCCGGAGACTCCAGAAATTCCAGCGTCGAAAGCACTTGCCAGCGCGCCGGTGTCAGACCGAGCGGCGCAACCAGTTCGGCGCCACGCTCATCGAGCGCGGCAGCAGTGCGCAGCACCTCGAAAATCAGGCGGCCAAGCGCATCGGGTGCCGGATTCATCTCATCCATATTGACAGTGTGCTGTCGTTCATTAGTCTGACAGCATGTTGTCAAAGTGGAGTCGTCATGACCAGTTCATTTCGTATCGACCGGTTCAAATTTCCAGCCGAACACAGAACGGCGCTTCTTGAAGCCGTTGCCGCAACTCATGAAGTCCTGCGCACACAATCGGGATTCCTGCGGGACATGATCGCCGAACGCACTCATGCGGATGGCCGCATCGAAGTGCAGACAATGGTCGAATGGGACGCCACGGCGGATATCCCCGCCATCAAGGCCCGGGTGAAAGAAGCCCAGCGGGCGCGCGCGTTCGACACCGCCGCTGCGCTTGCTTCCTGGGGTGCGGAAGCGGACCTCGGCTGGTGGAGCGAGGTTCAGACGCCCTCGTAGATTTGCACCAGCCGCTCGACGGCCGCCTCTGCGGTCATCTCTTCGCTCTTCCCCGTCCGGCGCGAGGTGAGTTCGACCACGCCCTTGTCGAGCCCCCGGGGGCCCACCGTGATCCGCCAGGGCAGACCGATCAGGTCCATGGTGGCGAACTTGGCACCGGCGCGCTCGTCGCGGTCGTCGTAGAGGGGGTCGAGACCCTTTGCGATCAGCGCCTTCTCCAGCCCTTCGCAGGCGGCATCGCAGGCGGCGTCACCCTGACGAAGGTTCACGATCCCGGCGTGGAACGGCGTCACACCCTCGGGCCAGATGATGCCCTTGTCGTCATGGCTGGCCTCGATGATCGCGCCCAGAAGGCGGCTGACCCCGATGCCGTGCGAACCCATGTGGACCGGCGCCTGGCTTCCGTCCGGCCCCTGCACCGTGGCGCCCATGGGTTCGGAGTACTTGGTGCCGAAGTAGAAGATCTGCCCGACCTCGATACCCCGCGCAGAGCGGCGGCGATCCTCGGGGATCTCGTTGAAGATGGCGGCGTCGTGCGTCTCATCCGTGCGGGCGTAGCGCGAGGTGAACTCCTCTAGCACCGCCTGGCATTCTGCGTGGTTGTCGTAGTCGATTTCGCGGTCGCCGAAGGTCAGGTCGGTGATCTCGCTGTCGTAGAACACCTCGCTTTCGCCGGTCTCGGCCAGGACCAGGAACTCGTGCGTGTAGTCGCCCCCGATCGGGCCGCCGTCGGCGCGCATGGGGATGGCCTGAAGACCCATGCGTTCGTAGCTGCGCAGATAGCTGACCAGGTGCCGGTTGTAGGCGTGAAGCGCGTCTTCCTTCGTCAGGTCGAAGTTGTAGCCGTCCTTCATCAGGAACTCGCGGCCGCGCATGATGCCGAAGCGGGGGCGGATCTCGTCCCGGAACTTCCACTGGATGTGGTAGAGCGTCAGCGGCAGGTCGCGGTAGCTTTTCACGTAGGACCGGAAGATGTCAGTGATCAGCTCTTCGTTCGTCGGGCCGTAGAGCATGTCCCGGTCGTGGCGATCCTTGATCCGCAGCATCTCCTGCCCGTAGTCGTCGTAGCGCCCGCTTTCGCGCCACAGGTCGGCGGACTGAAGGGTCGGCATCAGCATTGGGATATGCCCCGCGCGCTGCTGCTCCTCGTGGACGATCCGCTCGATGTTCTTCAGGACCTTGAAGCCAAGAGGCAGCCACGAATAGATGCCGGCAGAGGCCTGCTTGATCATTCCCGCGCGCAGCATGTAGCGGTGCGAGACGATCTGCGCCTCGGCGGGCGTTTCCTTGAGGACGGGCAGGAAGTAGCGGGACAGGCGCATCGGAACTCGCTCGCGCTTTGGGTTCGGGCCGGTGTAGCGGCCCGTCTTCGGCCAGACAAGGGTCGGAACATCGGACCTACCCGACCTGACGGGAGACGGGCCTTGCATGAAGACCTCCCTCCGGGCGATATGGCGTGACGCCATTGCGAGGAAAAGATGGCCCTGCCCGTCAACCAGCAAGCCAAGTACTGGGGGATCGCCGCCGCGATCTTCTTCGTCCTGATGTGGGCCCTCGGCGACGTGATCCTGCCCTTCCTTCTCGGTGCGGCCGTGGCCTACATGCTGGACCCTGTCGCAGACCGGCTTCAGCGGTTGGGGACAAGCCGTGCGGTGGCGACGGGCATCATCACCTTTTTCGCGGTCCTCCTCTTCGTCGTGGCGATCCTGGTGATCGTGCCGCTTCTGGTGCGGCAGGCGAGCGACCTGATCGCGTCCGCACCCGAGATCGCGTCGAACCTCCAGTCCTTTCTGACCGAGCGGTTCCCCAGCCTCGTCGACGCCGACTCGTCGGTGCGGAAGTCGCTGTCCGGCCTGGGCGACACCATCAGCGAGCGCGGAGGCGAGCTTCTCAACACGGTGATCGCGTCCTTCTCGGGGCTGGTGAACGTGATCGTGCTTTTCGTCATCGTTCCCGTCGTGGCGTTCTACCTGCTCTACGACTGGGACAACATGGTCGCCAAGGTCGACGCGCTCCTCCCGCGCGAGCATGCGCCGACCATCCGCCGCCTCGCCCGCGAGATCGACGACACCATGGCGGGCTTTGTCCGGGGCCAGGGCACCGTGTGCCTGATCCTCGGCGTCTATTATGCCGTCACGCTCATGGCCGTGGGCCTGAAGTTCGGCCTGATCGTGGGCTTCATTGCGGGCGGTCTGACCTTCATTCCCTATGTCGGCGCCCTGGTGGGAGGCCTTCTGGCCATAGGTCTGGCCCTGTTCCAATTCTGGGGCGACTGGATCTGGATCGTTCTGGTCTGGGCGATCTTTCAGTCAGGCCAGTTCGTCGAGGGCAATATCCTCACGCCGCGTCTGGTGGGCTCGTCGGTCGGGCTTCACCCGGTCTGGCTGATCTTCGCCCTCTCGGCCTTCGGCGCGCTGTTCGGCTTCGTCGGTCTATTGGTCGCCGTACCAGTGGCGGCGGCGCTCGGCGTCATGGCGCGGTTCGGGATCGAGCGGTACAAGGAAAGCCTTCTGTACCGGGGCACGTCCGGTCAGGGAACGCCCGATGGCCGTCAGTGACGCGCAGATCGAGAACGTCCGAGAGCTGTTCGATGGCGTAGGTCCGATCACGACACGGAAGATGTTCGGAGGTCTCGGCATCTATCAGGAAGGCCGCATCTTCGCGGTCGTCATGTCCGACGGAACGCTTCGCCTCAAGGGCGCGGGAGACATGGTAGCCGTCCTGGACGCTGCGGGATGGGAGCGGTGGACCTATACCCGCGACGGTTCGGACACGCTGCGTTCCATGCCCTACTGGTCGCTTCCAGAGGCCCTGCTCGACGACCCGGAAGAAGCAAGCGCCTGGGCCCGGCGGGCGCTTGAAGCGCTTTGAGATGCCCCGGCAACTGATCTTCGAGCTTCCCGCGAAGGTATCGCGCGACCGTGGCGACTTCTTCGTCTCGGACGCCAACGCGCTGGCGGTTCGTCGGATCGAGGACACCTCTGCGTGGACCCAGGGGAAGCTGGCGCTGGTCGGTCCCGAGGGATCAGGAAAATCCCACCTCCTCCAGGTCTGGGCCGAGGCCCAGGGCGCCATGGTTTTGACGCCGCATGCGCTCTCCGACACCGAGATCGGCACGATTGCCCAGCCTGTCGCCGTTGACGATGCAGATCGCGTTCAAGGCGAGGCCGAGGTCGCGCTCTTTCACCTGCACAACCGGCTTGCATCCTTGGGCCTTCCATTTCTGATCGTCGGCCGCGAGGCCCCTGCCCGCTGGCGAGCCGAACTGCCCGACCTGAAGAGCCGACTGGAGGCCACCGAGGTCGCGCGGATCGAGCCGCCGGACGACGCGCTTCTATCCGCCGTCCTCGTCAAGCTCTTCACCGACCGTCAGATCGCGGTCGCCCCCGCCGTCATCGATTATCTCGCCACGCGGATGGAACGATCCTTCGCCGGCGCTCAACAGCTTGTCGACCGGCTCGACCGCGCCGCGATGGCCGAAGGGCGGGCTGTGACACGAACGCTGGCGAGGGCCGTTCTGGACAAGCCCTAGGCCCCCCGGCATAGTCGTCATTCTCATGTCACAATGCCCTGCAACACGAAGGCCATGACCGTCACGCCGACCGATTTCCTGCGCGCGCCCCTGCCTCCGGCCGTGATGCCCGAGGGTAAGGACTTCGACGGTCCGGACCGTTTCATGAACCGTGAACTGTCGTGGCTGGCCTTCAACTGGCGGGTGCTGGAGGAGGCCGAGAACCCCCGTGTCCCCGTTCTCGAGCGTCTGAGGTTCCTGTCGATTTCGGCCACGAACCTCGACGAGTTCTACACCGTGCGCGTCGCCGGCCTGCGCGAGCTGGCCCATGCCGGAAACACCACGCCCGCCGCAGACGGGCTTTCCCCGATCGAGCAGCTGGTCCTCATCAACGCGGACGCGCGCCGCCTCCTGGAACGCCAGCAGGAGGTGTGGAAGGCCCTGCGCGACGAGATGGCCAGCGCAAACATCTCGCTTCTCTCCCGCGACGACCTCACGCGCGAAGACCGCTCCCATGTCGAGCAGGTTTTCCTGACGCAGGTCTTCCCGATCCTGTCGCCTCTGGCCATCGACCCGGCGCACCCGTTCCCGTTCATCGCGAACGAAGGTTATTCGCTAGCGCTGGAACTCGAGCGTGTTTCGGACAAGCGTCCGCTCCGCGCGCTTCTTCCGATCCCCGCGCAGGTCGACCGCTTCGTGCCCCTGCCGTCCGAGCCGGGAGAGCATCGCTTCCTGCCCCTCGAAGAGCTGTTGCTTCTTCACCTGCAACGCCTGTTTCCAGGCTACGGCATGAAGGGGCATTGCCAGTTCCGCGTCCTCCGCGACAGCGACCTCGAGGTCGAGGAAGAGGCCGAAGACCTCGTTCGCGAGTTCGAAGTCGCCCTGAAGCGCCGCCGCCGCGGCGAAGTGGTGCGCCTGACGATCTCGGCCAATGCGCCAGGCAAGCTGAGGCGCGTCATCATGGACGAGCTTCACGTCGAAGACAGCGAAGTTGTCGAGCTCGACGGGATGCTGGGCCTCAGCGACCTGAAGGAACTCGTGCTGGACTCGCGCACGGACCTGCTCTGGACGCCATTCCTGCCGCGTGTGCCCGAGCGGGTTCAGGACCACGACGGCGACATGTTCGCGGCGATCCGCCAGAAGGACATGCTGCTGCACCACCCCTACGAGACCTTCGACATGGTGATCCGCTTCCTCAAGCAGGCGGCGGCCGACCCGAACGTGGTGGCGATCAAGCAGACGCTTTACCGGACGTCGCGCAACTCTCCCATTGTCGAGGCGCTGTGCGAAGCAGCGGAAGACGGCAAGTCGGTCACCGCGCTTGTCGAACTGAAGGCCCGTTTCGACGAGGCTGCGAACATCCGCCAGTCGCGACGGCTGGAGCGCGCGGGCGCCCACGTCGTCTACGGCTTCATGAACTACAAGACACACGCCAAGATCTCGACCGTCGTCCGGCGCGAAGGCGGCGAGCTTGTCACCTATACCCATTTCGGGACCGGCAACTATCACCCGATCACCGCACGCATCTACACCGACCTGAGCCTCTTCACCTGCGATTCCGCCCTCGGCCGCGATGCCACAAAGGTGTTCAACTACTTGTCGGGCTACGCCCAGCCCGAGGGGTTGGAGAACCTGTCGATCTCGCCCCTGAACCTCAAGACCACGCTTCTCGAGCGTATCGCTGAGGAAGCCGAATTCGCGCTGGCCGGGAAGCCCGCCGTGATCTGGGGCAAGCTCAACTCGATCATCGAGCCGGACGTGATCGATGCGCTCTACCTCGCAAGCCAGGCCGGCGTCAGGATCGACCTCGTGGTCCGCGGAATCTGCGGCCTGAGACCCGGCGTGAAGGGTCTGTCGGACAACATCCGCGTCAAATCCATCGTGGGCCGCTTCCTCGAACACAGCCGCATCGTCTGCTTCGGCGCGGGCCACGGTCTGCCGCACAAGAAAGCGAGGGTCTACATCTCGTCCGCCGACTGGATGGGCCGCAACCTCGCTCGCCGGGTCGAGACGCTCGTCGAGTGCAAGAACCCCACGGTGAAAGCCCAGATCGTCAGCCAGATCATGGCCGCGAACCTCGCCGACGTGGCACAGAGCTGGATGCTCGGACCGGACGGAACCTACGCCCGCATCGCGCCGCCCGAGGGCGAGACGGCCTTCTCGTGCCATCGCTTCTTCATGGAAAACCCGTCCCTGTCGGGACGAGGATCGGCGGGCGCGGCGGACGTGCCGGAGC
The DNA here is from genome assembly GCF_003970735.1 of Silicimonas algicola. Classification (GTDB taxonomy): domain Bacteria; phylum Pseudomonadota; class Alphaproteobacteria; order Rhodobacterales; family Rhodobacteraceae; genus Silicimonas; species Silicimonas algicola. Next base: position 3,342,750 of record NZ_CP034588.1, read on the forward strand.
TGACCCACAGCGAGGATTGAGCCTCAATCGGGCCGGATGCGCGGCCCTGACTTGTCGGCAAAAGCCTTGAGCCGGTCGCGCGACGCAGGCTGCGTGTTGACGATGCCGGCCACCACTGCCTCGGCATAGGCGGCGTCGAGCGCCGACATGTTCTGCATGTGGCTGATCGCCGAGCAGATGGCGAAGTTCGACAGGGGCGGGTTCTGCGCGGCGGCACGCGCCAAATCGAAAGCCTTGGCGCGAGAATCCTCGACAAGGTACTGGCAAAGCCCGACCGCCATCGCCTCTTCGCCTTTGTAGACCCTGCCGGTCAGCATCATGTCGATCATCCTCCCCTTGCCGACGAGGTCGGCCACCCGGATCGTGGCCCCGCCGCCCGTGAAAAGGCCGCGCTGCCCCTCCGGCAGGGCGAAGTAGGTCGTTCGGTCGGCGACACGGATATGCGCTGCGGACGCCAGCTCCAGCCCGCCGCCGACGACAGCGCCCTGGAGGGCGGCGATGACAGGAACGCCGCCATATTCCATCTTGTTGAAGGCCTCGTGCCAGCGCAGGCAGAGGTGCATGAAGTCTGCCGCCGAACGCTCCTCGGCGTGATGCTCGACAAGATCCAGGCCGGCGCAGAAGTGGTCGCCCTCGGCCGTCAGCACGGCGGCGCGGGCCCCGATGCGCGGCAGGCGCGAGAAGACCTCGACCAGCTCTTCGACGGCCTGCGCGTTCAGTGCGTTACGCTTCGAGCCGCGGACGAGACGAACCTCGGTCACGCCCTCGCCCGCGTCGCTCACCTCGAGGAATTCAGTGTCGAACGTCATCTGCCTCTCCTCGTCGCGCCGGCCGAGGTTCCTGCCCACGCCCTGGAATGTCCACGGATAATTTTCCTTGCCCAGCCGTGGCTTCGTGGCGTCACGGGGACGCCGCGGGCATTGACCGCGGAGGGGTCCGGGTGCAGTGTCGCCCGGCACCATCATGGGGGACATGAATGGACGGCGCGAGCGAGTCCGCGACCACCGAGGATTGGGGCCCCTTCGGGCGCCCCCTTTTCGACGATCCGTCCGCGCGTGCCCTCAGCCGCGTCGGCGTGGTCGACGTCGGCTCGAACTCGGTCCGCCTTGTCGTCTTCGACGGCGCGGCAAGGTCGCCCGCGTATTTCTTCAACGAGAAAGTCATGGCGGGTCTCGGCGCCGGCCTCGCCGAGACGGGTCGGCTCAACCCGCAGGGCAAGGTTCGCGCGATGGAGGCGCTGAAAAGGTTCCAGCATCTTGCGGATGCCATGGGGATCGCACCGTTGACGGCTGTGGCCACAGCCGCGGTGCGCGAGGCGGAGGACGGTCCCGCGTTCAGGGAGGACGTGTTGCGTGAGACCGGCCTCCGCCTCTTCGTGATCGACGGCGAGGAGGAGGCTCGCCTTTCGGCGCAGGGCGTCCTTCTGGGCTGGCCCGGGGCGCAGGGCCTCGTCTGCGACATCGGCGGCTCGTCGATGGAACTGGCGGAACTGAGGGGCGGCAAGGTCGGCCGCTGCGTGTCCTCGAAGCTCGGTCCGCAGAGGCTGAAGACGATCAAGGGCAAGAAGGCGCTGAAGGCGCACCTGAGCCAAGGGCTCCGAGAGCTGGGCGACCAGATTGGCCGCGATCCGGGCCGGCTGTTCCTCGTCGGCGGGTCGTGGCGCGCCATCGCACGGATCGACATGGACCGGCGCGGCTATCCTCTGGCGGTCCTCCATGAATACCGCATGAGCCGGAAGGCGGTCTACGCGACGATCGAGTACATCGAGACCTCGGACATCGAGCAGCTTCGCCTGCGCTGCGGACTGTCCGAAAGCCGGATGGAGCTTGTGCCCCTCGCCGCGCAGGTCCTGAAACACCTCGTACGGGAACTGAGACCTACTGACATCGCGATCTCGAGCTACGGCATCCGCGAGGGCCTGCTCTACGAGCAGATGCCGCAGAAGCTCCGCGACCGCGACCCGTTGATCGAGGCCTGCCGCTTCGCCGAGGCGAAGGACGCGCGGATGCCCGGTTTCGGCGCGCGCCTTTACGATTTCGTGCTGCCGCTCTTCACCTGGCGCGGCGCCCCGGATAAGCGGCTCGTGAGGGCGGCCTGCCTCCTCCACGACGTGAGCTGGCGCGCGCACCCCGACTATCGCCACGAAGTCTGCTTCGACGAGGCGACCCGCGCGAACCTCGGCGGCATGACGCACGAGGAACGCGTGTTCCTGGGCGTGGCGCTTCTTCACCGCTACAAGAACAGCCGCGACGGCTCGCCCTTCGAGGATCTCTTCGGGCTTCTCGAGGAAGACGACCTGAAACAGGCCGAGATCCTGGGCAAGGCACTTCGCTTCGGTGCCATGCTGACGGCGTCCGAGAACGAGAAGATGGGCTCTCTCAAGTATTTTCCGAAGAAGAAGCGGCTTGAGCTGATCCTCGCCCCCGGCACGCGCGACCTCTATGGCGAGGTGGCGGAAGCCCGGCTGAAATCCCTCGCCTCCGCCCTTGGGGAGGTCGAGATCGTGGTGAAGGGCCGCTAGAGTTCGATCTCGCCCTCTTCGGCGCCCTCGATGCTCTCCTCGACCGGCGTCTTGCGGCGGATCAGGATGTCGCCGTTCGGAAGCACCTCGGGCGCATGATAGGCGTCGAGGTTGTCGAGAAAACCCGACAGGTCGTCGATGGCGGGCTCCATCTCCTGCATCAGCCCGCGCATGAAGAGCTTCAGCGCCTCGCCCATGAGGTCGATGCCCTGTTCGGGCACAGGCACCGGCTCGGGTTCGGCGTCCTGCGCGGCGGCGGGGAGCGTCATCGAGAGGGCGAGGAGTACAAAGAGAAAGCGCATGAAGCGCAATATAGCACCCCGCCCTTCATCGGTCCAAAAATATCCCGGGCAGGTCCGGAGGGGCAGCGCCCCTCCGACAGCTCAGACGCCCAAGCACCAGCGCATGATGGCCTTCTGCGCGTGCAGCCGGTTCTCGGCCTCGTCGAAGATGACCGAGTGCGGGCCGTCCATGACGGCCGAGGTCGCCTCCTCCTCGCGATGCGCGGGAAGACAGTGCATGAAGAGTGAGTCGGGCTTTGCCTTTGACATCAGGCGCTCGTTGACCTGGTAGGGGCGAAGCTGGTTGTGCCGCCTCTCGCGCGTGGTCTGGCTGTCGTGCATCGACACCCAGGTGTCGGTCACGACGAGATCGGCCCCGGTCACGGCGGTCTCGGGGTCGCGCTCGATGATGATCGGACGGCCCTTGTCACGGGCGAAGGCAAGCGCCTTCGCGTCGGGATCCAGCGTCTCGGGACCCGAGAAGGTCAGATCGAAGCCGAACTGGCCGGCGGCATGGGCGAGGCTCGCGAAGACGTTGTTGCCGTCGCCGCACCAGGTCACCTTCCGGCCCGCGATCGGGCCGCGATGTTCTTCGAAGGTCATCACGTCGGCCATGATCTGGCAGGGGTGGGACTGGTTCGTCAGCCCGTTGATGACCGGCACGGTGGCGTGCTCGGCAAGCTCGAGCAGCGCGTCCTGATCGAAGGTGCGGATCATGATGAGGTCGACGTAGCGCGACAGGACCCGAGCGGTATCGGCGATGGTCTCGCCGTGGCCAAGCTGCATCTCCGATCCCGTCAACACCAGCGTCTCGCCGCCCATCTGGCGCACGCCCACGTCGAACGAGACGCGGGTCCGGGTCGAGGGCTTCTCGAAGATCAGGGCGACGACATGGCCGCCGAGCGGCTGATCGTCGTCCTTCGCACCCTTCGGGCGACCGGCGCGCGCATCCTTCATGGCGCGGGCGTCGTCGATGATGGCGCGAAGGTCGGCGGGGTCTGTCCGGTGGATGTCGAGAAAGTGGTTCATGGCGTTTCGGCTTTTCGGTGGTCGGACCGGGGCTCTGCCCCGGACCCCGGAGTATTTGGTCCAAGAAGAATTCAGGCGGCTGCCATCGCGGAGGCGGCGGCGTCGATGCGTCGGGCGGCTTCGGCGATCTCGTCGTCGCTGATCGTGAGCGGCGGCAGCAGCCGCGCGACGTTGTCACCTGCTGGCACGAGGATGACGTCCTCGGCGTAGCCGGCCTTGACCACGTCGGCGGCGGGCGGCCTGCACTTCAGACCCAGCATCAGACCTGCGCCTCGCACCTCTTCGAAGACATCCGGATGATCGGCGACCAGACCTTCAAGCTTCTGCCGAAGAAGGCCGGCCTTGCGGTTCACATCCGACAGGAACCCGTCGGCGGTGATCGTCTTCATCACCGCCTGTCCCACGGCCATGGCGAGCGGGTTGCCGCCATAGGTCGAGCCGTGCGTGCCGACGACCATGCCGGCGGCTGCAGCTTCGGTGGCGAGAACGGCGCCAAGGGGAAAGCCGCCGCCGATACCCTTCGCCACCATCATGATGTCGGGCGTCACGCCCGCCCATTCGTGGGCAAAAAGACGTCCCGTCCGACCCATGCCGCACTGCACCTCGTCAAGGATCAGAAGCGCGCCCGTCTCGTCGCAGAGATCGCGCAGCCCCTTCAGGCACTGGTCGGGCAGAACGCGGATACCACCCTCGCCCTGCACCGGCTCGATCAGGACGGCGGCGGTGCGGTCGGTCACTGCGGCGCGTAAGGCGTCATGGTCGCCCCAGGGCACCTGCACGAAGCCCGGAAGCATCGGGCCAAAGCCCTTGACCATCTTCGGGGCGCCCGAGGCCGCGATGGCCGCCGACGACCGGCCGTGGAAGCAGCCCTCGAACGTCACGATTTCGATCCGGTCAGGGTCGCCTTTTTCGTACCAGTACTTTCGGGCCATCTTGATCGCCAACTCGGCCGTCTCGGTGCCCGAGTTGGTGAAGAAGACGGTGTCGGCGAAGGTCGCCTCGGTCAGCATCTCGGCCAGCGCTATCTGGCCCGGGATCTCGTAGAGGTTCGAGACGTGCCAGAGCTTCTGCGCCTGCTCGGTCAATGCCGAGACGAGGATCGGGTTGGCGTGGCCCAGAAGCGTCACCGCAATGCCGGACCCCAGGTCGAGGAAGCGTCGCCCGGTGTCGTCGATCAGCCAGGTGCCCTCGCCCTTCACGAAATGAAGCGGCGCGCGGGAATAGGTGGGCAGGACCGAGGGGATCATCGGGATCTTCCTTCTGAGAGAGGCCAAGACGTGCCAGCAGGGGCAGGTCGAGTCAACGGAACTGTAGGGGGTGTGGACGTGACGAAGCGGACGCTGAGGATCAGCGTCGGCGTCGGGAAGCGAAGTGAATCGCGTACGTCATGGGGCGCCCTCTAGCGCGTCGCATGTGGTCTGACCAGCGATTTCTCGCGGCCGCCAACGAAGTCAGAGGATTGCGCGACTGATCCGCCGGGAGGGTCCTCAGGCGGCGAGAACGAGAAGAACGAAGAGGGCAAGGGCGATCTGGAAGAGGCGCATGGGGTCCATCCCGGTCTGGCAGAGCCGCACTAGGGGCGCCAAATGTGGCAGCGGTTGGTCGAAACAGGCAAATTCCCGTGAAACGCCGAGCACTTGATGCAATCCCGAAACACCGCGACGACGAGCGCGTCTTGTAACCGCGGTGTGGGTGACTAGAATATGGCCCTCAAAGAAAGGGCAGGTTTCGAGATGTCGTGGACGGATGAGCGCGTTGAGCTCCTCAAGAAGATGTGGTCCGAGGGCCAGTCTGCCAGCCAGATCGCCAAGGAGCTGGGTGGCGTGACGCGCAATGCAGTGATCGGCAAGGTCCATCGCCTTGGCTTGTCGAACCGGGCCGGTGCATCCGCGCCCATGCCCGAGAAAAAGCCTGCCAAGGCCGCCATGCCCCAGTCGTCGCCCGCTCCGGCCGCCAAGGCGCCGGTCAAGCCTGCCGCGAAGCCGGCCGAGAAGGTGGTCGAGGTCACGGTCACTCCGCGCAAGCCGATCGTGCCGGCCGGGCAGCCGCTCCCGCCCCAGCCGTCGGCAAACGAGATCAGCCCCGAAGCGCTGGCCAATGTCCGCGAAGTCGAGAAATCGGCCAAGCGCATCAGCCTGATGGAGCTGACCGAGCGGACCTGCAAATGGCCGATCGGCGATCCCGCGACCGACGACTTCTGGTTCTGCGGTCTCGCCGTCCAGCAGGGCAAGCCGTATTGCGACGCTCACGTCAGCGTGGCCTTCCAGCCCATGTCGAACCGGCGGGACCGGCGGCGCTGAGACCGTTCCCCTCCTGGCGGACCGAACACCCTTCCCGCACGGAGAGGAACGCGCTATCAGCCGCGCCATGTCCGCGAACCCGCCAGACCTGCGCCCCGACCTAGCCCGCGCCCGCGTCCCCGAGGACCGCCGCGCCGGCCAGCCGACCATCGGCATGGTCTCGCTCGGCTGTCCAAAGGCGCTGGTCGACAGCGAACGCATCCTGACCCGGCTCCGCGCCGAGGGCTATGCGATCAGCCCGGACTACGGCGGGGCGGACGCGGTCATCGTGAACACCTGCGGCTTCCTCGACAGCGCCAAGGCCGAAAGCCTCGACGCCATCGGCGAGGCGCTGAAGGAAAACGGCCGCGTCATCGTCACCGGCTGCCTTGGGGCCGAGCCCGACTATATCACAGGCGCTCACCCAAAGGTTCTGGCGGTGACGGGGCCTCACCAGTACGAGCAGGTGCTCGACGCCGTCCACAGCGCGGTGCCGCCCGATCCCGACCCGTTCATCGACCTCCTGCCGCCTCAGGGCGTGAAGCTGACGCCGCGCCATTACAGCTATCTGAAGATCGCCGAAGGCTGCAATCACGCCTGCAAGTTCTGCATCATCCCCGACATGCGGGGTCGCCTTGCCTCGCGTCCGGAACGGGCCGTCCTGCGCGAGGCCGAGAAGCTGGTCGGGAACGGCGTGAGGGAGCTTCTGGTCATCAGCCAGGACACGTCGGCCTATGGCACGGATTGGAAAGGGCGCGACGCCAAGTTTCCCATTCTCGACCTCGCGCGTGGCTTGGGCGCCCTCGGAGCCTGGGTGCGCCTGCACTACGTCTACCCCTACCCGCATGTCCGGGACCTCGTGCCGCTCATGGCCGAAGGGCTGATTCTTCCCTACCTCGACGTGCCCTTCCAGCACGCCCACCCCGACACGCTCCGCCGCATGGCGCGTCCCGCCGCCGCCGAACGGACGTTGGAGGAAATCGCGGCCTGGCGTGCCGTCTGCCCCGAGATCGCGCTTCGGTCGACCTTCATCGTGGGTTACCCGGGCGAGACCGAGGCCGAGTTCCGGGTCCTGCTCGACTGGCTCGACGAGGCGCAACTGGATCGCGTCGGCTGCTTCAAGTACGAGAACGTGGCCGGCGCGCGGTCGAATGCGCTGCCCGACCACGTCTCCGAGGACGTGAAGGAGGAACGCTGGCACCGCTTCATGGAAAAGGCGCAGGCCATTTCCGAAGCGAAGCTGGCGGCCAAGGTCGGAACCCGTCTCGAGGTCATCGTGGACGAGGTTGACGACGAGGCCGCGACCTGCCGCACGAAGGCAGACGCGCCCGAGATCGACGGGCATCTCTTCATCGATGAGGGTTTCGAAGGTCTCGCTCCCGGCGACATACTGACCGTCGAGGTCGAGGAGGCTGGCGAGTACGATCTTTGGGGTCGGCGCGCGTGACCCTCGAGGTCCGCCCGGCCCGTTCCGCGGATGTGCCGAGGCTGGTCGAGATCAGTCGCATCACTCAGGCCGAGCACGCCGCGCGCCTCCCCGACATGTTCTCGGGCAAGGACGATCCGGTCTGCGCGCGGACCTATCCCGACATTCTGGCGGGACGGACACCGGGCGCGGTGGTCGTAGCCCACGACGGCGCGCGCATCCTGGGACACGCGGGCGCCGCCATCGTGCCGGTGGAGGCGCCCGAGCAGAGGCATCACCGCACTGGCCTGATCCTCGACGTGTCGGTCGACCGCGACGCGCGCGGCACCGGTGTGGGACGCCTTCTTCTCGACGCGCTGGCGGATGCGATGCGCGGTATGGGGGCTACGGACCTGCGCGCCCAGGTGTGGACCGGCAATGCCGCCTCCGAGTCCCTCTTCACCGCCGCGAACTTCGCGCCGATGCACCGGGAGTTTCGCCTGTCGCTCGCCCCGAGCCTCGAAGGACCTGCACGACGCGATACCTTGAATCCCGCGTACTGGCTCCTGATCGCCGTCGGCGCGCTTGGTCTCGGGCTGTTCCTTGCCATGCGCTGAACCTTCGCGATAGGTTCGGCTTCCGTGCAGCAGAGGCCCGACATGCCTTTCGAGAAGGTCCAGCCCGAAAAGCTCTCGCAGTCCGTCGTCCGCCAGATCGAGCTTCTGATCCTGCGCGGCGTTCTGCGACCCGGCGAGCGTCTGCCGTCCGAGCGCGACCTCGCCGAGCGTTTGGGCGTATCCCGGCCATCGCTGCGCGAGGCGGTGGCCGAGTTGGAGGAGGCCGGTCTTCTCTGCGCACGGGCCAACGCCGGGATCTTCGTCTCGGACGCGCTCAGCCAAAGCTTTTCGCCCGCGCTTGTCCGGCTGTTCGGCAGCCATGACGAGGCCGTGTTCGACTACATCGACTTCCGCCGCGACATGGAGGGGCTGGCCGCGGAGCGTGCCGCGCGTCTGGGATCCGACACCGACCTCGCCGTGGTCGAGAGCGTGTTCCAGCGGATGGAGATGGCGCACGGCAAGCGTAACCCGGCTGACGAGGCGCGGCTCGACGCCGATTTCCACCTCGCCATCGTCGAGGCCAGCCACAACGTCGTCATGCTGCACATGATGCGGTCGATGTACGATCTTTTGCGTGAGGGCGTCTTTTACAACCGGCAGATCATGTTCCGTCAGCGCGCCACGCGGGCCATGCTTCTCGACCAGCACCGCGAGATCAACACGGCGCTTCAGGCGCGCGACCCCGCGGGTGCGCGGGCCGCGGTCGAGGCGCACATGACCTTCGTGCGCCGCTCGCTGACCGATCACCTCAAGGCCGAAAAGAACGAGCGCATCGCGCGCCAGAGATTGGCCCACGAAAGCGGGCGTTAGAGGACGAGCTTCATGTGGATGACGCGCGCGTCGCTCCCGTGGAATGCGTCGGTATTCGTATAGCGAACGAAGCCGAGGCTTTCGTAGAGCGGCAGCGCCTCGACGTGGCGATAAAGCGCGTCCAGCCAGACGGTCCCCATGCCCCGCGCCCGCGCCTCGGCGACAAGCGCCTCGCCAAGCGCGCGACCCAACCCCTGCCCGCGCGCGCTTGCGCGGACGAACATGCGGTTCATCTCGCCGTCGCCTTCGCCATGACGCTTCAGAAGCACCAATCCGACCGCCTCGCCCTCGTGCCATGCAAGGAAGGCCTCGCCGCGGGGTGGCAGGAACCGGGCGGCGAAATCCGCGAGTTCGCCCGCCACATCCTGCTTGGCGAAGTAGTCGTCGATGGTGTCGATCATGTCGGGATAGCGCTCTTTCATGGAGTCGAAGAACTCCCAGACGAGGGCGCGTGCGGTGTCGATCTCGTCGGAGGTCCTGACCTTCGAGACCCGCTCCATCATGGTCTCCGCGGGTCAGCCGGATAGACACCGAGGATTTTCATCTCGGTCGTGAAATAGTCGAGCTCTTCCAACGCAAGTTGAACCGGGCGGTCGTCCGGATGGCCCTCGATGTCGGCATAGAACTGCGTCGCGTTGAACGATCCGTCGACCATGTAGCTTTCAAGCTTCGTCATGTTCACGCCGTTCGTCGCGAACCCGCCCATGGCCTTGTAGAGCGCCGCCGGGATGTTGCGGACGTTGAACACGAAGGTCGTCACCATCCGGTCTGCGCGGCGGGAATGGTCAGCCTCACGCGACATGACGAGGAAGCGCGTGGTGTTGTGGTCCTGGTCCTCGATGTGCCGCGCGAGGATATCGAGCCCGTGGATCTCGGCCGCGAGATCCGAGGCGAGCGCCCCTTCGTCACCGACGCCGCTTTTCGCGAGGTCGGCCGCAGCCCCGGCGCTGTCGGCGGCGGCTTCGCTTCGGATGCCGTGCGCCTTCAGGAAGGCGGCGCACTGCGGCAAGAGGACGAGATGCGCGCGGACCGTCTTGACCTGATCGAGCGTCACGCCCCTGTTGGCCATGAGGCTGATGTGGACGCGGACGAAGGCTTCGTCGACGATGTGAAGACCGCTTTCAGGCAGCAGGCGGTGAATGTCGGCCACACGCCCGTAGGTTGTGTTCTCGACCGGCAGCATCGCGAGTTCGGCTTGGCCCGAGGCGACCGCTTCGATGACATCCTCGAACGTGCGGCAGGGCAAGGGCTCCATCCCGGGACGCGTTTCCCGGCAGGCCTGATGCGAATAAGCCCCCAGTTCCCCCTGAAATGCGATGCGTCCCGCCATGTATCCCCGCGTCTGAAAACCGTGACCGGCAGATGGTCGATTGGTCGCGGCTCTTATCCCTTGTGCCTTGGCAAGGGAAGCGGATAAAAGCCCGCGAGACCTGATCATACGGGACGCGACATGTTCGACACCATGACCATGACGAAGATCGTCGGCGGCTTCTGCGGCGCCTTCCTGATCTTCCTTCTGGGCGGTTTTTTCGCCGAGTTCATCTATCACGAGGCCGAAAGCCACGACGGCGAAGCGCATCAGGCCTATACCATCGCGGTCGAGGACGGCGGGACCGAGGGCGGCGAGGCCGAGGCCGAAGTTCCCTTCGAGGAAGTCTTCGCAGCCGCGGATCCGGCGGCGGGCGAGCGCCTGTTCCGCCAGTGCCAGGCCTGCCATTCGGTTGAGCCGGGCAAGAACGGCACGGGTCCGACGCTGTACGGAGTCGTCGGCCGGCCGGTCGACGCGGTCGAAGGCTACAGCTATTCCGGTGCGCTCGAAGAGGTGGCGGACGTCTGGTCGCCCGAGAACCTGAACGGTTTCATCGCTAACCCGAAGGAATATGCTCCGGGCACCAAGATGACCTACAAGGGCCTGCCGGGCGTCGAGGACCGCGCGAACCTGATCGCCTGGCTCGACACCGTCGACAACTGATCCCGGGCGACAGGACAACCAGGCGGACCGGGCCAACGCGCCCGGTCTTTTCGTTTCTTTAGGCACTTCGGTCGCGGCGCCCTCACCAAATGTTCAGAAGTTCCCGCTTGAGCAGTCGACACCGCACTCTTTAAGTTCAAGTGTAAGAGGCGCCAGGAACGCGCCGTCCAGAACGGAGAAGAGCAGCGATGACCAAGGTCCCCTTTCCGGCCGTTCTAGTCGGGCTTGCCGCAGCGTGGATGACCTCTGCCGGCCCGTCGATCGCGCAGGGCGATGAGAAGATCATCACGGCGCACGGTTACAACGAGTACGACGAGCTGAAATACGGACCCGACGCGCAGAATCTCGACTACGTCAATCCCGACGCGCCCGAGGGCGGAGAAATCTCGATCTCGGCCATCGGCACTTTCGACAGCATGAACCCCTATGCGACCGGCATCGGAAACTGGGGCGCCCTCTCGACCATCGGGTTCGAGGACATCATGCAGACGACCGACGACGAGATCGGCTCGTACTACTGCGTGCTGTGCGAGACGATCGAATACCCCGAGAGCAGGGACTGGGTCATCTTCAACCTGCGCGACGACGTGACCTTCTCGGACGGCACACCGATGACCGCCGAAGACATCAAGTTCACGCTCGACCTGCTGCTGGAACAGGGCACGCCGTCCTATCGGGCGGGTGTCGGCGAGATGATCGACACGGTCGAGGTCCTGGACCCGCACCGGATCAAGTTCACCTTCGCCGCCGATTATCCGCGCAAGGGTCTCATCACCCAGTTCGGCTCGCTCTCGCCCTTTTCGAAGAAGTGGTACGAAGAGACCGGCGCACGGCTGGACGAGAGCCGGCTCGAGATCAGCCCAGGCACCGGCGAGTACATGCTCGACAGTCTCGATGCGGGCCGTCAGATCATCTACAAGCGCAATCCCGATTATTGGGGACGCGACCACTGGTTCATGAAGGGCCGGGGCAACTACGACTCGATCCGAGTCGAGTACTTCGGCGACACATCAGCCGCCTTCGAGGCGTTCAAGGCCGGCGTCTATACCTTCCGCGCCGAGAACAGCTCGCTCAACTGGGCGACGCTCTACGATTTCCCTGCCGTTCAGAAAGGCTGGGTCAAGAAGGAAGAGCTGCCCGACGGCAACCTGCCCAACGCCAGCGGCTTTGTCTTCAACATGCGCGGAGACAAGTTCGCCGACCGCAACGTGCGGCTGGCGCTTGGCCGGATGTTCAACTTCACCTGGACGAACGACAACCTGCAGTACGGTCTCTTCCAGCAGCGCGAAAGCTTCTGGGAGAACGAACGGCTGAAGGCCACCGGCCTCCCCGAAGGGGACGAGTTGGCCATCCTCGAGGAGTTCCGCGAACAGCTGCCTCCCGAAATCTTCACCGAACCGGCCGTCCTGCCGCACGAGAGCGGAGACCGCCCGCTCGACCGGCGCAACCTGCGCGCGGCCTTGGGACTGATGGCAGAGGCGGGCTATACGCCTGGCGCCGACGGCCTTCTGCGCGACGCCGAGGGCAAAACGCTGGATGTCGAGCTTCTGGAGGATACGCAGAGCTTCGACCGCATCCTGTTGCCCTACGTCGAAAACCTGAAGGCGCTCGGCGTCAACATCACCTACAACCGCGTCGATCCCGCTCAATACCAGACGCGGCGACAGGCCAACGACTTCGACATGCGCTTCGACGGCTACTCGGTCGGGCTGGTCGAAGGGTCTGGGCTGGAACAGAAGTTCGGCTGCGAGGACAAAGACGACATCTTCAACGCGGCGGGATACTGCAACCCCGTCGTCGACACCCTGGCCAAGCGCCTCCTCGAGGTCGAGACGTACGACGAGATGTCGGCGCTTGTGCGCGCGATCGACCGCATAATGCGCTACGACTACTTCATCGTTCCGACGTGGATGCTTCAGGAAAACTGGGTCGCGTACTACGACATGTACGAATATCCCGAAAACCTGCCTGAATTCGGGCTCGGCTACCTCGACTACTGGTGGATCGACGAGGAGAAGGCCGCCGCCCTTCGCTCCGCCGGCGCGCTGAGGTAACTGCACCGACATGGGCGCCTATATCCTCAGACGGCTGCTTCTGGTGATCCCGACGCTGTTCGGGATCATGCTCATCAACTTCGTCCTGACGCAGTTCGTACCTGGCGGCCCCATCGAGCAGTTGCTCGCTCGCATCGAGGGCTCGGGGGACGTTTTCGAGACGATCTCGGGCGGCAGCGGCGACGTGACCACGCAGGCGCTGGATTCGGTCGATTCCGGCTATATCGGCGCACGTGGTCTGCCCAAGGAATTCATCGAGGATCTCGAGAGGCAGTTCGGCTTCGACAAGCCCGCCTGGCAGCGCTTCCTTCAGATGATCTGGGACTACCTGCACTTCGACTTCGGCGAAAGCTACTTCCGGTCGATCAGCGTGGTGGACCTCGTCCTCGAGAAGTTGCCCGTCTCGATCTCGCTCGGTCTCTGGTCGACGGTGCTGGCCTACATGATCTCGATTCCGCTCGGGATACGCAAAGCCGTCCGCGACGGATCGACCTTCGACACCTGGACCTCGGCGGTTCTGGTCGCGGCCTATGCCATCCCGGGATTCCTCTTCGCCATCCTCCTCCTCGTCCTCTTCGCGGGCGGGACCTATTTCCAGTGGTTCCCGCTGAGGGGCCTGACCTCGGACAACTGGGAGCAGCTTTCACTCTTCGGCAAGGTCGTGGACTATTTCTGGCACCTCATCCTGCCGATGTTGGCGCTGATGATTTCGGCCTTCACCTTCTCGACGCTGCTGACGAAGAACAGCTTCCTCGACGAGATCAAGAAGCAATACGTCATCACAGCCAAGGCAAAGGGCCTGTCCGAGGGGCGTATTCTGTATGGCCATGTGTTCCGCAACGCGATGCTGATCGTCATCGCGGGCTTTCCGGCCGCCTTCATCGGCATCTTCTTCGGCGGCTCGCTGATCATCGAGACGATCTTCTCGCTGGACGGCATCGGGCGCCTCGGCTTCGAGGCGGCAGTGGCCCGGGACTATCCCGTCATCTTCGGCACACTTTTCGCGTTCGGCCTGATGGGCCTCGTCGTCGGCATCCTCTCGGACCTGATGTACGTCTTCGTGGACCCCCGGATCGACTTCGAAGCGCGGGAGGTCTGAGGTGGCGGTGAAGGACCTGACACCGGGCGCGCCGGGACCCGAGCATCCTGCGCCGATCGTCGTGCCGCGCCGCAGGCGGATGTGGCTGTCGCCCCTGAACCAACGCCGCTGGCGCAACTTCACCCGCAACCGTCGGGCGTACTGGTCGCTCTGGATCTTCGCCGTCCTCTTCGGAGTGAGCCTCTTCGCCGAGTTCATTGCCAACGACAAACCCCTCCTGGTGAAATACCAGGGCGAGTACTACACGCCGATCTTCAAATTCTATCCCGAGACGGCCTTCGGAGGGGACCTGAGGATCGAAGCGGACTATGCCTTCGGCGACGTCAAATGCCTGATCGTGTCGGGTGGGATCGAGGACTGCTACGACGACCCCGAAGCGATCCTCGTGGAGATCGAGACGAAAGGCACGGCACTGGGCCAGCCGGTCGACGAGGGTTGGATGCTGTGGCCACCGATCCCCTACAGCTATGACACCATCGTCGACATCCGCGGCGCAGCCCCGTCGCCGCCCGATGAATTCAACCTCCTCGGCACCGACAACACCAAGCGCGACGTGCTGGCGCGGGTGATCTACGGCTTCCGCCTGTCGATCCTCTTCACCCTGATCGTCACCTCCGCGGCCTCCCTCATCGGCATCATCGCGGGAGCGACCCAAGGCTACTTCGGCGGCAAGCTGGACCTGATCTTCCAGCGCATCCTCGAGATCTGGGGGTCCACACCGCAGCTCTACGTCATCATCATCCTCTTCGCGATCCTTGGGCGAAGTTTCTGGCTTCTGGTCTTCATCATGGTGCTGTTCGGCTGGCCGTCGCTCGTCGGCGTGGTCCGCGCCGAGTTCCTGCGCGCGCGCAACTTCGAATACGTCCGCGCCGCGAAGGCGCTTGGCGTGTCGGACCGGACGATCATGTTCCGCCACATGCTGCCGAACGCCATGGTGGCCACGCTGACCCTGATGCCTTTCCTGATCACCGGCACCATCGGCACCCTCGCGGGCCTCGACTTCCTGGGCTATGGCCTCCCCTCGTCGGCGCCCTCTCTTGGAGAGCTGACGCTTCAGGCCAAGCAGAACCTCCAGGCGCCCTGGCTGGCCTTCACGGCCTTCACGGTGTTCACCGTCATGCTGTCGCTTCTCGTCTTCATCTTCGAAGGCGTGCGCGATGCCTTCGATCCCAGGAAGACCTTTCAGTGAGCGCGCCCGACCCGTCGACCGTGCTCGACGTGCAGGACCTTCGGGTGTCCTTCCGTCAGGACGGGCAGCTGATCGAGGCGGTGAAGGGCGTGAGCTTCACCGTCGGCAAGGGCGAGACGGTGGCGCTGGTGGGCGAGTCCGGGTCCGGCAAGTCGGTCACGGCGCTGTCCACGGTCAGCCTTCTGGGCGACAATGCCGAGATTTCGGGCGGGCCGATCTGGTTCAACGGCACCAACCTGTCGAACGCATCCGAGCCCGACCTGAGGCGCGTGCGCGGCAACGACATCAGCTTCATCTTCCAGGAGCCGATGACGTCGCTCAATCCGCTTCACACGCTGGAAAAGCAGCTTGCTGAGTCTCTCCTCCTGCACCAGGGCCTGTCCGGCCGCCCGGCGCGGACGCGGATCCTCGAACTTCTGACGCGCGTGGGCATCCAGGACCCTGAAAGCCGGCTGACCGCCTATCCCCACCAGTTGTCGGGAGGTCAGCGTCAGCGAGTGATGATCGCGATGGCTCTGGCGAACGGGCCGGAACTGCTGATCGCCGACGAGCCGACCACCGCACTCGACGTAACCATCCAGGCGCAGATCCTCGACCTACTGGCCGAACTCAAGGCGTCGGAAGGCATGTCCATGCTCTTCATCACCCACGACCTGGGGATCGTGCGCAAGATCGCCGACCGCGTCGTGGTGATGAAGGATGGTCTCATCGTCGAACAGGGTCTGACGCGGGACATTTTCTCGAACCCTCGGCACCCCTACACGCAGCGGCTCCTGTCGGCCGAAAACACCGGCCATCCCGATCCGGTCCCCGAGGGTGCCGAGGTCGTGGCCGGGACCGAACACCTGAAGATTTGGTTCCCGATCCAGCGCGGACTTCTGAAGCGCACGGTTGGATATGTGAAAGCCGTCAACGACGCCACGCTTTCCGTCCGCGAGGGCGAGACGCTCGGGATCGTCGGCGAAAGCGGCTCGGGAAAGACGACGCTGGCGCTGGCCATCATGCGGCTCATCTCGTCCGACGGGCGTATCGCATTCCTCGGGCAGGATATTCAGGGCCTGTCGGGGCGCTCCATGCGCCCCCTGCGCGCGGAGATGCAGATCGTCTTCCAGGACCCCTACGGCTCCCTCAGCCCGCGCATGACCATCGAAGAGATCATCTCGGAAGGCCTGACCGTCCACGGTGTCGAGAAGGGTCGCGACCGGCGCGAGATGGTGGCCGAGATCATGGCCGAGGTCGGGCTCGACCCCCTGACCATGCATCGCTATCCCCACGAATTCTCGGGCGGGCAGCGCCAGCGTATCGCCATCGCGCGCGCCATGATCCTGCGGCCTCGTCTGGTGGTGCTGGACGAGCCGACGAGTGCGCTCGACATGACAGTGCAGGTCCAGATCGTGCAGCTTCTGCGCGAGCTTCAACGAAAATACCGGCTGGCTTACCTGTTCATCAGCCACGACCTGAAAGTCGTGCGGGCACTTAGCCACAAGGTCATGGTGATGAAGCGAGGCGACGTCGTCGAAGCAGGCGACGCCGCCGAGATCTTCGACGACCCCAAGACCGAATACACGCGTGAGTTGATGGCTGCCGCACTTGCAGGGTCGGTCAGAGGCTGACTCCCGGCAACAGAAAAGGCGGCCGAAGCCGCCCTTTCCAGGTCTGTAGGTCGCGTCTTACTTGCGGCGCTTCAGGACGGCGAGACCGCCCAGACCACCGAGAAGCAGGAAGCCAGCGGCCGGAAGCGGGACTTCGGGAGTCTCGCCGCTGCCACCACCTTCGCCCGGGCCTTCTTCGCAACGGCCGAACCAGCATTCGCAGTCCGAACCGATGGCGATGACCTGGGCACGACGCTCCTGGAGATGGTTCCAGATAATCGCGATCTTGGCGTGCACGGACGGCACCTTGTGATCACGGAAACTGAAACCGCCACTATAGGGCGCCGCCATGGACGTCCCGCCGACAACCGCAAAAACGGCTGCGAGCATAAGCGTTTTCTTCATACACTAATCCCCCAAACAACAATCCGACGAACATCTCGCCGGTACACGAGGCACGCTTTGTGCAAATGGAAAGATAGCAGAAAAGTGGCAAACGCCAAAGAGAAGCCGACAAAACAAAGGCAATGTGGAGCCAGTCGAAACAATGCCGGAGGGGCCGCTTCTTTACACTTTCTTCACGAACAGAATCTCCTGTTCACCCTTGGAAAATGTGTCTTCTCCGCAGCAGTACGAGCGCAGCCAGTCCCCCAATCGACAAGGCGAAAGAGGAGGGCAGAGGCACCGCATCGGGTTCGACATCCGAGAATCGAAGCCCGGTGAGGCGGAAAGCCGAGTTCTCCCACCAGCAGGCGTGACCCTCTCCGATCGCATATCCGCAGGACTGGTAGCGCGAGGCCGCCACGGCGAATGTGCGCGCGACCGGGCTGCCGTCGACCGCGATCGAACTGACCCAATCGTAGCCTGAAAGATCGTCGGCCTTGTAGGGTCGCTGAAGCGCAGCCTCGTCGCCGATGTAGAGGTCGAAGCGGTCCCACCAGTCGATCAGGGCGAAGTCGATCCGCTCGAGCCGCACAGGACGGTCGAAGCGGAAGACGATGACGTCCTCGCCGTCGTAGGAGTCGATCTGGTCCGTTCCGTCGGCCTCTCCCGTGTCCCCTGCCCCCACGACTCCCATGCCGCGGGATCGGGAGGTGCTGAGACTGTCGTACCCCTGCACGACGCGGCCATCGACGACGCGGGCCGCCTCGATGGTCACGCCGGCGGGAGCCGTCGCAAGGCCATTGAACGACAAGGTGGCTGCCGAGGTCGGCGACATTGAGAAAAGGGATAGGAAGATAAAAGCTGAAAGACGAGCCATGGCATTTCCGATCATGCGGGAGCCGGCCGTTCTGGCAGCGATTACAGTGCTGACCTTAGCACATCGACAGCGATCTGTCGCCGGTTCTCTTGGCCTCAGTGCCCGGCGGCGGGAACCGTATTCTTCTCGGGGAACAAACCGGAGGCCAGCGGCACGATCAGCTTCGATACGACCGGCATCAGGATGAGACCCCAGCATAGGCCGATCACGCCATCGACGGCGGCGGTCACGCTCCAGGCCACCGCGCCTTCGGCACGTCCGACGGCGTGAGCGGCGAGCTCCGCCCAGTGATGAATGGTTGCGTAGGGCCAATGCCACCCGAGTGTGTCCGCGCCGTGGACCATGATGTTTCCGCCGACCCAGAGCATCGCGGCAGTGCCGACGATCGAGATCAATCGCATGAGCGTGGGCATGAACTTCACCAGCCCGCGCCCGAAGCTGCGGGTGAACGCAAGCCGCCCGATCTGGGACAGCCTGAGCCCCACGTCGTCCATCTTCACCAGGATCGCGACCGCGCCATAGACCAGCGCCGTGATCCCGATTGCGACCATGGCAAGGATCAGGCCGGCCGTGACCCAACTGTCGCTTTCCACGGCGGCGAGCGAGATCGTCATGATCTCGGCGGACAGGATGAAGTCCGTCTTGATCGCGCCCTTGACCCTTTGTTCCTCGAGATGCGCGGCGTCGATGACCTCGGCCGCCTGCGCATGGCTCTCGGGGTGGGGATGAAGCCAGTGCCAGATCTTCTCGGCGCCCTCGAAACACAGGTACGAGCCGCCGAGCATCAGAAGCGGCGTGACAAGCCAGGGCAGGAAGTTGTCGAGAAGAAGAGCCACGGGCAGCAGGATGACCAGCTTGTTGAAGAAGGACGCCCGCGCGATCTTCCAGATGATTGGCAGTTCGCGCGCGGCCGGCAGGCCGGTGACATACTTCGGCGTCACCGCCGCGTCGTCGATGACCACGCCCGCCGCCTTGCTTCCGGCCTTCGCCGCGTCGTCGAGGACCGTGGCCCCGACTTTCGCCCCTACCTTGGTGGCCTGAGCTGCCAGATCGTCGACCTGCGTCGCCGCAAGTTTCGCGATGGCCGCAACGTCGTCGAGAAGGGCAAGAAGTCCGCTCATGGCGTGGCAAGTCCCCAAGGTCTCGTTTGTTCCGAAGGGTGTTGCACAGGGCAGCCTACGCCTCAAGCCCGGCGCAGGAAGATGGGCCTCATCCACCTGTCGAAAAGTCAGCATTGCATCGGCTGCGATTGCGATGATTCAATACCCGCGATGGCCGGACTGCGTCCTCATCCAGATCTGCCAATGGTGTCGCAGGATCCGCGCGATCCTGCGTTCATCCAGAACCCTTACCCATTCTATCGAAAGCTGAGGGCCCTTGGTCCCCTTGTCTGGTGGACGGAATACGACCGGGCGATGGCCACGACCCAAGCCGCCGTCTCGACCGTCCTGCGCCATCCCGGGATGGGGCGCGAGGTTCCTCCCGACCGGCGGCCCCAGGTCACGCCGCCGTTGGAGCCCTTCTACGCGGTCGAGCGCCATTCGCTCCTGGAACTCGAGCCGCCGCAACACACGCGCATCCGTCGGATCGCCATGCAGGGTTTCGGACGTGCGAGCCTCGCGCGAATGGCGCCGGAAGTCAGCCGCATCTCGGACGCCCTCATCGACGCTTTCCCGTCAGGCCCTTTCGATGTGCTGGAGGCCTACGCGCGTCCCCTGCCGGCGCTCGTCGTGACCCGGTTCTTCGGGCTGGCGGACGACATGGCGGCGCAGCTTCAGGCCTGGTCGAACGACATGGTGGCGATGTACCAGGCGCGGCGGAACCCCGAGATCGAACACGCGGCGGGCGTGGCGGCTGCGGAGTTCCGGGATTTCCTCGCCGAGGTCATCTCCGAAAGGCGCAAGAAGCCGGGAGACGACTTCCTGAGCGAGATTCTGTCGCTCGAGTCCAAGGGCGTGGGTCTGAGTTCGGATGAGTTGATCTCGACCGTGATCCTCCTGCTCAATGCCGGGCACGAGGCGACGGTGCACTCGCTTGGCAACGCGGTGGCACGGCTTGCGGACCATCCCGACCGAGGACTGGTGCTGGAGCCCGGCCAGATCGAAGGCACCGTCGAGGAGTGCCTGCGCTTCGATCCGCCGCTCCACATGTTCAGCCGCTACGTCTACAAACCCGTCGACATCGAGGGCGTGACGTTTCACGCCGGCGACGAGATCGGCTGCCTCCTTGCCTCGGCCAGCCGCGACGATGCGGTGTGGCCCGACGGCGACCGCTTCGATCCGCTCCGCGCGCGACGTCAGCACCTGGCGTTCGGTTCGGGCATCCATGTCTGCATCGGCGCGTCGCTCGCGCGTCTGGAAATGCAGATCGCGCTGCCGATCCTGTTCGCGCGTTGCCCGGGTCTGAAGGTGACCGAGCCGCCGCAATTCGCCGACGCCTACCACTTCCACGGCTACGAGCGTCTTGTGGTCGAGGTCAGACCGGCAAATCCGTCGTCGACTTGATCTCTTCCATCGAGAGCAGAGCGGTGACGTTGTAGATCCGGACCTCCGAGATCAGCGCCTGATAGAACTCGTCATAGGCGCGCGCGTTTCGCACCCGGACCTTCAGGATATAGTCGATGTCGCCCGCCAGCCGGTGCGCCTCCAGCACCTCGGGACGCGACCGAAGCGCCTTGAGGAACTTCGCCTGCCATTCGGCCTCGTGTTCGGAGGTGCGGATCAGGACGAAGAAACAGGCTTCGAACCCCAGCTTCTCGGGATCCAGGATCGCCGTCTGGCGACCCACGATCCCCGAGTCGCGCATCTTGCGAATCCTGTTCCAGACCGGGGTCTTGGAAGACCCGACGGTCTTCGCTATGTCGTCTAGCGACTGGCTTGCGTCCCGCTGCAACTCGCGCAGGATTTTCCGGTCCAGTTCGTCGATCCGCGCCGCCATTCCCGTGATCCTTCGATTGGGCGAAATTCGTTCCGATAGGACGAACATCTAGAACATTTGTTCTTATCCGCAACCTCATACTGCCATTTATCGGGACGAAATCCTATAATCTAGGACAAGCCCGGAGCAATTCGCCATGAAGCACTTCCCCATCTTCCTTTCCCTCGTGGATCGCACCGTCGTCGTCGCCGGCGGCGGTGAAGCCGCTGTCGCCAAGCTGCGCTTGCTGCTCAAGACAGAAGCCCGGATCGTGGTCTTCGCGTCCTCGCCCGACGAAACCGTGGAAAGCTGGGCGAACGAGGGCCAGATCACTCTGCGGCGCCGCGCCTTCGCCGAAGGAGACGCCACCGGCAGCGCCCTTGTCTATGCCGCGTCCGACGACGAGGCCGAGGATCGCCGGGTCGCGGACATCGCCCGCGTCGAAGGCGTCCTCGTCAATCACGTCGACAACCTCGAGAATTCGGATTTCATCACGCCCGCCATCGTCGACCGCGATCCGGTCACCGTCGCCATCGGCACAGAAGGCGCAGCCCCAGTTCTGGCCCGCGCCATCAAGGCGGACCTCGAGGAACGGCTGCCCCGTTCGCTCGGCATCCTCGCCCGGATCGGCAAGGCGTTCCGCAGCGCGGCCGACGCCCTGCCGCACGGCCCCGCGCGCCGTGAGTTCTGGTCCGACTACTATTTCGCCGCCGGCCCCCGAGCCTTTGACAGCAACGGTGAGGCAGCGCTTCCCGAGACGCTTGACGACCTTCTCGCGGACCACCTGAAACGGAGCGCTCGTGAGGGACACGTCACCTTCGTCGGCGCAGGTCCGGGTGACCCCGAGCTTCTGACGCTGAAGGCCCGCCGCGCCCTGCACGAAGCTGACGTGGTGATCCACGACCGGCTTGTGACACCGGCCATCCTCGAGCTCGCGCGGCGCGAGGCGATCATCGTCGACGCCGGCAAGGAAGGCTTCGGTCCCTCGACCCCGCAGGACGAGATCGACGCCACGATCGTGCGCCATGCGCTCGACGGGCACCATGTCGTTCGCTTGAAAGCGGGCGACGCCACGATCTTTGGCCGCCTCGACGAGGAAATCGAGGCCTGCGAGATGGCTGGCGTATCGTTCGCCGTCGTCCCCGGCATTACCGCTGCCTCGGCTTCGGTCGCTGCCATCGGCCAGAGCCTCACACGTCGCGGGCGCAACTCGTCGGTTCGCTTCGTCACGGGTCACGATGTCCAGGGCTACGCCGACCAGGACTGGCGGACGCTGGCCCAGCCGGGCGAGGTCGCCGCTATCTACATGGGCAAGAAGGCCTCGCGCTTTCTTCAGGGTCGGCTGATGATGCACGGCGCCGATCCCGAGACGCCGGTAACCCTCGTCGAGAACGCCTCGCGTCCCGACCAGCGCGTGATCGCCGCACGCCTCCGCACCCTGCCCGAGGACGCAGCCCTCCTCGAAGGCCCCGCCCTCATGCTCTACGGCCTCGCGCCTCGCGACGCTGCCGCCATCCAACTGCCAGAGGAGATCGCGCTATGAGCCGCCGTCCCTTTACCCCCAAGGTCGTCGCCGCAAACGCGCTTCTCGATGGAGACGCCGTCTGGCTGACCGCCGACGACCGCTGGACCCGCGACATGGCGGAAGCAGAGCTGATCGAGGACGAGGCCGTCGCCGAGGATCGCCTGATCCACGCGCTGTCGCAGGGACACGAGGTCGTCGGCGCCTACCTCGTCGACGCAAAGGCCACGGCGGAGGGCCCGGCGCCCACGCACTTCCGCGAAGCGTTCCGCACGCGCGGACCCTCCAACTACCGGCACGGCAAGCAGGCCGACGCCAGCCGAGGACTGTAAGATGTACCACTACACCGAATTCGACGAAGCCTTCGTCCGCGAACGCGTGGCCCAGTTCCGCGCCCAGGTCGAGCGCCGCATCGACGGCAGCCTGACCGAGGACGAGTTCCGTCCCCTGCGCCTAATGAACGGCCTCTACCTCCAGCTTCACGCCTACATGCTGCGCGTGGCGATCCCCTATGGGACGCTCAACTCGCGGCAGATGCGCCAGTTGGCACTCATCGCCGACCGTTGGGACAAGGGTTATGGCCACTTCACCACGCGGCAGAACATCCAGTACAACTGGCCGAAGCTGCAGGACGTGCCAGACATGCTGGACGCGCTGGCAGACGTTGGCATGCACGCAATCCAGACCAGCGGGAACACCATACGCAACGTGACGGCAGACCATTTCGCGGGCGCTGCCGGCGACGAGATCGCCGACCCGCGCCCGGTGGCCGAGCTGATCCGGCAATGGTCTACGGACCACCCGGAATTCCAGTTCTTGCCCCGAAAGTTCAAGATCGCCGTCACCGGCAGCCCGAACGACCGCGCCGTCACGAAGGCGCACGACATCGGGCTGAGGATGGTGCGGAACGAGGTCGGCGTCGGCGGGTTCGAGGTCATCGTGGGCGGCGGTCTGGGCCGCACACCGATGATCGGCGAAGTCATCCGCGACTTCCTCCCGCAAGAGGACCTGCTGCCCTATCTCGAAGCCATCGTGAGCGTCTACAACCTGCTTGGTCGGCGCGACAACAAGTACAAGGCCCGCATCAAGATCACGGTTTCCGAGACCGGCATCGAGGAGTTCCGCGCACGGGTCGAGGACCAATTCGAACAATTGCGCGGCGAGTTCGGAGGCGCGGATCAGGAGCTTCTTGCCCGGATCGAACAATCCTTCGCCGCGCCCGAGTTCCGCACCGCGACGTTCGAAAACTTCAACGCCGCTCGTCTGGCGAACCCGGCCTTCCGGGCTTTCACCGACACCAACCTCGCGTCGCACCGGGCCGAGGGCTATTGCATCGTGACCGTCTCGCTGAAGGCCCACGGGGCGACGCCCGGCGATGCGACCTCGGATCAGATGCGCGTTCTCGCCGATCTGGCCGAAACCTACGGCCACGACGAGCTGCGCATAAGCCACGAGCAGAACGTCATCCTTCCGCACGTCCACAAGTCGGACCTACCCAAGGTTTACGCGACGCTGCGCGAAGCCGGACTGGCCACGGCGAACGTGGGTCTGATCTCGGACATCATCGCCTGCCCCGGCATGGATTACTGCGCGCTCGCCACCGCGCGGTCGATCCCGATCGCACAGGAGATCGCGACGCGCTTCGACGAGCTGAAGCTCGAGCACGAGATCGGGCCGCTCAAGATCAAGATCTCGGGCTGCATCAACGCCTGCGGCCACCACCACGTCGGCCACATCGGCATCCTCGGACTGGACCGTGCAGGCGTCGAGAACTACCAGATCACGCTCGGCGGCGATCACACCGAGACGGCAGTGATCGGCGAGCGCGCCGGGCCGGGTTTTCCGGCAGACGAGATCGTCCCGGCCATCGAGCGGCTCGTCGGCGCCTACCTCGAGAACCGCGAGGATGCGGGCGAGACCTTCCTCGCCGCCTATCGCCGCCTCGGGCCAGATCCGTTCAAGGCCGCGCTGTACCCCGAGAAGGAAACGGCCGATGCGGCCTGACGGAACCCTGCCGAGCCGGGTCATCGACCTGAACCGGTGCTATGCGCACCACTCGGCGGCGGACGTGCTGAAGCACGCTCTCACCGATCCGCAGGTCGGGCGCACGGCGCTCGTGTCGTCCTTCGGCGCCGAATCCGTCGTGCTCCTGCACATGGTGGCCGTCGCGAACCCGGCGACGCCGATCCTCTTTCTCGACACCGAGATGCTGTTCCCCGAAACGCTGGACTATCAGCAAAGCGTCGCGGAACGGCTGGGTCTGACCGACGTTCGCATCATCCGTCCCGACCCGGAGGAGGCAGCCGTTCGCGACCCGCAGGGACTCCTGCACCGGACCGACACAGACGCCTGCTGCGCGCTGCGCAAGACGGCGCCCCTCCACGAGGCGCTGAAGGGCTTCGACGCCTGGATCACCGGCCGCAAGCGCTATCAGGGCGGTCGGCGGACAGACCTCGAATTCTTCGAGGCCGAGCTTCGGGTGCGGATCAAGATCAACCCCCTGACCCACTGGGCGCCGGGCGACGTTCAGGAATACATGCTGAACAACCGCCTGCCCCGGCACCCCTTGGTGGCCCAGGGATATCCGTCCATCGGATGCGCGCCCTGCACGAGCAAGGTCGCCAAGGGCGAGGACCCGCGCGCCGGACGCTGGCGGGGTAGCGAGAAAGAGGAGTGCGGCATCCACTTCGTCAACGGCAAGGTCGTGCGCGGCCCCCTGCCCGCGCCGGTCGAGGAGCCGCAGAAAGAGGACATCATGGCGACAGAAGACACCGTCATCGTCACCGACACGGGCTTCGGACCGGAGGA
This sequence comes from Silicimonas algicola, assembly GCF_003970735.1. Lineage (GTDB taxonomy): Bacteria > Pseudomonadota > Alphaproteobacteria > Rhodobacterales > Rhodobacteraceae > Silicimonas > Silicimonas algicola. Next base: position 3,368,105 of record NZ_CP034588.1, read on the forward strand.
CTGGGCCCACGGTTTCGCCACGCCGAACACGCTTCCGGCAACTGCCGGAGCCGCCCTGGCGGTGGACCTTTCACCCGACGCCGACCTTTCGGTGCTCGACGGGCGGCTCGAGTCCATCGACATGATCCGCATCGACTTCCCCAGCTTCTCGGACGGTCGCGGCTTCACGCTGGCGCGCCGCCTGAGGCTCAAGGGCTTCCATGGCCGCCTTCGCGCCAAGGGCCATGTCATTGCGGATCAGTACGCGATGGCAAGGCGCTCGGGCTTCGACGAGGTCGAGATCGCGGCAGAGCTTGCCCGCCGCCAGACCGAAGACCAGTGGCTTGCCCGCGCGAACTGGAAGGCACACGACTACCAGGCTCGCCTGCGCGCCTGAGACGCCTTCTATTGACCCGCATCAAGGACTATGACGAGGGACGGTTCCAAGCAGGACCGGATGAATGAGATGACAGATCAGAGACCCGTGACCCAGACCGCCGCCAAGCCTGCGACCCTGCCCGACGCCCAGACCGTCACCGAGGTGAAGCACTGGACCGACCGCCTGTTCTCGTTCCGCGTGACGCGGCCGGCCAGCCTGCGTTTCCGCTCGGGCGAGTTCGTGATGATCGGCCTCCTCGGCGACAACGGCAAGCCGCTCCTGCGCGCCTACTCCATCGCCTCGCCCGCCTGGGACGACGAGTTGGAGTTCTATTCGATCAAGGTGCCGGACGGGCCGCTGACCTCGAAACTCCAGCACATCCAGCCCGGCGACGAGATCATCCTGAGGCCCAAGCCGGTCGGAACCCTCGTCCTCGACGCTCTCCTGCCAGGTCAGCGCCTCTGGTTCTTCGCCACCGGAACCGGCATCGCGCCCTTCGCGTCGCTGATGCGCGACCCTGACACCTACGCCCGCTACGACCAGATCGTGATGATGCACACCTGCCGCGACGTGGCCGAACTCGAATACGGCCACCAATTGGTCGATAGCATCCGACAGGACGAGATGCTGGCCGAGCTGATGGGCGAAGGCTTTGCCGACAAGCTGATCTACTATCCCACGACGACGCGCGAAGACAGTGACACCATGGGCCGGATCACCGACAACCTCGTCAGCGGCAAGGTCTTCGCCGATCTCGGCATTCCGCCCCTGTCGCCGGAAACCGACCGCGGCATGGTCTGCGGAAGCCTCGCCTTCAACACCGACATGAAGACGGTGCTGGAAGGCTTCGGGCTTGAGGAAGGCGCCAACAGCGATCCGCGTCACTACGTCGTCGAGAAGGCATTCGTCGGCGACGGCGTCTGACGGTCTCCCGGCGCAGACCGGGACCCTCTCGTCAGTCCAACGCCAAGGCCAGACGGATGTTGGCCAGAACCTCGTCGAGGTCGGCTCGACCCAGTTCGGCTGCCGCGAGATCGGCCTCGAAGGCGTCGCGTTCACTTTCGGACAAGGGGGACGCCTCAAGCAGATCGATAACGATCTCGCCGTTATAGGTCTCTGGCCTGAGCGCGGACATGCCCCAGGCGGCGCTGGCGAGCGCGCTGCCCCAGCTTCCGTTCCCCGTCACCTCGGCAGACGCAGACGGCATCTCGGCCGCAACGCTCTGCTCGACCGGCGCCCCATCCGCGTCCGGATCCCCGGCGGTGATGCCGAAGACGAAGGCGGCGACAGCCGCGAAACTCGATGCCCAGATAATATGCCCCATCCTGCATTCCTTCTTGAACGTCCGGAACACCCTCCCACGGCGTCCTCATGACAAGACGCGCGGACGCTGCCAACACCTCTCGCTCGGCGATGCGGAAATAGGCCGAAGCCGGCGCAACGTCACTGTGGCGATCGGCGGATTCTTGAAGGGCGGCAGGGGTTCGTGATGATTTCCAGACGGCTCGACATTTTTGCCACGGGGACAGGTCTGGTCCCACCGCCTGCGGGTGCTTTCCGCTCCCCTCCCGAATCCGGTTGAAAGACAGGGTTTCGACCTCTATGTTTTGCAGCCTGAAAACGTAACGAAACAAGGAACATCGACCATCGCTCGCAGACCGCATAACGCACCCCCGGTGCGTGACACCGGCCCCCGGATCAACGACCGTATCCGCGCGCCTGAAATCCGGCTCATCGGAGCCGAGGGAGAGAACGTCGGAGTCGTGACGCCCGCGCGCGCCATGGCCTTGGCCGAGGAGGCCGGACTGGACCTCGTCGAGATCTCTCCGAACGCCACTCCTCCCGTCTGCAAGATCATGGACTTCGGCAAGTTCAAGTACGAGACGCAGAAACGCGAGAGCGAGGCCCGGAAAAAGCAGAAGATCATCGAGGTCAAGGAAGTGAAGTTCCGTCCCAACACGGACATCCACGACTATGACGTCAAGATGCGGAACGTGACGCGCTTCCTCGAGGCGGGCGACAAGGTCAAGGTGACCCTGCGCTTCCGTGGCCGCGAAATGGCCCACCAGAACCTCGGACGCGACCTTCTGGAGCGCGTCGCGGCGGACGTTGACGGGCTGGGCAAGGTCGAGAACATGCCCAGGATGGAAGGCCGTCAGATGGTGATGATGATCGGGCCGTCTAAGTGACATCGACCTGAGCTGTCAGTCTGATGACAAAAGGCCCGGCTTTCGCCGGGCCTTTCGCATTCAATATGGCAATCGCCGTCAGTTCATCGCCATGCCGAGAAGCGGCGTGATCTGGCGAACGGTGGCGCGACGGTTAGCCCGCTCCGCGGATTCGGTCTGAACGCGAAGCTGCGATTCGCCGTAGCCTTGCGTGACCATGTTCTCCGGCGGCACGTCGAAGTACTCGGTCAGCGCGAGCGCCAGCGTTTCGGCCCGGCGGTCGGACAGCGCGAGGTTGTAGGTCGCGTCGCCCACGGCGTCGGTGTGACCTTCGATCAGGAAGACTTCACCCGGGCTCTCTTCGATGAGGTCCTTCATCGCGTTGCCCAGTTCCGACAGTTCTTCCGCCTGGTTGGGCAGGATCGCCGCCGAGCCGGACGCGAAGGTCACGGCATTGACGTCGATCTCGGGCGCAAGGGCGCGGACCTGTTCGATCTGCCGGATCTGACGAAGCGAGAACCTGCGGTCGAGGTTGTTGACCTCGGCGGCGGCAAGAGCCTCCCGCAATTGATCGGCGTTGTTCGCGTCGATTCCAGTCGCACGCTTCTCGATGGTCGGAAGCTCGGTCACGCGAACGGGCTCGAATTCGGTCGTATCGTCGAACAGCACGATCTGGCGGCCATCGGGCAGGATCCGCGCACGGCGCACGACCCGACCGTCAGCGGCGCGGATCGTCACGATTTGCGTCCCGTCATCACGGGTCACGGTGCTGCGCGTCGAGCCGTCGCTGAAGGTTTCGGTCTGCACCTCGGAACCAGGCTGACGCAGAAGCGCGTCGTCGTTTTTCAGGACGCGCAGGTCGCCCGATGGTTCCCGCAGCACAATCCGGTCACCGGAGTTCGAGACGACCTCGTCGCCGTTGTTCAGGATCGAGCCAACGGCCACGGCGCCCAAACCGATCAGAAGAGCCTTCTCGAAGTTCGAAAGCCCATCGTCGCCTCCGACCTCGGCTTGCGCGGACGCATCTCCCGTCGCAGTGGTCTGGAACTCTTCGGAAGACGACCGCGAGGTGTCTTCGGTCACTTCCTCGGTCTCGACGGTCACGTCAGCCGGGGCTTCCGCCGTCCCATCGGCAGCAGCGGCAGCCGCCGAAGGCGCTTCTTCGACCTCGACGATCTCTTCAACCGGGGCTTCGGGCTCGGTGGCGTCAATGCTTTCAACCGGGTCTTCGGTGGACGTGGCGACGTCGCCTTCGGCTTCAACAGACGGCTCTGTGTCGGTCGCCGTCATTTCGCCACCCGCGACTGGCTGCTCGGCTTCGACCTCAGAAGTCGGCTCGGCCTCTGCAGTTGTCTCGGTTTCGACGTCGGGGGCCGGCTCGGACTCTGCGGTTGTCTCGGTTTCGACGTCGGGGGCCGGCTCGGCCTCTGCAGTTGTCTCGGCTTCGACAGGCTGTTCGGCCTCGGTTTCAGCGACCGCGCCTTCATCGGCGGGAGCCTCTTCTGTAGCTTCAGGCGCTTCGACGACGTTCGCGCCAGTGTCTTCCTCGATGGTCGACCCTTCGTTCGCCTGTTCTTCGGTCGGCGGGACAGCGGAGTCGGCTGTGGTGTCGGTCGAGATGGTGCCGTCAGCCGTGCCTTCTTGCGGCTGGGCAGCGGTGTCAGCTTCGGCAGTTGTATCGGCCTGGAGCGCCGCCTCGCCTTCGGTGACAGCAGGCTCTTCGGTCACGACATCGACCGGCGCGGCTTCCTCGGCGGGCTGATCGCCTGCCGCCGCTTCGGACTCGGCATTCGGTTGCGACTGGCGATTGGCGAGAACCTGTTGTCCGATTTCGGACTCCACATCGACCTTCACCAGGCCTTCGGTCGTCACGCACGGCACCGGGGTCTCGGCATCACAGGCTGCCAGACCGTCGGTCGGGCGCTGGACGACCAGGAATCCGTCTTCCGAGACGCAAGGCGCGTCAGGCGCGTCGCCGTCGCACATTTCAAGCCCGGCTTCGGCCGCAAGCTGCTGCGTAAGGCCGCCCGGCACATTCTGCGCAATCAGCGCATTCGGCGCGACCAACGCGACGCAGGCCATCAGGGCTGTGGTGTTTTTCAGCGAAACCATTGAATTCACTCCAATCCTTTGAGTGCTCTTTGCAGAGCGTCGTCACCATAACGCGTGGAGGGTAAAGCTGTTCCGGAGCGATGTCCCCACGCGGCGGAGATCCGCATTGCCATTGCCGCCGGTTAGGGACCACCTTAGCTGAATACCCCAATCGCCCTGACGGAGGACCGACATGAACGCGCACGACCGCCTGAAGCCGAAGGATGCGCCATCTCTCGCCCGCTTTGACTGGGCCGATCCGTTCCTTCTCGAGGATCAGCTCGACGAGGACGAAAGGATGCTCCGCGATGCCGCGCGGGCCTTCGCAGCCGACCGCCTGTCGCCTCGTGTGCGCGCGGCCTATGCCGAGGAACGCGTAGAGCCCGAGATCTTCGCCGAGATGGGGGAAGCGGGACTTCTGGGCGTGACATTGCCCGAGGATCTTGGCGGCCTGGGCGCGGGATACGTCACCTATGGCCTCGTCGCGCGGGAAATCGAACGCGTCGACTCGGGCTATCGCTCGATGATGTCCGTCCAGTCGTCTCTCGTGATGTATCCGATCTACGCCTATGGGACCGACGAACAGCGCCAGAAGTTCCTGCCCGGCCTCGCCGCCGGCAGCCTCATCGGCTGCTTCGGACTGACCGAACCCGATGCCGGCTCCGACCCGGCGGGCATGAAGACCGTGGCGAAGAAAACCGAGGGCGGATACGTCCTCAACGGCGCCAAGATGTGGATTTCGAACAGTCCCATCGCGGATGTTTTCGTGATCTGGGCCAAGTCCGAAGCCCACGACAATGCAATTCGCGGCTTCGTTCTGGAAAAGGGGGCCAAGGGGCTTTCTGCCCCCAAGATCACCGGCAAGCAGTCCCTGAGGGCCAGCGTGACGGGCGAGATCGTCATGGACAACGTTGAAGTTGGCGAGGATGCCCTCTTGCCGAACGTCGAAGGACTCAAGGGTCCGTTCGGCTGCCTCAACCGCGCGCGCTACGGGATCGCGTGGGGCGTCATGGGCGCGGCCGAGTTCTGCTGGCAGGCCGCCCGGCAATACGGGCTCGACCGGAAGCAGTTCGGCAAGCCGATCGCGGGCACGCAGCTCTTCCAGAAAAAGCTCGCGGACATGCAGACCGAGATCTCCCTCGGCCTTCAGGCGGCGCTACGGGTCGGCCGTCTGATGGACGAGGGTCGCGCCGCACCCGAGATGATCTCTCTCATCAAGCGCAACAACTGCGGCAAGGCGCTCGACATCGCGCGCATGGCCCGCGACATGCACGGCGGAAACGGAATCTCGGAGGAATACCAGGTCATCCGGCACGTCATGAACCTTGAGACGGTGAACACCTACGAGGGTACACACGACATCCACGCCCTGATCCTTGGCCGCGCGCAGACCGGACTCCAGGCGTTCTTCTAGGTCATTGACCCCCACATCAGGGACAACCGGGGCGCCGCAGCGGTCCGGTTGCCCCGAACGAAACAGTCTGCCCCCATCACGCCCATATCCTTGCCGAGTCGCACGGACCACGTCTATGGTGACCCTCGTGTTGTGAGGACGAGTGAATGGTGGCGGGGGCTGCTATCTCCACCGATCTGTCGGATTCCGAGTGGCTGCATGCGCTCAGGGAGATCGGCGAGAGGGAGGGATATTACACATCTCTAGGGGACGACCATGCGGCGGTGTTCATTGAACAATCGCACGACGTCCTTTTCGTGTCTTTCGAGACCCTCTTCACGATCCGGTCGGTCAGCGACACCGGCATGCCGCTGGCCTTCGACATGGCCGCGCGCAAGGGCTGGTCGCACCTGACGCTGATCGCCACGAGGCAGGACTGGTTTCGCGACCGCCGCCTTTTCAGCTACTTCGACGGACTGGTGGACCACGGGTTCTTCGAGAACTTCGACCGCGTCATCTTCTACGGTGCAGGCATGTGTGGCTATGCCGCCGCAGCCTTCTCGGTCGCAGCGCCCGGATCGACGGCGCTCCTCGTCTCGCCCCAGGCCACGCTCGATCGCCGCCTGACGGGCTGGGACGACCGCTTTCCGTCGACGCGCCGGCTCGAGTTCCGCTCGCGCTACGGCTACGCCCCCGACATGATAGAGGCGGCCGAGGCGGCCTATGTCCTCTTCGACCCCGAAGAGACCGAGGACGCGATGCACGCAAGCCTCTTCCGCGGACCGAATGTGCATCACTTCCGCTATCGCAGGGGGCGCGCCGGGGCCATCGAGAGCGACCTGCGCACCTTGTCCCTGATTTCGAAGCTGTCCGACCACGCGTCGCGCGGCACCTTGGACTTCGCCACCCTGGCCCACGAGATGCGGAAGCGGCGGCGGCATGTGCCTTATCTGCGTGCGCTCCTGTCGCGCGTCCTGGCCGAGGATCGGCCGCGCCTGACCGCGCGCCTCTGCCGGGCCGTTCTTGCGGAACAGCCCATCCCGCGCTTCAAGCATCACCTCGAAGCCGCCGAACGGCGCATCGCCGCTGGCAACGGGCACAGCCAAGATCCGGTCGACGACGAGGACGAGACCGCGGACAGCCCTCAGGTGTCGTAGTCCGGCGTGCGCGCCGCCCTGACCCGATCCCGCACCCTCGGCAGCACCACGCCGATGCAGCCGCCCAGGGCCAGCGGAACCGCGTGCGGCACGGCAAGGACCCACGACATCACCGCCGCCACCAGAAGGCACAGCGCCAGCGAGAGCGCCCGCGCCTCGGCTGGATCGAACGGAGGATCGTCCGGCAAAAGCAGCCCCGACAGAAGCGACGTGACCTGAGGTTCCGCCCGGTCGGCGGCCCATCCCGCGAACAGGCCCAGCAAGAACGTGACGAGCATCCGGTCCTCCTCCTCTTTTCTCCAGTCTACACCCATTCTCTGCGCCGTGCAGCGCCTCTGGCCCCTCTCGAAGGGTTGGGCTAGAGGGAACCCATGACGGACCGCCTGACCCTCCGCCGCCCCGACGACTGGCACCTCCATCTGCGTGACGGAGCCATGCTGGACGGCGTTCTGCCCTGGTCGGCGCGCCACTTCGCCCGCGCCATCGTCATGCCGAACCTCGTGCCGCCCGTCGTCACAGGACGCGACGCCGCGGCCTATCGCGACCGCATCCTGAACGCGCTGCCCGAGGGCATGACCTTCGAGCCGCTGATGACGCTCTACCTGACCGAGGACACCGACCCCGCCGACGTGGCGAAGGCGGCGGAGACGGGTCTCGTGAAGGCGGTCAAGCTCTACCCCGCCGGCGCCACGACCAACTCGGCCTCGGGCGTCCGTGACTTCGACCGGGTGCGCCCCGTGCTGGAGCGCATGGCCGCGACCGGATTGCCGCTTTGCGTCCACGGCGAGGTGACGCGTCCCGAGATCGACATCTTCGACCGCGAGGCCGTCTTCATCGACGAGGTGCTCGACCCGATCCGCCGCGCGACGCCCGGTCTGCGGGTCGTGATGGAGCACATCACCACCTCCGAGGCGGCGGCCTATGCCGCCAGTGGAGGCGACGACTTGGCCGCGACGATCACCGTCCAGCACCTGATGCTCGACCGGAACGACATGCTTGTCGGCGGCCTGCGTCCGCACTTCTACTGTCTGCCCATCCTCAAGCGCGGCACCCATCGCCCAAAGCTGCTCGAGGCGGCGACGAGCGGCAGTCCGCGCTTCTTCCTCGGGACCGACAGCGCCCCGCACCCGACCGACCGCAAGGAAGCCGAGTGCTGCGCGGCGGGCTGCTTCACCGCTCCCGTGGCCCTGTCCTGCCTCGCCGAGGTCTTCGACGAGGCGGGTGCGCTGGACCGGCTCGAGGCTTTCGTGTCCGAGAACGGCGCGCGTTTCTACGGCCTGCCCCGGAACGAGGGCACGGTCACGCTGGAGAAGGGCGATCCGCTGGAGATCCCGGTGGCGGTCGAGACCGGCGCGGGTTCCGTCACGGTCTTCGATCCGGGCCGTCCGCTGCACTGGCGGGTGGTGTGACTTGCGTATTTGGAACAAGATGAAGAGGCAGGCGCGATGATCCCCAGCAGTTTCCCCGAGAAGGACGAGATCGCCCGGCTGACGGCGAAGATGCTTCTGGAGATCGGCGCGGTCCACTTCAACGCCGAGACGCCCTTCACGCTCGCCTCCGGCCTGCCTTCGCCCACCTATATCGACTGCCGGAAGCTCATCTCGTACCCCCGCATCCGCTCGACGCTTATGGACTTTCTTGCGGTCACCGTGATGCGCGACGCGGGTTTCGAGGCCTTCGACAACGTCGCGGGCGGGGAAACGGCGGGCATTCCTTTCGCCGCCATGGTGGCCGAGCGGCTGGCCTTACCGATGACCTATGTGCGCAAAAAGCCAAAGGGATACGGCCGCAACGCGCGCATCGAAGGCGTGATGACCGAAGGCCAGCGCGTCCTCCTGATCGAGGACCTGACGACCGATGGCGGCTCGAAGCTGTCTTTCGTCGACGCGATCCGCGAGACGGGCGCCACATGCGGGCACACCGCAGTCATCTTCTATTACGGCATCTTCCCCGAGACGATGGACACCCTCGCCGGCCACGGCATCGCCCTTCATCACCTCTGCACCTGGTGGGACGTGCTGGAAGCGGCGCGGGCGGGAGAGCGGTTCGATGAAGCGACGCTGAAGGAGGTCGAGACCTTCCTGCGCGCTCCCCGCGCCTGGCAGGAAGCGCGCAAGTCTTAAGCCGCTTTTGGCGCACCAGATGTTGACGCGAGGCAGCCGATGCCCGCAAGATGAGCCCGCACAACTCTGTCCACAGGCTGTCCACAGGATATCCAGATGGCGCGGACGTTCCGGGCGGCGTAGGACGGCTGCGGGACAGGGCAAAAAGAATCGAGAGGGGCAGCAATGAGCGAAGTCGCTCAAATCAGGCGCGCGGACGAGCAGGCCGGGGACGAGGCCGTTCCGCATAACATCGAGGCCGAGCAACAACTGCTCGGCGCGATCCTCACGAACAACGAGATCTACGACCGCGTCGCGAACATCATCAGCGAAGTGCATTTCTACGATCCGGTCCACGCGCGCATCTACGAGATCGCCGCAAGCCGCATCGCGAAGAACGCGCTCGCTTCGCCGGTCACGCTGAAGGCGTTCCTCGAAGACGATCCCGGCCTCCAGGAGCTTGGCGGCCCAAGCTATCTTGCCCGCCTCGCCGGTGCGGCGATCTCGTCCTTCGCGGCGCGCGATTACGCGCAGATGATCTATGAGCTGGCGATCCGCCGAAAGCTCATGGACCTTGGCCGCGACATCGTCTCGAAGGCCCGCAAGGTCGATGTGGCGAACGACCCCAAGGAGCAGATCGTTGAGGCCGAGCAGGCGCTCTACAAGCTGGGCGAACAGGGCACGTCCACGTCAGGCTTCGTGTCGTTCCTCAAGGCCGTCACGGATGCCGTGAACATCGCCAACGCCGCCTACCAGCGCGAGGGCGGCCTCGCCGGCATCTCGACCGGCCTGGTCGACATGGACAAGAAGCTCGGAGGTCTTCACAAGTCCGACCTTTTGATCCTGGCTGGCCGACCCTCGATGGGAAAGACGTCGCTCGCCACCAACATCGCCTTCAATATCGCCAAGGCTTATCGCAAAGGCACCCGGCCGGACGGCTCTGAAGGCGCCGTGGACGGCGGAGTTGTGGGCTTCTACTCTCTCGAGATGTCGGCGGAACAGCTTGCGGCCCGGATTCTTTCGGAAGCCGCCGAGGTGCCCTCCGAGCAGATCCGCCGCGGTGACATGACCGAAACCGAGTTCCGCCGCTTCGTCGAGGCCGCCAAGGCGCTGGAGGCCTGCCCGCTTTACATCGACGACACGCCTGCCCTTCCCATCAGCCAGCTCGCCGCCCGCGCGCGGCGCCTGAAGCGCGAACATGGGCTGGACGTGCTGATCGTCGACTACCTCCAGCTGGTTCGTCCGGCGACCGCGAAGGACAGTCGCGTGAACGAGGTGTCCGAGATCACGCAAGGCCTGAAGGCCATCGCAAAGGAACTGGATATTCCGGTGATCGCGCTGTCCCAGCTCTCGCGCCAGGTCGAAAACCGCGAGGACAAGAGACCCCAACTCTCCGATCTTCGCGAGTCTGGCTCGATCGAGCAGGACGCCGACGTCGTGATGTTCGTGTTCCGCGAAGAGTACTACAAGGAACGCGAGAAGCCGGGCGACCACGAACTCGAGAAGATCGCGGTCTGGCAGGAGGAGATGGAACGTCTCCACGGCCGCGCCGAGATCGTCATCGGCAAGCAGCGGCACGGCCCCATCGGCACGATCGAGCTTTCCTTCGAAGGCCGCTTCACCCGCTTCGGCAACCTCGTGAAGCCCTGGCAGCAGGCGGGCGGTGACGAGGGGTTCTGAGACCCCGCTTCAGGGCGCGACGGTGGCCGGTGGAAGATCGTCCAGCGGAGTGGGATCGACGAGGACGACTTCGGCCGCCTTGCCGTCTTCGGCTGGGACTTCCTCGACGACCTCGTCCTCTTCTTCCTCTTCCGTGCCCGAGATGAAGATCCCCAGGCCGGCCAGGGTCGGAATATGCTCCGAGAAGACGCGGACGGCGATCAGCGCGGGGACGGCCACGAACATCCCGATGACAGACCAGGCCCATCCCCAGAAGGCGACGGCGATGAACACGATCACGGCGTTCAGCTTCAGGCTTCGTCCCACCGCGTAGGGCGTGATCAACTGTCCCTCGAGCGTCGTCAGGAACAGGTACGAGCCCGCCGCCAGTGTCGCCTGCCCGACCGTATCGAACGAGATGAGACCGATGGCGAAGGTCATGGCCACCCCGGCGATCGCGCCGAGGTAGGGAATGAAGTTCAGAAGAAAGGCCGCAACACCGAACAGAAGCGGGTTCGGCATCCCCACCCACCACAGAACCAGTCCGACCCCGATACCGAGACAGGCATTGATGATGGTGATGGTCAGGAAGTAGCGCGACAGCTTCTTCTCGATGTCGTAGGCGATCTGGATCGCGCGCTTCTTGTCGCGAAAGGTCGGGCTGGCCTGGACGAGCTTCTGGTAGAACATGTCGCCAGACGCTGTCAGGAAGAACAGCAGGACGAAGGTGAAGATCGCCTGACCGACCACGACCGGCGCGCTGTAAAGTGTCGCAGTGACAAGGTCAGGACCGTTCTGGACGACGACCGTCTCTTCCGTCGGATCCGCGTCGTCCATCGTGGCCATTTCGGTGACCTGGTCCGTCGCTTCGGCGACCTTCTCGATCGCGTTGGACACGCCGCGCAGCTTCTGCTCGACGTCCATGGCGATGGCGCGGGAATTCTCGGCATAGTCCGCCACGGGCCCCGAGAGGAAGTAGACCAGCGACGACAGGCTGACCACGAGGAGGCTCACCACGACAGTTGCGGTGATGACGGGAGACACGCCGCGACGCTGAAGAACGCGGCGGATGGGGCTGACCGTGATCGACAGCAGGAAAGCCATGAAGACCGGCATCAGGAACGACCGGGCAACGACAATGGCGGTAACTGTCGCGAGCAGTGCTAGTGTCACCAGGGCCCAGTTCGCGTACTTGTTAGGAGAAATTTGCAACTTCTGACCCCGTTGTTACGTGCTGAACGCGCGATGCAGGTTTGCGTTCCAGAGTGGGAAGCAGGATCGCGGGCGGTCAAGCCTCGACATTTCCCGCCAATCGTTCATCATCGGAATATGCGCTGGCGCCTCGGCCTCATCCTCTGCCTCGCCGCCCTGCCTCTGTGGGCCCAGGCCGTCGAGGTCGACGTCGAATTGTCGCTCATGGTCGACGTCTCGCGCAGCATGGGACCGGAAGAGCTTGAGATACAGCGGCGTGGCTATGCCGCAGCCATAGCATCCGACGAGGTCGTCAAGGTCATCGAAAACAGCTATACTGGTCGGATCGCCATTACCTATGTCGAATGGGCCGGACGCTACCTTCAGCGCGTCGTGGTGCCCTGGACGGTGATCGACGGGCGCGAGGCGGCCGAGGCCGTGGCACGGCAACTGACGGCGGACTTCGACTTTTCGATGCGGCGGACCTCGATCTCCGGCGCGATCGAATATGCGCACTTCGACATCGAGACCAACGATTTCGAGGGACTGCGGCGCGTCATCGACCTCTCCGGCGACGGGCCCAACAACGACGGGGTGCCGGTGACGGAAGCGCGCGACGCGGCGGTCGGGGCGGGTATCGTCATCAACGGTCTTCCGCTGATGACCGAGGACTCGACCTCCCGGTGGGGGATCGACGATCTGGACGTCTATTACCAGACCTGTGTGATCGGCGGTCCCGGCGCCTTTGTCATCCCGGTCCTCGAATGGGGCGACTTCCCCATGGCCGTACGCCGGAAACTCGTGCTCGAACTCGCGGGTCCGCCCGAGGTGGTGCTGGCGGCGCGGACCGGACGCACGCCTGACGGCTACGACTGTCTGGTGGGCGAAAAGCTGAGACGCGAAAGGGACCGGATCTGGGGCGAACCCTAGGTCCGTTCCAGGAAGGTCAACCAGGTGTCTCCGTAGCGCCGCGCATCGCGTCGGATGAAGCCCGCAGGCGCGTCCTGCTCGCTCCTCTCCTCCCAGGCAATCAGCGCGCCGGGCGCGATCCAGCCGCCCTCATCCGCCGACGCCAGCGCCGCCTGGCCCAGATCCTTGCCATAGGGCGGGTCGAGAAAGACGAGCGTCGCAGCGGGGCCTTCGACGGGCCCAAGCCGCGTCGCATCGCGCTTCAGAACCCGGACAAGGTCGGAAGCGCGGGCGCGGGCGATATTGGCGTCGAGAAGTTTCAGCGCCGGACGCCTGGATTCGACGAAGGCGACCTGGTCCGCGCCCCGCGACAAGGCCTCGAGACCGAGGGCGCCAGTGCCGGCAAACAGGTCGAGGACGATGGCGCCCGGCACCGGCCGGCCCAGCCGTCCGCCCTCCAGCAGGTTGAAGAGGCTTTCGCGCACCCGGTCCGACGTGGGCCTCAGATGCGCAGCGGCGTCCCCTTCGCCGACCGGCGCGAGGCCAAGCCCGCGCATCCGGCCGCCGATGATCCTCATCCTTTCAGCAGCGCCTTGAGGTTGGTCGAAGCGTCGGCGACCGCCTCGGGATCGACTGTCCGCCCCATTTCGAGAAGACGCTTGCCCACCATGTAGTCCCGCGCCGCGTCGATGGCGTCGACCGCGAGAAGGCGGCCGTCCTTGAAGTACCAGTGCGACCGTCCGCCCTCGCCCTCGCGCACCACGATCCGGTCATATCCCGTCCCCAGCCCCGCGATCTGGAGCTTGAGGTCGTACTGGTCCGACCAAAACCAGGGATGGGGGACATAAGGTACATTCGCCCCCAGCATGTTCCGCGCCACCGCCTGCGCCTGGTCGATGGCGTTCTGGACCGACTCGAGTCGCATCCGCCCGCCCTTGTAAGGAAACGACGCGCAGTCCCCCGCCGCCCAGACATGAGGGGCCGAGGTGCGGCCCATCTCATCGACCGCGATCCCGTTGTCGCAGAAGATCCCTGCCGCTTCGGCGAGGGCGGTATCGGGTCGGATACCGGTTCCCACGATGGCGAAATCGATCTCGAGAACGCTGCCGTCCGTCAGTTCCGCCCCGTTGACGTGCCCCTCGCCCGTCAGGCGCACCAGTCCGCATCCTTCCAGGATCCGGACTCCATGCGCCTCATGCTCGGCGCGGATGACGTCCGAAGTCTCGGGTGCGGCGACACGGCTCAGGATGCGCGGGGACATTTCGACCACGGTCACCGACAGCCCCAGCTTTGACGCGACCGCCGCGGCCTCGAGCCCGATGTAGCCGCCGCCGACGACGAGCACACGCGCGCCAGGTGAGACACGCGTCTTCATCCGGTCGATGTCCGCAAGCGACCGCACGGTGAAGACGCCGTCGAGCGCACCACCGATGGCCGCGGGCAGGCGGTTCGGGACCGACCCCGTGCAAAGCGCCAGTTCGTCATAGCCAAGCGTCTCGTTGCCCGCCGTCACCGTCTGGGTCGCCGTGTCGATACCCGTCACCGGGGTGCCCAGACGCATCTCGATCTTCCACTCCTCGTAGATCGCGGCAGGACGCAGATAGAGCCGCTCCTGTTCCACCTCTCCCATGAGATAAGCCTTCGAAAGCGGAGGCCGCTCGTAGGGCAGAACCGGCTCGGCTCCGAGAACCATGACGCGCCCCTCGTAGCCTTCGGACCGCAGGGTCTGCGCCAGCGTCGATCCCGCCTGTCCGCCGCCCACGATGAGAATGCCCGTCATGCCACGTCGCCTCTGGTCGTCCCTCTCCGCCCGATTATATGCTGGCCGGGACGAAGGCAAACGACAGAGGCAGGAACATGGCGATCAAAGTCGGGGACAAGCTCCCCTCGGCGAAGGTTTTGCATCAGAAGGACGACACGGTCGCCGAGATCGACATCGCCGAACGGGCAAGCGGCCGGAGGATGGTTCTCTTCGGCCTGCCCGGGGCCTATACCGCGACCTGCTCGGCCGCCCATCTGCCCAGCTTCATCCGCACCGCGCAGGCCTTCCGCGACAAGGGCGTGGACGAAATCGTCTGCGTGGCCGTCAACGACGTTCGCGTCATGTCGCACTGGGGCAAGTCCTCCGGCGCCGAGGAGGCGGGCATCACCATGCTGGCCGACTGGGATTCCGAGCTGACGAAAGCGCTCGGTCTTCAGTTCAGCGTGCCTGCCATCGGGTTCAAGGACCGGATGCAGCGCTGCGCCATGCTGGTCGAGGACGGCGTCGTGAAGGTGCTCCAACTCGAAGAAAAGGTCGGGGCCTGCGACTTGACGGCGGGCGAGACGCTGCTCGAGAAGATCTAGGAGCCCGCGTCCGCTCGCAGCACGGTCCGCGTCGGGAAGGGGATGTCGATGCCGTTCGCGTCGAACGCCTCTTTCACCGCGCGCTTCATGTCGGCCTGGTACTGGAAGTAGTCCGTCGCCGGCACCCAGCACCGCACAAGGAAATCGACCGAGAAATCGCCCAGGTTGTTGACCTGGAGGAACGGCGCGGGCTCGGACAGCGAGCGCGGATCCGAGAAGATCGTGTCGCGGATGATCTGCTCGGCCGCCTTGAGATCGGCGTCATAGCTGACGCCGAAGATCCACTCGGCCCGGCGCTTGTCGTAGACCGAATAGTTCTTGATCGTGTTCGACCAGACCTCGGTGTTGGGAATGATGACCTGAACGTTGTCCAGCGTCGCAAGCTCTGTGGTGAAGATCGAGATGTCCTTCACCGTCCCGGTATGGCCGTTCACCTCGACGAAGTCGCCCAGCTTGATCGGCCTGAACACCACCAGCATCACGCCTGACGCGACACCGCCAAGCACGCCCTGAAGCGCCAGTCCGATCGCAAGCCCGGCGGCGCCGAGAAGCGCCACGAGCGAGGCGGTCTGGAAGCCGAACTGCTGGAGGACGAAGATCAGCGTCAGCGCGAGGATCGCGTAGCGCGCGAGGTTCGCCAGGAACCCGCCCATGGTCTTGTCGATGTGCCGAGAACGGTCGGTCAGCCGGACGATCCGCTTGCGAGCGAAACCCGCGATCACGAAACCCGCGATCAGAATGATCGCCGCCAGCACGACCTGCCCGACCGCGCCCAGAAGGAACTGAAGTGTCAGAAGCTCGCCCACGGTCGTCTCGCCGATCCTGAACGCCATCAGCTCTTCGACGTAATTCATTGACCGAGCTTGCCGATGCGCAGCGCCAGGTCGACATCGAGCGACGTCAGGCCCTTGGCATCGTGTGTGGTAAGAATGACTTCTACCCGATTGTAGACGTTGGTCCATTCGGGATGGTGGTTCATGGACTCGGCGATCAGGGCGACCCGGTTCATCCAGCCCCAGGCCTCGTTGAAGTCGCGGAAGCGGAAATTGCGGCGAATGGCGTCGCGGCCTTCCGTTGCCTCCCACCCAAGATCCGCCAGTTCGGAAAGTGCCGCGTCCCGCGCGGCGCCCGTCAGTCGCTCGGCCATGTGCCCATCCATTCTGTGCGGCTTCAAGAAAGAGGACTAAGGTCCGGAAGGTCAACCCGAAGGGTCAGTCGGTCTCGTCCACTGTGACTTTCCGGAAAGGGCCGAAACCGGTCAGCACTTCGATATCCTCGTCCACCGCCCGCCGCTCGGCCACGAGGTAATCTTCGACCGCGCGCGAGAAGCCCTCGTCCGCGATCCAGTGCAGCGAATGGATCGGCACGGGCAGATAGCCCCGCGCCAGCTTGTGCTCGCCCTGCGCGCCGGCCTCGACCGTGCCGAGACCCTGAGCGATGGCCCAGTCGATGGCCTGGTAATAGCAGAGTTCGAAGTGCAGGCAGTCGTGGTGCTCGACCGCGCCCCAGTAGCGACCCAGAAGCCTGTCCCGCCCGATGAAGTTGAGCGCCCCGGCAACGGGACGCCCGTCGCGGACGGCGAGGACAAGGAGGATGTCGTCGCGCAGACGCTCGTGGGCGATGTCGAAGAAGCTGCGCGTCAGGTAGGGCGTGCCCCACTTCCGCGCTCCGGTGTCCTGATAGAAGTGCCAGAAGGCGTCCCAATGCTCTGGCTGGATGGCGTCGCCGGTCAGCGCCACGATGTCTCCGCCAAAAGACTGCGCTGTCTGGCGCTCCTTGCGGATCGTCTTCCGCTTGCGGGACGACAACGCCGCAAGGAAGTCGTCGAACGACCCATAGCCGTCGTTATGCCAGTGATACTGCTGGGTTACGCGGTGAAGCAAACCCATCTTTGCCCCACGCTCGGCTTGGTCCTCGGTGCAGAATGTGGCGTGGACAGACGACAGCCGGTTCTGCGTCGCGATGTGAAGCGCGCCCTGGACGAGGGCCTCGAAGCCCGTCGCCTCGAAACCCGGACGGACCAGGAAGCGGCGGCCCGTGACCGGCGTGAACGGGACGGCGATCTGAAGCTTGGGGTAATAACGTCCCCCCGCCCTCTCCCAGGCATGGGCCCAGTTGTGATCGAAGATGTATTCGCCCTGGCTGTGACCCTTGGCATAGAGCGGCGCGACCGCGATGACCTCCTCGTCTTCGCGCACCACAAGGTGCCGCGGCTCCCAGCCCGAGCCCGGCCCGACAGAGCGGCTGTCCTCCAGCGCCTTCAGAAAGCGGTGTGTCGTGAAGGGGTCGTCGGGCCGTCCCCCGTCGGCGGCCTCGGGACAAGCGCAGGCGTCCCAGTCCCCGGGGTCGATGGCCGAGATCGAGGACAGGGCCGAAATGTCGAGAGTGGTGTCGGTCACGCTCTCCAAGGTGAGCCCGGGCAGAGGGAATTCAAGTCGCCCGCTCCGGGAGATAGCCCTCGAAGGTCACGTTATCGGCAATGCGCCTCGCCGCCGTCTCCTCGTCGGTCGAGCGGATCGTCCAGCACAGGATGGCCGCACCCTGCGCCTTGAGGCCCGCCACGCGAGGCGACGACAGGTCACGATGTCCGTGACTGATGAACGACGCGCCGACGCGGTCGTAGTCGGCGATGGCCGACAGCTCGGACAGACGTGTCTCAGGCACCGGCCAGTCACCGGGGCGGAACGCTTCGGTCGTCAGCCCGCGCGGCACGTCCGGGCAAAGCTCGGCCAGCGCCGCGACGCTGTGGGGGTTGAACGACATCAGGGCGAGGTCGCCGTCGTAGCCCTCGACCGCGCGGGCCACAGCCTGTTCCAGCGAACCGACATCCGGGCCGAGCCCTCCGTCCTGATCCTTGACCTCGACCAGAAGCGGCACCCGCCCGCGGACAAGGTCCAGCACCTGAGGCAGGGTCGGAATGCGGTCTTCGCCGCCAGTGAGCACGAGCGCTGTAAGCACGTCCGCCGGATGTTCCCTGACCATGCCCTCCCGCCCGGTGAGCCGCTCGAGGTCGTAATCGTGAAAGACCATCGCTTCGCCGTCCGCCGAAAGCTGGACGTCGAGCTCGATGCCCCAGCCACCCTCGACCGCCGCGCGGAATGCGGCGGGCGAATTCTCGATCCGCCCCGCGGCGCGGTCGTGAAGGCCACGGTGCGCTATGGGGATGCGCCGGAATGAGTCAGGCAGGGCGGGCGTCATGCGAGCTGAAAGATCGCCTCGACCTCGACGGCGACGCCGAGCGGCAGCGATGCGACCGAGACGGCCGACCGCGCGTGGCGGCCCTTTTCGCCGAGGATGTCGACCAGCAGGTCCGAGCATCCGTTGACGACTTTCGGCTGCTCGGTGAAGTCGGGCGTCGAGTTGACGAAACCCGTCAGCTTGACCGCACGTCCGAGACGCGAAAAGTCGCCGCCCACGGCCTTGCCGAGCTGCGCGAGAAGCGACAGCGCGCAACGCTCTGCCGCCTTGGCACCTGCGGCCGTATCCATGTCGGCGCCGAGCTTGCCCTTGATGAGAGCGCCGTCCGCATCCATCGAGATTTGGCCGGAAACGAAGACCAGGTCCCCCGAGATGACGAACGGCACATAGTTGGCAGCTGGAGCCGGGGTTTCGGGCAACGACAGGCCCTTTGCGTCAAGCTTGGCGGTGATGTCCATCTGGCAGCCTCCTGCATCCATTTCGCCGCCACCTTCCAGAGGCCGCGCCGGCTCTGCAACATGTTTTATCTTTCGGGGGCTTTTCACGGCACGGACTGTCATTCCGCGCGGGCTCGTCTTATCTTGAAGCCCTGTGTCACGATCGAACCTTAGTCTGCTGGGTCTCTGGGATGTCTAACGCCAAGCTGCCAACCTTCATCGCCGTCGGCGCGTTCGCGGTGCTTGCCGGATGCTCTGCGCCGAGCGAGTCGGGAGGCGTCAACGATCCGTACGAAAGCGTGAACCGCGCCACGCACGCCGCCAACAAAGGCGCGGACCGCATCTTCTTCCGTCCTGCGGGCAAAGCTTATGGCACCGCCGTTCCGGCACCCGTCCGGGCAAGCCTGTCGAACGCCGCCTCGAACCTCGACGGTCCCCGGACGGTGGCGAACGACATCCTCCAGGGCAACATCGAGGATGCGGGCCACAACCTGTCGCGCTTCCTCGTCAACTCGACCCTGGGCGTCTTTGGGCTCTTCGATCCCGCAGGGTCCAGTTTCGGTCTCGAGGCGCGGCCGACAGGGTTCGCCGACACGATGGCCGTCTGGGGCGTCCGCGAGGGCGCCTATCTGGAACTGCCGCTCTTCGGGCCTTCGACCGAACGCGACGCCTTCGGCAAGGTGGTCGACGTGCTGACGAACCCGATCAACTCATGGGAAGACGGGACCGAAATCGCCGCAGCGACCGCGCTGCCCTCGGTGCTGGATTCACGCTATACCTATGGGGAGTCGCTCGACAGCATTCTCTATGACAGCGCTGACAGCTATGCTCAGCTTCGTCTCTACTACCTCGAAAGCCGACGGTTCCGGCTGACCGGGCAGGGTTCCGCCGAGAACGCCTATGATCCCTATGAGAACCTGTATGAAGACGTATATGAGGGCATTTATGAGTGACACCCACATCTCCCGCCGCACCGTCCTTGCCGGTGGCGCCGCCCTGTTTCTGCTGGCCGTCCTGCCCCGACAGGTCTTCGCGCTGACCGAGGGTCAGGCGCGCTCGCTCATCGATCAGGCCGTGGCCGAGATAAACGCCGTCATCAACTCGGGTCGCTCGGAAGGCGCGATGTACGGCGAGTTCGAGAAGATATTCCGCCGCTACGCGGACGTGCCGACCATCGCGCGCACCGCTCTCGGGCCGCCGGCGCGCTCTGCCTCGGCCGGCCAGATGCAGGCCTTTACCGGAGCCTTCGCGGGCTACATGGCGCGGAAGTACGGCAAGCGCTTCCGCGACTTCGTCGGCACCCAGATCCAGGTGACCGGCGCGCGTACCGTGAAGAGCTTCCAGGAGGTTCAGGCCGTGGCGAAGATGAAGGGCCAGGCGCCCTTCGCGATCAGCTTCATGGTCTCCGACCGTTCAGGGTCGGACAAGTTCTTCGACCTGCTGATCGAGGGCATCAGCCTTCTCAAGTCGGAGCGGGCCGAGATCGGCGCGATGCTCGACCGCCGCGGCGGCAACATCGACGCCCTGATCCAGGACGTCCAGCGCGCAGGCTAGGATCTGCCTCCCCGGCGCGCCCGGACATGGGCGCGCCACAGCGTGAAGATGCCAGCAGCCACGATGATTGCGGTTCCGACCGCGACGTTGGTGCGAAGTGTCTCGCCAAACAGCAGGATCCCGATCGTCGAGGCGAAGACGAGTTGGAAGTACGCGAAGGGCTGCACCGCGCTCGCCTCGGCCACCTCGTAGGTCTTGATGAGAAGCCAGTGTCCCGTCGCCCCGGTGACGCAGAGCGCCGATATCCATAGCCAGTCCGTCCCCTGCATCGGCGTCCAGGCCGGCAGACCGATGACCGTCATCGCCACCGCGCCCGTCGTGCCGGTCCAGAAAAAGCTCGTCGCCGCGCTGTCGCGGCGCGCGGCGTATCGCGTCAGAAGTCCGTAGAGCGCGAACATGAGCGCCGAAACGAAGGGCACCACGGCTGCCGGCTTGAAGACGCCCGACCCGGGGTCGAGGATGATGACCATGCCCGCGAAGCCGACCAGGATGGCGAGCCACCGCCGCCATCCGGCGACCTCGCCCAGGACCGGACCCGCCAGCGCCGTGATGAGAAGCGGATAGGTCGCGAAGATCGCGTGACTTTCCACGAGGCCCACAAGGGTAAAACCGTAAACGGCGACGCAGATCTCCAGTGCGAGGAGGACGCCCCGGAAGCCCTGAAGCCAGGGCTGCGAGGTCGCCGCAGCGGCTCGCACGCCTCCGGCTTTCCTGGTCGAGATCAGGATGACAAAGGCCGCGAAGAACCAGTAGCGGATCATCACGACCATCAGCGTGTTATAGCTCTCCGCGAGATGACGCGAGATGCCGTCCTGCGCCGAGAAGACGAGCGTCGTCAGGATCATCAGGACGATCCCGCGTCGGTTCGATTGCTCGATCACGCCAGGCGCGCCGCGGTCATGTGCCGCTTGCGGCCGTAACCGTCGCGCCTCTCGACGACGAAGCCCGCCTCGGCCAAAGCGCGCCGCACCGCGCCCGCGGCGGTGTAGGTTGCGGCGGTCCCGCCCGGCGCAGTGTGGCGGGCCACCTCCGCCAACAGGGATGGTGCCCACAACTCGGGGTTCCGCGCCGGGGCGAAACCGTCGAGGAACCAGGCGTCCGCCGCGCCGTCCCACAGGGGCAGCGTCTCGCGCGCGTCGCCGATGACGAGCGTCAGATCCAGGAAGGGCAGCGCGATCCGGGTCTCGCCCCGCTCTCGCGCCTCGACCAGCGGGCGGGACAGATCGGCGAGGTCGGGGAACACAGCCAGCGCGCGCGCCATGTCGGCGGCGGTCAGCGGAAATCGCTCGAAGCTCGTGAAGGACAGGCGCCCCACCTGCCCCGACTCCGCCCAGGCACGCGCAGCCACCAGCGCATTCAGGCCCGTACCGAAACCCAGCTCGGCGATGCGGAATCCAGGCCGGAAGCCATCTGGCAGGCCGTTTCCCGCAAGGAAAACGTAGCGCGTCTCGGCCAAGCCGTCGTCGAGCGAGAAATAGGGATCGTCGAACGCCGTAGCGACGGGAACGTCGCCTCGCCAGAGGATGTGGGGATGCTGGTCGTCGGCCACGCTCTGCCCTATCAAGGCGACGGTTCGGGCGCGACACTGGCAAGGAGGGGGTGCTTTGGCAATGGTCGATCTGACGGTCCGGGGCGCCGGGATCTTCGGCCTGTCGGTGGCCTGGGAAGCGGAATCGCGCGGCGCACACGTGCGGGTCGTGGACCCCGCCGGTCCGGGAGCCGGAGCCTCGGGAGGCATCGTCGGCGCGCTGCAGCCTCACACGCCGGATTCCTGGAATGAAAAGAAGGACTTTCAGCTCGAAAGCCTGATGCTCCAGGCGCCTTTTTGGGAGGCGGTGGAAGCAGTCTCGGGCATCTCTGCGGGATATGGGCGTCTTGGTCGGCTGCAACCGCTTCATTCCGACCGCGACGTCGTCCTCGCCCGCACCCGCGCCGAGGCCGCCATGCGGAACTGGAGGGGGTGGGCAAACTGGGATGTGATCGACGAGGCCGAGGTGGGCCAGTGGCGCCCTGCCTCGCCCACAGGTCTTTACATCCGCGACGACCTGTCCGCCCGCGTTCACCCGCGACGCGCCATCGAGAGCCTAACGGCGGCGCTTCGGTCGCGCGGGGTCGAGATCATGGCGGACGCCGACGACAGCACGCCCACGGTCTGGGCCACAGGATGGCGCGGCCTTGTCGAGATGGACGCCGGCACGGGCGTCAAGGGCCAGGCGGCGCTGCTGCGCCATGACGCGCGCGGGCATCCGCAGATCTTCGCCTCGTCCCTTCACATCGTGCCCCACGCCGACGGGACGGTCGCCGTCGGCTCGACCTCGGAACGCGAGTTCGACGATCCCGCTTCGACCGACGAAGCGCTGGACGACGTCATCCGTCGCGCGGGCGAGGTGCTGCCGATCCTGAAAGGCGCCGAGGTGATCCAGAGATGGGCCGGCGTGCGCCCCCGCGCCGCAAGCCGCGCGCCCTTGCTCGGCCCTATCCCGGCGCGGCCCGGGCATTTCGTGGCGAACGGCGGCTTCAAGATCGGCTTCGGCGTGGCGCCTCTCGTGGCGCGGGTCATCTGCGACCTGGTCCTCGACGGACGAGACCGGATCCCGGACGCCTTCCGGGCCTGAACGCTACTGCGCCTCGGCGGTCATGCAGAGACGCCGGCGCGGACCTTCGACCCAATAGCGCCCGCCACTCCGGCAAAGCCAGGCCACGTCGCCCAGGATCAGGGGCGAGGTCGCGCGGAACGAGAACCTCTTGAGCCGTCCGATTGTATCGGCGGCGAAATTGGCCAACGCAGTCGCCATCAGGGGACCGTGGACGACGAGGCCGGAATAGCCCTCCTCCCGGCAATACTCGGCGTCGTAGTGGATGCGGTGTGCGTTGAACGTCAGCGCCGAATAGCGGAACAGCGTGATCTCGGACAGCTTGAGCGCGCGCCGCTCCTCGACGTCCTGCGTCTCTACCGGCGGCTCTCGCGTCAACTCGCCAGGCTCGCGATAGACGATGTCCTGCTCTTCGGTGAGGACGGGCATGTTGCTCTGCCGGATGTCGTGCCGAAGTGTCACGAAAGCCAGCTTTCCAGACCGGCCCTCCTTCTTCTGCACGGTCGTCAGACGCGAGATCCGCTCCGCCGCGACACCCGCGCGGAAGGGACGATGAAACGTCAGCCGCCCTCCAGCCCACATCCGAATCGGCAGACCAAGGTCCGGGATCAGGCCGCCCAGATGCGCGTGCCCGTCACGTCCAAGACCGGTTTCGGGCACGGCGTGCCAGAAGAAGGCGAGATGCGACAAGGGCGGCATCTCGGTCCCCACCTCCGCGCGCCCCTCGAGACCGAGTGTGGCGAGAAGGGCGGTGGCCCTGGCCGGGTCGATCCGGTCGGCTGTGGTTTCGGTCTGGCCGTTCATGGACGAGGGGATAGCGCCTTGCGCGTGGCCCGGCAACTAACGGTCGTTCAGCCCCTTGCCCGCGAGGATGCGGTCGCGCGCCTTCTCGATACGGGCGGAGCGGGTGGCGGATTGTTTCGCGCCGTTCAGGTGCAGGATCCAGCTTCGGCGCCGGCCGGGCGTCAGCGCCTCGAACGCCTCCCTCAAGGGCTCATCGGCGTCGAGGGCGTCGATGAGTTCGGCGGGCGGGTCGAGGTCGTCTTTCGGCAGATCGACCATGGCGCCTTCCGACTCCAGTCGGATCGCTTCGTCGATGAGGGCGCGCAAGGCAGGCGCCGCCGTTTCTATGTCTTCGACGGAGGTGAATCGCGCGACCCGCGCGCTGCGGCTGTTGTCTCCAGGCGGGACGAGGATACCTTCGGGGTCCGTCAGGAGAACGCCCTTGAAGAAGGACAGCACGCAGTCCGCCCTGAATGCCCCCACGAGGGCCAGGTTCGCGCCCTCCCACATGTAGACCGGCTGCCGCCACTTGAAGGCCTCGTCGAGAGGGCTGGCGAGAAGGATGGCCCTCAGTGCCCGCATTTCGTCCGCCCAGGCCCCGGCTCGATCGTAGAAGACACCGGCGCGTCTGTCCGCATCGCCCATTGGTTCATCCTCCCGTCAGCCAATATCTTGTGGATAACCGCAGACCAACACACCGTCCTTGGGGTTCCGCGTTGACTCGCACGGCCCTCCGCCGGACACTCCCGCACCGGAATCACTCCACGGATCGCACTTGCGCTTCAACCGCATCAGATTGAACGGCTTCAAGAGCTTCGTCGACCCCACAGACCTTGTCATCGCCGAAGGGCTGACGGGCGTCGTGGGTCCGAATGGCTGTGGCAAGTCGAACCTTCTCGAAGCGTTGAGGTGGGTGATGGGCGAGAACCGGCCCACGGCGATGCGCGGCGGCGGGATGGAGGACGTGATCTTCGCCGGCGCGTCGACCCGGCCCGCCCGCAACTTCGCCGAGGTGTCGCTGCACCTCGACAACTCGGACAGGCTGGCGCCGGCGGGCTTCAACGACCTCGACACGCTCGACATCGTGCGGCGCATCACGCGCGACGCCGGAAGCGCTTACAAGGTCAACTCGAAGGACGCCCGCGCCCGGGACGTGCAGATGCTTTTCGCCGATGCCTCGACGGGCGCGCATTCGCCCGCGCTGGTGCGGCAGGGGCAGATATCGGAACTCATCAACGCCAAGCCGCAGAACCGTCGGCGCGTGCTGGAAGAGGCGGCCGGGATATCGGGGCTCTACCAGCGTCGGCACGAAGCCGAACTGAAGCTGCGGGGGGCCGAGACCAACCTGTCCCGCGTCGACGATGTGATCGAGCAGTTGGCGCAGCAGCTCGCGTCGCTTGCGCGGCAGGCGAAGCAGGCGCGCCGCTACCGCGAGATCGCCGAGGAACTCCGCCATGCCGAGGGCCTTCTCCTCTACCTCCGCTGGCGCGAGGCCGAGAGCGGGCGGACCGCGGCCGAGGCCGACCTCGCCGAGCGAACCCGCGCTGCGGCCGAGGCCGAGCGGATCGCGCGCGGCGCGACGGGCGAACGCGCCAGGACCGAGGAAGCCTTGCCCGCGCTGCGGGAGGAGGAGGCCATCGCCGCCGCCGTTCTTGCCCGTCTCCAGCTTCGCGCGACACAACTCGACGAGGAAGAGGCCCGTGCGGCACGGACCATCGAGACGCTCGATGCGCGCATCGCCCAGCTTTCGCGTGACGCCGACCGCGAGCGCGAACTGAACGCCGACGCGGGACGCACGATAGAGGCGCTGACCTCCGAGGCGACAAGGCTCGAAACCGACGGCGATGGCCACGACGCCGCACTCGTGGCCGCGAATGCGGACGCTCACGAGGCGGCGAAGATCCTTCAGGACCGCGAGAACGCGCTCTCGCAACTGACCGAGGACGTGGCGCGCCTGGCCGCCCGGCACCAGTCGGCGGAGAGGCTTCTCTCCGACTCCCGCACCACTCTCGCGCGGTCCGAAGAGGCCGAGGCGAAAGCTCGCGGCGAAGCCCGGACCGCGACAGACGACCTCGCAAGGGCCGCCCAGGCCTTCGCGGCGGCCCAGACGGCGCTGACGACGGCGGGCACTGCCGCCACGGCCGCCGAAACAGCGCTCGCCGAGGCCGACGATGCCCGCGAGGCGGCCCAGGGCAAGGAGGCCGAGGCCCGCGCCAGCCGGTCCTCGGCGGAAGGTGAATCCAAGGCGCTTCAGGCCGAAGTCGCCGCGCTCGCGCGCCTGGTCGACCGGGACACGGCCGAGGGCGGTCAGGTCATGGACCTGCTCTCGGTGAAGTCGGGCTACGAAAAGGCGATCGGCGCCGCGCTGGCCGACGACCTGCGCGCGCCGGTCATCGAGGGCGACGCCGCCTCAGGGTGGGCAGAGCTTCCGAAATACGGTGCAGTGCAGGACCTGCCAACGGGCGTCGCGGCGCTGTCGAACTACGTCAGCGTGCCGCCCGTCCTGTCGCGGCGTCTGTCTCAGGTGGGTCTCGTCGGGCGCAAGGACGGGGCAAGGCTTCAGGCCGACCTGCTGCCCGGTCAGCGCCTCGTCAGCGCCGAGGGCGATCTCTGGAGGTGGGACGGATTTCGTGCCGGCGCAGGCGACGCGCCTTCGGCCGCCGCGTTGCGCCTCGAGCAACTCAACCGTCTTCAGGAGTTGAAGCAGGACCTCGAGGAAGCGAAGGCCCGGGCCGAGGGCGCCTCCCGCGCGCACGAGCACCTGAAAGCACGGATGGAGACCTTGTCCGCCCGCGTCGCCGAGACCCGAGACGCCCGACGCGCGGCCGACCATGCGCTGACCGAAGCAAGTCGCGCCCTCTCCCGCTCCGAAGCCGACCGCAACATCGCCGAGGGCCGCCGGGAGTCCGCGGAGATGGCCGCGCGGCGCCATGCGGACGAGGCGACGGCCGCGCGGTCGGCCCTGACACAGGCCGAGCGCGCCTTTGCCGATCTCGACGACCTGGCAGCCCTTCGGGCGACCGCGGAAGACGTCAAGATGACCGTGGAAGCCGCGCGGATGACCATGATCGCCAGACGGTCCGCGCATGACGAGCTGAAGCGCGAGGGCGAGGCGCGCGCGAAGCGGCTGGCCGACATCGGGCGCGAACGTACCACATGGGAAAAGCGTCTCGAGAGCGCCGGCGGACGAATCGCCGAACTGGCCGAACGCCAGGCGCAGTCCGAGGCGGACCTGGCCGAGGCGAAGGACCTCCCGGCCCGCATCGCCGCCGACCGCGACGCCTTGTCCAGCGAACTCGACATTGCGGAAGCTCGGCGCGCAAAGGCCGCCGACGCGCT
This sequence comes from Silicimonas algicola, assembly GCF_003970735.1. Classification (GTDB taxonomy): domain Bacteria; phylum Pseudomonadota; class Alphaproteobacteria; order Rhodobacterales; family Rhodobacteraceae; genus Silicimonas; species Silicimonas algicola. The sequence goes on from NZ_CP034588.1 coordinate 3,395,384, forward strand.
TGCGCTGGCCGAGACAGCCGAGCGCGACGCCAAGGTCGCCGAACGCGACGCCGAGCGACGCGCGTCCGAAGCCCGCGAGCATCGCGCTGCAGCCGAGGCCCGCGCCGAAGCGGCCCGCGCCACCGTCGCAGCGGCCGCCGAGCGCATCGCCGAGGAACAGGACACCACACCGCAGAAGCTGCTCGAGACGCTCGATGCTGACCCCGGCTCGATGCCTTCGGCCGAGAAGATCGATACCGAGGTTCTTCGCCTGCGCCGGAACCGTGACGCGCTTGGGGCCGTGAACCTCCGCGCCGAGGAAGACGCCAAGGCCGTCGAGGAAGAGCACAACACGCTCGTCACCGAGAAGACCGACCTCGAGGATGCGATCCGCACGCTTCGGAACGGCATCAACAGCCTGAACAAGGAGGGCCGCGAGCGCCTGCTGACGGCGTTCGAGCAGGTGAACTCGAACTTCTCGCTCCTTTTCACCCACCTCTTCGGAGGCGGCGAGGCGAAGCTCGTGCTGGTCGAATCGGACGATCCGCTGGAAGCCGGTCTCGAGATCATGTGCCAGCCGCCCGGCAAGAAGCTGGCGACCCTCTCGCTGCTTTCGGGCGGCGAGCAGACCCTGACGGCGCTGGCGTTGATCTTCGGCGTCTTCCTCGCGAACCCGGCCCCCATCTGCGTTCTCGACGAGGTCGACGCGCCACTCGACGACGCCAACGTCACACGCTTCTGCGACCTGCTGGACGAGATGTGCCGCCGCACCGAAACGCGTTTCCTCATCATCACCCACCATGCGGTGACGATGGCGAGAATGGATCGCCTTTTCGGGGTCACGATGGCAGAGCAGGGCGTGAGCCAACTCGTCTCGGTCGACCTCCGCAAGGCCGAGGCGCTGGTCGCGTGATCCTCTCGTCGCCTCGCGCCTGATGGAGGCGCTTCCCGCACTCTGGATCCTTGCTGCGACGCTGCTGGTCGCCGGCTTCGTCAAGGGAACCGCGGGCGTCGGCCTGCCGATGATGACGCTCGGCATCCTGACGTTCTTCACCGATCCGCGCACAGCTTTCGCCGTCACGCTGATCCCGATCTTCGTCGCGAACACGCTCCAGCTCTATCGGGTCGGTGGGGTCCGTGACGCGATCCCGCGCTACCTGCCCTACATCCTGTGCATGTTCGTCATGGTTCCGCTGACGCTCGCGCTCACGGCGAACACGTCCGAGCGCGTTCTTCTGGGCGTCCTCGGCGCGGTGATCTTGCTTTACGTCATCCTCAATGCGACGAAGTGGGCGCCTGAAATCCCCGACGGCTGGGACCCGGCCGCGCAGGTGCTTTTCGGGACGTCCTCGGGCATCCTGGGGGGCCTGGCGGGGATCTGGCTTCCGCCGATGCTGATCTATCTGGGCGCGCGCCGCGTCGACAAGGAGGAGTTCGTGCGCGCCACGGGCGTCCTGCTTTTCACCGGCTCGATCCCCCTCTTCTTCGGATACATCCGCGAGGGCTTTCTGACCGGACCCCTGGCGCTGCTCTCGGTCGGCCTGCTGATACCCACGACCGTCGGGCTGCTGGTGGGGGAACGCATACGCCGCCGGCTGTCCGAGGACACCTTTCGCCAACTCATCATGGTGCTTTTCGCCTTGATCGCATTGAACATGCTGCGCCGCGCGGCCTTCGGCTGACGCGCTCTCAGATTGCCGCGCTGTAGGTCTGCGCCCCGGCCGCCGTCCGCCCGAGCCGTGCCGCGAAGATGCGGACAAGGGGGTGCGCCCACGGACGGATCGTCAGTCGTCTGCCGTCGAAGTCGACCGCGTCGCCGGCGCTCTCGGCGAGGTCGCGCAGCCAGTCGGCGGCTTCCGGAACGGGGTCGGGAAGCCGGTCGAGCGAAACGGCGTGATAGCACATCAACGCTTCGATGATATCGCCCTTCGCCCGGTCGGCTTGCGTAAGCCTGACACCGCGCGCCGACGACGAGCGCCCGGCAGCGATCTCGGACTGGTACTGCGCGGTCGCACTGTGGTTCTGGACATAGCCTTCCGGGAATCGCGAGATCGCCGAGGCCCCGAGCCCGATCAGCCGATCCACGCGATCGTCGGTATAGCCCTGGAACGACCGAGCCAGCCGCCCCTCGTCCCGCGCCACGGCAAGGCTATCGCCGGGACGCGCGAAGTGGTCGATGCCGATCTCGGCGAACCCCTCGAGAAGAAGCCTCGCCCGCGCGTCCCGGAAGAGGTCGAACCGTGCCTCGGGCCCCGGAAGCGCGTCCGAGGGGATGACCTGCTGACGCTTCGACATCCAGGGCACATGCGCGTAGCCGTAAAGCGCAAGGCGCGTCGGATTCAGCGCGACGACATCGTCGAGCGTCCGCGACAGGCTTTCGCGCGTCTGGAACGGCAAGCCGTAGAGCAGGTCGATGTTCAGCGCCGTGACGCCGAGGTCGGCGAGCATCTGCGCCGTGGCGCGCGTGTCGTCGACGGACTGCAACCGCCCGATCGCCTGCTGCACCTTCGGGTCGAAATCCTGCACGCCGAGGCTCGCGCGGTTCAGACCGTGCGCGGCGAGAACGGCGAGGCGCTCTGCGTCGATCTCGGTCGGATCGATCTCGACCGAGACCTCGTCGAGGTCCGCCGAGCCGAAACGGACGGCGAGCCCCGTCAGCAGCATGTCCATCAGTGCCGCTGGAAGAATCGTCGGTGTACCGCCGCCCAGGTGCAGCCGCCGGGTACGGATCCTGGCCGGAAGGATGGCGCGAACCGCCTCGGCCTCGTCCAGGAGGGATGCGACATAACGCGCGAGCGGTGCGTCGGTTTTCGTCCCCTGAGTCCGGCAGGCGCAGAACCAGCAAAGCCTGCGGCAGAAGGGAATATGCGCATATAGCGATATGTCGGATCCGTCGGGTGTATCGGACAGCCAGCGAGTCCGATCCGCGCCCCCTACCTCGGGTGAAAAACGGTTCGCCGGAGGATAGCTTGTGAAACGCGGCACTTTGGCGTCAAATAGACCGTGCCGGCGAAGCAGATCGCGATGTGTCATGTGCCATCCATGCCGGCAGGGGACGCTCCTGACATTGACGCAAGTCAAAGGGCCCAAAAATGAAAAGGGAAGAATTCTCGGTCGACTGCTCGGCCTGTCCGATCCGGCACAAGGCCGTCTGCTCGCGGTGTGAACCCGACGAGCTCGATGAACTGGAGCGGATCAAGTTCTACAAGTTCTATCCGGCTGGCCAGACCGTCGCTATCCGCGGCGAGCCCCTCGAGACCGTAGCCTCGGTCGTGGGCGGCGTGGCGACACTCACACGGTCGATGGAGGACGGCAGGACTCAACTCGTCGGCCTCCTGCTGCCGTCCGACTTCATCGGGCGTCCGGGGCGGACAGCGATCGAATACGATGTGACGGCAGTGACCGACCTGACGCTCTGCTGCTTCAACCGGAAGCCTTTCGAGGATCTTCTCGTGCGCTTCCCGCATGTCCGCGAGCGGCTTCTGGAAATGGCGCTCGACGAGCTCGACGCGGCGCGGGACTGGATGCTGCTTCTCGGCCGAAAGACGGCCCGCGAGCGGATCGCGAGCCTGATCGCCCTGATCGTCAAGCGCTCGACGCGGCCGGACGGAAGCGTAATGGGCACCGGCACCCGCATCGAACTGCCGATCACGCGCGAGACGATGGCGAATTATCTCGGCCTGACCATCGAGACGGTCAGCCGGCAGCTCACCAAGCTGCGCGCCGACGGAATCATCGAGCTGGATGGCAAGCGGGGCATCATCATTCCCGACCTGGGCGGCCTGCTGGCCGAGACCGGCGACGACGACGATGGCGGCATGATCTTCTGATCTAGGCTGCCGGGTTGCCCTGCGCATAAGGCATCAAGGCCCCGACGACGACCTCATGCGCCGGCGTGTCGATACCCAAGGCGCGCCCGCGCCGGACGACCTCTCCCGAAAGCCACGGCAGCTCGAGCCGCTTGCCGCGCCGCAGGTCGTCCAGCATCGAGGCATGCATCGTGGGAGGTGCTTCGCGGAGAAGGAAGTCGAGCGCCTTCGCGGCCGCATCCTCACCGACCGAGGGATGTGTCGCGCGGGCAACCTGGAAGGTCTCGTCCACGAGCCGTCGCAGGAGGTCGAGCGTCTCTGGCGTCTCGCGGATCGGACCGATGTCGAGACGGGTGAGCGTCGTGATGGCCGAGTTGGCGGCCATCATCACGAACTTCTGCCAGAGCAGCGCCCAGATATCTTCCGACACCTGCGCGTCGAGACCGGCAGACGTGAAGGCCGTCCGGATGTCGCGCGCCCCCGGCATGGCCTCGGCCTCCCAGGGACCGAACACGATGCGATGGAAGGCGGCGGAATGGCGTATCACGCCGGGCGCCCTGATGTCGGCGGGCATGTAGACGGCCCCCGGCAGGACCGCCGAGCGACCGACCGCTTCGGCGAGGATCGGCTGCGCCGAGACACCGTTCTGCGCCGTGATGACCAGGGTTTCCGGCCTCATTACGGGCTTGAGGGACCGGGCGGCCGCCTCGGCGTCGTAGGTCTTGACCATGAACAGAACGAGGTCCGCAGGTCCCGCCTCCCGCGGGTCGGCGACCGCGTGGACGCGAGGCAGACGGATGTCGCCAAGCGGGCTCTCGACGCGCAACCCGTCCGCCTGCATGGCGGCGAGGTGCTCTCCCCGCGCGACATAGGCGACATCGTGGCCGGCCTCCTGAAGACGCGCGCCGAAATAGCCACCGAGGGCGCCTGCGCCAAGGACCATCACCTTCATTCCCGCTCTCCCCTGCCGGTCTTACAAGTTTCTTCGTTGCGGCCCTACCGCTTGACTTGAGTCAAGGTAGCCGACCCGCCCCGCTGCAAGAAGACACCATCCGGAAAACCGCGCGAGGATTCTGCGCGGAACTAAGCAAGGGACTGGAACGCATGTGGGACGTCGTCAAAGTCATCCTCTATGGCCTGACTGCGCTGTTGGCGGCACTGGCCGCGAACTGGGCGCGGGACCTGGCCTTTCAGGTCCACGCGATCATCGTGATGGTGATTGCGGCGGGCATGTTGATCTACGAGATCAGGCGTCTCGGTGAGCCGCGCTTCGTCGCGGACCGCGGCCTCTACATGGATGACGTGGTGCGCGCGGGCGTGATCGCCACGGCCTTCTGGGGCATCGCGGGCTTTCTCGTCGGCGTCATCATCGCTCTTCAGCTCGCCTTCCCGTCGCTGAACCTCGAATTCGCCCAACCCTTCCTGAACTTCGGACGGCTGCGGCCGCTGCACACCTCGGCGGTGATCTTCGCCTTCGGGGGCAATGCGCTGATCATGTCGTCGTTCTACATCGTCCAGCGCACGAGCGGCGTCCGGCTCTGGGGCGGCAACCTGGGATGGTTCGTCTTCTGGGGCTATCAGATTTTCATCGTTCTCGCCGCGACCGGCTATGTTCTCGGCGCGACACAGTCGAAGGAATACGCCGAGCCCGAGTGGTACGTCGACATCTGGCTGACGGTCGTGTGGGTCGCCTTCCTGGTGGCATTCCTCGGCACACTCGCGATCCGGAAAGAGCGGCACATCTACGTCGCCAACTGGTTCCTTCTTTCCTTCATCGTCACCGTGGCGATGCTGCACATCGTCAACAACCTGTCGATCCCGGTGTCGATCTTCGGCTCGAAGTCGGTACAGGTCTTCTCGGGCGTGCAGGACGCCATGACGCAGTGGTGGTACGGCCACAACGCGGTGGGCTTCTTCCTGACAGCCGGCTTCCTCGGCATGATGTACTACTTCGTGCCGAAGCAGGCCGAACGCCCGATCTTCAGCTACAAGCTCTCGATCATCCACTTCTGGGCGCTGATCTTCCTCTATATCTGGGCCGGTCCGCACCACCTGCACTATACCGCCCTGCCCGACTGGGCTGCGACCCTCGGCATGGTGTTCAGCGTGATCCTGTGGATGCCGTCGTGGGGCGGCATGATCAACGGCCTGATGACCCTGAACGGCGCTTGGGACAAACTGCGCACCGACCCGATCATCCGGATGTTCGTCATCAGCCTCGCCTTCTACGGCATGTCGACCTTCGAAGGTCCCATGATGTCGATCAAGGCGGTCAACTCGCTGTCGCACTACACGGACTGGACCATCGGTCACGTCCATTCGGGCGCGCTTGGCTGGAACGGCATGATCACCTTCGGCGCGCTCTACTTCCTCGTGCCGCGTCTGTGGCAGCGCGAAAGGATGTACTCAATGGCCGCGATCAACTGGCACTTCTGGCTCGCGACGCTCGGCATCGTTCTCTACGCGTCCTCGATGTGGGTAACGGGGATCATGGAGGGCCTGATGTGGCGCGAAGTGGATGCGCAGGGCTTCCTGGTCAACAGCTTCGCCGACACGGTCAGCGCCAAGTTCCCGATGTACGTCATCCGGGCTCTCGGCGGTGTGCTGTACCTGTCGGGCGCGCTGGTCATGGTCTGGAACATGTGGATGACGATCCGGGGCGCGGCACGGGTGTCGAACGCCGTCCCCGCAGTTCCGGCGGAATGAGGTAGAACAATGGCTAAGAATCCAAGCATCCCCGACTCCGAGAGCGATCCGAAGGTTTCGACCCTCTCGGACCTGCCGAACGAGATCCCGAACGAGCTTCCGCCCGAGACAGGTCTCATCAACCGCCACGCGATCCTCGAGAAGAGCCCGACACTTCTCTTCATTTTCTCGTTCCTCGTGGTCACCATCGGCGGCATCGTCGAGATCGCGCCGCTCTTCTACCTCGAGAACACCATCGAGGACGTCGAGGGCGTGAGGCCCTACACCCCGCTCGAACTCGCAGGACGCGACATCTACGTCCGCGAGGGCTGCTATGTCTGCCACAGCCAGATGATCCGCCCGATGCGGGACGAGGTCGAGCGCTACGGCCACTACAGCCTGGCGGCGGAGTCGAAGTACGACCACCCCTTCCAGTGGGGCTCGAAGCGGACGGGGCCGGACCTCGCCCGCGTCGGCGGCCGGTATTCCGACGCCTGGCATGTCGACCACCTGAACGACCCGCAGTCCGTCGTCCCGGAAAGCGTCATGCCGAAGTACTCCTTCCTGGGCCGGACGCGGATCAACGGCTCGATGATCGCCGACACGATGGAGGTCCACAGCATGGTGGGTGTTCCGTACTCGGACGAGATGCTGACAGAGGCCCGCGCAGACTTCACGGCGCAGGCCAACCCGGATGCCGACACCGACGGACTTCTGGAACGCTATCCGGGCGCGGTCGTGTCGAACTTCGACGGCAGCCCGAATTTGACCGAGATGGACGCCCTCGTCGCCTATCTCCAGGTGCTCGGCACGATGGTCGACTTCTCGACCTTCGAGCCGGTCGCGAACAGGTAAGGAGACGCTCGACATGGACACCTATTCGATCCTGCGCGCCTTCGCCGACAGCTGGGTCCTTCTGGCGATGGCGCTCTTCTACCTGGGCGCCATTCTCTGGGCCTTCCGACCTGGCAGCCGCAAGACGCATGACGACATAGCGGGCATCCCGCTGAGGAACGATCGGCCGATCGTGGCCAAGGACGGAGAATGACGATGGCCGACGGCAAGAAGAAAGACGAAGTGACGGGTATCGAGACCACAGGGCACGAGTGGGACGGCATCCAGGAGTTGAACAATCCGCTGCCGCGCTGGTGGCTGTGGACCTTCTACCTGACGATCATCTGGGGCATCGGCTATACCATCGCCTATCCCGCCTGGCCTCTGGTAAGCGGCGCGACAGCGGGTGTCCTCGGCTATTCGACCCGCGCCGAGGTGGCTGCAGAGATCCAGCGCTTCGAGGATCAGAACGCGGCGGTGTCCGCGACACTGGCGAGCAGCGATCTTGCGTTGCTGTCGCCGTCCGATCCGGCGCATCAGTTCGGCGTCGCAGGCGGCGCGTCGATATTCCGCGCCAACTGCTCGCAGTGCCACGGCGCTGGCGCCGCGGGGGCGAAGGGCTATCCCAACCTCCTCGACGACGACTGGCTGTGGGGAGGCGATCTGGAGGCCATCCAGACGACCGTCGCGCACGGCATCCGCAACGAAACCGACCCCGACGCCCGCTGGTCCGAGATGCCGGCCTTCGGAGACATCCTCTCGGAGGAGGAGATTGTCGCTACTGCGCATCATGTCCTGTCGCTCTCTGACGGGGACCACGACGCAGCACTTGCGGCCGAAGGCGCGACCCTCTTCGCCGACAACTGCGCCGCCTGCCACATGGACGACGGAACCGGCGACCGCCAGCAGGGCGCGCCAAACCTCTCGGATGCGATCTGGCTTTATGGCGGCGACCTCGACACCGTGGTTACGACCATCACCAACGCGCGCTTCGGCGTCATGCCGGCCTGGGGCCAGCGCCTCAGCCTGGCCGACGTCAAGGCCGTGACGCTGTACGTTCACCAGCTTGGGGGCGGGGAGTAGCAACCTCCCGTCTTCGAGACCGGGCCCGAGCGCGCAATCGCGCGAGCCCGGCACCCCGGTTCCGGCACCTGTTCGCACACAAGCCGGAACCGGGGACCCTTGATGCAGGTCAAGGCCGCTTTCCCCCGGTCCACTAGAACCGGACTTGCGAACAGGACGAAACACCCATGAGTCTCCAAGGCCAATCCCTCTACGCGGCGCGCGAGCCGATCTTTCCCCGCCGCGTGTCGGGCCGCTTCCGCTCGCTGAAGTGGTGGCTGATGGCGCTGACGCTCGGCATCTACTACGTGACCCCCTGGATCAGGTGGGACCGCGGCCCCAACCTGCCCGATCAGGCGGTTCTGATCGACCTCGCCGGACGGCGCTTCTATTTCTTCTGGATCGAGATCTGGCCGCACGAGTTCTATTTCGTCGCAGGCCTCCTCATCATGGCCGGCCTCGGGCTTTTCCTCTTCACCTCGGCGCTTGGCCGCGTCTGGTGCGGCTACGCCTGCCCCCAGACCGTCTGGACCGACCTCTTCATCCTCGTTGAGAGATGGGTCGAGGGTGACCGCAACGCGCGGGTGAGGCTGTTGAACGCACCCTGGTCGGCGACGAAGGCACGGCTACGCCTGACCAAGTGGACGCTCTGGCTCCTGATCGCCATCGCGACGGGTGGCGCCTGGGTCTTCTACTTCGCCGACGCCCCGACGCTCTTGCGCGACCTCGTGACGTTCGACGCACCGCCCGTCGCCTATTCGACGATCTTCATCCTCGCCACCATCACGTTCATCTTCGGCGGCTTCATGCGCGAGCAGGTGTGCATCTACATGTGTCCCTGGCCACGCATCCAGGCCGCGATGATGGACGACGACACGCTGACCGTGGCCTACCGGGAATGGCGCGGCGAACCGCGCGGCAAGGGCAAGAACCGCGATGGACTGGGTGACTGCATCGACTGCAACGCCTGCGTCAACGTCTGCCCGATGGGCATCGACATCCGGGACGGCCAGCAGCTGGCCTGCATAACCTGCGCGCTCTGCATCGACGCCTGCGATGACGTGATGGAGAAGATCGGCAAGCCGCGCGGTCTTATCGACTACCTCGCCCTTTCGGACGCCCCGCGCGAGGCCGCCGGCATGCCGCCGCGACCCGTCTGGCAGCACGTTTTCCGCACCCGGACACTGGTCTACACCGCGGCCTGGTCGCTGATCGGCGTCGCCCTCCTGTATGCGCTCTTCGTTCGCGCCGACATCGACGTGAACGTCACGCAGGTCCGCAATCCGCAATTCGTCACGCTGTCCGATGGCTCTGTCCGGAACGCCTATGATTTCCGCCTGCGCAACATGCACGGCGAAGACCGGCCCTTCCGCATCCACGTCACCGGCGACCCCACCATCCGGGCCGCGCTCGAGGGCACGGTCTACGAGTCGGTCGAGGTTCCGGCAAACGAGACGCTCCAGCAGCGCGTCTATGTCACCGCTCCGCAGTCCTCGGACCCCGCGTCGGACGAGCATACCGAGATCCGCTTCTGGATCGAAGACCTCGTCTCGGGCGAGCGGGTCTACCACGACAGCATCTTCACAGGGAGGGGATGATCCCATGGTGCAGGAAATCACCGGCCGCCACGTCGCAGCCATGTTCGGGGCCGCCTTCTCGGTCATCATCGGCGTGAACGTTCTTCTCGCGACAAAGGCGATCTCGACCTTCCCCGGTCTCGAGGTGAAGAATTCCTATGTCGCAAGCCAGACCTTCGACGCCGACCGTGCCTCGCAAGAGGCGCTTGGCTGGACGGTGGATGCACGCATCGAGGATGGACGGCTGCGGCTGGCGTTCGCAGACAGGATCCGCGCTATCGAGCCGATCATCACCAAGGCGCTTCTCGGCCGCGCAACGCATGTGAACGAAGACCGGACGCCCGACTTTCGCTTCGATGGCACGGCCTTCGTCGCCGGTGTCCCCGACCTCGGCCCCGGCAAATGGACGCTTCGGCTCGAGGCCGTAGCCACTGACGGCACGGTCTTCCGCAAGCTCCTCCATCTTGAGGTCGCCGGATGACCGTCGCCGCCTGCCCCGCCTGTTCCGGCGCCGCGCCGGTCGCCGAAAGCGTGGCGGCGCGCGGCATGCCCACCCATCACCTCGTCCTGCCGAACATTCACTGCGCAAGCTGTATCCGCACGGTCGAGGACACCCTGCGCGCCCAGCCCGGCATCCGCGACGCAAGGGTGAACCTGACGCTGAAACGCGCTGCCATCACCGCAACGCCGAACGCCGACCCCACGCCCTGGATCACCGCGCTCTCCCGCGCAGGGCACGAGGCCTATGAGTCCGACACTGCACCCGACCGAGACGCCGCCGGACGCGACCTGATCCTTCGCCTTGGCGTGGCGGGCTTCGCGATGATGAACGTGATGCTCCTGTCGGTCGCAGTCTGGTCGGGCGCAGCCGACGCCACGCGAGACCTCTTCCACTGGATCAGCGCCATGATCGCGCTGCCCGCTGCGCTTTTCGCCGCGCAGCCGTTCTTCCGTAATGCCTGGTCCGCGTTGAGAGCCGCGCGTCTCAACATGGACGTGCCGATCTCGCTCGCCATCCTTCTCGCCTGCGGCATGTCTCTTTTCGAGACGATGGAGGGCGGCGACCACGCCTACTTCGACGCCGCGCTCTCGCTGACCTTCTTCCTCCTCGCGGGCCGTGTCCTGGACGCCCGGATGCGCCGAGCCGCGCGCTCGGCCGCCCATGACCTCGCCGCACTCGAGCCATCGCGCGTGACGCGCATCGAGGCTGGCGAGCGGGTGAACCGTCCCCTGACGGACGTTGCCGCGGGGGATACCCTCTGGCTGCCCGCAGGCGCCCGCCTGCCCGTCGACGCCGAGCTTCTGGACGACAGCGCACGGATCGACCGAAGCCTCGTGACCGGCGAAAGCGATCCCGTGACCCGGTTCCGGGGCGCGGGGCTGGTGGCGGGCGATGTGACCCTGACCGGCCCGATCACCGTCCGCGCGACGGCCGTCGGCGAGGACACGACCCTGCGGCGCATGGCCCGCCTCGTCGCGGTCGCCGAGGCGGCGCGCACCCGCTATACCGGCCTCGCAGACCGCGCGGCGGCGATCTATGCGCCCGCCGTTCATCTGATCGCCTTCGCGGCCTTCATCGGGTGGACCTGGGCAACCGGCGATGTCCGGCATGCGCTCAACGTCGCGGTAGCGACCCTCATCATCACCTGCCCCTGCGCGCTGGGCCTCGCCGTCCCTGCCGTGGCGACCGCGGCGACGGGCTCCCTGTTCCGGCGCGGAATGCTTGTCACCTCGGACACGGCGCTGGAACGGCTCGCGGGGATCGACACGGTCGTCTTCGACAAGACCGGCACCCTGACGCGAGCGACACTGACCCCGCCGGAGAGTCTTCCGCGCGAGGCGGAAGGCATCCTCGCTGCGCTCGCGGCGGCCTCGGAGCACCCTCTGTCCCGAAGCCTCGTCACGGCGCTCGCAGGTGTCCGGCCCGCCGCGATCTCCGATGTGCGCGAGGAAGCCGGATTTGGCATCCACGCAATCTGGTCCGGCCGACCCGCCTTCCTGGGACGAGGCGGCGACGGCGAGACGGTGCTGCGCATCGGCTCGAAGGATTGGCCGATGCAACGGAGCGAAAGCCTTCTGCCAGACGCCCGCGCCACGCTCGACGCGCTGCGATCGAAGGGCCTCGATGTCCGCATCCTGACCGGGGACCGCGCCGACAAGGCCGCACGCACCGCCGAGGCGCTCGGCGTCGACACGGTGGAGGCCGAGATGACGCCCGACCGGAAACAGGCCTACGTCGCCGCCCTCCAAGCCGAGGGCCGAAAGGTTCTGATGGTGGGCGACGGGCTGAACGACACCGCAGCCCTCGCCGCCGCCGACGCCTCGATCGCTCCGGGCAGTGCGCTGGAGGCAAGCCGCAACGCCGCGGACGTGATCCTGACCGGAACGGGCCTCTCCCGCATCGGAGACGCGCTGTCCATGGCGAAAGCGTCGCGCAGCCGCATCCTCGAGAACTTCGGGCTCGCGGCCGCCTACAACGCCGTCGCCATCCCCCTGGCCCTCGCCGGTCTCGCCACGCCACTTTGGGCGGCGCTCGCGATGTCGGCGAGCTCGGTCACCGTCATCCTGAATGCCCTTCGCGTGAGGCGCGCATGAACATCCTCGTGATCCTTGTCCCCTGCTCGCTGATCCTGGGTCTGGGCGCTTTGGTGGCCTTCATCTGGACCATCCGGCATGACCAGTACGACGACCCCGACGGCGACGCCTGGCGGATCATCGACCGCGACTAGGCCGCGCGCGACACCGCCTCGGCCGCCGCGCGGATTGCGCGGATGTTGTCGCCGTAGGGCGACGGATCGCCAACCGAACCGCCCTTGAAGACAGCCGATCCCGCGACCAGCACGTCCGCTCCCGCCGCGACGACGAGGGGCGCCGTCCGGGGGTCGACGCCGCCATCGACCTCGATGTGCACCGGGCGGTCCCCGATCATCTGACGCAGGCGACGGACCTTCCCCGTCATGTCGAGGAACTTCTGCCCCCCAAACCCCGGGTTCACTGTCATCACACAGACCATGTCGGCAAGGTCCAGCAAGTGCTCCACGGCCCCGGCCGGCGTGCCGGGGTTCAACGCCACGCCTGCCTTCATCCCAGCGGCCCTGATCGCCTGAAGCGTGCGGTGCGGGTGAGGCCCCGCCTCGATATGCGCGGTCAGGATGTCGGCGCCGGCCTCCGCGAAGGCCTCGATGTAGGGATCGACGGGCGCGATCATCAGGTGGACGTCCATCACGGTGGTGACGTGCTTGCGAAAGGCCTTCACCGCGGGCGGACCGAACGTCAGGTTCGGGACGAAGTGCCCGTCCATCACGTCGACATGGATCCAGTCCGCGCCCTGGTCCTCGACCGCGCGGATCTCGCGCCCGAAGTCGGCGAAGTCGGCGGACAGGATGGACGGCGCGATCTTCACGCGGCGGTCGAAGGTCATCGGTCGCAGGGTCCCCTTGGGCTGGTCGCGCCATTGTCCGTCAAATGCGCTGCCTGCGCAACGCCGCCGGACCGCGACACGGTGGCGTTCAGGTCGCCACGCCCGCGCTTTTGGTGCGCTTGTCGCCATCCCGCTGCGCCAGGGTCGCTGCGGTCACGAGGTGAGAGATCGCGTCGATCAGCTCAGGCCTGTCGCAATCGGCCAAAGCGCGCACAAGCTGACGTCCTCGGTTCGTGGCGAGAAACTCGATCCCCGGAGCCGATCCCGCAGTCGTCGCCTCGCCGAATTCCAGGCGACGCTCCAGTTCCGACATCAGCGCCTGTGCGGAATGGCCGAGAGCCCGGCACAGTCCCATGAGCCGAGGAATGGAGAGCCGGTTCATCCCGGTCTCATAGCCTTCGAGCTGCATCGGTGTGATCCGGGCGGCGCGCGCAAGCTCGACCTGCGTCATGCCGCGCGCCACGCGGTGCATCCGCACCAGCGCACCCAGTTCCCGGTCGATTCCCTTTTCGCTCTGCATCACGAGACAAGCTCTCCGTCCCGCGTGATGACGTATCCCTCAGGCGCCGTTTCGTGGATCCCCGAGATGCGCTCGCACCAGGTCTTGAGAACCATCGCGGTGCTCAGCGACGCCACCTCCGGATGGCGGGCCAGCCGGTCTCGAAGATCCTCGATCATGGTCTGGTCGGCCGCCTCGACCAGAACCCGCATGTCCGTGGACCCCGACGTCGACCAGGCCGAGACAAGCTCGCTCCACCCGGAAATCGAGGCGAAGACCTTGCCGCAGACGTTGCGCCTGAGACGCACGTCGAACATGGCGCGCACGCCGCCGGCACGAGCGGCATGGGTCGGCTCGATCTCGACGGTGAAGCGGCGGATGACGTTTCCGCGCACCAGCTTGTCGACGTGATGGCGCACCGTCGGGCGCGAAAGCCCCACGATTGCCGCAATCTCCGTCAATGATCTACGACTGTTCTCCCGAAGAAGCTCCAGGATCATTCGATCTGTGGGACTCAACCTCATGACGGGCGTTCCTCCTCCCTTGCAACTTATTGGCGTTTTTCTCCGAAACGAAGAGAAAAATCCCTTTTGAAAGGTGAAATCTTCTCCGGAACATTGAATCCTTTACCGAAACGGAAGGAACCAGGGGCTGCGATGACCAAACTTTTCACCAAATCGGAGGTTCGGGAAAGCTTTCCGAACTCCAGCTGGCAAGGCATTCTCTTCGCCGAGTTCGAAGCGACGCTCACCAGCAAGTCACGGCCCTTTCCCTGTGTATTCGGGGTGACCGGCCAGAAGGCGGACCAGCTTCGTTATGCCTTTCTCGACCCGCTGACGCCAGAGACCGTGGCGCCCGTGCTGAAGGACTATTTGGCGAATGCGCGGGATTTCGGGCGCATGACCTCGATGGTCATCTTCGGACGCCCCGGCCCCGTTCAGGCGATCGAAAGCTACCGCGCCCGATTCTGGGACCTTCTGGACGGTCTCGCACGCCTCGACGAGGCCGACCGCCCCGACGGGTTCTCGGAACATCTCGACAGCGACCGCTGGGAGTTCTGCTTCGCCGGCGAGCCGATCTTCGTAGTCTGCAACACGCCAGCCCACGTCCTGCGGCAAAGCCGCCGGTCGACGTCGTTCATGATAACCTTCCAGCCGAGGTGGGTGTTCGACGGCATCACCGACAGCGACGACCCGGCCATGCTGCGGGCCCTGACCGAGGTCCGGCGCCGCCTTGCCGACTTCGACGCGCTCGATCCCGCACCCTTCCTCGGCAGCTTCGGCGCCGAGGGCAACCGCGAGTTCCAGCAGTATTTCCTGGGCGACACGAACGAAACGCCGACCTGCCCGTTTCACGCCCTCGGCGCGGTCAGGACAGACGAACGCAAGGAAGAGAAAGGAAAAGTGGCATGAACCAGCTCGCCCCATTCGACCCGACAGAGACCGACTTCCGCATCTTCTCGATGAATACGGACGTCTCGGACATCTGGCCCCTGATCCAGAAGCTTCTTCCCGATCAGGGTTGCATCGAGGTCCAGCGCGACGTTCCCGGCAAGGAACACGCCTGGCACCAGCACGACTGCGACGAGACCCTCGTGATCCTGCAGGGCCGGGTGCGCTTTTACTGGGACAACGGCGAAAAAAGCTGCGGCCCGGGCACGGTGATCTCGCTTCCGGCGGGCACCCGGCACGGCTCCGTGGCCCTGGAAAGCGGCGCGACCTACCTGATCGCCTTCCAGGCGGCCAGGCTCAGCCATCATGACTGACCTGAAGAAGTCCATCGGTCTGTGGCGCGGCACCAGCATGATGCTCAACATCGTGCTGGGGGCCGGGCTTCTGACGCTGCCCGGTCTCGCCGCGCAAGCGGCGGGCACCGGCGCGCTTTCGATCTGGATCGCCTGCGCCCTTGCGACGCTGCCGCTTCTGGCGGTCTTCGCCATCCTCGGACGGTCCTATCCGGACTCGGGGGGAATCGCGACCTTCCTCCAGCGCGCCTTCGGCGACTTCGGCTATGTCCCCGCGACCTTCCTTCTGTTCGGAGCGGTCTCGGTCGGTCTGCCGTCCATCGCGCTCGCCGGAGGTCACTACGCCGCCTCGGCGTTCGGAGGGTCAGTCTACGCCTACGCCTCGGTCCTGATCCTTGGCGCGATGGCCGCGAACCTGGCGTCGGCCGAGATCGCGGGGCGCATCAACACCGTCATCGCGTCGTCGCTGGTCCTTGTCCTGATCGCGATGGCGGTCGTGGGCTGGATGACCGTCAAGCCGACCCCGGCGGTCCTGGACGGCTTCTTTCAGCCGGCGCTCGACCTCGAAACCTTCGGGTTGGCCTTCATGATGGTCTTCTTCGCCTTCACGGGCTGGGAGGTCGCCTCGACCCTCGGCGGAGAGTTCCGCAATCCCGAACGCGACCTTCCCCTCGCCATCGGCCTGTCGTTCGTCATCGCCGTGGTCCTCTACCTGACGCTCGCCGTCATCGTGGCGGCGGCGGGACCCGAGGCTGCGGTCGAAGCGCCCTTCACCGCCATCCTGGGCCGGGCGCTCGGGGCCGGTGCGTCGCAGGCGGTGGCCCTGATCGCCGTGCTGATGATCTTCGCGAACCTTTCGGCGGCCATCTGGGCCGTGTCACGCATGGTCTACTCCGCCTCGCGTGAGGAGATCCTGCCCGAAAGCCTGTCGCGCCTGAACGGTGGCGTGCCGCTGAACGCGGTGTTGCTGACCGTAGGCGTCCTCCTGACCGTCGTCGGTCTGGTCAGCCTGGGTTTCGCGCATTTGTCGGGACTTCTGGCCAGCGCGGGTCTGAACCTCCTCCTTCTCTACGGAGGTGGAGCGGCGGCGCTGTTCGTCCTCGCGAAGAAGCCGTCGCATCGCGTGCTGGCCGGCATCGCCACCGCACTCGTGGCGCTTCTCATCGCGGGCCGGGGTCTCGGCGCGCTTCAGTATCCGGCGATCCTGATCGTCGCCGGGGCGGCTGTCGCCGTTGTTCGGGGCCGGGGTCCGCGGCAACGCATGTTCGGAAGGAAGCCATCGTGACGAGACGCTTCAAGAAGGAATCCGACGCGACGCTGTCTCTGGTCAGGGCCCGCCTGACGCAGACCATCGCGACGATGAACGACACCGAGATCGCGCTGGTACTGTCCTTCGCCGACCAGGTCGTCGCGTGCTACGACCCTGATGCGATTTCGGACTTCCTGGAATTCCGCAGCGACGCGACGCTCGCCAGCATCCTGCAACTCGCAGCGGCCCTCGACGACGAGGGCCGCGAGCAACTCCTATACTCTGCCGAGGACTTCTTCGATCAAAGGAACCACCGCACAGAAGAATGACCTCGGCGCCGCCGTCCCGGTCCACCCCCCAGCAAGCGATCGGGACGGCGCGTCTTTCGAGGGACGGCGAAGCGGCGGGCGACAAGCCCGCCGCACGTCCCCACACCTCACGGGGCTTCACCCTCCCCGGATTTCGGCGGCGCCTTGGGGCTGAACGCGCAGCGGTCCGGTTTGATGTCGACAAGGGGCGTGCCGTCAAGGCAATCCAGTCCCCGCACGACGACGGTCCCGTTCTCGATCCGAACCAGCCTCACCAGGGACGTCCCGATCGGATTCGGCCTGACGGGAGACCGCAAAGCAAAAGTGCCAACCGTGCGGCCGTCGCTTTTGGGGCTTTGCAGAACGAGGTCGCGTCGGCTTCGGTCGAGCCAGTAAAGCACCTCGATCATCGGATACTCTTCGAGACCCTGAAGCGCGTCGTGCCAGACCGGATCGAGCACCAGCCGGCACTCCGGACCGTCCGGCCGGCCTTGCCGCGGGCAGGCATCGCGGTGAACCCAGGGCGTGCGAATGACGCCGATGAAACGCAGAGCCGCGTCGGATGCCGGCGGAAGCTTCACCGCCCGTTCGTTCCTCCGCAGGTCGGTCGCCGCGCTCTCGCTCGCAGGCACGTCGTTCGCGTCGTGGCTCATCTTTGCTACCTCGGTCGGCACCGCCCTGATACTGACGCGAACCTCCGCCCGAAGCCAGCATGTCAACGCGAGGTCGAGGTCGTGCAGAAGGGATGCCCTCCCTCCCGCAACCGAGCCCGTACAAGCTTGATAAAGGACGCCGCTTGTGGTCCCTGTGCAAGGACGCGCGGACCCACGCCCCGGAGGCCCATGCTAACTTTCGCCACCACAACCCAGGGGACGACACGGGGCGCCGTCGATGATCGATCCTCAGAACCGCTTCATCTTCATACATATCCCGAAGAGCGCCGGACAAAGCATATCCACGGCCCTCCGGCATCACGCCCTGACCCCTCGCCAACGCCTCCTGCAGACCCTCATGCGGCGTCTGCGGAGGAAAACGAAACACGATCGCTACGGACTTTACCGAGGCGGATGGCATGGAACCGCTCGAGAGGTTCGCGAGGCCGTCGGCGCCGAAACCTTCGAAGGCGCCTACAAGTTCGCCTTCGTCCGCAACCCGTGGGACCGGATGCTGTCGCTATACCGCTTCGAGCAGCTGGAACCGAAGCGGTGTCATTACGAAGTGTCGAAGTCGACGGACCTTGAAGGATATCTCCACTACCTCGCATCGGTCGGCTCTCCGACTCAGGAATCCTACCTGGTCGACGACCAGGGCGACCTGCTTGTCGATTACGTCGGACGCTTTGAGACGCTCGAGAACGATTTCGCGCTGGTCTGTGACGAGCTTGGGATGACGGAACGCCTGCCGCACAAGAACAGCTCGGGACGCGGAGACTTTCGGGCGCGCTTTACCCCGAAGGCCGTCGATCTCGTCGCCGAGATGTTCGCCGCCGACATCGACCGTTTCGGCTACCGTTTCGAATGACGGGTTTCCGATAGGCCAGAGCTTCTTCCGGTCGCAATGGAAGAGCAGTTCGGCATACCTCTTCCCGAGAGGTTGACCATCTGCGGTGCGTCCAGGGGCAAATAGGTACTTCGGGTGGGCCAGGAGGCGCGTCGGGGCACGGCTCGATCAGGGGGATGATCAGGCCATGTCGCTTGGTCCTCGGCCTGCAGGCAAGACCGGCGCAGTCTGGCCGTAAGTGCATATTTCGAGACTCAACGCGCTCCGTCTGCAGAAGCGCTGGACGCAACAGAGGTTGGTCGAAAACGGAGTGAAGCTCGCGAACGCACGCCGTCTCGATGCCTTCGCGTCGGCGCTGGGCGTCCGCGGGGAGAGCCTGTTCAACCCCTAGTTTCTTTCTTCGACCAAATATCGGGCCGTGACCCAACACGCCCAGGCGATTGCCGCACCAAGATACCCATCTATCGCATAGTGCCAGCCGAGGTGCACCGACCCGATGAGGATCGCAAGTGCGAACCCCCACATGAGCCAAGCTGCCCATCGTGCGTAAGTCGTCGCGTAGAATGCCATCAGGACAGACGTAGCGACGTGCATTGAGGGCATCGCCGAGATACCTGCAAGTTCACCGTCACCCACGTGCCCGTGCCACAGGCCTTCTTGTACCGAGAGCGCCCAGACCGGCGAAATCTCGTTCATGGCGCGCAGGTGCTGCATGAGCGGCTCGAACTCGGATCCGAGGCCAAGGCGCTCGTAGTAGACCGGTCCGGCAGATGAGAAGACCAGCGCAATGGCGTTGCCTCCCACGGCGAAAGTCAGCAAGAGACCGACAAGGAAAGCTTGGGAAAGCTTGTCGTCGGTTCGTGCGAAGCAGGCGACGAAGGTTACGAAATAGATGACGAAGAACCAGGCGTGATACGCTACGTTCAGCGCCGTCGTGGCGGTCGGTGAGCCGAACAGCCATAGAGACAGGCGATAGGGGTCAACGCCGAAGTGCAACAGCCGGTCGACCCGCATGAACGTATGGTCCCACGCGAACGGTTGGATGACGCTGATCATCTCCTTGAGGTATCCGGACGCGCCCACAAACAAACAGATGAGCACTAGCTTGACTGCACCTCCCAACAGCCGGTGAAAGTCCAGCGCCAGTGACTTGATCGAAGACAGCAGATCATGGATGGGGGCTTCGGATTGATGGACGGCGCCGAGGAGAACCACCTTGCGCACTACCAAAATCCACAGAAACCAGGGGACGCAGAATGCCATGAGGATGGCGAGAAGCTGCCCCATCCCGGGATCAAAACGATAGGCTGAAAAGTTGGCCAGCATCCCGGCCACAGCAGTTTGTACTGCTATCAGCACGGGATATGCTAACGGGATCCCGAAACAGCAGCTTAAGTAATTGACATATTTTGGATACAAGACTTTAGGGGGCATCAGCATCCTTAACTTGTTCGATCTGCTATCGCGCAACTGTGGCCACAATACGACCCGGCGACGGTGGATGTGGCCGGGAGCGTCCCAACTCGTTCTTGAAGCTGAAGACAGCCGCGTTACGGCGTCTCGTACGTCCTGACCCTGCGCTGCAAGTCTCGCTCATTCCGGCACCCTCATCTGACCCGCACGCAATGCAGCGTTTCTGCTCTTCGGAGATGCCCCCCAAATAGATGCCGTAGGTTAACTTGTTCTGTGGGCGGGCGGACCTGTGCCCGACCAGGGACGCGGTGAAATGCTCCGGCACGCCGGTTCGCTCGCACTGGGTGATGAACGACCTCCGAGTGCTTTGGAACTCAGCGCCGGACCGCGACACGCCAGATCCTCGGGGAGCCTGGCGAAGGCCTTGGTGACAAGGCCCTGGCGCGAGAGGAAAAGGGCTACTGAACAGAGGATGCCTGGCTGGGGAGGCAGTCTGGAGCGATCCGGTCTGGGTAAATTCTTTTCCCTGAGAACAGGGAAAAGAACAGGGACGGAGGCAAAAAGACAGTCCTACGCCAGACCCGGGCACTCGGTGGGTATTTGAATGTCGCGACAGAGGCGCTCCCAACTCAGCGACTCTCGAGTCAGCCCTTGAGATTCGCCGACAGGTTTCGGACCCAATTAGCCCGCGTGGACCACTTGATGAATCAATGCGTGGAAACCATGAACAGTCAACGAGAAGAGACAGGCGTGCCAGAAGCATGCCGCAGCATGGCTCGCGTTTTTTTGGTGGTCGAGGCGAAGCGAAGTGGTCGAGAACTGCTGGTGCAGGTGGACTCACCCTCCCAGTATTTATGGTCAGAGGTGTCGCGCTCGATGCCGTAGAAAAAAACGTGGCAGCGGACGTCCTCTCAGCCAGTTCGTACCCTCCTGGGCCTGGCGAAGCTTCTGAGACCTGCGCCCACTTTCGTGGTGGATGGCGCTCCACAACCGACTTGGATGACTCTCCACAACCGATAGCTCCTGGTCCAGCGGCGCCAAACTTTGAGAGGTCGGTCCGCGAACTGTCGGAACGCATGTGGTGATATCCCAAGGCGAGGTGGTCCCAACGTTGTGAGCATCCGGCCATGCCCCCGTAGCCATCCAAACCGTTTGTCACTGGAATCAATGCTTTACAATGTTGACGTGCTTTCCGGCGGGGACTAAGAATCCAACTACAGCGAAGTGCAGGCCGAGGTTTCGGTGCTTCGTTGATTGCGATGGACGGCCCTACGTCGGCATTCCCATCTCGGCCTGGTCGACGCCTCATCGTGCCTTTCGTGAAACGCGAGGAGGCCGATATGGCGACTTCAAAGGCGCATCCTGCGCATCCGACGAACGACTCTAAACGCAATGACCTGCTGCTGGATCTGACCGTAGTTTGGCGATCCACTGCCGAGTTGACTGTCTCAGTCCATCAAGTTCGAAAACCCAGCGGCCGACAAGTTAAGAAGTGCGAGGCTTCTTTTCGGCAATTCGGATTCGTCACTCCCATCCTCATCACAGCGGAGGGCGAGATCGTCGATGGGCACACAAGGGCTGCAGCTGCAAAGAAATCGGGAATGAAAATGGTTCCCTGCATCGTGGTTGATCATCTCGACGAACGAAAGGTTCGCGCCCTCCGCATAGCCGTGAACAAGACCCAGGAGACTGGCACTTGGGACGTAGAGAAATTGGTCCTCGAACTGGCCTATCAGCTCGAGTTCGACACCGACCTAAGGGACCTTGGGTTTGATCCGCCGGAGCTCGAGTGCCTTTTCGAAGTCACTGTCGGCGCGCCGGATGACGCCGATCCGATAGACTCGTCAGACGGGGGCAGCAATGCAGAGAGCGAGGCTATCACCCGTGACGGGGATGTTTGGGGGCTCGGCCGTCATTTCATCGCATGCGGATCGGCGCGCGACCCGGAGCTTATCAAAAATTTGTTCCTAAAGCGTCGAGCCGACATCATTATTTCTGACCCCCCATACAACTTAAAGGTGAATGGACATGTCACAACAGCGACGAAAGGGTTCAAGGAATTCGCGGAGGCATCCGGTGAGATGTCATCGTCGGACTTCGCCGCGTTCCTCGCGGAGTTTCTCACCAATGCAAGTGCGGTCGTTAAACCGGGTGGGCTGCTCTACTGCTTTATGGACTGGCGCCACACCAGAGAGCTCCAGATCGCCCTCGACAAAGTCGGGTTCGATGACGTCAACCTCTGCGTCTGGGTCAAGCCCAATGGTGGTATGGGGTCTTTCTACCGTTCACGCCACGAGCTTGTGTTCGTGGCGAAGAAGCCTGGCGCGCCTCACACCAACAATGTGGAGCTCGGCATCCACGGCCGCAACCGGACGAATGTCTGGGAGTATGCTGGTGCGACCGGTGGTCTAGCTGACGGGGCCGACGACTTTACGGTCCATCCGACTGTAAAGCCGATCCGGCTTGTCGAGGACGCCCTCATTGACGCCTCCGCTGTCGGCGAGACTGTATTCGACCCATTTCTTGGCAGCGGGACTACGCTGCTTGCCGCGGAACGCACCAAACGCCGCTGTATCGGAATCGAGATTTCACCCCACTACGTGGATTCTGCCATCCGGCGCTGGGAGTTGATGACCGGAGTGGAGGCCGTTCATCTGCAGTCTGGTGCGACGTTCCGCGAAAGGGAGCAGGGCCTGCACATTCAGGTCGAAGCTGCGGAGGGCGAGGCACTGCACGAAGGAACCGTGCCCTCGACGCTGCCCCCTGCCCCGGCCGAACCGTCGGAGGGAAGCAAATGAGCGAAGACGAAGACGATTATGGCGTCGGGCGTGGCAGGCCGCCCCAGCACAGCCGGTTCAAGACGGGACAGTCGGGCAACCCGGGCGGCCGTCCCAAAGGTTCGAAGTCCTGGAAATCGGTCATCGAGGCCGAACTCTCAGGTGGCGTGAGCCTCAAGGAACAGGGCGTTGAGTTGAAGGTCACGAAGATGGAGGCCTTCGCGAAAAGGCTCGTTGCTGACGCCCTTGCTGGAAGCCCCCGGGCTCTGGGCGAGCTTCTCCGTCAGATCAATCTCCACCTGGGGGAGGCGTCTACTGCCTCATCCAGGGACCTCCCCGCCACAGAGGACGATGTCCGACTGCTACTGAAATACGCCGAGAAGGCGCTGCAACCACATTCCGCAAAGGAGAGGGACGATGACTGATCCAAAGAAAGCTGACGTCGAGGCCCTCCTGCGGCTTAGCTTCCGGGCCTTTCTTGAAATGGTCTTCAAGACCCTCCATCCAGAGAAAGAGTTTCAAGACAATTGGCACATCGAGGCGATCTGCCTCGCCCTGGAGTGCGTCGCGTCTGGTGACGTTCGCCGCCAGATGATCCACGTACCACCGCGAACGTTGAAGTCGATCATCGTCTCGGTAGCGTGGCCAGCGTTCCTCCTCGGACACGACCCCAGTCTCGAAATTTGGGTCGTGTCCAACAACCTCGATCTCGCAACTGAACTCGCAAACAAATTCCGCAAAGTCGTGGAGACGGACTGGTACAGAGATGCGTTCCCTACCTTGTCTGGAGCGCCGGCCAAGGACAACGAGCGGGTCTTCATAACGGAACAGGGAGGCAAGAGGGAGGCAATCTCGGTCAACGGGGCGGTCATCGGTAAAGGCGCAGATCTCATCATCATGGATGATCCTCTTGACGGATCCCAAGTCGCGTCTCAATCCGTCTGCGGCAAGGTCAATAGCTGGATCGACAACTCGCTTTCCAACCGACTAAACGATCCCGCGAAAAGCCCGATGGTCTTGGTTATGCAGAGGCTCTCGATTCACGACCCTGCGGCCCACCTGGCATCGCAAGAGCATTGGAACCGGCTTTCGCTGCCAGCGATAGCGGAAGAAGACATGCAGGTGCCCATCGGCCAGGGCGAGTTACACGCGTTCGAGCGGGGTGATCTCCTGGACCCGGCGCGACTCCCGAGAGACGTCCTTGCGGTTCAGCGCGCAAAAATGGGGGAGGCCAACTTCCTGGCGCAGTACCAACAGCGGCCGGTCCCCGCCGGCGGGGGTGAGATCGACATCAGCCTGTTCCAGCGGTATGATGTCTTGCCCAAGCCCTTCGACGTGCGTTTCCTTAGCGTCGATGCCGCGTCCGGTTCGCAATCGGGCTCGTACTCGGTCATCCAGGCGTTTCAGATGACCGATGAACGTCTCTATATGATGTGGAGTGTCCGCGGGTACTGGAGCTTCCCTCAACTCGTCAAGCACGTAGTTCAAGCCGAGAAGCACATCGATGCGGACTTCATCGCCATAGAGAAAGCGCATTCAGGACTGGCCCTTTTGGAAACCCTCTGGGATAGATATCCGTTGAATGTGAGACGAAAATTGTTGCAGCCTGTTGTGCCGAAGCTCTCGAAGGAAGACAGGATGGCCAAGGCCATGGTTCTTGTCGCTGATGAGAGAGTGCTTCTTCCAAAGGTCGCGCCTTGGCTAGACGTCTTGTTTCCAGAGTTGACTGAGTTCCCGGGAGGCACACATGACGATCAAGTGGATGCCCTCTCTCAAGGTATTCTGTTCTTCAATCTTCTCCTGAAGAGCCGGTATAATCCGCACCTTGATCGTAACATCAAAGTGCTGACTAGGTGGTAAAGTGATCGTGTGCAACCTTCGGCCAGGTTGGAGCAGCCAATCCCTCACTGGTCATTTTGCAGCGACAAAGGGATGCTGAAGGCTGCGCTCACGTCTGGGCGGAGATCTCAGGGCTGGTCTTGAAATACTGTCAAGGACTCGATTGGGGCTTCTCTAGACGCTAGGACCGACACCGTCGGAACTTCTGAAACCGCCTTGGACGATCTGGCTTTCCAACTTCCGGAATCACCGCCGCCCAATCCGCATCCACGAAGTCGCCGACGTAGAGGTCACCGGCACTGTCCTGCGCTATGCTGTGCGGAGACTGGAACTGGCCTGGGCCAAGCCCGGCGCCCTGCCCCGCGTCCAGCCTCGACAGTACGATAGGGCGCGAGTTCTCCAACGATGCAGTCGGGGCAACGTCGCCACCGAGCACCAGGTTCTTTACCACAGCGAAGGCGTAAGATGGGAGCGTAAGATCTGTGATCTCCTTCACCCCGAACGTATCGGTCAGGAGGAACTCGATCGGATTCGGCGAGAGCTTGGACCGTCGGCATACGAAGCCCAGTATCAGCAGTCCCCCACGCTCCCAGGCGGCAACATAATCAAGCTGCACTGGTTCAGGACGTACGAGGGCAAGACCGACCTGTCGAAGTACGAGGCCGTGGCGCAGAGCTGGGACACAGCGTCCGTCCCAGGCGTGGACAACGACTTTCGGTCTGCACGACGTGGGGTCTAATCAATCACGGGATACATCTGCTCGACGTTCACCGCGCTCAATACGACTATCCCGACCTGCGTCGCGTTGCCCGGGACCTGCGCAAGAAATGGAGACCGGCGCTTATAGTCGTCGAAAAGGCCGGCGTCGGAATTGCGCTGGGCAATGAACTCCTCAGGGACGGACTGAACGACGTCAAAGGCATGGTCGCTACTGGAGACAAGATCCAGCGCATGTCCATCCAGTGTGCGAAGATCGAGGGCGGCCAAGTATGGCTGCCGAAATCTGCTCCGTGGCTCGATGGGTACCTAAAGGAATTGGGGCTGTTCCCTCAAGGAAAGTATTTCGACCAGGTCGACAGCACCTCTCAAATCCTTAAGGCGATCGAGACGAGACCTCCGCAGCTTTGGACGCTAAGTCGCTACAGAAACTAGCGTCGGGTTCTGCTATGCTCAAACCATGGGGAACACCGGACCAAGGTGGCGCATTCGGCGCTGTCATCAGGTCCAGAGAATGTTGGCCCTGAGAGACCGTTCCATGGCTCCTGGACGCCAAGGCCCGCGCTTAGTTCTCCTGAGAGACTATGCCGGACGTATGAACATGCGCTCGCTCTCGCCTGTCTGCCGGTCGTCGGTCCGAATATTGCGGTAGGCGTGCCAGGTGGCGTGGCCAAGCACCGGGAAGACGAGGACCAGCCCGATGAACGCCGTCGCGACCGAAACCAGAAACAGCCCCATGACGGTCGCGCCCCAGGCCAGCATGACCGGCAGGTTCGCCCAGACCATCGCCATGCTGATGCCCATGGCCGAAAGGGCGTCGGCGCGCTCGGTGAGCAGCATCGGCACCGCGAATACACTTATCGCAAAGGCGAAGGCGGCGAACAGGGCGCCGACGACGCTGCCAGTCAGAAGCAGCGCCCAGCCGGTCGGTGTCAGGAACAGCATCGGGATCAGCTCGTCGGTCCCGGGAAAGGCGACCATGCCGAAGAAGAGCGCATAGATCAGGACCGCCGCCCTGAGCCACAGCAGAAACAGCCCCAGAAGCAAAACACCCATGAAGAGCGCCTGGTAGCCGGAGCGCGGCCGCACAAGGATCATGCCCGCCAGACCGACCTCTTCCCCAAGCTCCAGCCTGCGGCTCTTCTCATAGAGACCGTTCGCGATCAGAGGGCCTATGACCATGAACCCTGCAAGGGCCGGAAACAGAGCGTATTCGTAGCGGAACTGGAACAGTCCCCACACCACGAGGATCGAGAGCGCGAAGACGCCGGCGCCGTAGAGCAGGCTGGGGAGCGGGTTGGTCCAGAGGTCGGACCAGCCCGCGCGCAGCCAGTCGAAGGCGGTGCGCCACGGCAGGTTGCGTGCCCGCAGGTTTTGGCGTGGCAGCGGCGGGACAACCTTGGGGATCACGCCCGCGGCGTGGGGGTTGTCGGGAGGTGGAGGATCGGTACGGTCGCTCAACATGACGGCTTCGCCGGGCGGAGCGCGGCGCCTTTTCGTTGGGAAAGATCAAGAACGCAATCGGGCTGGGAACCGATGGCGACGGTGACGAGATGGGCGTTGGCGGCGACAAAGCCGATTACGAGCAGAGCAATGGAGGCCAGCGCGTATAGTCGCGTACGGATCATCTACCAGCCTCCTCTCCGAGGTCCTGGATGTAGAGGGTCAGCATCATGCGCTCGGCCGTCGTTAGCCGCCCCTCCCACGCCGGCATCCAGCCCTGCCGGCCGTTGTGGATTGTCTCGAACATCACCGCGTCGTCGCCCCCGTAGACCCAGGCGTCATCGGTCAGGTTGGGGGCGCCGAGGTCGCGGTTTCCGGCAGCGTCCTCGCCGTGACAGCTGGCGCAGTTTTCCGCGAACAGGATCTCCCCTTCGGCCAGACGCTCCTGCGTGGCCACCGTCTCGAGGCCCGAGAGAGACTGGACATAGTCGACCACAATACGAACCTGCGGTCGGGTGAGGATGTCGGTCTCGCCAAAGGCAGGCATCTGGGCCCAGCGGCTGTCGGGGTGCGGCGCGTTGATACCGACCCTCAGCGTCTCCATGATCGCCTCCGCCTCTCCGCCCCAAAGCCAGGCATTGTCGACGAGGCTGGGAAAGCCCGGACCACCGGCGGCGTCCGCTCCGTGGCACCCCGCACAGTTATCGCCAAAGAGCGAGGGCGCGGTTCGCGCCACATGAGACATCAGGGCGGCATCCTGCCGGACCTCCTCAGCCGGCAGCGTTGCGAGCGCCGTCGTCCAGTCCGTCCGGACGGCATAGGCTGCCGCCACCTGCCGCTCGACCCGCTCCTGGTCGTCATAGCCGAGAAGGCCCCTTGTGTAAGTCGTGACCAACGGCCAGGCAGGCATCAGCACCCAGTAGATTAGCGCCCAGACGTGAGTGATGCCGACCGCCCACCAAATCACCCGCGGCACGCGGGTGTTTAATTCCGTGATGCCGTTCCATTCGTGGCCGGTTGTCTCGTGGCCGGTGAGGGGATCGCGTTCTCTTACCGACATGGCCCGTCCTCGTCGTCGAGCAGGCTCTTTGCGGCCTTGTCGAAGCGTTTGCCCAGGCTCGGCCAGAAGGCGTAGGCGGTGATCCCCACCGAGAGAACGATCAGGTAGATCAAGCCGAAGGACTTGGCGAAGGTGGAAGTCGCCTCGTAAGTCAGGTCCATGTCAGTCTCCTCTCGGCGGTTGGGTCTCGGCGGGGAGGTCGGTGAGGCCGCCCAGGATCTGCAGGTAGGCGACCAGCGCGTCCATCTCGGTCAGGCGCTCCCGCCTGCCGTCGAAGAGGCGGATATTGGTCTCCTCGCCATAGCGTTCTGCCACGCCGTCGGCCGGTTCGGTATCGGGAACGGCTTGGCCGCCTGCGTCGACGGCGGCGTTCGCGATCTGGTCGTCGGTGTACGGCACGCCGACGGTGCGCAAGGCGGCCAGCCGGCCCGGCAGGCTCTCGGTTTCGAGGGGTGCCGCGAGGAGGAATGCATATTGCGGCATCACCGATTCCGGCACCAGCGCCCTTGGGTCGACCAGGTGACGCACCTGCCAGTCGTCTGAGTACTTCTCTCCCACGCGCGCCAGATCGGGTCCTGTCCGTTTCGACCCCCACAGCATCGGGTGGTCGTACTGGCTTTCGACCGCCAGAGAATAAGGGCCGTAGCGGTCGACCTCGTCCTGCAGCGTGCGGATCATCTGGCTGTGGCAGAGATAGCAACCCTCGCGGATGTAGATGTCGCGGCCGGCCTGCTCGAGCGGGGTATAGAGCCGCATGTCGGGGGCGGACTCAACCGTCTCGTCGATGGTGAAGAGCGGCGCTATCTCGATGAAGCCACCCACGCTTGCGGCGAGGATGATCCCCGCCGTCAGCGCCATGGAATGGCGCTCGGCGCGGTAGTGCGCCTTCGCGTGGACTTCGAAAAAGCGAGCAAAGGGTTTGAGGAGCATCCTGAACATGGCGCTACTCCGCCGCCGGAACCGCAGGCTCGTTCGCCTCCGATCCCGTCGGATAGTCGATCTGCGGCGCCTGGTGCCCCGCGACCCGGATCGTCATGTAAACGTTGTAGGCGCCGATCACCGCACCCGCGAGGAACAGCGCCCCTCCGATCACCCGCGCGATGTAATAGGGACGCATCGCCACCAGCGTTTCGGTGAAGGAATAGGCGAGCGTCCCGCTCTCGGTGTAGGTGCGCCACATCAGGCCCTGCGTGATGCCGCTATTCCACATTGCGAAGACGTAGATGACGGTCCCTGCGAGGGCGAGCCAGAAGTGCGATTCGACGAGCTTCCAGCTGTACATCGCCTCTTTGCGCCACAGAAGCGGCACCACGGCGTAGATCGAGCCGAAGGAGATCAAAGCGACCCAGCCCATCGCCCCCGCGTGGACATGCCCCACGGTCCAGTCGGTGTAGTGCGACAGTGAGTTGACCGCCCGCACCGCCATGAACGACCCCTCGAAGGTCGACAAGCCGTAGAACACCGCCGCCAGCATCATGAAGCGCAGCGTGGCGTCATCGCGCACCTTGTGCCACGCGCCGTTCAGCGTCATCAGCGCGTTGCCGGCGGAGGCCCAGGACGGCACCAGCAGCATCACGGAGAAGGTCATGCCCAGCGTCTGCACCCACTGCGGAAGGGCGGTGTAATGCAGGTGGTGCGACCCCGCCCAGATGTAGAAGAAGACGATGCCCCAGAACGACAGGATCGACAGCCGGTAGGAATAAATCGGCCGCTCGGCCCGTTTCGGCAGAAAGTAGTAGAGCATTCCCAAGAAGCCCGCGGTCAGGAAGAAGGCCACGGCGTTGTGGCCGTACCACCATTGCGTCATTGCGTCCTGAACCCCGGCGAAGGCGGAGTAGCTCTTGGCCGCGCCGAAGGACGCTGGAACGGCCAGGTTGTTGACGATGTGCAGCATCGCCACAACCAGGATGAAGGCGAGATAATACCAGTTGGCGACGTAGATATGCGGCTCGTTCCGCCGCGCCAGCGTCCGCATATAGAGCACGAAGTAGACGACCCAGACGATCACTAGCCAGATGTCGGCATACCACTCCGGCTCCGCGTATTCCTTCGACTGGGTGACCCCCATCAGGTAGCCGGAGGCGGCGACGAGGCAGAAGAGGTTGAAGCCAAGAAGCACGAACCAGGGCGAGAGGTGCCCCGCCAGACGGGCGCGGCTGGTGCGCTGCATGACGTGAAACGAGGTCGCGATCAGGGCGTTGCCGCCGAAGCCGAAGATCACGCCGGAGGTATGGACCGGCCGCAGTCGGCCGAAGCTCGACCAAGGGGCGTCGAAGCGAAGCTCCGGCCACGCGAGCTGCGCGGCGACCCAGACCCCCATCCCCATGCCCACGACCGCCCAGAACAGCGCCAGCAGGATCCCGACCTTCGTCGGATCGTCGTAGTAACTCGCGAGGCGATCTTCGGTCGGCTCGGGCGCATCGAGAGCCCGGAGGGCGATCAGGAGCACTCCTCCTGCGAACACCAGCGTGATCCAACCGTGCACACCCATCGGATCACCGCGCCCGGCGGCGGCAAGGATGAGGCCGGCTAAGGCCACCAGCCCCGAAAGGATCAGGGCACCCTGTCGTTCGGTCGCCATCAAGCGCGTCATCATGGGGCGGTCTCCTTCTGCGGGGGCAGCGGCGCGTCGCCGTTATCGTGCAGGATGCGCTCGGCGTCGCCTTCGAGATCCTCGTACTGGTGGCTCCGCAGGCTCCAGAAGAAGGCGCCCAGCCCCACCGCACCCATCGCCAGCGTCACCGGTATGAGCAGGTAGAGAACCGTCATGCGAGCGCCTCACCGAGCAGCGATTCCGGTGCCGTGGCCGGCGCCGTCCGACGCCTGCTCAAGCGCAGTGAGTTGGCCACTACCGCCACCGAGGAGGCGGACATCGCGATGGCAGCGATCAGCGGCGTGACGAGGCCCGCCACCGCGAGCGGCACGGCGACGCAGTTGTAGAGGATCGCCAGGCCGAAGTTCTGCCGGACGATGCGGCCCGTGCGACGGGCGACGCTTAGAGCCAGTGGGACCGCCCGCAGGTCATCCCGCAGGAATACCAGGTCGGCGGCCGCGCGGCCGGCCTCCGACGCAGAGGCCGGCGACATCGAGACATGCGCGGTCGCGAGGGCGGCAGTATCGTTCATTCCGTCACCGACCATCAGCGCGCGGACGCCCCGCTTGCGCAAGGCTTCAAGCCGCGCGACCTTGTCTGCTGGGCTCATCTCCGAGAGGGTCTCTTCGACCTCGAGCCTGCCGGCAACGCGCGCCACCACCGCCGCCGCATCTCCGGAGAGGATTTCTGACGGCAGTCTCATCCGGGCGAGGTCTTCCACCGCCTCCGCTGCGCCATCGCGCAGTCGCTCTTCCAGCGGAAACCGCAGCATGCATCCGCCCTCGAAAGCGAAGGCAGGACCATCGCCTTCGGCTCGGTCCGAGGCGATCTCGGCGACCCAGGAAGCCCTGCCAAGCCGCGCCCGGCGTCCACCGATCACCGCCGCGACGCCGAAGCCCGGCAGTTCCGTGACCGCCTCCAGGGGCTCAACCGCACCCTCGAAGCGGGATGCGATGCAGCGCGCCGCTGGATGTGCCGACCGGCTGGCAAGCGCAGCAACCGCCGTCCTGGAGGCTTCATCCAGTTCGGGCAGGGAGACGAGACCTGGGATGCCGGTCGTCAGCGTGCCAGTCTTGTCCCAGACGACACGGTCGGCATTCGCCAGTCGCTCAAGGGCGGAGCCGTCCTTCATCAGGATGCCGTCCGCCATCAGGCGACCGGCCGCCACCACATGCGCCACCGGAACCGCAAGCGCCAGCGCGCAGGGGCAGGTGACGATGAGCACGCTGATCGCGACGAAAGCCGACCGCTGCCAGTCGTCGGTCGCCATCATCCAGCCGGCGAAGGTAACGAGCGCCAGCAGGTGGATCAGCGGCGCGTAGAGCCGGGCTGCCCGGTCGGCGATCCGTACATAGCGTCCGCGCCCCGCCTCGGCTGTAGTCAGCATTTGCATCATCCGCGCCAGAAAGCTTTCTCTGACGGGACGCAAGGCGACCGCATCCAGCGGACCGGTCAGGTTCAGTGCGCCGGCCTCGACTTCATCGCCGACGCCGACGGAGACCGGGCACGCTTCCCCCGTCACCAGCGCCCTGTCGAGGTCCGTTGCTCCGGCAACGATCCTCACGTCGACTGGTATGCGCTCTCCCGCCGCGATTCTCAGCCGCATCCCGGGAACGACCTGATCCACGGCGATCTCGCGCAGATCGCCCGCCGGGCCGACCTCAACAGCGCCGCGGACGGCGAGCCGCGCGAGCCCGGTCATCGCGCTGCGGGCGCGATCCCGCATGCGGTAATCCAGATAGCGGCCGATCAGCAGGAAGAACGTCAGTGTCACGGCGGCGTCAAAGAAGACCTCTTCGCCACCGCGGGAGGTCTCGAACAGGCTGAGGGCCATTGCCAACGCGATCGCCAGGGCAATGGGAACGTCCATGTTCATGCGACCGTTGCGCACAGCACCCCAGGCCGAGATGAAGAAGAACCGCGCCGCATAGGCCACGATCGGAACCGAGATCAAGGCGGAGATCAGGTGGAAGGTGTCCCTCGTCGTGCCAGTCGCTCCGGACCAGACCGCCACCGAAAGCAACATGACGTTCATCGCGCCGAATCCGGCGACGGCGACGGCGCGCAGCAGGGCTTGGGCGGTCCGATCCCCGCTTTCCAGTGAGAGATCGGCCGCATCGATCAGCGTCGCGGGATGGCCAATGCGCTCCAACTCGGAGAGGATCCCTTTGAGACTGGTCGATCCGTGCGCGGGCCTGACGCTTATCCTGCGCAGCGTCAGATTGACACGCGCTTCTTCTACATCGGCGCGTGCAGCAAGGGCGCGCTCGATCGCCGCCATGCAGCCGCTGCACCGGATGCTCGGCGCTGACAGGGTGATGGTCTCAGAACCCGTCGAACTGATCGCAGCTGATACCGGCAAAGAACCCCCTCGCAGTCTATCAAGCTTCGGTTTGCCACCGTGCCCCTTCATGATCGCACAGTAAGCGCACCCCGATTTAGCCGATGATGTCCCGCGCGACGAGGCGGATGCAACCCGTACTTCCCAATCTAGGTGCCGGCGTTATCTCGGCCGCCATCTTTCCAGCGGCTGGAGAGACACGAATGCGCGAAGAAGATCCGGCGTCTGACTCCGTGTTCAGTCCCAAGGATCCCAGCTGAAGCTCTTTGATGACGGCTGCGTATGAGCTGGCTGCGCGCGGCTCATTAGTTAGAATGTGACGGCGGACATTTGCTTGGAGGCTCGGTGATCCGATCAACAGCTTCCTCTGGATGACCGAGGTTCTTTGCCGCTGCCCTCAAAGGGGAACCCCTTCGCATCCCCGACGCGGTCGCGTCGCCGGCAAGTCCTGTGAGAGTCTCTCCGGACGCACCGATCTGCCCTCGATCGACCAGATCAACATCGGCTTCGAGCCGCAGGGTCACGAGGGCTTCCCGGTGCCGCACTACGACGTGCATATCTACTTCATCCCTGCAGCCGAGGTTGCCGCGATAAATTAGGGTTCTGGCTTGAGACGCCTGCGAGCGAGGTACGCTTCGGTCCGGAGCAGATGCGGTAGCGTTCTTTCCGCTTCGTTCCTGGTCCTCCGGTCAGAGCAGGTAAAGCAGGCGTGGGCAATCGAACCGGCGTCGCTCTGACCACCAGCTCGCGGCGGACGGCCCGGCAACTGCGTCAGCCATCGCCAGCCGGGGCCGCGATCCCGGCGAACCGTTGGCGCTAGCGTGCCGGTGTCACGCCGACCATCCGCCTGAAGAGGCGGCGGAGCTCGGATCCCCCTAGCCGACTTCAAAAGCGATGGCATCTACCGGCGACTTCTCCGTTTCCAGGAGCTGCTTGGACTCTTCGATCCTGAGCGTCTGCACGTAGTCGATCGGAGCGTATCCGGTCGCCGCACGGAAACGGCGGGCGAACGTTCGAGATGACAGTCCGGAACGGCGCGCCATGAGTGCTACAGGATTCTAGGAGTGGTAGTTGTCGGCGATCCAGCTCTGAACCTCTGCGGTCACCGCGTCGTCGTGGCGCTGCGGCCTCCGCGCCCCGGCAAACGGGAGCTGTCCCTCGCTGTGGTCTCCGAGGAGAAAGATCATGGCCGCACGAACCGCCTCGGTCCCGCTGGAAAAGCGCGCGACGAGGTGAAGGGCAAGGTCCGCCCAGGCCGAGGCACCTCCGCTTGTTAAGATCCGACCGCCCTCGCCGGCGGCCGGGCAATCTGTCGTCTCCAGAACTGTTCGTAGTGGCAATGCCCCGCCACCAAGCCGGCGGCGGGGCGATCTCGGTCACTTCTTGCCGGAGCCCTTCTTGCCGGAACCCGACTTCTTGTCGTCCTTGTCGTCTTTGCTGTTCGCCATCGTCTGTCTCCTAGACCGTTCTGTTGCGGCTCAAAAGAAACCGTCTGCATAGGCGGCAGGTTCCCGGCGGAAACAGGACTCAGCCGAGTGATCCACGCCAATCAGTTCGGCGCCTTCGAAATCTCTACCTCACGACGCGGGCCCGCTATTTACGTTGTTCTCCTGAGCGCAAGAAGAGCGATGAGGGAGGCCACTCCGATCCCGGCCGTGAGCCAGATCGCGTGCAGGCCCCAAGCCGTCAGCGCTGCCCCGAAGACCAAGGGCGCCGCCGCCTGCAGGATACGCGCCGGAGCGTTGAGCCAGCCGAGCCGCCGTCCGTAGCCGGCCGCACCGAACAGGGCTAAGGGCAGCGTGCCCTTCGCGATTGTGAGAATGCCGTTACCGGGCCCGTGCAGAACTGCAAAGGCGTAAGCAGCGGGTGCCCCGAAGATCACCAGCGCTACCGCTGCCATGGGATGTGCCACTGCGGCCGCGCGCGCCGAGATCAGTGGATGGAACCGGCGCAGCAGGCCAAACTCCAGAACCCTTGCAGCGACCTGTGCCGGGCCGATGAGTCGTCGAGCAACGAGACGACCTCCAGTCACGCATCGTCCTCGTCCGACGGCCCCAAGAAGTCGCGGTGATAGGGACTGCGAGCAAAGGCGAAGGCTGAACCAGTTGAGGTCGCGGCAGGGGGTATTTCGGCCGCGACCGAGCCGACGAGTGAAGTGCTCCTAAGGGAACAGCAGGTCCGGGCCCAAGAACGAAAAGCGATCAAGTAAACCTCCGGGCTGGGGCATCGCAATCTTACGACCTTGAACACCTCGTAATGACCTCTAGCTTGGTGGCAATGACAGTTATGACATGCAGACCCGCGTCTCTTTCTCGCCCGAGGATGCGGAGGTCGTCACAGATCGTGCAATTGGATCGAGCGCCCGCATGTTCTCTATTTCAACGCGAGTTGATGTCGACGACCTGCTCGCGGTCTGGGAGGAGATCCTGGGCAGCAGCGGGTATTCTGTCACGCAGGGCGCTGATGACCTTCTCGAGCGGTCGATTGAGTTCTCCGGCCCCGGAATTTTAAATGCCAAGATTATCGTGGCCCCCACGACAAGTGACGGTCCGGGTCTTGTTGAATTCGACGCTGAAATAGTCGAGCCGGGCCGCTTAGCTGGAGGAGGTGAAAGCCTGCCGGAGGCCTTCCCGACAGGCTTAGAACCGAGCGGCTCGCATGCAAAAAGCCTATTCGACGGGCACGGGCGCAGACGGCGCGACAAACGTCTCAGGCGCCGTGGCCCCCTGCTCATTCGTCACGGCTGCTGCTGGTACTGTGTCACCAGCATCAGGCGCTCCCCCGGACATTGCGAGGAGCACGATCAGGCCCAGGATGGCGAGCATAATCCCGGCAATCCACCATCCCGCACCGCCCGCGTCACCGCGCGTGCCGAGCTCATGAGGAAGAACGCCGGGGTACTTGTACGGGTCGACGCGATGCGGATCGGTCCGATGGCCGTCACCAGTTGGATATACCATCTCAACCTCCTTTCACGGTTGAATATCGAAGGAACGAACCGAAGAAGGCGAGGTTCCGGAGACCGCGTCACATGGGCACGATCTGGCCGAGCTGGCCCATTCCAGACAGGATGATGCGCAGTATGACGCCTCCACAGGCAGAGCGGACTGCCGGTCGCGCTCTGCGAACGCGCGCAGGGTCCTTCATCCTAAGTTGTCGCGGACTTCACGTCTCTCGCTGAGAAGACAGTGGACCAAGCGGCTCAAACGACGAAAGCAGTCTGAACAGCCGCGAACTTAGAAGGCGGGGCGGTCTTCTTTGGCAGCCTCGCCTTCACAATGGGACCCTGTTGCTCTTGGCGCGCTCAGGCCCACAGAGACGTGCTCCTTCGCGTGCCCCCGTTCACAGCTCAAGACCAAGTACGCTCGCCACGGCACCGACTATCGCCGCGGCAGCCGCGAGCCACGTAAGCCGGTCATTGGTCCGTGATCGACGGCGAGCATGTGCGTCGTGCGCCACCAACCAGCGCTCTACGAATGCTGGGGAAGCACTCACCACTCTGCCTCCAGTCTCCGTCTCCACGATCGAGACAGGTTTGAAGTACGAGGCGGCTAGCTTTGCCCTGACCACGTCGGGGCCCAGAGCGTTCAGTCGCTTGACGAGATCGGCACTCTCCGCCTCGGTGGCAGTTTGGGTTCGAAATTCGTCGGTCTGTGAAAACGGCCGTTGATTCATGTCTTCCTCACGATTTCTCGCTAAACATCGATGGCAATCCTGACCGCGACGAGACCGCCAGGCGGCCTCGTCGCAAGCTCAACCAGTCAGTCGTTGTCGCCGCCCTGGTTCCGGCCGCCGGAGTTGCCCGGATCGCCTTCCTCCGCGCCGTTGCCGCGACCGGCATCGGTATGCGTCCCGGACTGGCTGCCTCCACTGGAGCCACTGCCCTGGCCATTCCCTTGACCGCCGTTCCCGTTGCCATTCCCTTGGCCACCACTCCCGTTCCCGGACGACTGTTCGTCTTCGGGTTCACCGGGCTGTTGGTTTCCGGGTTCTTCCGTCGGACTGCCGGACTCATCGCCACCCGTGCCACCGTCCTCGCCTCCACCCGGGTTGCTCTCCGGTTCCTGCTGCGACGGCGGGGGTGTTTCGGACTGATCCGGTGTCTCATTGTCCGGCGTCTCAGTCTCACCAGGGAGATCGGACAGCCCGCCAGACGTGGGCGGGGTCTGGAACTGGGGCTGCTCAGGGCCCGCTGCCAGACGGTCACGCGCCCGCTCTCCCTCGTCCCGCATCAAGGCCTTCGCGGAACCCGAGGAGTTCTTCTCCAGAATGACCACGCGTCGATTGAGGCGTTCTGCCTGGTCGACGACTACAACAGGAGAGAGCTCGCCGAATGACGCGGTCGGAACCAGCCGGTCGCGAGGGACACCTTTCGAGACCAGATAGGTCACAACGCTCAGGGCTCGGCGCATGCCGAGGTCGTGGTTGTAGTCGGGCGATCCAACCTTGTCGGCGTGTCCGACGATGACGTAGTCAGATCTGGCGTTCTTAATCATGCGCGCCGCCTCGGCATCAAGCAGCAACTGCGCCTGAGAGTTGAGTTGGACGCCGTCAAAGGAGAAGTAGACAGTGGCAACGCCCATTCTCTGGCGAGCCTCGACACCGACCGGAAGTGGTTCCGACCGGGTCAACTGCTCGGGAGAGCGACTGTCCGAACAGGCAGCCAGAGCGGCGGAAAGGATGAACATCGTTCCTAGGGAGATTTTACTCATTACAGTCCTCGAACATTTTACTGATTACTGGGTTTGCTGGGTGACGCGCCTACGATCAGCAGGATCGTAGTAACTCGTGCCTTTGCATCGCCTTCGTTCAGAAGGCGTAGGGCAACCTGCCGAGCGGCCGGCATTGCGTATCGTTCTGCTTCGGCTCTTCTGGCCGCAGGCACGATGGGTTTTTGCTGGAAGTTCGTTCCCCGATCTGCGTGAACGACGTCAGATGCTGGCTCGATCCGCTCCGGCCAAAACAAAAGAGGCGCACAAGGGCGGAGAAAGCACTGAGGACGGAATCGGGGATTCGGTGCGAATTGCTCGCCATACCTGTCTCACTCGTTACTGCTCCACCAACATGGCAAGGAGCTGACAAAAAAAACTACACGTGAGGCAAGTGCTCCTTCAACTGGGCGAAACTGTGACTCGCGGCGAGAGATTTTGATGGCCAATTGTGCAGACGATCATCAGCCTGAGCAGGCGAGACCTAGGACCAATAGATTCCGGGAGTGGTTTCTTCAGTCAGCGTTCGAACCAGTTCCGCAGTCGCTCCTTAAAGCCGGGTGGCCTTCCAATTGAATTCCGCCCCGGTTGCAGAATCATCCCCACCTCAGTCACGTGACGCCCT
This sequence comes from Silicimonas algicola, assembly GCF_003970735.1. Lineage (GTDB taxonomy): Bacteria > Pseudomonadota > Alphaproteobacteria > Rhodobacterales > Rhodobacteraceae > Silicimonas > Silicimonas algicola. Next base: position 3,433,568 of record NZ_CP034588.1, read on the forward strand.
TCGTCGACGGCACGAACAACCAGCGCAATGGGACCTAGCGTCAGGCGATCCCCGACAACCGGCTGGTCGTGGAACGCCTTCTGGAGAAGATCGCCGAGCGTTCGGTCCCTTTCTCCGGAAGCGTTCAAGGCATACTCGTCGGAGAGCTGTCCGACCGTCGTATCAGGGTTCAATGGGAAGTGCCCGATCACATCGGGGTCGTCCGCGCCTCCGGGTCTCGTGTAGACCCGATCGAGCAACGGCAACTGGTCCGGCGTTCCAAAAAGGTAGACACGGTCTCCCGCCTCCAAGGGCCCGGCGTTGTGGATGGATAGCGCCTTGCCGCCGCGAATTATGAGCAATGGCCGCGCCCAGCGCGGCACCCGCTCGCCGGCGGCGATGCTGCTTTCGGGATGGATGCGGTAGCCCACCAGTTCGAGTTCGGTCTTTCCCGGCAGATCAAGCTCGACACGGTCGACCCGCCCCGGTTCCGGCGGCACCAGAAGCCGCAACGCGCGTGCAGCAAAAGAGATGGTCCAGCCCTGAATGAGGAGCGAGCTCAGCACCATCATGAAGACAATGTTGAAATATAGCCCTCCGCCGGGAACCCCGCCGAGCGTCGGCAAGATCGAGAGGAGGATCGAGACGGCGCCTCTCAGTCCGACCCAACCGACGAAGGCGACCTCGCGTGACGTGAAGCCGAAGGGCAGCAGGCAAATCCATACGGCCAGAGGACGCGCGACGAAGATCAGACCTGCTGCCAGCGCCAGCGCCGGGAGGGTCAGGCCCTCGAATGTCGACGGTGTTGCCAGGAGGCCGAGTGTCAGGAACATCCCGATCTGCGCGAGCCAGGACATCCCGACCTGGAACCGACGGATTCGGTGCGCGAACCTGATCCGGCTGTTGCCGGCAACGAGACCCGCGACATAGGCCGCCAGGAAACCGCTCCCTCCCAACAGCCCTGCTGCGGCGAAGACGACGAGGCCTGCGGCGAGCGCAGTGATCGGATAGAGGGCCGGGTCAACGTCCTCCAATCGGTTCATCAGGCGGGTAATGAGGAATCCGCCAACGATCCCGAGAACAATCCCAAGACCTATCTGCAAGACGAAGTCGACCAGAAGCTGCACGCCCATCTCGGCGCCGCTTTCACCCGAGGCGGCGGCGAACTCAACAAGCGTGGCCGTCAGGAAGATGGCCATGGGATCGTTGGCGCCGGATTCGATCTCCAGCGTGGACTTCACCCTTTCGCGGATGGTGATGCCGCCCACTCTCATGAGGAAGAACACGGCCGCGGCGTCCGTCGAAGCGACGATGGCGCCGAGCATCATCGACTCGATCCAGGGAAGTCCCAGCAGGTAGTGCGCGCAAACTCCCATGAACACCGTGGTGAGGATAACGCCGAGTGTCGCCAGGGTGAGCGCGGCCGGCGCGGCGACGCGGTAGCTCCGAATGGGCGTCGCGAACCCGCTGTCGAACAGAATGATGGCAAGAGCCACCGAACCTATGAAGTATGCAGCCCCGGCTCCGTCGAACCTGATCCCGAGGAGACCGTCTTCTCCCGCCAATAGACCAATTCCGAGGAACACCAGTAGGAGGGGCGCTCCGAGGCGCTGTGAGACGAGACTCGTGATCCCGCTCACGGCGACAAGGCCGGCGCCAATGAGAACAGCGATGTTGATCGCATCGAACATGCGCGCCAGTCCTGCGGAGAACGGCTTCGGAAGACCAAAGTTTGCTAGCCGGTGGAGCGCTTCTCTGCAAGCACCAGGTACGTGGCCGGCACGCGAGGCAGCGAAGATGGCTGTTGCGAAACCTCACTGCCCAGCGCCACATGAGCGGTGGCGTCGCGACCTGTAGGATCCACTATGACACTAGACAGCCTTGTGTTCGCTTTGCGCGATACTGACGTGATGCTTCCCCTGCTGTGCAGTGTGGTGTCCGGCGCCCTGATAGGTGCAGAACGTGAGTTTCTCGGCAAAGCGGCAGGACTGCGAACCCACACCCTGGTCTGCTTCGCTTCCGCACTCGTGACGTTGCTGGGGCTGAGAATGGCGGAATGGACTGCGATTTTCCCGGAGGGCACTCAGATCGTCTCTGACATGGCGCGCATGCCGCATGCAATTTTGACAGGCATTGGCTTCTTGGGAGCGGGTGTCATCTTTCGCTCGAGGCTCACGGTCCAGGGGCTGACAACGGCTGCCTCACTTTGGCTGACCGCTTCATTAGGTATCGTATACGGCGCAGGTCTCTTAGAACTGGCGATAATCGGGACGGCGATTGCGTTGCTCGTTCTGATCCTCCTGCGCATCCTACCTGATATCGCACCACCGCAACCTGTGATCAGGTTGGAAATCGCGGTGAATGCAGACAGCAGCTTTGACGGCGCTCAGCTTGTGGCTTCGCTCGCAGCGAACCGTCTACGAGCGGGATCCCCCTCGATCAAGCAGGACAGGGCCAGCGGATTGCGGCGTTACACAATTTTAGCGTTCTCCCATGACGTGGGCATCGATTGTGAAGCCCTCGCTCGTGAGATGCAGGACAATCCCGTCGTCCAAGAGTTGTCAATTACGCCTTTGTCGAATGAGGACAGCTGATTATCTCCGCAGGGAGATTAGAGTATCTCGGCGACACCAACATTGCCGGCAGGTGGACGAACTGCATGGCGCCTCGCTCGAGTTCATGGCAGCAATTGGCTCAGTGCAAAGTCGCCGTGGAGATGAGCCTTGAATGCGATGATAGTGCTTGATTTCGTCGGCGTCGGACTCTTTGCCGCGACTGGCGCTCTGTCCGCGTCCCGAAAGCAACTCGACATCATCGGCTTCGTGTTTCTGGCCGCGGTGGCCGGTGTTGGCGGCGGAACAATTCGGGACCTCATCCTAGGCGTAGGGATATTCTGGGTCCTTGAGCCGGTCTACATCGTCGTCTGCGGCGGCACGGCTGCTGTGATTTACTTCACCGCGCATCTTCTGGAATCACGCTACCGCTGGCTTCTTTGGCTCGATGCCGTTGCACTGGCAGCCTACTGCGTATTTGGCGCCTACAAAGGACTGCTTGTCACCGGCTCGCCCGTCGTCGCCGTCGTCGTGGGCACGCTCACGGGCACGCTTGGCGGGATCCTCCGCGATGCGCTTGCAAACGAGCCGTCCATCCTTCTCCGGCGGGAGATCTATGTGACAGCCGCGCTGCTGGGTGCACTTGCTTTTGTCCTGTCGGATGCCATAGGGCTGCCGCAGCCTTTCTCTGCCTGTGCCGGTTTCGTTGTGGCGATCGTGATCCGCGGCAGCGCACTCGCCCTCGGTTTGCCTCTGCCGACCTACCGATCGCGTCCCGGCCGTGAACACGGCGCGATACGCTGAAGCAGGTTCCGCATGTTCACACCGGGCAGGTCGCCTCGCGCCGGCATCACCCCTATTCGTTCAGGACATCCGCAATCGTGGGATCTTGCAGTGGTTTCCATGAGGATCTCGCCGCGCAGATTATGTGGTTTCACTAATTCGGCAGCCACACGACGGCGTCCTGCCGGCCCCTTCTGTCGCGATGTGCAATTCCTTGTCTAGTGTCCCGACGTGTCCGCAGGCAGACCATCAAGCGATGCGAAAATCTCCGGCTGCTCCTCGCCCTCGACCACGAGATACCCCGCCAGACCCCGCTCAGCTCGAGACAGGGCGTGATCCACCAATACGAAACGGCCCGGCACCTCGCACTTGAAGTCCACCACGCATGCGCTGCCTGGACCGACCGAAACCGACTGCGTGCTCTGCTGTGGTGGGCTTACCAGGTCGCCATTCAGGTAGACGCGATCGAAGATCTCACCGATGACATGGAAGGCCGAGTGGTAGTTCGGGCCGCCCACGCCGAAGTAGATGCGGACCGTTTCTCCCACACGGGCCGTCAGCGGGTAGTGTTCGGTCAGTGCGCCGACGTGGCCGTTGAAGACGAAATACTCTGGCCTTTCATTGATGAGCTTCTCGTAGCTATCGGTCAGCAGGCCAGCGGTCCCGAGTGGTTCCTCCGTATAGATCTCGCCTTGCATCACGTAATACTCGCGATCCACCGGCGGCAGGCCTTCCTCCGGCTCAACAAGGATTAGCCCGTACATGCCGGCCGAGATGTGCATGGCTACGGGAGGGACGGCACAGTGGTAGACAAAAAGTCCCGGATTTAGTGCTTTGAACTTGAAAGAGCGCTCTTCGCCAGGGTTCGCAGTACTCACTGCGGCGCCCCCGCCGGGCCCAGTTGCAGCATGGAAGTCGATGTTGTGCGGGAACCAGCTGTCCTCTCCATTCTTTAGATGCACCTCGACCGTATCGCCGACCCGGACACGCACCATCGGCCCGGGGACGGTGCCGTTGAACGTCCAAAACCGGTATGTGCTGTTGACGTCGAGGTGCGCTTCCACCTCGACTGTCTCCAGATCGACGCGGATGGTGGCCGGTTCTCGCCGGGTGATAGGAGGCGGAACATTGGCAGGGTTTTCTGCGATGTCCGCCATATCAGGGTGCGTGGGGTTCAAGGAATAGAGACGGTCACCGAGGGCTCCGGGAGCGAGGCTGCCGTGGCCCGTATGTGCTCCCATGGTTGGCGCTTGCTGGGCCAGTGCGGGGGGGGCCGTGAGCATCGCGCCGAGCGTCAGACCGGCGGTACCCGTCAGGAGTCCGCGCCGGCTGACGTGGCGGTCCGGAAAATCAAATTCTTCGTGGGCAGGATTCTCCAGATGATCCTTGTGATCACTATTTTCCATAAGTCGTCTCCATACTGTTCGATATTGGTTCTCTCGAGAGTCTGAGGCCGTCCTGCTCTCTCGCCCCGACCAAGGGTTCAAGTTCATCGTCTTGGTCACATGGGAAGCGGAGCGGACGACCAGGGATCACTCTGTTACTTGCGTCAGAAGTTCCGTCATTCGATTTTTTGCTTTGCCGCGCAGATCGTCAGCCGCTGCGGTGACTTCCTCGAGGTTGGTAGGCGCGCCCACCTGGATCAGGCCCACCATTCCCATAGCGGCGTGGGGGTCGCATTGGTAGGCGTAGAGGCCTTCCTCTGTCAGAGTGACGGTCACCTCTTCGTTGATCGCACCGTCCCAAGGCTCGGCCCCTTCGGGCAGCAACTCCCCGATAGTAGCGGAGTTATGGCTCCGATCCGTAGGCACGAAGGTGATGGTGTCGCCGGGCTGCGCTTGGAGAAAGGCGGGCTCGAACACCATGGCACCTGCCTCGCCGCGGTTCAGCATCTCGACGGTGTAGGTCTCGGCCGCAGCGACTCCGGCGAGGAGTGCAAGGGCGGCGGCGGGGATCAGGACTTTTGTAAACATCAGATGGGCCTTTCTCGTGACTTCGGTTCGGGTTGGGCTCCTTATGCGTTTGTAGACGTAGGTCTTCATTGTGCTGAAACAAACTGAGAGGCGGAATTGCCCAACTTGATGTGAGCCTCATCACGGTCGCCATCATCACACGGAGGGAAACAAGCTCTGTCGAGGATATCGAGGATCAGATGGCGCACGGGCCTGGCAAGAAGGCAGTACCAGACGTGCTCGAGGAGGACGCGCGGCCGGCCCCCAAAGCACTCTTGCGTGCGATACGGCAGCACAGTTCTCGTCAAGCACGTGCTGGGTCCGTGATCCCGCTTGCTCCTCTCCTTCCGCCAGCGGCTTAAGGTGCCACCGCTTGGCTCTCCAACCCTGATCAACAGGATGGCACGACGTCATGTATTGGTCAGGGCAAGGTTTCGCAGCCGGGCTCGGAATTCGTCTTCCGCGAGCTCATATTCCGCGACCGCGTCGATGACGGTATGAAACCGAGAGAACGGGCAGCCGAAACAAAGCATCTTGCGTTCCAGAAAGGCATGTCCCGTTGCCGGCCAGTGATAAAACAGCTCTGCCAGAGGCAGATCGGGGTCATCGATGGATGGTTTGGGCATGAGGTACTCCCGGCGAATTTCCGATTTTGGATCGTCCTGGGACAGGATCGCCCGCCGGATCCGTTCGTTCTTTGCGCAGGCTCAAGCTTTTACCTAGCGGGGCGTGCTAGAACGTTCTGTTCCACACGCCTGCTAAGTGACGGAGGTCAATCTTTCAAAGATGACTCGACCGCCGCGCGCGATCTCCGGCGAAGGACTCCATGCCCGACGACTGAGCGAAGCCAATGACCCGCTACGGTGTCGACCTGTACCTGAGCGGGCGCAAGGCACCGTCAGCCTGCCGATTGAGTCGCGCACTAGCCTCGCGTCGTTCCCTCGAAGCTGGGATAAAGCACCTCATTCTCCAAGCGCAGGTGCTCTTGCAGATCTGCTATGAATTCGCTCAGCCCGCCGTACAGCGTCACCCAAGGCTCGCATGCGCCCTTGGGGACGTTCAGATCTCCGGTCAGGCGACGGATCTCGGCGACCGCATGGCGATAATTCTCATGATTGGCGCGCATGTGAGCGATCCGATCCGCGACCTTCATACCATCTCCCCGTCGTATTGCGGGGAAGACCTTCAGTTCTTCCTTCTTCATGTCCTCCTCCAAGTGATCGATCATCCGCTGCAGGGTGTCGAAAAGGCCCTGCGGAATGTCGGCGTCGCCGTCATGCAGATCTTCGATCATCTCGGCCAGCCTGACCAGAAGGGGAAACTGCTGCCGGTGGCGGGCATGGTAACGGGTTTCGATGAAACGAGTCAGTTCGGCAGTGTCGTGGGTAGGAGAGGCCGCAGGCATGGGACATCCTTTCGTCAACGAAGAATCGGAACGGCACCGGGGGCGGACTGCGCCTCCTCCACGGCGATATGCAGCGCACGCGCGATGCGCTCCGCACGTTCGATGACGTGATCCGCACCCACAGGGGGACAGGTTTCCCTTGCAGCCTGAGCGAACAGCGTCAGCCAGCGTTCAAAATCACCCTTTGTGACGGGTAGGCTGGAATGCTTGGGGACCGGAGTACCGTGATACTGTCCGGTCATCAGTGCCACCGAGGACCAGAAAGCGACCATCCGCTCGAGGTGCGGCGCCCAGTCGGTAATGCGCTCGGCGAAGATCGGTCCGAGCACGGCATCGGCGCGGATCTTCGCGTAGAAACAGTGAACCAACTCAGCCAGCCGTGCCTCGTCAAGACCTGTCTGCTTCATAAGATCAGCGGTGACGGCGGGCCGCGCTGAACGAATGGGGTTCGGGCGATTAGCTCGGGTCATGGACTCGATATTCTGTTGCTAGGGGGCATAATCGTGTTAATAGGTATTCAAGATGCATGTTGTAAATGTCTATACGTCTCGGACCCCATCGAGAGCAAGAGCGAACAGATGCGCCTGACTGCGTTCACGGACTTCGCGCTCAGAACACTGATGCGCCTCGCTGGAGCATCGGAAAGAAGCTTCACAACCGGCGAGATCGCCGCAGAACTTGGCATATCCCGTAATCATCTGGTGAAGGTGGTAAGTGCGCTCGCTCGCTCCGGCTATATCTCGACGCACCGAGGCACCGGGGGCGGATTCCGGCTAGCGCGGTCTGCCAGTACGATCACGATCGGCGAGGTAGTGCGTCGGTTCGAGACGAGCCAGCCACTTGTTGAGTGCTTCCGAACTGATGGTGGCGCCTGTGTAATGTCGCCGGCCTGTCTTCTCCGGCAACGCTTGACGGCAGCGCGGGAAGCGTTCCTCGCCGAACTTGATCGGACGACCCTAGAAGAATGCCGATATACTGCCACCCTCGCAATAGTGCATTAGGAGAAGTCATGGCCCTCCAACACGCTACGCCGGGCGAGGTCGTAAAATTGCGACCCTTCGGTGAAAAACTGGCGCAGGCCAAGACCAGCGCCATAGTCCGTACGCCTTCATTCGAGGCGGTACGTCTGATCGTCGCTGCGGGGACCGAGATCCCGACGCATCAGGTGAAGGGGCGGATCATGCTACAATGTTTGGAGGGTGTCGTGCAGCTCGACCTTGGGGATTTGGTGCGGGAATTGAGTGAGGGTGACTGGCTCTATCTTGAAGGCGGAGAACCGCACTCGATCCGAGGTATCGAAGACGCGTCACTGCTTCTGACCATCCTCTTCGACATCTGACCGCAACAGCATGTAGCCCGGGAAGATGTTGGCCGTGACGTCGGAATGTCTGCCAGTGTTGTGCAGAGAGCAGCGTTGATCGAAGCGTTAGACACTTGCGCGTAGCCGCCACGGCCCTTCCGGTAGGTGGCGGCAGGAATGACCTTCGGCGTGATCAACGAGACGGGCATCCTAAATAGGATCAGTCGGTGTTCAGAACGCGCGCCCACCTTGTGTCGCGCCACTTGCCTGCTCGGGCTCGGGCAGATTTTTCGGAAGCACAGCTACCGCGATCAATATGGCAACGGCCGCTCCGGACAGGATGTAGAACAGGGCATCGAATCCCCAGTTGCTGTGCACCCATGCGATCAGAGGAACAACGGCTGCCGATACGCCGAAGCTCACGACGAAACGCGTGCCGTAGATCGATGCGCGTAGCTCGGACTTGGCCATGCGCCCGATCATGTAGTCGTTGATCGGGATTTGCCCGAAAGCTCCAAGCATGAATGCCATAGCCACAAGGAAGGCGGACCAGTTTTCCTGGCCGGGCATGAGAGCGAAGAAGACGATCTGAATGACCGCGACGACGGAAAACACCCGGCGGGGTCCGTGTCGGTCGAGCTGACGGCCCACGACGATCTGCGCGAAGGAAGCTACAGCAAACACGACAAAAACCATCCAGCCGACCTGTGCCGCTGAGACGGCGATTCCCTGCAGGCGCTCATCGAAGACCTTCGGAAGCGAGAAGGTCGTCCCCTGAAAGATGATGCTGGAAACAGCGGTCGTGAAGAGAATGATGGCCGACACGCGGATGAGAGTCCGTCGCCGATCAGGCGAAACTGCCTTCCCGCCTGAGGTATCCGACGGTCGAGCGAGCGATTGCGATTCCGAATTTCTCGTGCCGATCCTGTCACCGAAGAAGTGCAGGTAGGCTAGGCCGACAAATACCGAAAGTGCGCCGGGCACCCAAAAGGCTGTGCGCCAGCCGGACAAATCTATCAACAAACCTGTCACGAGCGCGGCGCAACCGACACCCATGTTGCCCCAGACCCCGTTCACGGCGATGTCGCGGCCCATTGACCGTCCGCCACGTGCGATCATGGACAGGCCGACGGGATGATAGATCGCGGCGAATATACCGATCGCGAACAGCCCGATGGACATCTGAAACGGTGATTTGGCCATCGAGGTGGCGACCGAGGCCAAGCCAATACCCACGAAGAAGATCACCATCATGCCCTCGCGGCTCCACTTGTCTGCTATCCATCCGGCCGGAAGCGAGAACAGTCCGAAGGCGATCAGCCCGGGCGTCGCGTAGAGGATGAGCTCCGCGTAGGGCACGTCCCATTCACGGACCAGGACGAGGGCGGCGACCGTGGCGAAGATCAAGGTAAACATGTGGTCCAGGAAGTGCCCGATGTTCATGAACAGGAAGTGTCTTCGGTCCTGCATTTCTTTGAATCCTTGAACCGACCTTGGCTCGCCGATTGTTTGTCAGACCATGCCGGCTCCGATCAAGTAATAGCCAAGTGGAAGGTCTCGGAGTCTAAGGTAACTTTTTCCTGCGAAGGTCAGCGTCATAGTTGGGATTTTCCGCAGGTACCTGAGCAGTTACGCCTGCCGGCGTCGTGCTGGAAGAAACCCCCAAAGGGACGGGCGGCGCACAAGCGCTGGCGACAACACGCCCTCCGCGGCGTGGATTTCTATGACTGGCATCTCTCGATAGATGGCTGGTCCTGTATCCATCCGAGACCTGAGCGTTCGTTCGGGCTTCAAATCCTTGACACGAGACGAGGAGCTGGAGGTTGGAGCAATGACAGTCATGACGAGCGCGCCCCTACTGCAACAGGAGCGCCTGGGATATCCGCACCGCCTTAGGGCTTAAGCACAGAGGCACCGGGATGCCATTACCGGGTGGTTCGATTTCATTGCCGTCCTCGCCGTTTTCGTCGGAGCGCATTTCCTGCCCAACCGCCGGGTACTGCGCGACCTGCTGATCGCCACGGGGGGACGGTGCTTCGATATCTCGGTCGACGCGATCGTATCGCTTGTCGTCGTGATCTGGCTGATCGCTGCGGCCGGGCGGGCGCCCCATTTGCCGCTTTGGTAGCAAGACGCCGCGACGTCGCAGGAGCCTGTCAGGGAAAGATTGGTAATCAGGTCTTGGCGCTCCGGGATGCCAGCGGGATCGTACCTGCTGCCGGCGCGTGAGTGGGAAAGGTGGCGCGTGACAAGATCTTGCCACTCTCATCGACGACAAGGCGAAGGGCGCGGCCATCGCAATAGAAGGTCAAACGCCAGCGGCCGGCGTCCTCACGGACTCCGGTCTCGCAGCGGCTCGTGATCTCGCCAGCTCGAAGTTTGGCGGGTATCTCAATCGGCGGAATGCCGAAGGCGGCGCCGACGGCCTCTGCTCCGACGACGAAGCCGTCAGTCGTGAAGGAAACGGTGCTCATCTCGAATATCCTCTCAGGCCATGCCGGCAGCGGGCGGAGGTAGTGCGATATCGGCCAGGGTGGCCCTGTCGAGTTCCGCCAGGAACGCGGCCTCCGCGTAATGCAGCTTGTGCTTCAGGCGGCAGATCGGCGTGACGCAACAACCGCCATCGGCGGAGAAGCATTCAACCAACGCCTGATCCTGCTCGAGCAGCCGCACAAGGTCTCCGAGGCCAATTTCGGCGGCGGGACGGGCAAGCATCGCGCCGCCGCCCGCACCACGACGGGTTGCAACGATCCCGCGCCGCGCAAGCCGCTGCATGATCTTGTTCAGGTGATGACGCGAGACGTCGAACTCGTCGGCGATCTCGGCCGTCGAGAAGGCCCGGTTGGGTTCGCTTGCCATCCGCATGAGGGCGCGAAGACCGTAGTCGGTGAAGCTGGTCAGGCGCATTCTGTCACCCTCTTAATTAGCATTTACAATACCTATTACTCGCGCTATGTAGAATTGGCAAGAACCCAAGCTCGGCTCAGCCATGTATCAGACGAAAAATTCGCTCCGACCGGATCACGGTGGGCGCCGCATCTCGAGAAGATGCTCGCTATCTGGTCCTCTGTCGCCTTGATGACCGGAAGCCATCCCGGCGCGCCCGGTGCCGAACATGCAGGCCTGCCGGTGAGCTGGGAGCACTTCTCCCGCTGGTTCAAGCTTTTCGGAAAGACGACGCGTGAAGTCTGCTCTTCTGAAGGCGCAGAGCATGTCATCGAGCGGGCGCGTCGGATCGCACGGTCGTTGCATATGGCCGCGGCCGACGACCGGATTGCTGGCGTGCAAAACAAATCTTGCGGCGTCGCTAATGCGAAGCTGGGCGAATCATCAAGGAAAGGTAGAACATGAAGAAGATTGACGTAGAGGAAGACACGCGACGATCGAAGTTCCTGATCGTGGCAATGATCGTCCAGATCGTCGTGGTCCTGGTCGTCATGATTATTTATCTCGCCTGGCTGAAGTCGTGATCGACGCGAAGCAGAATACGAAATGTTGGGGCCGCCTTTTGTGACGGCCCCGACCGTGCCGGGCGTTCGGTTGCAGCTCTCCCGCAAGCGAGTGGCGACGAAGAGGAGTATCTGCAAACGTTCCAGTTTGGTGCTCTGGTGCGACCTGGTACCGACATCAGCAAGGGGACTTGATGTTCGATCTATCAGGATTGACCGCGCCCCGTGCCGGATCGAGGGTAGCTTGATACACGCCAAGCCCTGTGATCGTCGAGAGGCTGTGGCGACGACTGCTGGCCATGGCAGCACCAACGGGTTGTTTCGCAGGGCGAACAGGATCACCGCACTCGCCCCAACGGCGCAATCCATAACGTGCCCGAGGCAACATCGACCTCTGCGCACGGGACGAGCTTCGCAGAAACTAGAAGCGCCAGCCCGGCACCTGCGCACCTACGGCCATTTCGCGGCAGCTGGTCGGGTCAGCGACGGGCCCGAAGGGGCGCAGTCGGGCAAGGCCGTGGGAGAGTGGTGACTTGCCACGGTCATAGCGACGTGCCGGGGCCATCATTCAGATCACACCCAGCTTACGCATGGATTCGGCAACCCGGACAAAGCCCGCGATATTGGCCCCAAGCACGTAGTTTCCTGGTGCTCCGTAGTGCTCGGCCGTCTGGTGGCAGGTGTCGTGAATGCCACGCATAATGGTGGCAAGCCGCGCCTCGGTCTGATCGAAGGTCCAACTGTCGCGGCTGGCGTTTTGCTGCATTTCCAACGCCGAGGTGGCAACCCCACCCGCGTTTGCGGCTTTGCCGGGCGCGAACATTACGCCCCCATCCTGGAAAGCCTTGATCGCTTCGGGGGTCGAGGGCATGTTCGCGCCTTCGCCCACGGCCATCACGCCGTTCTTGATCAGGGTGGCAGCATCCTTGCCCGACAACTCGTTCTGCGTCGCCGATGGCATCGCCACATCGCAGTCGACATCCCAGATCGAGCCCTTGTCGGCCGCGATGAAATGCGCGCCCTTGCCCCTGCGTAGGGCATACTCGGAAATCCGCTCGTGCCGCATATCCTTGATGTCTTTCAACAGCTCCAGATCGATACCGCCTTCGTCCAGGACATAACCGGAACTGTCGGAACAGGCGACGACCTTGCCGCCGAAGGATTGTACCTTTTCGATGGTGTAGATCGCCACATTGCCCGACCCGGACACCACGACCTTCTTACCGTCGAAGTCGGTGCCCTTTGTCTGCAGCATGGCCTGCACGAAGTAGGTGTTGCCATAGCCCGTCGCCTCGGTCCGAGCGCGGGATCCGCCGTAGTCCAGCGCCTTGCCCGTAAACACTCCGGCTTCAAAGCGGTTGTTCAGGCGCTTGTATTGTCCGAACATGTAGCCGATCTCGCGCCCACCTACGCCAATGTCGCCCGCAGGCACGTCAGTCTGTTCGCCGAGGTGGCGGTGCAGTTCGGTCATCAGGGACTGACAGAAGCGCATGATTTCGGCATCCGACCGGCCCTTGGGGTCAAAGTCCGACCCGCCTTTGCCGCCGCCGATGGGCATGCCGGTCAGCGCGTTCTTGAAGGTCTGCTCGAAGCCGAGGAACTTGATGATCCCGACATTGACCGACGGATGGAAGCGCATGCCGCCCTTGTAGGGGCCAAGCGCGGAGTTGAACTGCACGCGAAATCCCCGGTTGATTTGGACCTGACCCTGGTCATCCACCCACGGGATCCGGAATATGATCTGGCGCTCCGGTTCGCAGATGCGTTCGATCAAGGCGTGATCGAGGTAATGCGGATGCTTGGCCACCACCCGGCCAAGGCTTTCCAATACCTCGTGGATGGCTTGATGAAATTCTGACTCGCCCGCGTTGCGGCGGATGACGTCGGCGAGGATGGGACGGAGTTTCTCGTCGATACTGTTCATGGTGCTGCCTGTTGGAATTGGGTGCCGGATGCCTGCTTTTTCGTCGCTTAGCTAACAATTTCAGCAAAGGGAACAAGGCAGGCCAACTGCAACACGGCGTTGTCAGAATAATTCGCTTTGAGACAGGATCGTGCCCGCCCTACCTTCGCCCGATGAGGAAACGCAGCTCCTTCAGATCCTTCAAGGCGTCGCCGGGGTCTTGTCAGAGTAACTTGAGTTGAGACGGAGCGTCAAACCCCCAGTCCCCGATCCCGGGACTATGGGCGAGCGGATGGCCGCAAGCTGCGCCGCGCAACGGCAGAAGCGGCGTTGAACCTCGAGTGCCCCTAGTCGGCCGCCCCTTCTTAGTTCATGAGCATGGTCGTCTCCTCAAGTCATCAGGGAGATGGCAGTGCCCCACGGGTCGTGCAGAGTCATGCCGCCAGGGTGTTCGAGCCTCTCGATACCGACACGTTCGGCGCGCGCTGCAATGCTTGCGACATCCGCTGCATCCCGAACTACGATCTCCACGGCATCCAGGCCCGCCATGCCGTCGGGGCGCGTCCCGGTGCGGCGGCTGTTCCAGACGTTACCCGCCAGTTGATGATGGTATCCGCCACTGCCATAGAAGCTGGCGCCCGGGTAGCGCGCAGCGATCTCGCAGCCCAGCACGTCGCGGTAGAAGCGGTCGGCTGCCTCGGTGTCGCCAACCTGCAGGTGAACATGGCCGATGCTGCCGCCCTCCGGAAAGCGCGACCATTCTGTGCCTGCCGCGCTCTGCATCAGGTCTTGCGCGTCAAGCGGATCGGTGCTCATCCGGATCTCGCCGTTCGGACCATGCCAGCGTGCGACCGGGCGGTCGGCGTAGACCTCGATGCCGTTGCCTTCGGGGTCGGCCAGATAGAGGGCCTCGCTGACGATGTGGTCCGACGCTCCCTGCAAAGGCACGCGCGCTGCCATGACATGCGTCAGCCAACGGGCCAGATCCGAGCGGGAGGGCAGTAGGAAGGCGGTGTGGAACAGCCCGGCCTGACGGGTATCGAGCGGTAACAGGGCAGGATCGCCCACGAGATGAAGCAGCGGCGCCGTGCCGATGCCGAGCGTCACCCTACCTTTGCCGGTCTCGATCGGGCTGAGGCCAAGGACGGACTGGTAGAAGGTGGACACCGTATCGAGGTCGCGCACCTTGAGCCGAACGGTTTCGATGCGCAGCGGCGCGGCACTCATGTTGAAGAATTCGTTCGCGGTGGTCATGGTGGCTCTCCTCAGGAAAAGGTTGCGCGGCCGCGGGAAGTTCCCCGCGGCCTGCAAGGAGGTCAGGCGCGGTCGCGCTTCAGCGCGAAGGCGCCGTCGCCCAGCAGGGCCTGGACGACCAGGGTGACGGTCCAGAAGGCCGGGAATTCCCAACCGCCGCCTTCGTTCGAAAAGAAGAAGCCGGCCGCGCCGTGCGGCACGTAGATCGAGCCGAGCAGGATCGGCACCAGCGCCAGCGACACCCAGCGGCTGTAGACGCCGAGGATCAGAGCGAGGCCGCCGAAGAGTTCAGCCGCAATGACGAGATAGGCGAGCGGCCCGGGCAGGCCGAGGCTGGCGAAATAGGCTGCGGCTCCGGCCGGGGTGAAGACGAAGAGCTTGAGGCCGGCGTGGGCGAGGAACATTGCGCCCATGGAGACCCGCAGAACGGTTGCAGCAAGATCCGCGTTGGTGATGCCGTCGACGAGGGACGAGCGGGAAGAGGTGGAAACGGTGGCGTAGGTCATTTCGGTTTTCCTAGAAGGGCGCAAAGGCGCGTTGTTTGTGAGGAGAAGATGACCTTGTTCACATCAAATGATAATGCGGCCCCACGGAAGATGATTGCTTCCATGATGGAAGAAGAGCGCCAGCCCTAAATTCCCTTGATGCAGATACACTGCAGCACCCACCGGAGCGCAGGGGCGACACCAAGGGACAGAGGCGAAAGCTCTGATGAGCTTTGGAACCAGAACCCGCAGCAGCCGGCTGCGATGTTTCTAACGCCTTGCGAAGCGCATCGAGTCCGGGGTTCGCTGGATGCGCTATGACGAAGGAGTCCTGCGCAGCTTTCTTCCTCGGTCTCAGGCAGCGTCACCGAGATCCGCGTTCTGAAGAGGCGCTGGCGGGTCTGCAGGCTCGCCGCGTCCGTGCGCTCCGGGTCAGGGGCTCCAGCTCATGACGTTGTCTCCGGCTTCAGCGCTTCAGCACGTCCTGCCATTCCGCATGGCGCGCGATCTGCGCCTTGGCGAAGGGACAGAGGGGAATGATCGAGCGACCTTCGGCGCGCGCATCCTCGACGGCACGGCGGACGAGGGCCTGTCCGACCGAGCGGCCGCGCATGGCGTCGGGAACTTCCGTGTGATCAATGATGATCATCGCCTCGCCCGCCCGCGAATAGGTCATCTCGGCCTCGGCCCCGTTGACCCGAGACCCGACTCTCCCCCGGCCATTCGGAGAATCCGCAGGTTGATTTCTGGGGCTACGCGGCGCGCATTTCCAGCCCCTTCATTGCCATGAACTCGGCCGGGGTCATGTTCCCGAGCCCGGAGTGTGGGCGGTGGTGGTTGTAATCGTCTTGCCAGGAGCGGATCTGCTGCCGGGCCTCGCCGAGGGTCGAGAACAGCGTCTCGTTCAACAGCTCATCCCGGAAGCGGCCGTTGAAGCTCTCCACGAAGCCGTTCTGCATGGGTTTCCCGGGCGCAATGTAGTGCCACTCGACGCCGGTGCGCTGGCACCAGGACAGGATCGCCATCGAGGTCAGCTCCGTGCCGTTGTCGCTCACTACCATGGCGGGGTGCCCCCGCCGGGCGATCACGGCATCGAGTTCTCGGACAACGCGGTGGCCGGACAGCGACGTGTCCGCCACCAGCGCCAGGCACTCGCGGCTGTAGTCGTCGATCACGGACAGAACCCGGAACCTTCGCCCGTCCGTCAGCGCGTCGCTGACGAAGTCCAGGCTCCAGCGGATGTTGGGTGCGTCCGGCAGCAGCATCGGTCGGCGCGTGCCGAGGGCGCGCTTCCGGCCGCCCCGGCGGCGCACCTGGAGCTTCTCCTCGCGGTAGAGGCGCCTGAGCTTCTTGAGGTTCATCACGATCCCCTGTCTTTCCAGCATGATGTGGATGCGCCTGTAGCCGAAACGGCGCCGCTCGGTCGCAACAGCCTTCATCGCCGCCCGCGCCTCGGCATCATCCGGGCGCACGCTGCGATAGCGCACGCTCGACCGATCCACGGCCAGGGCCTGGCACGCCCGGCGTTCGCTCACCCCGTGGATCGCCACGACATGCGCCACCGCCTCCCGCTTCACACCGGGCGCTACCATTTTTTTGCCGCGACATCCTTCAGGATGGCGTTGTCGAGCATCGCCTCAGCCAGAAGCTTCTTCAGCTTGCCGTTCTCGTCCTCGAGCGCCCTCAGCCGCCGGGCGTCGGACACCTCGAGCCCGCCATACTTCGCCTTGTATTTGTAGAACGTCGCCGAGCTGACCCCGTGCTTCCGGCAGACATCAGCCGTAGGCATCCCGGCCTCCTGCTCCTTCAACATCGCGATGATCTGCTCTTCCGTGAACCTTGATCGCTTCATCGTCCGTCTCCTTGGTGGAGCGGATTCTACTCCAAACTGGAGGAGGATGCGGGGCTCAGGTCACCGTCAATTCGGACGACATACCGTCCCTTGCTCTCGCCCTCCTCTCGTTCGATGTGCAGCTATTCCCGTTTAGGGTCAGTCATTATCTGCGTCCTTCTCAAGAAACGTTAGACAGGCGTGGCTCGGATAGGACGCGGTCGGCGAGGATTGCCAGTGGTGCAGTCGAGACGCCCACGGTCCCAGCCGCCAAGATCTGCGGCGGCTCGATACGTGCTCTCCAAGAAGGCCATGAGGCTCGCATCGGGATCGGAGGTGCGACGCACCGACTCGTAGGCCAGCACGAACTCACCGAGCCTCGCGTCGAAATACGCCGCGTCGGGCGCTACGGCGGCATCGGCGAAGCCCGGTGGCGCCGGATAGGCGTAGGAGTAGAAGGCGGGAAAATCGAGCCCGCCTCCTCCGGGCCAAAACCCGGCCGAGGACACCTCATGGCTATAGGCTTCGCGGGTGACATCATCTGGCAATCCCGGCACTCCACCTGGATGCAACGGAGCCTCTCGTCCGGAAAAGCGCGTCACGGCAAGATCGAAGCTTCCCCAGAACAGATGGACGGGACTGACTTTGCCGAGAAAGGAAGTGCGAAAACGGGTCAGCACGCGGTCGATGCAGACGCAGGCACGGAAGAAACGCGTCACCGCCTCTGCGTCGTAGGGTCGATCGACAGTGTCCTCCGCGAATGGAATCGGATTGGGAACCTCGTTCGGAACCCCGTGGAACTCGGTCGTGGCGCCGAGCTCGCGCAGGAGGTCGAGGAAACGCCTGTGGAAGGCGGCAACGGACATCGGTCCGAGATCGAAGCGCGCGGTCCTCCCGTCCGTGCAGGAGCCGATTACGGCATGGTTGAGAAGGTCCAAGACGAGTTCCACGCCGCGCGCACCATCAGGCACGAGCGAGGTCGTGAGCCCGCGCGCGTTGACGTAAAGCGTCGCGTGCCACGAGTGGTTCACCCAAGGGGTTCGGGCCAGTCGGTATTTGCCCACGACCTGTGAGTAGAGGTGCAGCGCCGCGCAGGTCTCGTGCCACGGCTCGTAGGGAATGTCCGGCCAGGTAGCAGTCATGGTCGTCCCTCGTCCAAGCGAAACCGTAGCTGGCGGAACGAACGCAGGCAGCCACGCCCGCAATGTTAGCCACGCGGGCGCTCCGAAGAAAGACTTGTAAAGCGGAGGACCCGGCTTTCGCCGGAGCCTGCTCAGAGGGTCTACCCCGGTTGTCTGCACCAGGTGACAGCGCTTCAGGCAGCGCGCTGCCAGGTCGGTGCGATATCGGTGCCGTGACCGAGGCCGTAGCCGAGCGTGATGTTCAGCGCGGCGACGGGCTCCAGGTAACGGGCGGTAGCCAGGCCACCTGTCTCCAGCGTCTCGAACCCAGCGCTCCGCGCCAGGTCGACGACAGCGGTGCGAGCAGCCTCGTCCTCTCCGGCCACGAAGACCGTCGTGGGATGTCCGGTGACCTTTCCGCCGTTCTTAAGGACCTGTGCGAAGAGTGTGTTGAACGCTTTCACGACCTTCGCCTGCGGCGCCCGCTTCTGGATTTCCTCCGCGGCACTTGTCGTATGCCCGATGCTCAGGCCGGAGAAGTCTGCGGTCATCGGGTTCGTGATATCGACCAAAATCTTGCCGGCGAAGCCGCCGCCCGCCTCGATGACGTCAGCAGTGGCATCATAGGGGACCGCCAGGACGACAATGTCAGCCTGCGCGGCAGTGGCGATCGAAGCGGACGACACGCCGTGTGCGACCTCCTTAGCGGCGGCATCCGCTTTTGCGCCGTCTCGGCTGGCAATGGTTATGCTGTGGCCGGCGTCTGCGAACCGCGCGGCGAGCCCCGTCGCCATGTTGCCGGCGCCAATGATCGAGATGTTCATGGTCGTTCTCCTTCTGACTTCCAGCGCTCGTCTGAGCGTCGGTTCATCGTCATGTGGAGAACATATCCTCACGTCGGGATACTATAACGCGCCGCGCCAGAAGATGACTGCTTCCTCCCAGGAGAGAATGACTACCAGCCCTCCTCCCAATGAGGGGTCTGCTTGTATCGCTCGGCGAGGAAGTCCACGAGCAGGCGGACCTTGGCTGCAAGATGCCGGTTGTGCGGGTAGAGGACATGCACATCGTAGGGATCAATCTCGAATTCTGGCAGGAGCCTCACGAGTTTTTTCGCCCTAAGCGCGTCTCCCGCCACGAAAGCGGGCACGCAGGCAAGTCCCAGTCCCGAGATGGCCGCCTCAACGCAGGCTTCGGCATTCGAATAGCGGATTCGTCCTGCGACGCCCACCATCTGAACATCGCCGTCCCTGGCTCTGAACGGCCACCGGTTAGGGTCGCGAAAGTTGGTGTCGATGATGCAGGCGTGATGGACCAGGTCCGACGGCGCCTCCGGCGACCCGTGGATCACGAGGTATCCCGGTGTAGCCACCACCACGATGCGGACGGCGCAGAGTTTGCGGATGATCAGGCTGGAGTCGTGGGGTCGACCGACGCGAATTGCCATGTCGAAACCTTCATCGACCACGTTGACCAACCGATCCGAGAAGCTGATGTCGAGTTCGATCTCAGGATAGAGAGCGGCAAATGCACTGAGGGAAGGTGCAAGTTCGCGCGTGCCGAAGGTGAGTGGCGCCGTCAGACGCAGCCGCCCGCGCGGCGACTGAGAGATGTTGCGGATGTCGAGATCCAGGGCGTCCAGCTCATCGATGAGCGGTTTCAGCCTATCGTGGTAGGCCCGCCCCGCCTCCGTCGGAGCGACGGACCGCGTGGTCCGGTTGAGCAGACGCACACCCAGATCACCTTCGAGCCTCGACAGCAGCTTCGACGCCTGTCCTGACGTGGTGCCCAAGCGTTTCGCAGCCTGCGTAAAGCTGCCGGCTTCCACGACGGCGAGAAACATCCTGTCGCATTCTAGTCGATCCATTCTTCGCTCGTATCGAGGCGGGGCATTGATCTTCACCGTAGTCGCTGAGGGACGTCTCAACCATGGCGGAGTGGCGGCAAAGATCTGTCTTCACCCCTCTTTACCTCGTCAGGAAGTCGCCCCGGCATATCAGCCACCTCCCTGCGTCGCCGATTCGCGATCACCGAACGTGACTCCTGTCGCGGTGCCGCCTGGGTGCTTTGTGCCGACCGCAACCATGTTTCTCGGGAGCGCCGTCTCTGCGCACCAGCGACAGGGCTCGGTCCTTGGGAACGTTTTAACGGCGGCGCTCGCGCGACATTAGCCCGCCTCCTTAGGGTGACTAGCAGGTCGCTGTGGAACATCACCTAACGCTCCTGTTCGCAGTGGCGATGATGCACCTGCCAGACGACATGGCCCTTGCCACGTCAGGCTTGTCTCGGCGGCCGCCTCGTGGGAACCCATCGCCCAAGGGACTGCTTTCGCGCCGCGCTCCATGGAATTTACTAAGAGGAGTGGAAAGGTTGGGTGCACCACATGACGCGCGATGTTGCTGTCGTGGACGTGAAAGGGCGAGCCTGTAACAGTCGCCCGGATGTTTCGAAGCCACCCTCACCATGTTCCCGGTGAGCGACGGAACACGGATTGTGGGACTTGTGGATGGGTCGGACGTCCTCGGGTATTTGATCCGCATGAGTTGACCTAGGGTTCCGAAACCCCGACCGCTTCCCGGCCAGCTGCGGCCCGCTTTGATCCACGGCTTACCTCCAAGGAGCCTGCGGAATGACCGCAACCGATCTTCAGCATGGCCTCCGAGAAAACGCGGGCCAAGTCACGCACCAGCTGATCCAGGTGATGCTCGTGGGCTTTGCCATCGGCATGACCCGCACGGTGGTCCCGGCATTGGCCGAAAGCGAGTTCGGGCTAGAGCGCGGCTCGTTCCTGCTGCTCGCTTCCTTCGTGGTGGCCTTCGGCGCGATGAAGGCGGTGATGAATTTTGTCGCCGGGCGCTGGTCAGAGCGCATCGGGCGCAAACGCGTCCTTTTCTGGGGTTGGGTCGTGGCGCTGCCCATTCCGCTGATGATCTGGTATGCGCCAGACTGGAACTGGATCGTCGCCGCGACCGTGCTCCTCGGGATTAACCAGGGTCTCTGCTGGTCGATGACGCAGACCGCGAAGCTCGACATCACACGCGCCGATGAACGCGGGTTGACGATGGGGCTGAACGAGTTCTCCGGTTATGTCGGCGTCGCGGTCGCGGGCATCTTGACCGCCTATGCGGCAGCCTGGCTTGGACCGCGCGTCGGGCTCTTGATCTTCGGCATGGCCGTCGTCTTGCTCGCGCTGCTTCTCACCGTTGTCTGGGTGAGGGATACGCTCCCCTGGGCCAAGGCAGAAACCGCTGCGCACAGAGCCGCACCGCCGAAATTCTTGCCACGCTATCCCGAGGGCGTCTCCGATCATCCTGGCACGGGCGAGGTCTTCGCGGTGATGACCTGGCGCGACCGCCGCCTCTTCGCCATCTGCCAGGCGGGTCTGGTGGAAAAATTTGTAGATGCGCTCGTCTGGGCGCTGTTCCCGGTCTTCCTCGTAGCCCAAGGCGCCAGCCTCACCGACGTCGGCTGGATCGTGGGGACCTACGGTCTTGTCTGGGGCGGCTCGCAGCTCTTCACCGGGCGGCTCTCGGACCACGTCGGGCGGTTCTGGCCCAACGTGCTGGGCATGTGGATATGCGGCGTGGGCGTGGCAATGGTGGTGCTGGGGACGGGCGCGCCGTGGTGGTCGGTCTCGGCAGGCGTCGCGGGTTTCGGCATGGCACTCCTTTATCCGAACCTCTCAGCGGCGGTGGCCGACATCACTCCACCTGCATGGCGCGGATCGGCCATCGGCATCTACCGCTTCTGGCGCGATCTCGGCTATGCCATCGGTGCGCTCGGCCTAGGCCTCTCCGCGAGCCTGACAGGTGGAGCCGAGGCCGCCTTCTGGTTCGTCGCGATCTCGATGTTCGTCTCGGGCGGTCTGCTCTTCTGGCTCGGTGAGGAAACTCACCCGCGGCTCAACCCGGCCTTGCCAACGATGCCGGGCGACGTGTGATTCCTGTCCCTTATCCGGTTGCAAATTTTTGTGCCGCATGCGGTGCAGTGAGGACGTTCTAAAACTTGTGAGCGGGAATTGAAGAGGGTTCGCTAGGCAGCCGCGCGCTCATCTGCTCCGCGCAACAAGAGCCGAATAATGTCCGAGCGTGTCAGAATGCCGACAAGCCGGTCATCCTGCTGCACCGGAATAACCTCGCTTCCTTGCGCCGCGAGCCGGTTGAGCAGAGCGCCCACCGGCAGGTCATGGCGGACCGCGCGGTCGGCCGGACGCATGACGCTGGACACCGCTCTGGACGTCGTCCGGGCTCTCCAGGTCAGGGGACGGTCCTGGGCCGCGACCACTTCTAGGAGATCAGCCTGAAGGACGAGACCGCGAAGCGTCATGTCGCCGTCAACTACCGGCAGACTCTTGATGGCGTGGCTGCGAAAGATCCGGGCGGCCTCCGGGAGCGTCGTGTGGGGCCGCACGGTGATCAGGTCGGTCGTCATGATATCGGCGCAGGTCGTGCCGTCGAAGCGATGCTGTGCCGCCTCTGCTTCGGCCGCAGCCAGCAACCTGCCCAAGTCCGCTACGCCAAGGTTAGTGGTCTGGTTGAATCGATCGAGTAGCGCGCCGAGTTGCTCGTTCGACAATCCCAGCCTCAGGCCAAGTTCTCCTGCGTCGCCCGTATCCGGCTGGCGGAAGGGATAAACCCGACCCGTCGCCCGGTTGTAGAGCACGGCAGCGAGAACCAGCAGGGCCGTGGCCGACCCCACCGGTAACAGGGCGAAGAGCAGGCCCGCTTGCAGGGTCGGCGCCGGATCGAGGGCAGTCAGGAGCGCCACGGCGCCTCCGGGCGGATGTAGGGCCCGCACAAACATCACGGCGATGATAGCGGCGCCGACCGCGACGCCAGTCGACCAGGGACCGGGAACTATTTGGACCGCCAGCAGTGCGACGAGCGCCGCAGTCATGTTGCCGACGATCGCCGACCACGGTTGTGCAAGGGGCGAGTTCGGGACGCAGAAGACCAGCACAGCCGTCGCTCCGAGCGGCGCTAGGAGATGCAGAGATAACGCGCCGAGTGCCACTCCAACGCTCACCAACAGGGCGCAAAGGCTGATCCCGAGCATCGCGCCGATGCCCGCTCTCAACTGCTCTCGGACGTGGAACGCCGGGAGCGCCGGGTAGAGATGATGATACCAGGTTCGCAACCGAACACTCCAGCTGGGCGATGAACGACTCCGGCTCTCTGCCTTAAACTTGGGCGGAAAGGAAATGTCTTGGAACGACGAAAAGGCGATCGTTCCTCCTTGGGTGAAGATAGCGGAACGGCTCAGTTGAAGATCGGCGAAAGAAGGAGCGGTTCTTCCCGATGTGGCAGTTCTACCTCGCCGCCAATGAAATGGCCTTTCGGCATGGGCGCCAGGCTGTCTTCCAATTGCAGCTCTCGAAAGAGCAGACTGCCGTGCCTCTGTCGCGAGACTATATGCACCTATGCCGAAGTGTTCGGGAACGGCGAGGCAGGTCTGTTGCAGCTGACCTGAGCCCCGCATCCTCCTCCAGTTTGGAGTAGAATCCGCTCCACCAAGGAGACGGACGATGAAGCGATCAAGGTTCACGGAAGAGCAGATCATCGCGATGTTGAAGGAGCAGGAGGCCGGGATGCCTACGGCTGATGTCTGCCGGAAGCACGGGGTCAGCTCGGCGACGTTCTACAAATACAAGGCGAAGTATGGCGGGCTCGAGGTGTCCGACGCCCGGCGGCTGAGGGCGCTCGAGGACGAGAACGGCAAGCTGAAGAAGCTTCTGGCTGAGGCGATGCTCGACAACGCCATCCTGAAGGATGTCGCGGCAAAAAAATGGTAGCGCCCGGTGTGAAGCGGGAGGCGGTGGCGCATGTCGTGGCGATCCACGGGGTGAGCGAACGCCGGGCGTGCCAGGCCCTGGCCGTGGATCGGTCGAGCGTGCGCTATCGCAGCGTGCGCCCGGATGATGCCGAGGCGCGGGCGGCGATGAAGGCTGTTGCGACCGAGCGGCGCCGTTTCGGCTACAGGCGCATCCACATCATGCTGGAAAGACAGGGGATCGTGATGAACCTCAAGAAGCTCAGGCGCCTCTACCGCGAGGAGAAGCTCCAGGTGCGCCGCCGGGGCGGCCGGAAGCGCGCCCTCGGCACGCGCCGACCGATGCTGCTGCCGGACGCACCCAACATCCGCTGGAGCCTGGACTTCGTCAGCGACGCGCTGACGGACGGGCGAAGGTTCCGGGTTCTGTCCGTGATCGACGACTACAGCCGCGAGTGCCTGGCGCTGGTGGCGGACACGTCGCTGTCCGGCCACCGCGTTGTCCGAGAACTCGATGCCGTGATCGCCCGGCGGGGGCACCCCGCCATGGTAGTGAGCGACAACGGCACGGAGCTGACCTCGATGGCGATCCTGTCCTGGTGCCAGCGCACCGGCGTCGAGTGGCACTACATTGCGCCCGGGAAACCCATGCAGAACGGCTTCGTGGAGAGCTTCAACGGCCGCTTCCGGGATGAGCTGTTGAACGAGACGCTGTTCTCGACCCTCGGCGAGGCCCGGCAGCAGATCCGCTCCTGGCAAGACGATTACAACCACCACCGCCCACACTCCGGGCTCGGGAACATGACCCCGGCCGAGTTCATGGCAATGAAGGGGCTGGAAATGCGCGCCGCGTAGCCCCAGAAATCAACCTGCGGATTCTCCGAATGGCCGGGGGAGAGTCGGGTCTCGGGTCACAGCCGCAGAAGGACCTGAAGATCGTCCGATCGGCGAGAACTTAGCTCCAATTGATAAGCCATGAATGGCGCTGTATCGTCGTTGCTGGGACAACAAGGACATCATCATGGCGAAAACTCCTGACCTCGAGAAAATGACGCTGACGGAACTCACGAAGCTAAGTGATAATGTGGACCAGGCCATTGCAGACGCCGAGAAGGCTCGGCGAACAGATGCGTTGAAAGCGGCGAATGAGGCGGCGAGGAACTATGGTTTCAGCCTTTCGGATCTAACCAAGAGATCACGGTCGAAGTCGCCCAAAGCGAAATCCGCGCTGCCACCAAAGTACCGTCACCCTGAGAACCCGGCGGTGACCTGGACGGGACGCGGACGTCGGCCTGCATGGATCGCCGAAGGTCTGGCATCGGGGAAAGGGCTTAAGGACTTCGCGCTTTAGCTTGGCACATCTTGACGCCGCGCAAGTGAGGGTGCCGGACGGTATCCACGATGGAGCTCGAAATGCGTGCAACACCGCCCGGCGATGAGGGTGATGAAGACCCTCCTGTGCTGACTTAGCGCAGCGGCCCCGCCGATCATCGACATAGGCAAGAAAGCACCCACTCATCATATGAACGGTAACTGTCAGGCGGCTCCGCGTTGAGTCTCTTGCCACAGAGCCGCCTGACAAGGCGGAACACTCTTCCGCCAAGACGGACGCTAACTTTCCCGAGACGCTGGTCAATTAGGTCGTACCGCTCGGCGCGGAAACAGCTTGTTTCGTCACTGGAACGTGCCAGGTGCAAGAACTGGACGGTGTCGCGCCTAACGAGAACGTACCTAATCACGCGGCCGAGTCGCCCTCACGCGATGCGGGAGATTGGGATTTCGTCCGGGCGGCTCAGCACAAAGCGGGCTGATATGTATTAAAAGCGAGCCGCCCGGCCAGACAGGGATGTCTTGAGGATTTAGCTAGACCGCTCATCAGCGGGTGCAAATCGGCCGGCGAGATTGAGCCGAGAGGCGGATTAATCGCGCCCGATGACCTCCGCTCATGACGGGTTACTGTCATTAAGGATCAGGGTTTCGCGGAGCAGTAGCAGCCGCAACACTCAGGAATGGATACCTTCCTTTGCACGAGCCGGGCGGCGCCCCACCAAATTTGCGTGACGAGGCATCGCCCGGGGGACAGGAGAGCGCAGTGTCGTCCCGGAGAAGATACTAGAACTAAAACTTGAGCGAGCAAGGCTTTAGAGGTATTCCGCTCAGCCGTATTGTTGCCAGTATTGCGCCTAATTCCCGCCGCGGAGCGCCATCAGTGACAGACTGCTGTTCCGAATTGACCCGTTCGGACCGGGGCGCAAGGCCTGTCTCCAACTCCGTCTTGCGCCCCAACCCGAGTGCCTCGGCCAAGGTCTCAGCCGGGCTCGCTGTCGTCTTTTGTACGCAATGCATACCGGAACCCCTTGCCCGCACCGTACAGACCGCCTCTGTAGGCTGTGACGAGACCGCGATCCACCAGACGCGCGAGCGCCCTCGATACGCTTGCGTGCTTGGCTGGCGTCGGTTCGCCTCCCAGAGCTTCGACCACGTCTGAGGAGCGTGCGAGGTTGCCCACAAACATGTGAGCGTTCTCGTGGATTTCTGTGCGAGGATACTTCGACAGCACGTCCAATATATCCCGCTGCATCTGACCAAGTCTGGTCCGCGATCTGTATCGAGCGGTGATGCCGGAGTTTAAATCTTTCTGGCCATATTCTTACCTGAACGTCACGCCGTTCCAGCTTTCAGCAAGCGCCTCAGTCTCCGCGAAACTGAGAGTGGCTAGCCCACCGAGCGTCGGAGGGTCTGGAGGCGCCTCCGTAGCGAAGGATGGACCGCCGACACAGTCGGCTCAAGATCGGACGGCTGCTACTGGACAAAAGATCGTCGCTTGCAGAATGGCTGAACTCTTGTCGTATCTGCCCGTGACGCTCCTCCTAACTTGCTTGGAACCGATGGAACAGACAGTCGACCGCCCCGTTTCACTCGACGATGCTGACCAGTACGAGCTTGCCTGTCGAGCGGCAGGTATCGGTGTCTGGGAACTGCATGTTGGTGACGACCGCCTCGCCTACTCGGACATCGCCCGGTCGATCTTCAGTTTTCCACAAGAGGGTCCAGTGACCCGGGAGATGGTGCATGGCTCGATACATCCGGACGATCTCGATGTGGTCCTGTCTGCGGCGCGACGTGCAATGGATCCCGGTGTCCGTGCAAACGAGCATTATGTGTATCGTGTCAGACGTCTCGACACCGGCGAACTGCGTTGGCTTCGCGGCCGCGGCATCGCTCAGTTCGATGGCGAAGGAAGCAACGCCAGAGCGGTGCTTTACGCCGGGTCCGTTCAGGATATCACTGGTCGGGAACTGACCCGGCAGTCGCTTGCCGCAAGCGAGGAGCGGCTGCGGCTTGCGATTGATGCCGCGGAGATGGCGGTCTGGGATCTCGACCTCGAAGCCGGTGTGGTTGCGCATTCGCCGGAGTTGAACCGTCTGCTCGGCTTCCCCGAAGACGCAAGCCCTTCTCTCGACGAACTGCGCTCACGATACGCTCCAGGAGAACGCGAGCGACTGGAAGCCGAGGGCGCCGCCGCGCGCGCCCGCGGCGAAACCAGCTTGCAGACAAGGGTCCGCTACATCGTACCCGGCAGGGGCGAGGTCACCTACGTCTTGCGTGCTGCCCTGGCGCAAACGCCCATGCTGAACTCGAGCCGGCAGCGGGTGATCGGTGTTCTTTTCGATGCCACCGAGGAGGCTCGAGCGGAGCGACGGCTGGTCACGATGACCCAGGAGTTGCGTCATCGTCTCAAGACATGGCAAATATGGCAGGAATATTCGCGCGACAAACCTGGCGCGGAGATGCGAAGCTCGACAGCTACCTGGGCCGCGTTCGCGCCCTTACGATGTCGACAGAGCTCATGTTTGGAGAGCGAGGCGACAGCCTGCGGTTATGTGATCTTGTCGAGCGGTCGCTCACGCCCTTTCGCAGCGACGGTCACGATCCGTTTGAGGCGAATGGCCGGACACCGACCTTACCGATGCCGCGTTCACCGGCATCGCGCTGGTCATTCACGAACTGGCGACGAACGCACTGAAGCACGGTGCGCTATCCACGACGGATGGGCGTGTGGTTCTAACCTGGGATGTGAAGGAGAACCTCCTTTGCATGGAGTGGCGGGAGCTTGACGGTCCTCCCGTTCAGGAGCCGGAAAAGCGCGGCTTCGACTTCACACTCCCGTCGCAGGGCGCACTACCCCCGCCGGACTCGGTCGCGCTCGACTTCAGGCCCGAAGGTGTGGTGGCGACAATTACAGCCAGACCGGATCGTTAGCCACGGTACTGCCGTCGCTCGCTGAACGGGGAATTTCAGGTTCAGATTGCACAGTCGATAGGAAGCTTCGGAGGTCTTTTTTTATGGACCTTGGGAACCGGACGGCCCGGCCCCGGGGGAGATTGGGCCGTCCGAAAAACAATTTACGATCGTACAACTGTCGCGAAGGGTAGACCGAGTCTGCGTGGGATCAACTTGGTGCACGACCCCTCAAAAAGAGTATGTCCTTGTTCCCAACTTGCTTGTGGGTGAACGCTTCCGCTGAGCCCGTCAGAGCGGTGAGATAAGCAACTCGGCGAGCGGACAGCGGTGGAATTCGCCCGGGCCTGAACTCTCGGACCTCGCCTCCGAGCAAAGAAGCAGTCGAGCGTGCGGAAATTCGCCGGCTTCGGCTGTTCTACCTCCGAAATCTTATGCTGATGCCGTTCATAATACGCTTCAAGACGACCTTGAGGGCGAAGGGCGTCAGGACGTCAGGTTCGACATCGATCTTCTCGCCGTCACGACCCATCAGAAAGTGAGCCATGAAGGCGGTGCCTGCTGCGATGAAGAACACCAAAAAGACGGCTGTGGCCTCCGGCGCTGAGGCAGACGACAGATCTCCAAAGGCGAAGACGCCTGCGATCAACGCGATGACGCCAAGGATGGTAGCTCTCCGCGGCGATGATCGAGGTTCCCGACCCGGAGAAGGGCTCGTAGACCGCCTGGCCCGGTGACGAGTTGTTCAGCATCGGGCGGCGCATGCACTCCACCGGCTTCTGCGTCCCATGGATGGTGGCAGCGTCCTGGTCCCGGCTGGGTATGGACCAAAGAGTCGACTGCGTCCGGTCCCCGCTCCAGTGGCCTTTGCCACGCACGGCGTACCAGCAGGTCTCGTGCTGCCAGTGGTAGTGTCCCCGGGAGAGAACGTGCCGCTCCTTGGCCCAGATGATCTGGCTCCGGATCTCGAAGTCGCAGGCGAGGAGGCTGTCGGCCACCGTGCCGGCATGCAGCGCGCCGTGCCACACATAGGCCACCTCGCCGGGGAAGAGCGCCCAGGCTTCCCGCCAGTCGGCCCTGTGGTCGTTCAGGACCTTCCCCGTGCGCCTGGTCTCCGAGGCCCCGGCACGGTTGCGCCAGTCGGGGTCGTAGTTCACGCCAAAGGGAGGATCCGTGGCCATGAGATGCGGCCGCACGCCGTCGAGGAGACGCTCGACCGTGGCCCTGTCCGTGGCATCGCCGCAGATGAGCCTGTGCTTCCCCAGCATCCAGAGGTCGCCCGGACGGGAGACGGGAACCTCCGGCACCTCCGGCGTTGCTTCCTCCCTCGCGTTAGGGGCGCCGTGGTTCAGGAGCGCGTCGAGCTCTGCCCCGTCGAAGCCGAGGTCGCCTATGTCGATGCCGAGGTCGCCGAGGTCCCCCAATTCGAGCGCCAGGAGCTCCCGGTCCCAGCCGGCCTGTTCCGCAAGCCGGTTGTCGGCGAGAACGTAGGCCCCGCTTCTCAGCCTCCGAAAGGTTGGTGAGCTCGATCACAGGGACCTCGCTCAGCCCGAGCTTCCGCGCAGCCAGCACCCGACTATGGCCCGCGATGATGCCGCTCGCGCCGTCGATGAGCACCGGTTGAAGCGAACTCGCGGATGGAGCCTGCGATGAGGGCAACCTGCGCCTCGGAGTGGGTACGGGCATTCCGCGCGTAAGGGATGAGGCTCTCGACCGGCCTCTGTGCGACCGCCGTCGCGCCGTGGAGTTGTCTCTGTCCTGCCATGCCCCGCCCCGGGAAATAGGTTGCCTGTCCGGGCCAGTATATCGCGAGGCTCAAGTCATTGAAAATATCAGATTAAATGACAAGTGGCGACACGGGACGACATGCCGCCCGAAAGGTTGAAAGCGGCTTACGGCGCGGCGGTCTGGCGATACCGCTCACAATGCGCGCGTCAGGAGGTCCGGACGACAGACATCCTCTCGAGTACCCAGCGGCTCAGGTCCGGCGAACGAGGGTTGGGCGTGAACACGACGTTCGGCAGGTCATCCTCGCGCCTGGAGATCTTCCAGAGCGAGGTCCGGTGCACCACGACAAGCCGCTCTCCTCTGGCAGCCGCGGGAATCAATTCGTTGCGAAGCCAATCTCGATGCACCTGCGTCGAGGGCAGCCGCTCGGCGATGCGCCGGTTCTCCGGCTCGCGAGAGATGCCTCGGGAACGATACGGCACCGCATTCACCACGGCCAGTCGACCAGAGGCGATGAGCGAGCGGTAGTTCCGCTTCCCGTAATATGGCGCGATGGACGCGGGCTCGACGGGACAGGGCTCGTGAAGCAACTGGACGAACCGCACGTAGGCTTCACGATTGGAAAACCCAGACGGTGTCAACGTGGGGTCGTATGCACAATTGGCATCCAGCAGAACGACCGGCGCATTGACGATATCCCCGATGAAGGCAGGAGGCGGGTAGTCGACATTGAAGCTGTGAGGCAGGTTGGCGAGCACGTGCATGTCGTCCGGATGGACGGGCCCGTGAAGGCGTCTCCAGTGTTCGACGAGTGAATTCCGACCCATCCTCCGAGGCCGCTCAGTCGCAGCCCAGGATCGCGGTCCTGTGCGCCTTCCCGATGTCGTTCGTTGTCTTCAGCAGGGCACGTCGGTCCATGCCACGTTCGGAGGCTGTCTCTGCAATTGCCCCGTCCCATGCCTCCACCATGGCTTGGCCCGATGACAGCTTCTCCAGGTAACGCGTCCCCACGGCGTCATAGAGGTTCAGGGCGTCCGCTTCGACTTCGCCAGCCAGAGCCTCCGTCGCGCAGGCGCATCGCTCGTCTGTCATTCCAGCCATGTTGAGGCACATGCCGGTCGTGTCCGTGAAGGCCGACTGCGCGCTGCTAACCATGAAGGCGGTCAAGATCACGACCTTCGTAACGGTGCTCATGCGTCTAACTCCCTTCGTCGAAGACACACTACCCAACATCCGCGCAAAATCGAGCCTGGATTGGCCGGCCGACAAACAGGTCTGAAGACGACATGGCCGCGTCAGGGTCGTAGGGGCGCGGAGGCGGCCGCTTTGGGCGAACAGATGAAGGAAAGGGGACACGTGGGACAGATGAGACAGAAGAATCCATTAGGTCTTTCGTGCGCGCGCGTGAGGGACAAACGAATTCTCGTGTCCCTTCTGTCCCATCTGTCCATCCGAGACGCAGAATTGGTAATGTGCACAGCCTCTAGAGCACGGGGAACAGCGCTGCTTGCTGGTGCGGCAATGCATGGCTGCTTCCATCGTCCTGCTTCGGCCTCACTCTCGTCAAATCGATGAGCTACTCGAACCCTGAGTCTGGAGCTTCAGGAGATCAGCATGTTTCGTATCGCCCTCGTATCGCTAGGCATCGCTTTGATGGTTGCCACTTCAGCCCATGCTGAGAACGTCCGCCCCAAAGACGCCGGACACTACGTTGGCGTCCATTCGACTATCGAGGGCGAAGTCAGCCAGGTATCGCGCAGCGGCGGCGGCACAACCTTCATCAACTTCGGCGGCAGGTTTCCAAATCACGTCTTCTATGGCGTGATCTTCCGGGACCACGCAGATCAGTTCCCAGACGTTTTCGCGCTGGAGGGACGGACGATCGTGATTGAGGGCGAGGTGCAAGTGTATAAAGGCAAGCCTCAGATCATTCTGACCTCGCCGAGCCAAATTCATGTTCGCTAAGGGCTAAGGCCCGATGCGCCTCCTGTTGCTCGTTGCCGCGTTATTGTCCGCGGCACTCCGGCGGCCGGTATCGGAAGTACGCAAGAGGCGAGGCGTTACATCAGACAGGCGAAATATTGTTAGGCATGTACGTCTCCCCTGCGGGACGAAGTTGCCGAACGTTGCAGACTTTGACACCCTCAACGATTTCCCTCCAATTCTACGAGAGTCAAAGATCCGCATGAATTCGATCAAGATCAAGAATCCTTATTGGGATCTATCGTTCTGGTCATATAGACTGGGGGCAGAGGCGGAACTTCAGCACAGGAGCACAACACTCAACAAGGTTCATCGGTGACTTTTCTCTCCTGACGATTATCCCTCAGCACCTCGTGACGTCGGGAGCCCTTCAGAATGAGCCGCTGGGCATGCGTGTTGCATGTCGAGCATTGTATTTCTGACTTACTGCCCTAGGTCTCTTGCTTACATCTGAGCACCGCTACGAGAAGGCGGCCGAAATTCCTACCAGGACCGTAGGAAATTACTTGGATCTGACGACGCCCCCCCAACCGCCAGCTGAAAGTCGGCGTGGAGGTAATAGGCGAGCTCCGCAGACCGGGGCCGCTCCGACAGCAAGGGAGAATGAGAATGAGCGTTGCACGCGTAACCGAGATATCCGCGACATCGACGACGGGATTTGAGGATGCCGTTCGTGTGGGCATCAAACGAGCATCCGAAACCCTTCGTGGCGTTCGTTCGGCCTGGGTAAAGGAACAGCAGGTCCGCGTCGAAGACGGAGGAGTCATCGAGTATCAAGTCAACATGATGGTGACCTTCGTTCTCGACGACTGACGAGATCAAAATCACAGGACGAATCAGAATGACTTTGAAGGACAGATTTTCGAGTGACGACTGGTCACGCGTCCTCGAAGCCCCGATGTTGGCGGGGTTCTCGATCACGGCCGCCGATCCGGGCGGCCTGATCAGCGCGGTGCAGGAGAGTGCCGCGATGGCCGGATCGCTAAGATTGGCCGCCAAGGACGGCGGCGAGGGATCGTTGGCTCACGCGGTTGCCGAGGCCTACACGACGTCGGAAGGTCGGTCCGCAGCGACGGACGGACTGAAGTCGTTGGTGAAGGGCAAGCGTCCAGCGGAGGCCTCGGACGCCGCCGTCTCGCGGCTCGGCGAGATTATGGCCTTGGTCGAGCGCACAGTCCCGGAACATGCGGCGGGGTTCAGGAAGTTCCTGATCGACACGGCAACCAAGACGGCCGAGGCAAGTACCGAGGGCGGCTTCCTCGGATTTGGTGGCGCGAGAATCTCTGAGGCCGAGCACAAAACTCTCGCCCAGCTTAGGACGGCTCTCGGCGGTCCCGTCACTTGACCTAATGCACGGTCCCGGGAACGTGTCGAGGACCGCCTTCACTTTGCGGGCGTCGCAGACCAACCATGGCAAGAAATGCAACAAAGGGAGCGCCAAACGGTGTTGTCGGTTGCGCCGGCCTCAAGCGCGTCCGACGTAAGCCTGATCGGACCCGATGAGCGTTCAGGACTGGCCAGGCGCACCTGAGCCGCGGTGCTTTTCCGGTCCACCGGTCGAGCACGATGTCCGCCCAGCGTGTCATCGATCCGATGCCTGAATTTCAGGAAAACCAGCCCTTTACCTTGCCCCAGACCGACTTCGATTCAGGAACTTCTATGGTAGAGCCGGCCACCGCGTCGCCTCCCTTGATTTCAGGCAGGGGCTCGCCTTCGAATTTTTCCTCACCCGGCTGAACCGCTGCCTTCTTCGCGACCTCCGGTGTCATTTCATCAAAGTCATCAAGCTTTGTCAGTGTCTCCGGCCCGGCGAGCCCGTCGGCCTCCAAGCCGTTCCTGGTCTGAAACTCCCGCACCGCCTTCTCCGTCCCCGCGCCAAATATCCCATCAGCATGGATGCCAAGGGCAGACTGAAGCTTCTTCACCGCAGCGCCACCCAGCCCCCGGCGAAGTAGCACGAGCTCCGGAAGTCCTAGGGCGGAGAAAGTATCGGGGCCTGCGATACCGTCCACGGCAAGGTCGTGCGACGCTTGAAAGTCCCGAAGTGCCCTTTCGGTACCTGGGCCGAAGTCTCCATCCGCCTCGATGCCAAGTTTCGTTTGAAGCCGCTTGACGGGCGCTCCCTTGAGGCCGCGTTTGAGAATCGACATGGCAAAACCTTTCAGGTTGGGTGCTCGCTTGCGTCCCGCGACGCGATCGTGCCCCACGGAGCAAAGGAATGGTAGCACAACTATGATGGAGACAAAATGGACAGGGGACGCGGTCATCTCGATTGTCCGAAGACATCGAATGCTGCGGAAGCAGTGCATCGCACGCTGACGATGTAGTAACGGAAGATGTGAGATCCTCCCCCTTTTTTGTTCGCGAAGCGACCCCACCCTGCCGTAAGCGACGCCAAAGAGCTGTTAACGTATTTTAATAGTATTGCGGCAAGTGGGCATGAGGATGCAGTCTTGTCGGCGTTCGAAAGCGGTTCCTGAGACTTGGAGCGCCCGGACAAGAACGATGTCGGAACACAGGGAGAGGGAGAACATGATACAGGAGTTCAAGGACTTCATTGCCAAGGGCAATGTCATGGACATGGCTGTCGGCATCATCATCGGTGCGGCCTTCACGGCCATCGTGACGTCGCTCGTCGACGACCTGATCAACCCGCTTATCGGGCTCTTCACCGGCGGGGTCGACTTCTCTAACCTTTTCGTCACGCTCGATGCCGGCGAGTATGCGAGCCTGCAGCAGGCCCGCGATGCCGGGGCGTCCGTGTTTGCCTACGGTTCGTTCATCACGGCGATCATCAACTTCCTGATCATTGCCTGGGTGGTGTTCATGCTGGTGAAGATGGTGAACCGGGTGAAGGCGTCGGCAGCGAAGGACGACGATGTCGCGCCCGCGGTCGATACAGGTCCGTCCGAAAAGGATCTTCTCATCGACATTCGGGATGCGCTCCGCGTCCGCGCCTGAACTAATGGAGACAATGGCCTGCGTGAAAGCGCGGGCCAACTTTCCAAAAAGCCGCTAAAGGTATTCTGACCGAAGCTGATAGAAGGTTGGATATCGCAGCCTTTCCCCGGCCCGTGTCATTATTCTTGAGGAAGAACCTTCGTTGGCAAGAGCCAGAAGGTCGCACCTGGCGATCTACATCTCGCTTAGTAGGTTGGCCGTGCTGCAGATGCCGTTCATCCGGAGAATTTCGTCTAGGCCGTTCGTTCAGAGGGTGACGCGGCCACGAGGGAGGCGTCCGGCCAGGAAAACTCGGCATGCACGCGCCCCGCGGCCACATTATACTCGACGCGCCCCCCCCCCCGCACCCCCACAAGCGAAGATCGAATGAGACGCGTACCGAAGCTCTCGCTTGCGTCGGGATCAGTGGGAGCGCTCTCCTCCCATTCCAGGACGACAGTCTGACCATGAACGGACCGCGACAGGACGACGGGGCCACGGCCTTCAGCGAGCGCCCCATACTTCATCGAGTTCGTGCACAGTTCGTAGAGCGCCATCGCGAGCCCGCCGACCGCCTCCGCCGGGATCGTCGCATCGGGTCCGCGATCAAGAGTCAGACCCGGATTACTCAGAAAAGGTGCGAGGGAGGTGTCGATGACAGTGTTAAGTGAAGCTGCCTGCCAGTCGCCCTGCACCAGCACTTTTTGGGCTACATCAACGCCATAAAGACGAGCGGTCATGAAATCCCGGAACTGGTCGACGCTGTCGACTTCACGCGAGACCTTCCGAACCAGCGCGAGAACGACCGCGATGAGGTTCTTGATCCTGTGGACCGACTCCCGCCGGTATACTCCTGCCGCTCACGCAACGCACTTGCTAATTCCAACGCCAGACGGGCCCGGCCGACGGACCACGCCAAGAAGACAGACGTGACCGTGTAGATCATCTCGGACGAGAGATTCACGAGCGCCTGCGGAACGGATCCGTAAAGTACCCAAGCGGCAACGACAGTTCCGAGTGCCGTGACGACGCCGACGATCGGCCCGCCGCCGAAGGCCGCGATGACGACTGCCGGATAGAAGGTAATGTAGGGCGGCAGGGGCTCCCCGCCGGCGTACTCGAGCAGAGGCTTGAGGATCGACGCCGCAACAATCAGTCCAGCAGCCCGGAGCCAGGCCGGCCAAGATCCCGGAGGCGGCCAATGAACGCCGAGCACGTTCTCTGCCGGGTGCAGCTTCTTCAAGATGACGACCCCTGGCGTTGGGTAAGACCACAATGGCTGCAGAAGAGCAGACGCAAACCGAACCGAGTAGAAAGAAGCGAAGCTGAAAAATACCTTGCACCCAAAAATACAGGGGCCCCAGACAAGCACAACCACTTTGGCAAGGTGTGAAGCCATCCAGCCTCTCAAGGTTCAGCGTCGGATCTGCAATGACGGTGGAGCAACCCGTGCGGGAGCATTTCTCAGACGAAGCGTGAGGCCAGGCCGGGTAGTGCAGGTCTCGCCGAGACCGGAGCCTCGCTGAGACGCACCATCCGGGCTGCAATGCACATCTGGGAACCGCGAGACATCAGGGCTGTTCAAGCTCTAAGCGTCGCATTTCCCTCATCCGTCGACGGACCAATAGGGTGGCACGGCGAGCTGGAGGTTCAGGTGAAAATCCTTCTAGGACGAGTCTCTCATCCGTATGGACATGGCCTGGACCCTGGAAAGAGAGGGATTCGAGGTGTGGGAGGCAGGAGATGGTGGCCAGGCCCTTGCCATTCTCGAAGATGTCGGGACCTTTGACTTGGTCGTGACCGACGTGGACATGCCTGGACCGGTGAATAGGCTGACGCTTGCGTTCAGAATCTGCGATCATCTCCCGAACTGCCGGATCCTCATCCTTTCCGGTGGCAGGGAACCGACAGCGAGTGAGATGCCGGAGGGTAGCTTGCTCCTCTCGAAGCCGGTGAGCCCAACCTCACTGAAAATGGCGGTCGGCGCCTGAGCGCAAGGTGGCGGCCGAGGTGATCGAACATGCGTTGCATCGCAGAATCCTTACAGGCCGTCTTGTCGATTGGACAGGTAACTTGCAGAATGATGGCTGAGACTTCGTGCCGGCCTCCCAGGCGAATGCCAATCTGGAGAGTGGGCCGCAACGAAGTAGTTGTCTCCGCTATTCCTCCATCGGGTGTATCGTTCCGGGAGTGTTCGTGACGGCAACCATCATGTCCATCTTTTGCCGAGGAGTGCAGCGATGAATGCCATGGTGGTGCTTGATTTCGTTGGCGTCGGTCTATTCGCCGCCACAGGCGCCCTTTCCGCGTCCCGTAAACAGCTCGATATCATCGGTTTCCTGTTCCTGGCAGCCGTTACTGGTGTCGGCGGAGGAACTGTTCGAGACCTCATCCTTGGCGTCAGCGTTTTCTGGGTCATTGAGCCCATCTACATTCTGGTCTGCGGAATCACGGCCACGATGATCTATTTCACGGCGCATCTCTTGGAGTCACGCTACCGATGGCTTCTGTGGCTGGATGCCGTCGCGCTGTCCGCCTACTGCGTCTTCGGCGCCTATAAGGGTCTTCTCGCAACGGGTTCGCCCGTCGTCGCCATTGTCATGGGTACGCTGACGGGCACCCTAGGCGGGATTCTTCGCGATGTGCTCGCGAATGAACCCTCGGTCCTTCTCCGGCGTGAGATCTACGTAACAGCTGCCCTCGCCGGAGCCGTTGCTTTCGTTGTAGCTGACGTTGTGGGTCTGACAGAACCCGTTTCTGCTGTCGCAGGATTCGTCGCCGCCCTTGCAATCCGAGGCATCGGGCTGGCACTAGGCTGGGCCTTGCCGACTTACAGATCGCGTCCGGGCTGCAACCCCGACAATATGGGCTGAACACCATTAGTCGTGACACAGCTTTGTTCCACGCCCCCCGGTACGACCACCACGCGGATGTAAATCCGCCAGAGTGCCTTGGCCAGGACGCCCTCGACATCCCTGCTTTTTGCCCACGGACGTAAGATAGTTATCTGCGAGAGGAAATGTCTCGGAGGACGCCAAAACCAACCGGCCTCCGAAAACGTATCAAACCCGACGGTTCTTCTGAGAAGACGCTTGAAGGGGTCGCGTCGTCATCGGGTGACGGAAGGTGAGGTCATTGGACGGTCTCCAAGGCAATTGGCCAAGACCCTCACACACAAGCACTGGTGGAATGGCGCCAGAACGTCGCAGGCCGCGTCGCGCCCTTGATAAGCATTACCGGATGGCCGATATGCAAGTCATGACCAAGTTCAGTCTTCATACGAGGTTCCTGCTTTACGCAGGAAACACACTGAACCGCCGGTAGCCCCGGGCCGGACTGGGCCGCTTGCCTGTCCGCGCCACGGGGTATTTCTCGATCTCATACAGATCAGTCGGAATGACGAACGTGCCAAAGTGGCCGGTTTGCGCCTGTGCGGCCGGACCGTCGGTCGTTGCGCGAGCGTCTCGGTTGTAACTCCTTGTCACGGAGCACGTCATGCACACCTACATCTTCAAACCTCACACTCCTCCACTGCCCCGATCTCGCACCTCCGGTCAGCGCGACGGGGTCTGCAGGCCCGGCGCCATACGTCTCTGGTTCCGGACAGCCATCCGCAACTGGAAGCGCCGCAAGATGTTCGCGACGCTGCAAAGAATGGACGACCATCTGCTGCGGGACATCGGGATAGAGCGAGGCGATATCGCGCGCGTCGTTGACGGTTTCACCAATCGCGAGCTGGGCATGCGCCCGGTCTCTTCGGAAGTGGAGCGCGTCGAGACGCGTTGCGTCCGTCCCGCAACTTAGCATTCACGGACAATGCGAGCGCCACTGCATAGCAGCGGGCGCTCCCATCGCGTGGAAACGCTGTTCGAACGAATGGAGTGTAGAAATGATGATCTGCAAAGCAGATTTCGAAGATCTGTTTCCGCTAATGTTCCAGCCAGAGGACAAAGTCTGGGTTGTGGAGCCGAGCGCCAAGGCCTTGGCCCGGTGGGAAGATGATGGTGGTCGCGCCGCCCCGGTGGAGCCCTCCTGCCGACCCGCCACGAACTGTTCGAGACCGCTCTATCTGTCTCACCCCGCCATAACCGCGCTCACGATGAGCTTCATCGCCTACGGCGTCATTGGCGGTATGTTCGGAGTCACCGCCGCGCATCCAATAGCACGTTAATTCGCGAATGCGGCAAGCTTTCCGCATTCCAAGAGCATCACGGCTAAAAATAGAGGCCAGGTCTCTTTGCAGATCTGGTTCGTAGATGACTGGAGAAACAAATGCGAATTGATCATGAGTTGGGTGAAAAAGAGCTGCCAAACGTTTACAATACAGCAGCTGTGGCACGAAAGCTGGCAGAAGCCCTTGTCGAGACATATCAACTCGTTCTCGAGTCTCAGCTTTGTCGCTGGAACGTAACAGGGTCGCTATTTTACTCGGTTCGCCGAATGACCGAAGTCCACGTAACAGATATGTTTGCGGCAGTGGATGCGATGGCTGAGCGAATAAGGACACTGGACCATCCCGCGCACATCGGTTCGGCAGCACTTTTCGGACAAATGGTCGGTTCGCAACATACTGAAGTAACGGCAATCGAAATGGTCGAAAGTCTTGTGTTCAGTCACAATCGGCTGGCAGCGCGTCTACGCGCGCTCGTCGAGACCGCCGAGTGCGCGGGCGACCCCGTGACCGCAGATCTCGCGGCAGCGCGGGGAGCCTTCCACGAGAGGGCCGCCTGGATGCTGGGCGCCACGGCTAAATGAACTCAAGGCACCGATCACGGATAAGGAGAATGCCACGAATTCGGTCTGTTTTTTCTTGCGACGCGTGCAAGTGAATGGCGTTTTGGAAGTCTCATGTAATTGATGTCAGGTTCGAGTCTTTGGGATTGACAAATTACGCTTAGTGTTTACGTTCTTCTGATGGTCAAGCATGAGAATCTTTTCCGGTTTCTGCTTCTGAACCGCCCGCGTCCCCGGGTGGTCCGCGCATAAGTGCGCCTTCCACCACCCGGGGCTTTCTCACATTCTTGAATTGAGAACGAGGGCTTCGTCGCCCCGGGAGATACATCATGACCGTCACCAGGATCACTCACCTGCCTTCAGGCAGTGACTTTCGATCACTATTCGAACCATCTGCTATCGAGACCGGGTTCTACCTCACGGTTGACGACCGCGTCGGTATCGAGCGCCTGCTGCGTCATCTGAAGACCAGGAATGCGCCAAATCCACCCCTTCTGAACGGGCTCCTGCACCACAAGCTGCGGATATCGCGCGGCGCAAGGGAACCGGCCCCGCCCGAGATGGTCGTGGCTGGACGCCAGGTCACCTACATGATCAGCGGCGAGGGATCGCGCTCGGGCGTGCTCACCATGCGTCCGGTGCCGCTGCCAGGACACGTTCTCGTTGCATCCCTGCTGGGGGCAACCCTGATCGGGATGCGGAAGCTACAGAAGGTGCCACTGCTGCGAGACGACGGGAGTATAGACGTGCTCGTCGTGCTCGATGTGAGCCCGCCGTCAGATCAAGACGCTGGCTGACCGTCATCCGCCACCGGCGGTCTCAGTAGTCTGCATACCCACATCACATTCCGCGCCAACGGTGCCGGAAAGGAGAACTCAATGACCTTACCACGCTCCGCCTCACGCGATACCGCCCGGCGACCCAGGATCATCATCGGCGCCAACTGCCTGGATAGGCTCGAGGCACTTGCCGAGGGCGCGATCCGGCGAAACCCAGACCTCGCCGACAGGCTGCTCGACGAGATCGTCCGTGCCCGTATCGTTCCAATGGCGAAACTTCCGCCTTACGTAGTGGCAATCGGCCGCGCGGTCACTTACCGCGACGAAACTACCGGTCAGGAGAAGACGGTCACCCTGGTTTTTCCCGAGGACGCAGACATCGCGCGCGGCCGGATTTCGATCCTGACGCCGATCGGGGTCGCCCTGATCGGCCTGGCCGAGGGTGCCTCGCTTCACTGGGAGATCAGGGATGGTAAGCGTCGGGTGCTGACCGTGCTTCGTGTAGATCCCCACGATGCCGCTGAAGGGCAGAAGGTCCAATGATCTCTTATTTCAGAAGCCCTGCCGACTGACACGATCTCCTCGGAAAGAGCCGTTCGGTGGGTACTGTCATTTGAAGACGGTTCCGTTGTTGCTAGGGTCTCGTGAGCATGGGGAGCGAAGCAGGTTGCGGTCATTTCTCCCGCCTTTATGCGGGTACATCTGACCGCTGGCCCTGATGAAGTCCGCTTGCAGGTCTCGATCAGATCATCGAACTTTGATTTCCGGGTAGAAGCTCGGGTGTCCTGGCAGCAGCCTCGCTCGATCATCACCCCTCACGTCTGCCCTTGTATCTCGTCGCGGTGCCCGTGGCGCCGCCGTGTCCTCATACCGTGTTTGCGGGTGCGTTCAGGGCGATCGCCAATCCGCGCCAACTTCCGGCA
This sequence comes from Silicimonas algicola, assembly GCF_003970735.1. Classification (GTDB taxonomy): domain Bacteria; phylum Pseudomonadota; class Alphaproteobacteria; order Rhodobacterales; family Rhodobacteraceae; genus Silicimonas; species Silicimonas algicola. The sequence continues at coordinate 3,474,680 of NZ_CP034588.1, forward strand.
ACGCCGCCTTCCTCCCCGCTTTCGTCGCCGAGTAGAAGGTCACGTCCTTCGTCCGCGCAGTACACCGTTGGCGTGGTGTCAATCGATGTAATCTGGTAAGAAAGAGGCATGAACAAGACGAGACTTTTGGGGCGGGCTCGTGGAGCGACTGCAAAGAACTGGGATTGACGCAGGTACGCTACCTGCCACCGGCGCGTTGGTGTGGCGCGGCATTCTGCTTGGGACGGCGCTCTATCTACTTATCGGTGAGGATGCAGAAGCCAACCTTAAGCTTAACGGCGTTTCCTACATAGTGGCGCTCGTCTGGGCCTACTATGACGGCATGTTTATAAGGAGGATCTGGGCAATGGCTTTCGTGGAGGCGGCCTTCATGCTTCTTATCGGGGTCCAAGTTGCCAATCTCCTCGCAGCGGTCTTCGGCAATCCGATGCTTGGGACATGACCGGCGACGGCCGCCACAAGGGCGACGACGTTCCCCGATCGCTAACGCGTATCAGGAGGTTGCATGATCGGTTGATTGATGAAGGCAGCAAATCACGCCGAGAGACATGGTCTCTTGTGGAGGCGGACGGCAAGCGTAAGGTGCTCTTTGAGGCCCACGAGTCCGGGAAACCGAACGCTTCTCAGCCTATCGAACAACGGCTCATGACCGTTCGCGAAGCACTACGCGGGCCCCGCAAGATCGCGCGACGGATCTGGCTTTCCCTCGAAGATTGAACGGTTCTCCACTGCGGTCCAGATCGTGCCCTTTACCTCTGTCGCCGCAACGGGACGGCGAGGACGTCCACATATGAGTTCCGGAGTACCCGCTCGGTGACGCTGCCAATCAGTACCTTTGCGATCCCGCCCCTGCCGTTCGTGGACAACACGATCAAGTCAGCGTGTTCTTCTTCGGCTACTTTCAGAATCTCGTGTTGCGCCGCCGTTGCCTCGTAACGCGCAAGATGACGAACATCGTGCAAACCAGCCAAAGCAGAAAAAGCTGCGAGTTCACGTGCGGCATCGGTCAATTCGTCCATGAGATACTTTTTTTGGTCGTCCTGAGGCATCGTATGCACCATGGCTAGTCGAAGCGCCGGCGCGTCGAACAGGTACAGCAATGAATTGCGGGCTCCCTCGCCTACGCCGAGGGCCCTAAACCTTTGCAAGCCGTCGCGAGAAGGATCGGATAAATCGGTCGTCTGCAGCACATGCCGGTAGTGCCCGGCCGGTGTGGCGTTCACCATCAGGACGGGGCAATCAACCGACCGGATCGTCCGCTCCGCAGTGGTTCCGACAAACACGTCCCTGAGCACCTGCCGTCGATGCGACCCGAGGACAAGAAGGTCGGGTACTGTGTCGGCCACCGCCTGAACGATGCCCACGAAGGGGGACGCGAGGATTATGCGCGTCTCGCACGCCACGCCGTCAACATCTCGGAGCGTCGACGCCATCTGGCGCAGAAGCCTCGAGGCCACGTCCCGCCCTGCGTCCACTAGCCGGCGCGGCTGATCGTCGTCGACGACATGGACGAGCCGGATGGCGGCTTCGAACTGGCGGGCAAGCAAGGTCGCGCGCCGTAGAGCCCGATCGCGACAGAAATCCCTGCCTTTCCTCGCTGAATGACTTCGGTACTGCGACCTTCGATCGGCAGGACGCCCAACCATTCTGTAGCCGCCGCGACGCGTTCAGGGTCGCCCAGAAGGAGCAGGACGTCGCCGCTGCGGATCGGCAGCAATCGGACGCGGTCACGAAACCTCTTGCCGCTGCGTGCGACGCCAAGCAGCGTGACCGAATGACGTTGCAGAAGGCCCAGGGCGCGGGCCGTCCGGTTTTGAATCCTCGCGCCGTCGGGCACGATGGCCTCAACCAGCGCAAGTCCCGTCGATGTGACCCCGCCCTCATGTTTCTCGGATCCCGCAAAATCGAGTCTGACCTGCCCCATGAAGCTCTCGATTGACTTCGGCTCGCCTTCGACCACCAAGAAGTCACCTGGAAGCAACACCTCTCTGCGAGCCAGCCCCGGGCGCCGACGACCTCTGCGGATGAGGCCGAGAATATTGATGCCCGCATTTTCCGCCTGCGGGTAGAGGTCCTGCACCATCAGGTCGCCGTCGGCGGCCTCATCGCCTATGCGGAGCTCAGCGACGTAGCGCCCCTTATTCAGGTCGACCTGATGTCCTGCCAACTGCGTGCGCGTCGGCAAGAGCCGCCAGCCGACAAGGGATACGAAAGCGATACCAGCAATGGCGACGGTCAGTCCCACCGGCGCGAAATCAAACATGTCGAACGGAGCGCCAAGGGCGTCCTGACGATACTCTGAGATCACGATGTTCGGCGGTGTGCCGATCAGAGTGATCATGCCTCCTAGAATGGTCGCGAAGGATAATGGCATCAAGCTTTGGCCAGCCGCTCGTTTTGCCTTCTCCGCGGCCTCGACATCGAGTGGCATCAAGAGGGCCAGCGCAGCGACGTTGTTGATGATCGCTGACAATCCGGCCGCAAGCGTTGCCAAGACCGCGACGTGGAGGGGAAGAGGTCGCTTGGGATCGATCAGGCGCGCCGCGATAAGTTCAACGGCACCGGAAGCGGACAGACCACGGCTCAGATGAGGACAAGTGCGATGATCGCGACGGCGGAATGCCCGAACCCCGAAAACATCTCATCGGTAGGCACGAGCCCGATGGCGGTGGCGACGATCAGGGCCGAGAAGGCAACAAGATCATACCGTATGCGCCCCCAAATCAGCAGTACAAAGACGGCTCCGAGAACAACGAAGATCAGCATTAGTTCGGTTGTCATGGGTTCTCTATATTGGCTTCCAGATCGGTGGTCTCTTGTTCTTTTATGCCGATTGTCAGTTGTGTCCTGAACTCCAGGCGAAAACTCTCGAGCGTCATGCGCGCGCATCTCGAAAGCGACGGGAGTTAGAGACCATGCCCGATAAGGGGTCAGCTCCAGCGAAGCACGCAGTGCCACCTTAAGACCTTCGTTGCGCAGCGTTGCGATTGAATTTGAGCGTACGACCGGGACCGCGGATACGGGGTGCGGGCATTCCGAGCGTCATATACTGTTACGGCGCGGCCCTATGTATAACGCGCACGAAGACGTGCCTAAGAACGCCAGACTCACAACAGCCCCGCGCCGGGATGATGAAGTGACGCGGGGCTGTTGGGTTGGAATCCGCTCAATTGCCTCGGGGAAATGGTAGTGCACGATAGGACCATAAACAATGGGCTGTTGGCGCTGCGTAAGCAGATCATCTGTGGCGACGGTGAGAATTTGGCGCACGTGATGCTGCAGGCGCGCGGTGTGGCCATGCCAGCCGTACTACCCGCGAAGAAGAAAGAGGCCGCTCGGCACGGCCGGATGTAAAGGTTTGTCGCTTGGTGCCCTTGATTCATATGGCTGTTGCGTCGTGCTCTTTGCTGCTGGCTGAGCAATCCTGCGAAAGAGGAGCTTTGTGCCACCCACCAATCGTTCAGGGCAAATTTGACATCTCTGGCTCAGATTCCATGTGTTGCGGCGCGGTCCAAAGCGAACTGCAGCGAAACCTCTCGGCTCCCGATCTGTCCCGTAAGTTGCCGTTAACTCCTTCTGCGGCGCAATTTCTCTTCGTGACCCAACGCAAACAGCCGAGCGGCTCAAGACGATTTCGCCGCTTCAGTCACAGGAGGTCGTCGAGTGCCGCCGCTTCTTCTTCGATGGGCAAGGGTGCGCTGGCGCCGATGGCAGCCAGATAGGCGTCCAGAGTCTCAAGCGACGAGGCCGGCGCGTACTGGGTTCCATCATCGGCCGGGGCGACCACGGCGAGCTTCGGATCCCAGCCTGCTTGGGAGCGACAAGCGACAGAGACGACGGTCGTCGCATCCGGGGAGTCCACCTCGAACTCGCGACAAAGCGCACCGGTTGCATCGCGGAAGGAGGCTATGATGGCCACCTCTCCACCTTCGATGGCAGCCCGCCCCCCCGCCGGAAGCCGGTCCAATTCTTCGGACAGGCCCGTGGTGCCCAGGATCGCGAAGCGAGGGTCTTGCGGCTCTACCCGCGCATAGGGGGACAGGACGTATCCGCCAAGAAAGCCTACAACCGCAAGGCTGGCAGCCAGCGACATCGGCAAGAAGCGAAGCCGACGATCCGGGCGGGCCAAGGGCACAACCTTGGCATCGCTCTCCAAATCTGCCGCCGTCTCGATCGCGACCTGGGCGCGGGAAAGAACTTGCCCGGGCAGTGGATCCGCACGTCGGACAGCGGCTGCGGACACCAACGCCTCGCGCGTCCGCGAGAAGACAGCGAGCCGCGTGACAATGCTCGGATCGTCGCTAAGCACCGCTTCGACCCTTGCGGCATCGTGCTCATCAAGCTCGCCGTCGGCGTAGGCCATCAGCATCTCGTCGTCGATGTCGGTGCCGGTCATGGCGTCGCTCCTTGGCCCCCGTAGGACAACGTTCCTGTCTTCAATTTATTCCCAGCCTCTCCGCGAGCGCGATCCGCGCTCTTGCTAGACGGCTCATCACGGTACCCTTGGGTATGCCCAGAACCTCCGCCGTCTCGGCATAGGAAAGCTCCTCGAAACAGACGAGGTGCAAGACTTCTCTCTGGTCGTCCGGAAGCGCCGCCATCGCCCGTTCGGTCTCGTGCAGGAACAGAACGGCTTCGGTCACGCGAGCTCCATCCTGGATGGCGGCCTCCGGCGTTTCCGTGACGTCGATCTCGGTGCCTCTCGTCACCATGCGGCGGGTCATGTCAAGCCAGGCGTTTCGGAGGATACGGAACAGCCATGGATCAAGGCGCTCTCCGGGATCATAGCGGACCCTCGCCGCCAGCGCGCGTTCCACGCAGGTCTGAACAAGGTCGTCGGCAATGTCGGATTTCCGGCACAGTGACAGCGCATAGCGTCTGAGAGCCGGGAGAGCGGCAATGAGATCGCGTTCGAAGCTGTTCGTCATTGTTCTCCGATCCGAATTGCCGCGAGACTGACACGGAATATCTTCCGTTGCGACACGTATACTTGGAAGACCCTGGGCGAGTTGGAGAAGAACCGGATGAAAAATCGCTTTCTTGCCCTCTGGATCGCGCTGGTGGTCTCGGCGGCGCAAGTTCTGCCGCTAGCGTTCGTCGTGACACTGGGAACGGCATTTCCGACTTTCGCGCAAGACGACGATGATGACGGCGATGACGATGACGACGATGATGACGATGACGACGACTACGACGACAGTTGGTCGGGCCGCGATGACGATGACGACGACTCTGGTGTGAGACGGCCGTCTGGCGGCAGCGGAAATGCGCTTCGTAATCTCTTCAATCCCGGACAGCGTCGCCAGATGGCTCCTGCTCCCCTCGCGTCAGCACCTCTTCAGATTTCGGCACCAGGAGAAGTCGTCGCCCTAGCCCTGAGCGACGAGGACCTGGGGGTCCTCACAGCCCAGGGCTTTGCCGTCATCGAGGAACTGCAGCTTGCGGCTTGGCCCGGCGTCTCCCGCCGTCTTCGTATCCCCGCAGGGCTGTCGCTGAGTGAAGCACGTGCGGCGGTTCGCGCCCTGCCAACGGGCGAGGACGCAGATTTCAACCATTTCTATCGCTCGGAACAGGGCTTCTCCCAGACCTGCAGCGGGGCCGAGTGCCCGGCGCGGCTGTCTATCGGCTGGCCCGTACTTCCCGACCGGCGATCGGGCTGCGGTCGCGGCGTCACAATCGGGATGATCGATACCGGCATCAACGAAGGCCACGAAACGTTTGCTGGGGCGCAACTCGACGTGCATCGGCTGTCGCCGCAGGATTTCGATCCCTCTCGTGCCGTCCACGGCACAGCGGTCGCGGCGCTGCTGGTCGGCGATCCTGGAACGCGTTCGCCTGGCCTCGTCCCTGCTGCACGCTTGGTCGCCGTCGACGCTTTCCACCGGCGAGGGTCGGACGAGCGTGCGGACATCTTCACGTTGGTCGAAGCTTTGGACTTCCTGGCGGACCGGGGCGTCGAGATTCTCAACCTCAGTCTCGCCGGTCCGGAGAACGCGGTGCTGGCGGAGATTGTGGAGCGGCTTGTCGTCGAGCGGGATATCGTCATCGTCTCTGCCGTTGGCAACGATGGCCCTAGGGCGAACCCAGCCTACCCCGCGGCTTACGAAAAGGTGCTCGCGGTGACCGCAGTCGACCGTGAAAGGCGGGTTTATCGTCGCGCTATCCAGGGCGAACACGTCGACATCGCCGCCCCCGGCGTAAACGTCTGGACCGCCGCCTCTATCAGCGGGGCGCGACACAAGACCGGAACCTCGTTTGCCGTGCCGTTTGTTTCGGCCGCCGCGGCGATCCTGAGAGAGGAACAGCCAGAACTTAGCGCGACGCAGATCGCTGAGACCCTGCGCGTACGCGCCCTCGACCTCGGTGACAGTGGGCCCGATCGGGTCTTCGGTGCGGGTCTCCTCAACCTCGATGCTTCCTGCCTTGGCAGAACCTGATCTGGAGACAACACGATGAACCTCTTTCAACGCTCCAACAGCAAGATCCGTTTCCTGTGCGCGCCCGAGGACGACGGCGTGATCGCGCCGCCGGTCCCGGCCAAGAACTATCTCCCGGACTGGTTTCGCAGGCTGCCGGCCGTCGATGAGGCAAAGCTCGGGACCACCGATACGGGCCTGACGATCAAGCGCTGCCTGCCGTTTCTCGACGCGATGAGCACCGGATGGATCATTCCGCTTCCGGCCACTGTCCGGCTCGACGTGAGGGACGCAGGAGCCCTTGTCGACGCGGGATGGGACTTCGACCGACCGCTCGTCAGTTTTCATGGCTCTCACCAGGTGAAGGGTAATCCATGGGGCAAGCGCGCTGCCTGCAAGTTCCACAACTTCTGGACCATCGTCACGCCGCCGGGCTGGAGCTGCCTGTTCCTCAATCCCCTCAATCGCCCCAATGGGCTTTTCGAGGTCCTGGCGGGCGTCGTCGACACAGACACTTACCGCGCGCCGGTGCATTTTCCTTTCTTCCCGGTGGCGAAGGACGGACTTCACGTGATCGAGAAGGGCTCGCCGATGGTACAGGTGATCCCTTTTCGGCGCGATATGGTCGAGCTTCAGGCCGAGATCCGCGTGGAGCAGAGCGATGAAGCTGCGGACCGGAAGACGGTCACCCGCAGTACGCAGGCTTCTCCCGGCTGGTATCGGACCGAGGCACGCGCCACGCGCTGACGGCCGACAAACGAAAAGCGCCGGCCCATTTTCGGCCGGCGCGCTTTGTTTGGGTTTTCAGGCCGCCTCAATCGTCGTCGTCGGAGCTGTTCGAAGACGAGTTGCTGCTGCTGTTCGAACTCGAATTGGAACTCGAGTTGGACGACGAGTTCGAACTGAAATTGCTGTTCGAGTTCGAGTTGCTGTTTGAACTGGAGTTGCTGCTGGAATTCGAATTGCTGTTGCTGTTGCTGTTGCTGTTCGAACTCGAACCGCGCCGGCCCCGGTCGTCATCGTCGTCGTCGCGGTCGTAGCTCCGACTGCGGAACTGGGTCTCGCCGCGATAAACGGTCTGACCCGACAGAAACTTCTTGAAGAAGCCGCGGATCGTGTCGTCAAGGTCGTCGGCCTTCGCCGGGGCAGTCAACGCTGACGTGGCCACAACGGCTGTGGCGAGAAAAGTTGCGAGAGTTTTCATGTCTGCGGTCCTTCTGATGATGGAACTTGTTTCGACAAAAGGACTACGATTGGGTGATCGCTTTATTCCATGCCGATGAGAAAACGGTTCGCTCGCAGTTGTCGCTCGTCACTGAAAGTCTCAAAGTGCGCTTGCTAAGGGTTCAAGGTAATTCTGCGCAGCACTCCAAGAGCACTTGGGTCGAACGCACTGCCAGACGAAGCTTCCTGCCTATACCGGACCTTCGAGGCGCTGGCCGATGGGGCCCGCTCTCGGCCTGACCAGACCTTGACGACCGCGGCAGTGGCCGCAGTGCGAGACCTCTCAGTAGCGGTCGTTCGCTGCATATATTTAGTCTGCGGATCGGCCACCCGGACGAAGCGGCCGTTTTGTGCTATGATCGCTGCGGCAATTCCGGGGTGAGTGGATGCAACATGGAAGATGTCTTTGCGGAGGCCTTGAATTCACCGTCGAGGGGCAGCCCAACGAAGTGGTTCACTGCCACTGCCACTTCTGTCAAAGGGCGACAGGCAGCGCCTACTTGATCGAAACTTTGTTCGACAAGAACCGTTTCCACCTCCTGCGTGGCACGCCGCGTGTGTTTGGGCACGTGAGCGAAGGAAGTGGCAAACTCGTCCACATTCATTTCTGCGGCACCTGCGGGACGAAGACCCACATGCTGTTCGAACGGTTTCCCAGCTCGGTCGGCGTCTATTCGGGCACCTTTGACAACAAGGACTGGTTCGAGCGTCGCCCGGACAACAACCTACATTTCTATCTGAGTTCCGCCCCCGTAGGCACGGTAGTCCCTGCCGGGCACCGAGTCTTCGATGCCCACTACTGGGAATCCGATGGCGTAATCGCAGAGGCTCAAGTCTTCGACACCCACACTCTCGTGACAGAGCAACTGAAGGCCGCGAGTCAAGGGCGCTTGCGGGACCGCTAACCCATGCTCCCAGTTCAGTATATTGGGGTTCCGTCCGGCGCGTAATCGAGAACGTCCGGGTCCCACCATAAAATCCGATTCGAGCGGAAGCTGGACCTGCGGTCCAGCTCGTCTGCAAGAATGCTGATCTTCTCGTGCCGCGAGAGGTCGAACGTAATGCCGAGCGGGCGAGCCTGAACAAAACGAATATGGCAGATCAGGAAGATGTCCTGCATCGACACGCAGTTCGGGAAGAACCCACCGCCATCTGCCAATGCCAGTTCTTCTTCAAGCCAACCGAGAATTAAGGTCATCCGTTGCGCACAGCGCCGGAGATGAGGGTTCCCGTCGACGTGCACACCCGTCCAGGTCATTTGCGATATCGTCGTCACAGCAGTCCCGAACGTCTGGATGGTCGAGAATAGCAGCTTGTCCTTCCATAGGAACTCGGGACGCCAGGGAACCAAAGCCAGGGGGCGGTCGTCCTGTGGTCGATGGGTGTAACGGGTCATCAGATATTCAGCGATCAGCCCGCTTTCCCAGAGCGTTACGTCACCATCTCGTAGTGTCGGAACTTGCATTGTGGGCGTGACCGTACCGAGTTGGATCTCAGCCGGAGAATCGTCGGGTTCGTGGCCGTCATAGGCCAACCCAAGCTCGTGGAGTAATATCCGGACGGCGCGCGCAAATGGCGAGCCGCGGGAGAACATGAGCGATCGCGTTTCGTTCCGCATGATGCCCGGTAGCTTACTACAAGTCTATTGATTGGCGAAAAAGAATGCCGGAATGTCCGTTGCGGGCTCTGCGGGAAAATTGTGCCAGCGGGCGACCGTCAAAGTAGGGAGGGGCCCTGAGCGGACGTCCGGAAGCGCGGAGCTCCCGGGCGCTTCCGGCCCTTAGCCGACGTTCGGCAGTCCTACGATCCTCGTCCGCTTCGGCCCTAAGTTGCCGTCCAGCGTTCAATACATCGCGTCCGCTTCCCGCCCACTAGACCTTCGCGCCGCCCGCCATGAAGGACAGCGTCGGCCCTTCCCCGACCTTTACCTCGCCCAGCACGCTTACGCTCGTCTCAGGCGGCGGAAAGCGTTTACATCTCTGTCGCAAGTTGTTGACAAGTCGATGCCGAAGTTGATTCCCGTTTACAGGAAAAGGTTAGTCGGTACACGGCATGTAGCGGATCGCAAATCCGTGCACACCGGTTCGATTCCGGTACTCGCCTCCAAATCTTTTCAATGGGTTAGGCGGTTGTCGCTTCGCGCCCGGAGGCGAGTCTAAAAATTCGTCTAAACATTCTGTTTTTGTTCCGTTCTCTTTCTCTACTCAGAACGAGGCTCACGGGGACCTATGCGTCCGGGCCAGGTCCGCGCCTGCCGAGGTACAGCAGCGCCAGGAGCGAAAGGGCGGGGCTGACAATGAGCGAGATCAGAATCCAACCGAAGACGCTGCGGTTGCGTGATCGTGCCATCTGAGCGGGGAGGATGATGTAAAGCCAAACGGTTCCAATGAGAACGACGAGGCTTAAGCCTATGATGACTGCGGCGTCCGCTGCGTTGTTCATAGGTTCTCCTGTTTTCGCTCAACGCCGTCGCGCCAGACGGAACAGGAGCTAGGCTAAACTACACTTGGCTTTGTTCAGTACGCTTCTGTTGCGCCTGAATGGCCCTGATCCTCTGCCGAACCTTCTTAGTGTAGTGCTGGACCATGGCAGGACTTTGACCGGTCACGGCCGCGATCAGGTCGTCCGAGCATCCCGCTTCCAGAAGCTCACAAGCGGCGTTTTAGCGCCATGAGTGGATATCGTATTCCGAGGCCCCTATCCCGAGCTTGATGGATATCCCGACACCGAAATAGAAGCTGAGCCAGTGAGGGGTTCAGCTGATGGGTATGACGACTACGATCAGGGCTATTACGAATGGCTAGAGCAACAGGAACAGTTGTCTCGCCCGGTACTTCGCGCCTTTAAGTAAACGATCAATGACGTAAGATCATGGGTGGTTGAGGTGCACGCCGACACGAAATCTCAGATGCTTGCGCGAATGCTATTGGCTCAAAGCATTACAGCGCTCGAAGTATTCTTGTCGGACTCACTTATTGTCACAGTGGCGAACAGTCCGCATGCTCAAGGAAAGTTGCTTGCATCCAAGGATATCGGGATTGGCAGTAAGCAAATTCGACTTTCTGACGCCGTTGGCGTCGAGGATTTCGCGACGACCGCGCTACTAGAATATCTGCGCGCGGTTTCCTTTCACGAACTAAAGAAAGCAAATGCATTCTATCGTGTTGGCCTTGGTTTCAACATACTACCTGAAGCAGATTCACTGGAGGCGATCCAAAGATTTACACGAATGCGTCACGATTGCGTTCACAAGAACGGTGTCGACAGAGAATCGGGTGAGCTGCACCAGATTGACCAAGAAAGCCTATTACAATTAACAAATGAATTATCGAAGATGGTGGAATCGGTGGACGAGAACGTGGAAAATTGCAGCCCCCCCCCAGTAATTTTCCTTCCAATTGCCTTCAGGCAATTGAGACTTCCGATAGCCTTTCGCAAATTTACATTTTTTTCCAACGCGATCCACAATTTGTTTCGCAGGGCGAACACATTCGTTCTGCAATATTGATCTTACTATCGGTCATCTCCATCTCTGCGAATTGAACCTCCGAACAAATGGCTCGCACGCTACCCCGTCTTGATTCCTATCGTGCCTCGGATAGTAGCCAGGTTGCCCTCGATTGGAGGGCGCCAAGCCCACCATTCGCGCAAAATCGCAGTTTGGCGCCGCAGCCATATGCCGAACTGTCGTCCATGCTGGCCATTGGCTGACGTAGAACTTCCAACCAAGCATTGAGATGATGGCCACAACACATATCGCTCTGAGATAACGACGAGGGAAACGCCGTCGCCGGTAGCCTTGTTGCGGTGTCGCCCACTTTGAGCGCGCGGATTGCGCTCGGCGAAAGGATGAGATGTTGTCACGTTTTTTTCTCATGGAGCTCAATTCGACCAGCCCTTTTCGTGATCTCAACTTCGCTTTCTGAGGCCTGAAAACTGTCCACGAGCGGGTCTAAACATTCACGCTCTGTTCTTATCATTTCGAACCCAAGTCTAAACATTTTATCGATATATTTCATCGTTATACCCACTTTTGCAAATCTGTGCACACGGGTTCGATCCCGATACTCGTCTCCACCACACAAGCTTCAACATGTCGGCAGGATCGGCTGCCACGTGCCGCACTTGGTGTAAGTTTGAAGGTACTCCCAGTTCTGGCCGTCGCGGCCTTTCTTGAGTGCTGGTCGGTCCCGCGCACCTCGGCTCATCGTCGGGTTCGGTGGTTGAAACCTGAGAGGTAACCACGGCTTGCGCGCGTCGCACGGCGAACGTCGCCTTTCCGCCCTTCTTGCGGGTTTCTGCTATCGCAAGACCGCTACATGGCTAACCATTTTTCCGGCTGGACTTCTCCTGGAACCAGAGCGGTAGTGTCCACGCGACGATCTAGCCGTCAGTCTCCGCCCGGCCCTCCGGGCTTTGCCTGGTAGCAGGGGCGAGATGCTCCTGCACATGTAAGAGGAGACAGAGATGACCACTAAAAAAGAAAGCGTGGAAACCAAGCGCCTTGCGCCAACGAAAGCCGGTAGGCCCAGGGACACCAAGACAGCCCAGCTGATCCGGCTGCTCTCGACGAAGTCGGGCGCGGACGCCACCGCAATCAGTGCCAGACTCGGCTGGAAGCCGCACACGACGCGAGCGGCGATCAGCGGGCTGAAGAAGGCCGGGTACGAGATTGCGGCGGAGAAATCGGACCGTGCCAGGCGAACGCGATACCGCATCATTGGAAAGCCCAAGCCAGGCCCCGTAACGACCTCCTCAATGGAGCCCTTGCATGGGTAAGGCGGATCCCGACCGCATACATATCTTGCAGGATTGGGAGGAGGCGTTCGGGTCTCCTCCGCCGCCCTACCTGTCGGTGGCATTCATGCGGAAGGCCCTGTGCCATGAAGCCCAGTGTCGTCGTCATGGTGGGCTTCCGCCGGACATACGGCGGGCTCTGCGCCAGATCGCAAGAGGCCATTCGGTCTCCGACAGCACCCGCCGGGTCGCACGGCCGGGGTCCCGTCTCGTTCGCGAGTGGAACGGACGCACCTATCACGTAGAGGTCCTGAAGGAGGGCTACTGCATGGATACCCGGACCTGGCCATCCCTCTCTGCGATCGCCAAGCACATCACGGGAACGACGTGGTCCGGACCCAGGTTCTTCGGACTGGTCGACCGGACAAGGGACACGTCGTGAGGAAGATCCGGTGCGCCATCTACACAAGGAAGAGCTCGGAGGATGGGCTGGAGCAGGAGTTCAACTCGCTTCATGCGCAGCGAGAGGCCTGCGCAGCCTACATCCTCAGTCAGAAGCACGAAGGCTGGGTGCTCTTGCCGGAGCCCTACGACGATGGCGGCCTGTCCGGCGGGAGCCTCGAGCGACCTGCACTGCTGCGCCTGCTCGACGACATCCGCGCTGGCAGGATTGACCAGATCGTCGTCTACAAGATCGATCGGCTGACCCGGTCGCTGGCCGATTTCGCGAAGATCGTCGATGCACTGGATGCGGCCGGAGCTTCCTTCGTCTCTGTCACCCAGTCCTTCAATACCGCCACCAGCATGGGGCGTCTGACGCTCAACATGCTCCTGTCGTTCGCCCAGTTCGAACGCGAAGTCACAGCAGAGCGGATACGGGACAAGATCGCGGCCTCCAAGCGCCGGGGCCTCTGGATGGGTGGGAGCGTCCCTCTGGGATATGATCCTGACGGCCGGACACTGAAGACCAATGAGCAGGAAGCGGTGACCGTCCGGACCATCTACGACCTCTATGAGAGACTTGGTACGGTACGGGAGGTCCATGCAGAGGCCGATCGGCTGAACCTCCGTAGTCGGCGCCGAGAGAGGTCGGGCGGCAAGATGACTGGAGGTGGTCCGTTTGATCGCGGGCATCTGCACTACATCCTCACTAACCCTCTCTATGCGGGTCGCATCCGGCATCGGAAGAAAGTGTACGATGGTCAGCACCCCCCGATCATCGATCCGGAACGGTGGGATGCGGTTCAGAGCAAGCTTCAGGAGGACTCGGCACGCGGGCGCGGCAGGGCTCTGGCGTCTCCTAAGTCACACCTCTGCGGGAAGTTGTTTGATGAAACCGGGGACCGGCTGACACCGACGCACTCAAGGACCCGAAAAGGCGTCCGGCTCCGGTACTACATCTCTCACCGGCTTGCAGCGCAGAGCGGGCAGCCGCATCCGGGAGCCTGGCGTCTGCCGGCCGAGGAGCTTGAGAGCACGGTTGCCACTCTCCTTCAGGCCACCTTCTCCCGGCAGGGCTTCGCCGCCACACTTGCTCCCTTGGCACCTGCGGAGACGATCGCCCAGGCTGCTGCCGCTCTGAAGAGACTTGGCGCCGATCCCGACCGGTCCGGCATGTTGGCACTGGTCGAACGCATCGACATCGCACCCGGATTGATGATCCTCAAACTTGATGCCGACAGCGTCGCGGCGCAACTCGCGATGGATGCAACGCAGATAGACGCTGCTGCCTTGTCCAGGAGCCATCCGTTCCAGCTCCGCAAGCGCGGCGTGGAGACAAGGATCGTTCTCGCGGATACGCCGACGGGTCAGGATGAGACTCTTGCCCGTAACATTGCACGGGCGATCGAGTGGCTGGAAAGGATCAAGGCGGGCGAGACCTTCGGCGAAATCGCTGACGCCGAAGGCACTCACAAGAGCCGCGTTCAGCAGATCATCCGGCTGGCGTTCCTGGCTCCTGACATCGTCCGGGATGTTCTTGATGGCAGGCAGCCGTTGGGCTTCACATCCGAATGGTCCCTGCGCAATGAGCTGCCGTCGGACTGGCAGGAACAGCGTGCCCTGCTAGCGACCCTCTGAAACGCTGTAATTCAACCTCGTATGGCGAAAATGCCCCGTGCAGACCCAGGCCAGCCAAGGCGCCTGTTGCCGGGCTTGCTTTGGTCTGCGCCGAAGAGTGCTCCCGGTAACTTACGGAAAGGGCGGCAGATTATCTGCCGCACCTTCAATCGTCAAAGTTACTTGGAGTGCCTGGCTGGGGAGGCAGGATTCGAACCTGCAACCTGCGGTACCAAAAACCGTTGCGCTACCGTTGCGCCACTCCCCAAAGGCAAGCGTGTCTTACTCAGACGCGATGGCCTGTGCAAGTCCCGCCGGACACGAATCCCGTCAGCTCGACACCTGCTCCCGCAGCACCTGGACGGTCACCGAAACCAGCAGGTAGATCGCACCGAAGATCAGAAGAGCGATCAGCGTGTTCTCGAAGACCTTGGGATAGGTCGGCTCGTCGGGCGCAACGGGGCTCACACCGATCGACAGGAAACGGACCTGGCGGTTCGCCTCGATGCGGGCGGCTTCGAGCTGCTGGAGCGATTCCTGCATCATCATCGTCCGGGTCTCGAGTTCGACCTCGGCCATGCGCAGGCGCGAGGTCATCGAGGCCAGAGAGCCCTGCGTCGATCCTTGCTCCGTCAATTGCGAACGCAGATCCGCGATCAGCGTCTCGAGCCGTTCGATGTCTCCCTCGGCGCCAGCGACACGAGCCTGGTTCGGACGGGCGTTGTCCATGAGCTGACTCAGCTGCAGCCGCTTCTCGGTCAGCTGGGTTTCAAGCGCGTTGACCTGGCTCATCACGCCGGCGGTTTCGGACTGCGGGTCGAGCACGCCCATCTGCTCCTGGAGGGCCAGGACCTTTTCCTGCGCCTCGAGCATCTTGCGGTCGGCGTCCTCGAACGTCTCGTTCGCGCCGCGCATCTGGTCGGCCCGCTTGCGCTCGGTGATCTGGTCGACCCGTTCCTCGGAATAGCCGATCAGCGCCTCCGAGAAGACGCGGCTCATCTCGGGCGACAGGGCCGAGACCTCCATGCGAAGCACGCCTTCCGTGGGGTCGTAGCCAACCTTCACATGCTTCTGGTAATGCTTGTAGAGCGCCTCGTTCGTCGCATCGGGCATGACACGCTGAAGAGAATCCACCGAGGGATCGCTGAAGTGCTCGCGATAGCCGTATTCGCTGTCGAGCCGTTGCAGCGCCCCGCGCGATGTCAGGTAGTCCTGCACCAGGATCGAATCCTGGCTCGTCGCCATCGCCGTGCCGCCGAGAAGGCCGCCTGTGCCGGACGTGACCTCGGCCTGCTGTACGATGAACTCGGACTTGGTCGCATAGCTGGGTGTCGCGAGATAGGCGAAGTAGTAGCCGCAGATCATCGTCGGCAGGAAGACGAACAGCGTCAGCCTGAGGCCGAGAAGCGCCAGTTTCCGCCGTCGACGCCGGATGATATCGCGCTGAATGCGCTCGATGTCGTGCAGATTGGCCGGACCGGATCCGGCCGGGATGTGCTCGCCCGGCAGGTTCCGCTTCGGATCCACCGTTTGCGGCAGACCGGCGCGGCGCGGCGCATCGCCCGGTTGCGCGGGTTGGGCCTGCTGTCCTTGTGGCTGCGCTTGCCCGGCTGCGGCCGCCGGTGCGGGGCTGTCCGACGTGTCGCGGGCGTGGACGAGTTCGATCATGTTCGCGCGGTCGAAGGGGTCGATGCCCCGATCGCGCAAGAGGCGCACGGCGTCGAAGTCAGACGACGGCGTCATCCCGTGCTTCTGCGCCAGGCGTCGCGCCATGCGAAGCTGGCGCCCGGTCAGGCCCTCGCGCCGGATCTGCGAGATCGACGTCTCGGAGGCGGCCTCGGTGTCGGCCTTGGCCGAGCCCGGGAAGGCCATGTCGCCGAAGCCGTCCTCGGAGGTGCCGGGGAGCGACCGATCCTCGCCGCCCTCGGTGCCCGGGGCGCGCCCCGAGCTGCGACGGATACGGAACTTAGGCGCTTTGGGGTTGGTAGTCATAGACTGCTTTCGCCTCTTCAAGCGTGTCGAACATCAGCATCCGCCCATTGCGCAGGACGGCTGCCGTCTTACAGAATTTCTCGAGCGTGGTCGCCTGGTGAGACACGATGATCACCGTGGACGTCTTAAGTCGCTCGTAAAGGATCTGGCCGGCCTTCCGGTTGAAGTCGGCATCGGTCGTCGCAGGCATCCCTTCGTCGATCAGGTAGAAGTCGAAATCGAGAGCCAGGAGCAGCGAGAACGAGAACCGCGCCGCCATTCCGGCGCTATAGGTCCCGACGGGCATGTCGAAGTATTCTTCCAGCCCGCAGACCCAGCGGCAGAACGCCTCGAGATAGTCGGGGTCCTTGTCGTAGATTCGCGCGATGAACCGGCAGTTCTCCATCGCCGACAGACGCGGCACCAGACCGCCCATGTAGCCGAGCGGAAACGAGATGCGCGACCGGCGGACGATCTCGCCCTCGTCCGGTTTTTCCAATCCCGCCATCATGTTGACGACCGTCGTCTTGCCGGTGCCGTTCGGCGCGAGGATGCCGAGCGACTGCCCGCGTTCGACGCGAAACGACGCCCGGTCAAGGATCACCTTGCGCCGTTCGCCAGTCCAGAAGGACTTCGAGACGTTCCGAAACTCGATCATGCGGACATGTTGCCTGACGTGCCGTACTGCGCCTTGCGGCCGGTTTGTTCCGACCTTAGCCGAAAATGGTGCGAATGTGTGGCGTTTTGCCAATTAAATCGCAGGTGTTCCAGCACGGAATCCTGGAGGATCGCCATGATCAGCGGCCCTTGGCCATCGGGAAGGACGAACCGGCGAGGCTCCGCCGGTTCGTTGGCTGATCAGTTCTCCTGCTTCTGCACGCGCGTGAGCTTGCCCGCTGCAATCGAGAGCGCCGCCGCGAAGAAGCTGAAGAGCGCGCCCATCTTCGCCGCATCCTGCACTGGCCCCGGTTCGAAGGCCACGGAGGCAATGAAAAGCGAGACCGTGAAGCCGATGGCGGCGACGCACCCGACGACAAAGAGGTCGATGGTCCGCATCCCCTTCGGCAGCCCGAGCCCGAGCGGGCCTGCCGCAATCCAGCCGAACAGCAGGACGCCTGCAGGTTTGCCCACGATGAGCCCCAGAAGGACAAGCCAGGTCGGCGACCCGATGGACGAGAACTCGACGCCCGCGTTCAGGAGGCCGAAAAAGAACAGGACGACCTCGACCGGGTGCTTCAGCAGGTGCTCGGCATGGTTCAGAGGTAGTGGAGCGTCAGCGAGCGGTATTCGACCTGCCCTGCGGCATCGTAATGCGCGTGACCGACGATGAAGTCGTGGATCAGCTCGAATTCGACGAAGTGGTGATAGCTCTCGGCATCTATGTTCGCCCACACCAGCGCGATCAAGGCCCCTGCGATCAGCAGAAGCGAGTAGTTGGTCACGAAGTTCCAGACGTGATACATGCCGCCCTCCCGAAAGGTTTTGGAAGGGAATAGTTTAGGCTCCGGCTCCCATCAACTGAAACGGTTCAGGCCGCGACGATACCCCACAGGAGGCCGGCCACGATCGAGCCCGACAGGGCGATCCCGAGATAAGCCGCGAAGACCCGCGGCTTGACCAGCGCCCAGACCGCGATGGCGGCGGGAATACAGCTCACCCCGCCCGCGAGGACGAAGGACATCGCGGCGCCAGGCGCCATGCCCTGCTGCAGCAGGGCATCGACCAGCGGCACCGCAGCATAGCCGTTGAGGTAGGCCGGCGCGCCGATCAGCGCCCCGAGGACCACCGGCCCAACGCCCGTCCCGCCCAGAAGACCCGCGACCGATTCCGCCGGAACCCAGGCCAGCATCAACGCCTCGACCATGTAGGCCACCAGAAGCCACTTGCCTAGGAAGAGCGCGTTGTCGACGGCGGTCGAGCGGAATGTCTCGCGCCGATCCGCCTCGCGCCAGAAGCCCCAGGTCACCTCGCCCTTGAACGCCGCCGGCTTCGAACCGCCGCAGCACGACCCGCAAGCGGGCTTCGGCGCGACCTTGAGCGGGTTCGCGAAAACGGGCGACGTCGCGAAGGCACGGACCACCATGCCGCCCGAAAGACCAAGCGACACCGCCGCAATGGTCTTGCCGATGGCGAACGGCAGTCCGAGCGTGCCGGCCGTCACGAGGAACATCGCCGGGTCCATCAGCGGCGAGGCAAGCCAGAACGCCATCACCGCCGACAAGGGCGCGCCGACCGCCAGCATCGCGGCGATGAACGGAATGACCTCGCACGAACAGAACGGCGACAGCCCACCCAGAAGTGCTGCAACCACGATCATGCGTGTCTCGCGTCCCTCGAAGGCGCGGGCAAGCAGGACTTCCGCGCCCGTGGCCTTCAGCCAGGCGACGGCGAGAACGGCAAAGAGAAGGAAAGGCGCCGTGTGAAGCAGCGCGGCCAAGGCGAAGCGCACCGTCTCGACCGCCTGCGCCGGGTCGATGACGGCGACAGCGAGCGGCAAGAGAGCGGCGAAGACCCAGACGCGGTCGATCCTGAGCCTCGGCCCGCCCGAATGCGCAGGTCCCTGCGGGTGCGAGACATCAGCCATGACGGTGATCCTTGTGGGGATGGCTGCTGTCGGCGCAGCAGTCGGTCAGCAGGAACTCGGACAGCGACTTCATCCGCGCATAGGCGGCTGCGATGCAGATGATACGCCTGCCCTCGCGCACCTGCCGCACGAGGTCGGCCGCCGAGAGTATCTTCATGTGGTGCGTCAGCGTCGATCCGGTCACACCGGACCGCGCCCCAAGCTCGCCGATCGACAGTCCGTCCGGCCCAGCCCGAACCAGCGTTCTCAGGACACCCAGCCTCTGCTCGGACCCGAGCGCGGCGAAGGTCGAGGCGGCTTCGGCAAGGGTGCTGTCATCTGTCGGCGTCATGTCCATGCTTCTATATTTCTAGAAACATAGAAACGAGTCAAGGTGGAAATCTGCGCCGGCCGCCTCTACATGCGCGACATGAGTTTCTCCCGTCTCGCCACCGACATCTCGGCCTGCCGCCTCTGCGCCGACCGCTTCGCCGCGACGGCCACGGCGCATCAGCCGCGCCCGGTGGTCTGGTTCGGCCCCGACGCCCCGATCCTGGTCGCGAGCCAGGCGCCTGGCCTGCGCGTGCATGAGGCGCAGAAGCCGTTCTGGGATCGCTCCGGGGTGCGGCTGCGCGACTGGATGGGCGTGGACGAGGACACGTTCTACGATCGCTCGAAGGTTGCCATCGTGCCGATGGCCTTCTGCTTTCCTGGCTATGACGCCTCCGGATCCGACCTGCCTCCGCCCCGCATCTGCGCCGCGACCTGGCGCGCTCGGATCGTCGAGGCCATGCCGCGCTTCCGGCTCGCCCTGCTGATCGGCGGCTATGCCCAGACTTGGCATCTGGGCGCTGCAGCCAAGGGCGGCGTCACGCGGACCGTCTCGCGCTGGCGCGACTTCCTACCGGACGCGATCCCCCTGCCCCATCCGTCCTGGCGCAATACCGGCTGGATCAATTGCAACCCGTGGTTCGAGGCCGAGCTTCTGCCCGTTCTCCGCACTCGCGTGTCCGAGGCGCTGGCATGACTCCGCTTGACCGCGCGCACGCCGAGATGGATGCGGCCCCCGCCGACGACGCGGCGCGGCTTCGCTTCTTCGCGCAACTCGCCGATGCAGAACTCGTCCTGATGATCGAAAGCGACGGCGGCGGTCCCGTGGTGCCCAAACTCTTCGACACCGAGGAGGGCACCTTCGTCCTCGCCTTCGACGGCGAAGACCGGCTTGCGGCCTTTGCCGGAGGCCCCGCGCCCTATGCCGCCCTGCCAGGTCGCGCGCTCGCGGCATTGCTGTCGGGCCGCGCCATCGGCATCGGTCTCAACTTCGAGGTCGCGCCCTCCGCCATCCTGATCCCGCCCGAGGCGCTGGCCTGGCTGACCGATACGCTCGGGATAGCACCCTCCCAGGTAACGGCGACGCCGACCGAGTACCTTCCGCCCTCCGGCCTTCCCGAGACACTCCTGAAATCCCTCGACGCGCGCCTCGCCGCGGCCGGGGGCCTTGCCGAAGCCGCCTGGCTCGTCGCGGTCCGCTACCGCGGCGGTCGGCGGGGGCACCTTCTGGCCATCGTCGACGCGCGCGACGGGGCCGAACCCGCCATTGCGCGGGCTGTACGCGAGGCGCTCGTCTTCTCGGACCTCGCCGCCGGGGAACTGGACGTCACCTTCCTGCCGCCCGACGCCCCGGCGCTTGCGCGGCTCAGACGTGTCGGCCTGCGCTTCGATTTGCCAAAGGTCGCGCCACCCGAACCGCCGCGCGCTCCGGGCACGGACCCGACCCGACCGCCAAAGCTTCGCTGATCGGTCAGTATCCCCGCGCGCGGTCGACGAGGTACAGGAACGGCTCGCCCGCCTCGCCTCGCCGGATGTTCTCGGCAATCACCCGCGCCGCACTTCTGGGACGGGTCGCCGACGCGATGTGAGGCGTCACCGTCACGCGCGGATGGGCCCAGAACGGATGTCCTTCGGGCAGCGGTTCGGTCCGGAAGACGTCGAGCGTCGCGTGACCGACCCGACCGGCATCCAGCGCCGCGAGAAGGTCGTCGTCGACGATCAGCGGTCCCCGGCCGGGGTTCACGATCACCGCTCCCTCGGGCAGAAGCGACAGGCGCGCGGCGTCGAGCAGATCCCGCGTCCCCTCCGTCAGGGGCAACAGCAGGACAAGGATCTCGGCCCGGCGCAGCGCCTCGGCGAGCCCGTCGTCGCCCGAAAGGCACGTCAGCTCCGGAATGCGCTTCGGCGTCCTGCTCCACCCCGTGACCCGGAAGTTCAGCGCCGCCAGCGCCTCTGCCACCGCCCGGCCCAACTCGCCAAGCCCCAGCACGGTCACCTCCCGGTCACGCGCAAGCGGCGGCGCCACGGGATCCCAGACCGCATCCCTGCGGAGGATGTCGCGATCCATGCCCAGGTGATGCCGCAGCACATGGCCGACGCACCATTCGACCATCCCTTCGGTCAGACCAGGATCGACCATCCGCGCCAACGGCTGCGTGAGCGTTTCATTGCCCACGATGCCCTCGACCCCTGCCCAGAGGTTCAGGACGGCCTTCGCCCCGGTGAAAGGCGTGAAGTCCTTCAGCCGCGATGAGGGCGCATAGACGACATAGTCGACCGACGCCGGGTCTTCGGGGTCGAGAGCGTGTTCGATCGTCGCCTCCACGCCTGCATCGGCGATGGCGGCGGGCAAGACATCGCGATAGTCCTCCCAGTCGCTCCGGGGGGCGGAAAAGAGAATGCGGGTCATCGGCTCCGGGGTCTGTGGATGTGGGCGGACTGGACCAGCCCGAAGGCGGCGAGAAGGACAAGCATGGCCGAGCCGCCGTAGCTGACCAGCGGCAAGGGCACGCCCACCACCGGGGCAAGTCCCATCACCATCGACATGTTGACGGCGAAGAAGAGAAACAGCGTCGCGCCCATCCCAAGCGTCAGAAGCGAGCCGAAGCGGTCCTTGTTCTGAACCGCCGACAACACGCAGAACAGCACTACGAGGCCGTAAAGCGACAGAAGCGAGATGCCGCCCAGAAAACCGAACTCCTCGGCCAGCGTCGTGAAGATGAAATCGGTATGCTTCTCCGGCAGGAAGTTCAGGCGCGACTGCGTGCCCTGCATGTATCCCTTGCCGCCCCACCCGCCGGACCCGAGCGCGATCATCGCCTGCGTGATGTGATAGCCGGACCCGAGCGGATCGGTCGACGGATCGAGGAACGTGTCGATCCGCTTGAACTGGTAGTCCTTGATCAACTGCCAGTCCGTCCCGCGCGAGGCGAATACGGTATAGATGAGACCTACGCCCGCGCCCACGACCGCGAGGAAATACAGCCAGGACACGCCGGCGCAGAACATCACGATGCCCCCGCCCGCGATCAGCAGGATCGCAGTCCCCAAGTCGGGCTGCTTCAGGACCAGCGCCGTTGGCAGAAGGATCATCACCAGGGGCGGGATGATCCAGAAAGGCCGCGATACCTTGTTCAGCGGCAACCAGTCGTAGTAGGCGGCGAGAATCATCACGAGCGTGATCTTCATCAGCTCGGACGGCTGAAGCCGGATGAACCCCAGGTCGATCCAGCGCTGCGCCCCCATGCCGACGAAGCCCATGATCTCGACGAGGACGAGAAGGCCGAGCGCGACCAGATAGGCCACCGGCGAGATCGAGCGCCAGAACCAGATCGGCACGAGGCCGATCAGCAGCATCGCGACCATGCCGACCGCGAACCGCTTCATCTGCGGCTCGGCCCATCTGGACAGGTCGCCGCCCGCCACCGAATAGAGCATCAGGAATCCGACACAGGCGACCGCCGTCAGCAAAAGGACGATGGCCCAGTTGGCATAGAGGATCTTCCGCGCGCCCGTCGGGACGCTCTGGACCTTGCTCTCGAGGTAGGTCATGCGCGGGTGGCCTTGGCCTCGGGCTGGAGGCGCGGACGCAGGACCATCTCCTCGTGCTGGACGCGGATACGCTCGCGCTGGTCCTTCGGATAGGCCTCCAGCGGCGGAATGTCCCCATAGAGCGCATAGAGAAGGATGTCGCGCGAGGGCGGCGCCGCCGCCGTCGATCCGCCGCTTCCGTGTTCGATGATTGTCGCGACCGCGTACTTCGGCCGGTCATAAGGCGCATAGCAGACGAAGAGGCCGTGGTCGCGCCGGTTCCAGGGAAGCTGCTCGTTCCGGGTGACGCCCCGCGCCCGCTCGGCGGCGGTGATGTTGCGGACCTGGCTCGTGCCGGTCTTGCCCGCCATCTCCAGCCCTTCGGTCACGATCCGCGACCGCGCCGCTGTGCCCCGCTGGCCGTTCGAGACGCTCCACATGCCCTTCCGGACCGCGTTCAGGTGCGCCGCCGAGACGTTCAGTTCCGGAGCTTCCTCGATCGGGACTTCAACCCCGTCGATCGACTTCACAAGCCGAGGCTTCACCGCCCGTCCCGAGGCGATGCGCGCCGTCATCACCGCAAGCTGCAAGGGCGAGGTCAGCACGAAGCCCTGCCCGATGGCCGAGTTCAGAGTGTCACCCGGCTGCCATCGCTCTTCGCGCGCGCGGATCTTCCATTCCGTTGAGGGAATAAGCCCGTCGGCCACCGCCGAGATCGGCAGGTCGTGACGCTCCCCCAGCCCGAATTCGTGGCAGAGCTCGGCCATGCGGTCGATACCGACCCTCTGCGCCACCTCGTAGAAATAGACGTCGCATGACTGCGTCATCGCATTGTTCAAGTCCATGTGACCATGGCCACCGCTTTTCCAGCAGTGGAACCGCCGACCGCCCAGGCTCATATAGCCAGGACAGTAGACGGTATCTCCCGTTCCGATGACGCCCGCGCGCAGGGCGGCGAGGCCGGTCATCATCTTGAAGGTCGATCCGGGCGGATAGGTGCCCTGCACCGTCTTGTTGAACAGGGGCCTGTGGTCATTGTCCCGCAGCGAACCGTAGTCCTTCGACGAGATCCCCTTCACGAAGAGGTTCGGATCGAACGACGGCGCCGAGGCCATGGCCAGAAGATCGCCTGTCTCGACGTTCATCACCACCGCACCCGCGCTTTCAGCCGAAAGCCGCGACTGCGCATAGTTCTGAAGTCCGTGGTCGATGGTCAACTGGATATCGCGGCCCGGCGTGAACTCGTCCCGGCTGAGCTCGCGCATGACGCGCCCGCCCGCGTTCACCTCGATCCGCCGCGTACCCGCCCGGCCCCTCAGGTCGCCTTCGAGCTTGGCCTCCAGCCCGATCTTTCCGATCTGGAACTCGGGGATCTGAAGCAGGGGGTCCGGATCCTCGATCTTCGACAGGTCATAGTCGCTGACCGGCCCGACATAGCCGATGATATGCGCAAAATCCTCGCCCAACGGGTATTCGCGGCTCAGACCCACGTCCGGCGTGACACCGGGAAGCGCAGGCGCGTTGATCGCGACTTCCGCCACGTCCTTCCACTCGAGCTGGTCGGCGAGCGTGATCGGCACGAAGGGGCTGCGGCGGTACATCTCTTTCAGAGACCGCTCCAGCTCGGCCGGTTCGATGTTCACCAGTCGCTTGACCTTGGCGATGGTCTCGTCGATGTCGCCCGCATCCTCGCGCACGATGACGATGCGGTAGTTCTGCGCGTTCTGCGCCAGGGGCACGCCGTGACGGTCGTAGATGATCCCGCGCGACGGCGGAATGAGCCGGACGTTGATCCGGTTTTCCTCGGCCAGAAGCTGATAGCTCTCGGCCTCCTCGACCTGCAACTGGCGCATCCTCAGCCCAAGGACGCCCATGACTCCAACCTGAGCCACGCCAAGCACGAAGGCCCGGCGCGTCACGAGGCTTGCGGCCTCGTCCGTTTCCTTCGGAGATCGCCTCATGCCCTTTGCCCCAGGATGTCGCTGACAGGCGCCTTGCGGACGCCGAATGCGCGGCCCGCCAGAACGACGATCAACGGATAACTCAACACGGTGAAGATCATGCGCATCAGGATCAAGCCTATCGCGGGCTGGCCCACGGCGAAAACCCCAAGGATCGCCGCGTTCGCCAATGTCATCACCAGGATCAGGCCCGACACCAGCAGCCACTCGACCGGAAACGACGTCGTTCTCAGCGTATGGCTGCGCGTCCGAAGGAACTCGGTCCCTGCCACGGCGAGCGCGGTCCAGAGACCGGGTGGCCGCATGTGGAGGAAGTCCGCCAGCAGGAACACCGCCGCGATCAGCCAGACCGGCAGGTACTCGGGCCGCATCACCGTCCAGGACAAGGCGATCAGGAGAAGGACGTCCGGCCCCGGGATCAGGCCCGGCCCGGGATCGAGCGGCAGAAGCTGGACAAAGCTGACCGCCGCGGCGAGGAACACGAACAGCAGGCGATAGCCCCAGATGCGGCCTGGACGGTCAGCCATCGGCGGGCTCCCCGGCGTTCGGCAGAAGGGCCGCTTCCGGCACCGGAAGAAGCGGGCCGATCAGATCGGGCGCCGCGTCCAGCCTCTCGGAGGGACGACTTCGCAGGACGCGCAGGAACTCCAGACGCTCATAGTCCGCCGCCAGCCTGATCCGCATCCGCCCGTCGCGGGCCAGGACGACGCTGCCCACGAGCAATCCGGCCGGAAACACCCCGCCGTCGCCCGACGACACGACCCGGTCCCCCGGTCTCACCTCCTCGGGCGCCTCGATGAAGTCGAGGGCGGGAAGCGCAGTGTTGTCGCCCGACAGAACGGCCCGCTGCCCCGATGGCTGAATCGTCACCGGCACGCGGCTCGCCGCGTCGCTCAGAAGCAGCACCCGGCTCGACCGCTGCCCCACGCCCGAGATACGGCCCACAAGACCCAACCCGTCGGTCACCGCCCAGCCATCCATGATGCCGTCCCGCGCGCCCCCCACGTTCAGCAGCACCGACTGGCGGAAGGGCGAGCCCGAGTCCGCCATGACCTGCCCCGTCACCACGGTCAGCGCCGGGTCAAGGCGCACCTTGTTCAGGTCCAGAAGCTTGGCGTTCTCCTGCTCGAGCTGAAGGGCGGCTTCCTTCCACGCCTTCATCTGCTGAAGCTCGTCGCGCAACTCGCGGTTCTGACGCTGAAGCGCGGCGTAGGACTGAAATCCACGCGCAAGGTTCGCCATCTCGGTCACGGGCACCATGGCCCAGTCGAGGTTCGGCACCACCACGTCGACCAGATGCGCCCGAAATCTCTCGGCGCGCGGACTGTCGATCCGCCACAGCACGAAGACCGCGAGGAGGCACAGCAAGAGAAGCCCCACTCCGAGCCGGCGGATGGGTCGGACGAAATCCTCGGTTGAGCCGTTCTGACGTGCCACATCGTCCTCTGAGGAAGGCCCGGGCCCAGACTAGCACGCGACGGTGCGGGCGTCAGTCCCTGCCCTAGCTGTCGTAGTCGATGACGTGCCGAAGCTGCTTTTCGTATTCCAGCGCCTTGCCCGTGCCCAGGGCCACGCAATTCAGCGCCTCGTCCGCGACGCTGATCGCCAGCCCGGTCTGCTCGCGCAGCGCAAGGTCGAGTTCGCCCAGAAGCGCACCCCCGCCCGTCAGCATCACGCCTCGGTCGACGATGTCGGCGGCAAGGTCGGGCGGCGTCGCCTCGAGGGCGATCATCACCGCTTCGCAGATCTGCTGCACCGGTTCGGCCAGGGCCTCGGCGACCTGGGCCTGGTTGATCTCGGTCTCTTTAGGCACGCCGTTCAAAAGGTCGCGTCCCCGGATCTGCATCGACTGGCCCCGTCCGTCATCGGGCATCCGCGCGGTGCCGATGGTCATCTTGATCCTCTCGGCGGTCTGTTCGCCGATCAGGAGGTTGTGCTGTCGCCGCAGGTAGCTGACGATCGCCTCGTCCATCCGGTCGCCGCCGACGCGCACCGACCGCGCATAGACGATGTCGCCCAGGGACAGCACCGCGACCTCGGTCGTGCCGCCGCCGATGTCGACGACCATGTTGCCCGTGGGATCGGTGATCGGCATCCCCGCTCCGATCGCGGCCGCGATCGGCTCGGCGATCAGACCCACCTTCTTCGCGCCAGCCGTCATCACCGAGGTCCGGATCGCGCGCTTCTCGACCGGCGTCGCGCCATGCGGCACGCAGACGATGACGCGGGGCTTCGAAAAGAAGCCGCGCTTGTGGACCTTGTTGATGAACGCCTTGATCATCGCTTCCGCGACATCGAAGTCGGCGATGACGCCTTCGCGCATCGGGCGGATCGCCTCGATCGAGCCGGGCGTGCGTCCCAGCATCAATTTGGCGTCCTCGCCCACGGCGAGCACCTTCTTCACGCCATCCTTGACGTGATAGGCGACGACCGACGGTTCGTTGAGGATGACGCCCTTGCCCTTGACGTAGACGAGCGTGTTCGCTGTCCCAAGGTCGATCGCCATATCGGTGGTGAAAAGTCCGCCGAACCAAGCCATGTGCTGCTGCCCCGTTCTCTCTTTTGGCCGCCACGCGCGACTCCGCGTCTCGCGTGCGACGGTTCCTCATATACGCCCGCCAGCCATTGTCCGAAAGGGCGAACCGCGGCCATGAAGGCGCGAATCTGCCGCCCGTTCCGGCTGTTCGATTAGCGACGATTCTCTATCAAACGGAAAAAAGCGGCGCGATTGTGGCCATACCACCAACAATCCGAAGAGCTGGGCCTATTCCGTCACCATCCGCTGCCAGGCCATGGCAAGTCGGGCGACATTGGTCGTGGGCGTCGCGATGAAGGCCGACGCCTCGCCGTACTCCACGAAGAGGACGGACGGTGCCTCGCCGATGCCGGGCGAGACGACGGTGACGCAGGACTGGGCCGGGTCGGGAAAGAGGCTGTCGAACTTGCCGAAGTAACCGTCCAGGAAAACGGCCGCCTGTTCGGCCATGCGCCCCACCCGCGCGGCGTCGCCGCCCTGCTCGGCGACCTCTTCGCCGTCGATCCTGAGCCAGGCCAGCGCGTCGCGGCCGAGAGCCGACAGGAAGCTGCGCATCCGTTCCTCGGGCGGCACCTCCGCCCTCTCGGTCGAACTCACGTTCCACACCCGCGCCAGCATCGGGGCCGGAACGCCCACGTCCGACGGAAAGGGCGAAGTCAGGCGCACCGCCGAGATGTGGATGGTCTCCGCTCCGGCGAAGGCCTCCCGAAGAACCTTGGCCAGAGCCGGCACGCTCGGGTCCTCCGCGTCAGGCAGGGGCTTGCCCGCCAGCGCCGCAGCGTCCCCGATGGCCGGGGCGAGCAGCGCCTGAAGCCGCCGGTTCGCGATGGCGAAGTGCCAGGGCGTGTCGTCGACCGTCAGCGTCAGGCGGCGCGGCAGGATCGTCTCGTCGATCTCGGTCACGAAGGCCGCCAGTCGCTCGGCGGCATCGCTGCCGCGCAGCTTGCGCGGCTCGCCGGGAGTGCGTTCACGCCCGCGCAGCTTCGTCAGCTTTTCCTCGAGTCGGGAGAAATCGCTCAACGCCGGTCCCCGGTCATCACGCAGCCGCCAGGATATCGTCAAGCGCCGCCTGCCCCCGCGCGATCACCGCGGCAAGGTCGCTGTCGGGCGTGCAGACGCAGACGAGCGCCTCGGCGGACGTACCGCCGGCGCGCAGGATCACCCGCGCCTCGCTCTCGGTCAGAAGAAGGGCCGTCCGCGCAGGCTCTCCCGCCGCTTCGTCGTCCCACACGGGCGCCGCCCCGTCCGCCAGCGTGCCATCGAGCGCGATCTGCGCCGCCTGCGACAGGGCGTCGAGCTGCTCCTGCATCGGCTTCACCACCGACGAGGTGGACAGAACCAGACGCGACGACAAGTCCGTATAGGCCACCAGAGAACAGCCCGGAAGGTCCGAGCGCATTGCGTCCAGGGCCTCTGAAACCGTCATACCGGGCGGGTCTCCGTGTCGCGCGAGTGTACAGGAGTCTTAATGGGCGCCAGCGCGCGCCTGTGCAAGCCCTCGGGCGCGACGCCAGGGGCAAGTGACGCCCCTGGACCTCAGTCGATCTGCGGACGCGCGCGCAGCGGGCGCGGACGGACGCGGGTCGGCATAACGATCTTGGTCTGCTGAACCTCGAACGTCTCGCCGATCGAGGTGTCGACGCTGCGCGACACGATGGCCGAGCGCACGCGCGACCGCGGCCGTTCCGCCGGTCCGTTCGCGACCTCGTCGATCAGTTCGACCAGCATCTCCAGAAGGACGTCGGCACCGCTCTCGGACCAGGCCTCGCCATCGCCCGCGGCCTCGAGCGCCTTGATGAGGGACACGGGCAGCACACAGCGGAACAGCCCCTGCGTTTCCTTCTGGACACGCTTCACGACCCGGGCGCGGTCGCGCTCGGACAGGATGCGGTCCATCCGCGTCAGAAGAAGGATGCTCTTGCTGAACAGCTCGGACGGCATCGTGGCCCACACCGCGGCCTCGCTCTGCCGCCAGGCCTGGGTGGCGTGGCTGCACCAGATCACGATGTCGGCGTTGTGGATCACGCGCTGCCAGACCTCGGCCGCCATGTTGGGGTCCGAGATGCCGGGCATGTCGATCAGGTCGCACAGCTCCAGGAACTTAGACTCGCGGAAGATGCGGACGTACTGCGTGTTCGCCACCTTCACCGACTTCAGCCCCGAAATCTCGAGGTCATGCTCCTCGCCGTCGAGATCGACCCGGAACGGGTCGTCGTCCCCGTGCGAAATCCATACGGGCGGAAGCTGGGTCGCGGTGACGTTCACCGGCAGCGCACCTTCGCCGATCAGGAGGTTCGACAGCGTGCTCTTGCCGGCGCTGAACTCGCCCATCAGGGCGACGCGCGGCTTGCGGGGGCCGGGCGCTGACAGGGGCCGGCGCGCTTCGGACGCGACGCGAGCGCTGTCCACCGCGTCGCTCTGGGTCAGGACCAGCGGACCCGGTGCGGGCTCGACGTCGTCCGACCCTTCGGCAACAGGGTCCGGCCGCAAGGCGTCGTCCGCCTCCGTCTCTGTCTCGAACCGTTGAGCAAGCTGATCGTAACCACTCATGGTGAACGTTCCTTGTCAGTCGTCAGGCAGCGAACCCGGTCAGGTCCGCCATGGTCTGCTGAAGCTGCGCCCGCTTGGACGCCGCCGTGTTCTCGTCGATCATGTCGCCGATCGAGTCGGGTTCGGACATCGCCTGATCGGCGATGCGGCTGAGGATCGCGCGTTGTTCGGTCAGGAATTCGTCCAGTGACTGCATCGCCGCCTCGCGCACGGATTCGGCATGGGCGCCGCGCAGCGCGTCGACGATCGGATCCGTCTCGGCCTTGATGATGTCAGCGAATTCGGTCGCGAAGTTGCGATAGCCCCGGCGCTTGTGCCACCAGCGCGTCCACCACGTCCCCTTGAGGTCAAGAGCGATGGTCTGGCCCAGAAGCACGGGCGACGGGATGCGCGGGGCCGAGGGGGATTCGATCCCGAAGCCCTCGTCCGACACATCGAACAGACGGTGATACAGCCCGGCATAGTCTTGCGCCGTCTTCAGAAGCACCTTCTTCGTCCCGGCCTGGGCGTTTCGCCCGAAGACCTGATAGGCGGTGCGCATCAGGATGCGCAGGCCCGTGGGATCGTATTCCCAAAGCTCGTCCTCGCCATGCGTGTCGAGGTGGTGCAGAAGCGAACCCGTGGCACGTTCGAGGAAGCTGCGGTGCGACCGTTCCAGCCGCTTGTGGAAGTCCGCGATGGCCTCGTCGAAGGTGTCCGACATCGCCTTGATCGCAGTCTGCTCGATCCTGTTCAGCGCGCTGTCCATCTCGGCGATGTCGAGCGGCGGCAGATCCTTGTCGTTCTCGCGCCGCGAGACGACCTGGTGCTGCGCGTTCAGCCCGTTGGCGAGGTTCATCGCGGATTTTGCGACACGGTCCAGAAGCTCCTGCCCCATGCCTTCCGAAATGCGCTCGCTGAGGGCGGCATAGATCGCGGGCAGACCCGAGATGCGCCACAGAAGCTGTGCATCCGAATAGTCGCGGCCGTCGAGCCTTCCCTCGGCGGTGGCCCATTCGACCATGGCGTCCAGCGTCCGCGCGTCCACCGCATCCGTCTGGCCGCGAAGGGCGGCATTGGCGCAGAACGCCGAGGTGAAGATGATCTGGGCGTCCTTCGGCCCGTCATGCTCGGCCAGGGTCTTGCGAATGCTCTCGCGGATCTCGGGGATCTGCGCCATGGGATCGGGAAGCTCGTCGACGCGGTTCACGACGATGACGACCTCGCGCGACTTCACGTTGGCGATCATGCGGATCAGCGCCAGGTCGACCGTCGACAGCGCCTGGTGCGCGGCCAGCACGACGACGCAGATCCGGCTTTCGCGGATCGCGCGGATGGTGATCTGCTCGCGGATCATGAAGGTATCGTTCACGCCCGGCGTGTCGCGGATGCACAGCGGCATCGGAAGCTCGGGGCGGTGCAGGAACAGCTCGGCCGACTTCGTGATGTCGGCGAAACGCCCCTGCGCCTCGCTCGTCTCGGTGTCGTCCTCGAAATCGTCGCCGAGGCAGACGTAGCGCTCGATCAGGTCGCCATCGACATAGGTGTAGTCGTGCTGCTGACCCAGCAGCATCTCGAATTTGTCGCCGAGGCGCTTCCGAGACTTCTCACGCATCTCGACGACCTGGGCGCGGACCTTCTCCAGTTCCTCCTCCGCCCCGGCGCGGGCGGCCAACTCGCCGATGCGGCCGCCACGGTCCAGAAGACGCGCCCACTCCTCCATGTCGAAGAAACGGAAGCTGGCCGCGTTGTCCTGCGGCGTGACGTTCGGGTTGAGGTGCAGCGAGGTGACGACCGACGTCCAGGGGTTGACGTCCGCGGGCAAGAGGTCCGGCGTTCCCACCATGGCGTTGACCAGCGAGGTCTTCCCGGCCTTCACCTGTCCGATCATCGTCACCGAGGGTTCGGCGTGCTTGAGCTGGTGGTGAAGCTTGCGTGCCGCCCGGTTCGTCGCCTTGTCGCCGATCTTGCCCAGCCGGACGAGAGCGTGGCGAAGGTCCTTCGACTTCTTTAGGAACGGCTGAAGCCCCTCGAACCCGACGGTGAGAAGGGCGGCGCTCGCGGTGCGAGGCTCGGCCCCGGCTTTGATGTTCGCATCCAAGTTCATCGTCGTCCTGCCAAAGGCCTTTACATCGAAACACTTGCCGGACTCTTTCCGGACTCCTGCAAGCCTGCACATTTCCCGGTTAACATGGCCATTTTGTGGCGTGTTTCCGGTCAATCTTTGCGAGCCCGGGCCTTTGTTTACGTCAGGCTGCGAGCTGCATTTCAAGGTCGCGTCGAAGTTGCAGAAGCAACGTCACGGCGTCCGCCGCGGGACCGTCCCCGTCCTCGACCTGCATCAGGATCATCATGTCCGATGCCTCGGCGAGTTCGTCCATGAAGGCATCCGCCGCGGCGCATCCGGTCTCGTCCTGCGCGAAGAGATCGGTGAGGTGCTCGACCACGTCGACGCAACTGTCGACCAGGTCCTTCGCATTGCCTTCGCCCAGGTCCGCGGCGATCCCCGCCAGCCCCTCGCCGCGCCGCTTCAGGAAACGGACGGCCTCGGTGAAGAGCGCCGCGTTGGCGACAGGCTTCGGCGTCTCGACGGCGACGGGCGCTGCGGGTTTCGAAACCGGCGCCGCCACGGGTGCGGGAGCCTCCCGCGCGTTCGCAACGGGCGAAGGCGCGGGTTCGGTTGCCTCGGCCGCCTCCGGCGCCGCGACGGCCTCGGGAACCTGATAGCGCGCCAGGAACATGTGCGCCGAATCCAGGTCCGCGCGACGGCCACGCTCGGCATGGCGCAGAAGCTCGGCGCGAAGCGCGGCCCCGCCCGAGGCATGGAACATCGACTCGTCGACCCCGGACGCGCCATGCGCTCTCAGCGCCTGCAGCGTCGCGACCGCGAACATCGAATGGAACTCCTCGGCGACGACGGACTCAAGCTCCGTCACCCGCGCCGACAGCAGCTTCTCGGCCGAAAGCACGTCCGCCTTCGACAGGATCAGGAACGCGTGGTCCTTCAGCCCGTCCGGCACACGACGCCAGACCGCCCGCTCGGCGGCGCCGAAGCCCTGCGTGCACCACAGCGCGATGTCGGTACGCCGCACGGCCCAGTCGACGGCCGACTCGATATCCTCGCGTCCGCCGTCGGTCACGACCTCCAACATGTTGATCCGCTTGAGGATCTCTATCGGCAGCTCGACCTTGAGAAACGCCGCCCGCGACCGCGCGACCTGATCGAAATCGATGCCGTCGATCCGGCTCACGATGCCGGTGGACGACGTCAGGGTGATGGCCTCGGTCGGCCCCCACACAAGTTCCGTCGTCGGCAGCGCGGCGTTCTTCGGCAGGACGCGATGGCCCGCGAACATGTTGACCAGCTCGGACTTGCCCGACCCCGGCAGACCCAGGACGGACACGCGCACCGGCTGCGACAGCCGGTTCACCAGGTGCGTGGCGTAATCCTTCGCGTTCGCGGGAAGCCTGTCCCCTTCCAGCGCCCAGCGCAGCCTGTCGATGACCCTATCGTCGTTTCCGTTGTCCTTCATGCCCCACCGTCGGTCGCAAGCCAGCGTCGCCGAAGGAAGATCGGCGAACCGGCGCCACCGTTGCCGCGACCGTTCGTATTCGCCGAACCGGTGCTGGCGGATGCGGCGGGAGCCGCTGGCACGTCGTCTTCCACGTAGTCGTCTTCGTCGTCTTCGCCCGTGTCCACGCCGGCGGTCTCGTTCACCGCCGCCACGACCGGGCGCGTCCTGACCCGAAGCGGCCGGTTGTCGGTCCGCTCGAACTCGTGCGTCAGGACATTCGTTCCGTCCGCCGCGCCGCCCCGAATCTCGACCTTGATGACCGAGAAGCAGACGTTGTCCTGTTCAGGATCGTCGAGGTCGCGCAGCTCTTCGAGAAGGCGCTCGGCGATGGTGATCGCGCCCTCTTCCTCGTGCTGGCGCACGATCTCGAGGATCTGTCCGTTCGTCAGGAACTGAAGACCGTCGCTCGCCACGATAAGGATGTCGCCGGTCTGAAGCCGGAACGGGCGGTCGGGGCAGTCGATCCGCTCGATCGTCTCGCCGATCAGGACCGAGGTCAGCGCGTTTCGGTCGGGATGGTTGCGGCCCACGTCTTCCGTCATCATGCCCGAACGGACCATGTAGTCGATGTGCGGCCCGAGCGAGTGATCCTCGTTCAACTGCCGCAGACGGCCGTTGCGGAACAGGTAGAGCGGCGAATCCCCGATCGAGATCCAGAACAGGGTGTCGCGGATGAACACCGGCGCCACCAGCGTCGCCCCCATGCCTGCCGTGTGCGGGTTCGAGGTGGCGTGCGCCGCCATGCATTCGTTCGCCGAGACGGCGGCGCACTTGAGCACGCTGCCGACGTTGGCGGCGAAGGTATCCAGATCCGAGGTCTGGAACTTCAGCTCGCTATAGACTTCGGTGACGACGATCTTCGAGGCCACGTCCCCCGCCGCGTGGCCGCCCATGCCGTCCGAAAGGACGGCATAGCCGAACTCCGCGCCAAGCGGGAAATCCGTGGCGATCGCGTCTTCCTGATAATCGCGATAGCCACGATTCAGGACCGACGCGACGTCGTACCTTATGTCCGGCGCGTCACGCATTCTGGCTGTCGTGGCCTTTCGATGCCCAGGTGAAGCTCTCGTCGCAAAGGGCGATGAACTTCAGCGTGGTCTCGCCGATGCGGATGATGTCGCCGTCGGACATCTCTTCGGTCGACAGGACGGGCCTGCCGTTCAGGCGCACCAGGTTCGACTTGCCGCCGTGACCGAGGAAGAATTTGCTCTGTTCGTCGTCGAAGGCCACCGCCGCATGGTTGTTGCGGCTGATCGAGGTGTCGCCGAAGTCCAGGCGAACGGCCTGCTCCTCGCCCCGGCCGATCTGGCTGACGCCCGAGCGCAGGGTGAAGGACGCGCCGCGGCCAGGTCCGTCGACGACGACGATCCAACCGGCGGGAAACTCGGCCGGACCGGCGGGAGCCATGCCCTCGGTCCGGGCGACCTCCTGCGTGGCGGCCTCGGCGAAGAGATCGCGCGGACCCGCGCCGTCCGCCTGGAAGCCCAGAAGGCGTGTCTTGACGCGACCGGCGCCACGACCTGCGCGCCCGGCCCGGCCGGAGATCGCGGTCGAGACCTCGACCATCGGCTCGGGCGCGTCGTCGTGAGCGACGCGCTTCACTTCGGTGGCGACGTCCTCGGCGATCTCCCAGATCTTGCGGCGCATGTCCGACGGCGGGGTCTCCCGGATGTCGTCGGTCTCGCCGCGCGCGAAGGCCACGGCTTCGGAAACGACGCGGCTCGGGCGCGGCGTGAAGTCGTCATCCTCGTCGTCGCTGTCGAAGCGGTCGGCCGCCCCGAAGGCATCGTCGGTTTCGTCGTCGAACTCTTCTTCGTCGATGTCGCCGAAGGCATTGTCGGCTTCGGGGGCAGGCTTGCTCCTGACCGGAACCGAGAAACCGTCATCTTCCCCGAAGTCGGCTTCGCTCAGTTCGGCAGGGGCGCGCGACAGACGCTCGGCCTCGGCGGCGGCGAGTTCCGCCTCGATGGACAAAGAGTCCGCGTCGAGACCTTCTCCGGCGGCCGCGTGAAGCGCCGCATCCTCGTCGCCCTCGCCCTGGTCCCAGATGGGCGAGCGGGTGTTGGGCCGGCTGACCTGGCGGCTGATCGGCCGACTGGTCGAATGCGGCCGGACGACCTTGGCGAGGTCATCGCGATAGGGGCTCTGCTCCTCGGGGTCGGCCGTGGGATCCCGGCTGGCGACATGGCTCAGGACGCGGTCGGCCTTCGTCGCGGCGGCGGCGGCCTTGAGGTGCGCCATCGCCGAACGGCGGCGGCTCGTCTCGCGGTCCGTCATCTGGGTTTCGGTCTTCTCGAGGATACGCTCCTCGGCCTCGTCGGCGAAGGTGTTCAGCTGGCTGCGCGCCCGGGCCTTGCGGCCTGACACGTCGGCATCGGACGCCGCGGCCTCAGACGTGACGCGGGGACGCGACGGGCTTGAGTTCCGGCTGACCGATTCCATCGCTTCGCGGATCTCGCCGACAAGGTGCTTGCGGTCCTGGGTCTGGCGCCGCGTCTCGGGATCGAGGTCGTCTTCGCCCCACGAGTCCTCGTCGTCCCACTCGTCTTCCCAGTCGGCGTCGTTCCAGCCCGAAGCCGCCACGTCGGGCTCTTCGCCGCGCGGACGCAGATCGTCCCGCGCCTCGGGGGCCGCCCCTGACGTGCTCTTGTTCACCGTGCCGGTGTCGTCCGCACGCGGAGACAGCTGGCCGAGCCTGTTCTCGAAGTCGAGATCGCGCATGGCGTCCTTCGGCTCGATCTTCTTTGACAACATCCTGGACAAAATCTTCATCTCGCTGCCTCTCACAGATAATCCGATCGCCGGCCGCTTCGGAACGTTCCGCGCAGCAGGCCGAAGGGAAGCACCCTGCTTAGAAGCGACCGCTTCTTGCGGGGAGTGCCGTTGATAGAGTCATGGGCCTTGTTCGCGGATCGCTGAGCGGAATATTCCCGCGCGCGGTCCTGTTGCTCCATGAAGGTGTGGTCGTCGAGCATCGCCAGTTCGTCCAACGTCTTCTTGCGTTGGCGCGCCTGTTCCTCGACCAGCTTCTGAAGGCGCTGCGCCTCCTTCCGCTCGGCCGCCTGCTTGGTCTCCTGAGCCTTTATGTCGGCTTCGACCGCGCGGTTCGTCTCTTGCACGAGACGCGAGATCGACAGCTCGATCCTGCGGTCGAGCTCGGCCTGCGCCAGGGCGGCGGACCTCCGGCGTTCGGTGTCGACCAGCTCGATCCATTCACGCGCCGACTGAAGCCGGTCGGGCGGAAAGACCGACAGCGCCTTGTCGATGGCGTGGAGGAAGGCGTCCTCGAACTGCGGGAATCGGCCCGAGACCGGCTGGTACGGGTCCGGCCGGTCCGCGGCGATCGAGCTGACGCGCGCCTGGCTGTCCGGCGGCGCGGCTCCGGTCAGGACGTGATAGAAGGTCGCGCCCAGGGAATAGAGATCGGACGAGGCATCCTGCGTGGAGCCCGCGATATAGAACTCGTGCGGCGAATACCCGTCCTTGACGACATGCAGCGCCGACAGCGCGCGCGACGCGCGCGTCGCCTCTTCCTTGGCTGCGCCGAAGTCGATCAGGACAGGGTTGCCCTTGCCGTCGATCAGGATGTTGTCGGGGCTGATGTCCCGGTGCAGCACGTCGTTGGTGTGGATATAGTGAACCGCCTCGAGACACTTCAGAAGGATGTCCTTCACGTCCCGGGGATGCAGCTTCATCCGGGGGTCTTCGATGGTGTCCAGCAGATCGCGTCCGCGCACGAAGTCGAGCGCCATGTAGGCGGTCATGTTGTCTTCGAAGACCTGGTGGATGCCGACGATGTTCTGGTGCTGAAGCTTGGACAGACGGCGCGCCTCGGCGCCGAAGTGCTTCACGACCGAGTCGAATTCCGCCTGATGCTGGCGCGACCGCGCCATGACGTTGCCGTTATTGCGGCAGCACATGGACGACGGGAAGCATTCCTTGATGACGACGATGCGGTCCAGACTGTCCCGCGCAAGGTAGGTCATCCCGAAGCCGCCGGCGTTCAGGAACTTCTCGATACGGAACTGGCCGTGCAGAAGCTCGGTACCCGGCTTCAGCGCGTCAGCGAAGGACTCCTGGTGTCCCGTATCGTGATGTTGCGGCCCTGCGTCCATGTCTCACCCAAGTCGGTGTCCCGATCAGAGGGGAGGCTTTCCGTCGGTCCCTGATTTCCCAAGGAAATATAGTCCGGTAAGCCGCCACCTGCTTGTCGTGACCTACCCGGGTCTATCGGCAGAATTGGCCGGAATTGTGGCGCAACCGGGCCTTTAGGTATTCAATCCTGCGGCATTTTTCGAATTGTTCGCGTCAGCGCGGGAAGCCGCCGTGATGCCCCCTGCCGCTCCATCTTTCCACGCCTCCGCGCCTCATGTAGGGCAGGGTCATGGCCAAGCTCTACTTCCATTACTCGACCATGAACGCGGGCAAGTCGACGCTTCTGCTTCAGGCGTCCTACAACTACCGCGAACGCGGAATGCAGACCTATCTCCTGACCGCCTCCATCGACGGCCGCGCCGGGCAAGGACGCATCGCCAGCCGGATCGGCATCACGGCGTCGGCCGACGTCTTCGACCGCGACAGCGACCTCTTCGTCCTCCTCGAACGGCGGCAGAGACAGGGTCCCGTCGCCTGCGTCTTCGTGGACGAGTCGCAGTTCCTGACCGTCCCGCAGGTCTGGCAACTCGCCCGCGCCGTCGACGACCTCGAATTGCCCGTGATGTGCTACGGCCTGCGCACCGACTTCCGGGGCGAGCTCTTTCCCGGCTCCGCGGCTCTGCTGGCGCTGGCCGACGAAATGCGCGAGGCGCGCACCATCTGCTTCTGCGGCCGGAAGGCGACTATGGTCGTCCGCCAGGACGAGGACGGCCGCGCCCTCACCGAGGGCGATCAGGTCCAGATCGGTGGCAACGAGACCTACGTCTCGCTGTGCCGGCTTCACTGGCGCGAGGCGACGGGAGACCGTCCGGCGGCGTCATCACCGTGAAGGCGAAGAGGCGCGTGACATGCCCTTTGCCGCATGACAAAATACACAAGAACCCGGAGCGTGATTGACCGTCTGACATGACAAGACCTTCCTCCCGAGACGTCGCTCGGCCGAGCTTCGCCGCGCCCGAGGATGCGTTCGTCGCGTTCCAGAACGTCACGCCCGACGGCTTCATGATGCTCAAGCCGGTCCGGTCCGACGAGGGCGCGATCGTCGACCTCGAATGGACCTTCGTGAACGCCGCCGCAGGCGACATCGTCGGCCGCAATCCCGACGATCTCGTGGGTCGCCTCCTTCTTGTGGAAATGCCGGGGAACCGGGACGAAGGGCTCTTCGACGCCTACGTCGAGGTGATCGAGACGGGACAGACCTGGCAACGAGAATTCCACTACGATCACGGCGGCATCGTCGCCTGGTTCCGCACCACGGCAGCCCGCGCGGGCGACGGCCTGGCGCTGTCTTTCGCCGACGTCTCCGAGGTCCACAAGGGTCAGGAAAGGCTCAGGAATCTGATCGACGGTGTGGTCGCCTTCGTGGGCGTCCTGTCGACCGACGGGCGGCTGCTCGAAGCCAACGCCCCCGCCGTCGCCGCCTCCGGGTTGTCCCGCGACCAGTTGATCGGACTGCCCTTCTGGGACTGCTATTGGTGGAACTTCGACGTGGCGACGCAGGATCGCCTGAAAGAGGCCGTCGCGACCGCCGCCAAGGGCGAGAGGGTCCGCTACGACGCCGAAATCCGCATCGCGGGCGATCAGCGGATCTGGATCGACTTCCAGATCGCGCCGGTGCGGGACGGTGCGGGCAATGTCGTCGAACTCATTCCCTCCGGCGCGGACATCACCGAACGCAAGAGAGCCGAGGCGCAGAAGGAACTCCTCATCAAGGAACTCGCGCACCGCGTCAAGAACACGCTGGCCACGATTCAGTCGATGGCCGGTCAGACGATCCGGAGCACCTCTTCGCCCGACGATTTCCGCACCTCGTTCGATGCGAGACTGCGCTCCATCGCCGCGTCGCACGATCTTCTTGTGGCGTCCGAGCATCAGGCCGTGGCGCTCGCCGCCCTCATTCGGGGGCAGGTCGGACCTTACGCCGCGGACGATGAACGCCTTGCCCTTTCGGGCGACGATATCCTTCTGCCTGGCGAGTTTGCGCACAGGGTGGGCCTCGTGCTGCACGAACTTGCGGCCAATGCGTCGAAATATGGTGCTCTTTCGACCGACGGCGGAAGCGTCGACATAAAGTGGCGCATCGACCCGGCGCCCGAGCGGGTCTTGCGCCTCGATTGGAGCGAACGCGGCGGACCCGAAGTCGAGCGTCCGACCCGGCAAGGCTTCGGCACGCGGCTGATCGAGCGGAGCTTCAGCCTCGACGGCGACAAGGCCGTCATCGACTACGCTCCCGAAGGCGTCCGCTGCCGCCTGGCGATGGCCTTGTGATGACCGGAATGCGCGTGCTGATCGTCGAGGACGATCCTCTCATCGCGATGGACCTCGAGGACGAGTTGTCCGACCGCGGTTTCGTCGCCGTCTGCGCCACCTCCGTCGCAAGGGCGCGCGCCCTCATGGATGGATCTTCGACCGGCCTCGCCATCCTCGACATGCATCTGGGCTCCGACACATCCTTCGCCTTCGCCACCGATCTGATGGAGCAGGGCGTGCCGTTCTTCTTCCTCTCGGGCAACGA
Source organism: Silicimonas algicola (assembly GCF_003970735.1). Lineage (GTDB taxonomy): Bacteria > Pseudomonadota > Alphaproteobacteria > Rhodobacterales > Rhodobacteraceae > Silicimonas > Silicimonas algicola. The sequence continues at coordinate 3,514,781 of NZ_CP034588.1, forward strand.
CGCCTCGGCCCTGCCTCCGCATCTCGCCGGATGTCACATCCTCACAAAGCCGGTCCGGACCGCGGACGTCGTGAAGCTGATCGAGATCATCACCGGCGCTCCCGGGTCCTGACGGATTTCCGTTTTTCGCGCACCGACGCGATACCGACGCGATACCGAAACCCTCTGACCGCTCGTTTCGATCCATTTCAATGACTTGGCCGAACTGCGCTGTCAGTACATCCGCCCACCGACCGGCACGTCCAGATCCGGGGTCAGAAGGACCACCTCGCCCTCCTCGTCCGGCACGCCCAGCACCAGCACCTCGGACATCACCGGGCCGATCTGGCGCGGCGGAAAATTCACCACCGCCAGCACCTTGCGACCGGGCAGTGTGGCGGGATCGTAGTGCTTCACGATCTGCGCCGAGCTTTTCTTCTCGCCAAGCTCCGCCCCGAAATCGACCCACAGCCTGATGGCCGGCTTGCGCGCCTCCGGAAACGGTTCCGCCCGCGTGATGACGCCCACGCGGATATCGACTTTCAGGAAATCGTCAAACGAAATCATTGCCTTCCCAGCTCCCGTCCCCGCTCGGCCGCCCGGTGGACAGCCTCTTTCAGAAGCGCCGGAAAGCCGCGCGTTTCGTCCATCAGCACCTCGAGCGCAGCCGCCGTCGTGCCGTTGGGACTGGTGACGTTGACCCGAAGCTGACCCGGATCCTCCTCTGCCTCCATCGCCAGCGCCCCCGCCCCGGCGACGGTCGTCCGCGCCAGTTCCAGCGCCAACTCCGCCGGCAATCCCTCGGCCTCGCCCGCCGCCGCCAGCGTCTCGATCAGGTGAAACACGTAGGCCGGTCCCGACCCCGACACCGCCGTCACCGCGTCCATCTGGTCTTCGCTCTCCAGCCGGACCGTCTGGCCGACGGCCGCAAGCAGTTGTTCCGCAAGGGAAACCTGCGCCTCGCTCGCAACCGCATTTCCCACGATTGCGGTGATCCCCCGCCCGATGGCCGCAGGAGTGTTCGGCATCGCCCGCACGATCGGCGTGCCCTCGCCCAGCATCTTCTCGAAAGTCGCAATCCGCGTTCCAGCGGCTATCGACACGAACAGCGTCCGTCCCCCGCCGTACCCGGTCTGCCCCGGCATCGCCTCGGCCATCATCTGGGGCTTCACGGCAACGACGATCACCGCCGGATCGGACGGCAGAGCGCCGTTGACCGAGACACCGGTGTCCGCAAGCCAGGGCGCCGGGTTGGGATCGACGACGCTGACCGACATTGGCGCCAAGCCCTTGGCAAGCCAGCCCTTAAGCATGGCGCCGCCCATCTTGCCGCAGCCGAGAAGCACGAGGCCCCTGTCCGAAATCGAGGTGAAATCCATCATCGTCCCTCCTGTTCCGTACTTACGGGATTTGGAGGATCAGGGGAACGCCTGCCGGACAAGACACCGGGCCGCGCGGTGGCGGCCCGGAGCGATGCCCATGTGCGACCGAAGGGAGGTCGGCCGCGCCGGGCGAAACGAGATCAGGCGCGCCCGTAGGTCTCGCCGATGGCGATCTTCATCGCGTTCGCGGGGTCCTCGTCGCCCCAGACCACGAGTTGGAAGGCGGGGTAGAACCTTTCGGCGGACAGGACGGCCGCACGGATCATGGTGTCGATCTGCTCGGGCGCGGCATACTGGCCGCCCGCAAGCACGAGGCCATAGCGCCAGACCATCAGCTTCTGCTCTTGCCAGTAAGCGAATGCGCCAGCCCAGCACAGGTCGTTGGCCGCGTTGAGCGTTTCGTACAGCTCCGGCCGCCGTGCCTTGGGGGGATCCATCTCGAAGGTGCAGATCAGACGCAGGGTCTCGTCCTGCGGTGACCAGGCCAAAGTGATCGAATAGGTCCGCCACTGGCCCTCGACCGCCATGGCGATCTGGTCGTCTCCCACGCGGTCGAAGTCCCAGTCGTGGTGCTCGGCCAGGGTTTCGACGATATCAATGGGATGAAGGTCTTCCGAGAAATGCTCGCTCAGCGACATGCGCCCTGCCTCATCGGTTGCGCCGGGTGCTCTTCTGGCCCCATGCTTTGATGACTGCTCTAGGTCCGGTAGTGATTAGCGCCCGACCTTACGAGATATGGTGTGCCTAAAGCGGGATCCTGTAAACCCCAAATTTCGGCAGCGCGGCATTTTCCGGGGGATAACGTCAGACCCACCTCGACCGACGGGTCCATCGGCGGGTTGGCAGGATGACGGAACGTGACGGGCAAGAAGCGGCCCGGGCAGACCTCAGGCGTCGGTCTTGCGCGCCTCGAGCGCATCGAGACGCGACTTCAGCGCCTCGTTCTCTTCCCGCGCCTTCTGAGCCATGGCGCGCACGGCGTCGAATTCTTCGCGGGTCACGAAATCGCGGTCGGCGAGCCAACGGTCGACCATGCCCTTGAAGGCCGTCTCGGCCTCGTCCCGCGCACCCTGGGCGACACCCATGGCGTTCGTCATGAGCTGCGACAGGTCATCGAGGATCTTGTTGCGGGTCTGCATCGTGCCATCTCCGGGTCGTGTTCCCCTCCTATATGGCCCACGCGCCCCGCTCTGCAAGGTTGACGCCACCCTCGCGCGCTGGCACCTCTCGCGCGTCATGCGCTTCGCGATCCCCTTCCCCGACATCTCTCCCGTGCTGGTCGAAATCCCGCTCGGCTTCGCCACCGTGCCGATCAGGTGGTACGCGCTGGCCTATATCGCGGGGGTGATCGCGGGCTACTACATCTTCCGCGCCCTGCGCGACCGCGCGCATCTCTGGGCCGGCGACACGCCGCCCCTCACCCGCCCGCAGATGGAGGATTTCCTGACCTGGATCGTGCTCGGCATCATCCTTGGCGGGCGGATGGGCTACGTCCTGTTTTACGGCGAGGGCCAGTTTCTCGAAGATCCGATGGCGATCCTTCGCGTCTGGGAGGGTGGCATGTCCTTCCACGGCGGTTTCCTGGGAGTCGTGATCGCAGGCCTCGTGTTTTCCTGGAAGAACGGCATCGACATCCTCAAGTTCGGCGATGGGCTTGCTGTGGCGGTGCCTCCTGGACTGTTCTTCGGCCGCATCGCGAACTTCATCAACGCCGAGCTTTGGGGGCGTCCAACGGACCTTCCTTGGGGCGTGATCTTTCCGGGCGCCGCAGCACAGACCTGCCCCCAGATTGCCGGCCTCTGCGCCCGCCATCCTTCGCAGCTCTACGAAGCCGCGCTCGAAGGCATCCTCCTCGGCGGTCTTCTTCTGTGGCTGTCGTTCCGCAGCGGGTGGCTCAAGCGCCCGGGATCGCTGATCGGCGTCTTCCTCGCAGGCTATGGCGTCTCGCGCTTCCTCGTCGAATTCGTGCGGCAGGCCGATCCTCAATTCATGTCGCCAGACAACCCCTTGGGCTATGCGGTCCAGTTCGGAAGCTGGGGCCTGACGCAGGGACAAAGGCTGTCGCTGCCCATGATCCTCGTCGGCCTGGGGCTTCTGGTCCTCGCGTGGCGGCGCGCCCGCCGGACGGCGTGAGCCTGAAGGACGTCCTGATCGCGCGGATCCGGGCCGCGGGTCCGATGACCCTCGCCGACTACATGTCGGAATGCCTGACGCACCCCCGGCACGGCTATTACGTCACGCGGGACCCGCTTGGGACGGCGGGCGACTTCACCACGGCGCCCGAGATCAGCCAGATGTTCGGCGAGCTTCTGGGCCTTTGCCTGGCGCAGGCCTGGACGGATCGCGGATCGCCCTCGTCGATCCAACTTGTTGAGCTGGGCCCCGGGCGCGGCACTCTGATGGCGGATCTTCTGCGGGCGACGCGCGGTGTGCCAGGCTTTCATGAGGCCCTTTCGCTGCACATGGTCGAGGCATCGCCCATCCTGCGCGACAAACAGCGCGAGACTGTGAGTCGCCCGATCTTTCACCATGACAGCCTCGGTGACGTGCCAGATGACGCACCTCTCTACCTTGTCGCCAACGAGTTTTTCGACGCCCTTCCGATCCGCCAGTTTCGCCGCGATGGCCCGGCGTGGCGCGAGCGGGTCGTGGGTCTGTCGGAGGGTGCCCTCGTCTTCGGGCTGTCCGGCCCGTCGCGTCCAGAACCGTTGGAGCCGCCGCTTGCAGACACCCGAGAGGGCGACGTGGTCGAAACCTCCGCGCCGTCTCTCGCCATCGTGCGCGACATCGCCCGCCGTGTGGCAGCGCGCAACGGCGTGGCGCTGATCGTCGACTACGGCGGCTGGCGCTCTCTCGGAGACACGTTCCAGGCGGTGAGCGATCACGCGACGGTCGATCCGCTCGACGCTCCGGGGGCTGCCGACCTGACCGCTCACGTCGATTTCGAAGCGCTGTCCCAAGCCGCTTCCGCAGATGGTGTCGCCGTCACGCCGATGACGCCGCAGGGCGTCTTTCTGGAACGGCTCGGGATCACGGTGCGCGCTGAGGTTCTCGCGGCGGGAATGAGCGGCGACGCCATCGAGCGGCACATCGCCGCGCATCGCCGCTTGACGCATCCCGAGGAAATGGGAACGCTCTTCAAGGCAATGGCCCTTTATCGACCGAAGACTCCCGCCCCCCCCGGATTCGATCCATGATCGAAGTCCTGACGTCCGAAGCGCTCGCGGCCGTGCGCCACGGCTTCTTCACCCGCAAGGGAGGGGCGTCGTCCGGCATATTCTCCAGTCTTAACTGTGGCTTCGGCTCGACCGACCAGACCGAGATGGTGGCGATCAACCGCAAACGCGTGGCGCAGGCCCTCGGGGTCGATCCAGACCGGCTGGCGACCGTACACCAGACGCATTCCGCACGGGCACTGACGCTCGACGCGCCGACCGAGCGCCCGGTCGAAGCCGACGCGATGGCCTCCGCCACGCCCGGTCTTGCGCTTGCCGTCCTCACCGCAGATTGCCAGCCCGTCTTGTTCGCGGACACGCAGAACGGAGTCATCGGTGCTGCCCACGCCGGATGGAAGGGCGCACTCGACGGCGTTCTCGAAGCGACGGTGGATGCCATGGAGGGCCTCGGCGCCGTTCGCGAGGCGATCACCGCCGTCATCGGCCCCTCGATCAGCCAGCGCGCCTACGAGGTCGGGCCGGAGTTCCTGGAACGTTTCGCGGACGAAGACGGCGCCAACACACGCTTCTTCGCGAACGGCGAAGGAGACCGCTATCTCTTTGATTTGATAGGCTTCGGCCTGCACCGGCTGCGAAGCGCCGGCGTCGGCGAAGCGCAGTGGATCGGCCACTGTACCTTTTCCGAACCGGACCGATTCTATTCGTACCGCCGCAGCGTTCATCGTCGCGAGGCCGATTACGGACGACTGATCTCGGCCATCCGTTTGTGAAAATCTGCGCGAAAGCGCGACCGAATTTCCTTCAATCCGTCATCACCTCGCCCAATTGCGCTGTCAGCAAGGTCTTGTCCGCAACAGGACGGACCAAGCGACAAGGACTGGCAGACATGACGTCGAAGCCGCGCTGGATGCGCAGTGTGATCGAAGCGGCCAAAGCCCAGAAGGGTCCCGTACTTCCGACACGCAGGGCGTCCGCCCGATCGACCGTGAGGTATGCCGCCGCGTCGAAAGCCTGAGGTCCCGCCGGCGCGTTTCGCCGGCCCGTAACGAGTAGAGGTTCTGATGAGTAGTAGGTCCTTCGCACAGTCGCGCCATGCCACGTCCACGCCCTGGACGGCCCGCCGCGACACCCGACCCGTTCCCGCAGCCCCGGCCCTGCCGAAGTCGCGCGTCACCCGCCGGTTCGAGATCGAATGGCTCGAAGACGGCGAGGTCCATAGCAGCACGACCGTCGCCCCTGCGTTGCCCGCCTTCGAACAGGCCTTCGGCGCCTTCTCCCACGGTGTTCTCTTCCAGACGACCGACGGGCCTGTCGCCATCGAGGATCTTGAACCCGGGATGCATCTGGAATGCGCGAACGGCAAGGTCAGCCAACTTCTGTGGAAGGGCGCCATCACCCTCGTGCCGGGGGCGCCGACGCTCGCCGACCGTCCGGACCGAATGTACCGCGTCATGCCCGATGCCTTCGGCCTTGCGCGCCCCGTTCAGGACCAGACCTTCGGTCCCCATGCCCGCAGGCTCGATCGCGACGCCAAGATCCGGGGCGCCATCGGGTCAGAAGCCGCCCTGGTTCCCCTGTCGGCGATGGCCGACGGAACGGCTGTCATCGAGGTCACGCCGCTGTCGCCGACACGCGTCTACCACTTGGCCTGCGAAGGGCATGAGACGCTTCTGGCGGCCGGGCTCGAGGTCGAGAGCTTCCATCCGGGGCCGGAACTTCCCCTGTCCCTGTCCGAGGAGATGCTGGCGCTTTACATGGCGTTCTTCCCGCACCTGTCGACAATCCGGGATTTCGGCAGGCTGGCGGCACCTCGCCTGACAGCGGAGGATTATCTCTCGATCATCTGATCAGGCCGACCGAACGAGCCTTTGCTCGAGCACGTCGAAGGGCACGCCGGGGTCGTCCTTGGCGCAGCGTATGACCAGCGAGGTTTTCACGCCGACCACGTTCGGCGCCGACGTGAGCTCTTCGGTCAGGAACCGCTGAAAGGTCGACAGGTCGGGTGCCACGCACTTCAGGATGAAATCCACCTCGCCGTTCAGCATGTGGCACTCGCGCACCAAAGGCCAATCGCGACAGCGCTTCTCGAACGCGGACAGGTCGCTTTCAGCCTGGCTCTGCAGCCCGACCATCGCAAAAACCTGCACCTCGAAGCCAAGGGCGCGAACATCGACCGACGCATGATAGCCCTTGATGTAACCCTGCTCCTCCAGGGTCCGGACACGGCGAAGACAGGGCGGCGCCGAGATGCCGACACGGCTGGCGAGCTCGACGTTCGTCATGCGCCCGTCGGCCTGAAGCTCGGCGAGAATCTTGCGGTCGATCGCGTCGAGTTTCTGGTGCGCCATGATGAGCCGCGTCTCCACCTGAGGGTTTTTCAAAAACTACAGGCGCACCGTGTCTTGCGCAATATAATTTCCCAATTGCGCAACATTGGAAAAGCCTTCGCGCCGGATTCACGGAAACGCAGCCGCAATCTTCAAATCGCTCACAGACGAGGATATCTCTCCACCGCAAGACGCCATAGGGGGACGACATGGCCGAGACGAAACACGCCAAGGTGCTGATCATCGGGTCCGGGCCGGCAGGTTATACTGCCGCGGTCTACGCCAGCCGCGCGATGCTCGACCCCGTCTTGATCCAGGGCATCCAGCCCGGAGGCCAGCTGACCATAACGACCGAGGTCGAGAACTGGCCGGGCGAGATCGAGATCCAGGGGCCGGACCTGATGGTGAAGATGGAGGCGCATGCCCGCTCGGTCGGCACCGAGATCGTGCCCGACATCATCATGTCGCTCGACCTTTCCCGTCGCCCGTTCACGGCGAAAGGCGACTCCGGCACGACCTACACCGCCGACGCTCTGATCCTCGCCACCGGCGCCCAGGCCAAGTGGCTCGGGCTTCCGTCGGAGGAGCACTTCAAGGGCTTCGGCGTGTCGGCCTGCGCAACCTGCGATGGCTTCTTCTACCGCGGCCAGGACGTCGTGGTGATCGGAGGCGGCAACACGGCCGTTGAAGAGGCTCTGTTCCTCACCAATTTTGCGTCGAAGGTCACGCTGGTCCACCGCCGAGACGAACTGCGGGCCGAGAAGATCCTCCAGAACCGGCTGTTCAAGAACCCGAAGATCGAGGTGCTGTGGAACCACTCGATCGAAGAGGTCGTGGGCAGCGACCAGCCGCGCGGCGTCGAAGCGGTGCGAGTGAAGGACGTCCATACCGGAAAGATCACCGAGATCCCCTGCAAGGGCTTCTTCGTCGCCATCGGCCATGCGCCGGCGTCCGAACTCGTGAAGGACCAGTTGGACCTGCATCACGGCGGATACGTCGTGACCGGGCCCGACTCGACGGCAACCTCGATCCCTGGTGTCTTCGCGGCGGGCGACATCACCGACCACGTCTATCGCCAGGCCGTCACATCAGCCGGGATGGGCTGCATGGCGGCGCTCGAGGCCGAGCGTTTCCTGGCGGAAGTCGGCGAGGTGCAAGGCAAGGACGAGACCGAGCCCCTGGGTTATGGCGCCCCGGTCGACGCCGCCGAATAGGAGACCGCCCTGCCGATCTTCCGGCAGGGCGGCTCCTCGCTTTTCACTCGTTACTCAGGGGGAAACTCAGGAAGCCGGCAGCAGCACCTTGTCGATGACGTGAATCACGCCGTTCGACTGGTCCACATCGGCGATCGTCACGGTCGCGACGTTGCCCATCTCGTCTTCGAGCATGATCTTGTCGCCTTCATAGGTCGCCTGCAGCGTGCAGCCGCCGACAGTCGGAACCGGGTGCTTGCCGGAGTCATCGTCGATCATGCCCATGATCGCGTCCGACATCGCGTCCGCAGCGACGACATGGCAGGTCAGGATCTTGGTCAGCTGATCCTTGTTTTCGGGCTTCAGCAGGTCTTCGACGGTACCAGCCGGCAGCGCGGCAAAGGCATCATTCGTCGGCGCGAAAACGGTGAAGGGGCCTTCGCCCGACAGCGTCTCGACAAGGCCGGCGGCTTGGACGGCGGCGACGAGCGTGGTGTGATCGGCCGAGTTGACGGCGTTTTCGACGATGTTCTTGTCGGCGAACATCTCGGCACCGCCCACCATCGGGTTGGCCATCGAGTGGCTTTCGGCGGAAACGGACGACGCGGCCAGCAGGGCGGCGAAGGTCAGGGCAACGGTTTTCATCTAGTTCTCCATCTCGTGGGGCAAGATGTTCGCCCCCTCTGCAGACAACCACGGGCGCTTCTGCCCCGCTGTTTCCGGGGTCACGGCGTCGTGATGTTTTCCCGGCTGCACCGCTGGAAAACCGCACGCGATGAGCCGTACGGGTGGGCTTTGCGGATGCTTCGGGAACAGTCTCCCGCTCAATCGAAGGATTGTGGAATGCCCTCGGCGGAAACTAGTGCAGGCGCGGTACAGCCCGACCTAATCGGGTCCGACATGCTTGCGTTCCGCAGGCACTGGCGTGTACCTGCGCGCGACTTCAATGAATTGACCGAGTGACCGAATGCAAATCGCGAACCACGCCCCGATCCCCGAGCTCTATGTCTCTTACGAAAGCGCGCAAAAGCTCAAGAAGGAAGCCGCCGACCTCAAGAGCTGGGACATGACGCCCCGCCAGATCTGCGACCTCGAGCTTCTGATGAGTGGTGGCTTCCACCCCCTCAAGGGCTTTCTGACGCAGGAAGACTATACGGGCGTTGTCGAGAACATGCGCATGGCGGACGGCACCCTCTGGCCGATCCCGATCACGCTCGACGTCGCGGAAGCCTTTGCCGAGGGCGTGGAGCTTGGCCAGGACATCGCCCTGCGCGACCAGGAAGGCGTGATCCTCGCCACGATGACCGTCACCGACCGCTGGACCCCCGACAAGGCACGCGAGGCCGAGAAGGTCTTCGGCGCCGACGACAGCGCCCACCCTGCGGTGAACTACCTGCACAACCACGCGGGCAAGGTCTATCTGGGAGGTCCGATCACTGGCATCCAGCCGCCGATCCACTACGACTTCAAGGCTCGCCGCGACACGCCGAACGAATTGCGCGCCTATTTCCGCAAGCTGGGCTGGCGTCGCATCGTCGCCTTCCAGACGCGCAACCCCCTGCACCGTGCCCACCAGGAGTTGACCTTCCGCGCGGCCAAGGACGCCGCCGCGAACCTGCTGATCCATCCGGTCGTGGGCCTGACCAAGCCGGGCGACGTCGATCACTTCACCCGCGTCCGCTGCTATGAGGCGGTTCTGGACAATTACCCTACCGCCACCACCACCATGTCGCTTCTAAACCTCGCCATGCGCATGGCTGGCCCCCGCGAGGCGGTGTGGCATGGTCTGATCCGCCGCAACCACGGCTGCACCCACATGATCGTCGGGCGCGACCATGCGGGGCCCGGCAAGAACTCGAAGGGCGAGGACTTCTACGGCCCCTACGAGGCGCAGGAGCTGTTCGCCAAGCACCAGGACGAGATCGGCATCGAGATGGTCGATTTCAAACAGATGGTCTTCGTCCAGGAGCGAGCGCAGTACGAGCCCCGCGACGAGGTCGAAGAAGGCGCGACGATCCTCGACATCTCCGGCACCGAACTGCGCCGCCGTCTGCGCGAGGGTCTGGAGATCCCCGAGTGGTTCTCGTTCCCCGAAGTCGTCAAGGAACTGCGCCGCCGCTATCCGCCACGATCGCAGCAAGGATTCACCGTGTTCTTCACCGGCTTCTCGGGCTCTGGCAAGTCGACCATCGCGAACGCGCTGATGGTCAAGCTGATGGAGATGGGCGGTCGCCCCGTCACGCTTCTCGACGGCGATATCGTGCGGAAGAACCTTTCGAGCGAACTGGGCTTTTCGAAGGAACACCGCGACCTGAACATTCGCCGCATCGGCTATGTCGCCTCCGAGATCACCAAGAACGGCGGCATCGCGATCTGCGCACCGATCGCACCCTATGCCACCACCCGCCGCGCGGTTCGCGAGGACGTCGAAGCCTTCGGTGCCTTTGTCGAGGTCCACGTCGCGACGTCGCTCGAAGAATGCGAGCGCCGCGACCGCAAGGGCCTCTACAAGCTGGCGCGCGAGGGCAAGATCAAGGAATTCACCGGCATCTCCGATCCCTACGACGTGCCTGCGAACCCGGAACTGAGCCTCGACACCGAGAACACCGAGGTCGACCACTGCGCCCACCAGGTTCTCCTGAAACTCGAACAGATGGGCCTTGTCGCGGGCTGAACCCTGAACGGCTGATGAGCGAACGGCCCGTCTCCTGACCGGAGGCGGGCCGTTCTCTTTTGTGTCCCTGTCCCGGGATTGAAAAGGCCCGGGCGCGAACGCCCGGGCAGATAGGCCACATCAGGGGGAGGACCGTCAGTAGCTGTAAGCGGATTCGCCGTGGCTCGTCTGGTCGAGGCCCTGGCGCTCTTCCTCTTCGGTCACGCGCAGGCCCATCAGGCCCTTCACAACCATGAAGAGGATGAAGGAGACCACACCACACCAGATCACCGTCACCAGCACAGCCTGGATCTGGATCATCGTCTGGCCAGCGAGCGAGTAGTCGTCGCCGCCGGTGCCGCCCAGACCCGGAGCGGTGAAGATGCCCGTGCCGACGGCGCCGATGATGCCGCCGATGCCGTGGATGCCGAACACGTCGAGGCTGTCGTCATAGCCGAACTTGTTCTTGATGACGGCCACGAAGAAGTAGCATCCGAGCGACGCGACGGCGCCGAGGACGATCGCCCCGATCGGGCCGACCGTGCCACAGGCCGGCGTAATCGCGACGAGACCGGCGATCATGCCCGAGGCGGCGCCCAGCATGGAAGAGTGCTTGCGGGTCATCTTCTCGATGATGTTCCAGGCGAGGATTGCACCAGCCGTGGCAAGGAAGGTGTTGATCATCGCGAGACCCGCACCGCCGTTCGCCTCGAGGTTCGACCCCGCGTTGAAGCCGAACCAGCCGACCCAGAGGATCGCGGCTCCGACAAGCGTCAGCGTCATCGAGTGCGGCGCCATGTTGTCCTTCCGGAAACCGACGCGCGGCCCGATGATGATGCAGCCGACGAGTGCCGCGATGCCTGCGTTGATGTGGACCACGGTGCCGCCAGCAAAGTCGATGGCGCCCCAGTTGAAGATCAGCCCGGAGGCGTCCCAGACCATGTGCGCGACGGGGAAATAGACGAAGGTCACCCAGAGCGCGATGAAGACCATCAGCGAGCCGAACTTGATGCGCTCGGCGAAGGCGCCGACGATCAGGGCCGGGGTGATGGCGGCGAATGTCATCTGGAAGGCGATGAACACGTATTCCGGGATCACGACGCCATCGGTGAAAGTGGCAGCCATGGAATCCGCCGTCACGCCCGAGAGGAACAGCTTGCCCATCCCGCCCCAGTACGGCGACGTGCCGCCGCCGAAGGCGAAGGAATAGCCCCAGAGCGCCCAGATCACCATGCACAAGGCAGAGATGGTCGTGCACTGCATGAGAACGGACAGCATGTTCTTCGACCTGACGAGACCGCCGTAGAACAGCGCGAGGCCCGGCAGGATCATGAACAGGACGAGAAGCGTCGCGGTCATCATCCAGGCGACATCGCCTTTGTCCATCGTCTCGGTAACCACTTCGGTGACTGCCTCGGCAGTGGCCGCCTCCTGCGCCAGCGCCGGAAGGGCCGAGAGAAGCGTCGCCGCACCTACCAGCCCGAGAGTTTTCTTCAGTTCCATCTATCTACCCCTTGGTCGGTATGGTGCGATTCAGATCGCGTCTTCATTGGTCTCGCCCGTGCGCACGCGCAGGGCGGACTGGACGTCGAGGACGAAAATCTTTCCGTCGCCGATCTTGTCGGTCTTGGCGGTCGAGGCGATCGTCTCGACGACCTGGTCGGCCATCGAGGACGGCACAACGATCTCGAGCTTGACCTTCGGCACGAAGTTCACGGCGTATTCCGCACCCCGGTAGATTTCAGTGTGTCCCGACTGTGAGCCGAAACCCTTGATTTCGGTCACCATCATGCCGCGCACCCCGATCGAGGTGAGCGCTTCGCGCACCTCTTCGAGCTTGAACGGCTTGATCGCTGCGATGATGAGTTTCATGGATCCCCTTCCGCATGATCGCGGCGCACTCCACGCCGCACTCGTGGACCGACATGACGGCTCAACGAACGGGCTCACAAGCGCGAGGCTGAGGGGGAAACGCACAGGAAAGGTTTATGTGGAACAATATTTGCACAATTTATGTGCTTTGATTAATTTTTGTGCGACATGAGGATGAGCGTGTCCCCGACCTCTGCACGTTTGCCGCTCCACTTCGGGGAGTCTTCGCATTATGTTGGCCTCCGAGGCAGGAACAATGGACCGGGCGTATGAGTAGCTCGAACGGGAAGCGGCCCTTGGTCGCCGACAAGCGCGCGACTTCGCGCAAACCGAAATCGAAGCCCGCACCAGCGCGAGCCAAGAAGCCGCGCCGCGTCCGCGCGGCGAGCCGCAATCCTGTGGTCTGGCTTTTCCGTGCGGTTGTTCGTCTTGTCTGGGGCGTGGGCTGGCGCGTCGGCGCGCTGGTCCTCATCGTGACAGCCTTGGCCGTCATCTATTATGCAGCGACCCTGCCTCCGGTCAGTGCGCTTGTCGACGGGCGCTCGCGCGGTTCTGTTACGCTTCTTGACCGCGATAACAAGGTGTTCGCCTGGCGGGGCGAGCAGTTCGGTGGCCAGATCAGCGCGGATACGGTGTCACCCCACCTGCGTAACGCAGTCGTTGCGACCGAGGACAAGCGGTTCTACGGGCACTTCGGCCTTTCGCCTCGCGGCATCGCCAGCGCCGTCCGCATCAACCTCGCCGAGGGGCGCGGACCTTTGTCGGGCAACGGCGGCTCTACGATCACGCAGCAGGTCGCTAAGCTTCTCTGCCTCGGCGTGCCCTATAGCCCGGAAAGCGGGATGACCGAGGCCGAGTACGAGACCGAATGTCGTCGAACGACTCTGGGCCGCAAGGTCAAGGAAGCCGTCTATGCCATGGCGATGGAGTTGCGATATTCGAAAGATGACATCCTTTCGATCTACCTCAACCGCGCCTATCTGGGCGCCGGCGCGCGCGGCTTCGAAGCGGCGGCGCAGCGCTATTTCGGCAGGTCGGCGAACGAGCTTCTGCCATCCGAGGCGGCGATGCTCGCCGGTCTTCTGAAGGCGCCAAGCCGCTATGCTCCGACCGCGAACCTTCAACTCAGCCGGGACCGTGCGGCCACCATCGTCAAGCTGATGGAAGAGCAGGGCTACCTGACTGCCGCAGAGGCCGAGGAGGCCCGCCGCACGCCCGCGACCCTGTCCGAAGCGGCCGAGGCGCGCGCAGGGGGCTATTTCGCCGATTGGGTCATGGACATGGGGCCGACCTTCCTGACCGAGGAGACGACCGAGGACGTGGTCATTCAAACCACCTTCGACCAGCGGATCCAGAAGGCGGCCGAGGAAGGTCTTCAGTACATCTTCGACAACAAGGTCCGCGACGGCTCCGAAGCGCAGGCAGCCATTGTCGTGATGTCTGCCGACGGCGCGGTGCGCGCCATGGTGGGCGGCCGCAAGTTCAAGGGTGTCGCGGGTCAGTTCAACCGGGCAATTCAGGCGAAACGCCAGACCGGCTCGGCGTTCAAGCCTTTCGTCTATGCTGCAGCACTGGATATGGGCTTTCCCCCGAACACGACCGTTCGAGACGAACCCTACTGCCTCGACGTGCCGGGATCGGGCGAATGGTGTCCCGAGAACTATACCCGCACCTTCGCGGGTACGGTCACGCTGACGCAGGCCCTGGCGCAATCGCTGAACATTCCCGCCGTCAAGGTCTTCGAGCGGGTCGGCCGCGAGGCCGTCGTCAAGATCGCCGCCGACTTCGGACTGGCAAGCGATATCGCGGTCGGGCCTGCCGTGGCGCTTGGCTCGTCCGAATCGACCCTTCTCGAAATGACGCGCGCCTATGCGGGCATCCTGAACGGAGGCTCCTCCGTCGATCCCTACGGACTGATCGAGCTGCGGCTCAAGGGCGAGGAGAAGCCGCTTCTGGTCCAGGAAGGCGGCATCGGCGAGCGCGTCATCCAGGAAGGCGCGGCCCGCCAGCTCACCTTCATGATGCACCAGGCGATGGAAGTCGGGACTGGAACGCGGGCACGGCTCGAGGGGCGGCCCGCAGCGGGCAAGACGGGCACGACCAGCGCGTCGCGGGATGCGTGGTTCGTCGGGTTCACGGCCGACTATGTCGCAGGCGTCTGGATGGGATACGACGACAACACGCCCCTGACCGGCGTAACAGGCGGGGGTTTGCCTGCCGAGATCTGGCACGAGGTGATGACCCGCGTCCACGAGGGGCTTCCCGTGCATGAGCTTCCGATGGAAGCGCCTCAGGCGGTCGCTCAACAGGCCGAGCCACGGCGCCAGCAGCCGACGCGAAACCAGCCCGGAAATCAGACCGAGCGTGTCATCATCAACATCCTGAACGAACTCTTCGGGTCGCGCTAAAGGGTCTTCTTGAAGCCGATGTGCGTGTCCTCGTAGCCCGCGCGGCGATAGAAGTCGTGTGCGCGGTCGCGGACGCGATTCGTCGTGAACTGAAGGAGCGTTGCACCGCCGGCCCTGGCCCGCGCTTCGGCGTCGGCCAGAAGCGCAGCACCGATCCCGCCGCCCCGCAGGTCGGTCGCCACGCGCACCCCTTCGATCTGCGCGCGCGTCGCGGCGTTCAATGAGATGCCGTGAATGATCGTCAGCTGATAGGTGGCGACGATACGACCCGCATCGTCCTGACCGACGATCAGCCGGTTGAAACCGTCTCGCGCCATGGTGCGGAACGCATCCCGGTAACGAACGAGGTCGCCCCCTTCGCGACCCCTCCCGAGCGCGTCATCCGTGAGAAGGTCGACCACGGCAGGCAGATCGCCCTCGGCAGCCTCGCGGAACGTCACGCTCACCGGAGTGCGTCCACGAAAGCCTTGATGAGGCTCAGGTCCTTGACGCCCGGCGCGCTCTCGACACCAGATGAAACATCCACCTGCGGCGCACCCGTCAGTGCGACGGCTTCCGCGACATTCGAAGGCGTCAGCCCGCCGGCCAGCATCCAGGGCAAGGACCAGCGACGGTTTGCAATCAGGCGCCAGTCGAAGGACAGACCGTTCCCGCCCGGCAGCGCGCCCGCGGTCGGAGGTTTCGCGTCGACAAGGATCTGGTCCGCGACACCGGCGAAATCGTCGAGCAGCGACAGGTCGGCCGCATCTGCGATTCCGATCGCCTTCATCACGGGCAGTCCATAGCGCGTGCGCACTTCGGCCACACGCTCGGGCGTCTCGCTGCCGTGTAGCTGAAGCATGTCCAGCGGCACCAGGCGGTCGATGTCGTCGAGAAGCGCGTCGTCTGCATCGACGAGGAGCCCGACCTTGGCGACACCGGAGGGTACGTCGACGGACAGTGCGCGCGCCTCGTCAGGCGTCAGGGCGCGCGGCGACCTGGGGAAGAACACGAATCCCACATAGGACGCCCCCGCCTCCGCTGCGGCGGCGACGGCTTCGGGGGTCCTGAGACCGCAAATCTTGACGCGGACGGTGGATTGCATGGGCGCGGTCTAGCGCGCCCGTCAGCGACCCTCAAGCAGCGCGAGGACGTCATCGCCCTTTTCCGGCGAGGGAGAGACGCGCTGCACTTCCTGTTCAAGCCGCACCCGCTCGCGCCGTTCCTGCACGGCCGTGGCGCGATGCTTGTGCTCTCGCACCCATTCCCACACGAAGCCGAAGAGAAGGCCGACGATAGCGGCCATGAGAAGATAGGCGAACGCCGGCAGCGTTGCTTCCCAGTTGAAGCCGAGAAGACGCGCCAGGTCATCGGGCAGAAGCCTGAGTGTCAGAGGTTGGATGTTAGCCACGGCCACCACGATCATGACGATCGCGATCAGGGCCAGGACGATCAGCTTGATCAGGCGCATGTCACTTCCCGTTCAGTCGGTCCCGCAAAAGCTTGCCCGTCTTGAAGAACGGAACATGCTTCTCTTCGACCTCTACGCTGTCGCCCGTGCGCGGGTTCCGTCCGACACGTCCATCACGCTTCTTGACCGAGAAGGCGCCGAAGCCACGAAGCTCAACCCGGTCGCCGCGCGCCATCGCCTCGATGATCTCGTCGAAGATCGTGGCCACGATCCGCTCGACGTCGCGCTGATACAGATGAGGGTTCTCGTCAGCGATCTTCTGCACCAACTCGGATCTGATCATGAGGTCCCCCCATTAGTGCCGTCGTTATCCGCGGCTTCGAACACGGGGACTATAGGCCCAAACCGCGCTGCACGAAACAAGACTTGCGTCAATTTCACGGGGATAAATGCGACTAAACGGCTGAATACGAGGGGGAAATACGCAAAGCCGAGCCTCGTTTCCGACACTTCGACCGCCTTGGCGACTTGCTGCGCCGCAGCTTTGGCCCGATTCGGAGGGGTCTACCCCGCCAGCCTGCGGTGAACCTCGTCGAGGTCGATCTCGCCAAGCGGCATGGGGTTTCCCGGGTTCTCGAAGTCATAACGGAAGAGCTCGAAGTCGCGCTTGTAGATCTCCCAGATCAGGTGCTTTGCCAGATCGTCGAAGAAGTCCTCCACTGGGTGGGCGCGCCTCGGGCCGTGTCCCTCACTCTCGTTGAAGCGCGGAATCGAGGCCAGATCGACCGGCACCTTGACGTGGATGCTGTTCAGCACGTCCTGCATTCCCTCGTCGAACTTCTCGGTCCAGAAGATGCGGCCATAGTGCCCCCCGTTCGCCACGAAGGTCGAGACGTGGCCGGCCTGAGCCGACCAGTGGATGTCGGGGTCCATCGGCTTGCGGAACCGGATCGTGTCGCGCGCGAACAGAAGAAAGCGGCGGAACATGGCGATCTGGTCGAAGTCGCCCTCGACCTCGATCCCGTATTGCTGTGCGAGTTGCGGGATCAGGCTGCCGCGATAGCGCTGGCCGTTCCTCTGGACCCCGCAAATCTTGTCGAAGAACGACGAGAGGATGCGGGTGTAGGGGTTTCGCACGCAAGTGAAGGCGAACGTGCCCTTGCTCCGCACGGCGTCCATGATCGCGGACTGGCTTTCGTCCTGCGCCCATTTGTGGATCCCCTCGCGGGCGTCGTGGATGTCGCCGTCGTAGAAATGCCCGTGATCCGAGAAGTACATGATCTGGCCGATGGTCGAGCAGGCACACTTCGGCACCACGCGATAGACGACGCTCTTGCTTTCGGTCATCCATGTGCCGGGGAAACCCACCGCCGAAACCCTTCCATTCCGCTTCCCGCTGTAATGCACCGGAGCGTGGCGGGAAAAAAGCAAACTTCCGAGGTTTCTTCAATCCTCCGACTCGGGTTAGACCGAAGACGCGGGCACAAGGGCAGGTGACGGGCGGAACAGTGGCGCAAATCGCCTATATTCTTCTTTGCCACAAGGACGTGGAGTCGATCATCGCGCAGGCCACCCGCCTGACCGCGACAGGCGATGCCATGGCGATCCATTTTGACGCCCGGTCGCCTCGCGGCGACTACGACAGACTGCGCGAGGCGCTGTCCGAAAATCCAAGGGTCGCCTTCCCCCGACGCCGCCAGAAATGTGGATGGGGCGAATGGAGCCTTGTGGGCGCCACACTTGCCGCCGTGGAGGCCGCCGTGGAGGCTTTTCCGCGCGCGACGCACTTCTACATGCTTTCAGGCGACTGCATGCCGATCAAGACGGCGGAGTACTCGCGCGACTTTCTGGACCGCCGCGACGCCGACTTCATCGAGAGCTTCGACTTCCACGACTCCGACTGGATCAAGACCGGCTTCAAGGAAGAGCGCCTGATCTATCGGCACTGGTTCAACGAGAGGACGCAGCCCAGGCTCTTTTACGGCAGTCATGCGATCCAGAAGCGCCTCGGCCTGACGCGGCGCGTGCCGCGCGACATCCAGATGATGATCGGAAGCCAGTGGTGGTGCCTGCGCCGTCAGACCGTCGAGGCGATTCTCGACTTCATCCGCGAGCGCCGCGACGTCGTCCGCTTCTTCAAGACGACCTGGATCCCCGACGAGACGTTCTTCCAGACCCTGGTCCGCCACCTCGTACCGGAAAACCAGATCGACAACCGCACGCTGACCTTCCTGATGTTCACCGACTATGGGATGCCGGTAACCTTCTACAACGATCACTACGACCTTCTTCTGGCCCAGGACTTTCTCTTCGCGCGCAAGATCAGCGCCGAGGCGACCGACCTGAAAGCGAAGCTCGGCCGCCTCTATACCCAAACCGGTGTCCGCTTCCGCGTCTCGAATGAGGGCCGGCGACTCTTTACCTTCCTGACCGGCCGGGGCCGCGTCGGAGAGCGCTTTGCGCCACGCTTCTGGGAGAAGGACGCGACCATCGGGCGAGAGAGATCGCTTCTGATCGTCACCTGCAAGAAGTGGCACGTCGCCAAGCGTCTGCTCGACCGGATTGCCAAGGTCTCGAACCTGCCGACAATCGAATATCTCTTCGACGAGGAGGCCACACCGATGACCGACCTCGGCGGCATCCAGGCCACACTCGCGAAACGGACGCGCCACCGTCGCGCGCTGATGCGGATGCTGTTCGATTACTATGGGACCGACAGCCTCCTGATCTGCCTGGACCCTGCGAACATCGATCTCTTCCGCGACTTCTACTCCGACCGCAGCGAGACCCGGCTTCTCGAGATCGAGTGCAACTACACCGACGATTACCTCGAGGGCCACGCCAAGCGCGTCGGCCTGGCGGGCGAGCACACGTCAGCCGAGACGTTCCGGACCCTCCTGCCCACGATCCGCAACGACGTGTTCCGCGAAAGCGAACTTATTCGTGACCAGAAGTTCCCCGAGTTTTATCGCATCCGCGAGAAGAACGATCCCGAGGACAATGCCGAGCCGCTCGCGGGCTTCCTCGGCATCGACCTTTCGAAGGCGCGCGAAATCGCTGCGACCGAATATCTCTTCGTCGACTGAGGACAGACATGGCTTACACCTATGACGACCAGAATATCTTCGCGAAGATCCTTCGCGGCGAAATCCCGAACCGGACTGTAATAGAGACCGAGCACACGCTCGCCTTCGACGACATCGCTCCCCAGGCGCCGCACCATGTGCTGGTGATCCCGAAGGGATTTTACGTCACCGCCGACCACTTCGCGGCCGAGGCGAGCGAGGCCGAGATCGTCGACTTCTGGCGGACGTTCGGCTCGATCTGCGCCGACCTCGGCGTCTCGCCCGATGCGGGGGACGGCTATCGCATCATCGCGAATTCCGGTCGGCACGGCGTCCAGGACGTGCCGCACTTCCACTTGCACATCCTCGCGGGCCGCCCGCTTGGGCGCATGCTGAAGGACGACTGAAACGGCGGGGCGGGGGCATCTGCGACACTGCCGCTCTTGCCCCTTCCACACCTCCGTCTACTATGCCTGGACCGAAAGACGAGGCCGGACCGATCCATGACTGCCCATTCCGCACCGCAACCGCCCGAGACCGAAACCGTGACACAGACTCGCGTCTCATGCGATGGCGGCGAGGGCGCGCTCGGTCATCCGCGCGTCTGGCTTTCCATCGATCCCAAGCTGGGCTGGGTCGAATGCGGCTATTGCGACAAGCGCTACGTCCTGGCCAAGGGCTGACGTCGCCTAGCCTTCGGAACAATGCCTGCGGAAAGCCCGCTTGAGCAAATCGAGCTCGGCGCGGAGGAGCGACACCTCGGCCCGCAGGTCATCGTCCAGCATCTCGCCTGCGACGACCGTCTCATGGGCCAGAGCGTCGCCCGTCGCGGCATCCTCGATCACGAATGTCTGCACCCCGTCCGAAAGGCGGTCGACGGGAAGGCGGAACCGGACCAGCCAGCGCGGCCCTCCGCCCTCGCCTGCTGGGGCGGCGACAGTCTCCGGCTCGCCCACAAGTTCGTCGCGATGTCGGATGCGAAGCCGCGGTGTCACCGTGGCGGCGCGCGCGGACAGAAGCCCTTCCCAGACCCCCTCGGCCAGGCGCATCCGCGTCAGTGTCATCTCGGCCACCGGCTCCCCCCTCAGATCTCGGCGCGGGGGCGACGCGAGAGCGTCACGTCCCGAAGGATGATCTGGTTCATCTCGGGCCCTTCGAAAATCAAGTCAAGCCACGCCCGTTCCACCCGGGCTTCGTTCATCCGCGTCGCCGAAAGGTCGAACTCGACCGAGAACTCGCCCGTCGATCCCGAGAACTCGCGGACGAGTTGCTCGACGTTCGGACCGTGCCGGACGTTGAGGCGACCGAAAATCTCCAGCGGCTTCTCGGTCTCGACCCTGATGTCCAGCCGGATCAGATGCCGCCGCGACAGGCCGGCAATTCCGGCGCGAGGCAGATCGACGACGAGGCTGAGGAAAGAGCCATCAAAGCGGAAGACGTCGAGCCGGACGCCATAGGCGGCCACGTCCTCGGCCCGCGTGTTGCGAATCTGGCGGATCGACAACTCGGACAGGGCGCAGTCGTGGAAGATCTTCGCTTCGGTCCCGACGGAGGCTCGGGTCTCGACGGAAGCCAGACCCGCGCCTCGGACAGGCCCGCACCACAACTCTGGACGCCAAGCCCAGTCCGAGTGCATCGGACGACGGATCGCCGCCTGATTGGCCAGTGGCAGGGCAAGACGCCCTTCGGCCGCGTGCAGGACCTGATCGATGCGCTTTCCCAGAGCCCGTGCCTGGTTGCGCAAGACCTTCAGATCCCGAGCCTCGAGCCGGTCGAGAGAACGCACCGCGCGGTCCCATCTGCGCAGGGCATTTCGTTCGATCAGTCCTAAAAACGGGCCGGGCATCACACGTCCAAATGCTGTGGCCAGATCGTAGCAACTCACAGCATATAGAGGCAACGCTGGAGCGGGAGGAAGGTCCACAAAGCTGTGGATAACATCATCGGACAATTCAGCCGTCGTTCGCGGCCTTCAGTTCGTCCACCTGCGCTGCCAAGGTCGAAAGCCCCTCGTCGCGCGCGATCGGTCGATCTTCCAACCCGAAGAGAGAGATCGAGACGACGCGGCCGTCCAGATCGAACAATGCTTTCCACACATCATCAGACGCGCCTGGCAGCGCGCTCATGTCCCGAGCGTGAAGGAAGAGAAGACTTCCTGTCCGCCTCGTCTCGACAATGCGGACGCTGCCCGGCTGTCCGTCCCGCGCCAGTGCGGCGCGTCCCCGCTCGGTGACGAAGTAGGCCTCCAGTTCCTCGGGCGACGGCGCATCGCCCCCGCCGGACGTGACCGAAACCGTCACGACCCCAGGCACATCCGGGCTCGCCGCCTCTGCCTTGCCGCCAATGGCAGCGCAACTTCCCAGGACGACGACCGACGTCACGCTCGATGCGCCCGTCGACCGTGTGTCGACGCACCAGCCGTCCGCGCCCGCGACGACGATACCGTCCGGGAGCACGATCCGCGTCGGCGCGCGGGAGACGATGCCTCCCGCGTCGCAAGCGGTCAGCCCAAGAGCAGAAAAGAGGACGAGACTAGAGGTCCGCGTAGACATGCGTCTCGGCCCGGGCCCCCGGATGCGTCACCGCGCCAAGCCGCGTCGAACCGACAAGCTGCGCGTACTTCCAGAGAGCGCCCGACTGATAGTTGGTCGCGCGCGCACCCGGCCAGGCCGCCTTCCGCTGCGCGAGTTCGTCGTCCGACAACGCCACCGAGATCTCGCCCTTGACGGCGTCGATGGTGATGACGTCCCCGTCCTTCAGAAGCGCGATCGGTCCCCCATAGGCCGACTCCGGGCCCACGTGGCCCACGCAGAACCCGCGCGTCGCGCCCGAGAAACGACCGTCGGTGATAAGCGCCACCTTCTTGCCCATGCCTTGACCGGACAGTGCCGCGGTGGTCGCCAGCATCTCTCGCATCCCCGGTCCGCCCGCCGGCCCCTCGTTGCGGATCACCAGAACCTCGCCTTCCTTGTAGGTTCGAGCCTTCACGGCCTCGAAGGCATCCTCCTCGCACTCGAAGACGCGAGCAGGTCCGGTGAAGACCTGCTCGGCCTCGCTCATGCCGGCGACCTTCACGATGGCGCCTTCCGGGGCAAGGTTACCCTTCAGGCCGACGACGCCGCCCGTCTTGGTGATAGGCGTTTCGATGGGGTAGATGACGCGGCCGTCCGCCTCGCGGTCGATCTTGTCCAACTCCACGCCGATGGTCTCGCCGCTGGCGGTCATGCAATCCTCGTGGATCAGCCCGGCCTTGCGCAGTTCCTTCATCACGACCGGAACCCCGCCCGCCTCGTAGAGGTCCTTGGCGACGAACTTGCCGCCCGGCTTCATGTCCACGAAATAGGGCGTGTCATGGAAGATGTCGCAGACGTCGAAAAGGTCGAAGTCGATGCCCGCCTCGTGCGCCATGGCCGGCAGGTGCAGCCCCGCGTTCGTCGATCCGCCCGTGCAGGCGACGACCCGGGCGGCGTTTTCCAGCGCCTCGCGCGTGACGACGTCGCGGGCACGGATGTTCTTCTCGATCAGGTTCATCACGGCGGCGCCCGAAGCCTCGCCGTACTGCGCGCGGCTCTCGTAGGGCGCGGGCATACCCGAGCTGTTCAGGAGCGCCAGCCCGATCGCCTCGGACACGCAGGCCATCGTGTTGGCGGTGAACTGGCCGCCGCACGCCCCGGCTGACGGGCAGGCGACACGCTCGAGGATGGCAAGCTGCGCGTCCGTCACGTCGCCCGCCTGGTAACGGCCGACCGCCTCGAACATGTCCTGCACCGTCAGGTCGCGCGAAGCGAAATCGGCGGGAACGTCCGCGCCCTCGGGCACCTTGCCCGGCAGGATCGAGCCGCCGTACATGAAGACCGACGGCACGTTCAGACGCAGCATCGCCATCATCATCCCAGGCAGCGACTTGTCGCAACCGGCCAGACCGACAAGTGCATCGTAACAGTGCCCGCGCATCGTCAATTCCACGGTGTCGGCGATCGCCTCGCGCGACGCCAGCGACGACCGCATTCCTTCATGCCCCATGGCAATCCCGTCGGTGACGGTGATCGTGGTGAACTCGCGCGGAGTACCGCCGGCCGCCTTAACCCCCGTCTTCACCGCCTGCGCCTGCCAGTTGAGCGCAATGTTGCAGGGTGCGGCCTCGTTCCAGCAGGTGGCGACGCCGACGAAGGGCTGCGCGATGTCCTCCTCGGTGAGGTCCATCGCGTAGTAATACGATCTGTGCGGCGCGCGGGCCGGTCCTTCGGTGACGTGTCGGCTAGGCAGCCTCGACTTGTCGAACCTGTTGTTTTTGAGCATGTGTCGCCTCCCCGATTTTCGTCCCGAGCCATAGCTCTGCGGCTCGGGAGGGGCAAGCGCAAGCGGGGTTTCGCGTGAGCCTGTGCCGTCCGAGGCGAACGCCCGTTGACGATGGGGCGCGCGAGACGCAGGGTCTGTCGAGTGTCCTATCAGAGCTACCGCCAGTCCCTCACGCGAACCGGCCTGCGTACCGCGCTTTGGCGACTGCCCGTCGGGCTGGCCCTTGTCGCCTGCCTTACGGTGCTTTGGGCCCTGGCGCTGTCCGGCGTGCTGTCGGTGATGCGCGGCGAGCCTCTGCCGGCGACATGGTTCGACATCCTGTTCTCGACCGGCACTCCTGCGGGGACCGTGGTGTTCCTCGGCCTCTACGCCGGTCCTGGCCTCGCCACGATCTACGTGGCACGAAACCTGCACGCGAGATCGGCCCGCAGCCTCGTTGGTCCCGCCCCACGTACGCTGCGCCACTTCGCCGTCGGCGTCGGTGTCACCGTGGGGGCCGCCGTGATCCTCGCGCTCGTCAGCCGCCCCGTCTATCCGGACGTCGAGCCAAATCTTCCGGCGAGCACCTGGGCGCTCTGGCTTCCCCTTGGCCTCATCGCCGTCGCCGCACAGACCGGATCAGAGGAACTGCTGTTCCGCGGCTACCTTCAGGGCCAGCTAGCGGCGCGACTGCGCTCTCCGGTCGTGTGGCTACTCCTGCCCGCCCTCCTCTTCGGAGCGCTCCACTACCTTCCGGACGTGGGGCCGCAGGTCGCCCTCACCTATGTCGGCGCCGCGACACTCTTTGGCGTCCTGGCGGGCGATTTGACGGCACGGACGGGAAGCATCGGTGCGGCCTGGGGAATTCACTTCGCGAACAACGCGATGGCCATCCTCGTCGTGGCCGCCGATCCCGCACTCGGCGGGCTCGCCCTCTATCATTCGGCGGTGGCGCTCGAGACCGGCCTGAGCGATCCGCGCCTTATCGCCGTGGACCTGACCGCCCTTGTAGGGGTTTGGATTCTGACCGCGCGTCTCCTGTCCCGCTGATTGCAATTCCCCGTCGCGCGGCTTAACTGGTCCCGGAGCAGGCGCCGAAAAAAGCTGATGAACTGGATTTCGAACTACGTCCGTCCGAAGATCAATTCGCTCTTCTCGCGCCGGGAAGTGCCTGAGAACCTTTGGACCAAGTGCCCCGAATGCGGCACGATGCTGTTTCACCGCGAACTTGCGGAGAACCTGAACGTCTGCACGAACTGCGATCACCACATGGCGATCTCGGCGCGGGACCGCCTGAGGACGCTCTTCGACAACGGCGTCTTCGCCGAGGTCGAGGTGCCGCAGCCGATCCAGGACCCGCTGAACTTCCGCGACCAGAAAAAGTACCCCGAGCGTCTGAAATCCGCGCAGCGAGAGACTGGCGAGAAAGAGGCGATGCTGGTCGCCGAAGGCGAGATCGGGCGCACGCCCGTTGTCGCCGCCGTTCAGGACTTCGGTTTCATGGGCGGCTCGATGAGCATGTACGTGGGCAACGCCATCATCGCCGCCGCCGAGCGCGCGGTGAAGCGCAAGCGCCCGCTCATCCTCTTTTCGGCCGCCGGCGGCGCCCGGATGCAGGAAGGCATCCTGTCGCTGATGCAGATGCCGCGAACCACCATCGCCGTCGACATGCTGAAGGAAGCCGGCCTGCCCTACATCGTGGTGCTGACGCACCCGACGACGGGCGGGGTTACCGCCTCCTACGCGATGCTGGGCGATGTCCAGATCGCCGAGCCGAACGCGCTCATCTGCTTCGCCGGCCCCCGCGTGATCGAGCAGACCATCCGCGAGAAGCTGCCCGAGGGCTTTCAGCGCGCCGAATACCTGCTCGATCACGGGATGCTCGACCGGGTAACGCATCGCAAGCACCTGAAGGACGAACTCGTGACCATCGTGCGGATGCTCCTCGGGCTGTCGCCGGCGGTGAAGGGCGACCTGCCGGCGCCGGAATTGACGCCGGCCGCCCTGCCCGCCTCGACCCCCGACGCTGCCGAAGGAAAGTGACGCGCCACAGCGTTCCTCGGAAACCGTGACACAGACAGTGACCTCCGACGCCATCCTCGAGCGGATGATGCGGCTGCATCCGAAGGTGATCGACCTCACCCTCGACCGGATGGGGCGCTGTCTTGCTTCCGTGGGCGACCCGCACCGGCACCTGCCGCCCGTGATCCACGTCGCGGGCACGAACGGAAAGGGGTCGACCCAGGCCATGATCCGGGCGGGGCTGGAAGGCGCAGGTCAGTCCGCGCATGCCTACACCTCGCCTCACCTGGCCCGCTTCCACGAACGCATTCGCGTCGCGGGCGAGATCATCTCGGAGCCCGATCTCACGCGCCTTCTCGACGAGGTCTACGAAGCCAACGGCGGCGAGACGATCACCTATTTCGAGATCACGACCGTCGCCGCCTTCCTCGCCTTCGCGCGCACCCGCGCCGACTGGACACTGCTGGAAGTAGGGCTTGGCGGCCGCCACGACGCGACGAACGTGGTGGACGAGCCGCGCTTGACGATCATCACCAAGGTCGATCTCGATCACCAGGCGTTCCTGGGCGAGACTATCGCCGAGATCGCCTATCAGAAGGCAGGGATCATCAAGAAGGGCGTCCCGGTCATCGTCGGGCCCCAACACGACGAGGGCCTCGCGGTGATCGAAGCCGAGGCGGCGCTCTTCCACGCTCCCGTCCTTGCTCACGGTCAGCACTGGCATGTGTGGGAGGAACGCGGGCGCCTGGTGTTCCAGGACGAGACTGGGCTTGTCGACCTGCCCCTGCCGAACCTGCGCGGCCCGCACCAGATCGGCAACGCCGGCATGGCGCTCGCGGCCCTTCGTCACCTCGGTTTTGAAGACGACGCACTTGAGGCCGCCGTCAGCCGAGCCTTCTGGCCCGCGCGGATGCAACGCCTCGCGTCAGGTCCGCTGGTCGAGGCGGCTGGCACGGCCGAACTCTGGCTCGACGGCGGGCACAATCCTGCGGCGGGAGACGCGCTGGCCGAAACGCTCGAGCAGATGCCGGACCGGCCGACCCATCTGATTTGCGGAATGCTGTCCACGAAGGACGTCGCGGGCTACCTTCGCCCCCTCGCACAAGTCGCCGCAAGCCTCCACGCGGTCGCGATCCCGGGCGAGACCGCCACGCTTCCCGCCGAGGAGACAGCGGCCGCCGCGACTGCCGTGGGGCTTCCTGCAACGGTGTCGGCCTCGGTGGCCGAGGCACTGTCCGACATCGTGGCTCGGGACCCAGGCGCGCGTGTCCTTATCTGCGGTTCGCTCTACCTCGCCGGATCGGTCTTGCGCGAGAACGGGTGAGCCTCAGGCCCCGACCGCGACCAGAGCTTCCGCCAGAACCGGCACCGTCCGCGCGTTCAAACCTGCGATGTTGATGCGGCTGTCGCCGACCATGTAGATGCCGTGATCCTTTCTCAGCGCCATCACCTGCTCGGGCGAGCATCCGAGGCGCGAGAACATGCCCCTGTGCTGCGCAACGAAGTCGAAGCGGTCGGAGTTGGTCCGCTGGCGCAGTTCGGCGGCAAGCTGCTGGCGAAGGTCGAGCATCCCCAAGCGAACGTCCTCCAACTCCTCCTGCCAGTCGGCGCGAAGGTCGTCATCGTCGAGGATCATCTGTACCACTCGCGCGCCGTGGTCGGGCGGGAAGGAGTAGTTCTGCCGGTTCAGGAAGGCGAGCGTGGCCTGCGCGCTGTCCCGGTCGGCACCGTTCCGCGCCACCGTCATCAGGACGCCCGTCCGTTCACGGTAGACGCCGAAGTTCTTCGAGCACGACGCGGCCAGCACCATCTCGGGCAGACGTCCCGCAAGCAGGCGCACCCCCTCGACGTCGGCGTCCAGGCCGTCGCCGAAGCCCTGGTAGGCGATGTCGATGAAGGGCACCGCGCCGGTCGCCTCGAGCAACGCCGCGACCGAAGCCCACTCCTCGACGGTCAGGTTCGCCCCGGTCGGGTTGTGACAACACCCGTGCAGCAGGACGAGATCGCCCGCCTTCACGCCCTTGAGGTCTTCCATCATGCCGGCGAAGTCGACGCCGCGGGACTCGCCGTCGAAATAGCGATACTCGCGCATCGGGATGCCGAGATACTTAACGATGGTCAGGTGGTTCGGCCAGGTCGGCGACGAGATCCAGATCGTCGCATCCTTGTCGGCATAGCGCATCAGCTCCAGGCCCTGCCGGATCGCCCCGGTGCCGCCAGGTGTCGCCGCCACAGCGACCCGTCCCGCCTCTACGGCGTCACCGAGGACGAGCCGCCGCATTGCCTCCGTGAAGGCCGGGTCGCCTGCGAGGCCTGTGTATGCCTTCGTTTCCTGAGTCTCGACCAGCCGCCGCTCGGCCGCCTTGACCGCACGCATGACCGGGGTCCGACCGTCGGCATCCTTGTAGACGCCGACGCCAAGGTCGACCTTTCCCTCGCGCGGGTCGTCCCGATAGAGCTGCATCAGCTCGAGGATCTTGTCGGCGGGTTGCGGGGTCAGTTCGCTCAGCATGAAAGGGTCCTCAGGACGGGATTCGGGACAGGTCTCGGTCGCGGGTCAGGATTCGCGTCTTCGTCTCCTGACGGACAGGGGTGAAGCCGGTTTTCTGATAGAGCGCAAGGGCGCGGGGATGGTCCAGCGTGCAGGTGTCGACGATCAGCTTCTCCGTCCCCGCCATGTCCCAGGCGGTCAGGATCGCCGTCTTCAGAAGCCATGTCCCCAGACCGCTTCCGACCGCTTCCGGGACGAGGCCGAAGTAGTCGAGTTCCGTCACTCCGCTCGGTTTCGGTCCGTCGAGAAGGAAGAAGCCTTGCGGCCATCCCTTGTGCATGAGGGTGAAGAGCGACGACCGCGCGAGATAAGCCGCGATCTCGTCGCGGGGGCGGGCAAACATGTCCTCCCACGCATAGTCCTCTCCGACGGCGCCATAAAGCGACAGGAAATACCAGACCGGCGGGGTCTCGGCCTTGAAGAGCGCCGCCGAGACGCCCAGCGGAAGGCGCGGCCAGTTGTAGGTCGGACGCTCGTCCATCTCGAGGTAAGTGACGGTGTACTCGACCTCGGTTCCGGCCTTTTGGACCGTCATTCCGTCTCGACCTTCAGGTCGCCGTACATGCCCCACTCGGCCCAGGAACCGTCGTAAAGCGAATGGTTGCGGTGCCCGGTGCGCTCCAGCGCAAGCGACAGGATCGCCGCCGTCACGCCCGAACCGCAGGAGGTGATGACGGGCTTGCGAAGGTCGACGCCCGAAGACTCGAAGATCGCCTTCAACTCCGGCACGGGTCGAAGCGTGCCGTCGTCATTCAGCAGGCGGCGGTAGTGGACGCTCTTCGAGCCTGGAATGTGACCCGCGCGAAGGCCCGGCCTTGGCTCGGGTTCCTCGCCACGAAAGCGGGCGGGCGCACGGGCGTCGACTATTTCTTGGTCACCAAGCTTCGAGGCTGCGGCGACTTGCGTTACGTCCTTCACAAGCTGGTTCTGGCGGCTGACCGTGATGTGGCGGTCGCGCATGACGGGCGCCATATCCTCGACTGGACGTCCTTCGGCGCGCCACTTCGGAAAGCCCCCGTCCAGCACCGCGACGTCGGTCTTTCCCATCAGGCGAAACAGCCACCAGACGCGTGCGGCCGAAAACAGCCCGGCGCCGTCATAGACGACGACCTGATGTCCGTCACCCACGCCCATGGCACGCATCCGGCTGATGAACTTCTCGACCGGCGGCACCATGTGCGGCAGGTCGGAACGGTGGTCGCTCAGATCGTCGATGTCGAAGAACCGCGCACCGGGAATGTGCGCCTTGTCGTACTCGGCCTTGCCGTCCCGCTTCATGTCCGGAAGATACCACGAGGCATCGAGAACCCTGAGATCCGGGTCATCCAGATGCTGCGCCAGCCACTCGGTCGAGACGAGCGTTTTCGGATCGTCGGCCATGAGTTTCGTCCCTCGGTCGTCCGAGTTCCCTGCTACGACGAGGCGTGCCGCGACGCAAGGCAGGGCCGTGAGGCGGCAATTGTAGCAACCGGGGCCATCCGCTAGTGTCGCGCCGGGGATCGGCGTAACGCACGGGGGGCAGTTGACCGTACTGGCGGAATACCAGCGGCTCGAGGCCGAGGGCGTGTGGCGCCCCGACCCCGAGGCGCAGCGGCGCAACGTCGTCGTCTCGGTCGGCGAGGCGACGCTGACGATTTCCGACTTCAACGGCAGCGCGCTGACCCACTGGTCCCTTCCCGCCGTGCAGCGCCTGAACCCCGGCGAGCGCCCTGCCCTCTACGGACCGGGCGATGACGCGCCCGAGACGCTGGAAGTATCCGACGACGAGATGGTCGCCGCCCTCAATCGCGTCCTGAAGGCCATCCGCCGCGGCGCCGCCCGGCCGGGCCGGGTACGGGGTCTCACAACGCTTGCCGTCGTCCTGGGCGCGGCGGCAATCGCTTTTTTCTGGCTTCCCGGCGCCATCGTCCGCCACACCGCATCGCTTGTGCCCGAAAGCGCCCGCACCGGCATCGGGGCCGCCCTCGTCGAGGAAGTAGAGACCGTCGCCGGCGCCGCCTGCGACAACCCCTCGGGGCAACGCGCGCTTTCCAGCCTCAGCGACGTGCTTTTCCCCGGCAAGCCCACCACGCTGGTCGTCCTGCCGTCGGCGCTGACCGGAACCGCGAACCTGCCGGGCGGGACAATCCTGATTTCCCACACCCTCGTCGAGGATTACGAGACGCCCGAAGTGCTGGCGGGCTATCTTATCGCCGAAGACATGCGGCGGACCCGGCAGGACCCGCTGTCGGAACTTCTCAAGGCGGCCGGGCTCAATGCAGCGCTTACTCTTCTGACAACAGGCAAGCTGTCCGAGGAAACGCTTCGCCCGATGTCTGAGTGGCTGGTGACGCACCCGCCCGCCCGGGTCCCGCAGCCCGTTCTGGCGATGCGGATGAAGGAAGCGGGCATCTCGGGCAAGCCCTACGCCCTTGCCGTCGATTATACCGGCAAGACGACGGACACCGTGGCGGACGCTATTCCCGCGGTGCCGCGACCCGTGCTCGAGGATGGGGACTGGATCGCGCTTCAGCGCATCTGCGAGGACTAGAGCGTCTTGGCGTCGCGGTCGTCCGGGATCGCCTTGCGGCAGTCCGTATCGGTTGGCTCGGCCTGGACCCAAAGCTCCCACCCCGCGATGCGGCGCAGGACGAACGTGCATCCCCGCGCGTCGGTGAAGACCGGGGCGTCGTAACCGGGCGGCGGCACCTTTCGCACGGGATCGGCCTGCTGCGCGCAGGCCGACGAAAACGAGGCCAGGACACCCAGGCCGATGGCAGTCAGCAGCTTCACCGAGACATCCCCACGATTCCCCAGCGTCACTTTGCGTTTCGGGGGGTGCAGGGTAAAGAATTTCTACTTCGTTCCGAACATCCTGTCGCCAGCGTCGCCAAGGCCGGGGACGATATAACCCTTCTCGTTCAGACGTTCGTCGAGTGCGGCCGTGACGATCGGCACGTCGGGATGCGCCTCCTTCATCCGCGCGACGCCTTCGGGCGCGGCGAGCAGGCAGAGGAAGCGGATGTTGTCGGCGCCCGCCTTCTTCAGAAGATCCACGGCCGCCACGGAGCTGTTGCCCGTTGCAAGCATCGGGTCGACCGCGATGACCAGCCGGTTGTCCAGTTCGCCCGGCAGTTTGCAGTAGTACTGGACCGGCTTCAGCGTCGCCTCGTCGCGGTAAAGTCCGACGAAGCCGACCCGCGCCGAGGGGATCAGGTCCAGCATCCCGTCCAGCAAACCGTTCCCCGCCCTCAGGATCGAGACCAGCGCGAGCTTCCGTCCCGAGAGCACCGGCGCATCCATGTCGCAGAGCGGTGTCTCGATGGACCGGGTCGTCATCGGCAGAGACCGCGTCACCTCGTAGGCGAGAAGCGTGCTGATCTCGCGCAGGAGTTGGCGGAAGACGGCGGTCGAGGTGTCCTTCTCGCGCATCAGTGTCAGCTTGTGCTGAACCAGCGGGTGATCGACGACGGTGAGGTGATCGCTCATCTCGGCTCCTGTGCTGTGAAGGGCGTGCCGGCGCCACGAGATGGAACGCCGAGGTGCGTGGCGACGGTTGCGGCGACGTCGACGAAGGCCACCTGTCCGGCCGCCATCGGCGAAGGTCCCTTGCCTACGACGGCCACACGTTCGCGGGTGTGATCGGTGCCCGACCAGGTCGGGTCGTTGCCGTGGTCGGCGGTGAAGAGGATCAGGTCGTCGTCTCGGAGGTTCGCCAAAAGGCGCGGCACCTGGCTGTCGAACCATTCGAGCGCGCGGGCATAGCCCGAGACGTCGCGCCTGTGCCCGTAGAGCGTGTCGAACTCGACGAAGTTGGCGAACGTCAGGCTTCCGTCCTCTGCTTCGGCGATCAGGCGCACAAGATGCTCCATCAGCTCGTCGTCGCTGCCCTTGGCAACGTCGTCTATGCCTCGCATCGAGAAGATGTCGCCGATCTTGCCGACCGCGTGGACCTTGCGCCCCGCCTCCGAGACCCAATCGCACAGCGTCGGAGACGGTGGCTCGATGGCGAAGTCCTTGCGGTTCTTCGTGCGCTTGAAGTCGAGCGCCGTCTCGCCGAGGAAGGGCCGGGCGATGACGCGACCGACCTTCATGGCGTGGAGCGTCGGAGCCAGCCCCTTGCACGTCGACATCAGGCGCTCCAGCCCGAAGCGTTCCTCGTGCGCCGCGATCTGGAAGACGCTGTCGACGGACGTATAGCAGATCGGCCAGCCGGTCCGCAGATGCTCTTCGCCAAGGTCCTCGATGATCTGCGTGCCAGAGGCGTGGCAATTGCCGAGAGTGCCCTCGGTGCCAGCAAGCCGCGCCGCCTCTGCCATGAGGTCGGGCGGGAAAGCGGGCTGCGCGTCGGGGAAGTAGTGCCAGTCCCAGGGAACGGGCACGCCCGCCAGTTCCCAGTGACCCGACGGCGTATCCTTGCCTTGCGACACCTCGGTCGCCGCCGCCCAGACGCCCTCCGGTCTCGCATCGAGTCCCGGCGTCGCCTCACCTCCGGCCAGCCTCACCGCAGCACCAAGGCCTAGGCGGTCGAGATGAGGCATCTTCAGCGGACCCGTCCGGCCTTCTTCCGCCTCGCCGCGCGCACAGGCCTGGGCGATGTGGGCAAGCGTGTTCGATCCTGTATCGGGCCGGTCGCCGTTGAAGTAAGCGGCCGCGTCCGGAGCGCCGCCTGCGCCCGCGCTGTCGAGGACGACGAGGAACGCCCGCGGCATCAGCCCACCCTCTCGATCATCAGCGGCAAGGGTTCGGCGCGCTCCCCGATCGTAAGGGCGTCGAGATAGGCGCGCTCGGCCTCCTGCGCTGCTTTCTCGCCGGCGGCGTGGAGGCGCGCGACGGGCTCACCCTTCGACACCTCGGCCCCAAGGGGCAGAATGTCCGAGAACCCGACCGAGGGGTCGATCCTGTCGCCTTCGCGCAACCGTCCCCCGCCGAGACGCACCACGGCGAGCCCGATCGCATGGCCGTCCAGCGCGGCGATCTTCCCGGACTGTGGCGCCGCGATTTCGCGGATGACGTTGGCCTCGGGCAAGCGGCTCTGCCAATCTTCGCTGAACCGTGCGGGACCGCCGAGAGCTTCTATCATCGCGTCGAACTTCTCGGCGGCCCTGCCTGACTTCAATGTATCTAGAAGCTTGCCCGCCGCCACCTCCGGCGACACGTCGACCTTCGCAAGCAGCATCAACTCTGCCCCCAGGGCCAAAGTCAGGTCGACGAGGCGCGAGTTGCGCGGAGCGGTCAGCGCCTGCATCACCTCGGCCACTTCGAGCGCGTTCCCGGCGGTCGAGGCAAGTGGCTGGTCCATGGCGGTCACCAGCGCCGCCGTACGGCACCCCGCCCCGTTCGCCGTCGAAACGAGCGATCTGGCCAAGGCAACGGCATCATCGCGTGTCTTCATGAAGGCGCCCGAACCGCACTTCACGTCGAGGATCAGCGATCCCAGACCCGCCGCCAGTTTCTTTGACAAGATCGACGCCGTGATGAGGTCGATGCTTTCCACCGTTCCCGTCACGTCGCGCACCGCATAAAGCCGCTTGTCCGCCGGCGCGATCCGCTTCGAGGCCGAGACGATGGCGCAGCCGATGTCATCGACCATGCGGCGGAAGGTGGTCTCGTCCACGTCGGTCGACACACCGGGGATGGCCTCGAGCTTGTCGAGCGTCCCTCCGGTATGTCCAAGGCCCCGGCCCGAGATCATCGGGTTCGCGACGCCGACAGCCGCCAGCATGGGTGCGAGCAAGAGGGACACGCAATCACCGATACCGCCCGTCGAATGCTTGTCGACGACAGGCGTCTTCAGCTTCCATTCCAGAACATCGCCTGAATCCCGCATCGCGAGGGTCAGCGCGACCCGCGCCTCTTCCGACAACCCCCGCAGGCAGACAGCCATGGCGAAGGCCCCGGCCTGGGCGTCGGTCACGGCCCCGGTGGCAAGACCGTTGGCGAACCAGGTCATCTGAGCCTGAGTGGGCTCGCCCCCGTCGCGCAGGGTCTCGATGATCGCGCGGGCGTCCATGCTCAGCGGTCCATCGCGGATTTTGCGAAGGCACCGGGAAGAAGGTCCGACATCGTCATGGTCAGCGTCGCGCCCGAAACCGACGCCATGGTGACGGGAGTGTCCGGAGCAGCGAATTCCGAGAGCTTCTGGCGGCACCCGCCGCACGGCGTGACGGGCTCGGGGCTGTCGGCGATGACGGCGACCTCGGCGATGCGGGTCTCGCCGCCCGCGATCATCGCGGCGATGGCGCCGGCCTCGGCGCAGGTGCCCTGCGGATAGGCGGCGTTCTCGACGTTGACGCCCACGAAGACCTTGCCCGAGGAGGTCCTGAGTGCGGCTCCGACCTTGAAGCCGGAATAGGGGGCATAGGCATTCGGCCGCGCTGCCGCGGCCTCGTCGATCAGGCTCATGGGCTATGTCCTTTTCGGCCAACGTGACCCGTGGCATTGGGGATGGCAAGAGTGCGAGAGGCTTGCTCCGTCAGGAACTTCAACGCAGACTGCGACGCGACCGATGTCCCCCATTGACGCCAAAGAGCAGTGGGGCTACGCGCCGGTCCAAGATTGTTTAACGCTAAACTATCCGGGGGAGGACGCCATGACCAACGACACGCGCGAGATCGCGCTTCGGCAGGCTGCGCTCGATTACCACGAGTTTCCAAAGCCCGGTAAGCTTGAGATCCGCGCCACGAAGCCGCTGGCAAACGGTCGTGATCTGGCCCGCGCCTATAGCCCCGGCGTCGCCGAAGCCTGCCTCGAGATAAAGGCCGACCCACTGACCGCCAGCCGCTATACCGCGCGCGGCAACATGGTCGCCGTGGTGACGAACGGCACCGCTGTCCTCGGGCTGGGCAACATCGGAGCATTGGCGGCAAAGCCCGTGATGGAGGGCAAGGCGGTCCTCTTCAAGAAATTCGGCAACATCGATTGCTTCGACATCGAACTGAACGAGAGCGACCCCGAGAAGCTCGCCGACATCGTCTGTGCGCTTGAACCGACCTTCGGCGCGATCAACCTCGAGGACATCAAGGCACCGGACTGCTTCATCGTCGAGAAGCTGTGCCACGAACGCATGAACATACCCGTCTTCCACGACGACCAGCACGGAACGGCCATCGTGGTCGCCGCCGCCGCGATGAACGCCATGACAGTGTCCGACAGGCGGTTCGAGGACATCAAGGTCGTCTCGACCGGAGGGGGTGCAGCCGGCATCGCTTGCCTGAACATGCTCCTGAAGCTGGGCGTTCGGCGCGAGAACGTCTTCCTCTGCGACCTCGCGGGGCTCGTCCACGAGGGCCGAACTGTCGAGATGACACCGCAAAAGGCCGAGTTTGCGCAACCCGGCGGGCCCCGCAGCCTTGGTGACGTCATCGAAGGCGCAGACCTCTTCCTCGGACTGTCTGGCCCGGGCGTCATGACGCCCGACATGGTGACGCGGATGAACAGACCCCCCATCATCTTCGCACTGGCCAATCCCACGCCCGAGATCGACCCCGTGCTCGCCCGCGCCGCCGCGCCCGACGCCATCATCGCGACCGGACGGTCCGACGTGCCGAACCAGGTCAACAACGTCCTCTGCTTCCCCTTCATTTTCCGCGGCGCTCTCGATGTCGGCGCGACGGGCATCAACGACGAGATGAAGCTCGCCTGCGCCGAGGCCATCGCAAAGCTCGCCCGCGCCACGACCTCGGCCGAGGCAGCCGCAGCCTACAAGGGCGAGGAAATGACCTTTGGACCGAATTACCTGATCCCCAAGCCATTCGACCCGCGTCTCATGGGAGTCGTTGCATCGGCCGTTGCCTTGGCGGCGATGGAGACGGGCGTCGCCACCAAGCCCATCGCCGATGTCGGGGCGTACAAGCGCAAGCTGGACGGATCGGTCTTCAAGTCGACCATGATCATGCGACCGGTCTTCGAGGCCGCCGCCACCGCGCGGCGCCGGATCATCTTCGCCGAAGGCGAGAACGAGCGCGTCCTGCGCGCTGCGACGGCCATGATCGAGGAGACGACCGACGTTCCCATCCTGATCGGCCGTCCCGACGTCGTGAGTTCACGCATCGAGCGGCTTGGTCTGCCGATGCGCGCGGGTGAGGACTTCGAGCTCGTGAACCCCGAGAACGACCCCCGCTACCGCGATTACTGGCAGGACTATCACACCCTCATGGAACGGCGCGGCGTGACGCCCGAGCTGTCGCGGGCGATCATGCGGACCAACACCACCGCGATCGCGGCCGTCATGGTCCATCGCGGCGAGGCCGACAGCCTGATCTGCGGAACCTTCGGGCAGTATCTCTGGCACCTACGCTATATCACCGAGGTTCTGGCGACCGAGGGCCGTCATCCCATTGGCGCGCTGTCTCTTCTGATCCTCGAGGACGGTCCGCTTTTCGTCGCGGATACGCACGTTCACCCCGAACCCACGCCCGAACAGATCGCGGAGGTGGTCGTCGGGGCCGCGCGTCACGTCCGCCGCTTCGGACTGGAGCCGAAGATCGCGCTCTGCTCTCACAGCCAGTTCGGCAACCTCGATTGCGACACCGGCCGCCGGATGCGCGCCGCGCTCGCCATCCTCGATGCCGAGCCGCGCGACTTTCTCTACGAAGGCGAGATGCACACGGACACCGCGCTCGACATCGAGATCCGCGAGCGCATCATGCCGAATTCGCGCTTCCAGGGTCCGGCAAACGTGCTGGTCTTCGCCAACACCGATGCCGCATCTGCGGTGCGTAATATCCTCAAGATGAAGGCCGGCGGTCTCGAGGTCGGGCCGATCCTCATGGGAATGGCGAACCGGGCACATATCGTGACCCCGTCGATCACGGCGCGGGGGCTTCTGAACATCTCGGCGCTGGCCGGAACGCCGGTGTCGATCTACGGCTGACGGCCAATACGCCGCCGGGCGTCCCGGCGGCGCGTTGCTCGTCGGAAACCTTACTTCTTGGTGGTTTTTGTCGCGGGTTTCGCTGGCTTCTGCTTCTTGTCGCCCATGGGCTTACCTCAAGAGAACGGACGCGCGGGATTGCGCGCCCTAGAAGAATCGGAACACCTTTTTCCCTGAGTCGGGCAAAGGATTTTCGAGGACATAGGCGGATCGTGGCCTTCGCAATTTTGCAGAGGCTCATCGGAATTTGCCCTGGCTGCCATGTCTCGCTCGAATCTGCAAAACTTTGCAGGACATGATGGCAAACACTGCAAAAAATTCGCGGCACTCTGCCGCTGCAGGTGCCATCGCACTTGCCTGACCCAAGCCGGCGGTCGTAGCACTCTGCCATCGAGGAGGAGCGTCGCATGGGATACCGTGATGTCTACGCGGCCTGGAAGGCCGACCCGGAGCAGTTCTGGATGGAGGCGGCCGAGGCCATCGACTGGGAGCGGATGCCCTCGAAAGCGCTGTCCGACGAGAACGCACCCTTCTTCGAGTGGTTCGCCGATGGCATGGTGAATACCTGCTGGAACGCCGTCGACCGTCACGTCGAGGCCGGACGCGGCGCGCAGACGGCCATCATTCACGACAGCCCCGTCACCGGCACGATCCACAAGATCAGCTACGCCGAACTGCGCGACCGCGTCGCGTCGCTTGCTGGCGCACTTCGGGCCAGGGGCATCGACAAGGGCGACCGCGTCATCATCTACATGCCGATGGTCCCCGAAGCGGTCGAGGCCATGCTGGCCTGCGCGCGGATCGGCGCCATCCATTCCGTCGTCTTCGGCGGCTTCGCGGCGCACGAACTCGCCGTCCGCATCGACGACGCCAAGCCCAAGGCCATCATCGCGGCCTCCTGCGGGATCGAGCCGGGGCGCGTCGTCCACTACAAGCCGCTTCTGGACGGCGCCATCGAGCAGGCCGCTCACAAGGTCGACTTCTGCGTCATCTTCCAGCGTGAACAGGAGGTCGCAAAGCTGATCGAGGGCCGCGACGTCGACTGGTTCGCCTTCCAGTATGGCGTCGAGCCCGCAGACTGCCTGCCGGTGGAGGGCAACCACCCCGCCTACATCCTCTATACCTCCGGCACGACCGGTCAGCCCAAGGGCGTCGTGCGCCACACCGGCGGTCATCTCGTCGCGCTGAACTGGTCGATGAAGAACATTTATGGCGTCGATCCCGGCGAGGTGTTCTGGGCCGCCTCGGACGTGGGCTGGGTCGTGGGCCACAGTTATATCTGCTACGGACCCCTCATCCACGGGAACACCACCATCGTGTTCGAGGGCAAGCCCGTGGGTACGCCTGACGCAGGGACCTTCTGGCGCGTCATCCAGGACCACAAGGTGCGGGCGTTCTTCACGGCACCCACGGCGTTTCGTGCCATCAAGCGCGAGGATCCGAAGGGCGAATTCCTGAAGAACTACGACATCTCGTCCCTGCGGACCCTCTTCCTCGCCGGCGAACGCGCAGACCCCGACACGGTGCTCTGGGCGCAGGACATGCTCAAGGTGCCGGTCATCGACCACTGGTGGCAGACCGAAACCGGCTGGCCCATGGTCGGCAACCCCATGGGGATCGAGCCGCTGCCGGTGAAGGTCGGCTCTCCCACGGTGCCGATGCCGGGTTACGACATTCACATCCTCGACGAGGCGGGACAGCCGATGGAAGCCGGCCAACTCGGCGCCATCGCAGTGAAACTGCCCTTGCCCCCCGGAACCCTGCCGACGCTCTGGAACGCGGAGGGGCGCTTCCGCAAAGCGTATCTCGACCATTTTCCCGGCTACTACGAGACAGGCGACGCGGGCTACATCGACGAAGAGGGATACCTCTACATCATGGCGCGCACCGACGACGTCATCAACGTCGCGGGCCACAGGCTGTCGACCGGCGGAATGGAGGAGATCCTGGCCTCGCACCCCGACGTTGCGGAATGCGCGGTGATCGGCGTCACGGACCAGCTCAAGGGTCAGCTTCCGCTCGGCTTTCTCTGTACCAACACCGGCACCAATCGCTCGGACGAGGACATCGTGTCGGAATGCGTGAAGCTGGTGCGCGATCGCATCGGACCCGTCGCCGCCTTCAAGCACGCCATCGTGGTCAAGCGGCTTCCCAAGACACGGTCGGGCAAGATCCTTCGCGCCACGATGGTCAAGATCGCCGACAGCGCCGACTTCAAGGTGCCCGCCACCATCGACGATCCCGCGATCATCGATGAAATCCGAGAGGCGCTCAGGACGATCGGTTACGCCTCATAGGCGCAAGGGTTTCGGCCGCGCGAAGAAATGGCTTGTCTCGACGCCTTGAGGCATCACGCGCCCGTTGCGGTCGGTGGTGACGCTGATATAGCCCTCGCCCTCGCGGAAATAGGCCCCGCACACGTCCCCGTAGGAGATGAGCTGCGCGAGCAATAGCTCCTGCAAGAGACTTCGCTGTCCTGGCGTCAGTGTCCCGTCGAAGACCAGGTCGGCGTTGCGCATGTCGCCGCAATAGCGGGTGTCCTCGATCTGGAAGTCGACCTTTAGGCGCATGTTGATCGGATCGCTCGGCCCCGGAACGAGGGCGAACGCCTCGTAGAAGATCCGGTCGCCTTTGACCCGCCGGGTCACTAGGCCCTCGCAACTGTCGCTGCGCAAATCGTAGTTCACGCATTCATATGGGAGCGCGGAATTATCCGACAGAACCTTGCGGATCGGCTCGACCTCGAGGTCGGGCAGCGTCGGACCGCAGGCAGTCAGCCCAGCCAGGATGACGGAAAAAAGGGCGATACGGGTCACGATGGATTTCTCCGTGAAAGGCGCTTGGCAGGCAGCGTAGGACGCAAACATGGCGCGATTGCGGACGTTCATTGGAATTGCTCGCGGATCAGCCGCTCCTCGAGCCCGTGACCCGGATCGAAGAGAATGCGGTGCCGGATGCTCGGCTCGCTCGTGACCTCGACCCACTGGACGTTTCGGACCGGGCGGCCATTGGCATCCGCCATCACGGGCCGCTTCTCGTGCTGGAGGACGTCGAAGCGAACCGTCGCGGTCTTGGGCAGAAGCGCGCCCCGCCAGCGCCTCGGTCGGAAGGGCGCCACTGCGGTCAGGGCGAGGATTTCGGAGCCGATCGGGAGGATCGGACCGTGTGCGGAATAATTGTACGCCGTCGACCCGGCAGGGGTCGCCACAAGCGCGCCGTCGCAGACCAGTTCGTCCAGGCGCGGCTTGCCGTCGACCGAGATGCGCAGCCGCGCGGCCTGAGGACCCTCGCGCAGGAGAGAGACCTCGTTGATCGCAAGCCCCTCGCTGACCATGCCGTCCGCCGTCGCCGCGCGCATCCGGAGGGGGTTGATCACCGCCTCCTCGGCCTCGGCCAGTCTGGCCGGCAGATCGTCGGCGCCGTATTCGTTCATCAGGAAGCCGACCGTCCCGCGGTTCATCCCGTAGACCGGCTTGTCCAGGGGACGCACGTCGTTCAGCGTCTCGAGCATGAACCCGTCGCCCCCGAGAGCGACGACCACGTCCGCCTCCTCGGGCGATACCTGGCCGTATCTCTCGATCAGATTGCGGGCGGCATCCTGCGCGAGACGTGCGTCGCTCGCGCGGAACGAGATGGCATTCGACGGGCGCATGTGCCCTCCCCTGTTGCGGACGCACGATTGCCCGTGCGTCTGAGAAACTCAAGGCCCGCTCCTGCGGCGCTTCCCGCCTCCATGCGTCGGTTTCGCGCCTTCCGGCCCGAGGGCTTTCCGTCTATGGATCGCCAACCGTCCAGACCGGAGACAAGCCCATGAACGCCCCGCACCGTGACACCGGCTTCTTTACCGAACCTCTCGAGACCCGCGATCCCGAGCTCCACGCCGCAATCAGGAACGAGCTGGGACGCCAGCGCGACGAGATCGAGCTGATCGCGTCGGAAAACATCGTCAGCCGCGCGGTTCTGGAGGCTCAGGGATCGGTCCTGACCAACAAGTACGCCGAGGGCTATCCGGGCAAGCGCTACTATGGCGGCTGCCAGTTCGTGGACGTGGCCGAGGAATTGGCCATCGAACGCGCGAAGCAACTGTTCGGAGCGGGCTTCGCCAACGTCCAGCCGAATTCGGGCAGCCAGATGAACCAGGCGGTGTTCCTGGCCCTTCTGAAGCCCGGCGACACCTTCATGGGACTCGACCTCAACTCGGGCGGGCATCTGACGCACGGCTCGCCGGTGAACATGTCGGGGAAATGGTTCAATGTAGTGCCTTACGGTGTCCGGCAGCAGGATCATCGGCTGGACCTGGAGGATATTCGGGCCAAGGCCCACGAGAAGAAACCGAAGCTGATCCTTGCGGGCGGCACGGCCTATAGCCGCGTCTGGGACTGGGCCGAGTTCCGCAAGATAGCGGACGAAGTGGGCGCCTACCTGATGGTCGACATGGCGCATATCGCCGGCCTCGTCGCCGGCGGCGTTCACCCGTCGCCCCTGCCCCACGCCCATGTCGTCACCTCGACCACGCACAAGTCGCTGCGCGGACCGCGGGGGGGTCTGATCCTGACGAATGACGCGGACATCGCGAAGAAGATCAACTCGGCTGTCTTCCCCGGTCTTCAGGGAGGCCCGCTGATGCACGTCATCGCGGCCAAGGCCGTGGCCTTCGGAGAGGCGCTGCGTCCCGAGTTCAAGGCCTACGCCGCACAGGTCGTCGCAAACGCCAAGGCGACGGCGGACGAGTTGATGAAAGGCGGCATCGACATCGTCTCGGGCGGCACCGACAATCACTTGATGCTGGCCGACCTTCGCCCGAAAAAAGTCACCGGCAAAGCGACGGAGGCGGCTCTTGGCCGCGCCCATATCACGACGAACAAGAACGGCATTCCCTTCGATCCGGAGAAGCCCTTCGTCACCAGCGGCATCCGCATCGGTACACCCGCCGGGACGACGCGCGGCTTCGCCGAGGAGGAGTTTCGCCAGATCGCCCGCTGGATCGTGCAGGTGACGGAAGGATTGTCGGCCGACGGCGACGAGGGCAACGCCGGGCTCGAGGCGCGCATCCGGGACGAGGTCGCAGACCTCTGCGGACGCTTCCCGCTTTACCCGGGACTGTGACGCTAGCGGAACGCGCCCTGTTGCACGAGGACGTAGAACAAGACGCCGGCGACCACGAGAACGACGAAGCCCACGGCGGCGAGGCGGTCCAGGATCTCGGCCCGCTTTTCCGATCCGGAGTCGAGCCGGTCGAGGTAGGCCCGCAGCCGTCGCTCGGCCTTCAGGACACGTGCCTGATCCACACGACGCCCGAGTTTGGGATTGCGCGCAAGGGCCTGCGCCTCGATCAGGACCGTCGCCTCGGCCCGCAGCCGTCGGGGCAACTTGCGCCCGGCACGCGAGACGACATCGGTCAAGTCGGTTCCCTTGACGCGAAGCTGCGTCGCCATGCGCTCGGCAAGGTCGCGGGTGGTCCGATCGAGGTCCATACGCTGGCGATAGCGCGTCGCAGAGGGTAAGGAAAGTCATGCTGTCGACTGTCATCCATGGCACCGATACGGGTGCGCCGCCGCTGCTGATCGCTCACGGGCTATTCGGATCGGCGCGGAATTGGGGCGTCATCGCCAAGCGCCTGTCGGAACGGCGCCAAGTGACGGCCGTAGACATGCGCAACCATGCGGACAGCCCGTGGCGCGACGCGCATGGCTATGCCGAAATGGCCGACGATATGGCGCAAGTCATTGACGGCGCTTGGGATGTCCTCGGACATTCCATGGGTGGCAAGGCTGCGATGGTGCTGGCACTCACGCATCCCGAAAAGGTCCGGCGGCTGGTGGTGGCTGATATCGCGCCGGTCGCCTACGGGCATTCGCAGAGCCATCTGATCGAGGCGATGCGGGCGCTGGATTTGGGAGCTGTGACCTCGCGGCGGGAGGCGGACGAGGCGCTGAAGGACGCTATTGCGGAGCCGGGGACGAGGGCTTTTCTCCTGCAATCCCTTGATGTTGGCGAGAAGAGGTGGCGGTTGAACCTGGACGTGCTGGACCGCGAGATGGAGCGGATCACCGGGTTTCCAGACATGGGAGAGCGGGAGTTCGGAGAGCCGGTTCTGTTCCTATCGGGTGACGACAGTTCCTACGTCCAGAGAGAGCACAGGGCGTTGATCCTGAAGCATTTTCCCAAGGCGAGGTTCGCGCGCATTCCAGGTGCCGGCCATTGGCTTCATGCCGACAAGCCGCGTGAATTCGAAGCTGCCGTGGAAACCTTTCTTTCCGCCTAACAGGCGGATCCGGTTCAGTTGCCGATCCGGGACATGCTGCCCGCGACACCGTTCGCGAGCCCCGAAGCACCGCCCCCGACGGAGCGGCCGACCCCAGTTGCGGCCCCGTAACCCCCCGCGAAACCACCGGAAAAGGCACCGTCTATGAGGTTGTAGGCGCGGCGGACTCCGAGGTCTCGGCCGGAGGAGACCTCGGCGAAATAGAGGGCCACGACGAGCGTGACGACGATAACGGCGAAACGCGACATGATGGCGGATATTAACACAAGGTGCAGGCCTCACCTATACTCCGGATGGCGTATGGGTGGCTGCGCGGCACATGATGTGGGGAAACTGAGAAGGCGCCAGGTGGCGGACCGAAGTCCAGCCCGTGCCGTGGGGCACACCCTGACGCCTTCCTGAACCATTTCCCCCCAGAGGGCGACTGGCCCAGTTTTCGAAACAAGACCAAGG
Organism: Silicimonas algicola; assembly: GCF_003970735.1. Taxonomy (GTDB): domain Bacteria; phylum Pseudomonadota; class Alphaproteobacteria; order Rhodobacterales; family Rhodobacteraceae; genus Silicimonas; species Silicimonas algicola. The sequence goes on from NZ_CP034588.1 coordinate 3,558,649, forward strand.
CCTTGCTACGAACCGCTGGGGTTCCTTCCACCCGGACTGCCGGACCTGGGCTCATGTCCCCTGCCCTGCCGCCCTGGCTTTCGGAGCCGTCGCGGATCACGATTGCTCGTGACAGGATCAAGGTGCCCCAGCGTCTTGAGTCGGACAAGAAAATTCGCTTGGGTCCCCACAGATTCATGGGGATAAATCCTTGGAAAGACTGTGGAAATACCTGTGGAGAAGAGCTCTTTCGGAAGTCCCCGCAAGGACTTGCCGCAGCGCGACATGGATCGGTTCGAGGGTGGTGCAGAGGGGGTCGCGTGAGACCGAAGACGGGCGGGAACGGCCGCGAATCGGGACAGCCCTTGCTGCGGAGCTTCGGCGCATTAACCTTCTAGGGAAGACATTTTCCCTGGAGGGGCTGCCATGACCACGAAAATCTTTCTTTTCCTTGCACTTACCCTGTCCGCGACGCTGACTTCGGGCTGCGTGCCCGCGGCACTCGGCGCGGCCGGAGCCGTCGCTGCGGACGAAGCCGCAGAGGACCGGGGCGACAACCTGTTCTGATCGGTATCGCGTCGGTATCACGTCGGTATTGCGTCGGTGCGCGTCCGGGCCTCCGGGCGCGCAAATCGGGCCGCTCAGCGGTTCCGGATGAGACGCCGCGCCACGGCCCAGGACACCGGCAGCGACAGCACCGCCCCCGCGAGGGCGGCCACGACGATCGAGCGCGCGTCGGTCATCCCCAGCGTCAGCGCCGCGATGACGGCCGCGCCCGCGAGGGTGGAGCCGATGAAGATGTGCAGGATGAGGGTCAGGGGGAGCATGGGTGCCTCCGGTCGGGTTGCCGTTCGGCCCAAGGGTAGAGGGGGGCTGGAGGTCTGGCTTTGATTTGGGTCAGGAGGAGTCCACGTCTTGCCTACCGTGGCGCAAGCGCCAACGCCGTCTCAGGTTGAACATCTCCGACAAGTCGTCCGGCTTGTTGATCTCTGGCCCGTCCGCCGCCTCCTCCACGGCGACCGCGGGTTCGACGGCGTGGGACCGTTCCTGAGGTTCATGGCGGGCTGACTTCGGCCTGGGCGACCAGCCCGGGCCGCGCCCGACCCTCCCGAAGGGAGGGCGCATTGCGACGTATCACCCCCGTTCAGCCGTCGGAGGAACGTGACGGGATAAATCACACACGCCGACCGGTCCGAAGCGCCGTCCCAGGGTCGGCCGCAGCCCTCGTGCAAACCAAAGATTTAGCGGAGGAAGACGCTTTCGCTTGGCAAGTGAGAGACTTCCAATGTGAAGGGGTCATCGGCGTGACATGTCGGGCCCCACATAAGATGAACGACCCAATGTCGCGTTCCATCTGCGTTTGTCACAAGGACGTCGTCAGTGGCGCCATCTGCGGCAATGACCGTCACCTCATCCCACAACGGGTAAAGCTGATGCCCGTAGTTCATTTCTCGGTGCAATCTGGCGGTAAGGGCCTCCGACCTTTCCGCATCGACGCGTTCCCACGTCGAGCCGTCTGGAATGGTGAACCCGGACTTCATCTCTCGACAACCCACCTGAATCCCACCATATCTCCGCCACCATGACCGACCTCGCACGCATCCGCAATTTCTCGATCGTCGCCCACATCGACCACGGGAAATCCACGCTCGCCGACCGGCTGATCCAGCTCACCGGCACCGTGGCCGAGCGGGACATGAAGGCCCAGATGCTCGACTCGATGGATATCGAACGCGAGCGCGGCATCACCATCAAGGCCAACACCGTGCGGATCGAATACCCCGCGAAGGACGGCCAGACCTATATCCTCAACCTGATCGACACGCCGGGGCACGTCGACTTCGCCTACGAGGTCTCGCGCTCGATGCGCGCGGTCGAGGGCTCGCTTCTCGTCGTCGACGCCTCCCAGGGCGTCGAGGCGCAGACGCTGGCCAACGTCTATCAGGCCATCGACGCCAACCACGAGATCGTTCCCGTCCTCAACAAGATCGACCTGCCCGCCGCCGAGCCCGCGCGCGTCAAGGAACAGATCGAGGATGTCATCGGCATTGACGCCTCGCAGGCCCTCGAGATCTCGGCCAAGACCGGCCTCGGCATCCCCGAGGTGCTGGAGGCCATCGTCACCCGCCTGCCCGCGCCCAAGGGCGACCGCGATGCGCCGCTCAAGGCCATGCTGGTCGACAGCTGGTACGACAGCTATCTCGGCGTCGTCGTGATGATCCGCATCATCGACGGGGTCGTCCGCAAGGGCGACATGATCAAGATGATGCAGACCGGCGCGCGCTACGGCATCGACAAGCTCGCCGTCCTCAAGCCGCAGATGGTCGACATCAAGGAACTGGGGCCCGGCGAGATCGGCATCTTCACCGCATCGATCAAGCAGGTTCGCGACACCCGCGTCGGCGACACCATCACCCACGAGAAGCGCCCCTGCGCCAAGGCGTTGCCCGGCTTCAAGCCGTCGATTCCCGTCGTCTTCTGCGGCCTCTTCCCCGTCGACGCCAACGACTTCGACGACCTCCGCGACGCCATCGAGAAGCTCCAGCTCAACGACGCCTCCTTCACCGCCGAGATGGAGACGTCGGCCGCCCTCGGCTTCGGCTTCCGCTGCGGCTTCCTGGGGCTTCTGCACCTCGAGGTCATCCGCGACCGGCTCGAGCGCGAGTACGACATCGACCTCATCACCACCGCGCCCTCGGTCGTCTACCATATCCACATGAAGGACGGCACGATGCGGGAGCTTCACAACCCCGCCGACATGCCCGACCTCACCTATGTCGAGCGCATCGAGGAGCCGCGGATCAAGGCGACCATCCTCGTCCCCGACGAGTACCTGGGCGCGGTGCTGAAGCTCTGCGAGGACCGCCGCGGCATCCAGATGGACCTGACCTATGCCGGGCAGCGGGCGATGGTCGTCTATGACCTGCCCTTGAACGAGGTCGTCTTCGACTTCTACGACCGCCTGAAGTCGGTGACCAAGGGCTATGCCAGTTTCGACTACCAGATGCAGGGCTACCGCGAGGACAAGCTGGTCAAGATGTCCATCCTCGTGAACGACGAGCCCGTCGACGCACTGTCCATGATGGTCCACCGCGACCGGGCCGACGCGCGCGGCCGCGCCATGTGCGAGAAGCTGAAGGAGCTGATCCCGCGCCACATGTTCAAGATCCCGATCCAGGCCGCCATCGGCGGCAAGGTCATCGCGCGGGAGACGCTCTCGGCCTTGCGCAAGGACGTGACGGCGAAGTGCTATGGCGGGGACGCGACGCGGAAGAAGAAGCTCCTCGAGAAGCAGAAGGCCGGGAAGAAGAAGATGCGCCAGTTCGGGAAGGTGGAGATCCCGCAGGAGGCGTTTATCAACGCGTTGAAGATGGACTCGTAGGGCGGGGTTTACCCCATCGGCAAGGGTTGGATGATGTCCGACGGCGGGGTGGCCCCGCCAGTCCGTCACGCAACACAGGAGGCACATTGGCCTTGGGAACAATGGTTTTTGTGGTTGGCGCTGGGGCCAGCGCTGAGTTCAAATTGCCTGTTGGGCGCCGTCTAGCTGAAATGATCTCGAAAGATTTTCGGTTTGATTTGACGGACAAGATGGATTTTGCGGGTGGGTCCAAAATTGCTTTCGATTTCGCAACCGCTTTAGCCGAACAAATTTGCATTCCGAAACGCTCTAATCTGGCCTCTCTTTCGGAGAGGTTGTTTAATGGCGTTGCTCTCGCGCCTTCTATCGACAACTACTTGCATTCTCATGTATCTGATGAGTTTCGAGTAAGATTTGGAAAGTATTTGATTGCTGAAACCATAGCAAGAAGTGAGAAGGCGAGCATCCTGAATTTTCGAGGTAAAGGTTCATTCGACTTTTCGCTCACAGCGAACACCTGGCTGCACGGACTGTTTGCGCTTCTGGTAACTGCTGGTGACATAGCTTCCTTTAAAGCCAGACTTCGGAATATTTCCTTCATTTGTTTCAACTATGACAGAATAATTGAGTGGTTTCTTTTTCTTGCGGTGCAGACAATGTTCGACCTCTCTGAGGACGAAGCTGCCGATTTGCTTTTGGAATACTTAGATATTTACCATCCATACGGAGTCTTCGCAAAACTTGACTACAGCAACATTGCTTCTGGGTTTGGAGAAGTTAGAGGGCATTCCGCCTACGTAGAAGGTAAGAGTGAGCTGAAGACCTTCACAGAGCAGGCAAACGCGGCCACCATTAGCATTGTAAGAGAAAAGATTGCTCGCGCAGATAAGCTGTTCTTCTTGGGGTTTTCTTACATGAAGATCAACATGGAGTTCCTGACGCCAGAGGCTGGGTGCGACGCATCCCACGTAATTGGAACTGCACGAGGCGTTTCTGAATACAACTTGGACGTAACGAGGGGGCGAGTTAGAAGCTGGTTCGATTACGGGAGGATGGATTCTCTTAGATTTCAGCCGAGCACATGCAGTGAACTCATCAGAGATTTCTCGGAAATGATTCTGGAGGACTAGCACCCGTAGGGTGGGGTTTCACCCCACCATCCCCCCCAAACCGCGCCGCCACGGTGGGTTGAAAACCCACCTTACGCCTCTCGCCTGAACGACGAATACGGCCAATCCTCGGGCCGCTCGACATACCCATGCTTCACCGGGTTGCAACAACGACACCCCTCATGCCCGCGGCAAACCCTCTCCTCCCGGCCGCAACGCTCCCGTAAACCCGCAACCTCCCCTACCTCGCCATGAACCTCAGGAACGGGCCCACGCCGTCGAACTCGCGGTTGCCGTGGAGGAGGCGTCTCACCGGCCAGAGGAGGTGGCCGAGCGGCGCGAAGAGGCGGGCGCGGCGGCGGGCGGTGTCCCAGGTGGCGGGGGCTGCGGCGGCGACGTAGGCGTCTCGGGCGGCGGTCAGGGCGGGGAGGTCGCCTCCGGTTTCGACGGCGACGGAGAAGAGGAAGACGAGGAGGTCGAGGGCGGCGTCGCCCTTCCCGGCCCGTTCGAAGTCGAGAAAGGTGATGCCGCCGTCGCGCAGGCAGATGTCCTTGAGGCCGGGGCGGCCGTGGGTCTCGCCCGCCGCGTGGAAGGCGGCGAGCGCCCGGGCGGCGCGGGCCAGGGCGTCGAGGAAGGCCGGGTCGGAGGGAGACAGGCGGGCCATGCCGCGGATCGGAGTGCCCACGTCTTCGGTCACGACGAAGCTTTCGCCGGAGGCCACGATGCCCGGCACGGGCAGACCCTTCGCGGCGAAGCGTTCATGCGCGGCGCGCTCGCGGGCGAAGGCGGCGCGGGGATCGCCTTTCTGAACGCGCATGCGCGAGGACAGGCTCTCGGGCCGCTTGATCCAGAAGGTCCGGCCCTCGGCCTCGACCCTTTCGATGCGGGGGCCATCCGCCTGTCCGCGCGCCGCGAGGGTGTCGGCGAGGCTCACGCGCCCGGGCCGGCCCAGGGGCCGTGGAAGCCCTTGCCGTCGCGGTCCGTGCGCTGGAAGCCGTGGCGTCCGAAGAAGTCGCGCTGCGCCTGGATCAGGTCGGCGGTGCCGCGCGCGCGGCGCATCGCGTCGAACCACGAGAGCGCCGCCGACATGGCAGGGACGGGCTGGCCGGTCTCGGTCGCACGCGCGACCGTGCGGCGAAGCGCGGGCGTCGTGGCGCGGAGAGTATCGGCGAAGGAGGGTGCGAGGAAAAGCTGGCCCTCGGGCAGGCCATCGCGGATCGCGGTCGCGATGTCGTCGAGCAGCGCCGAGCGGATGATGCAGCCCGCCCGCCAGATTTCGGCCACGCGGGCGAGGTCGACGGACCAGTCGAACGCCTCGGACGCGGCCTGGAGGAGCGAGAAGCCCTGGCCGTAGCCAAGGACGCGCGCGGCGAGGACGGCGTCGTGGAGCGTGGCGTCGTCGAGACCGGGCGCTTCGCTTTGGCCGGGAAAAGCCGCTTCGCCCGCGGCCCGGGTCGAGACCTGCGCCGAGATCGCGCGGGCGGCGACGGCGGCTTCGATGGCGGTGGCGCTTTGCCCGAGCTTCAGGGCCTCGATCACCGTCCAGCGGCCTGTGCCCTTCTGGCCCGCGCTGTCGAGGATGACGTCGAGGATGGGCTTGCCGGTGTCAGTGTCGGAGGTGGCAAGGATCTCGGCCGTGATCTCGACGAGGTAGCCTTTCAGCGGGCCGTCGTTCCAGTCGCGGAACACGGGCGCAAGGTCCGCGGGCGCGCGGCCGTCGGCGCGCATCAGGCCCGTGACCTCGGCCAGCACCTGCATGTCGGCGTATTCGATGCCGTTGTGGACGGTCTTGACGAAGTGCCCCGCCCCATCCGCGCCGAGACGGGCGGCGCAGGGCTCGCCCTCGTAGCGGGCCGCGATGGCGGTGACGATATCGGCGATGCGGTCCCAGGCGTCCTGCGGGCCGCCGACCATGATCGACGGGCCGTGACGCGCGCCCTCCTCCCCGCCCGAGACGCCCATGCCGAGGAAGGCGATGCCCTTCCCGGCCAGCGCGGCGCTGCGGCGGCGGGTGTCGTTGAAGTCGGCGTTGCCCGCGTCGACGATGCAGTCGCCCGGGTCGAGATGGGGCACGAGGCCGCCAATGACCTGATCGACCGGATCGCCGGCGGCGACCATGATGATGACGGTGCGCGGGCTGTCGACCCGGGCCGCGAGAGCGGCAAGGCTGTCGGTCGGCGTCATGGTGGCGGCGAGGTCGCCTGCGTGCCTCATCAAATCGTCCGTGACGCTTCCGGTGCGGTTGTGGACGGCGATCGGAAAGCCCTTCTCGGCGATGTTCATCGCCAGCGCCGCACCCATCGTGCCCAGTCCCGTCAGTCCGATCCGTGCCATGCCGTCTCCCGTCAGATCTTGTGAACGACCGCCACCTGGTTGCGCCGGGTCTTGGTGTAGTGGGTCTGGAAGACGAAGCAACCCGAGATCATGGGAGCCACTGCGCGAAAGGCGGCTTCGGTATCCGGATCGCGATGGCGGAACGTGCGGGTCTCGGCGAACCCGCGAAACAGGGCAGCGGTCTTGGTGATGCCGGGCTTCTCGAAGGTCTCGGGCTGCCAGCGCAGGTCCTCGATGATGTAGAGGGGCCCCGACGGCATCGTGGGAAAGATCTCGAGGAAGGCGTTCTGCTGATGGTGCGAGGCGTGGCTGGCGTCGTCGATGGCGATGTCGACGGGGCCGATCTCGCGCGCCGCGCGGGCGATCAGGGCGCGGTCGTCCATGTCGCACTGGACGAAGCGGAACCTGGGGTGGCGGAACCAGGCGAAATCCGAGATGTCGAGGCCGATGACCTGGGCCTGCGAGAAATAGTCGAGCCACATGCGGATCGACGGCAGATCGCGCGTTTCGCGCGAGGCGTCCTTGCCGTGCTCGGGTCCGCCGATCAGGAGGCCCATCTCGAGGAACGAGACAGGCCGGTCCCGGAAGGGGCGGAACAGCATGTCGTAGAGTTCGGTATAGCGGTGCTTTCGCGCGCCCTTGTCCGATCCATAGGTCTCGGCCAGGGCCGTCAGGCTGGGCTCGGTTGCCGAAATGTCTTCCATCGACTCCTCCCCTCTCTCTGGGGCGCGAGTCTAGGGTGCCGCGCGCGGCGGGTGAAGAGGCGTCGTCAGGCTGCGCGGGGCGCCATGACGTCGACGAGGGCGTCGACGAGTGCGTCCTCGCGCAGGCGCAGCGGTGCGTTCAGCGCGTGGGCCATCGACATGCGCAGGACGAGGCCGAGAAGTGCGGTATGCATCGCGGCGGAGGCACGGCGGGCGTCGATCAGGCGTTCATAGCGGCCCTTGTCGACGAGCTTGGCGGCGAGGATGTCGTACATCTCGGTCGTGGCCGGGTGGATGCGGCCAAGGGTTGTCAGCATGGTGCCGTTGCGGCCGGGACGCTGGCCGATCTGGGGCGTCACGTACATCAGTCGGAAGCGGTCGAGGTCCGAGGTGTGGAACACGGCGAGGGCGCCGATGAAGGCGCGGATCGCTTCGGAGGCGGACAGGTTCTTCGAGATGGCGCCCTTGCCGGCGGCGCTTTCGGCCTCGAGCGCGGGGCGGACGAGCGCCTCGATCAGCCGGGCCTTGTTGGGGAACCAATAGAGCACCGCCTGCTTCGACACGCCCACGCGGGCGGCGACGGCATCGAAGGTGAGCTGGTCGGGTCCGTCGGACTTAACGATGTCACGGGCGGCCGCAAGAATGCGTTCCGCGGTTTCGCCGCGTTTGGATGCCATCGTTACGTCCCCCGATACTCTTACCAACGGTGAAGCTGTGACATGAGCAAGAGCGGCGGGATAGATGCCCTGATGTGCAGAAACCGATGGTTTCGCGGATGGGGACAGTGAACATGAAAAGGCCCCGCCGAAGCGGGGCCTTCTCGAACCGGCTGATCCGGTCTTTTACTTTTCGTCGCCCTTGAGCGCGGCGCCGAGGATGTCGCCGAGAGACGCGCCCGAGTCGGACGAGCCGTACTGTTCCACGGCTTCCTTCTCTTCCGCGATCTCGCGGGCCTTGATCGAGAGGCCGAGGCGGCGCGTCTTGGGATCGACGTTGGTGACGCGGACGTCCACCTTGTCGCCGACCGAGAAGCGGTCGGGGCGCTGCTCGGAGCGGTCGCGGCTGAGGTCGGAGCGGCGGATGAAGGACTTCATGCCCTCGTATTCCACCTCGATCCCGCCGTCCTCGATCGCGGTCACCACGACGGTGACGATCGAGCCGCGCTTCACGCCGTCGACGACTTCGGTGAAGCTGTCGTCGAGCGCCTTGATCGAGAGCGAGATGCGCTCCTTGTCGACGTCGACCTCGGTGACGACGGCCTTGACCATGTCGCCCTTGCGGAAGTTCTGGATCGCCTCTTCGCCACGCTGGTCCCAGCTGATGTCGGAGAGGTGAACCATGCCGTCGATGTCGTTCTCGAGACCGATGAACAGACCGAATTCGGTGATGTTCTTGACCTCACCCTCGACCGGAGTACCCGACGGATGGGTCTCGGCGAAGACTTCCCACGGGTTGCGCTGGGTCTGCTTGAGACCGAGCGACACGCGGCGCTTGGCGCTGTCGATCTCGAGCACCATGACGTCCACTTCCTGCGAGGTGGAGACGATCTTGCCCGGATGGACGTTCTTCTTGGTCCAGCTCATCTCGGAGACGTGGACGAGGCCCTCGACCCCCGGCTCCAGCTCCACGAAGGCGCCGTAGTCGGTGATGTTGGTGACGCGGCCCTGATGGACCGAGCCGAGCGGGAAGTTCGCCTCGACGGCATCCCACGGATCGGCCTGAAGCTGCTTCATGCCGAGCGAGATGCGGTGCGTCTCCTTGTTGATCTTGACGATCTGGACCTTCACCGTCTCGCCGATCGATACGATCTCGGAGGGGTGGTTGACGCGGCGCCAGGCCATGTCGGTGACGTGCAGAAGACCGTCCACACCGCCGAGGTCGACGAAGGCGCCGTACTCGGTGATGTTCTTGACTACGCCGTCAACCGCCTGACCTTCCTCGATCTGGCTGATGACCTCGGCGCGCTGCTCGGCGCGGCTTTCTTCGAGGATCGCGCGGCGCGACACGACGATGTTGCCACGGCGACGGTCCATCTTGAGGATCTGGAACGGCTGCTTCATGCCCATGAGCGGGCCGGCGTCGCGCACCGGGCGCACGTCGACCTGAGAGCCGGGCAGGAACGCCACGGCGCCGCCGAGGTCGACCGTGAAGCCACCCTTGACGCGGCCGAAGATCGCGCCTTCGACGCGCTGCTCGTCGGCATAGGCCTTCTCGAGACGGTCCCAGGCGGCCTCGCGGCGGGCCTTGTCACGGCTGATGACGGCTTCGCCCCGCGCGTTCTCGACACGGTCGAGATAGACCTCGACTTCGTCGCCGACCTGGATCTCGGCGGTCTCGCCGGGGTTCGCGAATTCCTTGAGATCGACGCGGCCTTCCATCTTGTAGCCGACGTCGATGATGGCCTGGCCCGCCTCGATGGCGATGACCCGGCCCTTGACGACAGACCCCTCGGAGGGGGTGTCGATGTCGAGGCTTTCATTAAGGAGGGCCTCGAATTCCTCCATGGATGTGTTGTGAGCCATGTGGCTTTTCGTTTCCTTTGTCTTTGGTTTCACTGGCCGGGCGGTTGTCTCCGCCGGTCTTGGGTTGGTCTGGCGATCCGGGCGTGGTGCGAAACAAGAAGGGTCGGCTGTTGACCGACCCTGCCCAGTCTCTGCGCTCACGACTGTTCCGCCGCTTCGACGCGCGCTCTATAGGCGGAATGCGCTTCGCTGGCAAGGCCCGGAGGAGGGCATGGGGCGGAACCCGCAAAGGGTTGGCCGCGTCTCGTCGAGACCATGACCGTCATTCTGGTTATCATCGTCACCTCGGCCTCGCAGATTGCAGGGGCGGCGATCGGCGTATGGGCCGGGACGGCCGCACTTCTCGCCGGTGCGCCTCTTCTGGGTTACTACGCCCTCGCCGGCGTCTCGGACACGACGCTGTCGTTCATCAGTTGCTTCGCAGCGGGTGCGGTCGTGGCGTCGCTTGCGATAGAAGTCTTCCCTCAGGCCTTCCGCGAGGATCACAAGCTGTCGGGCATCGCCGCTGCGCTGGGGCTGATCCTTGCCTAGGGTCTGACGAAACTGGGCGGCTAGCTGTAGCGTTCGGGTCCGACCCACTGGTCGGCCGAATAGCGGTCGCCGTGCGCCCATCCGACGGGCAGCACCTTTTCGATTGCGGCGATGTCTTCGCGAGTCAGGTCGATCTCGGTGCCGCGGACCAGTTCGGCGAAGTGCGTCCGCGACTTGGTCCCGGGGATCGGCAGGACCTGGTCGCCCTGCGCGATGAGCCAGGCGATGGCGAGAGCTGCGGCGGGTTCGCCCCTGTCGCGCGCCAGCGCGCGGAAGCGGTCCGTCGCGGCGATGTTGGCGGCGTAGTTCGGCTGGAGAAAGCGCGGGTTGGCCTTGGTGAAGACGAGGCCCTGCGCCTTGTCGTGCGGGAAAGGGGCATCCGTCAGGAACGACCGTCCCACGGGCGAGAAGGCGACAAGCGAGGTGCCGAGGTCGCGGCAGGCCTGCACCAGGCCCAGTTCAGGCGCGCGCGTCGAGAGCGAGTATTCCGACTGCACGGCGGCAATGGGCATCACGGCAGCGGCGCGGCGCAGGGTCGAGGGCGCAACCTCGGAGAGGCCCACGGCGCGGGTCTTGCCGGTCTTCAGGATTGCGGCCAGGCCTTCGGCCGTGTCCTCCACGGGACGCTCCGCTTCCAGCCGGTGGACATAGAACAGGTCGACGTGGTCCACGCCGAGGCGCTTGAGGCTGGCGTCCAACTCGGATTCGAGGTGGGCGCGGCTGTTGTCGAAGGCGCGCTTGCCATCCTTCTGGGTGATCCCCGCCTTGGTGGCGATGGTGGTCTCGCCGCGGGCGCCGGTGCGGGCGGCGAACCAGGCGCCGATGATCTCCTCCGACCGGCCCATGCCGTAGACGTTCGAGGTGTCGATATGGGTCACGCCGGCCTCGCGCGCAGCGTCGAGCACAGCGTGGCTTTCGGCCTCGGTCGCATCGCCGTAGACGCCGGCAAAGGACATGGCGCCGACGCCCAGTTGCGAGACGCGGGGGCCGTTTGCGCCGAGGGTCGTGGTCTTCATGCGTGTCGTTCCTTGCGGTCGCGGACATGGGCGAGCGCGGTCTCGAGGGCGGCGTCGATGCTCATGTCCGAGGTGTCGAGGAGGATGGCGTCGGGCGCCTGCTTCATGGGGGCGTCGGCGCGGCCGGCGTCGCGGGCGTCGCGGGCCTTCACGTCGGCGAGGACCTGCGCCTCGTCTGCGTCGTGGCCCGCCTGCGTGAGTTCGAGCCAGCGGCGGTGCGCGCGGATTTCGGCGCTGGCGGTGACGAAGAGCTTGGCCTCGGCCTCGGGGCAGATGACGGTGCCGATGTCGCGCCCGTCGAGAACGGCGCCGCCCTCGCGCCGGGCGAAGTCCTTCTGGAAGGCGACGAGGGCCGCGCGGACCTGCGGGTTGGCGGCGACCTCGCTTGCGGCCTGCGCCACCTCTTGCGTGCGGAGGTCGGTGCGCGAAAGGTCCGAGATGCGCAGCGTAGAGGCCGCGATGACGGCGGGCACCCCGTCGAGCGTCCTGCGCCCAACGGCGCGGTAAAGGAGCCCGGTGTCGAGATGCGCGAAACCGAAGTGCGCGGCCAGCGCCCGCGATATGGTCCCCTTCCCCGCCGCGGCGGGTCCGTCGATGGCAACTGTGAATTGCACGGCCTTCGCTCCAGTGCGGCTCATCTTGACCGTGCATAGCGGGCCGCGCCGATGGTCACAACCTGCGGGGGCGAGCCGTCGGCAGATCTTCGTTGACGACACTTGGCAACAGAGAGCCGGGCAGTAGTGTGATCGGGTGAAGCGAGTTTTCGGCAAGATCCTCGACGGGTCAGGGCTCCTGTCCCTCGACCAAAGAACGCCCAAGCCGTGGCGCGGACGGGCGAGCGCTCCGCCTGCAAATGTGTCTCTCTGGGCAGCTTTCGGTCGCGCGCGAAAGCTGACCTCGAATTTCACAGGGACCTGCCGGTTGAGACGTCGCCAGCCTGGACGAAGCTTCTGGAGCTGATCGATCAGGCCGCCACAGATGGACGCACCGTGTTCGAGCCGGGTACTCACACGTTCATGCACGTTCGGCGGCCTGCGTGCAGGCGCTGTCCACCCCGCCCCAGGACTACATCGACAGGCCGCACAAAGGCGGGCTGGGGCAGGCGCAACCTCGCAGGTGCTAGGGCTTGGGACGCCTCACACCGCCCCCTTCAGCGCCTCCGCCAGATCCGACCGCTCCCACGAGAATCCGCCTTCGGCGTCCGGCGCGCGGCCGAAGTGGCCGTAGGCGGCGGTGCGCTGGTAGATGGGCTTGTTCATCTTCAGCATCTGGCGGATGCCGCGGGGGCTCAGGTCGGCGACCTGGCGGATGGCGGTCTCGATGGCGGCCTCGCCCACCTCTCCCGTGCCGAAGGTGTCGATGTAGACCGAGAGCGGCTTCGACACGCCGATGGCGTAGGAGAGCTGGATCAGGCAGCGCTGCGCCAGGCCGGCGTCGACCACGTTGCGGGCGAGGTAGCGCGCGGCGTAGGCGGCCGAGCGGTCGACCTTGGTGGGGTCCTTGCCGGAGAAGGCTCCGCCGCCGTGGGGCGCGGCCCCGCCGTAGGTGTCGACGATGATCTTGCGGCCGGTGAGGCCAGCGTCGCCGTCGGGTCCGCCGATCACGAAGGTGCCGGTGGGGTTCACCCACCACTCCGTCTTGTCGTCGATCCAACCCTCGGGCAGGACTTCGCGGATGTACGGCTCGACGATGGCGCGGATGTCGTCCGAGGTCTGGTCCTCGCTCTCGTGCTGTGTGGACAGCACGATTGAGGCGACGCCGACCGGGCGGCCGCCCTCGTAGCGGACCGAAAGCTGGGACTTGGCGTCGGGGCGCAGCGTCGGCTCCTGCCCGGACTTCCGCACCTCGGCCAGACGGCGGAGGATGGCGTGGGCGTACTGGATCGGCGCCGGCATCAGCTCAGGCGTCTCGTCGGTGGCATAGCCGAACATGATGCCCTGGTCGCCTGCGCCCTCGTCCTTGTTGCCGACGGCGTCGACGCCCTTGGCGATGTGGGCGGACTGGGCGTGAAGGTAGTTGTCGACTTTCAGGTTCGCCCAATGGAAGCCCTGCTGTTCGTAGCCGATGTCGCGGACGCAGTCGCGCGCGATCTCCTCGACCCGGAGGATCACGTTGCCCGGACCGCGCACCTCGCCGCCGATGACGACGCGGTCCGTCGTGGCGAAGGTCTCGCAGGCCACGCGCGCCTCGGGCTCTTCGGTGAGGAAGGCGTCGAGGACGGCGTCCGAAATACGGTCGCAGACCTTGTCGGGGTGGCCCTCGGAGACGCTTTCCGAGGTGAAGATGTAGTCTTGCCGGTTCATGGGGACGTGCTCCGCTGGTGCTCCGCCGTCACGCCAGGAAGCCGTTGTGACGGTGCCCTGCGGTTACGACGAAGAGGCCCGGTTTGCAATGGCGTTGCGGCGGCCCGCAACGATGAGCACGGCAAGCGTTAACAAAAGGATAAGACCCGTGGGGCGGTCGCCGGTCCGGGCATAGATCGTGGGCGGCAGGGGCCGCGGCATGGCGGCGTCGAGATGGCCGTCCGTGCCGAGGGGAAGCGAGGCGGTCACGCGGCCGGTGGCGTCGATCACGGCCGAGATGCCGGTGTTCGCGGCGCGGATGAGCGGCAGCCCCTGCTCGGCCGCGCGGAAGCGGGCCTGATCCAGGTGCTGGTAGGGCCCCGAGAAGGTGCCGAACCAAGCGTCGTTGGTGATCTGGAGGAGGTAATCGGGACGTCCGGCGTCCCAGCCGTGGCGGGGGAAGATCGCCTCGTAACAGATCAGCGGCAAGGCCGTCCCGAGCGGTGTGTCGACAAGGCGAACGGCCTCGCCCGGCGTGAAACCGAAGCCCGAGAAGCCCGCCATCGAGCGCAGAAGGTCGATCCTGAGCGGAATGTATTCACCGAAGGGGACGAGGTGGACCTTGTCGTAGGTGTCGGCCAGTTCGCCCTCGCCATCGAGGAGGACGAGGCTGTTGAACCAGAGCCCGTCGGGCGTGCGGCGGTTGATGCCGGTGACGAGGCTTGCCTGCCCTGCCGCGTCGGCCGCCGCCTCGAGGATCGGTCCCGCCATGTCGAGCGGCCAGGGAATGGCGCTTTCGGGCCAGACGATCAGATCGGGCGCGCCGTGTTCGCCGCTGAGGCGGATCGCACGGTCGACGTAGATGCGGGCGCGGTCCGGGTCCCATTTCTCGTCCTGCGGCGCGTTCGGCTGGACGATCCGGACGGTGCCCCTGGGGTCGGGGACGAGGTCAAATCGCGTCCAGCCCGCAGCGAAGGCCGCCGCAAGGATGAGAGCGCCGAGGGCCGTGCCCGAGAGCGGCCTGCGCGTCGCGGCGGGAAGGGCCGTGGCGAAAAGTGTCAGCGCCGTCAGTCCGAAGGGTCCGACCCAGGCCGAAGCCAGCCGCAGGGGCGTGTCGGCCCAGACGTACGCGGGCAGCGCCCAGGGAAATCCCGTCAGGATGTAACCCCGCGCCAGTTCCGCCAGCGAGAGTGCGGCGACCCAGCCAAGTGCGCGGGGTCGTGTGCGCGTGGCGACCCAAGCGGCGGCGGCCCAAAGAAGTCCCAGCCCGCCCGCGAGCAGGATCAGCGCGAAGGGCGCCATCCAGCCATGGCGCGCGACGTCGATCAGGAAGGGCTGGACGATCCAGTGCAGCGCCGTGGCGAAGTAGCCGAGACCCCCGAGCCAACCTGCGCTGACGGGACGCGCGGAACGCGAGACGATGAGTGCGAGCCAGGCGAAGCCCGCGAGCGAGACGGGCCAGAGACCGAAGGGCGCATGGCCGAGGGCGGCGAGCGCGCCTGCGGGCAGCGCGAAGACCGCCCGCGATCCCAGCCTGTGGGCCAGGGTCACTCGGCCGCTTTCGCCATGTTCAGTCGGACGCGCAGGCGCTTGATGCGACGCGGATCGGCATCGACGACCTCGAAGTCGAGACCGTCGGGGTGCTTGATGACCTCTCCCCGCGACGGGACGCGGCCCGCCAGCATGAAGACAAGACCGCCAAGCGTGTCGATCTCCTCCTCGTCGTCGCCGATGAGGATCTTGTGGCCAATGGCGTCCTCGAAATCCTCGATCGGCGTGCGCGCCTGGGCAAGCCAGACGTTCGAGCCTTCGCTGGTCCAGAGATCGGCCTCGTCGATGTCATGCTCGTCCTCGATCTCGCCCAGGACCTGTTCGATGAGGTCTTCGATGGTGACGAGGCCATCCACGCCGCCGTATTCGTCGATGACGAGCGCCATGTGCAGACGTTCGGTCTGCATCTTCTGGAGCAGGACGCCGATCGGCATGGACGGCGGAGCATAGAGCAGGGGACGCAGCATCCGGCCAAGCTGGAACTTCTCGCCCGAGCCGTTGAAGCCGTGGCGGAGCGCGAAATCCTTGAGGTGGACAAGGCCCATGGGCTGGTCCAGCGTCTCGCGGAACACGGGCAGGCGCGTCATTCCGCTTTCGCGGAAGACCTCGACCAACTCGTCCTTGCCGATGTCGACAGGCACCGCCACGACCTCGACCTTCGGGATCATCACGTCCTCGACGCGAAGCCGCGTCAGGTTCGCAAGACCGCCGGTGAAACCGTCGCCTGCGGAGATCATCGCACCTTCGCCTGGTTCGTCCGTTCTGTCAGTGGATCCGCTGAGGGCCGACAACCAGCGTGTCAGGATGCCTCTCGAACTGTCGTCCTCGTCCGGCGCGCCCTGCGCCGCGTTAGAGGAGCCTTCGGTTTCGCCCATCAATCCTTTCCATCACAAGTCATCCGGGAAACGGTGTGACCCCCATATGGGTTCCCGATGCCCAGATCCGCAAGTATCGCGATTTCGGTCGATTCCATCAAGTCTCCGTCTCCATCGCGGATGTGATCGTAGCCCAGAAGATGCAGCGTGCCGTGAACGATCAGGTGCGTCGCATGGCCCTCGAGGCTGAGACCCGCCTCGGCGGCTTCCCGCGCGCAGGTGTCGAAGGCGATGGCGACGTCGCCAAGCTCGGGGTCTCCGGACGGCGGCTCTGGCGGCGTCCCCTCGGCCTCGGACCCGCGTTCCTCGGACGGCCAGGACAGCACGTTGGTGGCCTGCGCCTTGTCGCGGAAGCCTTCGTTCAGCGCAGCGATCCGCGTGTCGTCACAGGCCAGAAGGGCGATATCCCAGTCACCGGGCTTCAGGCCCAGGTGTGCAAGCGTGGCGTCGGTGGCGCGAGTCGCCAGCGTTTCGATCCCCGCAGCCTGCCAGCGGTCGTCCTCGATGATGCACTCGACGGTCATGCCGTTTCCCCTACACGCGGCGCGCGGAGGCCGCTAGGGTCGGCGACATGGGAGACGAGACGTTCCGCGCGCAGGTGGCGGCGATCAGCCGGGAGCTTCCGGGGGCCGAGGTGTCCGACCCCTGGGGCGGCGGGCATGACGCCTGGAAGGTGGGCGGCAAGATGTTCGCCTGCATCGGCGCGGCGATGACGGGCGTGGCCGTGAAATGCGCAGACGTCGAGACGGCGGAAATGCTGATCGAGACCGGCGTCGGCGAGCGCGCGCCATACTTCCACCGAAGCTGGGTGAAGCTGCCCGAGGATGGCGACCTGGACGAGTTGAGGCACCGGATCGTGACCTCGTACGACATCGTCCGCGCCGGTCTTCCGAAGAAGGTCCGCACCGCGCTGCCCGACCGCGCTTGATTTCCCGCGCGGTTTCGCGCCTTCTCCGCCGCATGACCGACCGCATCGCCGCCGAATGGATCGCCGTTGACTGGGGCACGTCCAGCCTGCGCGCCTGGGCGATGCGCGGACGCGATATGCTGGCCGAGGCGTCGTCTGAACGCGGGATGGGGTCGCTGTCGCCCGGCGATTACGAGAGCGCGCTTCTAGACCTCATCGGCGACTGGCTTGGCGGCGGCGTGACGCCGGTCGTCGTCTGCGGCATGGCCGGAGCGCGACAGGGCTGGCGCGAGGCCGGTTATGCGGCGGTTCCCTGCCCTCCCGTCGGTCAGGGGGCGGTGCGGCCCGACGTGTCGGATCCGCGCCTGTCGGTCGCGATCCTACCGGGACTCAGCCAGACCCAGCCGGCGGACGTAATGCGGGGCGAGGAGACGCAGATCGCAGGCTTCCTGTCGCAGACGCCGGGCTTCGACGGGGTGATCTGCCTGCCGGGGACGCATACGAAATGGGTCCATGTCTCGGCCGGCGAGGTGATCAGCTTCCGCACCTTCATGACGGGAGAGATCTTCGCGCTGCTGTCGAACCAGTCCGTCCTGCGCCATTCGGTCGGCGACGGTTGGGACGAGGCCGCCTTCGCCGACGCGGTGCGCGACGGGATGGCGCGGCCCGAGGCGCTGGCGGCACGGCTGTTTTCGCTGCGTGCCGAGAGCCTGCTTGCGGGGCTGTCGGCGGCCTCCGCGCGCGCTCGGCTGTCGGGGCTGCTGATCGGGGCCGAACTGACGGCGGCCCGGCCCTACTGGCTGGGGCAGAGGGTCGCCGTCGTGGGGGCCGGTTCGCTGTC
Source organism: Silicimonas algicola (assembly GCF_003970735.1). Lineage (GTDB taxonomy): Bacteria > Pseudomonadota > Alphaproteobacteria > Rhodobacterales > Rhodobacteraceae > Silicimonas > Silicimonas algicola. Next base: position 3,576,661 of record NZ_CP034588.1, read on the forward strand.
GCGGCTCTATGCCTCGGCGCTGGCGCCAGAGGGCGTCGTGGCCGAGACGGCGGATGCGACGAGGGTCACGCTGGCGGGGCTGGCGCAGGCCTATGAGACGCTGAGGGAGACGACATGAGCCGACCCATCATCGCGATCCTGCGCGGGATCACCCCCGACGAGGCGGTACCGGTGGCCGAGGCGCTGATCGAAGCCGGTATCGACCGGATCGAAGTGCCGCTGAACTCGCCGCACCCCATGACCTCGATCGAGCGGATGACCCATGCCGTCGGTCACCATGCGCTGATCGGTGCCGGGACCGTGCTGACGGTGCGCGATGTCGAAGAGGTCCGCGACGCGGGCGGACGGCTGGTCGTGTCGCCCAACTGCGACGCGGACGTGATCCGCGCCACGAAGGCGGCGGGACTGCAGAGCTTTCCGGGCGTCCTGACGCCGTCCGAGTGCTTCGCGGCGCTGAAGGCCGGCGCGGACGGGCTGAAGATCTTCCCGGCCTTCGTGCCGGGGACGGAAGGGCTGAAGGCGGTGCGGGCGGTGCTGCCGGACGCGACGCAGATCTACATGGTCGGCGGCGTGGGACCGGAGAACTTCGCGGAATGGGTGCGCGCCGGGGCCGATGGCTTTGGCCTGGGATCGAGCCTCTACAAGCCGGGCGACAAACCACAGGCAGTCGCCGCAAAGGCGCGCGCGGCGGTGCAGGCATGGGAGGCGCTGTGATGCCCGAGATATTCGACACGACGCGATGCGGGCTTGGCGAGGGGCCGCTCTGGCATCCGACGCGGGGTCAGCTTTTCTGGTTCGACATCGTGGGCCACCGGCTTCACACGCAGGAGAAGGGCAAGACCCGCACGCTCCAGTTCGACGAACATGTCTCGGCGGCGGGCTGGGTGGACGACGCGACGCTTCTGATCGCCTCCGAGACGCGGCTGTTCCTTCTGAACCTCGAGACCGAGAAGCGCGAGGACGTCGAGGGGCTGGAGGCGAGCGACGCCACGACGCGGTCGAACGACGGGCGCGCGGATCCCTGGGGCGGGTTCTGGATCGGTACGATGGCGAAGCAGAATGCGCGGAACGGCGAGGGCGCGATCTATCGCTATTATCGCGGCGCGTTGCGGAAAATGTTCCCCGGGATCTCGATCCCGAACGCCATCTGCTTCTCGCCCGACCGAAAGCACGCCTATTTCGCGGACACCCCGACACGCAAGATCATGCGGGTGAGGCTCGAAGCCGACTTCGGATGGCCGGAGGGCAACCCAGAGGTTTTCCTGGACCTGACCGAAGAAGGTCTCTGGCCCGACGGTGCGGTGACGGATGCCGAGGGCAACCTGTGGAACGCGCAATGGGGAGCGTGGCGGGTGGCCTGCTATGCGCCGGACGGGACTTTCCTTCGCGAGGTGCGCGTCGACGCCGCGCATTCCTCTTGCCCGGCCTTTGGAGGAGCGGACCTGTCGACGCTCTTCTGCACCACGGCCCTTCAAGCGCTGTCGGTCGAGGACAAGGCAGCGTCGGCGCACAACGGCATGACCTTTGCCGCGCCCGAGACGGGGCGGGGTGTGCCGGAATACAGGGTCAGGCTTTAGGAGATCGCCCGTGGACCTGACCGGACTGACCGCCTTCGCGCTGGTGACGGCTCTGCTCGTGATGTCGCCCGGACCGAACGGCGTCCTGATCGCGCGGACGGTGCCCACCTCGGGCAAGTCGGCGGGGTTCGCGAACATCGCGGGCTTCGTCGCGGCCTTCTACGTCCACGGGACGCTGTCGATCCTGGGGATCTCGGTGATCCTCGTCCAATCGGCGGCGGCCTTCACGGCGGTCAAGCTTCTGGGTGCCGCCTACCTGGTCTGGATCGGGCTCAAGGCGCTTCACGCGGCATGGCGCGGCGGCGTCTCACAGGTTGCGGTTGCCCCCGCCCGGCGCGAACGCACTCTCGCGCGCGCCTTCGTCGAGGGATTCCTGACCAACGCGCTTAACCCCAAGGTGTCTATGTTCTACCTCGCCGCCTTTCCCCAGTTCGTCAGCCACGGCGAGAGCGCGGCGGCGGCCTATGCGCTTGTCTCGGTCCACTCCAGCATCAACGTGCTGTGGTTCGGGTCGATGGTCCTTCTGTTCTCGAAGGTGTCGCAGGCGGCGCGGGGTCCCGGGTTCCAGCGCGGTGTCAAATTGGTGACCGGCGTGGTTTTCATAGGCTTCGGCCTGAAGCTCGCGACGCAGCGGGCGCCCGTTTAGTCGGTCGTCCAGAAGAACGGCTCGCCGGGATCGCGCGCCACGATCTCGTCCGGGATGACGCCGGGACCGGTAAGAAAGACGGCGGCGCCGAACTTCGTTGTCATGCGCGACAGCTTTTCCATCCGGGGCGAGGTGATCGCCTCCCACAGCGCCGCATTCGCGGGATCGGCACGAAGGGTGGCGGCGCGGGCGCTGTGCCAGGCCACGGCTCCCGCATGGGCTTCGGCGACGCCCGGAAGGGCCAGAAGCCGCGCCTTCTCGGCCTCGACGCGGGGGGAGAGGCGGAGGATCGAGGTTTCTTCCTCGGCGTTGTGGTTCATGCGGAACCAATAGGCGAGGCCCTGCGCCCTGTCGGTGTGGTTCACCCGGCCCCGCTCGCGCTTGACGAGGAAGCTCTCGCAGGTCCGGACCGCGTAATGGTTCAGCGTCACGAGGTCATAGCCCCAGTTGGCCTTCGACATCCGCCAGGCCGCGCGCCAGGTTGCAGGCGGCAAGGGCCGCCCTGCCCCATCGATCCAGCGGATCTGACCCTGCGTGTCGCCGACAAGACCCTTGGGGCGGTGGACGCCGAGACGGCGGAAGAGACCTTCGTTGCGGAAGAGGCTCTTGAAGGCCCAGGCCTGAAGCGGGCGCGGGGCATAGGCGGGTGCCGCGCGGGTGAACAACTCCGTCACCGGGCGATCATCGTAGGCATGGCGGTCGGCGTTGCCGAACAGCCGCCAGGGCATCGACAGGACATGCGCCTCGGGCGCGGCGGCGAAGAGGTCGGCCAGCCTCCCCTCGCCCGCGTGGATGTTGACGTACTCGTCCACGTCGAGCGTCATCAGCCAGTCGGAGGAGGTGACGGCCGCCTCGTCCTCGGCGGCGCGGAACGCGGCGTGTTGAGGCACGCCGCCGGTCTCGCGGAAGGGGTTGTCGCGTCGCGTGACGCCCGCTTCGGACAGGGCGTCGAGCAGGCGGTCGGTGCCGTCGGCGCAATCGTTGGTGTAGACGAGGTGCCGGGCGACGCCGAGGACGCGGTTGTGCGCGATCCAGTCGAGGATGAAGGGACCTTCGTTCTTCATCGCGGTCACCACCGTGACGCGGGCCGAGGCAGGACGCGGCGGGATGGTCTTCTTCTCGGGCAGGCGGATCGGCTGGTGGCCGGGGAAGGCCTGCGCCAGCCAGTCGACCAGCGCCGGATCCTCGACGAGGTCGGCCTTGCGGACAAGGCGATTCACCTCGACACCTGCGAAGGTCACGCCGAGGGCCCGGCGGAATTGCGCGGGGCGCGCGTCGGTCGCCTCGGCCCCCATCATGCGGACCGGCAGCCAGAGCGCGTCCTGGGGCAGTCCGGCCGGCGCGGCGGCCCAGCTTGTCAGCCAGCGCCGTTCGTTCCGGCGGACGGCAATGTGATCGGCATGGGGCGCCACGGCCCCTTGTCGCAGCCGCCAGGGATAGGTCTCGACCCCGTGGAGGAAGAGGATCCGCGAGGGGTCGGACAGCACGCGGTCGAAGGGCGATCCGTCGGGATCGGGAAGCCAAAGGTCCCCGATGTCGAAGAACGCGACCGCCGCAGCGCGCGACAGGAAGCGGTGGTGGAGAAGTTCATGGAGCGTCAGCTCTCCCAGCGGCGCGTGCCAGGCGTCCGGCGGCGGCAGATCGCGCTGCGGCGCACCTGGGGCAAGGGCCGGATGCCGTGCGTCGGGGGCATCGGCAAGGCCCAGGGGACGGGACAGTGTTACGACGACGACGGGCAAGTCGGGGGCGAGGGCCGCAATGTCGCTGGCGAAGGACCCGCCGGGCGGGTCGCGGTCCACGATCAGGGCGGCGTCCGCCCCGGTCTCACGCGCATGGCAGGCCAGCCAGTCGGAAGCGGCCCGCGCCGTCTCGCCGTTGCGGATCGCGACGAGGGTACGCCTGCCGGCGAACAGCTCGGCCTCCGCCGGGTCGGCATCGAGCGTGCCGTGAGGCAGCCGGGCAAGGATGCCCCGTCCGATCTGGCGCAGCCCCGACACCTCGGGACAGGCCTGCCGCAGCGCCTCGGACGAGGTCCCGGCCGGCAGGGCCGCGACGATGCCTCGCGGCGTTGCGACCGAGCCCAGAACGGGCAGAAGGCCCAGCCGCAGCGAGCGGACGTGGCGCGTGGCGACCGTCATGCCGGGGTTCGAGGGTCGCGCCGGCTCATACGATGACCGTATTCGGAAGGGCGGCGATGGCGTCGAGGTCCTCGGCGAAGCGTTGTTCGAGAAGGATGCCCGTGACCTTGTCGATGCCGAGACGCGCGGCTACGTCGGCCCGGTCGGTTCGCCGCCGGAAAGCCGTGTGAAGCTCGTCGAGCGGAGGCGGCGTGCCTTCGAACAGCATCCGATCGAGCACGGCCGTGCCTGTTTCGGTCATCGCCGCCCGCGTGAGACTGTAGAGGTCCGGCAGCGCCGACGAGGCGGGTCCGAACACGCGGTCGAGCACCTCGCGCGGACGGGTCGCGGTGCCGCGCGGGGTCAGGACGGTCAGCGTCGCGTCGGGGACAGCTTCGACGATCTCGCGCGCGAGGTCGGCCCAGGACAGTTCGTAAAGCGTCTCCCAGACCGTCCGGCGGGCGCGGGCCTCCAGCACCTCGGACCCGGCTGCCAGCAGGAAGTCCGGCAGAGGTTCGGGCATCAGGACAAGGTGTGCGGCGCCGGCGAGGTCGCCCAGCCCCGCCAGCCCGGCTGCGGCGTCGGGGAAAAGCTCGCCCCGGTGCAGTGCGGTTTCGGGCGGACCGAGAAGGTTGACGGCCGACAGGAGGGCGGGACGGGGCGTTGTCGCCCGCGAGAAATCGATGACCCGCTCGGAGGCCGAAAGATGCAGGTCGAGGTTGCGGCGGATGAGCGGCGAGGCGATGCGGCTCGGGAGAGCCGTCAGTCCTGCCTTCGCCAGGCGCTGGCGCTGCGTGCGGATGAGAGCGTTCAGCGACAGGCCATGCGAGGATTGCGGCCCGATCACGATGGTGAGCGATGGCGTGTCCAGGGTCATCCCCTGAAGATGTCTTCGAAATCCGAGCGCGCGGCCTCGAGATCGTCGATCCGGCCGATGTCGCGCCAGTAGTCGCGCAAAGGATAGACGCCGACACGGCCGCCCGCGTCACGCAGACGCGTCAGAAGCGTCGGCATGTCCAGCGGTTCGCCCTCGCGGACGTGGTCCAGCGCCCGGGGCGACAGGACATAGATGCCTCCGTTCACGAAATGCCGCGCGACGGGCTTCTCCTCGATGCCCGTCATCAGGCCGTCCTCGGCCCGGACCACCCCGTAGGGCACCTGTTGTTCGTACTCGCGCACGACGAGGGTGCCGTCGGCGCGCTTTTCGCGGTGGAAGGCCAGAAGCTCGGAGAACTGGAGCGACACGAGAAGGTCGCCGTTCATCACGATGAAGGGCTCGTCAGGACGCTCCTTCAGCAGGGACAGCGCCCCGGCGGTGCCTAGGGCGCGGTCCTCTTCGATGTAGTCGATCGACACGCCAAAGGCCGAGCCGTCGCCGAAATGCTCCTGCACCATCTCGCGGCGGTAATTGACCGAGATCGAGATGCGCCAGAACCCCTGGTCGGCGAAGACGCCGATGATCTGTTCCAGAAGCGGCCGCCCGCCCACGTCGATCATCGGCTTCGGGATCGTCTCGGTCAGGGGGCGGAGGCGCGTGCCGAGACCGCCCGCCATCAGGATGACGCGCGTGGACTTGGGCGTGACCCCGAAGAGGTCCTCGACGGTCGCGAGGTCGACGGGCCGGCCCTCGGCGTCGAGGACGGGGACGTGGTGCAGCTTTCGCGCCCGGATGAGCGCGCGGGTTTCGGCGTCAGGCGCGCCCTCGGTCACGGTGGTGGGCGCGGTGTGCATCACCTGCGACACCGGCCCGTCGAGGTCGACGCCCCGCAGGATGCCGCGCCGCACGTCGCCATCCGTCACGGTGGCGACGAGACGCCCGGTGTCGTCCACCACCAGCGCGATCTGCCGCCGCGACCGGTCGATGGCTTCGATCGCCGCGCGGACGGTCGCGTCCGGCTTGACGGTCAGGGCTGTCAGGTCCGCTCGGTTCATGGCGCGGATACTGTCGCGGTTGCGGCGGAGATTCCAGCGGGAGTTTCCGGACGCCTTGACGCCATTCGCGGTCAAGCCAGGCCCCGGCCGATGATGTTCTCGAGCGTCTTCCCTCTGGCCTGAACGGACTTCGGTTCGCGGCGCGACACGAGCCAGTCAGGAGTGCCCTGCCGTCTGCGGGCCTGTCGGGAATAGATAAAACCATGACCGACAGACAAGGAAATGCGTCGGGCGAGGTCCGCGTGCAGGAATTCGTCGACATGAGTTTGGAGTTCGATGCGCAGGAGACTTCATCGTCTGGCGCATCAATGCCGAAAGCCGCGTCGTCTGCTTCTCATGCTGTTTCTTCTGTCGGACACCGGGCCGGACGACGCACTCACCCGACCGCGCCTCGGCTCCCATCGCATCGTGGCGCGGGAGCTTGCGTCTCGCGGTGGCGAGGGAATGACACTGGGGGAGTTGTCGGCCGATGGCTATGTCTCGACGGCGGATTGCGAGGAGGTGGCGGCCACCGGTGCAGCGGGCACCGTCTGGCTTTGCCACCCCTTCATCGTCCACGCCGCACAGGCTCTCAGGGGACGGCGGCCGCGCTTCATGGCCCAGCCGCCGCTTCTTCCGCGCGGTCCGCAGGATCCGGCGTCGCCGGTGCAGACCGCGATCCGCCTTGCGATGCAGGACGGAGGCTGATGCCTCAGACGATCTCGACGAGTTCGATCTGGAAGGTCAGGTCCTTGCCGGCGAGCGGGTGGTTCGCGTCAAGCACGACCACCTCGTCCGTTACCTCGGCTACGACGACCTGGACAGGCTGGCCGGACGGCGTCTCGAGTTGAAGCCGCGTGCCGATGTCGAGCGGCACGTCGGAGGGCACCTTCTCGCGCGGGAAGTTCTGCTTGCCGTTCGGATCGTGGGGACCGTAGGCCTTCTCGGCCGGGATCTCGACCGTCTTCTGCTCGCCGACCTCCATGCCGGCCACGGCATCGTCGAAACCGGGAATCACCTGGCCGGTGCCGAGCGTGAACTGGAGCGGATCGCGCCCCTGCGAGGAATCGAACGGCGCGCCGTCGTCGAGGGTGCCGGTATAGTGGATGCGGACCGTGTCGCCGGTCTTGGCTTCTTGCATGTCGTGTCTCTCAGTCTGGGATTGTTGGACGGGCGCACATCGTGGCGCGCCCTCGGGTGATGCCCGAATCCAACATGTCTGAGCCTCTGTGTAAACCCCCGGGGCCTACGCGGGCCCGCGCGCGCGGGGTTCCGCCGGAACGCGGGGCGTGCCACTGTCGGCGCTGAAGGAGGTCGTCCATGCCCATAACAACCTGTGTTTTCGACGCTTACGGCACTCTCTTCGACGTTGCCGCCGCCGCCAGAATCGCGGCGGAGGAACCAGATGGCGCGCGTCTGGCGAAGGTCTGGCCCAAGCTTGCGGCCGATTGGCGGTCGAAGCAGTTGCAGTACACCTGGCTGCGGGCTGTGATGGGCCAGCACGCGGACTTCTGGCAGGTCACGCAGGACGGGCTCGACTGGGCGATGGAGGCCTCGGGGCTGGACGATGCCGAGATGCGGGAGAGGCTTCTGGCGCTCTACTGGGAGCTTCCGGCCTATCCTGAGGTGCCCGCAATGCTGGCGGAACTGAAGCAGCGCGGCTTCGCGACGGCGATCCTGTCGAACGGCTCGCCCGAGATGCTGGCGGGCGCGGTGGACCACGCCGGCGTGGGAGAGTTCCTCGACGCCGTGCTCTCGGTCGAAGAGGTCGGCGTCTTCAAGCCCGCGCGTGCAGTCTACGACCTTGTCGGCGAACGGATGAAGGCGATGCCCGAGGCGGTGCTCTTCGTGTCCTCGAACGGCTGGGACGCCGCGGCAGCGGCGGGATACGGCTTCCGCACGGCCTGGGTGAACCGGGCGGGCGAACCGGTCGACAGGCTGCCGGCGCGGCCGGAGCGGATCCTGTCGGACCTGACAGGCATTCCGGACCTGGCAGGGTCGGTCTGATGGCAAGCTTCACGGCGCCCGACGGCGCGCGGATCGCCTATGACGACGAGGGCGGCGGCGTGCCGATCCTCGCCCTGTCGGGGCTGACGCGGAACGCGACCGACTTCGACTACCTCGCGCCGCACCTGAAGGGCGTCCGCCTGATCCGCATGGATTACCGCGGGCGCGGCCGGTCGGAGTGGACGGGAGCCTCGACCTACACCATCGCGACCGAAGCCGGCGACGCGATCGCTCTTCTCGACCACCTGGGTCTGACGAAGGCCGCGATCCTCGGCACCTCGCGCGGCGGGCTGATAGCACTTGTGCTGGCGGCCATCGCCCGCGACCGGCTGACGGGTGTGGCCTTCGTCGACATCGGTCCCGAAGTGGCGCCCGAGGGGCTCGAGGTCATCAAGGGCTATGTCGGGCGCAACCCCTCGCAGAAGACCCACGCCGAGGCTGCGGCGATGCGGGCGACGCTGATGGCCGGGTTCGAGGGCGTGCCGGACAGCCGTTGGCTGGAGGAGGTGCGCAAGCACTATCACGAGACGCCGGAGGGTCTGAGGATCAACTACGACCCCGCGCTGCGCGACGCGCTTCTTGCCCCGCAGGAGGGTCCGACGCCGGATCTCTGGCCGCTCTACGACGCTCTGGCGGGACTGCCGGTGGCGCTTGTCCGTGGAGCGAACTCTGACCTCCTGTCCGTCGAGACGGCAGACGAAATGCAGAGGCGTCGGCCGGACCTGATCCGCGCCGAAGTGCCAGGGCGCGGACATGTGCCCTTCCTCGACGAACCCGAGGCGGTGGAAGCGATCAGAACATGGATCGGGCGACTGGAATGACGACGATAGACGACATCGAAGCCGCGGCGGAACGGCTGGCTGGGCATGCGGTAAGGACACCCCTCCTCCATGCGCCGCTCCTCGACGCATTGGCCGGGCGGCGGGTCTTCGTGAAGGCCGAGTGCCTGCAGAAGACCGGGTCGTTCAAGTACCGCGGCGCGCGGGCGGCGGTGTCGTCACTGGACGCGGCGACACGGGCGCGGGGTGTCCTCGCCTTCTCGTCGGGCAACCACGCGCAGGGCGTTGCTCTCGCCGCGCAGGAAATGGGCGTGCCGGCGGTCATCGTAATGCCCTCCGACGCGCCCGACCTGAAGATCGTCAACACCCGTGCCTATGGTGCCGAAATCGTCCTCTACGACCGCGAGCGCGAAGACCGGGACGCCATTGGCGAGGCGCTGGCCGAGGAACGCGGGCTGACGCTGATCCGGCCCTTCGACGATGCCCGCGTGATCGCGGGCCAGGGCACCTGCGGGCTGGAAATCGCCGAGCAGGCGGCGGAGGCCGGGATCGGCGCGGCGGACGTTTTCGTGTGTTGCGGTGGCGGCGGTCTGACCTCGGGCATAGCACTTGCGCTCGAGGCGCGGGCCCCGCGGTTGCGGGTCAGGCCGGTCGAACCCGAGGGCTTCGACGACGTGGCACGCTCAATGGCGGCAGGGCGGATCGAGAAGAACGCGCGCGCCACGGGGTCGATCTGCGACGCGATCCTGACGCCCGCGCCGGGCAAGCTGACCTTTCCGGTGATGGCACGGCTGTGCGGACCAGCGGTCGCCGTCACGGACGACGAGGCGCTTCGGGCAATGGCGGCGGCGCTCATCCGCCTGAAGATCGCACTGGAGCCCGGCGGTGCGGTCGCGCTCGCGGCAGCGCTGTTTCGGGCCGAGGGCGACGGCGACGTGATCGCGCTCACCTCGGGCGGCAACGCGGATCCGGCGATGCTGGCGCGCGCGGTGCAGAGGGGTTTTGATTGACACTGACAACCAGTAGAGGTTGAAGTGTCATGGGGAGGACAGGCGATGCAGATCGCGCGGCTCGACGGCGTCGACATCCATTACCGCGAGGACGGCAGGCGCGACGGCGCGCCGGTGGTCTTCCTCAATTCGCTCGGCACCGACCTGCGGCTTTGGGACGACGTGCTGCCGCACCTGCCCGACACGCTCCGCCTGATCCGTTGCGACAAGCGCGGCCACGGGCTGTCGTCCTGCCCGCCCGCCCCCTACTCGATGGGCTCCCTCGTCACGGACGTCGAGAGGCTGCTCGACCTGTTGGACGTCCGCGAAGCGGTCGTCGTCGGCTGCTCCATCGGAGGCATGATCGCGCAAGGACTGGCGGTGAAGCGGCTGGACCAGATCCGCGCCATCGTCCTTTCGAACACCGCGGCCAGGATCGGCACCGCGCAGATGTGGGACGACCGGATCGCTGCCGTGCGCTCGGGCGGGATCGAGTCGCTGGCCGACAGCATCATGGAGCGCTGGTTCTCGGCCGCCTTCCGCGCAACGCCCGAACTTGCGGCATGGCGTGCCATGCTGGTCCGTCAGCCGGCCGAGGGCTATGTCGGCTGCTCGGCCGCGATCTCGGGCACGGATTTCTTCACGCCGACATCCGGTCTGACCCTGCCGACGCTCGCCATCGCGGGCAGCGAGGATGGCTCGACCCCGCCCGACCTCGTGCGCGAGACGGCGGGTCTCATCAAGGGCAGCCGTTTCGAGTTGATGCGCGGGGCAGGTCACCTGCCGATGGTCGAGAAGCCGGAAGAGTATGCGCTGTTGTTGACGGGCTTCCTGAAGGACATCGGCCATGTCTGAGCATCACGACAAGGGCATGTCCATCCGCCGGCGCGTTCTGGGCGATGCGCATGTCGACCGGGCCGAGGCCGCGAAGACCGACTTCGACGCGCCCTTCCAGGAGATGATTACCGAAGGCGCCTGGGGCACGGTCTGGGCGCGCGACACGATCCCGCTGCGCGAACGCTCGATGCTGACCATCGCGCTTCTGGCGGCGACGGGAAACTTCGAGGAAATCCCGATGCACATCCGCGCCACCCGCAATACCGGCGCCACCGAGGCCGACGTGATCGAGGCGCTTCTGCACGTCGCGGTCTATGCCGGCGTGCCGAAAGCGAACCACGCCATCAAGCTGGCCAAGACCACGTTCAAGGAAATGGAGGACAACGCATGAGCGGCACCCTGATCCCGCGCGACCGGACCGCGCATCCCGAGCCCTACGATCCGGGCTACAAGACCTCGGTCGTCCGCTCGCCGCGCAATGCGCTTCTGTCGCTCGACGCGACGGTGACCGAGAACACGGGTCCGACCTTCGGCCACGACCTGATCGGGCCGCTCGACAACAACCTGATCCTGAACTTCACCCAAGGTAAGGCCCCTGCCGTGGGCGAGCGCATCCGCATGCACGGCCGCGTCATCGACGAGACCGGGCGCGCCGTTCCGAACACACTGGTCGAGATCTGGCAGGCCAACGCGGGCGGGCGCTATCGCCATATCCGGGACACCTACTTCGCGCCGCTCGACCCCAACTTCGGCGGGTGCGGACGGACCCTGACGGACGACGAGGGGTACTACGAATTCCTGACCATTCGCCCTGGCGCCTATCCCTGGCCGAACCGGGGCAACGACTGGCGGCCCATGCACATCCACGTCTCGGTCTTCGGCTCGGGCTTCGGGCAGCGGCTGATCACCCAGATGTATTTCCAGGGCGATCCGCTGATCGACCTCTGCCCAATCGCGCACACAGTCAAGGACCGGGGCCAGCTCGACAGCCTCGTGGCACCCCTCGACATGGCCGGATCGCGGCCGATGGACTATCTCGCCTACAAGTTCGACATCGTGCTGCGCGGCCGCCGCCAGACGATGTTCGAGAACCGCCCGGAGGGCCTGTGACATGCCTCAACCCCTGACGCGCCACCGCGAGACCGCCAGCCAGACCGGCGGACCCTATGTCCACATCGGCTGCATCCCGACCTTCGCCGGGCTCGAGGGCGTATACCCCGAGGATCTGGGCAAGCGCGCCATCGAGGAGGGCGCGAAGGGCGAAATCATCGAGATTTCGGGCGAGGTCTTCGACGGAACCGGCTGGGCGCTGCGCGACGCGATGATCGAAAGCTGGCAGGCCGACGCCGAGGGTCGCTATCCCGGACAGGAGGGCGCCGACCCCAAGGTCAACGGCTTCTGCCGTTTCGCGGCCGACAAGGACACCGGGCTGTTCACCCTGCGCACCGTCAAACCGGGCCGCGCCGGCGGGCAGGCGCCTCACATCGCGCTCTGGATCGCGGCGCGGGGCATCAACGTGGGCCTTCAGACGCGCATCTACTTCGACGACGAGGACAACGCGGGCGACCCGGTCCTGTCGCGCATCGAGCAGAAGAACCGCGCTTCCACGCTGATCGCGAAGAAGGACGGCGCGAGCCGCTACCGCTTCGACATCAAGCTTCAGGGCGAGGGCGAGACCGTCTTCCTCGACATGTAGGATGGCGCGCTTCCTGCTGATCCACGGCGCGATGCACGGGGCGTGGTGCTGGCACAAGGTCGTGCCGCTCCTCGAGGCGCACGGCCACGAAGCCGTGGCGATCGACCTTCCGTCTCACGGAGACGACCCGACCGCGCCCGAGGGTGTCACCATCTCCGATTACGTCGCGCGGGCGGTCGAGCACCTGGAGCCTCAGACGGTCCTCGTCGGCCACTCTCTCGGAGGGCTGACGATCACGCTGGCTGCGGCGGCACGGCCGGACCTCGCGGGTGCGCTCGTCTATCTCTGCGCCTTCGTGCCGCCGCCCGGCGTGGCGGCCTCGTCCTATCGCCGCGACGCGGTGACGGACGAACTGGTCGCGGCGCAGGAAGGGCATCGCGACCGGGGCGTGACGACCCCCGTGCTCGACCGGGCGGGACCTGTGTTTTATTCCGGGTGCTCGGCGGAGGACGTGGCCTTCGCCCTGCCGCGCCTGTCGCCGCAGCCGGTGGCGATCATGCAGGAGGTTCTGGACTTCGATCTGCCTGACATCCCGCGCCACTACATCCGCTGCCTCGAGGACCGGACGGTTAAGCCCTCCTACCAGCGCGCCATGACCGAGGGTTGGCCGGAGGGCACCGTCCACGACATGCAGAGCGGGCACTCGCCGTTCTTCTCGGACCCCGATGGCCTTGTGCGCATCCTCGATGCTATTGCGGATACATGACGCAAGACTGGAGCGACCATGCCCGCCTCCCCCGCTGACAGCGCGATCTACGGCAAGCTTTTCGGCGACGCCGAGGTCGGCCAGCTCTTCACCGACAGCGCCGAAGTGCGGGCGATGATGTTGGTCGAGGGTGCGCTGGCCAAGGTTCAGGGCGAGCTTGGGCTGATCCCCGAGATCTCGGCCCGCGCAATCCACCGGGCGTCGATGGAGCTGCAGCTTGATCCGAGTGGTCTGGGGACAAGTGTCGCGTCGAACGCCGTCCCCGTGCCGGAGTTCGTGGCGATGTTCCGCGCCGCAATGCAGGCGCCGGAACATGCGGCGTGGCTGCACTGGGGCGCGACGAGCCAGGACATCATGGACACCGGCCAGGCCTTGAGGCTGCGGCAGGCGCTCGCGATCCTCGACACCCGGCTGTCGCGAACGGCGAAGGCGCTGGCGACGCTGGCCGAGACCCACGCCGCGACGCCCATGGTGGCGCGGACCTACGGGCAGGCGGCGGTGGTGACCTCTTTCGGAGCCGTCGTCGCCTCATGGGGCGCCCCCCTGCTGCGACACCGGGCGAGGCTCCGCGCGGTCCGCGAGGACGTGCAGATCGTCAGCCTCTCGGGCGCGGCGGGCACTCTGTCCGCCATGGGCGACCGGGGACCGAAGGTCCGCGCCGCCTTGGCCGAGGCCCTTGGTTTGCGCGACCCGCAAGCGAGCTGGCACAGCGAGAGGGACGGGATCGCGGCGCTGGCGGGCTGGCTGGCAGGCGTTGCCGGATCGCTCGGCAAGATGGGCGAGGACCTGCTGACGCTGACGCTTTCCGGCCTGAACGAGGTGCGGCTTGGCGCGGGCGGCGGCTCGTCGACCATGCCGCAGAAGTCGAACCCCGTCCTGCCCTCCGTGCTATCGGCGCTGGCACGTCAGACGGCGGCGCTGAACGGGGCGATCCAGTCGGCCCTGCCGCACCGCCAGCAGAGGGACGCGGCGGCCTGGCTGACCGAATGGATGAGCCTGCCGCAACTGGTGATCCTGTCGGGACGCGCGCTGGCCATCGCCGAGGAGCTGGCCCAAACGCTGACGCCGGATGAAAGCGCCATGCGGGCCCAGATCGAGGCCACCGGCGGAATGATCTTCGCCGAGGCCCTCAGCTTCGCGCTTGCCGCGGCCATGCCGAGACCGGACGCGCAGGCGGCTTCGAAGATGCTGGTCGGACGCGCAAAGGACACGGGCCGCTCGCTTGGAGACATCGCGCGCGAGGCGCACCCCGGCCTCGACCTGTCGGCGGTGTTCGACCCCTCGCAGCAACTCGGCACCGCCCCCGCGGAGGCGCGCGCCTTCGCGAAGGCGGCGCGGTCGGAGGCATGACACGCGCCGCCCCGCCCCGCACCCGTGTCTAGTCGGCGTGGAAAACGCCGGCGAAGTCAACATCCGACCCGGCCTCGGTCGCGCTGCCGGAATAGGTTCCGGCGACGACCTGCGCTGCGTCGCCATAGAAGCGTCCGGTGGCCGTCCCCTCGTTCAGCGTCGCGGTGGCGCTGAATATCTCGAGATCGCCGCTGAACGTGTTGCCGACGATCGGAACCGGCCCGTCGAAGGCGAGCGTCGTGCCGCCGCCGACGAAGACGTTTCCCCCGACCGTCTGTGCCCCGAAGTCAGCCGTGAGGTTGGCCGCCCCGGTGTCGAAGAACGGCACATCATTCACGGTTCCGTGCAGCTCGGATCCTCCCAAGAAGTTGGCGACGACAGCAGCCTCTGGAACGTCCTCGGGCCGCGTCTCGAGACCGAAGACCCCGGTCGCGACCAGCACGTTGCCCATGCCGTCGGTGACCTCAAGCCCAAGACCTTCGAGGAAGTCGTGCCCCCAGCCCAAGCTGGTCAGAAAGTAGTCCGACCCGTTCAGCGAACCGGTAAAGTTCATGCCGCCGCCATCGGTCAATTCGACCGTACCGGCGGGCGTGGTCAGGTTCGCCGTGGTGCCCGAGGTGAACTCGATCGTATAGGTCGACAGGCCCGCATTTGCGGTGGTGAACCCGTCATCGCTGGTCAGCCGCGCAGAGCGGAGCGGGAACTGGAGCCCCACGATCTCGTCGATGGACGCCGGTGACGGACCATCGGCGTAGACCGCGCCGCCGCCTCCGCCGCTGCAACCCGACAGCGTCGCGAGGGCGAGAAGTCCGGGAATCAGTGCCTTGCATGTCATGTTGCGTTTCCTTTCGTTGCGAGCGCCCGACCCAGAGCGTCAATCCGTGACGAAGAAGCCTGAAAGCGTTGCCGGTGCCCCGCCATCCAGGCCTCTCCAGAAAAGGTCCCGACGCGTACGCCGGGTCGCCCTCAGCTGGCGGTGACGACGTGACAGGCGTCGACGGACGCGGACAGGATCGGCAGCGGAAACGCGGAACCTTTACGGAAATGCACTCCGTCAAATGCGCCGCATTCGGCGCGCCGAGTTGACCGAAGGCAACGAAAAACGCGCCGCGTTTTCGCCGGTCGATCCTGCAGGATTTCCTCTTGCAAGCCTGCGACTCGATTTCCCGCTGGCGCACCCTTCGTTCCCTTGGCAGGGTCGCGCCGACTAGGGGAGATCGTCCATGACCCGCATCCGCGCCGCCGTCTGCACCGCCTTCGGAGATCCCCTGCGCATCGAAGACCTGGACCTGGCCGCGCCAGAGGGCCGCGAAGTTGAGGTGACGCTCGAAGCCTGCGCGATCTGCCACTCGGACATCACCTATGCCGAAGGTCGGTGGGGCGGGCCCTTGCCGGCGGTCTACGGCCACGAAGCGGCGGGCCATGTGACGGCGACCGGCCCCGACACGGTCGGAGTGTCGATCGGAGATCGGGTCATCGTGACCCTGATCCGCTCCTGCGGAGCCTGCGCTTCCTGCGCGACAGGGCAGCCGTACATCTGCTACACCGCGAAGCGCACGGCGCCCCTCACCCGGCCCGACGGAACGGCGGTGTTCCAGGCGATGAACTGCGGCGCTTTCGCCGACAAGGTCGTGGTCGATCCCAGCCAGATCGCGCGCGTTCCGGACGAGATGCCGCTCGACGTGGCCTCGCTCCTCTCCTGCGGCGTCATCACAGGCGTGGGTGCGGTGGTGAATGCGGGCCGCGTTCGGGCGGGCGAGGACGTGGTGGTGATCGGCGCGGGCGGCGTCGGCCTCAACGCCATCCAGGGCGCGCGGATCGCGGGCGCGCGGCGGATCGTGGCCGTCGACATGGTGCCCGAAAAGCTCGAGGATGCCCGCGCCTTCGGCGCGACAGACGGCATTCTCGCCTCGGAGGACAAACCCTGGGAACGGCTCGCGGACCTGACGGGGCGTCTGGCCGATGTCGTCCTCGTCACCGTGGGCCATACCGGCGCCTACGACCAGGCGCCACGCTACATCGGGCCGAACGGGCGGCTGGTGATGGTGGGGATGCCCGGCAACGACCGCATGTCCTCTTATGCCCCCGACATGATCGCCAGCTACGGGCAAAGCCTCATCGGGACCAAGATGGGGGATACGGTGCTGGCGCGGGACATTCCGTGGATGTGCGATCTTTACCTTCAGGGTCGCCTGAAGCTCGACGAGCTGATCTCGAACCGCTGGCCGCTGGACCGCATCAACGAGGCAATCGCCGACACCAAGGCGGGCCGCGCCCGGCGCAACGTCATCATGTTCTAGGGCGTCAGCCCTCGTCCCACTCGTACATCACGATGTCGCCCGTCTCGCGCCCACTCAGCGCGGAATAGAGAGCGCGCGCCTCCACGTTGTCGCCCTCCGTCGCCACCCAGATCGCCGCGCAGCCCCGGTCGCGCGCAAGGTCCCTGATCCGCTCGACCAGCCGGCGGCCGATGCCCTGCCTGCGATAATCGGCATGGACCGAGACCTCGTTGACGAAGAACGCGGTCGGCTTGTCGGGATGCATCAGTACCGTGCCAGACACGAAACCGACCACCTCGCCCCGATCCAGCGCCACGACGATCTCGTTCACCCGCGTGGCCAGGAACCCGTAGGCCCACCCCGGGTCCACGGGATTGTCGAAGGTGCCGGGGCGGACCCGGTCGAGGACATGCGCCTCCTCTGGACCGAGATTGCGAATGGTGATTGGGTTCGGGGACATGGTTAACGACGTAAGGGCAAGGTCACGGTGAAACTTAGCGATATCGACGTGATTGTCACGGCTCCTCCCGCACCGGGCTGGGGCGGGCGCTACTGGATCCTCGTGAAGCTGACCACCGACACCGGACTTACCGGCTGGGGCGAGTGCTATGCCTCGACCGTGGGGCCGCAGGCGATGACCGCCGTCATCCGCGACGTCTTCGCCCGGCACGTCGAGGGCGAAAACCCCGAGAACGTCGAGATGATGTTCCGGCGGGTCTATTCCTCCGGCTTCACGCAGCGACCCGATCCGACCGTCATCGGCGCCTTCTCGGGTATCGAAATCGCCTGCTGGGACATTCTCGGCAAGGACCGCGACCGCCCGGTCTGGGCTCTGATGGGCGGGCGGATGAACGACCGCGTTCGCGCCTACACCTATCTCTACCCGATGGACAAGCACCCCCTCCCGGCCTTCTGGGGCGACGCCGACATGGCGGCCGAGGCGGCGCTCGACCTCGTCGGCAAGGGGTGGACGGCGCTGAAGTTCGATCCCGCCGGGCCCTACACCGTCCGCGGCGGGCACCAGCCGTCGCTTTTCGACGTCGAGACCAGTGCCGCCTTTTGCACCACGCTCCGCAGAGCGGTCGGGCCGCGCGCCGACCTGCTCTTCGGCACGCATGGCCAGTTCACCGCCTCGGGTGCGATCCGGCTGGCGCGCGCGATTGTCGCCGCCGATCCGCTCTGGTTCGAGGAGCCGGTGCCGCCCGACGACTGGGAAGGTCTGGCGAAGGTCGCCCGTGCCACGTCGATCCCCGTAGCCACGGGCGAACGGCTCACCACGAAGGCTGAGTTTGCCCTGGCCCTGCGCGCGGGCGCATCGATCCTGCAACCCGCGCTAGGCCGCGCGGGCGGTCTGTGGGAGGGAAAGAAGATCGCCGTCCTCGCCGAAGCTGCCGGCGCCCAGATCGCGCCGCATCTTTACGCCGGGCCGGTCGAATGGGCGGCGAACATCCACCTCGCCGTCACCTGCCCGAACCTCCTCATGGCCGAGACGATAGAGACGCCCTTCCACGACGCGCTCATCAAGGGTGCGATCCGGGTCGAGGACGGCCACATCGCCGCGCCCGAGGCACCGGGGCTCGGGATCGAGGTCGACGAGGCGCTCGCCCGCGCCCATCCCTACGAGGGCGACGGCCTGCATCTCCAGATGCAAGAGGCGCCAATTTCCCATGCCGCCCCGAACCTGTTCGAAGGCGGCGCGCCGGTGAAGCGCGCCTGACTCTTCTTCTGTCGAAAAATACTCCGGAGGGGGCCGGGAGAGGCGGCGCCTCCCCCTCCCCGCTCACTGACCGAGCATCCGGCGGTGAACCGAAAACGCCTCGTCGAGATCGTCGAACCAGGCCGCGCGCCCCTCTTCCAGGACGACGCCCGATTGGCAGACCCGGCGCAGGAAGCCCGCGCTGTGCGACACGACCACGGCGCCCGCATGGCGCAGACGGTCCGCCAGGGCTTCCTCGCATCGTGTCCGGAACTCGGCGTCGCCGACGGCGGTGACCTCGTCGATCAGGTAGGTGTCGAAGGCGATACCCATGGACAGCGCGAAGCCCAGGCGCGCACGCATCCCCTGGCTGTAGCCGCGGACCGGAAGCGCCAGCTTCTCGCCAAGCCCAGAAAACCCGCGGACCGCATCGACCAGCACGTCGCTGTCGACGCCGTAGAGCCGCGCGACGAAGCGGACATTCTGCACACCCGTGAGGTCGCCGTGGAAACTGCCCGCGAAGCCCACCGGCCAGGACACCGTTCCCGCGATCTCGATGCGCCCCGATGCCGGCTTCAGCGTCCCGGCGATCATCCGCAGCAGCGTCGATTTCCCCGCCCCGTTCCGTCCCAGGAGAGCCACTGAGGCGCCCGCGGGGAACGCAAGGCTCAACCGGTCCGCGACGACGGTCTCGACGCCGCCCGAGTGGAAGGACTTCGAAACCTCGTGGAGACGGATCATCGCCGGTCGCGGATCGAATAATAGAGAAGGACGACGACGCCCCAGCCCGAGAGAAGGAAGAAGGCGAGCGCCGCGAGAAGGACCTCCTTGCGCGGAAACTCGGAGGCTTCCGCCGTGGTGGGGCGGATGTAGGCGGCAAGGTAGCGGCTCTTGCGCCGCGCCTCGGCCAGCGCCTGGTCATAGGCCGCAAGGGCGACCGTATAGGCCTCCTCGGCGAACTGACGATCCACGGCGAGCCGTTCGTATTCGGCCAGAAGCGTGGCATAGTCCTGCCCGCTTTCGCCCGTACCCACGCCAAGCTTGCGCCGCTCCTCCGCGATGCGCGCCTCGATGACGCGGATGCGCAGGTCGGCCTGCTGGATGCGGGGGTCGCTGTCCCGCGTGCTGTCGCGCAGAAGATCCGCCGCGATCAGCGCTTCGGCGAGTTGCGTCTCGAGCGTCGACAGAAGGCCCATCTGCCCCTGAAGGTCGGCGGTCGGATCGACGATCTGCGTGCGCGAACGGTACTCCGTGACCGCCTCGCGCGCCGCCTTCAGCCTTTCGACGGCGCGGGCAAGCTCAACCTCGGCAAAGGCGATGGTGTCGGCGCGCGCAATGGCGGACAGATCCTCGACCAGCCTCGCGCTTTCGTCGAATACGGCCGTGGTGATGCGCCTCGCGTCCTCGGGCGTGAAGGCCAGGGCGCGGACCTCTATCAACTCGGTCGACGTGTCGTAGGTGACCCGTACCATGCGGCGCCAGAAGTCGCGCAGATCCTCGACGGTGCCCGACGCCTCGTGCGCGAAGACCGGATCGTCGTCCGGCTGCGACCACAGCGTCGACAGCCCGATCTGCGCCTCGAGCGTCTCGACGATCTCCTGGCTCTGAATGAATTCATAGAGGATGTCGCTGTCCGAGCTGCCCGACGAGGAGATGTCGGCGATGCCGCCGAAAAGCTCTATCGGCGAGGCGACCTCTTCCTTCCTCACCGAAAACCCGACGGTCGAGGCGTATTGGTCGGCGGCGACCCACCAGAGATACCATGCCGCCAGCCCGAGGGGGAGCGCGACCGTGGCGAGAAACAGCGTGGCAAGCCCATAGTGTCGAGCCCGCGCCCGCAACGGCGGCGCCGGCTGCGGCAGAAGCGTCAGGCGCGGAGCGCCCAGGTCGGCGAGGGAGCTGTCAGGGGCGGCCATGTGCAGCACCTCGTTCACGGATTGGAAAGGAATGCAGCCTATCGACGGGGCGCCTGATCAGGGGGGCCCATTGATCCGTACCGCACAGGACACCGCCCTTGCCGCGCGCCCTCCGCGCCACCGGACCGCGCGCGCCATCTTCGCCCTCGTGCTGCGCGAGATGTCGACGACCTATGGCCGGTCTCCGGGCGGCTACCTCTGGGCCGTGGCCGAGCCCGTGGCCGCCATTGCCCTTCTGTCCTTCGCCTTCTCGCTCGCCTTCCGGGCGCCCTCTCTCGGCGACAGCTTTCCGCTGTTCTACGCCACGGGCTACCTGCCCTACATGCTGTTCCACGACACCGCGGGACGTGTCGCCACGGCGGTTCGCTTTTCCAAGCCGCTGATGAACTTCGGCGCCGTCACCTGGGCCGACATCCTTCTGGCGCGCTTCCTTCTGTCCGTCTTCACCCATGTCGTGATCGCGATCCTCATCCTCGTGGCCCTGATGCCGCTTGCCGACCTGTCCTATGTCGCGGACCCCCTGAGCCTCGCCGGCGCGATGGCCATGGCTGCGCTTCTCGCCCTCGGGGTTGGAAGCCTGAACGCCTACCTCTTCCTGGCCTTCCCCGCATGGGAAAGGGTGTGGACGGTCCTGACCCGCCCCCTTTTCATCGTCTCGGGCATCTTTTTCCTGTTCGAGGATGTACCGCACGAATACCGCGACCTTCTCTGGTTCAATCCGTTGTTCCACGTCACGGGCGCCATGCGGGCGGGCATCTATGCCACCTATGAGGGCGCCCATGTCTCGCCCGCCTTCGTTTGCGCGACCAGCCTCGGCCTTCTCGTCCTGGGCCTTCTCCTGATGTCGCGTCACGCCAGCGGACTGGTCCACAAATGACGCGCATTCTTAAGGAAATCGTTAACCACGATGCCCTGGGACGCTCGGTCCCGTTGGCCGAGGAGACGGGACCCGAGCACGTCCGCATCCTCCTCGGGCTCCACGACGGCGCAGCCACGCTCGGCGCGCAACTGGGGAGCATCGCCGCGCAGGACCATACGGACTGGTCGCTGATCCTTTCGGACGACGGTAGCCGGGACGACTGGCGGCCGCTGGTGACCGCCTTCGCCGAACGCCGGGCGCCGGGCCGAACTTTCGTCATGCAGGGGCCAAATGCCGGCTTCGCACGGAATTTTCTCGGCCTCGCCCGTGCAGCAGGGCCACTGGTGCCCTATGCCGCCTTCTGCGATCAGGACGACGTCTGGACACCCTGCAAGCTGGCCCGGGCAATCTCGGCGCTGCGAGAGGTGCCCGAGGGCCGTCCCGGCCTCTATTGCAGCCGCACCCTGATCTGCGGTCCGGACCTCGCGCCGCTCCGGCTGTCGCCTGCGTTTCTCCGGCCGCCCGCTTTCCAGAACGCGATGACGCAGAATATCGCGGGCGGAAACACGATGGTGATGAACCGCGCCGCGCTCGATCTCGTGCAGGACACCGCGTCAATGGCCTCGGGCGTCGTGGCACACGACTGGTGGACCTACCAGATCGTCACCGGCGCCGGCGGCGAGGTTCTCTACGACAGCCTGCCCACGGTCCACTACCGCCAGCACGCCTCAAACCTGATCGGAGCGAACGACACGCTGGCCGCGGGGTTGAGGCGGGTCGCGGGCGTCCTGTCGGGCCGATATCGCGACTGGAACGGCACGAACATCGCCGCGCTAAGGCGTGCGGGTTACCTGTTGACGCCCGATGCGAAAGCGACGCTCGACCGCTTCGCCGATGCTAGGCGCGGATCCCTACCCAAGCGTCTCAAGGCCCTGCGTGCGTCGGGCGTCTATCGCCAGCGCCGCCGCGGCACTGCGGCGCTTTGGCTTGCCGCCGTCGGCGGCCGCCTCTAGCACGCGCTTTTCCTTTCGCGACCGGCGGAATCCCGCTAGAACCCGACGGATTCGAGTTCATTTGGTGGTGTCATGGCTGCGAAGACCAAACCCACGACCCAGGCGCCCGCCCTGGACGCGGCGCGGCAACAATCGCGGCACTTCCTGAGCTACGCATTTCTCTTCAGCGTCTTCGTCAACATACTGATGCTGACCGGCCCGCTCTTCATGCTCCAGGTCTATGACCGTGTGCTGGGCTCGCGGTCGGAAGAGACGCTCGTCGCACTCCTGATCCTCGTCATCATGCTCTACGGGCTGATGTGGCTTCTGGACTTCGCGCGCTCCCGGCTCGTGGCGCGCTACGGCGCGCGGTTCCAGTCGGCTCTCGACGACCGCGTCTTCCGCGCCCAGATCCTCCAGAGGCAAGGGGCGTCGACACCCGAGGCGCTGTCGGCCAGCCGGGACCTCGAGGCGATCCAGGCCTATTACGCCTCCCCCGCCTTCACCGCGCTGATGGACCTGCCGTTCACGCCGCTCTTTCTCGGTGCGATCTTCGTCTTTCACAGCTGGCTCGGCTGGTTCGCCGTCGCAGGCGGACTTGTCCTCGTCGCGATCACGGTCCTGACCCAGGTTCTGACGTCCGAGCGCGTGCGCGATGCTCAGGCGACCTCCGAGGCCGCGCACCGCTTCGGCGAGAACGCCCGCCGCGCCAGCGAAATCATCCGCAGCCAGGGCATGATGGACCCGGTGGCCGAGCGCTGGATGGCCCGACGCGTCGCGGCGCTGTCGCAGAACATGTCGGCGGTGGACTGGACCTCCAGCTTCTCGACCTTCACGCGCGCCTTCCGCCTGGCACTTCAGTCCTTCGTCCTCGCACTGGGCGCCTGGCTCG
Organism: Silicimonas algicola; assembly: GCF_003970735.1. Taxonomy (GTDB): domain Bacteria; phylum Pseudomonadota; class Alphaproteobacteria; order Rhodobacterales; family Rhodobacteraceae; genus Silicimonas; species Silicimonas algicola. The sequence continues at coordinate 3,599,910 of NZ_CP034588.1, forward strand.
TGCTGCGGGGCGAAATGACGGCGGGCGCGATGATCGCGGGCTCCATCCTCCTTGGCCGTGCCCTGTCGCCCATCGAGCAGCTTCTCGCCCGCTGGCCGCAGGTCGCGAGGGCGCGTCAGGGCCGCAAGTCGCTCGCCGCCTTCCTGGAGGCGACGCCCGAGCCCGAAAAGCGCACCCGCCTGCCCCGTCCCGAGGGTCGTATCGAAGCCAAGGGCGTCACCGTCACGCGCGGACCGGGACGTCACTGCTCTACAACGTCAGCTTCGCGCTGGCGCCCGGAGAGGCGCTCGGCGTCATCGGTCGCAGCGGGTCCGGCAAGACCACCATCGCCAAGACGCTTCTCGGCCTGATCGAGCCCAACGTGGGCGAGGTTCGGCTCGGCGGCGCGCTTCTGTCGCACTACGATCCCGCCGACCTTGGGGCCTACGTCGGCTACCTGCCGCAGGAGCCGACGCTGATCTCGGGAAGCATCGCCGAGAACATCGCGCGGATGTCGCTTCGGCCCGACAGCGACAAGATCGTGGCGGCGGCAATGAAGGCGCAGGCTCACGAGTTGATCCTGAACCTGCCTGACGGCTACGAGACGCGCGTCGAGGACAACACCGTCGGTCTTTCGGGCGGCCAGCGTCAGCGTATCGCTCTAGCGCGCGCGCTTTACGGCGATCCTGTCCTCCTGGTCCTGGACGAGCCCAACTCGGCCCTCGATCTCGAGGGGACCGAGGCCCTGAACGCCGCCATCCGCGCCATGAAGGCCGAGGGGCGCTCGGTCATCGTCATGACGCACCGTCCGATGGCGATCTCGGAGTGCGACCGTCTCATGGTCATCGAGGCGGGATGCGTGAAGGCCGACGGCCCGCGCGACGAGATCGTCCGCTCGATGATGAAGAACGCGGGCGACATTCAGCGCACCCTCGCGCGGACGGGAGAGATCACGTGACCGAGGCTCCCCGCTACAGCGCGCGCCTGCCGCTCTTCGTCGGCTTTCTTGCGCTGGCCCTCCTGGTCGGCGGCGTCGGCTGGTGGAGCGGGCAGACCCGTATTGCTGGCGCGGTCATCGCCAGCGGCATGATCGTTCTCGAAAGCAACCGGCAGGTCGTTCAGCACGCCGAGGGCGGCACCGTGGGCGAAATCGCCGCCCGCGACGGCGACCGCGTGCAGGCCGGCGACCTTCTGATCCGGCTGGACGACACCCTGCTCAAGTCCGAACTGAACGTGATCGAGACGCAGCTCGTCGAGATCCGCGCCCGCCGCGCCCGTCTCGAAGCCGAACGCGACGGCAAGGACGCGATCGTCTTCCCGGCCGACCTTCTGGTCCAGGCCGAAGCCGCTCCGGGGGCCGCCGAGCAGGTCGAGGGCCAGCGCAGTCTTTTCGTCGCAAGGCGCGACACGCTGGAAAAGGAGCTGGGACAGCTCGCCGAGCGCATTGCCCAGACCGGCAACCAGATCGAAGGCGCCGAAGCCCAGCTTGCGGCGCTCGCCACGCAGGAGGAACTGATCCGCGAGGAGCTGACCGACCAGGAGACGCTTCTCGAGAAGGGGCTCGTGCAGATGCAGCGTGTGACCGCACTCCGGCGGGAAGCTGCGCGTCTGGCGGGCGAGATCGGACGGCTGACATCGGACGCGGCACAATTCCGCGGCCAGATCGCGGGCCTCGAGATCGAAAAGCTGAAGCTGGAAACCGCCCGGCGCGAGGAAGCGATCGTGACGCTGCGCGACCTCCAGTTCCGCGAGCTGGAGTTGACGGAACAGCGCGTGGGCCTTCTGGAACGCATGGCGCGGCTCGAACTTCGGGCGCCGGTGTCGGGCGCCGTCTACGGCTCGACCGTCTTCGCGGTGAAGTCGGTGATCCAGCCCGCAGAGGCACTGATGTACGTCATCCCGCAGGACCAGCCCCTTGTCGTGTCGGCGCGGGTCGAGGCGATCCACATCGACCAGATACACGTCGGGCAGGACGCGACCCTTCGGTTCACCGCCTTCAACCAGCGCCAGACGCCCGAGATCGAGGGCCGTGTCACGGACGTCTCGGCCGACGTGTTCACGGACGAGGTGACGGGGATCAACTATTATCGCGTCGAGGTCGTGCCAGACGAAACTGACCTCCTCAAGCTGGAAAGCCAGGAACTGCTGCCGGGCATGCCCGTCGAGGCATACCTGAGAACCGACGAGCGCACGCCGCTCTCCTATCTCATGAAGCCCGTCACCGACTATTTCGACCGCGCGATGCGCGAAGGTTGAGCCTCAGCGCGCGGGTTCGAGACGCGTGACGCCAGGCGTGACCTCTGCGCCCCGCGACGCCTTGACCGCGCGCAGGCGCCGTTCCGACAGCCTGATCGGGATGAGCCGCGAGAAGGTGCGCCACAGGATGACGAGGTTGAGCCAGGGGCCGCGCCGGTCCCGGTAGAGCAGGTCGAGCCGTGCCTTCACGGGAATGCAGCGGCGGCGATAGACGGCTTCCGTCTCTGCGGCAGAACGGCAGGCGGACAGAAGCCGTTCTTCCCGCGCGTGAAGCATGACGGTAGCGAGACCCGTGATGCCGGGCGGCGTGTCAGCGAGGATCGCCGCGTATAGGGACGGATAGGCGTCGACATAGCGACGAGCTGGCGGACGCGGTCCGATGAAGCGCATGTCGCCCCTGAGCACGTTGAAAATTTGCGGCAACTCATCCAGCCGCAGGCGGCGAAGCCAGAGACCGAGCGGCGTGATGCGCGCCATCTGGTGCCCGCCAAGCGCACCAAGCTCGGCCGCCGGGTCGGGCGGATGCATGGTGCGGACCTTGAACAGGGTGAAGGCCGCGTCGCGCGACTTCATCCGTTCGGACGCGAAGATGAAGGGCCGTCCCTGAAGCGGAACGACCACCACGAAAAGCACCGCCAGAACTACCAGAACCACCGGAAGGAGGAGGGCGGCGACGACCTGATCGAGGTTGATTCGGACGGGCATGACGACCCCACCTTGAGGTTCCGATTCGGAACTTGCGGAAACGGACTCGAGCTACGACGGTGTCTGTTTCCCAGAAAGCGGTAAGCAAACCCTTAGCGGCGATCCTCGCCTCGGGCCGTGATGAACGATGCCTTAACTCATCCGCGCCAGAAGCTTGGGGATGCAGCTGAGACGCCTCCGCTCGATTCCCCGGATGTCGTGCCGGGTCATGGCATGCCTGCTCGACCGCCGTGCGACGCTCGCTCGACAGGGGCCTCTGCCGTTGCAGGGGGCTGTAGGTGTCATCGGCGAGGTGACGTGGCGGCGGCGCAGCGTGGTCGTGCGCGGCTGGACGCACAGCGCTGATCTGGGCCTGGGGTTCGATGACCGCGTGCCGCTTCCGGCGGGGCCCGGAAGCTTCGTTCTGGACCTCGTGCGCCCGGCGCGTCGGGCGAACCTCTTCGTGCGGGCGGGGGACGGCCTGGCCTGCCACGTCCTGACAGCGCCAAGCCGGCTCCACGAACTCTCTGCTCTCCTCCGCGCGCTGCCAGAAGCCCTTGTCGAGGTCGCTCGCGAATGGCGCGCCTTGGTCCGTTTCCTCGGGACGGGCGACCCGACGGCTTCGGCTCGCTTGCGTCACAGGTTCGGGCTGATGTCCGACGCGATACAGGTCCCGGCGTTTCCCACCGACTTCTTTAAGGGGGACGACCGCACCTATCCGATCGCGCGCTGCCCAGTGGTCGTGATCCCCGTCCACGATGCGGCGGAGGACCTGGCGCGCCTCGTCGCCGTGCTGCCCTCCTCGCTTCCCGCCGACGCGCGGGTCGTCGTGGTCGATGACGGGTCGACCGACCCGCGCATCGCGCGTCTCCTCGCCGAACTCGGCGCCGTCCTCGGAGACCGGCTCGCTGTTCTCCGTCACGACCGAAGCTACGGGTTCGTCGCCGCCGCCAACGCCGGTCTGTCCCACGCGACGGCGACCGGCACAGGCCACGCCGTCCTCCTGAACAGCGACACGATTCCGCCGCCCGACTGACTGCCGCGCCTCCTCGCCCCGATCGAGGCCGAACCCCAGGTCGCAAGCGTCACGCCCCTGTCGACGAACGCCGAAATCCTGACCGTCCCCGCCCCGGGCGTCGTCACCGAGCCAGACGTGTCCCTGATCGAAGCGATGGACGGCGCGGCGCGGCGCATCGCATCCCGTCACGCCTCATGCGAGGTGCCGACGGGCGTCGGGTTCTGCATGGCGATGAACCGGCGCTTTCTCGACAGCGTCGGGCTGTTCGACCCGGCCTTCGGGCGGGGATACGGCGAAGAGGTCGACTGGTGCCGTCGAGCGCGCGCGGCGGGCGGGCGAAACGTCGCGGCCCTGAACCTTGTCGTCGGTCACAGGGGCGGCGCGAGCTTCGGGTCCGAGGAAAAGCAAAGACGCATCCGCGCCGCCGGACTCGTGATTTCATCGCGCTGGCCGGACTACGACGCCGCGGTGCGGGACTGGAGCGCCGCCGATCCCGTCGCCCTGCACCGGATGGCGGTGTCGATGGCATGGCTCGATCACGCGTCATCGGCTCCGGTGCCGGTCTTCCTCGGACACGCCTTCGGGGGCGGAGCCGACCGCGCCCTGTCCGACGAGGTGGCGCAGGCTCTGGTCGACGGTCCGGGTGCGCTGGTCCTGCGTGCGGGTCTTGGATCCGGGTGGCGGGTCGAGATGCACCGCGCCGACCGGATCGAACGCGCGGATGCCGGGACGTCAGAGGCCGTCGAGGCTCTCCTCGCCCCCCTCGCGCGCCGTCGCGTGGTTTACTCCTGCGGCGTCGGCGCGTCGGATCCGGCCTCTGTCCCGCGCCTCCTGTCGTGTCTGACCCGACGGGGCGACATCCTCGAGTTGCGCCTGCACGACTTTTTCCCCGTCAGCCCGTCGTGGAACCTTCTTGACAGTGATGGCGTCCACCGCGGCCTGCCGCCCGAGACCAGTCTCGATCCGGCGCACAGTTGCCCGAAACTGGAAGGCCGACCGCACCTGTCGCTTGCCGACTGGCAAAGGCTCTGGCGTCCCGTCGTCGCGCGTGCCGACCGCATCGTCGCCTATTCGACCTCGACCGCGCGACTGTTCGATCAGGCCTATCCGGGCGCCGCACGTCGCACCGAGATCGTGCCGCATCGGCTGTGCGGCCTGCCCCAGCGCCTGCCTGCGGGCGGCGGGGCCATCGGCGTCCTGGGCGGCATCAACCTCGCCAAGGGCGCGCGTGTGCTGGAAGCCCTCGCCCGCCGCCTGCCTCAAGGACCGCGCATCGTGGTCCTGGGCGAGATGGACGGCCAGTTTCGCCTGCCACGACCGCACCTCGTCCACGGCCGCTACGAGCGCGCACGGATTGGCGCTTTGGCCCGTGCTTATGACATCGGCGCATGGGTCATCCCCTCGGTCTGCCCCGAGACCTTCTCCTTCTCGACGCACGAGGCCCTTGCGACCGGGCTTCCCGTCCTCTGCTTCGGGCTGGGCGCGCAGGCCGAAGCCCTGCGCCATGCGCCGAACGGCATCGTCGTGGACGGATCACCTGGCGATGCAGACGCGCTTCTCGCCGCGCTGTCGACCTGCCTGCCGGGGCTCAAAGGCTGAGGACGTCGCGGTCCGCGCCATGCGCCTGGATCGTCGTCCAGAGCTCGGCCTTCGCGTTGATTCCGTGGCGGCGGAGATAGCTGTAGTAGGATCCGCCCGACTGGTCGACGGGACGCTCGTGCGTCGCCCGCACATCGTCGAGGACGGCGACGCGCCCGCCCCTGTCCCTCACGATCCGCCCCCAGGCCAGGTCGAGCCCGAAGCCCGACACCGAGGCGTCGAAGGTGGGCGAGATCCACTCCAGCGCGCGATGCGAGACGACGGGCATCATGATCTCGACCGCCGTCACCTCGCGCGGGCCACGCTGCCCCTCGCAGGCGAAAAGCTGGGGCCAGTTGCATGACGACTGGGGTGTCAGGGTCATCTGGGCGAGGTCGAGCACGTGCACCCGGCACGCCTCGAAGAGCGCGTTCAGCTCATCGACCCCGACCGACACGTCGTCGTCCAGGAAGAGGACATGCTCGTAGGGCGAAAGACAGGACCGATAGCGTCTCCAGAACATCCACATGGCGGTGAACTTCGTGCCCTTCTGGAACATCGCCATGTCCCCGAACCCCGGCCGAAAGCCTCGTGCATCATAGTAGTTGACCAGAAGGTCCCAGGTCCGCCCTTCTCCCGACCAGTCGCGCGCCACGGCGCCCGCCCCGGCTTGAAGGACGACGAGCGCGCGCTTCGGCGTCGCGGGCGGCCTCATGCGGTGCGCCAGAGGCGAAATCGCGTCAAGAAATGCGCTCTGCCGGCGACGCAGATCGTCCGGACCGTCGTAGACGCCAAGCGAAGGGCCGCGCAGCCCGGCGAGGATCATCTCGTAGGCCCGCGTCGGATCGGAAAGGCCCGTCGCATCGAGGTATCGCCTCATGTCGACAAAGGGCGACGGATCGCGGCCTTCCGCCCTGCCCCGGTCAAGGTAATGCAGGTAAGGTGCCGCGTGCGAGGTCCAGTCCGGGTTCTGCCAGGCATACCAGTCAGTTGCGAAGAAGGGCGTCGGATCCAGACGCTGCGCCAGACCATGCGACAGGTAGTGCGAAGCGAGGTCCGCAGGCGTCCCCGTTACTTGCCGCATGAGATGATCGCGGTCGATCGGCACCTCGTCCGGCACAACGCCCCGCGGCCTGGTACGGGCCGCGATCACGATCCGCTCCGGCGCGCGGCCTCCAGCCGTTCGATCTTCTCCGCCATGTGGAAAACGGCGCGGGTCAGCATCGCGATCTCGTCCGACCTCTGTTTCGCCTCGCTTTCGACCCTGACATCGGGCACGCGCGGCGGCGCGAACAGGGGGCCAGGCGCGTCAGGCAGGAAACGCGCCCGAAGGGCTTCGTTGTCCTCGGCATAGCGCGACAGGATGCGGTGCCGGGTATCTAGGTCCAGAAGCGACGAGGCCGACCCCTGCTTCAGCGCACGGCTCCCGAGAAGCCGCACCATCACCTCGTAGAAGCGATTGTCGTGCTGGCCGCCGAACAGGTCCCGGGCACGGTGCGCCAGGCGCGCGAGCGCCTCGTCGAACGACGGGTTCGCCGCCCGTGCCAAAGGCTTCAGACCCTCGGCCGACAGGCCGGTGACGTCCAGGAAATCGGTCACGATGTCGTGGCCCGCAAGTCGGTCGCGCACGAAGGGGCGCACGGTAATCCGGTCGTCCCCGAAGGCTTCCGCCCAAGGCAGGATCATGTTGTACCAGCAGGCCACGCGGCCGACCCGGTCGGCGAGAAAGGCTTCGAGGGTGTCGTAAAGCTTCAGGTACCACTGCTGCCAACTCGACAGCAAGAAGTCGTCCTGCCGGCGCACGTAGAACACAATCCGCACAAGGCGCTCCTGCGTGACGCGGGCGAGCAGGGGCGCCAGGCCCGGGTGGTTGCACATGTTCTCGGCCGAGAGGATCACGCGGGCCGCGCCCCTTTTGTCCGCGTCCGACAGAAGCGCTTCGATCCGACTGGGAAGGCCGGGCGTCTCGATCCCGCCTGCGACGCCGTCCTCGAAGGCCCAGATCTGTTCGCCCGTCACCTCCGACACGAAGTCGAGCGCCTTGCCCGGCACCAGGACGCCCCTCTCGGCCAGCGCCGCGGCGTTCTGCTTCAGGAACGCCTGTATCGCCGAGCTGCCGCATTTCGCGCCGCCGATGTGAAGGGTGACCTCTGCCCTATTCGCCCGCGACACCGATGAGCCCTCCCCGCAAGAGCCCGCGCAGCTCCTCGATTTCGGCCCGCGCGCTGTCCAGCTCCTGGCGCAGCCAACTTGTTTCTTCGGCGCGAGCGCCAAGCGCCGCTCCGCGCATCTCGGCCTGCGCCATGTCGTAGCGGCGCGAGAAAAGCTCGGCCGAAAGCTCCCCCATCCGCTGGAAATGCTCGGCCAGCAGAACGGCGACCGACGGATCCGCGGCGGCGCGCGCGACCGAGAGAAGCGCGGGCGGCGGCGCCTTGCCCGCCAGCACCGCGCCGAGACCCTGCGCGTGCCGGAACTCCAGCGTCGGAGCGCGGCCCTTGATCTCTTCCCACAGCCGCCAGACGCCGAAACCCGCTTCGTGCGCGGCGATGTCGTGGATCAGCATCACGCCGCGGTCGGACAGTTTGGGCCACCAGGCGTCCAGCGCCCTACGCGCTGGCTCCAACCCGCGCAGGCCGTCGAGGTGCAGAAGGTCGATCGAGCCGTCGTCGAAACGGTGCAGAGCCGTCTCGGGCGCCATGCGCAGGATCGCGGCGCGGTCGGCATATTTGCGCGCGAGGTAGACGAAATCCTCGTACGCGCCCGCGAAGTCGGCCTCGCGCTGGGGTTCGACGGCCCAGGTCGACACCGCGACGGCCCCTGCGTCCTCGCCCAGCGTCGTCATCGCCTGCATGGCCGCAAAGAAGCTCGTTCCGCGCATCGTGCCCACCTCGACGAAGCGGCGCGGACGCAGAAGGCCGACCAGCGCGAACATGAACGGGACGTGCCCTGACCAGTCGTCGGGCACGAGGTCCGCGATGTTGTCGTAGGACGGCCGCAGAAGGGCTCCCAGCGCGTCGGCCTCCAGCACCGCGCGCAATGCCGGAAGGTCGGGCAGACGGCTGTATTCAGCCTGGTCGGACGCTCGCACGAGCCGCGAACCTTCGGTCCTTAGACAAGTCGCGCCCGGTCGATCTTCGGTCGCGACGTCCCTGTCGTCGATCGCGTGAAGAGACATCAGCGTCTCGGCCAATCCGCGGCGCCGCACAGGGGGGTGATCGGAGAGGTCGGCCTGCGCAACCGTCAGGGTCTCGACGCGGAACCCCTCAGCCAGAAGCTCGGCCTGCGTCAACGAGACCAGCGTCGGTTTTTCCTCGCTGTACCTGTCCGCCAGCGCGTTCAGATGCGCGGGCGTCAGGCTGGCGCCGGTGATCGCCTGGTGCATCTGCATCCAGTGCGTCCCCTGGCCCGCATCGCGGCGACGCCCGATCCGGCGATAGGCCGCCACGCCCTGGCTCAGTTTCAGCAGGATCTGCTCGACCGACCGCACCGGGACATGAAGAAGCGGAAAATCGGCGTCGAACACCGGCACTTCGACACCGTTCAGCGTCTCGACCAGTGCATGGTTGCCCTGTGCGACGACGGTCCTGTCGAGCGCCACGCGCGATGGCTGGAACGCGATCTTGCGGAACTGGCTGGGGGCGGGCGGGACAAGGACGCTGATGCCGGACGACAGGTCGGCCTCACCCTCCCAGTAGGTCTCTGGGATAAGGTTCCGCCAGCGCATCGAGATCGCGGGACAACCGGTGAAGGGAGCAAGCGCGCGTTCGAAATCGGCGCGCGTCGCGAAGGGCAGGAATTCGTCGGCGTCCAGCAGGAAAACCCAGTCGGCAGCGCGGATCTGAGGACGGTCGCGGACGACGTGAGTCATGGTGACCGACTGGATGTAGGACGGCTCGTCCAGCGTCAGGACCTCGACCCGGCGGTTCCGCAGCGCGAGGTCCGCGAGAAACGCCTCCGACCCGTCGTCAGAGCGATGATCGACGATCACGATGTCGTCGAAGAGCGCCAGCAGATGCGACGCGAAGCTGCGCAGGATATCGGCCTCGTTTCGCACCATCGCGACGGCGGCGAGCCTGGGGCGGACGCAGGGCTCGCCCGCAGCATGTCTCCGGACCGTCGAGGCGAAGATCCGGCGGCCTTCGCCACAGCCCGTCAGGACGTAGTGCGCGAAGGGGTTCAGCCCTGCCTCCGCCACGTCGGCGTGGGCCCTCAGATAGGGCTCGGTCGCGAACCATGGCGCCGGGTCGCGCCGCTGGTACCAGCCCGGCCCCATGAAATGCGCGAAGGCGTCCGCCTCCCTCAGGTCCGGGTTGGCGGCGCGGTAGAAGTCCTCGTCGAAGGCCTGCCGGACCCGTTCCAGCGCTTCGCTGCCAAGCGCTTCGGCCGTGCCCGTCTGGCGCCCGTGGGCATCGCGCGCGACGCGGCCTTCCTGCCGGCCGAAGCGAAGGTAATGCAGCAAGGCGTTGATCCCCGCCTCGCGGACATCGGGATAGGCGTCGAGATAGGCTGACGTGCAGAACGCCGGACCGGGATCGTGGCCCCTCGCCGCGCCCACGCGCAGGAAATGCGACAGCGCGCGGGCCTCTCCCCCCGCCTCGGGATAGCGGCTTGCGTACCAGGCGGCGTCCCAGAAGCCCGAGGTGCGGACCAGACGCTCTTGGTCGAGGACACGCAGACCGCCGTCGAGGAACCGCGACAGCACCGTCACAGCCCGAAGTCGAAGTCGGAGAGGTCGAGCGTGCCGGTAAAGCCGGCGAGGATGATGGTCTCGTCCCCCGCGCCGATGGTTGTCGAGCCGCCCGTGGCGATCGTCAGGTCTCCGATGCCGGACAGGCCTGCGACGCCCGACAGGTCGATCACGTCGAGGCCCTGCTGGAAGTCATTGATGCGGTCCGTCCCTGTCCCGTCCGAAAAGACGAAGCGATCTGCGCCCGCGCCGCCGAGGAGGACGTCGTCGCCCCCCGGTCCGCCCGACAGGGTGTCGTTGCCATCGTTGCCGAAGATCGTGTCGTTCCCCATCCCGCCCGTGAAGGCGTCGTGACCCCCGTTGGCCCAGAGGAACAAGGAACCGGTCTGGCCCGAGGCGTCGACCGTTTCGGACCCGCCCGCGCCGTCGATCCGCTCGATCCCTGCCCAGGTGCCGTCGACGGTCAGCGTCAGCCCGGCCTTGATGATGACGACGCGGTCATAGCCGCTCCCGCCGTCCGCGACGCGGTCGGTGGCATCGGCGAGATAGAACCAGTCGTCGCCCGCGCCGCCCTCGAACACATCCGCGCCTGCGTCGCCCCAGATGTTGTCGTTGCCGCCGCCGCCGCGCAGCGTGTCGTCGCCCGCATTTCCGAACAGCAGGTCCGCCCCGCCCGTGCCCGTCACGAGGTCGTGGCCCGCGCCCGCGTTGATCGACATGCCCGACGACAGGGATGAGCCATCGAGGGTGTCGTTGCCGCCGGTCAGCGTCAGCCGTTCCACCCCGCTCCACCCGGTCAGGGTCAGCGAGATCGACGCGATTCCCGCCTCTATCCGCGCACGGTCCAGACCGTCACCCCCGATGACCACGTCGCCGTCCTGCGAGACGAAGAACACGTCGTCGCCCGCGCCGCCGTCCATCGTGTCCGCGCCCGCGTCGCCGACCAGGACATCGACGCCGCCGCCGCCCGACAGGCTGTCGTTGCCCGCGCCGCCGAAGACCTGGTCGTTGCCCGACCCACCGATCAGCGTGTCGCCGCCGTCGCCGCCCTGAAGCCGGATCGCGGTCGTCACGCTCGACGCGTCGATGCGGTCCGCGCCCGCGCTTCCATCGACCCGCTCGACCCCGCTCCATGTCGCCAGGTCGACATTGAGGCTCGAGGCGACCAGCGTCGCGCGGTCGAAATCGGCTCCGCCGATGACCACGTCGCCCGCATCGTCCACATAGAAATAGTCGTTGCCCTGCCCGCCCTCCATCCGGTCGGCGCCGGCATTTCCGAAAAGAAAATCTCGTTTCGCCCCGCCGATGAGCGTGTCGTCGCCCGCACCGCCCTCAAGCGTGTCCTCTTCGTCGCCGCCGGTGAGGCTGTCGTTCCCGTCCTGCCCGAGCATCTTCAGCGCGATGCCGTATCCTGCGGCGTTGATCGTATCGTCGCCCGTGCCGCCATCGACACGCTCGACCCCCGTCCATGCGGCGAGGCTGATCGACAGCCCCTGCGCGGAGGAGACCAGCACACGGTCGCTGCCGGCACCGCCCTCGACCACGTCCAGCGCGGAATCGACGAGGATCAGGTCGTTGCCGTCGCCGCCCGCCAGCGTGTCCGCGCCGGAGCCGCCGTTGAGGGTGTCGTTGCCCGTCCCCGCCTCCAGCCGGTCGTCGCCGGCCGCACCGGACAGGCTGTCGTCGCCGTCGCCGGAGAGAAGGCGGTTGGCGGAGCTACTGCCCGTCATAGTGACCGAGATGTCGCCCAGAAGCGTGTAGTTCTCGATCCCCGCCAAGGTATCGACACCGACCGTCGGCTGTTCGACGACATAGCGAAGCCCGGTCGCGAGGTTGACGGACACCGAGAAGACACGCGACGCCATTCCGCGCAGATCCTCGACCACCGTATCGATCCCGAGACCGCCGTCGACCGAATCCGACCCGCCCGTCAGCCCGGGCGCCAGCCAGATCGTGTCGTCGTCAGCGCCGCCGTCGACGGTGTCGTCACCCTCGCCGTCGAAGATCAGGTCGTTTCCCGGCCCGCCGAAGATCAGGTCGTTGCCGATCCCCGCGAAGATCGTGTCGTTGCCGGATCCGCCGTTGAGAGTGTCGTTGCTCATGCCCGTGCCGGTGCCCATACGCCCGGTCCGGGTTCTCGCCAATCTTCGTTAAGACGGGGTTACCGCCTCCGCGATCAGCGCCTTCTGCTGGCGGAGGCAGTGGGCCAGCGCATAGCGGCGCACGACCGTTTCGCGCGCCGCATTCCGAAGGCCCTGCACCCGGTCGCGCGCCGCCAGGGCCGCGACGATCCGGTCCGCCATCGCGCCCGTGTCGAAGAAGTCGACCAGCCACCCGTTCCGGCCGTCCTCGATCACTTCCTCGACCGGTGGCGTGGCCGAACCGAGGACGAAGGCGCCGGCCGCCATAGCCTCCAGCATCGACCACGACAGAACGAAGGGATAGGTCAGGTAGAGGTGTACCGACGAAACCCGCAAGAGGTCGAGGTAGGCGTTATACGGGATGCGCCCCGTGAAGCTCACTCGTTCGGGCAGCGGGCCTGTTTCGGCCAGCATCGCGTCGCGCCACGACCCGCCGCCCCTGGGGCGCGCGCCATAGCTCACCTCGTCGCCGCCCACGATCACCACTCTCGCCTCGGGCCTGCCCTCCAGCACGCGGGGCAGCGCCCGCATGAAGCTGTGGAAGCCGCGATAGGGCTCGAGGTTGCGCGACACGTAGGTCAGGACCTCGTCCCCTCGTGTCAGCGTGGTTCCGTCCGGCAGCGTGAACGAAGCGCCGGGATCGGGCCGCACGCGGTCCACGTCGATCCCGTCGTGGATCACCCGGATCTTGCCGTGATAGGCTGCAGGGAACTGCGCCTTCTGCCATTCCGTCGGCGCATAGGCGAAGTCGGCGGCGTCGATGGCCAGAAGATGCTGCGCGTTCCGCGCCCGCGCCCGCAAAAGCGCGTCCGGCCCGGTCGCGAATTCGGGATCGAAGCCCACGTCCGACCCCGACCCGTTGTAATAGAACTCGGACAGCGAGATCAGGGGCCGGTCGGGCCAGACGTCCTTGAGAAACAGCGTCTCGCCCCAGCCCGGGTTGCCGATCATCGCGTCAGGGCTCCAGCCCTGACCCTTGAGGGTGAAGGCGACCCGCGCGACCGCCTGTCCGTTCAGTACCGCCGCCTCGGTCCCGGCGAGATAGGGATGGACCTTTGGCGTCACCGCGCGGTGCGGCTCGTACTCCAGCCGCTTCACGCCCGCCGGCGTCTGTTTGTCCTTCTGCCCGATGAACACCACCTCGTGCCCCTCGGCGGCAAGCGCGGGCGCGATGTGCCGGAACTGCCCCGGGCAATTCTGGTGGACGAAGAGGATCCTCATGCGGCGGGTGTACTCGAAAAGTGCGACACGCGAACCCCCAGAGAGAAGCCCGGGATGACGCGGGCTGCCTTGGCCAGTCCGAGGACTCGACCCCTAGCGACGGCTTTGGACCTTGTCCACCGGGCGGGCCGCTCCTCCGGCGGTCCAATCCTACGGTAGACCTTTGCAGCCGCGTCGGTTTATCCTCCCATCCCACTCGCTTCGCGTCCGACCAGACGTTGACCATCTCAGAATTTCCCCCTTTGTGCGGAGGAAGTCACAATGACGGCATTCATCATGGGGCAGATGGAAATTCACAGCCGGGACTGGATGGAAGAATACTTCGCCAGGATCCCCGAGTTGGTGACCCGGCACGTGGGCAAGTTCGTCGTGCGCGGCGGCGACCCGACACGCACGGAGGGAGACAGCCCGGCGCCTGACGCCGCCTTCATACTCGAGTTCCCTGACCGAGCACATGCTGAGGCATTCTGGAATTCGAAGGAGTTTCAGACTCTCGCCACCCTGCGGCGGTCTGGTTCGACCCTCGACTCCATTCTTGTCGACGCGCTCGATTAGGTCTCCGTCCGCCTCTGCCGCCCTGCGGCCGTTCAGGGGCAGGGCGATGCTGCGTGCTGGTGCGAAATGGCGCGCGCAACGACCGCTTCCGGAAAGCCGCACGCGACGTGGGCTGCAGGGTGAAGGGCAGGTTCGGGCCGACGACGGCGCGTGAACCGATGCTCGAGCCGGGGCCTTTACACGACTTCAACGGGCGTCGCTAAACTGCGGACTGGTGCCTTTTGCTCTTGGTTAGCGTCGCGCTTCTTCGGCCGGGAAGCACTAGATCAACGGCCAGGCCTCCCAAGGCGTCGGATGATCCGAGAGTCACAGAGCCGCCGTAGGCATCGGCCAATTCCTGCGTGATGGAAAGGCCAAGACCGGTTCCCGGCTTGGCTAGGTCGAGGCGTCCCCCCGGCTTGAGTGCCTCAAGTCGAAGTTGCGGCTCTATGCCCGGGCCATCGTCTTCAACACGTATTCTGACGTCACTTCCCTCGTCGCTGACCGAAATAACGACGCGCGACCGGCACCATTTGATCGCGTTTTCCATGACATTGCCGAGCATCTCTTCAAAATCCTGCTGCTCGACAGAGATGCAGGATGCGGTGCAAGTGCTGACCGAGAGGTCTACGCCATCTCCCTCTGGCGCGGCTTTGAAGAGCCGCTCGAGGCGCCGCAACGAGTTCGTCACGTCTGTCCGAGCGTGAGCGGTTTGGGCAGCGTTTATCGCTGTCAGCCGCGCAAGCGAGCGGACGATCTGCGCATCGATGCGATCCAGTGCATGAAGGGCATCGGAAGCGTTGGCGCTGCGCGACAGCGTGATGAGTTCATTTCTCAGCGCGGCGGACGGCGTTTTCAGGGCGTGCGCGAGGTCTGCAACCTGCCGCCGCCCGCGCGCCACGATCTCGCGGTTCTTTCGAAGCAGTTCGTTGACGTCCGCGACCAGGGGGGCGACCTCGCTGGGATACTTGTCCGGTTCGATCGCCTCGCCGGCCACCCAGCGTTCGGTGACGTCACGCTGCAACTGCCTGATCGGCTGCACCACGTTGGAGACGAGCGCCACGGCCCCGAGAATGACGAACAGACCGACGAAACCGAAGGAGAAACCCACGTTCTTGCGCATCTCCTGCCGATCGGTCTCGAACGCGGCAAGAGTTTCTGCGACCGACACGACCCACTCGGAGCCGTCCCCGAGCAGAATCTTCTGGCTCACTCCTCGCACCGGGCCATTTGGGCCCCTGCCTTGCCAGAGCGAGGGTTCGTCAGCTGTGCCGAGCGGCATCGTCAGCGTGGCGTCAAAAAGCGACCTCGAGGCAAAGAACCCGCCGGGTCCCTCGACTTGCCAATAGCGCCCCGAATAAGGCCGGCTATAGGCCGGATCGGTGAGGAAAGGTCCGATTTCATTCGGCGAGTTCGTATTCGACAATGCTGCGACGACCTGCAGGTGCCTGTCGCGGAGAGCCTCCTGGAAACGCTGGGCGGCCATGCCGTCGAAGACCGAGAACAGTGCAAATGTGCCCGTGAAGAGGACAACCAGGGCCCATACAAGCCCGCCGACGATTGCGCGCCGCTGTAGGGAGCGCATCAGTCGACTTCGATCATGTACCCGTGACCACGGGATGTGACGATCATGTCCCTGCCGAGTTTGTTGCGAAGCCGATTGACGAAGACGGCGATCGTATTGGAGTCCTTGTCTCCATCGTACTCGTAGATGTGCTCGGACAGTTCGGTGCGCGAGACGTTTCGCCCGGCCCTGTGAAAAAGGTACGACAAGACGGCAAGTTCGCCTGCCGTCAGGCTGACGGTCTCGCCGTTCACGGTGACCCTGTTGGTCCTCGTGTCCAGCGTCACGGGCCCTTTCTCGAACACCGGACTGGCAACGCCTGCGCGACGGCGAAGCATGGCTCGAACGCGTGCGGAAAGTTCTGGCAGGTGGAAGGGTTTGCTCAGGTAGTCGTCGGCCCCGGCATCAAGTCCATCCACGCGATCCGACCAACTGTTTCGCGCGGTCAGGATCAGCACCGGCGTGTCTATCTTGTCCTGTCGCCAGCTCTTCAGGACGGAGATGCCGTCTCGCTCCGGCAGTCCGATGTCCAGGATCACGACGTCGTAGGGCTCGTTGGCGCCAAGATAGAGCGCCTCTTCCCCGGTGCTGGCCGTGTCGACCGCCCGTCCCTCCTCGCAGAGGGCGCCCTTTATCTGGGCACTGAGCACCGCATCGTCTTCGGCCAGAAGAATTCTCATTGGAGTCGGCTACAGGTCAAATTTGACCAAAGAATGTCAGGCGATCCCGACCTCAGGGACGGCCCCTGTCACCGGAATTGCCGCCTCCCGAGTTACCGCCCCCCGAGTTTCCGCCTCCGGAGCTGCCGCCTCTTCCGGTTCCTCCGGAGTTGTGGGTTTCGGCAGGAGAGCCGCCGCCAATGACGCCTGCGGCCGAGTTGCTCATTCCGCCGCCAGCCTGGGTGCTCGGCAGATCTCCGTCGCTTGCAGCCGCCGCGTTCTTGCTCGCCGCCATGACCTCTTTCGCCTTCGAGGACTTGCTACTCAGAAGCCGGCCGACGCGAGCATCGATGATGACCGCCACAAGCTGCCCGTCAGGACGCTTGGCAATGATGCGGTAGTAGATCTTGTCGTCGGCGAAAGCGCGAACATCGACAAGATCGCCGTCGAGGCGGGCCTTGGTCATGGCCCATGCTTCCGAGAGTCCGATCGCAACACCCGATTGCACGCTCGCGCGCAACTCGTTCTGTCCCATCTCCCGCATTTCGGCCATCGCCGCAGAGCAGGGGACGCCAGCAAGAACGGCGACAAGGAGCATGAAGCGTTTCATTGAAGCCTTCTTACGATCTTCGAGATGAACCCAGCATGAACGCGCGTCAGGAATCAGGCAGAAAGCGTTCCATTTATGGAGTGTGGCCGAACGGACGCCACAGCGTGAACCGTTCCGCGCGCAGCCCACAGGTCCATCTAATCGGCTGTTATTGCTTTATATTTCATCGTTCATCGTGGGTTTAACTACGAAAGGTTAAGAGTTTGGTCGGCGCCGGAGGGTCTAGGTCCCAACGAAAACTCCGCCTCCGGCTGCCACCGTATCGTACGAGTTCTTTGAAGCCGTCGCTTCGTCACGAGTCGCATGTGCCACTGGAAGGGGCTGTTCCAAGGCAGTGACGTCAAAAGGAGAAGATGGATGTCCGTCACGAACTCGGCCCCTTCCAGCCACAACGTTTTCGACAGGGTAAGACGGTTCGCACGCCGCGAAGACGGCACCGCGTCGGTGGAATCCGTCCTGTGGATGCCGATCTTCATCGCGCTTTTCGGACTGATGGTCGACACGTCCCTGATCTTTTTCGGCCAATCGAAGGTTCTGCGCGTGATCCAGGATGGAAACCGCAACCTGTCGATCGGCCGGCTTGACGGCGAGGCCGGAGCCGAGGCCTACATCGAGAACACGCTGGCCGCGCTCAACGTCACTGCCGATGTCACGTCGACTGTAACCGCCGGGGTCGTTCACACCCGAGTTCAGTACGACGCCGCGCAACTCCAGGCGCTCGGTTTCTTCTCCAGCCTTCTGAATCTCAAGGTGACCGTGAGCGCGGACCACATGCTCGAGAACTGGGAGGCGTGAGCGATGGTTGTCCGTTCCAAGATCACCGAGTTTGGCCGCCGCACCGACGGCGCAATGACCTCCTTCGGGGTCCTGCTGGCCATTACGATCATCATCGTTGGAGGCCTGGCGATCGATGTTTCCAATGTCGTCATGGCTCGAACGCACCTGCAGGTAGCTGCCGACTCCGCGGCTCACGCAGCCCTTGTCGTCCGTGAGACAACCGTCGACGAGGGCGTTGCGAAAGGCGTGGCCATCGATATCGCGAACGGCAGCCTTCCGCCCTCCTACTTTGGGTCGACGATCACGGAAGCCGACATCCAGTTCGGCACCTGGGACGCAGCATCGCAGGTCTTCACGCCCTCACCTGGGGCTGATGACGCCGTACTGGTCAACACGCAGCGGCTGGCGGCCCGACAGAACTCGGTCGGCACCTACTTCCTGCGGTTTATCGGCATGAACCACATGGATGTTGTCAGCCAGTCCGTCTTCGAGACCTACATCCCGACATGCTTCCGCGAAGGCTTCGTCGCAGAAGGGCCGGTCGACGTCACCAGCAGCAATCTCTACACCTCGGGGTTCTGCATACACTCGAACTCGTTCGTCGAATTGAACTGCGACAACGAGTACCAGGACGACGTTATCGTCTCGATGCCTGACAAGCGCGACCTCGTCCTCCCTTCGGAGGGATTCGACTGCAATGTGGGGCTGGAGCCTGCATTGCGGGACGGATCCTACGAGCTTCGGATCCTGCAGCGCGTCGCGGAGATAATAGCAGGCGTCCAGGACAAGACCTCGCCGCACTACCGAAGCTACATCACCTCCGATACCCCCGTGTTCATGGATCGAAACCAGAAGATCGATACACAATGGGTTGAAGGGCGTATCCACGTCCTGGACTGCGCGAATTCAACGCAGAAGGCGATGGCGGCGGCAGGCTCTACCATGCGCAGGGGTATCCTCGTGACCGATTGCCAGCTCAACTTCCCCGAGAATGTCGCCTTCGAGGATGCTGTGATCGCCAGTGAGAACCCGACAGCGGGATACGCCATCTCTGCGGCCGAGGGGTTCCGCCTCGGCAAAGTCGACAATTGCGCGGACGGAGGGGATGCGCAGATCGTGACCCGAGGTGGAGTCAAGTTTGCAATGGGCGTCGAGTTCCACAATGGCCAGGTCATTGCGGCGAAGGACATCGCCTTCACCTCGAATGCCGGCACGATCCGCGGCGTCTCTCTTGTCTCAGGAGGCACGATTCACGGCACCACGGAGTCGACGATTGGCTTCTGTGGAGGCGCCGGCATGGAGAACAACTTCTACGCCTGGTACTTCCGTCTGGCGGCATGATCCCGGATATCGATTGCGTGAACGGCGGACTCAAGGTCATCACAGAGCCGACGATGGGCCTCGGAATTCGGAACTTCGGGCGCTACTTCGACAGGTGTCGGCTCAAGCCCATCGCCGCCATGCGGGCGGTCTCGGGTCTTACGAGAGTGGAAGCGGAGGGCTGGGACAAGCGCGGAGGCTTCCCAGCGCCTCTGCCTCGCTACAACGGGTCTGGTGTCGACATGACCGTCAGACCGAGTCCAGCTCCACGGGGACATAGCTGTAGGCGCCGTCCTTGTAGACGCGGAGGAGCAGGGGACGGTCCTCTTCCGCGGCCGTCGCCGCAGCCTCTCGGAGTTGTTCGACACTCGTGACCGCTGTCCGGTCCGCCGACACGATGACGTCGCCGTCGGCGATGTCCGCCTCCGCGGCCGGACTACCTTGCTCGACGCGCGAGACGATCAGGCCCTCGATATCCGCCGGGAGACCCTGCTAGTCCCTCATTCCGGGAGAGAGGCTTGCGACCGCGATGCCAAGCCGTGGCCGCGCCGCCTCGGCCTGATCCGCATCACCGCCGACCTCGTCGCGCGAGGGGCGATTGCCGATAGTCACGGCGATCTGCCGGGTCTCTTCCGCGCCCGTCCGAAGAGTGAGCGTCACCTGCTCCCCCTCTCCGTGCCCCGAGATCGCCGAGGCGAGATCACGTGCCCCATCGATCCGGGTGTCATCTACAGCGGTAATGATCGAACCGGGCTCGATGCCCTCCCTGGCGGCGGGGCTTCCGGGTTCGACCGCGGCCACGAGCGCTCCTTTCGCGTCAGGATAGCCAAGAGAGCGCGCGATCTGCGGTGTGACGTCCTGGATCTGCACACCGACCCAGCCTCCCGCGGATGGCGCCTTTTCCGTCGCCTCTACACCCGCCTGCTTCTGCGGCTGGCTCTGCTCGGCGGTCGTGCCGGTGGCGTCTGCCGACCCGCTGCTGCTCTGCGTTCCGCTAAGCTGCTCTTGCCCTGACCCGCTCCGCGTCTCCGAGACCGGTTGTCCGCCCGGGCCGTAGAGGACGATCTCCGCACCTTGGCGGAGCCTGTTTCGGATCTCCTGAGCCGCTTGCTGACGCAGGTGTTGTTCGATCTGAGGGCGCAGTTGTTCCAGCGGTGGCACGGCCGCTCCGCCTCGCGGCTGAATGGTCTCATACGTGCGCTGGACCGCCTCCTCGGTGACAGCTCCCCTTGTCTCCCGGTCGAGCCAGACCTGCACCATCGCATCCTCCTCGACAGTCTGCGCGGAGTTCTCGACAAGGGCGACAACTTCGGGATCGTCGGCGAGGTTCTGGCTGCGGGCTTCCTCGAGGATCAGTTCCCGGAGGATCAGCTGTTCCAGCGCAAGCGGCACCAGCATCTGCGGCGGCTGCGATTGCAACTGCGGCGGTAGCATCCCGATGATCGTCCTCAGGTCGGAACCGCGGATCTCGGCATCGCCGACGGTGGCCACGAGGTCATCCTGCTGCACTCCGCCTGACTCCGACCGAAAAGGCTGTTGAGCGTTGGGCGACGGCGTCGCGGATTGATCCGTTTGGCCGGCCTGCTGCGCCAGGACGCTTCCACTCGCGAAGGGAAGGCTCAGGAGCGCGACGACGGCCGCGCTGCACATGTTCGGGTTCAGCATCTTCATCTCGATCTCCTTTGTCCGATTGCAGTATTTCAACAGGGCAACCTGCCGGACGTTCCGGACTTTCGGGCCGTCAGCCTCACGTCTCCGCTACCGGTCGAAGCGTGCCTGAGGGTCCATTCCGCCGGTGGCGGATGAAGGGCTTGGTGCGCGGTCGTCTGCGGCCTCTCTTAACAAGGTCGTGAGCAATAATCGGGAAACACCTGCTGCGTTCCCCTGTTGAAGGGTCACTGGCGGCACAGGCCGCCGCAGACCAAAAGGAGAGACTTTATGAATATGGAACTGAAGAAACTCGCCGGTATCGGAGCCATTCTCGCCGCGTTTGCAGCGACGCCCGTGATGGCACAGGAAGACTTCGGCGGCTGGGACGCCGACGGCGACGGCGCGGTAAATCAGGAAGAGTTTACCGAGGGCTGGGGCAACACGTTCGGCGATGAAAGCCCTTACGAAGCCTGGGACGAAGACGGCGACGGCATGCTGACCGAGGATGAGTTTCATACCGGCATCTACAGCTCCTACGACGCTGACGACAGCGGCGTGATCGAAGAGCCGGAATTCGGTGACGCCGGCGACGACATCGGCGACGGCGGCTTCTGGGACGTCTGACTATCCCCCGGGCGGCACAGGCGGGCGCGTGCCTGACTGTTTTCGCTCCAGCCACCACGAGTGGCCGGGCGCCGACGCCGTCGGCGCCCGGACCCGTTGAGCACCTCGAGGCGAACCTGGTTTCGATAGCGCGCGCGATGGGCCGCAAGAGCTGTTCTCGGTTCCTCGGAGGCCCCGCGAGCGTTATCCCTCATCCCCGAATTTATGGCGATCCCGGAAGGACTCGAACCCTCAACCTGCTGATTAGAAGTCAGCTGCTCTATCCTGTTGAGCTACGGGACCGCTCGGGAACTTATGGTCGCGGGCCGGTCGGCTTGGCAAGACGGTTGCGTCGCGCTATGTGGTGAACAGCGTTCAAGAGGAGGCCCGATGGCCCGAGACACCACCCAGCGCCGCGCCGAGCTTCGCGACCGCCTGATCGACATCGCCGAGGACGAAATCCGCGCGAACGGCCTCGCCTCGCTCCGTGCTCGCGCGCTGGCCGACAAGGCGGGCTGCGCGGTCGGCGCCATTTACAACGTCTTCGACGACCTCACCGGGCTTGTCCTCGCCGTCAACGGGCGCACGTTCGGCCGCATGGGGGCCGAGGTGTCCGACGCCGTGCGGCAGGGTCCATCCGATCCCGTGGGCACCATGGTCGTGATGGCGAAAGGCTATCTGCGCTTCGCCCTGCGCAATCCGCGCCTCTGGCGCGCCCTCTTCGACGTTCAGATGACCGCCGACAGCGACGTGCCGCGCTGGTACCTCGAAGAACTCCAGCGCCTCTTCGCGCTGATCGCCGCGCCCCTCCGCATCCTGCACCCCGAGACTCCTGCCGACCGCATCGACCTGATGACCCGCGCGCTTTTCTCGTCCGTTCACGGCATGGTTCTCCTCGGAACCGAGCACCGCATCTCGGCCGTCCCGGAGGACCGCATCGACGAGATGATCGAATTCCTCATCCCCCGCGTCGCGCGGCCGTAGCTAAAAAAAAAGGCCCCGCACCTGCGGAGCCGGTCAGGAAAGAAGGCGGTCGGGTCAGGCCATTGCGGCCGTCATGTCCTCGACCTTGGCATCGCTGGCGTTCTTCGCCACCGAAGCGATGCCGTTGTCGCGCGCGCTGGCGCTCTCATAGGTCTCGGACGAGCCGATGACCTGGCCGTTCGTGGCGCGAAGGTTGAACGAGAACTTGCCGTTCTTCGTCTCCTTGCGCTCGAACCGCGCGTCGATCTGCGAGTTCTTGCGGACGGACTCGACGCCGTTCATGCAGCTCGACTTCCGCTTGTAGCCCTCGCTGGCGAGGATGATCTGCCCGTTGCCGGCCTTCAGCCGGAAACGCGTCTCGCCCTTCTTGTCCTTGTAGACTTCAAACTTTCCCGCCATGTGTCCCTCTTTCTGCTGAATAGGCTATGGGTGCCCAGACGAAAGCAGGGGAGCCGTCGCAAAACAATTCTTTTTTGCGAGAAGGGGGCGGAATGAGCGGGTTCAGTGCGTCCAGCCGTTGCGCCGGTCGGTCGCGAAGTTCTCGCCATACCCGCGCGGACGGACGTTCGGCCGGCGCGGCTTGGGCTCGATCACCACGGCGTCGATCCCATGATCCTTGGCATAGTCCAGCGCCGCTTCCTTCGTCGGAAACGTCATCCGCACCTGCGCGCTGGTGTCGTCTGACGAGGTCCAGCCCATCAGCGGGTCGATGTCGCGTCCGGTCTCGTTGACGAATTCCAGAATCCACATCCGCGTCTTGGCGATGCCGGAGGACATGGCGGACCTGGCCGGGCGATAGATGCGAGCAGTCATGGCGTTGATCCCTTGGTTGGCGAAGCTATCGGAGAAAACGGCGCCGGGATCAAGCACGGGATGAAAGTGCCGGCCGGACGTCGAGGAGCGAGGGGTGGGTGGGTCGCGACGTCCGGCCGGCGGGCCGATCTGCTGCTAGCACGTCCGTTGTTGCACGCCTGACGCGGTCGATCAACACCTAATTCATCTTAAGGTTGTTTCGCGTGCAGACCGCCCAAAACGCACCCGCCTGGCGGTCATACCCTTCATGCCCCCGGCGCATCGCTCACACGCCAATCACGGCTCCTGACACACCCTGTCAGGGGAACAGCTTGAACCGGGACGGAAAGAGAACAAATGTAGGGCTCAGCAAACCCCCGAGTCTTGAACATCATGCACAACAACTCGCCCGAGCAGATGCCGGTCCTGAACCACGTCTCGCCCGATGTCCGCTCGCGCGAAAAGCTCGAGGGCGGACGCCGCTTCGTCATGCGCACCGACTTCCTGCCGGCCGGCGACCAGCCGACTGCCATCGCCGAGCTGTCCGCGGGCGTGAAGGCGGGCGAGCAGAACCAGGTTCTCCTCGGCGCCACGGGCACCGGCAAGACCTACACCATGGCCAAGGTCATCGAAGAGACGCAGCGCCCGGCCATCATCCTCGCCCCCAACAAGACGCTCGCGGCCCAGCTCTACGGCGAGTTCAAGGGCTTCTTCCCGGACAACGCGGTCGAGTACTTCGTCAGCTACTACGACTACTACCAGCCCGAGGCCTACGTCGCGCGCTCGGACACCTACATCGAGAAGGAATCCCAGATCAACGAGCAGATCGACCGGATGCGCCACTCGGCCACCCGGGCGCTTCTGGAACGCGACGACGTCATCATCGTCGCCTCCGTCTCGTGCATCTACGGCATCGGCTCGGTGGAGACCTATGGCGCCATGACGCTCGACCTGCACAAGGGCCGCAATTACGACCCCCGCAAGGTCATCGCCGACCTCGTCGCCCAGCAGTACCGCCGCAACGACCAGTCCTTCCACCGCGGCACCTTCCGCGTCCGCGGCGACGTGATCGAGCTCTGGCCCGCCCACCTCGAGGACAGCGCCTGGCGCCTGTCCTTCTTCGGCGACGAGCTGGAAAGCATCGTCGAGTTCGACCCTCTCACCGGCGCGAAAACGGGAGAATTCGACCGCGTCCGCGTCTACGCCAACTCGCACTACGTCACGCCGCGCCCGACGCTCCAGCAGGCGATCCGCGGCATCAAGGCCGAGCTCAAGACCCGCCTCGCGCAGTTCGTCGACGAGGGCAAGCTGCTCGAGGCGCAGCGGCTGGAACAGCGCACCAACTTCGACCTCGAGATGATGGAGGCCACCGGCTCCTGCAACGGGATCGAGAACTACTCCCGCTACCTCACCGGCCGCGCACCGGGCGAGCCTCCCCCCACGCTCTTCGAATTCATTCCTGACACCGCCATCGTCTTCGCCGACGAAAGCCACGTCAGCGTCCCCCAGATCGGCGGCATGTACCGGGGCGACTTCCGCCGCAAGGCCACGCTGTCCGAGCACGGCTTCCGCCTGCCCTCCTGCACCGACAACCGTCCGCTGAAGTTCGAGGAATGGGACGCCATGCGCCCCCAGTCCGTCTTCGTCTCCGCCACCCCCCAGGCCTGGGAACTGGAGCAGACCGGCGGCGTCTTCACCGAACAGGTCATCCGCCCCACCGGCCTCGTCGACCCCGAGGTCGAGATCCGGCCCGTCTCCATGCAGGTCGACGACCTCCTCGACGAGATCCGCAAGGTCACCCTCCGCGGCTTCCGCACCCTCGTCACCACGCTCACGAAACGCATGGCCGAAGATCTGACCGAGTACCTGCACGAGCAGGGTATCAAGGTCCGCTACATGCACTCGGACATCGACACCCTCGAACGCATCGAGATCCTCCGCGACCTTCGCCTCGGTGCCTTCGACGTGCTCATCGGCATCAACCTCCTGCGCGAAGGCCTCGACATCCCCGAATGCGGGCTGGTGGCGATCCTCGACGCCGACAAGGAAGGCTTCCTCCGCTCCGAGACCTCTCTCGTCCAGACCATCGGCCGCGCCGCGCGCAACGCCGAGGGCCGCGTCATCCTCTACGCCGACCGCATGACCGGCTCGATGGAACGCGCGCTGGCCGAAACCAACCGCCGGCGCGAGAAGCAGCACGCCTACAACGTCGAGCACGGCATCACCCCCTCCACGGTCAAGAAGAACGTCGAGGACGTCCTCGCCGGTCTCTACAAGGGCGACACCGACATGAGCCGCGTGACGGCCAAGGTCGGCAAGACCGTCGTCGGCTCCAACCTCCGCGCCCACCTCGACGGCCTCCGCGACGCCATGCGCAAGGCGGCCGAGAACCTCGAGTTCGAGGAAGCCGCGCGCCTGCGCGACGAGGTCAGGCGCCTCGAGACGGTGGACCTCGTGGTGTCTGACGATCCCCTCGCGCGCCAGTCGGCGGTCGAGGAGGCCGTCGAGAGCGCGCAGAAGGCGAGCGGGCGCAGCAAGGCCGGGAGGGCCGGACAGAGGGGCGGGAACGTGAAGCGGAGGGGGAGGTAGGTTAGTCATGGGAAGAGGCAGCGTTCAGGAAAGACACGTTGACTTCTCACTAGGCCTTGCGATCGCAAGACGATATTACGACGCGGCTGCAGACTTTCTCCCGACCGACCCCCAAGAGTTGGAAATTAGCTTCGCGGCAGTAAGCGATAGGATCGCATTTGCTGCAAGCAATTTGATATTCAGCACAGAACTGTACATAAGAAATGCAGCCATTGATCGAAAAAACGCTCCAAGCCATCACAATGTTTGGAGTCATTATCGAAGAATAGCGCCCGATAACAGAAGTTTATTGCAGGAGCGGTTCAACGACAGGATCGGGCGCAGAACGCATCCAGTTTCTTTATCAGTTGTAGTAAGCCATAGTAAAAAACTGCGAGACGAGCAGGTGAAGGAACTTGCGTCCACAGATCCAAGCAGATCGAAAGGTGAATTTCTTAATCTTGAACGAATACTAAAAGATACCGGTGAGAGCTATAGTGTCTGGCGCTATCTCTACCAGAGCATTGCGGCCCAGAAGGATCACAAGATTGTTCGTTTACACTATGTTCATTTGTTTTGCCTTTGTGAGTGCCTAGACGAGATCTTAGCGAAAACCTACGGTCATGCTACTAAAGATTTCGTTCTTTCTCATCATCCGATTAAGCGGGCTTAGCTTGCATCGCCATCACTGATTGCGCACCAGTACTATGGCAGGACTCATCTCGCCACTCGCCTAAGCAAACTTCCCCATCCTTCCGGCGAGCAATCCGTCCACCGACACGTCCTCGTCCAGCGCCGCCCAGTGCAACCCGAACGGCGTGATCTCCACCGCTGCTCGCTCCGCTGCGCTCGCACCGGCCAACCGCGGGAACCATGCAAGCGGCACGCCCAGCACGCGCCCGTCAGCCAGCGCGACCCACATCGCGCCCTCATCGAACCAGACCCTTTCGGCCAAAACCCTCACCGCTCCCACTCCAGCCCCACCTCGTCCCGGCTGATGAACCCCCGCACCAGGAACCCCTCCTCCTGAACGCGCGGAAACCGCTCCACCCAATCCCGGTACTTGTCGTTCGTGACAACGCGCGCGCCCAGCTTCTCGGCCCGTTCAAGCAGCAGCGGATCCGCCGGCGTCCCCTTCTCGGCGACGAACACATGCTCGCGCGACAGTCCCAGGCGCTCGGCCAATGGCCCCGGCCCCATCCACTTCGTGCCGATCAGGTAGCCGACGTTGGCGTCGAACCAGACCAGCGGGTCATAGCCCTCGGCTTTCAGGATCGACAGGACGTGGCCCACACTGGCGAGGTCGGGCGTGTCGCGATCCCAGTAGAGGACGTTCGAGCCGTCGACGACGATCCAGTTGCCTTTCGGCGTCCGCTCGGGCCGCTTGCGGAAGACAAGGATGAGAAGCGCCGCAACAGCGGCAAGGACGGCGATTTCAACCATAAGGCGCAGCCTAACCGAGGACGTTTCCCGATCAAGTGCCGCCTTGCGTCTACTTCATGATCGCCCGGCCGATGATCAGCACGATCACCGCGCCCGCCAAGGCCACCAGGGCCAGCACCAGGATCCCGCCTGCCGCGATGGCCGTGACGCCCAGGGCCGCCAGAATGAACGGAAGCAGCAAGGCCCCCACGATCCCCAGCAGGATATAGCCCGCCGTATTTTTTCCCGCGACCCGACCGGCGATCGCTCCCGCAAGCGCGCCGATGATGGCGAGGATCACCAACGCGGTCACCCCCAGCCCTTGTAGCAGTCCTTCCATCTCGAATACCTCTCCATCGTCCCCGACTCGACCAACATGGGGCGCGACGGATAGTTTCCCACCTCATGATGCATCTTTCCGCCAGCGGCAGCCACCTCTATCCCGGCGCGACCGGCACCGTCTCGGGAGACGGCCCCGACGTCGTCGTCGACTTCGCCGACCTGTCGCGCACGACGGGTTCGCTCACAGGCGACCGTCTCGTCACGCTGCCCTACGAGACGTCGGCAGGGACGCGTATTCCGACCAAGTCGTGGCGTGTGGACGTCAAGGATGGCCGCTTCCGCATCCTCGCCCGCCACCCCTCCGGCACCGACGCGATACCGACGTGATACCGACGCGATACCGAAACAGTCTTGTGACGCCACTTCCGGCGAATCCGTGCTAGGCTTCTCCCGTAAGCTGGGGGGCTTTGTATGTTAAAGATTGCTTCTGGCGCGCTGTGCGCCATCCTGACCGTAACCGGCGCGAGCGCTCAGGAAACGGTTCCTTGGGCATCCTCGAATGTCGGCGGCTGGAACGTCGCGGTGGACCGTACCATCGGCGATAGCTGCTTCATCCTCGCCGCCTTCGAGAATGACTTCGTCGTCCGTTTCCAGTTCAACAACCGGGCGCAGAACGTCCAGTTCATCATCGGCAACCTGAAGTGGGGGTCGGTCGAGGACGGCGAAGCCTACGACATGGAGGTCGCCTTCGGCGCCGAAGAGCCCTGGTCCGGCGACGGCATGGGCTATCTCTGGAACGACATCCTGCCCAGCCTGGTCCTATCCGTCCCGGTCGAGGGAGAACGCGCCTCGGCCTTCCTGCACGAGTTCGCGCAGATGAACGGCGTCAAGGTCCGCCATGACGGGGTAGAGGTCGCGAACCTCGCCTTCCAGAACAACTCCCAGGCCGTGGCCGAGATGCTGGCCTGCCAGGAGATGATGATGGCGAATGCCGGATCTCTCGACCCCTTCGAGGGCTCCGAGGTCCCGGCCGAGCCGCTCTAGTCCCCGGATTCCGCTGGACAAACGGTGCGGCAGCGGACACCTCTTCGTCATGCGCGAAGGGTTTCCGCCTGTCCGACCGGGGATGTGCATCGGTCTTCTCGGCGGGTCGTTCGACCCTGCCCACGCAGGGCATGCTCTCATCACGCGCGAGGCGCTGAAGCGGTTCGGGCTGGACGAAGTCTGGTGGCTCGTCTCGCCCGGCAACCCGCTCAAGACCGAAGGCCCGGCCCCGATGGCCGACCGCATCCGGCGCGCCCGCGAGGTGATGTCCCACCCCCGCGTCCGCATCACCGATCTCGAGGCGCGCTTCGGCACCCGCTACACCCATGCCACGCTGCGCGCCTTGACCCAAGCTTACCCCGGCGTGCGCTTCGTTTGGCTGATGGGCGCCGACAACCTCGCCGACTTCCACAAGTGGGAGAACTGGCGAGACATCCTCGCCCTCGTCCCCCTGGGCGTCATCGCCCGCCCCGGACAGCGAATCTCGGCCCGCATGTCGCGGGCGGCGCGCATCTTTTCGTCGCACCGACTCAGACCCCGCGACGCCATGCGCCTCTGCGCCGCAACGCCGCCCGCCTGGGTCTTTCTCAACGTACCCATGAGCGACCAGTCCTCGACCCGAATCCGAGCCGAAGGCCACTGGTCAAGGCGCTGAGTCGCTCCGGTCACAATTCCGCTGGTCCTGCCGTCTCCCGCTTGTGCCTCGCCACGGGCGGCCTACAAGGTTTCGCATGAGCAGTAACGTCACGCGCCGCCTCCTTCTGGCCGGCCTTCTGTCCGGTGCGGCCAGCGCCGCTCTGGCTGAAGCGCCCCTCGCCACTCAAAGGCCGCTTCCGCGCGGCATGGCCCCGGTTCCCCCGCCCCGCATCCCGCAGAGCGAGGCTCTGGTGCAGAAGGCGAACCTTGGCGGAAAGGTCGCCTTTGCCGTCGCCGACGCGGGCACGGGCGAAATCCTCGAGGCGCGCCTCGGCGGCGAGCCGATGCCGCCCGCCTCCACGCTCAAGGTGCTGACGGCGCTTTACGGCCTCGACCGACTGGGGTCGGCCTACCGCTTCAAGACGCAGGTGATCGCCACCGGACCCATCGTCGATGGCCGGCTCGACGGCGACCTCGTCCTGGTCGGCGGGGGAGATCCCACGCTCGACACCGATCGCCTCGCCGACCTGGCCAAGGCGATGCGGGAATCCGGGCTGCACGAGGTGAAAGGCCGTTACCTTCTGTGGCCGGGCGCCTTGCCGACGGCAGACCGCATTGACGACGAACAGCCCGAGATCGTGAGCTACAACCCGTCATTCGGCGGCCTGAATCTCAATTACAACCGCGTTCACTTCCAGTGGCAAAGGCAGCAGGACGACTACCTCGTGACCATGCACGCACGTGCCCGGAACTTCAGTCCGGCGACGGACGTGGCGACCATGACCATCATCGATCGCAAGGCGCCCGTCTTCGACTACCGGGCCGGCTCGCGTCGGGATTACTGGTCGGTCGCGCGCGGCGCACTCGGCCAGGATGGCGCGCGTTGGCTGCCGGTACGCTTTCCCGAATGGTACGCGGGCGACGTCTTCCGCACGCTCGCCCGCTCGAACGGCATCCTCCTCGGCAACGCCGAGGTGATCGATGCACCGCCGGAAGGCACGGTCGTGGCCACCATCGAAAGCGACCCGCTCGAGCCCGTCCTGTCCGACATGCTGACGTATTCCACGAACCTGACGGCCGAGGTCGTGGGCCTTGCCGCAAGCCAGGCCGGGGGCGCATCGCCCCAGACCCTCGCCCAGTCCGCCGCCGCCATGCAGTCCTGGGCGTTGATAAACTTCGGCGTAAAGGGCGCGATGCTGGGTGATCACTCGGGCCTCGGCTATGACACGGTCCTTCCGGCCCAGGGCATGGTTCGCGTCCTGGCCGCAAATCCGCGTCTCGCCCCCCTGCTCAAGACCGTAAACCTGTCTCTGGACAAGGCTCGACCCGCTCCGCCGGGTGTGATCGTCCATGCCAAGACCGGGACGCTGAACTTCGTCAGCGCCCTCGCCGGCTACATTCTCGTCGCCGGAGGCCGCACCCTCGTCTTCTCGATCATGACCGCGGACAACGCGCGGCGCGACGCGGTGCCGCGGGAAGAGCGGGAAAGACCGCAGGGGTCGAAAGGGTGGGCAACGCGCTCGCGGCAGCTTCAGAAAGAGCTGATACGCGACTGGGTCAGGCTCTACGCCTGAGCTCAAACGGAAAGGGGCGGCCCCCGAAGGACCGCCCCGTACTCGATAAACCATCAACTCTTGAACTGTTACACCGTCGCGGACGAGCCGCGCGGACCTGCGATGAGCCAGATGATGAAGCCCACGACGGGCAGGATCAGGATCAGTGCGGTCCAGAGTATTTTGGCAAGGACCGAGGCCCCGCTCGTCAGAACTTTGTAGATCGCGTAAATATCCGCGATCAGGACGATAATTCCGAGAAGTCCATATTCCATGGCGGTGTCTCCTTTCGACAATGAAACATCCCGCCCGCCGATGAGTTCCCGAAAAATCTATGGAACGGCTCGGCCCGAGCCGTGTTGTTCCGCGGATTGAAAAGGAGACACCAATGAAACTCGGATATGTTCTGGGTGCTATCGCCATCGCTCTTCTCGTGGCGTTCGGAATCTACTTCGTGGACGTCGATCAGACGCAAGAAGGTGCGATGCCTGACGTAGATGTAAGCGTCGAAGGCGGTCAGCTGCCCGAGACCGAGACCGAAGTCGGTGACATTAACGTCGGCACCGAAGAGGTCGACGTCGAGGTCCCGACCGTCGATGTCCAGTCGCCTGAAGAAGAAGCGACCGAGGAAGGCGCAACCAACTGACACCTCCCTCACCCGGTACGACAGGAAGACGGCCATCAGGGCCGTCTTTTCTGTTCAGGGGCGGGACTAGAGCTTCCGGTGACGCGCCCTCGCTCCTGCCTCGATTGCGGCGGCAAGCAAACGGTCGAGGTTCAGCTCATACCGCATTTCCTCGAGAAACCGCAGCTCTCCCTCGCGCGCGGCGCCGTCCGCGGCCGCGACATCGCACGCCATCGCGTAAGCCGTGTCGAAGAGCCGTTCGGGAAGCGTCCGCCGCACCGTCGCCCACAGGTCGTCAAGCCCGTCTTCGTCGGCAAGGATGCCGAAAAGACGGTTCGACACCTCGCGGATGCGGTCCATGTCATACCCGCTGAAGACCGGCAGGTGGTTCACCATCCGCTCGATCGAAATCAGCTCCGACGTCCGGATCGTCTCGTCCGACGCGGAAACCGAGATCATGAGAGCGATGAGGGTGTCCTCGGGTGTGAAATCGGTCAGGGGCACAGGCTGTTCCTTTGATGCGTTGGCCCAGAATTTATTGACCTCGCGCATGGGTCGCAATAGGACACGCGGGCTTCGACCCAGGGATCCCCAACATGACCGACATGCGTGACGCCGCGATGACCTCGAAGGCCTGGCCTTTCGAAGAGGCGCGGCGGCTGCTGAAACGCTACGAATCCGGCGCCCCCGCTAAGGGATATGTGCTCTTCGAAACGGGCTACGGACCTTCGGGTCTGCCGCACATCGGGACCTTCGGCGAAGTGCTGCGCACCACGATGATCCGCCGCGCCTTCGAGACGATCAGCGACATCCCGACGCGAATGATCTGCTTCTCCGACGACATGGACGGAATGCGCAAGATCCCCGGCAACGTCCCGAACCAGGAGATGCTGCGCGAACATCTCCAGAAGCCCCTCACCAGCGTGCCCGATCCGTTCGGCGAGTTCGAAAGCTTCGGCCACCACAACAACGCGATGCTGCGCCGTTTTCTCGATACCTTCGGGTTCGAGTACGAGTTCTACTCCGCGACGGACTTCTACAAGTCAGGCCAGTTCGACGAGACGTTGCTGAGGGCGGTCGAACGCTACGACGACCTGATGGCGGTGATGCTGAAATCGCTGCGGGACGAGCGGCAGCAGACGTATTCTATCTTCCTTCCGCTCCACCCCGAGACCGGCCGCGTCATGTACGTTCCCCTGAAGGAGATCAGCGCCCGCGACGGCACCATCACCTTTGACGACGACAGCGGCCGGGAATGGACTGTTCCGGTCACGGGCGGCAACGTGAAGCTTCAGTGGAAGCCTGACTTCGGCGCCCGGTGGGCCGCGCTCGACGTCGACTTCGAGATGTACGGCAAGGACCATTCGACCAACACGCCCATCTACGACTCGATCTGCGAGATCCTGGGCGGCCGCGCCCCGGAACACTTCACCTACGAGCTTTTCCTCGACGACAAGGGGCAGAAGATTTCCAAATCCTCGGGCAACGGCATCTCGATCGACGAGTGGCTGACCTACGCCTCGTCCGAAAGCCTGTCGTATTTCATGTTCCAGAAACCGAAGACGGCGAAACGTTTGTTCTTCGATGTCATTCCGAAGGCCGTGGACGAATACCACCAGCAGCTTCGCGCCTATCCCGAGCAGGACGCGGCGGGCAAGCTGGCAAACCCCGTCCACCATATCCACAACGGCAAGGTTCCGGCCTCGAACATGGTCGTGCCCTTTGCCATGCTTCTGAACCTCGCCAGCGTTTCGGGCGCCGAGGACAAGGGGACGCTCTGGGGCTTCATCCGCCGATACGCGCCGGATGCCTCGGCCGCGACGCATCCCGATCTCGACGCCGCCGTGGGTCACGCGGTGCGCTATTTCAACGACTTCGTGAAGCCCGAGCGCAGTTTCCGCGCCCCCGACGCCCGCGAGCGTGCGGCGCTGGAGGATCTGAAGGCGAAGCTGCAGGAGTGGACCGGCGGGACCGATCCCGAGGAGCTTCAGACCATGGTCTTCGCGGTGGGCAAGGATCACGGGTTCGAACCTCTGCGCGACTGGTTCAAGGCGCTTTACGAGGTTCTTCTGGGCGCCAGCCAGGGACCGCGCTTCGGCGGGTTCATCGCGCTCTATGGCATCGACGAGACCGTGGCGCTGATCGACAGGGGGCTTGCAGGCGAGCTGGGCTGAGGCGGTCCCGGTCCAGGGACGCGGAATTGATCCCCCGCTTGTGAACTTTCCCGGACCTCCGGTCGTATATCCTGTCGAACAGACAGGAGACGGACATGACCAACCTCCTTCGCATCGCGTTTCTGCTTCTCGTCGTCGCGGGTCCTCTCCGCGCGGACACGACCCTTCCCGAAGACCCCGAGATCCGCGGCGTCATCGGGTCCCAGATGGACGCCTTCCTCGCCGAGGATCCTACGACCGCCTTCAGCTTTGCCTCGCCCATGATCCAGGGCCGCTTCGGCACCGCGGAGACGTTCGGCGACATGGTCCGCAACGGCTATCCCATGGTCTGGGCACCCGACGAGACGCGGTTTCTCGAACTGCGCGAGATCGACGGCAAGACCTGGCAGAAAGTCATGGTCCGCGACGGCGCGGGTGCCTTCCACGTCCTCGACTACGAAATGATCCAGACCGACGACGGCTGGAAGATCAACGGGGTCCAGCTTTTGCGCCCGCCGGGTGTCGGGGCCTGAAAAGCGGGACCGCACCGAACGCCCTGTTGTGCGACGCTTAACGAGCCATTCCTAGCTTCCCGTCCCAAACGCGCATCGCGATAAAGGGTCAATGGAATGAACAAGGTCATCACCGACGGGCTGGTTCTGATGCCGCCCTCCTTCTCAGCCGGTCTGGCTGTCTGGTCCGCGGGCGACGGCACGCCGGGCTCCACCACATATGATGGCGTCGGAACCGCCGCCGTCGTACCCGGCGACGCCGACTTCGGCGCCTGCCTCGAGGTTCTCAAGACCGACAGCGTCCAGAAGCTGCGCTGGATGGGCGAAACTCCCATCCTTCCCGGATGCTACCTGCGCGTGACAGCAAGGATGAAGGCGATCTCCGGCCCGATCCCGTCGATCCGCATCGCGGGCTGGGCCTCGGACGGCTCGGACGTCCACGTCGCGGGACTGGTCGAGACCGGCTCCAGCGCCATCCCGTCCACCTATGGTGAGGTGGCAGAGGTCTCGGCCATCATCGGGTCCGGCCCGCGCATCGGCGTCGACATGGTCTGGGGCGCGCCCGTCGTCTACGGCCACATCGGGATCGACCTTACAGGCCCCACGGGTGGAGTGGTGCGCATCGACGATATCCGCATCGAAGACGCGACCGACGTCTTCCACCGCACCATGATGGACTGGGTCGACGTCCGCGACTACGGCGCGGCGGGCGACGGCGTGACCGACTGCACCGCCGCCTTCCTCGCCGCCAATGCCGCAGCCCTGGGACGCGGCATCCTGATCCCCGAGGGCATCTACGCCCTGTCAGACGACATCACCCTCGAATACGCCGCCCGCTTTACCGGCACCGTCACCCTTCCCTCCCACAAGGCGCTGATCCTGCGCCGCAACTTCGACCTTCCGAGCTACGCCGCGGCCTTCGGCGACGAAGAGACGGGCTTCAGACGAGGGTTCCAGGCGCTCCTGTCTTTCGCCGACCACGAAAGCTTCGACCTGGGCGGCCGCCGGATCGAGGTCACGGGCCCGATCGACATGGCCGCCGCTGCCGGACAGGACACCTTCGAGATCCGCCGCGTCATCCGCAACGGCCAGTTCAACGTCGTCCCCGGCCCGGCATGGGACAGCGGCACCGTCACCAGTCAAGCATCCTACGACGCCGCCCAGCCCCACACGCTGACCGCCGTCGCCAACGTCGCCAACATCGAGGTCGGCAGCCTCGTCACCGGCCCCGGCGTCGGGCGCGAGGTCTATGTCGCGGCCACGAACGTCGGCGCCGGCACCGTCACGCTGTCGCAGCCGCTCCATGCCGCCCCCGCGAGTCAGACCTACACCTTCACCCGCTTCCGCTACGTCCTCGACTTCTCGGGCTTCTCGAAGCTGTCGAAGTTCACGCTCACCGACGTCGAGATCCACTGCCAGGGCGTGGCCTCCGGCATCCTCCTCGCTCCCTCCGGCGAGACCTTCCACCTGAAGGACAGCTTCGTCACCAAGCCCAGGGACCGGGGCGTCACCAGCCACGGCACGGGCTGCCAGGACCTCCAGATCGACCGCTGCCACTTCACCAGCGATGAGCAGGCCGTGGCCGCCGACGCCCGCATCAGCCGCGCCCTGAACGTCAAGGCCAACGACGCCAAGCTCCGCGACAGCCGCTTTCAGCGCTTCGGCACCACGATGATCCTGCACGGCAACGGCCACCTGATCGTCGGCAACCACTGGTTCCAGGGCGACAACGTGACCGACGGCCCCCGCGCCGCCGGCCTCGTCTTCACCGAGCCGAACGTGAAATCGGTCGTCACCGGCAACTACATCGACAACTGCTTCATAGAGTGGACGAACGAGCACGACGCCGCGCCCGATTTCTCGTCCGAGTACTCCTTCGGCGGCCTGTCTCTCACCGGCAACGTCTTCACGGTCAACGACGCCGCGAGCTGGTTCATGGATCGTGCTCAAGCCCTACGGCGGCGGACACTTCCTGCATGGCCTCTCGGTCACGGGCAACGTGTTCAAGTCGCTGAACGGCACCACCGACCGGGTCGAGAAGGTCGACGCAGCCATGGCGCCTCTCGCCTATGGCTCCGTGCGCAACATCGTTTTCGACGGCAACACCTTCAACGGTGTGGGGCAGGTCACGCAGAACCCCGTCACGCTCGCCTTCGACCAGGAGACCGAGGCCACGACATGGTCCATCGAAACCGGGCCCTGGCTGCCCTTCGGCGGCCGCGCCCGAGAGGCGGTGTCGGTTACGGCCGAGGGCCCGGTGACGAAGACGGGGGGTGCTCCGGTCTTTGCCATGCCCTACGTCATCTGCGAAGCCGGACCGTCGAAGACCGAGATCCGGCTGACTTGGCCTGAACCAGTCAAGGGACGTGTCCACGTCACAGCGCGTGTCGACCGTCCCATCTGACGCAGATCAAGGACACGCCCTCCGCATCATGCTTTCCTTTCGGCGAAACCGAAGGGGAAGCAGATGTACAAGAACATTCTCGTTCCGATCGACCCGTCGCATGGGACGAAGCATGACGATGCGCTCAAGATGGCGCTTCACCTCGCAGAGGACGCCAACGCCTCCATCACCGCGCTCACGGTGATCGAACCCGCGCCCAGCTACATTGGCCTGACGGACACGGCGGCCGACTACGAGAAGATGGCGGCGGACAAGGCGATGGCCGCCCTCCGGCGCTTCGTCGGTCCGGGGTCGGAAGTGAAGACCGTGATCCTCCACGGCTCGCCCGGAACGCAGATCGTCGAGTATGCCCGCGATCACGGCAACGACGTCATCGTCATCGCCTCGCACAAGCCGGGGCTGTCCGACTACTTCCTCGGCTCGACCGCCGCGCGGGTGGTACGCCACGCCGCCTGCTGCGTCCATGTCATGCGATAGAACGTGACCCATGTCTCTGCCGTGCTAGGCTGAGGGGCAGGAGGATCGCCCATGCCGCAGATCACCACGGACCGCGCCCGCCAGACGGTCATCACCACCTTCGAATGCTCGCCGGGCACCTGCACCGACCTTCTCGAGGCGCTCGAAGACGCCTACCGCGACTTCATCTCGAAGCAACCGGGCTTCATCGGCTCGGGTCTCCACGTCAACGATGCGCAGACCCGGATCGCGAACTACACGCAGTGGACGTCCCGCGAGCATTTCCAAGCCATGCTTCGGTCCGACGAGATGCGCCAGCGAAACCGCCATATCGCGTCGCTCTGTTCGCGCTTCGAGCCGGTGATGTACGACGTCGCCTCGGTCTTTTCCTAAACTCGCAGCAGCTTCTGCGAGGGCGTCGCGAGAGGCGATGGCATTCGGCCGGATCGTGCTAGGTCGCTCGAAGGACGACGATGGAGGCCGGCTTGGACAACGCGTTGCTGTGGATTCTCATCCTTCCCGGCATGATCCTCGGGGGGCTCGCGCAGACCTGGGTGAAGGGCGCGGTGTCGCGCTTCTCCCGCGTTCCGCTCTCGCAGGGCCTGACCGGCGCGCAGGTCGCGCGCATGGTCCTCGATTCGAAAGGCCTGCGCCAGGTCCGCATCGAACCTGTCCGCGGCGTCCTGTCCGACCATTACGATCCCCGCTCCCAGGTCCTTCGCCTGTCCGAGCCCGTCTACGGCGCAAGCACCATCGCCGCCGCCGGCATTGCGGCGCACGAGGCCGGCCACGCCATCCAGGATGCCGAGGACTATGCACCGATGGAGTTCCGGACCGCCATCGTGCCGCTCGTCAAGGCCGGCTCCTCGATCGCACCGCTCATCTTCTTCGGGGGTCTGCTGATCCAGTCGCCCGCCGTGATGTGGGCAGGCGCCATCCTCTTCGGCGCCTCGTCGCTCTTCGCCCTCGTGACACTGCCGGTCGAGTTCGACGCCAGCCGACGGGCGCTGAACCACCTTCAGGGCCTCGGCATCCTGCGCGGCGAGGGCGAGATGGACGGCGCGCGCAAGGTCCTCCGCGCCGCCGCCTGGACCTACGTCGCCGCCGCCGTCGCTGCGATCGGAAGCTGGGCCATCTACCTTCTGATGAGCCGCCGCCGCTAGCGCGGCAAAGGCTGCGCGGGCTCCTCGCACGCATAGGGACTACCGTCCGGCAGGACGCAGAGATCGCGCAGTGTCGCGGGGTCGAGGGACAGCGTGCCGCTGGTCACCTTCCGATCCTCGCGGTCCGTGAGGTAGGCCTCGCAGGTCGAGACATAGTAGCGCTCCCGCCTCTCCTCCGAGCCGTACCACGCGGCAAAGGCGGCGGCGGCCGCCTGGGTGTCGTCGCCTGACTTCGACATTTCCGCCGCAAAGGCCGCCGCAATGTCCGCGCTGAGGTCGAACGCCGAGAATGCTCCGAAGGCCGATCCTCCCTCCGCGCCCCTCATCCGCCATGCCACCAGAGCCGCGACGGCCATGGCGTCCGCCTCGAGCGCGAAGACGGCGCGGGCGTAATCGCGCATCGAAAGGTCGGGCGACAGGCAGACGCCGCGCGTCGCCTGATCGAGGTGTCGCAACTCGTGGATCAGGACCACCGACGCCTCGCCCGCAGTCAGGTCCGATGCCAATGAGATCGCCTTCGACACCCGGTCGAAGGTGCCGTGCGCCTCTGCCGGCCCGTCCGAGACGCAAAGCGACGGACCGATCGCGTCCGCCACCCTGGAAAGCGGCGGAGACGCCTCCAGCACTGCCTTTGCCGCGGCCGCGATGGCGGGCGGAAGTCCCTCTTCCGCCCAGGGCCATTCGATGCAGGTCTCGGCGTCTGCGGCTCCGCAGCAGAACCCCAGCAACAGGATGGCGGCACCTCTCATGCCGCCATCCTATCCGATCAGGCTGGCTGCGCCATCAATGCCATGGCCGCAATCGCGCATCCCACGCCCGCGGCATCCCGCATCGCAAGCGGTTCGTCGAAGACGACGGCGCCGATGACGCAAAGCGCCACCAGGGTGAGCATGGAATAGGCGACCGCGGCCTGCGCGAGCGTGATGTGGCGCATGGCTACATACCAAAGCACTGCGGAGATGGCGTAGAACGCAATCCCCAGGATCATGGGCCGCGACAGGAAAGCCGACCTGTCAGCGGCAAGCTTGATGAAGCTGTCCCCCGTGATCGCGACCATCGCGGCGAAGAGGACGAAGAAAAGTCCGGTTGCGAATGTCATCGAAATAAATCCGTGAAGACCGGCAATGCGTCCGGTCGCGGTCACTCTCAGCCCTCCCGACGGTCGCTGTCAAACTGCGGCACGCGCTGCGTGAAAAGCCCGTGAACCGCTCACGAAAGGTCGACCGGCGTCAGCTTGTAAGCCTGCCCGAACCCTCCGTTCAACAGGGCCGACACCGGCGACAGCCGCACCATGTGGAAGTCCCCGAACCCGATGTAGAGCCGCGCCTTGGGCTGCGCCTCGAGGTAGGTCTCGGCGAAGTCCGCCTTGTCGACGAACGCGGCCGTCACCCTCAGCGACAGCCTCGGATGCGCCAGCGGATCGCCCCGGCCCGGCTCGCCCACCATCAGCCCCGCGCGCGGATCGGACCTCAGCGCGGCGGTGTGCGGCGCGAGGTCCGAGACGAGAGCAAGGAAACCGCCTCCTGCCTCGGGCGCAAGGGCCACCCGCGACACCATCGGTTGCCCGTCCGGCTCCAGGACCGCCAGTGCCCCATGACGCGCCTCGCCCCGCAACCTCCGCGCCAGGCCCCGCGCCTCCTCGTCGACCGGCCGGAAGGGATCGCCCGCCATTCAGGTCCGCGCCTCCAGAAGCGCACCCTCCATCGTCAGCTCCTCGATCCGGGCGAGGTCCTCCCCCGAAAACGGCGCCCCTCCGACCGCGCCCACGCAATCCTCGATCTGCGTCGGCCGCGACGCCCCGATCAGGGCCGAGGTCGCGCGACCCTCGCGCAGAATCCAGGCCAGCGCCATCTGAGCCAGCGTCTGGCCCCGTTCGCGCGCCAGGTCGTTCAGTCCGCGCAGCCGATCGACGATGCCCGGTGCAAGATGCTCCTCCTTCAGCGACTTGCCCTGCGTCGCCCGGCTGTCCCCCGGGACGCCGTCCAGATAGCGCCCCGTCAGCAGCCCCTGCGCCAAGGGCGAGAAGGCGATGGAGCCCACGCAAAGGTCGTCGAGCGCCGCCCACAGCCCATCCCGCTCGGTCCAGCGGTTCAGCATGCTGTAGCTCGGCTGGTGGATCAGGCAGGGCGTGCCGAGGGCCTCCAGGATCCCCACCGCCTCCCGCGTCTGTTCCGTCGTATAGGACGAGATCCCCGCATATCGCGCCCGCCCCGACCGCACGATGAAGTCGAGCGCCCCCATGGTCTCGTCCAGCGGCGTCTCGGGATCGAAGCGGTGCGAATAGAAGATGTCGACGTGATCGACGCGCATCCGGCGCAGGGACTGGTCGCACGACGCGATCAGATACTTCCGGCTGCCCCATTCGCCATAGGGTCCCGGCCACATGCCATAGCCAGCCTTGGTCGACAGCACGAGTTCGTCGCGATACCCCGCGAAGTCCGTCGCCAGAATCTCTCCGAAAGCCTCCTCGGCGCTGCCCGGCGGCGGCCCGTAGTTGTTCGCCAGGTCGAAGTGCGTGATGCCCAGGTCGAAGGCCCTCCGGCACATCGCGCGCTTGACGTCGTGGGGCGTGTCGCCGCCGAAATTGTGCCAGAGGCCAAGGCTGATCGCCGGCAGCTTCAACCCCGAAGCACCGCAGCGGCGATACTCCATCCGGTCATAGCGGTCGTCGGCGGGCGTGTAGCGGGGGGTGGAGGCGGGTCGCGTCATGCGGCCAAGCCTCTGACTGCCGCAACACGAAGTCAATCGCGCGAGCCCCGACTCTTCTTCTGTCGCAAAATACTCCGGGCAGTCCCGACGCACGCCGGGACGGGGCAGGCCCCTCCGACCTCAGACGCCTCGCGCCAGCAGGTCGACGTCAGAGGCGCTCAGGTGCTCTTCATGCACCTCCATCGCCCGGCCAGGGCAAAGGACGGATGAACGCCCGCCTTGACCCTCCCACGTCACGGCGTCACCTTCCTCGCCGGAGGTGCCTCGATGCCCACGTTCGACAGCAAGAAGATCGCCCACGCGCACCGAGAGGTTCACGCCCACCTGCCGTCGGACCCGGCCCTTCGCGTCAAGGCGCTGGAAAGCCTACTCGTCGAGAAAGGCCTCGTGGCGAGCGAGACCATCGACAACTGGATCGAGCTCTATTCCGAACGCATCGGTCCGATGCGCGGCGCGCGTCTCGTCGCCCGCTCCTGGACCGACCCCGCCTTCCGCGACCGGCTGCTGTCCGACGCGGGTCAGGTGGTGAAGGACTACGGCTACCAAGGTCACGCGACCGAGCACCTGAAGGCCGTCGAGAACACGCCCGGGGTCCACAACCTCGTCGTCTGCACGCTCTGCTCCTGCTATCCTTTCTCGATCCTCGGCATGTCGCCCATCTGGTACCGCTCGGCGGCCTACCGCGCCCGCGCGGTGAAGGAGCCCCGCGTCGTCCTGCATGAATTCGGCGTAACCCTCCCCGAGGACGTTGGCGTCCGCGTCTGGGATTCCACCGCAGAACTGCGCTATCTCGTGATCCCCGAGCGCCCGAAAGGCACCGAGGGCTGGGACGAGGACCACCTCGCCGCCATCGTCACCCGCGATTCCATGATCGGCACGCAGCGCGACCTGTCGGTGGAGCCCGCCTGATGGACGGCCCCCAGGATCTCGGCGGGAAAGAGGACTTCGGCCCCATCGACGTCGCCTCGCCGGACTTCCGACACGACTGGGAACGGCGGCAATGGGCGCTGTCGAAGCTCTGCCCCGTGCCCGGCATCACCATCGACTGGTTCCGTCACGGGCTCGAAAACATGCCGCCCGCCGTCTACCTCTCGGTCCCCTACTTCAAGAAGTGGAACGCCAACGAGATGGCGCTCGGCCTCGACGCGGGCGTCTACAGCCTCTCCGAACTCGTCTCGGGCCATGCGAAAGACCCGGCCGACCCGGCCCCGGTCCAGTCCGTCGACGCGCTCGAAGACCGCCAGCGCGCCCTCGCCCGCAGCTTCGCCGTCGAGGCTGACACCCAGCCCCTCTTCCGCGTCGGCGACCGCGTCACCACGGCGGCCCGCCCGACCGAGGGCCACAGCCGCCTGCCCGCCTACGCCCGCGCGGCGACCGGCACCGTGACCCATCATCACGGCGCACACCTCTTCGCCGACGCAGGCGCGCGCGGCGAGCACATCGGCCACCACCTCTATACCGTCGAATTCGCCGCCCCAGACCTCTGGACCGGCGCCGACCCGCGCGACACCGTCCGCATCGACCTCTGGGAGCCCTGCCTTGATCGCGCCTGACGACCCCTTCGCGCCCCTCGGCCACCGCTTCGCCGAACCCTGGCACGCCCAGACCCTCGCCGCCGCCCACGCGCTGGTCGACGAGGGCCACGCCACACCCGCGCAGTGGGCCGACGCCCTCGGCGCCGCCCTCGCCCGCGCCGCCGTCCAAGGCGCGCCCGACACCGAAGACACCTACTACCTCGCCGCCCTCGAGGCGCTCGAATCCCTTGCGCCCCTCGACCCCGCGCAGCTCTCCGACCGCAAGTCCGAATGGCGCGACGCCTACCTCCGCACACCCCACGGACAGCCCGTCACGCTCTGAGAACCCCAGACCCCCGATTGCGCCCGGCCCGCCCCATCGCTACATCGGGGGCCGAACGCGAACCCGGGAGATCACGATGGCCAGCTACCAGTACGTCTACCACATGGACGGGGTGTCCAAGACCTATCCCGGCGGCAAGAAGACCTTCGAGAACATCCGCCTGTCCTTCCTTCCCGGCGTCAAGATCGGCGTCGTCGGCGTCAACGGCGCGGGCAAATCGACCCTGCTGCGCATCATGGCCGGCCTCGACAAGGACTTCTCGGGCGAGGCCTGGGCGGCCGAGGGTGCGCGCGTGGGCTACCTGCCCCAGGAGCCCGAACTCGACCCCCAGCTCGACGTGCGCGGCAACGTCATGGAGGGTGTCGCGGCCAAGAAGGCCAAGCTCGACAAGTACAACGAACTCGCCATGAACTACTCCGACGAGACCGCCGACGAGATGGCGCGCCTCCAGGACGAGATCGACTCCGAGAACCTCTGGGATCTCGACAGCCAGATCGACGTCGCGATGGAGGCGCTGCGCTGCCCGCCCGACGATGCCTCGGTCGACAGCCTTTCGGGCGGCGAGAAGCGCCGCGTGGCGCTCTGCAAGCTCCTCCTCGAGGCGCCCGAGATGCTGCTGCTCGACGAACCGACCAACCACCTCGACGCCGAGACCATCGCCTGGCTCCAGCAGCACCTGATCGAGTACAAGGGCACCATCCTGATCGTCACCCACGACCGCTACTTCCTCGACGACATCACCGGCT
The DNA here is from genome assembly GCF_003970735.1 of Silicimonas algicola. GTDB lineage: Bacteria > Pseudomonadota > Alphaproteobacteria > Rhodobacterales > Rhodobacteraceae > Silicimonas > Silicimonas algicola. The sequence goes on from NZ_CP034588.1 coordinate 3,643,097, forward strand.
GGATCCTCGAGTTGGACCGCGGCCGCGGCATCCCCTACGAGGGCAACTACTCCGCCTGGCTGGAACAGAAGGCCAAGCGCCTGTCGCAGGAGGCGCGCGAGGACAAGTCCCGCCAGAAGACGCTCGAGCGCGAACTCGACTGGATCCGCCAGGGCGCCAAGGCGCGGCAGGCCAAGCAGAAGGCCCGGATCAACGCCTACAACGACCTCGCCGCGCAGTCCGAGCGCGAGAAGATGGCCAAGGCCCAGATCATCATCCCGAACGGCGCCCGCCTCGGCGGCAAGGTGATCGAGGTCGAGGGCCTGAAGAAGGCCATGGGCGACAAGCTCCTCGTCGAGGACCTGTCCTTCTCGCTGCCGCCCGGTGGCATCGTCGGCGTCATCGGCCCGAACGGCGCCGGCAAGACCACGCTCTTCCGGATCCTGACCGGGCAGGAGAAGCCCGACGCGGGCGAGGTCAGCTACGGCGACACCGTCAAGCTCTCCTATGTCGACCAGTCCCGCGACGCGCTCGACGCCGGCAAGACGGTCTGGGAGGAGATCTCGGGCGGCGCCGAGATCATCGTGCTGGGCGACGCGCAGATGAACTCCCGCGCCTACTGCGGCGCCTTCAACTTCAAGGGCGGCGACCAGCAGAAGAAGGTCGGCCTTCTTTCGGGCGGCGAGCGCAACCGGGTCCACATGGCGAAACTCCTCAAGTCCGGGGGCAACGTCCTTCTCCTCGACGAACCCACCAACGACCTTGACGTGGAAACGTTAAGGGCGCTTGAAGACGCGCTGGTCGACTTCGCCGGCTGCGCCGTCGTCATCTCGCACGACCGCTTCTTCCTCGACCGCATCTGCACCCACATCCTCGCCTTCGAGGGCGAGGCCCACGTCGAGTGGTTCCAGGGCAACTTCGAGGACTACGAGGAAGACAAGAAGCGGCGGCTGGGACCGGATGCCGTCGAACCCAAACGACTGAAATACAAGAAGTTCACCCGCTAGGGTGAGCTTCTTGGATTTCGCGGGTGGGTTCGACGCGTGCGCGAAAGCGGTTTTGCACTAGCAAAACTGCGTGCGGCACCCGGTTGAGGTGTTATGCTTCGATGGAGCCGAAGCGGTTGAAGTACAAGAAGTTTACTCGTTGAGATCCGAGGGCAGAACATAACTTTTTATGTTCGCTTGCCAAGTCCGACCGTAGTGAACATGTTCGTTTCACAACCTCGGAGTGATCCGGTCAGTAGACCGGCGTCGCGGATCTGAGTTGTGATGAATATGAAAGAACTCTCATGTCTGAAAGCAGCATTGAGCTGAACTATCAGCTTATCCGTAACCTAACCTCTCCAGAAGAGAAGGCAAACGGAATCCAAACGTATTTCGCAAACATTCCTATTTTGGAACTGCGAAAAATGAACACTCGTGATAACTTGCGAGACTATATTCCAGGCGCAGATCCGTTCAAGCCCGCAAAGAGAAACTCCGTCCACAAAGCCATTGAGGCTACAATACACAATGAGCCTGATCGATTTATCAATCGAAACGGAGGCTTGACGATTACCTGCAGCACAATCGAAATAGATGACAAACAGAAGGTCGCGATACTATCGGAAGACTCAGTTATCAACGGCGCGCAGACTAGGGGTGAAATTCTTCGATATCTCGAGTCATTCGAGCAGGAAACCGAGATCGATTATCAAGAAATTCCCGACAACTTTCACGTTAGGGCTGAGATCATCGCGGATCCAGAACATTCATCGGTTGTTGAAACAGCAATAGCTCGAAACAGCGCCTCTCCTGTAAAATCAATCTCACAAGCAGGCGGTCGCGGTCAGCTGAATGAGCTCGGGGAAGTCGTGTTCAAGGCTACTGGAAAGCTGATAAAAAAATCAGAAACCGACCTTGATGGAACACTCGATACATTTCACATTCTTCAGGCGACAAGACTTCTTATGCCCTTCGAAGTCTCACAGAACGATACGCCATCGGAACTATTGCGCCCTTACAAGCAACGTGCACTCTGCTTAGAAGACTTTACCAAGTGGTACGAGAGAAAAGGAACGGACGAAGGGGATCGACGTCGCTATCAATTTACTTTGGACATCGCCGCGACTGCTCTGCAAGAGTTTGAATATTGGCAAGCCGGCTCGATGTTTAACGGGAAGAGCATACGCGCTGAAACAGGAGGCATAAAGAAAAGGACATTCAAGCGAGATAAGAAGGGTGGAAAGATTGTATGGGTTTCTCCTGGAATGGTCTTCCCAATCCTTAGCGCTATGAGGCATTTTGTAGTAATGAAGAATGGGAAGTGGATCTTGGAAAAGCCTGAGTTGTTTGAGGAAGCGGAACTAGTAGACGCGGCGATCGAGCAATGGCGCGCAGCAGACACTAACTTGGTACTTCTTGGCAGAAGTGCGGCGGCCTATTCAGCGCTGAGCTTTATTACCCGAACGGCCAAGCGAGCATCCGACCGTATGAACTGACAAACATCCTAGGGTGCGCAAGGATGCGCACCCTAGGACAAAACCCCGACCCACATCTTTCCCGTGGGATGCGAGAGGGTTCCGCCCCGGAACCCCTCCCCACTCCGGCGTTCCCTCCTCCGTCCTGACCACCAGAGCCTCCCCTGACGCGTATCCTCGCCTCAGCGAACGGCATCCCGATCCCGATCATCATCCTCCTCTCCCTGCTCGACGTCTTCTGACCGGACGCCGGGGTGCGCCGGCCCGGCGAGCCTCCGCCGCCTCCCGGCACGCGGACAAATTTCCCTTGCAAAACCCGCCCCCATCCCCCATATCGATCCTGCTACGTTATTCTTTATCGACCACTGTCTTCCTCACGGCTGTCAGTCTTTCGATCCAGACCGACCAAGCCAGGCTGCCGCACCCTGCGGGCAGCGCACTTTGAAGGAGACTTTCACATGGCCAAGGGCACAGTGAAGTGGTTCAACACCCAAAAAGGCTTCGGCTTCATCGCACCGGAAACCGGTGGCAAGGACGTTTTCGTCCACATCTCGTCGCTTGAGCGGTCGGGCATGACCAGCCTCGCCGACAACCAGAAGGTGACCTACGATGTGGAATCCGGCCGTGACGGCCGTGAGTCCGCGGTGAACCTGCAGCTCGCCTGAGCCTCGCTCGGCAGTTCTGATTAGGGGGCGCGCGGGTTCATCGCGCGCCCTTTTTCTTTCCGGGGCCCGGGTCCGGGCCGACGGGTGCCATACGTTTTGCCGACACGTTGCAGACGCGATGCCGACGGGCATTTTCGCGTCCGTCTTGATTTTTGCCGTCGGTTGCTCTAGATCATCCGCGCTAACTTCTGCTCGACCCACTGTCTCCCTAACCGGCCTCAGTCTCGATCCCAGACGCTCTGGCCAGGCCGCTGCATACCGCGAGCGGCGACACTCAGGAGACCACGGAATGGCCACCGGCACCGTGAAATGGTTCAATACCACCAAGGGCTTCGGCTTCATTGCCCCCGATTCGGGCGGCAAGGACATCTTCGTCCACATCTCTGCCGTCGAGCGTTCGGGCCTCACCGGCCTCGCCGACAACCAGAAGGTCGAGTACGAGCTTCAGTCCGGCCGTGACGGCCGCGAAAGCGCGGGCAACCTCAAGCTTCGCTGAGACGCCTCCGGGCGGGTGGTCCCACCCGCCCTTTTCCTCTGGCAGACGGCCCCGATCCGCCTAGGTTCGGGACATGCACCTGCCGCGCTTCCTGCACCGCATCGACATTTCCACCCTTGTCCTGCTGATCCTCACGACCGGCGCGCTCTGGGCCTTTGCCGCTCTGGCCGCCGAGATGGTCGAGGGCGATCTTTCCGCCTTCGACGAAACGCTCCTCCTCTCTCTCCGCACCGTAGGCAACCCCGACGATCCCCTTGGCCCGCAATGGGTCGAAGAGATGATGCGCGACATCACCGCGCTTGGCGGCGCCACGGTTCTCACGCTTGTCACGGCCTGCGTCGTCACGGCGTTCCTGCTGCGCCGCCGGTGGCGCGACGCGATCTTCCTGCTGGTCGCCGTCATAGGCGGACGCATCCTGGGCGTGGTGGCGAAGTCGGGCTTCTCGCGCCCTCGTCCCGATCTCGTGCCGCATGGGATGGAGGTCTATTCCCATGCGTTCCCCTCAGGGCACTCGATGATGGCGGCCACGACCTACCTCACGCTCGCCGTCATGCTGTCTCGCGCCGAGGCCAGCGTCCGGATGAAGCTCTTCTATTTTGCGCTCGCCGTGATCCTGACCGTCGCGGTCGGCATCTCGCGGGTATACCTCGGCGTCCATTGGCCCTCGGACGTGCTGGGCGGATGGGCGGCGGGTGCCTTCTGGGCCCTCCTTTGCGCCCTGGCCGCAGGCTGGCTCGACCGGCACGGGACGATCGAGCACGAAGCAGGGACACCCGAGGTCAAAGGCGGATGACGTACTCCTTTCGCGTGGTCTCGATCACCTCCCACGTTCCCTCGAAGCCCGGGCGCAGAATGAAACCGTCGCCCGGCCCCACGTCGACAGAGATGCCGTCCGTGGAGGTGATGACCGACCGGCCCTCGAGGATCCGGCAGTATTCCCACTCGTCATAGAGGATCCGCCACTTCCCCGGCGTCGCCTCCCAAACCCCGGCATAAAGCCCGTCACGCTTCTCGAGGTTCCAGGTTCGGAACTTTGGATCGCCCGACAGGACCCGGTCAGGCGCGGGTGCGCCCTCCTCCGGGACGATCCCCTCGAGGCTCATGGTCAGAAGATGGGTCATTGCGACTCCGACGACTGGGCGCGGCAAAAGTAGGAGTCGACGCCACTGTCGTCGAGGAGCAACTGCATCCGGTCCCTTTTTGGCAAGGGGGAACCGATTGCATCGGCGGACGTTGGCCGCCCGGAGCAACTTTGGGGAAACCCCATGCTATACACCATCCTGATCGTGCTACTGATCCTACTGCTGATCGGTGCACTACCGCGTTGGGGACATTCGGCAAATTGGGGCTACGGCCCGTCCGGCGGTCTCGGCCTCATCCTTCTCATCATCATCATCCTTCTGCTCATGGGAGCCATCTGATGCGACGCACCGTAGCCCTAACCCTGATGGGCCCGTTGGCGCTTGCCGCCTGCGGCGCCGAAATGAACGCAGCCACTCAGTCGCAGATGCGCTCGGCCTGCCTCGAGCGCTTCGCTGCCAGCATCAGTGCGCCACTCGCCGGTGTTGAAGTGAATGCGATGGGTCGTGTGTCGAACAAGGACACCACCGGCATCTACGTCGGAGCCGCGGCAGGCACTGAACGCGCCTATTGCGAGGTCGACCGGTCGGGCCAGATCGTCCGCTTCGAAGCCGTCTACTGACCCATCCACGACACTATGGCGGACGCCTGCACGGCGCCCGCCAGACGTGCCTCCTCGCGCCCGTTCCTGAACCGGATCAATAGCGGGATGCCACGGATGCCGAACCGCGCGCTCGCCTGAGAGTGTGCCTCGGTGTCCAGCTTCGCAAAGCGCGCGCGACCTGACATCTCCTTCGCGGCTTTTGAGAATTCAGGGGCCATCATGCGGCAGGGCCCGCACCATCCCGCCCAGAAATCAACCACCAGCGGCACCTCGTCCATGGTGCGCGCCTTTTCCAGGACATCGAACCCGATCTCGACCGGCGACGAAGGCATCAATCCCGCGCCGCAGGTTCCGCATTTCGGCGCATCGCCTAGCTTTTCCGCGGGCACTCGATTTCCCTGACCGCAGGTCAGACACGCCAGCTTCACGTTCATTTCGCTCTCCCTCCAAGGCACGCCCGGTTCAGTTGGGATGACGATGTCAATCATTCAATATCCCGAATGTAACATCGACCTTGATCCGTGATCCGGAAGCGGCATTGATGCCGCCCATGTTGCCTGTCCGCGTCGCTCCTTACGTGATCTCTGTCCTGATCGTGATCGTCGCCGCTCATTGGGGTGTTTCGCGGGCCTATGGAGCGCACCCGTTCTGGTCCACGTCGATTGCATGGATCGGTGCCCCGACGGGGGTCGTCTTCGCGCTTCTGATCCGACGCAGGAGCTGGCCGGTGCGGCTGTGTATCGTGTCCAGTCTTCTTGCCCTGTCCGCAGCAACCGCACACCAGGGCCGCCTCGCATTTGCGGCCTCCTTCGCCGAGAACCGCCTCGCCGGTCAGGCGTGGTACCTCGGCTGGATCGGGGTCGCGGTCGCCTCCTCGGCGCTGATCGCCGTGATCCTGACGCCACTGCGTCGGTGACCACTTTCGCCTCGGGTTTCGCCGTCAGCCTCTCGCTGATCATGGCCATCGGCGCACAGAACGCCTTCGTGCTTCGACAGGGCGTGACGAGGCGACACGTAGAACTGGTCGTCCTGATCTGCATCCTGTCGGAAGCGATCCTGATCGCGTCCGGCGTCGCCGGCTTCGGCGCGCTGATGGAAGCGACGCCCTGGATCGAGCCTCTGGCGAAATGGGGCGGTGCCGCCTTCCTGATCGTCTACGGCGCCCTCAGCGCACGCCGTGCTCTGACCGAAACCCAATCCCTCGTGGCAGGCGAAGGACCGCAGCAGACGGCACGTTCCGCGGTGCTGACGTGCCTTGCGCTGACCTGGCTCAACCCGCACGTCTACCTCGACACGGTCGTTCTCCTCGGTGCCATCGCGGCGCAGTACGGCGACGACCGCTGGGCCTTCGGCGCGGGCGCTCTTGCGGCGTCCACGGTCTTCTTCGTCGCCCTCGGCTACGGCGCGACGCTGCTGGCGCCCGTCTTTGCACGGCCCGCGGCCTGGCGTGTGCTCGACATGGGCGTCGCCGTCGTGATGTGGAGCATCGCCCTCGCCCTCGTCGCGGGTTGAGCCTCCGCATCCGACGTCGCATAGAGATGCCAATGCCCGACGCGCCCTTCGCCCCGCCTCCCGTGATCCGCGTTCCCGTCGACCGGCCGCTAGCCGGGATCGGCTGGATGGTCCTGACCGGATTGCTCTTCGTGGGAGTGACGGCGGGCGTGAAACACGGCGCGAAAGACTTGCCTGCCCCCGAAAGCGCATTCCTGCGCTATGTCTTCGGCCTCGTCTGGCTGTTGCCGGCCTGGCGCGAAATCAGGGGCGCACCCCTCACGCGGCAGCAATTGCGCATCCTCGGCATTCGGGGCTTCGCCCATTCCTTCGCGGTGATGCTGTGGTTCTTCGCCATGACCCGCATCACCATCGCCGAGGTGACGGCGATGAATTACATGACGCCGGTGTACGTCACCCTCGCCGCTGCATTCGTCCTCGGCGAGAAGCTGGCGGCCCGCAGGATCTTGGCCATCCTCCTGGCGTTTCTCGGCGCGCTTCTGATCCTGCGTCCGGGTCTGAGAGCGTTGGACGACGGTCATTACGCAATGATATTCGCCGCAATGCTCTTCGCGTTCAGCTACCTGATCGCAAAGCGGTTCTCGGGTGAATTGCCTGCGACCAGCATCGTCGCCATGTTGTCCATCGTCGTCACGGTCTGCCTCGCTCCCTTCGCTTTCGCCGTCTGGCGCACGCCGACACTGTCCGAGGCCGCATGGATCATGGGCGTCGCCTGTCTCGCGACCGCCGGACACTATTCCATGACCCGCGCCTTCGCCGCCGCGCCCGTTTCGGTGACACAGCCCGTGACCTTCCTCCAACTCATCTGGTCGGTCCTTCTGGGCGTCTTCGTCTTCAGCGAGGAGGCCGACGCCTGGGTCATCCTCGGCGGGACCGTCATCATCGCGGCCACGACCTTCATCGCCATCCGCGAGGCCATGCTGTCGCGCGCCATCGCCAACGGAAAGGATCTCAAATGATCGACCTCTACACCTGGACCACCCCGAACGGCCGCAAGGTCTCGATCGCACTCGAAGAGCTCGGCCTGCCCTACGAGGCCCACGCCGTGAACATCGGGCAGGACGAACAGTTCGCTCCCGACTTCCTGAAGATTTCGCCAAACAACAAGATTCCCGCCATCCTCGAGCGCGAGACAGGCTTTCACCTGATGGAGTCGGGCGCGATCCTGCTGTGGCTGGCCGAACGCGAAGGCAAGCTGATGCCGAAAGGCGACGGAAAGTGGGAGGTCATCGAATGGCTGATGTGGCAGATGGGCGGCGTCGGTCCGATGCTGGGGCAGGTCCACCACTTCGTGAAGTACAACGCTGGAAAGGCCCAGTATGCCGAGGAACGCTTCTCGAAAGAGGCGCGTCGGCTCTACGGCGTCCTCGACAAGCGGCTTCAGGGTCGCGACTTCATCGCGGGCGACTATTCCATAGCAGACATAGCCACTTGGCCGTGGATCAGCCGGTTCGAGTGGCAGGAGATAGACCTCAACGACTTCCCGCGCGTACGGGACTGGTATCTCCGGATCGCCGAACGGCCCGCAGTCCAGCGGGGCTACGACCAGCCGAAGAAAGTGGCCGACATCCCCCTGCCTTGATCGCAATCGGGGGTGGCGCGGGGCGAATGTCAGGGAAACTCAGCCTTTTCGCCCCGATTTCGCCCCTTTCGACAACGAAACTCCCGCCGATCCAGCAGGAGTTTCGTTCGATGAGCAGCCCCCAGACCGCGTCGCCCGACGGCAAGTTCCAGAACCGCATCGAACGCCTGGCCGAAAAGCACGCGCCCGCCGCGGCCGCGAGGGCGCAGGTCCAGGTCATCCCGCACTGGTCGGAAAACTTCATGTATCCGCTGTCGCTCATCGGTGCGGCGCTCGTCGGCATGCTCGCCGTCGTCCTGTCGCGCTACGTGCGCTTCCAACTTCTTGGCGGTTCGCTGGCCGGCGACGACGCGGACATCGCGATGCTGATGGACGGCGCTCTCGCCGCGGGTTGTTCCTTCATGCTCTTCACGGTGCTCCGCTACGGGGGCGCGGTTCACAAGGCGGCGCAGGCCTTTGGCATCGCCGCGATGATCCTTGTGATGCACAATTTCGTCCACTGGATGCCGAGGGCTTTCGACCTGACCTTCTCGCCCAAGTGGACGTCCGAGGTCATCGCGATGACCGAGCCCAACTCGCTCCTGTTCCGCGGCGTCTCCTTCGCGCTGGCGCCGGAAAACGTCGCCGAAGAAGACGCCGAGCCGGCAAAGCCGGTCGTGCGGCGGTTCGGAAAGCTCTAGACGCCGAGCCGCGACAGAACTTCCGCCGTAAGGGCGTCCATCTCGGCGGTCCAGGCACCTTTCGGGCGCTCCAGCACGCCTTTCCCGATGCCAAGCGTCTCGGGATAGGCGACGCGGTGACCGATCATGGTGTCCGCCCGGGTGACGCCCAGGTCGGTCAGCGCCGCGTCTACCGCGTCGGCGACCTTCGTACCGGCCTTGGCGCGGTTCAGAACCACCATGACCTCCGCCTTCTCGCGCGTCGCAAGGTCCAGGACGCCCTCGGTCGCCCAGACATCGACCTGGCTGGCCGAGACGGGAACGATGACAAGATCGCTTTCCCGGATGGCGGGCTTCAGATCGCTGTCGATCTTCGGCGGCGTATCCACGATTACGAAATCGACCTCGCCCCTCAGCTTGTCGCACTCGTAGCTGACACCCCAGGCGCTCGCAGTCGAGAAGGACAGACCCGGATCGCCCCCCTCACGCCGTGCGAGAAACCAGCGGCCGAGTGAGCCTTGCGGGTCGGTATCCAGAAGTGCCACCTTGTGCCCCATGCGCGATAGCGACACGGCGAGGTTCGCGGCGAGGGTGGTCTTGCCCGCACCGCCCTTCTGCTGAGCGACGGTAATGATCTTTCCAGCCACGACAGACCCCTTCTTGCTGCATTGCAGCATAGCCCATGCCGCGACGCCACACAACTGCGGGCGCATAGGCGCCCTCCGGCCGTTCATTCAAGGCGCGACGGCAGCCACGACCTCGACTTCCACCAGGAATTCGACCCTGGTGAATCCAGAAACGATGACGAGCGTGGAGGCCGGCAGACGCTCGATATCTTTCAACCACGCGTCGCGGGCGGTCATGTAGCCCGGCATGTGAGCGCGATCCGTGACATAGGCGTTGATGCGCACGACGTCCGCACGCGTCGCTCCGCCTGCGGCAAGGATGCGGTCGACGTTGCCGAAGCAGATCGCCGCCTGAGCCGCCGCTCCCTCCGGCACCGATCCGTCCTCTGCCAGACCCAGCTGGCCGGATGTGTAGACGAAGCGCAGTCCGGCGGGCACTGCGACGCCCTGCGCATAGCGTGCGAACGGCGGGGCGATTCCCTCGGGTGTCAGGGCTGCGATCCGATTTTCGGTCATGCGGGGCAGGCTGACGGATCACCCGTGCCGATGCAACCGGCCTCGCGCTCGCCTCCTCCCTGTGCGAATCGCGATGGAGTGACTATCAAATGAGCAGTCGCCCGCGCCGGCCATGTGCTGCATGTCGGGCTGAATGGAACGTCGATCCGGCGAGAGATAAGCCGGGACCGCAAAAACACCTGTCCGGGGGATCACCAATGTTCTGCAAGATCACTGTTTCGGCCTGCGCGCTTGTCGTGTCGGCCGGCGCCGCACTGGCCGAGAGCCATGTGATGGAAGTCAACTTCGGCACCAACTGGGTCGCTCAGGCCGAGCACGGCGGCTATTACCAGGCCGTCGCGGATGGCACCTACGAGGCCTGCGGCCTCAAGGTCACCATCGTGCCCGGCGGTCCGCAGGTGAACAACCGTGCTCTGATGCTGGCCGGCAAGATCGACTTTTCCATGGGCGGCAACCTTCTTCAGGCCTTTTCGGCGGTGAAGGAGGGCATTCCGCTCAAGGTCGTGGCGGCGCACTTCCAGAAAGAGCCGCAGGTCCTCCTGACCCATCCGGGTAAGGTCACGGACTTCGAGGGTCTCAAGGACCTCGAAACGATGATCATCGGCGACAACGGCTTCCAGAGCTTCTACCAGTGGATGATGGCCGACTACGGTTTCGACGCCGGAAAGCGCGTGCCCTACACTTTCAACCCCGCCCCCTTCATCGCGGACGAGAACTCGGCGCAACAGGGCTACATCACCTCCGAGCCCTTCGCGATCGAGAAGGAAGGCGGCTTCGCGCCAGACATCTGGCTACTGTCCGACGCGGGCTTCAACACCTACGCCACCACGGTCGAGACGATGCAGGAGACGATCGACACCAAGCCCGATGCGGTAAAGTGCTTCGTCGAAGGATCCGCCATCGGCTGGACGAATTATCTCTACGGCGACCCCTCGGCGGCGAACGCGCTGATCCAGGAAGCCAACCCCGAGATGTCGGACGAGCAGATCGCCTTCTCGATCGAGAAGATGAAGGAATACGGCATCGTCCTGTCCGGCGATGCCGAGACGGCGGGCATCGGCGCGATGACGGCCGAGACGATCCAGAGCTTCTATGACAAGATGGTCGATGCGGGCGTTCTTGAGGCCGGGATCGACGTGTCGCAGTCCTACACGCTCGACTTCGCCAACACCGGTGCCTCCCTCGAACTTCAGAAACAACTCGCCAGCAAGTGAGAACGGCCACTCATACGGTCCCGTCCGCCACTGCGGACGGGACGTCGCGCACGCTTCTGGCGATGCAGAACGTCGACAAGATATTCGGCGCCGACGTCGTGGCGCTGCGCAACATGACGCTGGACGTGCAGGAGGGCGACTTCCTGTCCCTCCTCGGCCCGTCAGGCTGTGGTAAGTCCACCGCGCTCCGCCTGATCGCCGGTCTCAGCCAGCCCACGCGCGGCGCGATCCGGTGGGGAACGCCGATGGCCGATGGCGACCTCTCGGTCGTGTTCCAGGAGCCGACGCTGATGCCTTGGGCCACGGTCATCGATAACGTCCTTCTTCCCTTCCGCATCGCCGGATCCTTGACGGACGAAGCGCGGGACCGCGCGCGGGACATGCTGGCCCGTGTCGGACTGGCGGCTTTCGAAGGCGCCTATCCGCGCGAGCTTTCGGGCGGAATGAAGATGCGCGTCTCGATCGCGCGCGCCCTCGTCACGCGCCCGAAGCTGATGCTGATGGACGAGCCCTTCGCGGCGCTCGACGAGATCACGCGTTTCAAGCTGAACGACGACCTGCTGCAGTTGAAGGACTCGATGGACTGCACCGTGGTATTCGTCACCCACTCGGTATTCGAAAGCGTCTTCTTGTCGAACCGCATCGTCATCATGGCCGCCCGACCCGGACGAGTGATCCGCGAGCTGGCCGTCGAGGCCCCCTATCCGCGCACCGAGGCGTTCCGCACCTCGGCCGAATACGCCGCGCAGTGCCGGGCTGCGTCCGACGCGCTGCACGAAGCCATGGGAGGCGACGTTGGTGTCCATTGATCCCGCCGTTCCGATGGCCGATTCCGCGCCCGTCCTCGACCGTGAGGAAGCGCAGCGCCTGCGCGCCGAACGCCTCTCGCGCACCGGAAGATGGGCGCTCCCCATCCTCGTCTTCGTCCTCGTCATCGCGGGATGGCACTGGCTTGTGACGGCCAAGGAGATTCCGCACTACATCCTGCCCGGACCTGGCCTCGTCGCTTCCACCCTGTGGCAGGACTTCGGCATTCTTGCAGGAAGCTGGCTCGTGACCCTGACTGTCACCGGCCTCGCACTTCTCCTCGCCGTCGTCTTCGGCGGCGGCCTCGCGATCCTCTTCACCCAGTCGAAGTGGATCGAGATGAGCTTCTTTCCCTATGCGGTGGTGCTTCAGGTGACGCCGATCGTCGCCATTGCGCCGCTCATCTTCATCTACGTTGATTCTAAGATCGCGGGCCTTCTCATCTGCGCCTGGATCGTCGCCTTCTTTCCGATCCTGTCGAACACGACGCTGGGACTGAACTCTGCCGACCATAACCTGCGCGACCTCTTCAGCGTCTACGGCGCCTCTCGCTGGCAAAGACTGCGCTACCTCCAGCTTCCTGCCGCCCTGCCCTATTTCCTCGGGGGCCTGCGCATCGCGGGCGGCCTCAGCCTGATCGGGGCGGTTGTGGCCGAGTTCGTCGCGGGCTCCGGCGGCATCGGGTCGGGCCTTGCCTTCCGCATCCTCGAGTCGAGTTACCGGCTGAACACGCCCCGCATGTTCGCGGCGCTCACACTGATCGTCGTGACAGGCGTGGCGATCTACCTCGTCTTGTCCTGGGTGACCTGGATGCTTCTGAGGAAGTGGCACGAAAGTGCCCTCAAGCGCGACGCATGAGGAGCTGGCGAACCGACGGCCCCGTGCGGCTGCGCAATGTCTCCGTGCCCGGAAGCCTGATCGGCCTATCGGACGAGCTTGCGACGACTGACATCACGATCCATCAGGGCCGCATCGCGGACCGGGGCGGCGTCGATATCGAGATGGACCGGGCGATGATCCTGCCCTGCTTCGTCGACATGCACACCCATCTGGACAAAGGCCACATCTGGCCCCGTGCCGGCAATCCGGACGGCACCTTCCCGGGTGCTCTCTCCACTGTCGCCGCCGACCGTCAGGCCAACTGGAGCCCCGAGGACGTGGCAGCCCGGATGGAGTTCTCCCTGAAATGCGCCTGGGCCCACGGCACACGGGCGATCCGGACCCACATCGACAGCCTGGCGCCCCAGGATGAAATCTCCTGGCCCGTCTTCGTCGAGATGCGTTCCAAGTGGGCTGACCGGATCGTGCTCCAGGGGTCGAGCCTGATCGGCTGCGATTCCCTGGACGACATCGGTCGCGACTACGCGGACACCGCAGACATCGTCGCCGCGGCGGGCGGTGTTCTGGGCATGGTAACCTACGATGTGCCGGATCTTCGGGACCGCCTGATCGACTTCTTCACCTTGGCGGGCGAGCGCGACCTCGAAGTCGACTTTCACGTCGACGAAACCCTCGATGCGTCGTCCGAGACCTTGCGCACCATCGCGGATCTCGTTCTCGAGATCGGTTGGACGCGAGCGGTGACCGTTGGCCACTGCTGTTCCCTGTCGGCTCAGGACGAGGCGCGTGCGCTCGACACGCTCGACGTCGTCGCGAAGGCCGGGTTGAACGTCGTCAGCCTGCCGATGTGCAACCTCTACCTGCAGGACCGGCAGGCGGATCGCACGCCTCGGAGGCGCGGCGTCACCCTCGTCCACGAGATGTTCGCTCGCGGCATCAACGTCAGCTTCGCCTCGGACAACACCCGCGACCCGTTCTATGCTTACGGCGACCTCGACATGCTCGAGGTGATGCGGCAGGCCACACGGATCGCGCATCTTGACCACAGCGAGATGAACTGGCCCGACGCCTTCCTTCGCAACCCGGCTGAAGCCTGCGGTTTCGCGCCGCCCTCGCTGGCCGAAGGCGCGACGGCGGACTTCATCATCTTCCGCGCCCGCAACTGGACCGAGCTTTTCGCCAGGCCTCAATCCGACCGCATTATTGTGCGCCGCGGTGTTCCGATCGACACCACCCTGCCGGACTATGCCGAGCTCGATCACCTGATGGACCCAGACCAATGAAGCCGAACGTCGCCGCCGCCAAGGCTGCTCTGCCCCACCTCGACCTCGACACGTCCGAGGCGGCTATCCGAGCGAAAAGCCGCGACTTCTTCTGGTATTCCCCTGTCCTGAAGGCTCGCCTCGACCACGTCATGGCCGACTTCGTCGTCTCGCCCCGCTCCGAGGCCGAGGTGATAGAGGTTCTGAGGACGTGCTACGCCCACGATGTCCCCGTGACCACGCGCGGCGCCGGCACCGGCAACTATGGCCAAGCCATGCCGCTGGCCGGCGGCTGCGTCATGCACCTGCGCCACATGACGGGGGTGAAGGAGATCGGCCCTGGCCGCGTCATCTGCGAACCCGGAATCCTGCTGAAGGACCTCGACACCGCGACGAAGGCGCATTCGGGCCAGGAACTGCGCATGTTTTCATCGACCTGGGCCACGGCCACTATCGGCGGCTTCATCGCGGGCGGCTCTGGCGGGGTCGGCTCCTGCACCTGGGGATCCTTGCGCGACCTCGGCAACATCATCCGCCTCCGTGTCGTGACCATGGAGGCCGAGCCGCGCGTCCTCGATTTCCGGGGCGAGGAACTGCCCCGCGTCAGCCACGCCTACGGCACCAACGGAATCATCACCGAGATCGAGATGCCCCTCGCGCCCGCCTACGACTGGGTCGAGATGTTCGTCGCCTGCGACGACTTCATGGACGCCGTCCGCTTCGCCGAAGACCTCGCCAATCAGGACGGCATCCTGATGAAGCTCGGCACCGTCTTCGAAGCCCCCATCGCCAAGGATTACTTCCAGCGCGTCGCTCCTCATGTCGAACCCGATACCAACCTCGTCGGCCTGATGATCGCGCCGCATTCGATGGAGGGATTTCTCACCTTCCTCGGGCGACGTTCAGAAGCGCGTCTCATCTACCGCAACGACGAAGACGACTGGCCCCGGAGCCCCGGCCCCGTCTTCGAATACGGCTGGAACCACACCACGCTGCGTGCGCTGAAGGTCGATCCCTCGATCACCTACCTCCAGGTCCGCTACGGCTTTCCGGAGCACAAGGCTCTGATCGAAAAGATGCAGACCGCGCTCAGCCCCGAGGTCCTGCAACACCTCGAAGTCCTTCGCGAAGGCGGCCGCGTCATCTTCGCGGGGCTTTCACTCGTGAAGTTCACGACGGAGGAGCGCCTCGACGAGATCGTGCGGATGCACGAGGACGCCGGAGCCATGATCTTCAACCCGCACCGCTATACGCTCGAGGAGGGCGGTCGCCAGACCGTCGACGATCGCCAGCTGCGCTTCAAGCGCGAGGCCGATCCGAAGGGCCTGCTCAACCCGGGCAAGATGATCGCATGGGATGATCCCGACTGGTCCTACGACCGGATGTACGCCTATCCGAAACTTCAGGCGGCGGAATGACGGATCGGCTGAGGGCCCTCGTCGTCTACGCCCACCCCTGCGAGGAAAGCTTCGGCGGCGCGCTGCACCGCACGGTCGTCGAAAGCCTTGGAGCCCGAGGCTGGGACGTGGACGACTGCGATCTCTACGCCGAAGGCTTCTCGCCCGTTCTGACGGCCGAGGAGCGCCGCGGGTACCACGACGTGCCTCAGAACATTGAACCCGTGCGCAACTATGTCGACCGCCTCCGCGCGGCCGAGGCTCTTGTCTTCTCGTTCCCGGTCTGGAACTTCGGTTACCCGGCCATCCTGAAAGGCTTTTTCGACCGCGTGTTTCTGCCCGGCGTCTCGTTCCGGCTGGAGGACGGACGCGTCCTGCCGAACCTCACACATGTAAAGAAGCTCGCGGCCGTCACGACCTATGGCGGGACCCGGATGCGCGCCTTCCTGGCCGGGGATCCGCCGCGCAGGCACTTCACGCGCTCCGTCTGGCACGTCACGCGGCCCGAGCGGATGAAATACGTCGCCCTCTACGACATGAACCGCAACACGCCCGCTGCCCTTTCGGCGCATCTGGACCGTGTCCGGCGCGAGATGGAGACGCTGTGAGACGCGTTCTCCTCGTCTACTGCCATCCGCGCGAGAACAGCTTCACCGCCGCGGTCCGTGACGAGGTGCTGGCGGTGCTGGACCGTCATGGCGCCGAAGTCAGGGTGTCCGACCTCTATGCCATCGGCTTTTCTCCAGCGCTTTCGACGGAAGAGCATGGCGCCTATCTCTCCGGCGACACCTCGGCCGTCGCCGCAGAGGTCGAGGCGATCAAGTGGTGCGATACGCTGATCTTCGTCTATCCGACATGGTGGTATGGTCTTCCGGCCGTTCTGAAAGGCTGGCTCGACCGCGTCCTTCTTCCGGGCGTCGCTTTCCTCATGCCACAGGCCGAGGGAGAGACGATCCGCCCGAACCTTACCCACATCCAGCGGCTTGGCGTCTTCACGACCTGCGGGGCGTCGCGGTGGCTGACCCTTCTGGTCGGCTCGCCCGGCAAGCGCACGCTGACGCGCGGCATCGGCTTTCTCTGCGCACGCCGCCGCCGCATCGCCTTTGCGGCGCATTACCTGATGGACAGTTCAACCGATGACAGCCGTGCCGCGCACCTTGACCGCGTCAGGCGCAAGCTCGAGCATCTTCTCAGATGACCGCCCCACCCAAGGAGATCTCGCCCATGAGACGGCTGGACTGGTCCGCCTATCGCGCCTCCGAGTTCGCGGACCTCGACCCCGAGCGCGTCATCGCCATTCTCCCGACCGCCGCCATCGAGCAGCACGGACCCCACCTGCCGACAGGGACGGACACCATGATCGCCGAGGGGATGCTGGACGAGTTGCGCCGAGAATGCCCCGACGACCTCGATATCCGAATCCTGCCGGTGCAGGCCGTGGGCAAATCGAATGAGCATGTCCATGCACCCGGCACGCTGACACTGACCGCCGAAACAGCGCTGCGCGCCTGGACCGAGATCGGGCTCTCCGTCGCCCGCACCGGCGTGCGGAAGATCGTCGTCGTCAACTCGCACGGCGGGAACCTCGATCTCGTTTCGATCCTGTCGCGCGAACTGCGGGTGCGGGCCGGGATGCTGGCGGTGAAATGCCAGTGGGGCGGTTTCGGCGCGCCCGCTGGCCTCTATTCGCCCCGTGAGGTCGCATTCGGCATTCACGGCGGCGACCGCGAAACGTCGCTCATGCTGCACTTCCGGCCCGACACCGTAGACATGGAAAAGGCGCGGGACTTCCCGTCGACGGCAGAATCGGCTGCGATCTCTCCGATAGGCCCGTTGTCCTATGGATGGATCGCATCGGACCTGAACCCCGAGGGAGTGGTGGGCGAGGCACATCTTGCGACGGCCGAAAAGGGAACAGCCACGTGTCGTCACCAGGTTCGGGGCTTCATCGAGCTGCTGCGGCAGGTTCGGGACCGCCCGATCGGCGAGATCGTGCCGTCCTCACCGGACAGTTGATAGGCTTTGACAACACTTTCTTGACATTCGCGCCATTTCCCACTGACATGTAGCGGAGAAGCAACAGTTGCTTCAGGAGGGTGAAAGACCCGGGGGGTGATATGGCTATCGGTGCAATGATCCTGACATATCCGACCGCCCTTCTGGGGTCGCTGTACCTGTCAGCGTTCGGCGGCCTCGACAGCTCGGAAGCCTTCGCGGCCTATGCCCTTCTCGGCGCGCTGACGATGGCGGCGCTGACCCTCGTAAACGGGACGCGCCCCGAAGGTAGCCGCTAAGCGACCACCTCGTAACCCGCCGCCGTCATGACCCGCATCAGTTCGGCATGGCCGATCTGCGCCATCTTCAGCGGCGGCGCTTTCTTGGGATCCTGTTCGGCTTCGACGACGAACCAGCCTTCATAACCGTAATCCGCCAGCCTTTGAACGATGGCCTGGAAGTCCAGAGAGCCATCTCCGGGGACCGTGAAGGCGCCCTTGATGACAGCATCGAGGAAACTTTCCTTCGAGCGGTCGAGGCTTTCCGTCACCGACCGCCGGATGTCCTTCGTATGGACGTGGGTGATCCGTGCATGGTGACTGTCGACGGCGCGCAGCGGATCGCCACCCGCGAAGGCCAGGTGGCCCGCGTCGAGGAGCAGCGAGATCCCCTCACCCGAATTGCGCATGAAGGCGTCAAGCTCGGGTTCGAACTGCACCACGGCGCCCATGTGATGGTGATAGGCCAGCGGCATGCCTTGCTCTGCACACCATTCGCCGAAGGCCGTCACCCTGCGCGCATAGTCCGCCATCTCGAGGTCGGACAGGACGGGCTTACGATCCAGCGGGATCGATTGATCGCCCTGGATCGACCGCCCGACTTCGCCGTAGACGATGCAAGGCGCATCGACCGCGCTGAAGAGCTCGATCATCGGCAGGATGCGGTCCTTGTTCTCCTCAAGCCCCTCGATGGTCAGCGTCCCCGAGAACCAGCCGCCGCAGAGCGTCACGTCGGCGGCCCGCAGGATCGGAAGCATTTCGTCCGGGCTGGAGGGGAACCGGCGACCCAGTTCCATCCCGGTGAACCCGGCGCTACGCGATTGACGCAGGCATTCCTCGAGGCTGACATCGTCCGAAAGCTGGGGAAGGTCGTCGTTCCACCATGCGATCGGGGACATGCCGAGTCTTGCTTTCATGGCGTCACACTCCAACGCGCTGTTTCTTGCGGATGTCTTCTTGATGGGCGCGGGCTTCCCTGACGTCGGACCGGTCCGAAACCTCGGGTACGCCCACGTCCCAGTCGGCGTCGCCCGGCACCCAGGCATAGGCGTCCGTCGCAATCGAGATGACCGTGGTGCGGTCCGTCGTCTTGGCCCAGGCCAGTGCCGCCTCGAGATCGGCGAGGCTGTCGCAATGGCGCGCCTCGGCCCCCATCGAACGGGCATGCGCCACCCAGTCGACGTGCGGGACGTCGTCGGGGGTCTCGACATTGCAGTCCTTCAGCAGGTTGTTGAACCCCGGCGTGCCCTTCGCCACCTGCAGTCGGCTGATGACCGCGAAGCCTCCGTTGTCGCAGACGACGACGATCATCTTGTGCCCCGACAGGACCGACGAATAGATGTCCGAATTCATCATCATGTAGGTGCCGTCACCCAGCATCACGTAGGGCGTCGACCGGCCGGCGTTGGCCATCGCGTTGCCCCAGCCGGCGGCAATCTCGTAGCCCATGCACGAGAACCCGAATTCGAGGTCATAAGTGTTGGGGTTCTTCACCCGCCAGCCCTTCTGCACCTCGCCCGGCAACCCGCCAGCCGCAACGATCAGGTGGTCGTCGTCGCCCGCGGATGCGTTCACCAGCCCAACGACCTGCGCATAGGTCGGCACCGGCGCATTCGTCGGCGTCTGGTGATCGTCGAGAAGCTTGTCCCACTCGGCGAAGAGGCCCTTCGCCCGCGTCATGTAGGACGCGTCCATCTTCCAGTCGCCCAAGGCGGCATCGAGTTCGTTCACCGTCTCCCGCGCATCGCCGACAACGGCCAGCGAGCGGTGCTTCATCGCGTCCCACCGTGCAACGTTGATCGACACGAATTGCGCATCCTTTGCGAAAGCCGTCCACGATCCCGTGGTGAAGTCCTGAAGACGCGTGCCGATGGCCACGATCACGTCGGCCTCTTCCGCCAGGGTGTTTGCAGAGGTCGAGCCGAGGATACCGACCGGCCCGGCATGGACCGGGTGGTAATGCGTCAGCCCGCCCTTTCCGGCCACGGTCTCGACCACGGGGATCCCGCGCTTGGCGGCGAAGGCGGCGACCGCTTCCTCGGCACCCGAATAGCGAACGCCGCCGCCCGAGATGATCAGCGGTTTCTTCGCCGACTTCAGCATCTGCGCCGCCTCGACGATGCGGTCGCGGTCCGCGCGCGGACGCGGGATCGACCACAGGCGCTCCTCGAAAAAGACCTCGGGGTAATCGAAGGCCAGCTCCTGCGTGTCCTGGGGCAGCGCGATGAAGGCGGGACCGCAATCTGCAGGGTCCAGCATCGTCGCGATGGCTTGAGGCAGCGAGTTGATGATTTGGGCAGGATGGGTGATCCGGTCCCAGTAGCGGACGACGGCCTTGAAGGCGTCGTTCACAGTCGTGGTCGGATTGCCGTAATGCTCGACCTGTTGCAGCACCGGATCGGGCAGGCGATTGTTGAAGGTGTCACCCGCGATCAGAAGGACGGGCAGACGGTTCGCATGGGCGACACCGGCCGCCGTCACCATGTTCAGCGCGCCCGGTCCGATCGACGAAGTGGCGACCATGAGCTGCCGCCGACGCTTCGCCTTGGCAAACCCGATCGCAGCCAGCGCCATCGACTGCTCGTTCTGTCCGCGCCAGGTGGGAAGGGTATCCTTCACGGCTTCCAGCGCTTCGGAAAGACAGGTGACATTCCCATGCCCAAAGATCGCGAACACGCCGGCGAACAGCGGTACGCGCTCGCCGTCGATTTCGGTGAACTGGTTGCAGAGATAGCGGACGACGGCCTGTGCCATCGTCAGGCGAACGGTCTTCGACATGATGGTGTCCTCCCTGTCCACGCCCTCCGGGCTGTCGAGGCTTTATTGACATCGCGGAATGTCTGCAATGATGCTGGCGGCGACGACGGGCGCTTTGCCTCAAAAGATATCAAAACGTTTCAGGGAGGATGAGGTGAAAAACCCATTGAACGACGTGTGGGCTGCGGGTCGGTCGGTGCTGAACGGGTGGCTGTCGATCGGCAGTCCGTTCACGGCCGAGATCATGGCCTCCCAGGGTTTCGACTCGCTGACCATCGACGGCCAGCACGGCGCGCTCGACTATTCGGCGCTCCTGCCGATGCTCCAGGCGCTGCGCGGCCGTGGACCCGTGGTTTTCGCCCGCGTGCCGTGGCGCGATCCGACCTGGGTGATGAAGTTCCTCGACGCGGGAGCGCTTGGCATCATCTGCCCGATGGTCAACAGCCGCGCGCAGGCCGAGGAATTCGTCTCCTACATGCGCTATCCGCCGCTTGGCCAGCGCAGCTATGGTCCGACCCGCGCGGCCTATGCCTATCCCGGCTATGGCACCACGGCGAACGAGGCCGTCCTCGCCTTCGCCATGATCGAAACCGCCGAGGCGATGCATAACCTCGAAGAGATCGCCGCCACGCCCGGTCTCGACGGTCTCTACGTCGGACCCGCCGACCTGTCGATCGGGATCAGCAACGGCCGCCTCGCACCCGGCTTCGACCGCCGCGAACCCGAAGTGATGGATGCCCAGCAGCGCATCGCCGAGGCCGCGCGCGCAAACGGCATCCATGCCGCACTCCATTGCGGGTCCGCGGAATACGCTGCCGAAGCGCTTGGCTGGGGCTATGACATGGTGACGGTCGGAGGCGATTCGCGGTTCCTTGCCGAGGCCGCCGGCGCGACCGTGACGCGCTTCCGCACCCTCACCGACACCGGACGCGCCGGAACGGCCACCGAAGGATACTGACGTTGAAGAAAAGGGAACTGCGGGTCGGGTTGATCGGCACCGGCTTCATGGGCCAGGCCCACGTCTTCGGCTATGCCACGGCCGAAAAGGTCTTCGACCTGCCCGTGCGCTTCGTCCTGGACACCGTCGCGGACGTGACGGACGACGCCGCAAACAGCGCCGCGCGCCGGTTCGGGTTCGAGACGGCGACCACTGAATGGCGGAGGATCGTCGAGAGCCCGTCCATCGACATCGTCAACATCACGGCCCCGAACGCGCTTCACAAGGAGATGGCGCTGGCAGCCATCGCCGCCGGAAAGCACGTCTACTGCGAAAAGCCCCTCGCCCCGCTTGCCGACGACGCGCGCGAGATGACCGAAGCCGCCGAGGCCGCGGGCATCATGACGCAAGTGGGGTTCAATTACCTTTGCAATCCCATGCTGGCGCTGGCGAAGGAGATGATCGAGGCCGGTGAACTGGGCGAGATCCGCGCCTGGCGCGGCGTGCACGCCGAAGACTACATGCGTGACGCAGCAGGCCCCTGGACCTTCCGCCACGACCCGGCCGGCGGCGGCGCCTTCGCCGACATAGGCAGCCATGCGCTGGCAACGGCGGAATACCTCTGCGGCCCGATCACCCGCGTCATGGGGGACTGCGTCACGCACATCCCCGAACGTCCATCTCGGGATGGACCGCGTAGAATCGAGGTCGACGACATCGGACGAGCCTTGTTGCGGTTCTCGTCCGGCGCCTCGGGCTCGGTCGAAGCGAACTGGCTCGCGACGGGACGCAAGATGCAACACGACTTCGAGGTTTACGGCTCGAAAGGCGGTCTGGCCTTCAGCCAGGAGCGCTTCAACGAGCTCCACTACTTTGACACGGACGACCGCAAGGGCCGACAGGGCTACCGCCGCATCGAGGCCGGCCCGGATCACCCGCCTTACGGCAATTTCTGTGTCGCAGCGGGCCACCAGATCGGCTTCAACGACCTGAAGGCCATCGAGGTCGCGGGATACGTCCGCGCCATTCTCGGCGAGGCGGAAGAGCCGTTCAACTTCCGCGCCGGCTGGCGCATCCAGCACCTGGTCGAGACCGTCCACCGCTCCTCGCGTGAAGAACGGTGGCTCGACGTCTGAACTAGAGCACGAGACGTCGGTCGGTACGCGGAACGGTCCGCACCATCGACGGCTCGGGGTGACGCGGGCGCGGCGGCAGGCTGACCTTCTGCGGCTGGCCAGTCTTGGCGGATTGCTCGATCGCCAGCATGATCGCCACGTCCGCCAGCCCCTCGGCGCCATCGGGCTCGGGCGCTTTACCTGTCAGGATGCAATCCGAGAAGTATGCGACCTGCCCCCCGAAATGATCGCTTTCCGGAACCTCGACCGTCTGGTGGTCGTCACCGCGCGAGACCCTGATCTTCGGCGTGACCTGGAACCGATAGCCTGGTTCGACGAGGATCGAACCGGTCTCGCCGATGACGGTGTAGAAATCCGTCTCGCCGCTCTCGAAGCTGACGATGAATTGCGCCAGCCGATCCTCGGGAAAGCGCAGCGTCACGGCCATAGACCCTTCGACCTCGGTAAAGCGCGGATCGCCGTTGCCGTGGACCTTCATCGCGTGGACCTCGACCGGCTCGGCTTCGAAGACATGCCGGCAGGCGTTGAGGCAGTAGACACCGATGTCCTGCAAGGGTCCGCCCCAGTGTTCGCCTTTCAGCCGGTGGTTCGTGTCCGGTGATTGAAACGAAAAGGTCGAAGCGAACAGCTTCGGCTTCCCGATCTCGCCCTTCCGTAGACGCTCCAACACCTCGATTGTCCCCGGCTCGGAGTGCAAGCGGTAGGCTGTCATCAGAAAGACGCCGTTCTCCTCTGCGACGCGGATCATCTCCTCGCACTCCTCGACCGAGATCGCGAGCGGCTTCTCCACAATGGCGTGCTTGCCGGCCTTCATCGCGCGGATGGCGTATTCGGCGTGCATCGAGTTCGGGAGCGCCACGTAGACGGCATCCACCACGTCCTCTGCCAATAGAGCGTCATATCCGTCGTAGTCGCAGGTCCGGCCGATCCCGTAAAAGTCGGTCAGTTTCCTGGCCGCTTCGGCATTGCCCGTGACGATCGCGGTCATCTCGGAATTGCCGGAGTTCGCGACGGACGGCATGAATGCCACCTGGCTGATCCAGCCGGCCCCGACGATGGCGTAGCGCACTTTCTTCATGGAAATTTCCTCACAATGTCAGCGGTTCGGCCGGCGCCGGGGCCTGACCGTCGTAGCCGCCCCAGACGGACTGGTCGAAATGGACGACCGAGCCCGTCATCATGCCACTGTCCTCGGACGCGAGGAACAGGACCGCTTTCGCCACCTCTTCCGGCTCGAGCAGTCGCCCGAACGGCATCGACGACGCCGCGCGGTCGATGAAGCCGGTGTCGCCCGACTCCTCGGCTTGAAGCGCCCTTTCGTGGTCCGAATTCATCCAGCCGATATCGAGCTGGTTCACCCGGATGCGGTTGCGCATCAGCGCATAGCCGGAGTTGCGTGTGAGCGTCGCAAGCGCGCCTTTCGACGCGCAGTAAGGCGCGATGAAGGGCTGGCCGGCGCGCTCGGACGTCGAGCCGATATTGACGATGCGCCCTTCGACGCCCTCGCGGATCATCAGCTTGACCGTCTCCTGCATCAGGAAGAAGGGGGCGCGCACATTGACGGCGAACATACGGTCGAACAGTTCGGGCGTCGTGTTCAGCAGGTTGCCGCGATCCGTGAGGCCGGCCGCGTTCACCAGGATGTCGACGCGCCCGAAGACCTGATCCGCCGCCGCGACGACGCTCCGGCAGTC
Organism: Silicimonas algicola; assembly: GCF_003970735.1. Classification (GTDB taxonomy): domain Bacteria; phylum Pseudomonadota; class Alphaproteobacteria; order Rhodobacterales; family Rhodobacteraceae; genus Silicimonas; species Silicimonas algicola. The sequence continues at coordinate 3,667,594 of NZ_CP034588.1, forward strand.
CTCGACAGACTCGAGGTCGGCGGCGACGAATTCCACCTGCGTCTCGGGAGCCAGCTCGGCGATTCCGTCCGCGACAAGCCTCCCCTTTGCCGCATTCCGCCCGCAGGTCACGATCCCCGCCGCACCGGCACGGGCGAAGAGCCGTGCGATGGCCGCACCCAGTCCCTGCGTACCGCCGGTGACGACCGCTACTGCTCCGTCGATCCGGTTCACGTCAGACGTCCCACTTGGGTGCCCAGGGCACGGACGCGGTGATCCGGTGATGCACCCGAGCAGCCAATTCGTCGATCCGCGCCATTTCGACGTTCGACAGGCTGAAATCCAGGATGTCGAAATTCGCCCGCATGTTCTTGGGCTTCGTCGACATGGAAATCGGGCTCACGCCTTTCTGGAGGATCCAGCGCAGCGACACCTGCGCCGCGGATTTTCCGTGCGCCTCGCCGAGCTCCGCAAGCTCTGGGTGCTCGAAGATCTTGCCGCGCGCGATCGAGCAATAGGCCGACAGCGGAATGCCCAGGCGCGAGGCGGCAGCCAGCAGCTTGCTCTGGTCCAGAAGCGGATGGAATTCGACCTGGTTCGTCGTGACCGGGGCGTCCAGAACGGACACCGCAGTCTCCATCTGCGCGATGGTATAGTTCGACACGCCGATACTCCTGGCCAAACCTCGCTCGAAGGCGTTCTGCAAAAGCGTCAGCGCCGGCACGACGTCTCCTCCAAGGGTCGGCCAATGAAGAAGCAGAAGATCGGGCGCTTCACCGCCAAGAGCCTTGATGCTCTCCTCCACCGACGGCAGAAAGCGCGCCTCGTCGTAGTTGTCGGGATGGACCTTTGTCGTGATGCAAAGCTCGGACCGGGGCACGCCGCATTCGGCCAGCGCGGCGCCGACCTCTGCTTCGTTCCCATACATCTGTGCCGTGTCGAAGGCGCGATAACCGACCTCGACCGCGTCAAGAACGGCGCGCCGTGCCGTGTCCCCTGTCAGGGGCCATGTTCCGAAGCCGCGTTGGTTGACGCCCGTGTAGAGCAGGTTCATAGCGCATCCTCCCGCTGCCGTTATGGCTAACATGCCACGACGGACGCAAGGGCGATCAGGCCGTGATGGGCCTTCGGGTCAGGTCCAGCCCGCCTATCTCGGCGATATGCGCCAGGACTGCGTCCACGCCCTGCCGATGGCGAAGGGCCGTGAACACGAAGGGCAGGTCGCCCCGCATCCGCCGCGCATCGCGGTCCATCACCTCAAGGCTGGCGCCGACATGCGGGGCAAGGTCGGTCTTGTTGATGACGAGGATGTCCGACTTCGTGATTGCAGGGCCACCCTTGCGGGGAATCTCCTCGCCCGCCGCCACGTCAATGACATAGACGGTGAGGTCGGCAAGCTCGGGCGAGAAGGTGGCCGACAAGTTGTCGCCGCCCGACTCGATCAGCACCACTTCTACCTCGGGGTGACGCTTCACCATCTCGGCCACGGCGGCGAGGTTGATCGAGGCATCTTCGCGGATCGCGGTGTGGGGGCAGCCGCCTGTCTCGACTCCGATGACACGGTCCGAGGGCAGGATCTGCATCCGCATCAGGGCCTCGGCATCTTCCTGAGTGTAGATGTCGTTCGTGATGACGCCGATGGAATGCGTGTCCCTCAGCACCTCCGCCAGACGCGCCGTCAGCGTCGTCTTGCCGGCGCCCACGGGGCCGCCGATGCCGATGCGAAGGGGGCCGTTCAGCGTCATGACTGGAATATCCTCGGCTCAAGCGTTTCGTGCCGCATCGAGGCGATGTCGGCAAGGAAGGTCGACGACGACAGGTCGTCGAGCGTCGAGTTGGCGGCCTCGCGCGCGATCCGTTCGCAGAGAGGTGTGACCGAGGCAAGCACCGCCTGCCCTTCGGTCTGCCCCAGAGGCACAAGGCGGACGGCGACAGACACAAGCGTCGCCGCGGCAGCGTGAAGATAGAGGGCCGCCGTGTCCTCGACGGCGATGCCGCGGAGAGCCGCGGCGCGGCCGACGACCACAGGATAAGGCGCATCGGCCACGCCAAGTCCCCAGACCGCGCGGACGGTGCGCGAAAACGCCTCGCCCATCCTCTCGGTCTCGCGCAGCCGCTCGGCCGTGGGCTGAAAGGCGCGCGCCACCTCGTCGACGTCTTCACCGCGCCACGCAGCGGCAAGCAGGATCGCGTCCGAGCGGCCAGCGCCGTGATCCAGAACGTCCTCGACCCAGAGCGTCAGCCCCTTCGCATCGGCGATGTGGCCGTCCCGGATCGCGACTTCAAGTCCTTGGGAATAAGCAAAGGCACCGACTGGAAACGCCGGCGAAAGCCATTGCGCCAGAGTGAGAAGATCGCGCGTCATCGCCTAGTGGGCATGGGCGGAATGCCCGTGCTCGTGGCTGTGCGTGCGGCCATGGCCATAGGCACCGCCCTCGGGAGTGAACGGCTCGACGACCTCCACGACCGACGCCCCCAGATGCTCCAGCATGTGGCCTATCACAGGATCGCGCTGGATCAGAAGGCGATCCCTCTCGATCCGGCAGGGCGTGTGGCGGTTGCCGATGTGCCAGGCCAGGCGCGCCAGGTCGGGACCTGTCACAGCATAAAGATCCTCGGGCGCAGCAATCACCTCGACTAGCCTGCCGTCAGACAGGACGAGGGCGTCACCGTGACCGAGCGATGTGGTCTTTTCGAGATCGACAAGGAAGTCCGTCCCGCCGTCCCCTGACAGCTTCTTGCGACGCAAGAAACGCTCGTCGTAGGACAGGACGCAACAGTCCGAGGCGCCGGACCAGTCGCCGGCCTTGCGGACGGTTTGCGCGACTAGGCTCATGGCACGCGTCCCGATCCAGTGGCGGGACCACGCAACGCGGCTGCGGCCGCAAGGGATCTCCCCGCGGCCGCCAGCGTCCGGTTCAGACGTAATAGATGTCGCGGAAGACGTGGTGCACGATCCTGTCGCGCTGGATGCCAAGCTCCGCCAGTTCCGCGTCCGACATCGCGTTCAGTCGCGAGATGCGGTTCATCCGGGTCTGCATCCCCGCCTGCATCGAGAACGCCTTCCCGAAGGCGTGCAGGGCGCGTCCCAGAACTTCGAAGATCGAACGGTCGGACGAGACGTAAGCCGTCGTCGGTTGTGCTGCATGTGCCAATGTGGAAACCCTCTTTCAACTGCAAGCTTCGGTTTCCTCCCTTTCCAATCCAGATAAGTCAGCCGTGCTGCCCTTACCAATGCCATCCTCGAAGATGCGCCATGCGTCTTGTGCATGGCAGACCGTTAACAAATTGTTCAGAATAGGAAATACCTCTGGGCCATCGGCAGCACCTCTGCTGGCTGACAGGTCAGAAGCTCTCCATCCGCACGCACCTCGTAGGTTTCGGGATGCACCTCGATGTGTGGCGTCGCGTCGTTCAGGATCAGGTCCTTCTTGCCGATCCCCCGCGTGTTCCTGACCGCCAGCGTGGTCTTCGCAAGTCCCAGCCGGTTACCGATCCCATCTGCCTGAGCCGCCTCCGACACGAAGACCACCGCAGAGTTCTCGACCGAGCGCCCATAGGCTCCGAACATCGGCCGCGAATAGACCGGCTGCGGCGTCGGGATCGAGGCGTTGGGATCGCCCATCTGCGCCATCACGATCGTCCCCCCGATCAGCACCATCTCGGGCTTCACCCCGAAGAAGGCGGGCGACCATAGGACGAGGTCTGCGCGCTTGCCCACCTCGATCGACCCGATCTCGTGCGAAAGCCCGTGCGCGATGGCCGGGTTGATCGTGTACTTTGCGACATAGCGGCGAACGCGGAAGTTGTCGTTGTCGCCCGTCTCCTCGGCCAGCCGCCCGCGCTGCTTCCTCATCTTGTCGGCGGTCTGCCAGGTCCGGATGATGACCTCGCCTACCCGGCCCATGGCTTGGCTGTCCGACGCGATGATACTGAAGGCGCCCATGTCGTGCAGGATGTCCTCGGCCGCGATGGTCTCGCGCCGGATGCGGCTTTCGGCGAAGGCCACGTCCTCGGGGATCGACTTGTCGAGGTGGTGGCACACCATCAGCATATCGAGATGTTCCTCGACGGTATTCACGGTGAAAGGCCGCGTCGGGTTGGTGGACGACGGCAGCACGAAGGCCTCGCCACAGATCTTGATGATGTCCGGTGCGTGTCCGCCGCCCGCACCCTCGGTATGGAAGGCGTGGATCGTCCGGCCCTTCATGGCGGCGACCGTGTTCTCGACGAAGCCGCTCTCGTTCAGCGTGTCGGTGTGAATCATCACCTGCACATCCATCGCGTCCGCCACCGTCAGGCAGCAGTCGATGGCGCCGGGCGTCGTCCCCCAGTCCTCGTGCAGCTTCAGCGCACAGGCCCCGGCCCTGATCTGTTCCTCCAGAGCGGCGGGAAGCGAGGCATTGCCCTTTCCGGCGAAGGCAAGGTTCATGGGGAAGGCGTCCGCCGCCTGAAGCATCCGCGCCAGGTGCCAGGGTCCCGGCGTGCAAGTGGTGGCAAGCGTCCCGTGGGCCGGGCCGGTGCCGCCCCCCAGCATCGTCGTCAGGCCCGAGTGCAGGGCATCCTCGATCTGCTGTGGGCAGATGAAGTGGATGTGGCTGTCGAACCCGCCAGCGGTCAGGATGCGCCCTTCTCCCGCGATGGCCTCGGTCCCCGGCCCCACGACGATGTTCACGCCGGGCTGGGTGTCCGGGTTCCCGGCCTTGCCGATGGCGGCGATGCGGCCGTCGCGGAGACCGATGTCGGCTTTGTAGATGCCCGAGTGATCCAGCACGAGCGCATTGGTGATGACCGTGTCGACAGCGCCCTGCGCCCGCGTCGACTGGGATTGCCCCATGCCGTCGCGAATGACCTTTCCGCCGCCGAACTTTACCTCTTCGCCGTAAACCGCCGAATTGGGGCCAGTGCCGCCGTTCGTCGCCCGACCCACAGCTTCGGCGCTCAGGTCACGCTCAACCTCGATGATGAGGTCGGTGTCGGCGAGCCGCAGCCGGTCGCCGGTGGTCGGTCCGAACATGGCAGCATAGGAGGCGCGGGAAATCGTGGCAGGCATCAGACGGCTCCGCTGTGCATCGAGTCACGGTTGCTGGGACGACGACCCGATGCGAAAGCGAAGCGCGTCGTTAGCGGCGCGTCTCTTTTCCGAGCCTCCGCGAATTGGCGCGCGTCTTCAATCCTATCGGCCTCAGCGCCGCCTCGAGAATCTGGTCCGGTCGCTTGCCCGACATGGCAGCGGAGGTCGCGGCCCCCGACGCCGAAATGAAGGCCGGAATCTTTTCGGACATCATGCGGGCGTTCTCGGACGGCGAAACGGGCCAGACGCCCGCCATGCCCATCATGCGATACGCCATGACCATTTGGGCCTCGGCCATCATCTGCGCGGTGCGGATCGACAGACCCCACCAGCCAAACGCGTGGTTGTTCATTAAACGGTCCGATCTGTTCCTGTGGCAACATGCTTCGTGCAGTCAACTCCTCTGCCTCGCTTCGGTTGCGCTGACGTACCGTCATAACGCGCCCATGACCTTCTGGTTGAAGCCGTAGATGCGGCGCGCGCCAGCGATGGGGATGAGTTGGACTTCGCGTCTCTGACCCGGCTCGAAGCGCACGGCCGTTCCGGCGGCGATGTCGAGCCGCATTCCCCGGGCCGCCGTCCGATCGAACTCGAGCGCCGCGTTCGCTTCGCCGAAGTGATAGTGCGAGCCGACCTGCACCGGACGGTCACCCGTGTTCGCGACCATCAGGGTGACCGCCTCCCGCCCCGCGTTCAGCGTCAGCGTGCCCTCGGCCGGGAAGAGTTCGCCGGGGATCATCGGCGGACCCGCGCGACCCTTGCCTTCAGCCCCGCGCCGACGGCGGCCACCGCAATCAGGCACAGGCCGGCGGGAAGGCCCCAGTCGGTGTGGGCGTGGGGCAAGGTCGCTTCATGCGCAAGCGCGGGCGATGCGGCCAGAAGACAGGAAAGGATGAGAAACCGCATGTTATCTCCTATCGGATCGGGTTGTGAACGGTGACGAGCTTGGTGCCGTCGGGAAAGGTGGCCTCGATCTGTACCTCGTGGATCATCTCGGCGATCCCCTCCATGCATTGGTCGCGGGTGATGACATGTGCGCCCGCCTCCATCATGTCGGCGACCGAGCGCCCGTCGCGTGCGCCCTCGACGACGGCGTCGGAAATCAGCGCGATGGCCTCGGGGTGGTTCAGCTTCACGCCGCGCGCAAGACGCTTGCGGGCGACTTCAGCGGCCATGGCCACCAAAAGCTTGTCGCGTTCTCGAGGAGTCAGGTTCATGTCAGATCATCCAGGGTCTTGGCAGGTCGTCGTCGGCGAGAAGCCGGATCAGGGGCAGAAGCGCGCGGCGTAAATCGAAGCCGTCCTCGGCCAGAAGTCGCGCCGCGAGAAGGCCCGGGCGCACCAGGCTGATGCCGGCCGTCTCGGGAAGAATGGCGCGCGCCGCCGCAAGCCTGGCCTCGGCGCCCTCTCCGGCAAAAAGCACGGTCGAGGTGGCCGCCGCCCCCTGCCCGGTTGCCGGACGGGACATACGGGCGACGAGATCGCCCTCCATGCAGATACGGTCGAGATAGATCGGCACACCGTCGCGGCGCAGCGTGATCCGGTCGGAGAGCCTGGCGCTGCTGACGCCTTCGTTCATGGCACGTCGGCCGAAGATCAGGGGCTCGACGATCAGCGCCGACGCCCCCGCGCCCAGATCCACCGTCAGGCGCCGCTCGAGCGACGAACCGTCGAAGAGGATCGTTTCCTGCGGGAGCCAGGCCAGGCGCGCGTTCGGACCGATCGTCAGAACGGTATCGACGCGGCCGGTCTGGCCAGGTTGCGCACGATAGGCTCTCTCGGCCGCCTGCGTCGTGATGGTGATGTCGGCGCCCTCGCCCGCCTCGACGCGGACGCTGAAGCGGTCGCCGCCGGTTACCCCTCCGGCAGTGTTGACGAGAACCGCCGTGATGCGCTGACTGTCGCGCCGGGGGAAGAGGGCGCGCATGGACCCTTCGTGCCGAAGCCTCGCAATCTCGGTGCCGCGGTCGGACGCCGTCACCTTCAGCGACACGGACCCCACGGCGCGGGGTTGCGCGTCTGTCACGATCAATGTCGGCAAGGCAGTCAAGCGGTCGCATCCCCCCGTTCGCCGGACCGTTTCACCATTCTCAGACGCTGTTGTCCGCTGCTTTCGCCCGAATGCGGGCACACCAAGCGTCGTCGCCCAATTTTTCGGCACTACTCAGGGTAATGCGCCAAAATTCTGTGCAAGGAACGCCGCAGTGCAGAAAAGCTGGGCAGTACGATTGCCAAGCCGCGCCCCATCCAGAATCGATTTGGGTGCCCACTGGCAGCGCATGTTGCCAAAAAATCTGGGGGTGTGCGGCAGCCGATGGAAGTGGAGCTCCGGGCCGCCGCACTGGTGCAACAACTTAAGTTGCAGGGTCGAGCTAGGCGTTCCTCGCCATTTGGCAAGGAACCCGCGCCCTGCGGGGAGACGAAGGATGACAAATCTGAAATCGACACTGGCCGGAACCGCGCTGCTCGCGGCGCTCGCCGGTCCGGCCCTGGCCCAGGACTGCCCGATCAAGGTCGGCGTGCTGCACTCGCTGTCCGGCACGATGGCCATTTCCGAAACCACCCTGAAGGACACGATGGAGATGCTCGTGGCCGCCCAGAACGAGAAGGGCGGCGTTCTCGGCTGCGAACTCGAGGCGGTCGTGGTCGATCCGGCCTCCGACTGGCCGCTCTTCGCCGAGAAGGCGCGAGAGTTGCTGACCGTTCACGAGGTCGACGTGATCTTCGGCAACTGGACCTCCGTCTCGCGGAAGTCGGTCCTGCCGGTGATCGAGGAGTTGAACGGCCTCCTCTTTTACCCCGTCCAGTACGAGGGCGAAGAAAGCTCGAAGAACGTCTTCTACACGGGCGCTGCCCCGAACCAGCAGGCGATCCCGGCCACCGACTACTTCCTCGAAGAGCTCGGCGTCGAGAAGTTCGCGCTCCTGGGCACCGACTATGTCTATCCGCGCACGACGAACAACATCCTCGAGTCCTACCTGAAGTCCAAGGGCATCGCGCAGGAAGACATCTTCGTGAACTACACGCCGTTCGGACACTCTGACTGGTCGAAGATCGTGGCTGACGTCGTCGCCCTCGGTGCCGATGGAAAGAAGGTCGGCGTGATTTCGACGATCAACGGCGACGCCAACGTAGGCTTCTACAAGGAACTCGCCGCCGCCGGCATTTCGGCCGACGATATCCCCGTCGTCGCCTTCTCGGTCGGTGAGGAAGAGCTCTCCGGCCTCGACACCACCAACCTCGTCGGTCACCTCGCGGCCTGGAACTACTTCATGTCCGCCGACACGCCCGCGAACGCCGAATTCATCGCCGCCTGGCAGGACTTCATCGGCAGCACCGATCGCGTGACCAACGACCCGATGGAAGCCCACTACATCGGCTTCAACATGTGGGTGAACGCAGTAACCGCCGCCGGCACCACCGACGTCGACGCCGTACGCTCCGCCATGTGGGGGCAGGAGTTCCCGAACCTGACCGGCGGCACGGCCGTGATGGGCGTGAACCACCACCTCTCGAAGCCCGTGCTGATCGGCGAGATCCAGGCCGACGGCCAGTTCGACATCGTCTCCGAGACCGAGCCGGTGGCGGGCGATGCCTGGACCGACTTCCTCCCGGAATCGGCGGTGCTCGAGTCCGATTGGAAGGACCTCGAGTGTGGCATGTACAACACCGAGACCAAGACCTGCGTCCAGATCAAGTCGAACTACTGACCTGACGCGACCGCTGCCTGAAGGGGCCTCCCCCCTTCAGGCACACTTTCCGGGGGATGGGCAGAATGCGGACTTGGGCCACGGCACTCCTTTGCCTGTTGGCGGGGCTCACCGAGGCCTCCGCGCAGGACACACCGATCCAGGACATCCTTCAGGAACACCGCGAAATCATCCTCGAAAGCTCGCGGCGCACCATCGAACCCGCGATCCAGGCGATGGCCTCCAGCGGATTGCCGCAGGCCCAGACCGTGCTCGAAGCCTGGCAGGACAAGAATATCTGGGTCCGCACCTCGGACGGGCTGTTCTTCCGCGCCGATCCGGCCGAGGGGCGCAGCTACACCCTCACCGACTTCGACACGGGCGCCGAGGCCGGGACAGCGGACAAGGACGACCTCGAACAGATCAAGCCCAACAGCGGCATCCGCGGGCTTCTGGGAACCGCGCTCGTCCAGTTCCAACTCATGGACCCGAACCCCGCGAACCGCCGCTCCGCGCTCCTCTCGCTCGAACGCCGCCCGGACCCCGAGGCTCTCGTGCCCCTCCGGGGATCGCTGGAGGGCGAGGCCGATCCCGCTATCCTCGCCCGCAAGGAGCGCCTCGTGCGTCTCCTGACCGCCGCCTTCGATCCCGACGAGCCGGCCCGCATCGAGGCGATCCGGGGCCTTGAAGGCGATACCGGCGTGGACGTGCGCGCCACGCTGAACCCCATCCTGACGACGCGCCTTCAGGTGTTCGAAGGCGGAATAGCGGCCGAGGCGAACGTCGCCCGGCAACTGCGCCCCGGATCCGAAGCGTTTCCCGTCGCCGCCGCCTACGACCTCCTCGTCGCGGACGGCCTCGTCCCGGCCCGGCTCGACAACGACACCGTCAAATCGGCCCTTGCCGCCAACATCGTCGATGGCGCGGTTGCCGGCATTCCGGTCGCCGACCTCGACACGCAGGAGGCCCGCGCCCGCGCCTATGCCGCCCTGGTCGAGGCGGGCACCGTCCAGCCCGGCATCACCGAAATCGAGATCGACGACGAACTCGCCCGTTTTTCCTTCGCCGAGGTCTACGTCGAACCCTCCGCCGCCGTCACTGACGCCGCGCGCGACACGCTTCGGTCCATCTCGACCCGAGTCGGCATAGCGCAAGCCATCGACCTCGGGCTCGACGCCCTGTCCCTCGCCTCGATTTATTTCCTGGCCGCCATCGGCCTCGCCATCACCTTCGGCGTCATGGGCGTCATCAACATGGCTCATGGCGAGCTCATCATGATGGGCGCCTACACGGGCTACGTCACCCAACAGTTGATCCCGAACCACACGGCGTCAATCCTCGTCGCCATTCCCCTCGCCTTCGCCGTCACCTTCGCCGCTGGCGTCCTCCTGGAACGCCTCGTGATCCGCCACCTCTACAACCGCCCGCTCGAGACGGTGCTCGCGACCTTCGGAATCTCCATCGCGCTTCAGCAACTCGCCAAGAACATCTTCGGCACCCAGGCGCGGCCCCTGACCGCACCCTCCTGGCTGGACGGAGCCTGGTCGATCAACGACATCGTATCGATCAGTTACATCCGTATCGCCATCTTCGTGCTGGCGCTCATGTTCCTCGCCCTCTTCCTCTTCATCATGAAGCGCACCCGTTTCGGGCTCGAGACCCGCGCCGTGACCCAGAACCGTCGCATGGCGGGCAGCATGGGCATCAACCCCGACCGCGTGAACATGCTCACCTTCGGCCTCGGCTCGGGCATCGCGGGGATCGCCGGCGTCGCCATCGGTCTCTATGCGAAGGTCACGTCCGAGCTTGGCGCAGACTACATCGTCCAAAGCTTCATGACCGTGGTGGTCGGCGGCGTCGGCAACATCTGGGGAACGTTGTTCGGCGCGACGATGATCGGCTTTCTGCAAAAGGGGATCGAATGGGCGAACCCGTCGAACACCCTCGCCGCCCAGACCTACATGATCATCTTCATCATCATCTTCATCCAGTTCCGGCCAAGGGGCATCATCGCCCTCAAAGGCCGCGCGGCGGGGGACTGAGGCCATGAGAACCAGCTTCTTCGCCCGCAACCCGTCGGTCCCGATCTTTCTCGTGCTGCTCGCCGCTTTCACCATCGGCGTCACGATCCTGGGCGAGGCCTACGGCACCGGAGACATCTCGACCTCCTTCACCAAGACGCTCGGCAAGACGCTGTGCCTTTGCCTGATCGCCGTCGCTCTCGACCTCGTCTGGGGCTACACCGGCATCCTGTCGCTGGGCCACTTCGCATTCTTCGGCCTGGGCGGATACATGATCGGCATGTGGCTGATGTACGAGCGCACGCGCGCCATCGTCGAACGCTCGCTGGCAAACGCCCCCATCCCGCCGACCCCGCAGGAGATCGTCGACGGCATCGGCACCCAGATCTTCGGCGTCGTCGGCTCGAACGAGTTTCCCGTCGTCTGGGCCTTCGCCGACAGCCTGTTCCTGCAACTTCTCATGGTCGTGGCCGTCCCGGGCCTCCTCGCCCTCGTCTTCGGCTGGCTCGCCTTCCGTAGCCGCGTCACGGGTGTTTACCTCTCGATCCTGACGCAGGCCATGACGCTGGCCCTCGCGCTCTACCTCTTCCAGAACGACAGCGGGCTCAGGGGCAACAACGGCCTCTCCGGCCTCCAGAACCTTCCCGGCCTCGGCTCCGTCCCGCAGTCGAAAGTGTCGATCTGGTTCCTCTGGGCCTCCGCTGCCGCTCTCGGGCTTGGCTACCTCCTTGCCGCCTGGATAGTCTCGGGCAAGTTCGGCTCGGTGATGCGCGGCATCCGCGACGACGAGGCGCGGGTCCGCTTCCTCGGCTACTCGGTCGAGGGCTACAAGCTCTTCGTCTTCACCCTCACGGCCATGATCGCCGGCATCGCGGGGGCGCTCTACTACCCTCAGGCCGGGATCGTGAACCCGGCCGAGATCGCGCCGATCGCCTCGATCTACCTCGTGGTCTGGGTGGCCATCGGCGGCCGCGGACGTCTCTACGGCGCGGTCATCGGCGCGACCTTCGTCAGCCTCGTCTCGTCCTGGTTCACCGGTGGACAGGCGCCCGACATCCCGCTTGGGGTCTACACGATCAAATGGGTCGACTGGTGGCTGATCGTCCTGGGTCTCTCCTTCGTCGGCGTCACGCTCTTCGCGCCCAAGGGCATCGGCGGCCTCGTCGATCTCTGGACCGGTCGCCGTGCGCCCGACCGACACGGCGCCGACCTCGGACCCGACCAGGGCAGCTTCCGCGAGAGGGAGGCCGGGGAATGAGCCTCCTCGAAGTCTCCGGCGTCTCGGTCTCCTTCGACGGCTTCAAGGCGATCAACAACCTGTCCTTCCAGATCGGGGACGCCGAGATGCGCGCCGTCATCGGCCCGAACGGCGCGGGCAAGACCACGTTCATGGACATTATCACCGGAAAAACCCGCCCCGACGAGGGCCGCGTGATCTGGGGCGAAAAGTCGAAGTCGCTCTTGTCCATGTCCGAGGCGCAGATCGCGCGAGAGGGGATCGGGCGGAAGTTCCAGAAGCCCACGGTCTTCGAGGACCAGACCGTCCACGCCAACCTCCTTATGGCGCTGAAGAACGAGCGCGGCCCCCTCTCGGTCCTGTTCTGGAAACCCAAACCGGACGACCTCGCCCGCGTAGAGGCTCTGGCCTCCGAGATCGCCCTCTCCGACCAGCTTGCCCGCAAGGCGGGCGAGCTGTCCCATGGCCAGAAGCAATGGCTCGAGATCGGGATGCTGCTGGCGCAGGACCCGAAGCTTCTTCTCGTGGACGAGCCCGCCGCCGGCATGACGCCATCCGAACGCGAGCACACCACATCGATTCTCGTCGAGGCCGCGAAGACCCGCGCCGTCGTCGTCGTCGAGCACGACATGGAGTTCATCCGCCGCCTGAACTGCCGCGTCACCGTGCTGCACGAAGGTTCGGTTCTGGCCGAGGGCAGCCTCGATCACGTCACGTCGGACCCGCGCGTCATCGACGTCTACCTGGGGCGCTAGACCATGCTCACCGTCCGCGACCTCACCCTCCATTACGGCCACTCGCAGATCCTGAACGGCATCTCTCTCGACGCCGCACTGGGGCAAGTCACCTGCGTCATGGGCACCAACGGCGTCGGCAAGACAAGCCTGATGAAGGCGATCTCGGGCACCCACCCGCGCACCGGCGGAGAGGTCACGCTCGACGGACGGACCATCGGCAGGCTCCGCGCTCACGACCTCGCCCGCCTCGGCGTAGGCTACGTGCCCCAGGGCCGCGAGATTTTTCCCCTACTAACGGTCGAAGAGAACCTCGAGACGGGCTTCGCCTGCCTGCCAAAGTCCGAGCACGGCATCCCGGCCGAAATCTACGACCTCTTCCCGGTCCTGAAGGAAATGAAGCACCGCAACGGCGGCGACCTATCGGGCGGGCAGCAGCAGCAGCTAGCGATCGCCCGCGCCCTCATCACCCGCCCGAAGCTCCTGCTCCTCGACGAGCCGACCGAGGGCATCCAGCCCAACATCATCCAGCAGATCGGCAACGTCATCCGCCAACTCCGCGACCGGGGCGACATGGCCATTGTCCTCGTCGAGCAGTATTTCGACTTCGCCTGCGCTCTCGCCGACCGCGTCGTCGTCCTGAAACGCGGCGCCGTCACTATGCAAGGCGCGATAGGTGATATTCCGCGCGAGGACCTGCTGAAGGCCGTGACGGTCTGAGCGCCAGCTTGCTTGACGTCGTTTCGCCGTTACATTGTTGGGTCAAGGCTGGGGCCGACAACGCGGAAAGGGCTGACCCATGAAAATAGCAATCTTAGGCGGCGACGGCTTCGTCGGCTGGCCCACGACGCTGCACCTGTCGAACCTCGGGCACGAGGTCCACATCGTCGACAACCTCTCGCGCCGCTGGATCGACACTGAACTCGGCGTACAGTCCCTCACGCCGATGGACTCGATCCAGGAGCGCTGCCGAATCTGGCACCAGGAGACGGGGCGGCGCATCCGCTTTCACCTCCTCGACCTCGCCAAGGAATACGAGCGCCTCAAGGCCTGGTTGGCCGACGAGACGCCCGACGCCGTCATCCACTTCGCCGAACAGCGCGCCGCGCCCTATTCGATGAAATCCGACCGTCACAAGGTCTACACCGTCAACAACAACACCAACGCGACACACAACCTGTTGGCCGCGCTGGTGGAAACCGGCATCGACGCCCACCTCGTCCACCTCGGCACCATGGGCGTCTACGGCTATTCCAGCGTCGGCGCACCGATCCCCGAGGGCTATCTCGACGTCGAGATCGACACGCCTTCGGGCAAGAGGAGCCAGGAAATCCTCTACCCGACGAAGCCCGGCTCGGTCTATCACATGACGAAGTCGCTCGATCAGATCCTCTTCCAGTTCTACGCCCAGAACGACGGCCTGAGGATCACCGACCTGCACCAGGGCATCGTCTGGGGCACGCACACCGACCAGACGCGCCGGCACGAGCAGCTCATCAACCGCTTCGACTACGACGGCGACTATGGCACCGTCCTGAACCGCTTCCTGATCCAGGCCGCCATCGGCTATCCGCTGACCGTCCACGGCACCGGTGGCCAGACCCGCGCCTTCATCCATATCCAGGACTCGGTCCGCTGCATCGAGCTCGCCCTGGGCGATGCGCCCGAAGCCGGCGACCGCGTGAAGATCTTCAACCAGATGACGGAAACGCACCGTGTCCGCGACCTCGCCGAGCTGGTCGCCCGCCTGAGCGGGGCCGAGGTCGCCTATCTGCCGAACCCGCGCAAGGAAGCCGCCGAAAACGACCTGATCGTGAAGAACGACCAGTTCCGCGCGCTCGGTCTCGACCCCACCACCCTGGCTGATGGCCTTCTGTCCGAGGTGGTCGAGGTGGCCCGCAAGTATGCGCATCGGATCGACCGTAGCCGCGTTCCCGCCGTCTCGGCCTGGACGAAGGAATTGGGCACCAAGGTCGACCATGATCCCGAGAAGAAGGGCCTTCGGCGGGTGTCGTGAAACGCGCCTACGTCACGCTGGTCACCAACGCCGACTTCGCACTTGGGGCGGGCGCGCTTCTGCGTTCGCTCGACCTCAGCGGGACCTCGGCGGATCGTGTCGTCATGCACACGGGCGGCGTTCCTTCCGACGCGCTGACCGCCCTTGCCGACCGGGGAGCGTCCCTCGTCCCGGTCGACCTTCTGCCGACCTCCGCCGCCTTCAACGACGCCCACGCCCGCGACCGCCTGCACGGGGTGGCGCCCTTCACCAAGGGCGAGAAGCCCGCCTTTCACACACCCCTCGACAACTTCGCCAAGTTGCGGCTCTGGCAGTTACCCTATGACCGCGTCGTCTTCCTCGACGCCGACACGCTTGTGCTCAGGAACATCGACCGCCTGTTCGACTATCCCGAGTTCTCGGCTGCGCCGAACGTCTATGAGAGCCTCACCGACTTTCACCGGCTCAACTCGGGTGTCTTCACCGCGCACCCCGCTCCCGAAACCTTCGACGCCATGATGGCGGCGCTCGATGCACCGGGCGCCTTCTGGCGTCGGACCGATCAGACCTTTCTCCAGACCTTCTTTCCTGCCTGGCACGGTCTTCCGGTCTTCGACAACATGCTCCAATACGTCTGGATCAACCTGCCGGAGCTCTGGGACTGGGGCTCGATCAATGTCGTCCACTACCAATACGAGAAACCGTGGCAGGACCACGCAAAGGCAGACGCCCTGTGGCCCCTTGTCGACCTTTGGCGGGCCTACGCGGGCGGCGGCCCCGTGCCGGACACAGCATCCCTCAAGGGACCCGCGCAATGAAAGTCGCGCTCACAGGAGCGACCGGCCTCGTCGGCCATCCCGTCCTGCGTCGCCTCCTCGGCGCCGGTCACGAAGTGACGGCGTTCGGCCGCCGTCCCCCGGACTTCGGCTCCAGGCATCGTCCCTGGGACCTCGACACGGCAGCCGATCTGGCCGGAATGAATGCGCTGGTCCATGCCGCCTTCTCGCACGTCCCGGGCCGGTATCGCGGTGGTGAGGGAGAGGACCCCGACGGCTTTCGCCGGACGAACCTGCACGGAACGGTCGCGCTCTTCGAAGCCGCTCGCAAAGCAGGGGTCGGACGCGTCGTCTTCCTGTCCTCGCGCGCGGTCTATGGCACGCATCCCCCGGGTACACTTCTGGACGAAACGATGACTCCAGAGCCCGACACCCTCTACGGCGAGGTGAAACTTGAAGCGGAACGCGCCCTCTCCGCCATGTCTTCCAAGGACTTCGAGGTGGCCGTCGTCCGCGCGACGGGCATCTACGGCCCCCCCGTCCCGAATGTTCCTCACAAGTGGGCGCAGCTTTTCCAGGACCATGACGAAGGCGTGCCGATCTCCCCCCGCGCCGGGACCGAGGTCCACGCCGACGACCTTGCCCGCGCTATCCTCCGTCTCCTCGAGGCTCCCTCCGAAGCGCTGGAGCCCGTAGTCTTCAACGCCTCCGACTTCACACTCGACCGGCGCGAGCTTCTCGACCTCTACGCCTGCCTCAAAGGCATCCCGGCGCGTCTGCCCGACGCCGCCGACCGGGCGGCTGTTTGCGCGCCAGGCACACAGCGGCTGCGCCGTCTCGGATGGTCCCCCATGGGACCGGGCGCGCTGCCCGCGACCTTGCGCGCGCTTCTGTCCGCCTGAAAAGCGGCTAGGCGCCCTGCTTCTGGCCGCGACGGCGACGGAAGAAAGTCCTGAACGCCTGCCAGCGCCGTCCGACACGGCTGTCCTTCGACCGCGTCATGATCATCAGCATCGACGGCGTGACGATCAGCGTGAGTACGGTCGAGAATGCGAGGCCGAACACGATGGCGCTCGAGAGCGAAATCCACCACTGCGTCGAGGGCGCGCCGGAGGTCGTCTCATGTGACATGAGTTCGAGGTTGTATCCAAAGGCGATAGGCAGCACGCCCAAGATCGCGGTCAGCGCGGTCAACACCACTGGCCGCGCGCGCTCCCTGCAGGTCTGTAGGATCGCCTCCCGCTTGTCGATGCCCTCGGACCTGAGGTGATCGTAGGTGTCGATCAGCACGATGTTGTTGTTCACCACAATGCCCGCAAGCGCGATCAGCCCGATCCCCGACATGACGATGCCAAAGGGCTGGCCCATGATCATCAGCCCCAGGAACACGCCGATGGTGGACATGATCACCGCGACCAGCACGAGACCGACGGACAGGAAGCGGTTGAACTGCGCCAAGAGCACCACGAAAATCAGGAAGATCGCGGCCATGCCCGCCTTGGCGAGGAAGGCGCCCGCCTCCTTCTGCTCTTCGTCCTCACCGGCGAGACGGTATCTAATCCCATCTTCCGCGAGGTTCATCTTCTCGATGCTCGCGATGACCTGCTGCCGCACTGCGTCGGCCTGCACGCCTTCGGTGATGCCGGCGGACACCGTCACCGTCCGCGCACCGTCGATGCGCGTCAGCGTTCCGACACTGGGCGTCGGCTCGCGGGTGACGAAGTTCGACAAAGGCACCGATCCCTGCGAGGTCTCGATCCGCAATTCGTCCAGCGTCGAAAGTGTGCGCTCCTCTTGGGGCAGTCTCAGACGAATTTCGACAGGGTCGTCGGTCCCCGCCGGGCGATACTCCGTCAGCTTCACGCCGTCGGTCACCAGTTGCACCATCGTGCCCACGGATCCGGGTCCGATGCCATAGCGCGCGGCCTTGGCGCGATCGACCTTGATCTCCCAGTCCAGACCGGGCGGAGGCAGGCCGTTCGACACGTCGATGACGTCTGGCGTCCCCTCCAGCATCGCTGCGACTTCGCGCGCCGTGTCGGCCAGCCCCGAAGGGTCATCCGCCGACAGAAGAATCTGGATCGCCTTGCCCGTGGGCGGACCGGCCTGGGGCACCGACACTTCGATTTCGACGCCAGGAATGCCTTCCATGGCTACCCGCAGGTCCGCGAGGATCGCGTTGGCGTTCTTGCGCTCGCGCCAGTCGACGAATTCGTACTGGATCGTGCCGATCACGTCCTCGTCGACGTTCTGGCCAAAGCCGCCGCCGCCCGATCCGACGCGCGTATAGACGCTCGTCAAGCCCGGCCAGCCCAGGATGCGCTCCTCGGCCGTACGGACCAGCCGGTCCTTCTCGTCGATGGACAGGTTGCCGCGCGCATGGACGTAGAGAAGGCCGTAGTCCGGCTCGACATCGGGGAAGAATTCGACGCCGTTGCCATACTTGCCGTAGGCCATCGGCACGGCGACAAGAAGGGCGGTGGCAAGGAACACGACGATGAACGGATGGCTCATCGCGCGCTTCACGACCCACATGTAGATCCCGTCCTTCTTGGGTTCTTCGGGGGGCGTGTTGCGGGCGAAGACCGCGCCAAGCGTCGGCGTGAAGACCAGCGCATAAAGCATCGAGGCCGACAGCGTCGCGATCAGCGTGATCGGCAGGTACTTCATGAACTCGCCGACGATCCCCGGCCAGAACAGCAAGGGCGAAAAGGCAGCGACCCGCGTCATCGTCGCCGCGATCACCGGTCCCGCCATGCGCTGCGAGGCGAGGTGGAACGCCTCCTTGCGCTCCATGCCTTCCTGCATCCGCCGCTCGGCGAACTCGGTCACGATGATCGCATCGTCGACGAGCATACCGACCGCCAGGATCAGGCTGAAGAGGACGACGAGGTTCACCGTCAGCCCCGCCATGTCCAGAAGCAGGATGCCCATGAGGAACGACGACGGGATGGCAAGGCCGATGAACAGGGACGCCCGCACGGTCAGGGCGAAGAGGATGACCACGAAGACCAGGATCACCGCGGTCAGCACGCTGTTCTGAAGATCGCCCAGAAGCTGCCGGATCGTGACCGACTTGTCCTGCGAGAAGGTGATGGCCACGCTGTCGGGAAGCCGCTGCTGGAACTCATCGGCAACGGCCTTCACGCTGTCGACGGTTTCGATCAGGTTGGCGCCGGTGCGTTTCGAGATCTCGATAGCCACCGCGGTCTCGCCGTTCAGGCGCGTGATCGAAGTGGGATCCTTGAACGTGGAGCGCAGATCGGCAACGTCTCGGGCGCGGACCGTCGCATTGGCGCCGACGACGATCGGGAAATCGGCCGCATCCTGCAGCGTCTCGATCAGCGCAGGCACCTTAACCGCATAGCGGCCCTGGTTGCCTTCGATGGACCCCGCCGCAACAAGGCTGTTGCCCGAGTTGATCGCCGCCACGACCTGGTCGACCTGAAGCCCATAGCTGGCCAGCCGGGTGCGGTCGATCACCGCTTCGACAAGGTCGTCGCGCACGCCCTGAAGGTTCGCGTCGAGAACGCCGGGGATTTCCTCGATCCGGTCTCGCAAGGACCGCGCGGCCGTCGCCAGCGCCCGCTCCGGCACATCGCCCGACAGCGTCAGGACCAGAACCGGAAACTCCGAGATGTTCACCTCGTTGACGGTCGGCTCGTCGACGCCCTGCGGCAGGTCGCGCCGCGCGTCGTCGACCTTGTTGCGTACGTCGTCCAGCGCCTTGTCGAGGTCGGCGCCGGCCATGAACTCCACCAGCACGTTACCGCCGCCCTGGTAGGCGGTGGAGGTCATCTTCTTGATCCCTGCGATGGTCTTGATCCGCGTCTCCATCGGACGCAGCAGCAGACGCTCGGAATCTTCGGGCGAGATGCCCTGATAACTCATGCTGACGTAGATGATCGGGATCTGGATGTCCGGCTCGGCTTCCTTCGGGATGGCCGCATAGGACATCGCGCCGGCGATGATGAGGAAGATCAGGATCGAGATCGTCAGCCGGGCGTTCCGGATGGCGAGGCCGACGATATCCATCACTCGCTCGGCAGCAGCGCGGCCGCCGCGGCGGTCTGATCGACGCCGACGACGCTTTGCCCGTCGTTGACAAGATCCTGTCCCGACACGATGACCCGCATCCCATCCTCGATCCCCGCCACGACCAGGCCGCTTGCGGTGTCGTCGACGATCTCCACGGGAAGGAAGCCGACCGTGTCGTCTTCCTCGATGATGCGCACGCCGATCTCGCCCTTCGGCCCAAGCGTTATGACCGACCGCGGCACGAGGATCGACGAGACCGGACTCGCCTCCAGCCGGATCGTCACGGACATGCCGGCCGAGACCTTAAGGTCCGGGTTCGGCACGGCGATTTCGAGGGGAAACGTCCGCGTCAGGTCCGACGCCTCGCGGCGGATATAGCGGATCACGCCATCGGCGGTGGTTCCATCCGCGAAGGTCACCTCGGCGGTCCCGCCAACGGAGACCATTGGCAGGTTCTGCTCGCTGATTTCGCCGGTCGCGATGATCGGATCCAGCGCGATGATGGACGCGACGTTCGTACCGGGCTGAACCCAGGCGCCTGCCTCGACCATGACGTCGTCGACGATGCCAGCGAATGGCGCGCGAACTTCCAGCCGGTCGACTTCGGCACGGGCCGCATCCAGCGCCGACCGCGCCGCGACAAGCTCGGCCTGCGAGGCGTCGATCCGCAGACGCCCGACCTGACCGCTCGCCAGCAGCTTCTGGTCCGCCGCGGCGGCCTTCTCGCGCTGCTCCAGAAGCGATTCAGCGGCCTGGACCGCCGTGTATTTCTCGGGACCGTCCAGCGCCATGATGAGGTCGCCATCATCGACCGCGCTGCCTTTCGCCACCGGAAGTGCTGCGATGACACCTGCCGTCCGGGCGGCAAGCACCGACGCCTTGTCGGCCTTCGTCACGCCCGACACCTGAAGCATCCTCTGGTAGTCGCTGTTGGTGGCAAAGGCGAAGGCCACTGTCTGCAATTCGGGCTCTGAGGCGGGCGCGGCCTCAGGCTCGGGCGCCGGCGCGGCAGCAGCCGACTCGCCCGCAGCCTCACTTCCGACAGAGGTGAACTCGCCGGTCGCGACCCACGCTCCGGCGACGACCAGGACAATGATCGCAAGAAGTGTATGAAATCTCATGTGCGCCACGAAAATGCAGGGTCCGGCCGGAAGGCTTATGGATGATCAAGGCACATATCAGGTGCCGGCCCGGACAAGACAACCCTTCGGACTGGTTTCGACGCGACAATTACCCCCTTGCAGCAACGGGAACAACCGGAACTGCCGAAAGACGTTGCGTCCAAGGCTAATTGACACGCGGCGTGACGATGCAAGCCGCCCCGAGGCCGGGAAAGGGCGGTGGCCGTCGGGCCACCGCTGCAACTCAGGCGATGTTGTCCAGCGAGAAGTGCGACTCGGTCAGGCTGCCCGCAACGAGGTCGGCGAAAAACACCTTGTCCGTCGCCGAGAAAGCAAGCTCCACTCCACCGTCCGCCTGGGTCAGGGCCGAGACGACGTCCGCGGTCGATCCGAAGGTCGTGCCCACGAGGTCGATGTGGTCCACGCTCAAATCGAAGGCGAGCACCGTATCGCTGCCGACCGCCGGCCCGAACACGAAGACATCGGCACCAAGACCGGCTGTCATCACGTCGTTGCCGAGACCCGCGTTCACCGTCCGGCCCTGATCGGACAGAAGGATGAAGTCGTCATCCGCCGTGCCCAGGACCGTCGTGCCCGACTGATAGTCGATGTCGCCGTTGTGGACCCCCACGGTTCCAAAACTCATCGTCAGGGTGTCGCCGCTGCGCGACACGCTGTCCGCTCCCGACGCCACCACCGAGTTGTCGCCGAGGCTCTTCAGCTCCACGCCGACATCGCCCCGTCCGTCGAACGAGAACTCGAGGTCGGACCCATTGCCCAGGACCGAGATCAGATCCGCCCGCATCGGCAGCTTGACGATGTGCGTGACGTCATCCGACTGGCTGCCGAAGGCGACTGTGTAAACGCCGCCGTCGCGGTCGAGGAAGACCTTGCCGTCGTCATAGGCATACCAGTTGTCGACGTTGGCGATGGTCGACCCTTCCTCCATGTCCAGCGCGAAGGTGCCAAGGTCGTTGCCGGTCGCCGTCACGACAAGGTTCGATCCGCTCTGCTGAATCTGAAGCTGCGCCTGCGAGAAGGCCAGGATGCGTTCGGCCAGGTCGGCGCCGGTCACGAACTCGGTGCCGTCGGCATAGGCGCGCGCGATGAAGTTGGTGAACATCTCCTCGGTGTACTGCGGCGCGTTTGGCCCGTCGCCGAGGTCCCAGTTGGTCGGACCGTAATCGTGCCACGGGAAGTGGATGATCGGCGCCCCGCCGTGCGAGGTGATGTTGGCGTATTCCTGCGCCCAGACCGCCTCCGCCTGTGCGGGCGAAAGATTTCGGAATCCGATCAGCGAGAAGTCGAACGACACGTTCGGCGCGAAGTAGACCTGGTCGGTGTGGTTCGGATCAAGGAACCCGAAGGCGCCCGGATAACCCGCGCCGACCCCGGCATAGCCGCCCGTGAGGTAGCTGACGAAGGGCAGGATGTTGAACGTCGAATAAAGCTGTTCCGGCGCGCCGGGAACGGCCCCGCCCAGGTTCGTCAGCCCGAGCTGCTGCTCGATGATCTGCCGTGAGTACTCCCACTGGAAGGTGAAGGAGTGCTGGAGCAGGGCGGCCTGAGCATCGGTGAACGACGACGATGTCAGATCCACCGATGACACCGTGTCCGGATCTGACGCGGCAAGCGCTGCGGCCATGGCTGCGTTGACCTCAGACAGCGACATGTTCCCGAGCGCCGAGGCGAGAGCCGGGCTGCCGGCCTTGGCCGCGTCCAGCTCGGCCTGGGTCATCACGTCAGGCAGAAGGAAGTTCGTATTGTCGGGGTGCGTGTAGGAGTGCGTCCCGATCTCGTTCTCCATCGCCAGAAGCTGCTGGTAGTAGGGCGACGAGACGGCCCAGTTCGTCTCCTGGTCCGGAGGGTTGGCGCCCACGTTGATGTAGTAGGAGCCGACGAAGTTGTACTCCTCGTACCAGCTCTGCACGATCGGGATCATCGCGTCGTAGATGCGCGGCGGATCGACGACGTCGTACGTCTCCTGCGACTGGTCCATGTCGTTGCGCGAGAAGAACAACGAGGTCCCCCGCGTCATCTCGAGCGACACCTCGGGCAGATCCCCCAGCGCCGACCACTGGATCGCTTCCTGAAGGATGTTGTTGTTTCCGCTGATCGCATCCGACGCGAAGTGAACGTTACGCCCGCCCGTCGTCGTCGCGATCACCGCGGCGACCTCTCCCTGCGTGGTCGTCGTTTGCGTGAACAGCACCTGTCCCGTGCCGTTGAAGTCGATGAAGCTCTGGAAGCCCGAATTGGTATAGGTCCCGACCAGCTCGTTCGCCGTATAGCCGTCCGAGATCGGATGCGTCACGTCTTCGGCGTTCATGGTCAACCCGGCGGTCGAGCCCGACGCCCCCAAAGTCACACCCAGAAGCGACTTCATCCGCGCATAGGCGTCAGAGCCGATGATTGCTCCCGTGTCAGTGTTCGTCATGAAGTTGCCCGACGCGATCAGGCCGATGCCATAGGTCTGGCTGGCCTCGGTCAGCGTGTCGGTGATGCCCTGCACCAGCGAGGCCTCGACG
Source organism: Silicimonas algicola (assembly GCF_003970735.1). Classification (GTDB taxonomy): domain Bacteria; phylum Pseudomonadota; class Alphaproteobacteria; order Rhodobacterales; family Rhodobacteraceae; genus Silicimonas; species Silicimonas algicola. The sequence goes on from NZ_CP034588.1 coordinate 3,690,786, forward strand.
TGACTGAACTCGGGGAAGACGATCGCGTCGTAGTCCTTGATCTTCGCGATGTCGGTCAGATCCGCCTCGCTGATCAGGTCGAACGGAATGCCCGCCTGCATCGCCTGGTTCTGCGCCGACATCACAAGCTGCCCGTAGGCCGTCTTGTCGAAATAGGCGTTGGCCGAGCTTTCCGAATAGACGATGGCGATCCGCACCGTGGGATCGGTCGGTTGCACCGGAGTCGCCTCGCGCACCACGAACCCGCCCGACGCATAGGCTTCCGGCAGGAACGTCGTGTTGTTGACGTCGATGTACATCTCGAGGTTCGTCGACCCGCCCACCAGCGTGGACGGCAGGGCGATCTCGACCGTCCCGTGGTCGGCGTCGAAGAAGTAGTTCAGGTTCGACACGAAGGTCTGCCCGGCGTCCCCCGAATAGAGCGCCAGCGTGCCGTCGGCCTCGAACTCGATGTTGTACTCGGCGCCCACGCCGTTGCCGAACACCTGGAAGCCGGTGGCGGCATTGCGGTCGGTGTTCAGCCAGATGGTCGTGTCCGCTCCGATCTCCAGCGTCTCGGCCTCGAGAGCGATCAGGAAAGCGCCCGCGCCATAGGTGCCGTTGACCGTATAGTCCACGCCGCCCGTCGACCGCGTGTAGAGCTGAGTATTCGCCGCCCATTCGGCGGTCGAACCGTCAAGCGTGACGGCGCCGAACTGCTCCGCGACGTCTGTGACGGTAACGGCGAAGGGCGCGGTGGCCTCTATAGATCCGGCAGTACCCACGGAGGTGTCGTCAACGTCGACGTTGATATCCAGCGTCGCGTTCGTCTCGAAGTCGAGAACGGCCCCCGCCTTGATGTACAGCTCGGTGCCCAGGATCTCGAACAGCCCGGCATCGGCGCCCGACAGCTTCAACTCGTTGGTTCCGATACCGTCGTCGGTGACGACGATATCAGCAACCTTCGTGCGGCCAAGCACGCTCGCGTTCTCGGCGATTTGGAACAAGGTCTGCGTCAGCGTCACGGTTGGCGCGAGGTTGTTGCCGATCGCGAGGCCAGTGCTGCCAAAGTAGTTCCCGGGAATAAAGACGGTGTCGTTCACGTCGAGGTACAGCTTCGCCGCAGCCGATCCGCCGACGAGGTCCGACGGCAGTGCGAACTCGAGCACGCTGCGGTCAGCGTTGAAGCTGAAGATCAGCGGCGACACCAACGTCTCTCCGACCGCACCGCTGTAGAGCGCGGGCCGGCCGTCGGGACCGATGTTGATGTTGTATTCCGCACCGACGGTTGAGCCGAAGACCTGATAGCCCGTCGCCGGGTCGAGGTCGGTGTTCAGCCAGAAGGTCGTGTTCGGACCGATGGCCGCCCCGCCCGTTGACAGGGCCATGACGAAAGCGCCGTCCTGATAGGTGCCGCGCACCTCGTAACCGCCGTCCGACGCCAGAAGCGTGTAGCCGGGCCATTCGCCCACAGCACCATCCAGTTCGATGATGCCCCAGGTCTCCTTGACGTCGGTGACCGCAAGCGTCAGCGGGGCCGAGCTTTCGACCGACCCCGGCGCACCGATGGTCGTGTCGTCGAGGTCGACGGAAACCGACAGCGAGGTCAGCGTCTCGAAGTCGAGCGCCGTGCCCGCCTTCAGGAACAGTTCCGTCCCCACGATCTCGAACAACGCCGCATTGGCGCCCGACAGTGACAGCGTGTTGGTCCCGATGGTGTCGTCGCTCACGACGATGTCGGCGACCTTCAGGGCCGTCGTCAGGTTCTGGTCCTCGGGGATCGAGGTGATCTGGTTCGCAAGCGTCACCGTCGCCGAAAGGTTGTCGCCGATGGGCAGACCGCCCAGGGAGTAGTCGCCCGGAATGAAGACGCTGTTGTTGAGGTCGACGAACAGCTTCGCCGCCGTGGCGCCTCCGACGAGGTTCGACGGCAGGGCGAACTCCAGCACCGTGCCGTCGGCGCTGAACTTGTGGATCAGCGGCGTGATTTCCGTCTCGCCGTCTGCGCCCGTGTAGAGCACTGGCCGACCGTCCGCGTCGATGTTCACGTTGAACTCGGCACCCGCGGTGCTGCCGAACACCTGATAGCCCGTCGCAGAATTGAGGTCGGTATCGAACCAGAACGTCGTATTGGGCCCGATCGGCACGCCGTTCGTCGAGAGCGCGACGATGAAGGCGCCGTCCTGATAGGTGCCGCGCACCTCGGCCCCGGAGGGGTCAGAGGCGAGAAGCGAGAAGGCAGGCCATTCGCCGACCGCACCATCCACCTCGATGGCGCCCCAGGTCTCCTTCACGTCGGTGACGGCCAGCGTGAAGGGCGTTGAACCGTCGACGCCCGTGCCGAGCGTCGCATCGTCCACGTCGACACTGACCGAGAGGCTCGGCAAGGTCTCGAAGTCGAGAGCCGTACCCGCCTTGAGGAACAGTTCCGTCCCCACGATCTCGAACAGCGCGGCATCCGCCCCTGACAGCGTCAGGGCATTCGTGCCAAGCGCATCGTCCGTCACGACGATGTCCGCCACCTTCAGGGCAGCGGTCAGGTTCTGGTCCTCGGAGACCGAGGCCACGACGTTGGCCAGTGTCACCACCGGCGCATCGTTGGAGTCCGTCACCGGAAGCGTCAACGGGGCGCTGCTCTCGACCGAGCCGGACGCGCCGATGGTCGTGTCGTCCACGTCGACGCTGATCGACAGGCTCGGCAGGGTCTCGAAGTCGAGGATTACGCCGGCCTTCAGGAACAGCTCGGTTCCCACGATCTCGAACAGCGCGGCATCGGCGCCCGAGAGAACCAGCGTGTTCGTCCCGACGCCATCGTCCGTCACGACGATGTCCGCCACCTTGAACGGCGCGCTCAGATCCTGGCCTTCCGACACCGAGGCGACCACGTTCGCCAGCGTCACCGCCGGCGGCTCGTTGGCATCCGTCACCGCCAGCGTCAGCCCGGCCGTGCTCTCGATGGACCCCGCAAGCCCCAGGGTCGTGTCGTCAAGGTCCACGCTGACCGACAGGCTCTGCACCGTCTCGAAGTCGAGCACCGTGCCCGCCCGCAGGAACAACTCGGTGCCCACAATCTCGAAGAGGGCCGCATCCGCGCCCGACAGCGTCAGTAGGTTCGTGCCCAGCGCGTCGTCGGTCACGACGATGTCCGCCACCTTCAGGCGCACCGACAGGTCCTGCGTTTCCGCGACGCCCGTCACGACGTTCGCCAGCGTCACCACTGGCGCTTCGTTCGCGTCTGCGACGGGCAGCATCAGCAAGGTGCTGCTCTCGACCGACCCGGCGGTTCCGATGGTGGTGTCGTCCACATCGACGTTCACCGACAGGCTCGGCAGCGTCTCGAAGTCGAGCGCCACGCCCGCCTTCAGGAACAGCTCTGTTCCCACGATCTCGAACAGGCCCGCATCCGTGCCGGACAACGAAAGGATGTTCGATCCGACGCCGTCATCGGTGACCACGATGTCCGCGACCTTGAGCGGAACGCTTGTGTCCTGCGCTTCCGACACCGAGGCGATGACGTTCGCCAGCGTCACGATCGGCCCCTCGTTGGCATCGGTCACGCTCAGGACGAAGGGCACCGTGGCCTCGACCGACCCTGCCGCTCCAAGGGTCGTGTCGTCGACCGTAACCGTCACCTGGAGGCTTTGCGCGGTCTCGAAGTCGAGCACCGTTCCGGCCTTGAGGAACAGTTCGGTTCCCACGATCTCGAACAGCGCCGCGTTCGCACCCGTCAGGCCAAGGACGTTCGTCCCCATGCCGTCGTCGCCGACCACGATGTCCGCGACCTTCAGCGCCACGCTCATGTCGCGCGTTTCCGCCACCGAGGCGACGATGTTCGCCAGCGAGACCGTCGGGGGCAGGTTCGTCGGCGGCGGCGTGCCGCCTCCGCCGCGGTGAAGCGTGAGATCGCCGACCGAGAAGCCGCCGATGCCGATTCCGCCGATGGTGATCGCCGCCTGGTCGCTTGCCGCGAACTCGCTGAAGAACTGCGACGCCGCACCCGCCGGCAGGGCCTGCCCGTTGACGGTAAAGCTGCTCGTGGCGAAATCGATGCGGACGATGTCTCCGTCGTTCAGGTCGATCGTCAGAAGGGCATCCGGCGTGGCCAGCCGGCCGTTGCCGTAGCTGCCGCTCAGGATCGTGTCGCCGTCGATGTCGAAGGCTGCCGAAACGGTGCCGGAGGAATGAACGACAAAGCTCACCGCCGCCAGCTTCTGCGCCACGCCGTCCTTGTCGTTCAGCCGCCAGGTCAGGCTGTCACCCGGCCGACTGCTCGACGACTCGATGCGGAATCCCGTGGCGGGGTCGTACACCATGGCAGCGTTGAGATTGAGCTGCGAGACGGCGCTCGACCGATACCAGCCGTGGCCGGTGATGGTGACCGGGTCCGTGTCGGTGTTCAGCGTCGTCAGCCGCGTGTGAACCAGGTCGTCCTTCACGGCGGCGAGGATATAGCCGGTCTCGCCCGCCTCGAAGGCGCGGTCGCCGTCACCCTCGATGGCGATGAGAGCCTGCTTGCGATAGTCCGTCCCGGTCCCGAGGTTATCGGTAGAGATCGGGTCGATGACGTTGCCCGGTTGCGATGTCAATTGCACCGAGCCGAAGCTGATCATGCTCTCGACCGTGACCGCGTCGCGGACCTGCACGACGACCTCGGCACTGACCGGAGCGTCCGGCAGGCTCTGATCCTCGACCGTCACGAAGACGCGCAGCGTCGGGTTCGTGGCCATGTCGATGTCGGTGCCGGCCTTCAGGTACAGACCCGTTCCGATGATCTCGAACAGCGACGCGTCCTCGCCCGAAAGCGACAGGATGTTCGTGCCGATGCCGTCGTCCAGGATCTGGATGTCCGCGACCTTGACGCGGTCCACTAGGTCCGCGCCGTCCAGGAGGTCGCTCACAACCTGCGAGACGGCGATGAACGGCGCTTTGTTCGGCGCGGCCGTCTTGTCCGACCGCTCCAGCGTCAGGTCCTTGACGGCGAAGGTGGCCGTGTCGGCGCTGCCGATGGTCAGGGTGTTGCCCGCGCTCGCCGTGTAGGCTGCGAAGAACTGGTCGATCTCGGTTCCCGTGACCGGGACGCCGTTGAGAGTGAAGGTGTTGGCCAGGAAATCGATGGCGATGACGTCGCCATCCTGCGCCTGAAGGGTCAGGGCGGCCTCGGCGGGCGCGTCCGTCTCGGAATAGATGCCCGACGCGATGATGTCTCCGTCAAAGTCCATCGCCACACTGACGGGACCGGCCACACCGCCCGTGTTGACGACGAACTCTGCGGCGTCCAGCTTCTGCGCCGCCCCGTCCTTGTCGTTCAGCGTCCAGGTGATGCTGTTGCCGGGTCGCGCATTCGCGCCGCTGACTTTGAAGCCCTGCTCCGTCGTGAAGGTCAGGTAATCGTTGAGATAAAGCGGCTCGACCGCGCGAATCCGTGCCCAGCCATGTGCCGTCACCGTCACGGGATCGTTCGCGCCGTTCAGCGTCGTCCGCGTGATCCCGCCCTCGAGGTTCGATCCGTTGGCGAGGATGAAGCCCGTCTCGCCACTTTCCAGAAGACTGTCCCCGTCACCCACGATCGCCGCGACGACACGCTGCGTCACCGTGTCCGGACCGCCGACCTGCGCCGTGGTTATCGGCTCGGCAAGGATTCCGGACCGGAGACCGGAGGCAAGCTGCTGGGTCGAGAAGGAAATCGTTTCGGACATAACGGACTCGCTGCTACAGGGCGGACGGGATCAGTACGAAGACGGGATCGGGACGGCGGGAAGCAAGATTGGCCGGGCGCGAGGGAAGGCGCCCGACAGAAGATATGGCGTAAAGGCCCGCGACAGCGCCGCGGTAAAATGGTGAATCTCAGTCATCCAGCTTCCCCCCGGACGCTCTCGAGGCCGATTGCCGGATTCTGCCCACTCTGCCCCGTTAATGATTTCCCATGCAGGGTAAGGAATGGTCAAGAATTCATAGGACGTAGGGACGGCCTCAAGCCTGAACCTCCCATCCGATTTTGCTATGCAATATCAGCGTGTTGCTAAACCAGACCCCCGGCACGCAGAGGCAGGGATTAACCCTTTTTGCGTATGCCTGCGAAACGCCGGCCCAAGAAGGCAAAGCCCTCTTTTGTTTCCGGATAAGGTCTAAATTCCAATTTGATTGCATGATCGTGGACGGATTGGATATAGGCCGCCTTCAATCGCTCCCGCACCAGCGCGACGCTGACCGAGGACATCGAAATGCTCTCACGCCGCATCGAACCTGCGACGCAAAATTCCCGGAAGAGGGAGGATTTGGTGGAGCCGATCGGGATCGAACCGACGACCTCGTCATTGCGAACGACGCGCTCTCCCAACTGAGCTACGGCCCCACTGGATCGGGTGTTTGGGCGTATTTTACTGCCAAGTCAAGACGGGAGGGCCGGCCTTCCGCCCTCCCCCCGACACCCCGCTGCGGCCCTATTCCGCCGCCTGCGCATAGTCCTCCAGCGGCGGGCAGGTGCAGACCAGGTGACGGTCACCCCAGGCGTTGTCGACACGGTTGACCGGCGGCCAATACTTGTCGACGCGGAACGCTCCCTTGGGATAGCACCCGGCCTCGCGGCTATAAGGCCTGTCCCAGTCGCCGACCAGGTCCTCGACCGTGTGGGGCGCATTTTTCAGGGGGTTGTTCTCGCGCTCCATCTCTCCCGTCTCGACGGCCCGGATCTCCTCGCGGATATGCAGCATCGCGTCGCAGAACCGGTCGAGCTCGGCCTTCGTCTCCGATTCCGTCGGCTCGACCATCAGCGTTCCTGGCACCGGCCAGCTCATCGTCGGCGCGTGAAACCCGTTGTCGATCAGCCGCTTGGCGATGTCGTCCACCGTCACGCCCGCGCTGTCGGCAAAGGGCCGGGTGTCGAGGATGCACTCGTGTGCCACCCTCCCCTTGCGCCCCTTGAACAGAACGTCGAAGGCCCCCTCCAGCCGCTTCGCGATATAGTTCGCGTTCAGGATCGCCACCCGCGTCGCCTGCGTCAGCCCGGCTCCGCCCATCAGCAGCAGATAGGCATAGGGAATGACCAGGATGCCCGGCGAGCCGTAAGGCGCCGCCGACACCGGACCCTCGCGGCCGCCGGTGTGCGGATGCCCCGGCAGGAAGGGCGCCAGATGCGCCTTGACCCCGATCGGTCCCATGCCGGGACCGCCGCCGCCGTGCGGGATGCAGAAGGTCTTGTGCAGGTTCAGGTGGCTGACGTCGCCGCCCACGTCCCCGGGTTTCGCGAGCCCCACCATCGCATTGAGGTTCGCGCCGTCGATATAGACCTGCCCGCCATGCGCGTGGGTGATCTCGCAGACCTCACTCACAGTCTCCTCGAACACGCCGTGGGTCGAAGGATAGGTGATCATGCAGGCCGCCAGCCGGTTGCCCGCCGCCTCGGCCTTGGCGCGGAAGTCGTCGACGTCCACGTCGCCATTCGCCGCCGACTTCACGACCACGACCTCCATCCCGCACATCTGCGCGCTGGCCGGGTTCGTGCCATGCGCCGACACCGGGATCAGGCAGACCTTCCGCGCCCCGTCGCCGCGCGCGCGGTGATAGGCCATGATGGTCAGAAGCCCCGCGTATTCGCCCTGCGCGCCCGAATTCGGCTGCATCGACATCGCGTCATAGCCCGTGATGGTGCAGAGCCGAGCGCAGAGGTCCTCGATCATCGCGGTATAGCCCTTCACCTGTTCGGCCGGTGCGAAGGGGTGGATGTTCGAAAACTGAGGCCAGGTGACCGGCATCATCTCGACCGCCGCGTTCAGCTTCATGGTGCATGACCCCAGGGGGATCATCGCCCGGTCCAGCGCCAGGTCCCGGTCGGCGAGACGGCGCATGTAGCGCATCATCTCGGTCTCGGCCCGGTTCAGGTGAAAGATCGGATGGGTCAGGAACTCGCTCGTCCGGTGCAACTCCTGCGGCAGGCGCGTGTACCCCGCCTCGAAATCGTCTCGGCCGTAGGACAACCCGAAGGCCCGCCACACCGCCTCGATGGTCGCGGGACGCAGCGACTCGTCGACCGACATCCCGATCTTCGTCGTCCCCACCCGGCGGAAGTTGATCCGCTCGCGCTTGCCCGCCTCCATGATGACGCCTTGCATCGGGCCGACCTCGACCGTGATCGTGTCGAAGAACAGCTTCGGCTCGACGGCATAGCCGCCCGCCTCCAGCCCCATCACCAGCCGCTCGGTCTTGCGGTGGACGCGCTGCGCGATGGCTTTCAGCCCCTCGGGTCCGTGGAACACCGCATAGAACGACGCCATGACCGCAAGAAGCGCCTGAGCCGTGCAGACGTTCGACGTCGCCTTCTCGCGCCGGATGTGCTGCTCGCGGGTCTGAAGCGACAGACGGTACGCCTTGTTCCCTCGTGCATCGATCGACACGCCGACCAGCCGCCCCGGCATCGCCCGCTTCAGCCCGTCCTTGCACGCCATGTAGGCCGCATGCGGTCCGCCGAAGCCCAAAGGCACCCCGAAGCGTTGCGTAGACCCGACAGCGATATCCGCACCCATTGCGCCCGGCTCCTTAAGAAGCGTCAGCGCCAGCGGGTCCGCGATGACGATGCCAAGGGCCCCCGCCGCGTGCAGAGCCTCGATCTGCGGCGTGAAGTCCCGGACGTGCCCGTAGGTGCCGGGATACTGGAAGATCGCGCCGAAAACCTTGTCCGCCTCCAGGTCGTCCGGCGATCCCACGATCACCTCGATGTCCAGAGGCTCGGCCCTTGTCCGCATCACCGCGATGTTCTGCGGGTGGCAGTTCTCGTCGATGAAGAAGGCCTTGGCCTTCGACTTCGCCGTCCGCTCGGCCATCGTCATCGCTTCGGCCGCCGCCGTCGCCTCGTCCAGGAGCGAGGCGTTGGCGATCTCGAGCCCCGTCAGGTCCGAGATCATCGTCTGGTAATTCAGAAGCGCCTCCAGCCGCCCCTGCGAGATCTCCGGCTGATACGGCGTATAGGCCGTGTACCAGGCCGGGTTCTCCAGGATGTTGCGCTGGATCGCGGGCGGGGTGACGGTGCCGTGATACCCCTGCCCGATCATCGTCGTGAAGACCTCGTTCCGGTCCGCGATCTGCCGCATCTCCCAGAGCATCTCGCGCTCGGACCGGGGCTTGCCGAAGTCCAGCGGCTCGGCCTGCCGGATCGTCGAGGGGATGGTCTGGTCGATCAGCTCGTCCAGCGAAGCGACGCCAAGCGTCTTCAGCATCGCCTCCATCTCGGCCGGCGACGGCCCGATATGGCGGCGGTTGGCGAAGTCGTAGGGAAGGTAGTCGGTCGGCGTGAAGGTCATGGGTCCACCGTCAAGGGTCAGGTTCGTTCGATGTAGCGGGCGAGGTTGGCGAGCGACGACTGCAAGCCCATGTCATGCGCCTCGGGTGAGATGCCGGCCGGCACGTCGCGGGCCTCGACGGTCACCTCGGTCCCTGCGCCGTCGGGGCGGAAGGTCCAGTCCATCCGCATGGTCCCGGCGAAGCGCGGGTCGTCGCTGTCGAAGTCGACCGAAATCGCCAGGTGCGACGGCGGATCGAGCTCCAGGAACCGCCCCTGCACCCGGTCCGTCCGCGCGCTGGTCTTGCCGGTCGCCTCGTCGAAGTGCAGGACGATGACCAGCGCGCCACCCGGCTCGGGCACGAAGCTCTCGACCGTCATCGAGGCTCCTTCGGGCGGCAGCCAGTGCGCCAGCGCCTCAGCGTCGATCCAGGCCGCATAGGCGGTCGCAGGCTCCGCCGCGACATGCCGCGCGGCCCGGTCGACGCGAGGGGTCAAGCGATCACCCGATCATGTCCTTGTACTCGTCCTCGGACATGAAGGTGTCGAGCTGCTCCATGTCCGTGACCTTCATCTTGAAGAACCACGCGGCCCCAAGGGGATCCTCGTTGACGAGGCCCGGGTTGTCGGCGAGATCGACGTTCACCTCGACGATCTCGCCGTCCACCGGCGCGGCGATGTCGGACGCCGCCTTCACGCTCTCGATCACCACGATGTCGTCGCCCTTGGCCACCTGCGTCTCGGTCTCGGGCAGTTCGATGAAGACGACGTCGCCCAGTTGCTCGGCCGCATGTTCGGTGATGCCCACGACGACGACATCGCCGTCCACCCGCAGCCACTCGTGATCTTCGGTGTATTTCATCGCGTCTGATCCTTCTCAGCGTTTGTAGGTCGAGGGCCGGAACGGCAGGTCGGCGACGGTGGCGGGCAGGCGCTTGCCGCGCACCTCCGCCTCGACGCCCGTGCCGGTCGCGGCATGGTCGGTTGAAACATAGCCCATGCTCACGGGCCGTTCGAGCGACGGTGCGAAGCCGCCCGAGGTGACGGACCCGATCCGCGTATCGCCCACGAAAAGCTCGGTCCCCTCGCGCATCGGCGCGCGTCCGTCGGGCAGAAGCCCGACGCGACGCCGTGCCGCCCCGGTCTCAAGTTCCTCCAGGATGCGGTCCGCGCCGGGAAAGCCGCCCGCACGATCCCCGCCCCGCCGGCGTACCTTCTGGATTGCCCACTCCAAGGCCGCCTCGACCGGAGAGGTGGTGCGGTCAATGTCGTGCCCATAGAGGCACATCCCCGCTTCCAGCCGCAGGGAATCCCGCGCGCCGAGGCCGATCGCCTCGACCTCATCCATCGCCAGCAGCGCTTCGGCAAGGCCCACGGTCCGGCCCTCTGGCACCGAGATCTCGAACCCGTCCTCGCCGGTATAGCCCGACCGCGACACCCAAAGTTCCGCGCCCTCCCAGTCGAAGGTTGCAACGTCCATGAAGCGCAGGCCCGCAACCCCGGGCACAAGCCGAGCCAGCGCCGCCTCGGCCTCCGGTCCCTGCAACGCCAGAAGCCCGCGGTCCGTCACCGGCTCGACCGAGACCGGACCGCCAAGACCCGCCTGCATGTGCGCGATGTCGTCGTCCTTGCAGGCCGCGTTCACGACGACGAACAGGTGATCGCCCCGGTTCGCGACCATCAGGTCGTCGAGAATCCCGCCTTCGTCGTCGGTGAAAAGAGCATAGCGCTGCCGCCCTTCCTTCAGCCCAAGCACGTCGACCGGCACCAGCGTCTCGAGAGCCAGCGCCGCGTCCGACACCGACCCCTCAGGCACCAGCCGCGCCTGCCCCATGTGGCTCACGTCGAAAAGCCCGGCATGCTGCCGCGTCCAAAGGTGCTCCTTGAGCACCCCCAGACCATATTGCACCGGCATGTCGTAACCCGCGAACGGCACGATCTTCGCGCCGAGCGATGTGTGCAGATCGTAGAGCGGTGTCCGCTTCAGCTCAGGCATCGCAACCCTCTTCCCGCCGACGGCCGATGCGTCGGGCACCTCTCGGGCAACGGCCTTGCCCTCTGGCGCCCCCTCTGTCCCTTCGCCTGAGATCGCTATCCCTTCGGCGCCCCGATCGCGGGGTCTCTCCAGAGTGTCCGTCACGCGGCGGTCCGTTGGCCTGAGAGTTTACCGGGGCGGTTGCTCCTTCGGCACCGGGTCGAACCCGGATTCTCCCGTCGCGCAGTTCAGGGATACGCCGGTTCCGCGCGCGCTGGCAAGATCTTGCATCACGCCCCCGCCCACGCCAAACCTCGCCGCATGGATGGTCCCTGGTTCTTCGGATACGGCAGCCTCGTGAACCGGGCGACCCACACCTATGCCGAGGCGCATCCTGCGAGCATATCGGGCTGGCGCCGCGCCTGGCGGCATGTCGAGGGCCGCGAGGTCGCCTTCCTGACCGCCGTGCCGGCGCCCGAGGACCAGATCGACGGGCTGATGGCGCGCGTTCCCGGCGGCGACTGGTCCGCGCTGGACATGCGCGAACATGCTTACGCCCGCGTCATGGCCACGGGCGTCGCCCATGCCCTCGGCGGGCAACCCGAGATCCACATCTACCACGCGCCCGACGACATGCACCGGCCCGCGACGACCATGCGCCCGGTGCTTCTGTCCTACATCGACGTGGTGGTGCAGGGCTTCCTGCGCGAGTTCGGAGAGGGCGGCGTGCAGAGGTTCTTCGACACGACGGACGGCTGGGACGCCCCCGTCCTGAACGACCGCGACGCGCCTCGCTACCCAAGGCACCAGTGCCTGACGGACGAGGAGACGGCCCTTGTGGACCGCCACCTCGCCCTGAAGGGCGTTAACCCTTAATTCATTGGTTTCGCATGCGAAACCTTCGGATCACAGCATCATCTGATAGGTCGTGGGCACATAGTGGAACATGCCCGGTCCTTCCTCGGTGACATAGCCCATTCCGGGGAAGGGCATGTGATAGCCGATCAGCGGATGACGGTCCGCTGCGACCATGCCGAGGATCTTCTTGCGAGTCTCCGCCGCCATCGCCTTGTCCGCGTCGAAACGGACCTCCCACTCGGGATAGGCCAGCGACCAGACGTAATGGTTCGCCGTGTCGGCCATCACCAGCACCTGCTCGCCGCCCGATTCCAGCATGTAGGCCATGTGACCGGGTGTGTGGCCGAACGCCTCGACCGCCGTCAGGCCGGACACAACGCTGCCGCCATCGTTGAGGAAGGTGAACTGCTCGGCGAAGGGCTTCACCTTGGCCGCGAAGTTCTCGTCCTCGGTGCCGTTCCAGTGATCGAACTCGACCTGCCCCGTGACATATCGCGCGTTCGGGAAGGTGGCCGCCCCGCCCTCTCCCGCCATGCCGCCGATGTGATCGCCGTGCATGTGCGTGAGGACGACGACGTCGATCTCCTCGGGTGTCAGACCGGCGGCGGCAAGGGCCGCAACCATGCCCACGGGAGAGGGACCGGTGTCGAAGAGGACCGTCTCGTTCCCGGTCCGCACCACCGTCGGGGTGAAGAAGAACTGCGCCTTGTCGGCCGGGATGAAATTCTGCTGGCTGACCTGCTCGAATTCCTCGGGCGGCACGTTGGTGCCGAAGATCGACTGGATGTCCTCGACGGTCCGCGTCCCGGCCAGAAGGGTCGACACCTGGAAGTCGCCCAGCGCGAAAGTGTTCTGCACGGCGTTCTGCGACTCGCCCATGTGGGCGGCGGCGAAGGCCGGGCGGACGGCTGCGGCAAATGGCAGGGCCGCGGCGCCCCCCAGAAGGGTACGGCGCGAGAAGGTCGGATTTATCATTGAAGTGCTCCCTGAGACGTTGACGTCAGGTCAGCAGTCTAGCGCGGCACCGGGGCCTTTCCACAGAATGAGCCTGTGCGATCACGCATGGGTGAGTGCGCGTTAGCATCAGGTCCACCATTCATCGATGGTGGCGATGTCGCTGTCGGACCAACCGAAGTGATGCGCCAGCTCGTGGACCACGACATGGCCCACCAGTTCGGCCAGCGTCACGTCGCCCCGCTGTATCCATTCGTCCAGGATCGGCCGCCGGAACAGCCAGATCGCATCCGGCCTGTGCGGCTGGTCCGACACCGACTTCTCGATCAGGGGAATGCCGTCATAAAGGCCCGTCAGCTCGAACGGATCCTCGATGTCTAATTCGTCCAGCAGTTCCTCCGACGCGAAGTCCTCGACCTGCAGCGCGACGCCGCGTGCCGGCAGCCTGAACTCGTCCGGAAGTGCCGCGATGGCGGCAAGAGCCATCGCTTCGATATCTGCTGCGTCGGGGGCGGTCGCCTGGGTCCAATCCATCAGGCCTACCTATGCAGGTCGCCCGTCCCGCGCCAGAGCCCGTGACGCACTTGCCCACAGGCAGTAAGATCGTGGAATGACCACCGCGCATCCTAGCGAACCCGACGTCGCCGCCTTTCTCGCCGCCGTCGAAACCGACCGCAGGCGCGACGAAGCGCAGCCCTCGATGCGCTCTGCCGGAGTGTGACGGGCTTCACGCCCCGTCTGTGGCCCTCGGGCATCGTGGGCTACGGCAGCTACGACTACACCTACGCCCGCGGCCATGCCGGCCGCTACCTGGCAACCGGTTTCTCGCCGCGGGCCGCGAAGCTTTCGATCTACATCCTGCCCGGGTATGCCGACTTCGGCCCGATCCTGGCACGGCTCGGCAAGCACAAGACAGGCAAATCCTGCCTCTACGTGAACAAGCTCGAGGATATTGACATGGACGTGCTTGAAGAGTTGATCCGCGCAGGTCTCGAAGACCTCGCGACGCACTGGCCCGTCCTGCCCACCTGATCCCTGATGGACATTCGCGCGACCTTGTGAAAAAGCCTCCCCCCGCAAGGAGAGCCCCATGACCACGACCCGCTTCGCGCCCTCGCCGACCGGCTACATCCACATCGGCAACCTGCGCACGGCGCTGTTCAACTGGCTGATCGCCCGCAAGTCCGGCGGCACCTTCATCCTGCGCATCGACGACACCGACCCCGAGCGGTCGAAGGAAGAATACGTCGACGCCCTGAAGCAGGACCTGGAATGGCTGGGCCTGACCTGGGACCGCGTCGAGCGCCAGTCGCTGCGGCTGGACCGCTATGCCGAAGAGGCGCAGCGCCTGCGCGACATGGGGCGCTTCTACGAGGCGTGGGAGACGCCGACCGAACTGGACCTGAAGCGCAAGAAGCAGCTCAACATGGGCAAGCCCCCGGTCTACGACCGCTCGGCGCTGGCGCTGTCGGACGCCGACCGCGAGAAGATGCGCGCCGAGCGTGGGCAAGGCGTGTGGCGCTTCCGTCTCGACCACGAGCGGATCGAATGGACCGACGGCATCCTTGGACCCATCTCGATCGATGCGGCGTCGGTGTCGGACCCGGTGCTGATCCGGCAGGACGGGCAGGTTCTCTATACCTTCGCCTCGTCGGTCGACGACATCGACATGGGCGTGACTGACATCGTGCGGGGCGCAGACCACGTCACCAACACGGCGACCCAGATCCAGATCATCGAGGCCCTGGGCGGCACCCCGCCGCGCTTCGCGCACCATTCGCTTCTGACCGGCCCGCAGGGCGAGGCGCTGTCGAAGCGGCTTGGCACCCTGTCGCTGCGCGACCTGCGCGCGCAGGGGATCGAGCCGATGGCGCTGCTGTCGCTGATGGCGCGGCTCGGGTCGTCGCAGCCTGTGGAGTTGCGCGGAAACCTCGACGAGTTGATCGAGGGCTTCGACCTCTCGGCCTTCGGTGCGGCGCCCACCAAGTTCGACGCCGAGGACCTGAAGCCGCTGACCGCTCGCGTTATCCAGTCGCTCGACGCCTCGGATGTCGACGCCGAACTGGATGCGGCGGGCGTCCCCGCTGACCGCCGCGACGCCTACTGGCAGGCCGTTCGCGGCAACGTCGACATCCGCGCCGACGCGGGCCGCTGGTGGCCGGTGTTCACGGGCGGTGCGACTCCGATCGTCGCCGAGGAGGACCGCGAGTTCGTCGCGACCGCCCTCGCCCTGCTGCCCGAGCCGCCCTACACAGCCGAGACGTGGAGCCAGTGGACTAACGTCGTGAAGTTCGAGACGGGCCGCAAGGGCAAGGGTCTTTTCATGCCGCTGCGTTTGGCCATCACCGGCGAGACGAGAGGCCCCGAGATGGCCGACGTCATGCCGCTTTTGACGCGCAAACCGGGCTGAAGCGGAAGCCGGCTTGCACTGGTGGCGCTAACGGGCGATGAAGGATGCCGGAGGCGGCGCCCATGAAATCGCACATCCTGACCATCACGCTGAACCCGACGGTGGACTTCTCGACCACCGCCGCCAGCATCGAGCCCGGCCCCAAGCTGCGCTGCACCGATCCCCAGATCGACCCCGGCGGCGGCGGCATCAACGTCGCCCGCGCGATCAAGCTGCTCGGCGGCCAGGCCACGGCGCTCGTCGCCATCGGCGGCGCGACCGGCGCGCATCTTCTCCAGCTTCTAGCATTGGAAGGCGTGCCCACGGTCGCCTTCCAGGGCCCCGGCGAGACGCGCCAGTCGATGTCCGTCATCGACCGCGAGAGCGGCGAACAGTACCGCTTCGTCATGCCCGGCCCGATCTGGCAGGACAGCGACGTACCCCGCGCGCTCAACTCGGTCGACCAGGCCACGGGCGAGGATACCCTCGTGGTTCTCTCGGGCAGCCAGCCGCCGGGCGTCGCCAAGGACTTCCCTTCGATCCTTGCCGACCACGTCGCGGGACGCGGCGCGCGTCTGATCGTCGATACCTCGGGCCCGGCGCTGTTTCACCTCGCCGAACGCCCCCACGATGCGCTCTACGTCCTGCGCATGAACGGCGAGGAAGGCGAGGAATTGGCGGGGCGTCCCCTGCCGACGCGCGAGGACACGGCCGAGTTCGCGCAGGGCCTCGTTCGTACCGGCGTCGCCCGCATCGTCATTGTCGCGCGTGGTTCGGACGGGTCGGTCATGGCCGATACGACCGGGGCCTGGCACGCGGTCAGCCCGCCTGTTCCCGTCGTCTCGAAGGTGGGCGCGGGCGACAGCTTCGTCGGCGCCTTCACCAACGCGCTGGCCGGCCAGGCGACGCCCGAGGACTGCCTCAGATGGGGCGTGGCCGCCGCCAGCGCCGCGACCATGACCGAGGCCACGCGCCTCTGCGACCGCGAGACGACGCGGCGCCAGCTCGAGGATTGCGTGGTCGTCCGGCTCTAGGCCCCGCTCAGCTCTTGATCCGGTAGCCGGTGCGGAAGATCCACCAGACGATCGCAAGACAGGCGCAGGTGAAGATCAGGATCGCCGCGAGGCTCGCGCCGATAGGCACGTCGGCCATTCCGAAGAACGACCAGCGGAACCCGGACACGAGGTAGAGTACCGGGTTGAAGTGCGACACCGCCTCCCAGAAGGGCGGCAGCATCGACACCGAGTAGAACGAGCCCCCAAGGAACACGAGAGGCGTCACGACCAGAAGCGGAACGATATTGAGCTGCTCGAAGCTTTTTGCCCAGATCCCCAGGATGAAGCCCAGAAGCGAGAAGCTGACGGCGGTCATCACCAGGAACGCGAGCATCCAAAAGGGATGCGCGATGCGGACGTCGACGAAGAAGAACGAGGTCAGAAGGATGATGAGGCCGATCAGGATCGCCTTCGCCGCCGCCGCGCCCACATATCCCATGACGATCTCGAAGGCCGAGATGGGGGCCGACAGCACCTCGAAGATCGTGCCGATGAACTTGGGGAAATAGATCCCGAAAGCCGCGTTCTGGATCGACTGCTGCAGGACCGTCAGCATGATGAGTCCAGGCACGATGAAGGCGCCGTAGGGTACCCCCTCGACCTCCTGAATCCGGCTGCCGATGGCGGCGCCGAAGACGACGAAATACAGCGAGGTCGAGACCACCGGGGAGACCACCGACTGGATGATCGACCTGAAGAAGCGCGCCATCTCGAAACGCCAGATGGCGAATATGCCTGTCCAGTTCATTTGCCGCCGTCCTTCACGATGTCGACGAAGATTTCCTCGAGCGAGCTCTGGCTGGTGCGAATGTCGGCAAGCGTCAGCCCCGCCGCCTGCACCGCGCCCAGAAGCCGGGTGATCCCGGTCCGCTCGCCCGTGGTGTCGTAGGTGTAGATCAATGCGCGGCCGTCGTCGGCGCGGCGCAGGTCGAAGGCCGACAGGGTCTCGGGGATATGGTCCACCGGCGACTGAAGGTCTATGCGAAGCTCTTTCTTGGCGAGCCGCTTCATCAGCGCCGCCTTCTCCTCGACCAGGAGAAGCTGACCGCCGCTGATGATGCCGATGCGGTCGGCGATGGCCTCGGCCTCTTCGATGTAGTGGGTCGTCAGGATGATCGTGACGCCGTCGGCGCGCAGCGTCTCGACGATGCGCCACATGTCGCGGCGAAGTTCCACGTCGACGCCCGCCGTGGGCTCGTCGAGGAAGAGGACGCGCGGCTCGTGCGACAGAGCCTTGGCGATCAGCACCCGGCGCTTCATGCCGCCCGACAACGCGTTGATACGCGAGTCTTTCTTGTCCCACAGCGACAGGTCGCGAAGGATTTTCTCGATCAGCGCATCGTTGCGGGGCCGGCCGAACAGTCCGCGTGAGAAGCGCACGGTGTTCATCACCAGCTCGAACGGTTCGAGGTTGATTTCCTGCGGGACGAGGCCAATGAGCTTGCGCGCCGCCCGCCAGTCGTCCTGGATGTCGTGACCGCCCACCCTGACCTTGCCGTCGGTCGGCGCAGTGATGCCGCAGACGGCCGAGATCAGCGTCGTCTTGCCCGCGCCGTTCGGGCCGAGAAGTGCCAGGATCTCGCCCTGCTCGATGGTCAGGTCGATGCCCTTCAGCGCCTCGAACCCGCTGTCATAAGTCTTTTTGAGGTGCTCGACCTCAACGATTGCCGTCATGGGAAACTCCGTCGTCGAGGCGCAAGTTAACGCCATCGGCAGAAAAGTGAACCGATCATTTCAGTAGAGAGGGGGCTGCGGGGGTGCGGGATGTGGGGGGCATTACCTAGCATTATTGGTTTTGCGCAGACGCATCGGTCATCCGGACTGGATCAGAGACTTTGTCCTAAAGCAGTCAAAACAAACGAAGACGAAGACCATGCCAACGTCGGCAAAACAGATCTCATCTCCGACAGAATCTAGCTGCGCGAAGAACGTCATTTCCTCGCCACAGCTATCACAGCCAACGTCTTCCCTTCCCTGCAGAAAATCGGGGCGACCACCAATTTTAGACCTCTTCCCCACGCCGTCTTCTGCCCAGTCGAAACCGACGACAGCCTTCGCTTCTCGTGTCTTCGGTTTCATTTCGAGACGAATTTCAGGGATGGTCTTCATAGCAGTCCAAAGGGGTGCAAGAATTGAAGTGCGCCCCAGGATACTGCCAATAGTTCAGATAATATGCCACCTAGAATGGTTCAGAACAGTCGTTCCCTGAATACACCTGTCGTTCGCGCCTCCGAAACATCAAGCACAAAAAAGGCCGCCCCGGAGGGCGGCCCCTGTCTCTCCGCAACAGACCGAAATCAGTTCTGCGCGTAATATTCGATGACCAGGTTCGGCTCCATCAGGACCGGGTAGGGCACGTCCGAGAGACCGGGCGTGCGCACGAAGGTGGCCTTCATCTTGGAGTGGTCGACCTCGAGATAGTCGGGCACGTCGCGCTCGGGCAGCCCTGCGGCTTCCAGCACCAGCGCCATCTGCTTGGACTTGTCGCGGACCTCGACGACATCGCCCTCACCGACGCGGTAGGACGCGATGTTGACGCGCTGGCCGTTCACCGTCACGTGGCCGTGGTTCACGAACTGGCGCGCGGCGAAGATGGTCGGCACGAACTTCGAGCGGTACACGACGGCGTCGAGACGGCGCTCGAGGAGGCCGATCAGAAGCTCGCCCGTGTCACCGCGCTGACGCTCGGCCTCGACGAAGATCTTCTTGAACTGCTTCTCGGTCAGGTCGCCGTAATAGCCCTTGAGCTTCTGCTTGGCGCGAAGCTGGAGGCCGAAGTCGGACACCTTGCCCTTGCGGCGCTGGCCGTGCTGGCCGGGGCCGTATTCGCGGCGGTTGACCGGGGACTTCGGGCGGCCCCAGATGTTCTCGCCCATCCGGCGGTCGAGTTTGTACTTGGCAGAGGTGCGTTTGGTCACCGTCTGATCTCCTTCTGCTCTTGCGAAGGGCGTTGTCCTTTCCCCGGATTTGGCCGGGGCGACAGGTCATCCCCTTGCGGGGGCCACCAACACCAATGAAGCGGCGCTTGTACAGGGATTCCCGGGCCTGTCAAGCAAGGGAGCGGGCGCCTAGTTGGACGCTCCGCGCATCATGCGCTCGTGAACGGCATGCATTCCACGTTCGGCCATGTCCGAGACTTCGCCCGCATGGGTGTGAAGTGCTGCGACTACCTCTGGATCGGCCGAGGTCTGGGTGACGACGATGCCCTCATCCGTCACCGCGATATCGCTCTCGATGGCGTCACCCCGCGCGAAGAAGATGTCTAGCGTGGGGCTCTGGATGAAGATGCCGGGGTCGCGGCCCTCTTCAACCCGCCCGATCATGCCCGAGACGTGGCTCACCAGCGCCTCCATCACCTGCGGGTCGGAGGACCGCGTGACGGTGCGGATGCCGTCGTCGAGGAGCGACACCTCGCGCTCGAAGGTCTGGAAGCCGTTGAACATGACCGCGAGCTCGTCGCTTTCTTCCTGCGTCGCGTCGGTGCCGCGCAGGCCGGGCATGCCGGCCATGTCGTGCATCATTCCCATGCCGCCACCGCCACCGTGGCCGTGCATCATCTGGGAAAAGGCGGCCGAGCCCGCGACGGCGGCAACGACGGTGATCGCGATGGCGGCGAACGCAAGGCGGAAGGCGGTCATGGCAGGCGCTCCTTGAAACGTGAGCCCAGTATATATGCAATTCGTCGAATGCGTGGAATGACCTGCGTCAACCCGTCCCGGCTCAGTCCCACCAGACCCACAGCCGCGCCGCGCCGACGATCGTTTCGCCCGAGGTGTGGCGGGTGTCGCCGTTGACCTCGGACGCGCCGAGAAGCGCCACGCGGCGCAGAACCTCGCGCGCGTCCTCGATCCGGGCAATGGGGCGTTCGACCTGGAAGCCGATGTGATCGGTCGACGCCGTGATGATGCGCGCCCCGTGAGTGTCCCACAGCCAGCGGCAGCAGGCGACGAGGACGGCACGCGGGGCGCAGACGGCATAGGTGCCGTGCTGAAGCCAGGCCATGCTCTCCCACGGCTCGGCTGTGTCGACGAGACCCGCGACCATCTCGTCGCCCCGGCGCGGTGTGACATAGTCGATCGGATCGGGGAACATCATGGGCGCATCGCCGCATTCGACGGCGCGGATGATCTCGCGGATCTCGGCCAGTTCCTCGACGCTGCCCTCGCCGGACGCTTCCAGGTCGCGGGCGTGATCCTTCAGCGCGTCGATCCGGCGACGGCTGGGTAAGGGGACGACGGGGTCGGGCCGCGCGAACAGCCGCGTGGACAGGCGGCGGGCCAGACCCTCGCGACGAACGACCGGGCGCGGCGGGGGCGGCAGGGTGCGCTCGGCGAACCAGGCGTCGATATCGAGAGCGCGCGCGGCCGACAGGATCGCGGCGGGCTCCTCGAAAATATCGACCGTTTCGGCCCATTCGGCCGAGAAGACGTCGACGTCGCCAAGAAGGATCGGCTGCGACGCCGGGCGCTCGGCGCGGAGGCGGCTCAGCGCGGTCTCGATCTGCGCGACCGGCAATCTCTCCAGCGGAAAGGGAATCTCCAGCATCGACTCGGGCCCACGTTCGCAAAGCCCGAGGTAGGCAGAGGATTGCGGCGGAATCGTGTCCTCCCTCCCCCGTTGGGTCAGGCCGCGACGGGCAGAAGGGCCGCTTCGGCCTGCGTCAGCGCCCTGCGGCACATCGGCCCGTAGGACTGCGGCGCATAGGTCAGGTCGGGCATCACGTCGAACAGGCGCTGGCGCTGGACATCGTCGATGGCGTCAAGCCGCGCCGCTGCGGGATGGAAGCTTTCGGTCTCGATCCCGTTGGCGACGAGAATGTGGTGCTTCTCGAGCATGAGGTGGACATAGGTGACGGACCGCGCGCCCATGTCACGCGCGATGCCGGCCCCGTCGACGAGATCGCGGGCGGCGACCAGCACCTCGTCCGTGCCCCAGAGGGCGCGGGCGGGCTGGCCCTGGATCAGCATGCGGTGATCGGGCGACACGATCAGGTCGCCCGAGGGGCGGCCTCGTCCGAGGGCGCCCTCGCGTATCCGGACCGGGCGCAGGTCGGGCATGGCGTAGAGACGCGCGCCCGAGACGTTGCGGCTGCCAACCCAGAGCACCGGCTGCGCGCCGCCGTCCTTGGTCACCACCTTGTCGCCGGCGACCAGGTCCTCGACCCGGCGCGGCCCTTCGGGCGTCTCGAGGAAGGTGCCGGGCGTGAAGCAGACAACGCCCTCGCCGCCGTCCGAAAGGCGATTGGGAAGTGCCGGCTCCATGACCCCGGACGAGACGTAGAGCGGGGTTCCAGACGGCGGCATGGCGCCTGCGAACATCAGAAGCGGCCGCGCCACCTCCGGCATCTCGATCAGTGTGGCGGTCCACGAGCGGTGACCGTCGGTCACCGAGAACGAGCGGTCGAATTCGACCATGTCGTCGACGAAGGGCGTGCGCACACCTTCCTGAACGAGAGCGCGGGCCACGATGCGCCGTGCGCTGGCCGCGGCACGCTTGCGGTGAAGTTCCCTCGCTTCGGGGCAACTGACGCCCACGAGACCGCCCGCGGCGGAGTCGATCCGCACGGGTTCGCCTTTCCAGCTCCACATCGCGCCAGCGTCGAGGGATGTCACGGGTGCCCCCGCCAGTCCGTCGATCTCGGTCTGCGACCAAGATATGACGAACGTGCCCATCCGGCCCGTCATCGCGTTCATGCTACCTGCCTCGGTATATGTTCATTTTTTTCAGGGACTTTGCGCCCTTTGTTAAATGGTTAACGAGGTCAAGGATCAACGCAATCGATTTGAGCGGCGTTCAATGCGGGCAGGTCAGAAGGTGAGACCGAGATGCAACATACCAACGGCCTGGCCCTCGGGCTGGGCCTCGAATTCGCGGTCGAGCCACGCGACACCGCCGAAAACCGAGAACCGTTCCCCTTGCCAGCCCAGGCCCGCGCGGACGCGGCGGCGAAGCGGCGTCAACTCATAACCCAGGCTTTCCGGCAGGTAGAGGCTGTCTGTGACCTTCGCCACGTCGGCACCGATCTGCACACTGAACCCACGCCCGCCGTCGACGGTCGGCAGCCGGTGGCCGGTCGAGCCCATACGCGCCATAGGCCCCGCGCCGGGAGACGGCGACCACGCAAGGTCGATACCCGCCCGCAGCATGTCCTCGGGTCCCAGGATCGCTTCGGCAAAAGGGCGAGCCGACAGCTGATGCCACGCGAAGCTGCGGCCCATCTCGGCTGAGAATTGCGGGCGCAGGGCGTCCTCGATCTCGAAGCCGTCGTAGTCGGGGATGGGATAGCCGAAGATCTCGTGGATCTTCTTCTGAAGTTCGAGAATGCCCGTATCCGGGCCGACCGCCACGATATCGCCGCCAAAGCGCAGGTCGGCCGCACCGAGATCGCGGTAGGCGTGGAGGCCGAAGGACAGTACGCCCGCATGCCGCCGGTCGTCCGGATCGACGGGCGTTTTCAGCTCGGGCGACAGGATGTCCGAGCGGAAGCGGTATTCGAGGATCGGCCCGCCCCCCTGCCGCGTGAAGACGCCGGCCTGGACCGAGTTGCTTTGCCAGCGGTCGTAGACCCCCTGGCTGTCGTTCGAGACCGCAAGCGACGTGCCGATGACCTCGGCGGGGGCCGGGGTCGCGCAAGAAAGGACGAGCGCGGCAAAGGCCGCTCTCAGCCGCACTTCGAGTGTCCGCAGGACGGGCAGGTCATGCAGCCCTCGATCATCTGCATCCCGTACTGGCCGCAATTCGGACAGGCCGGTCCACGCCCGGCGGTCAGGTTCACCACCTGAGCCTTCGGATCGGACTTGAGCCCCAGCCCCTCGCCCGCGATGAAGCCGATCGAGATCATGTGCCGCTCGATCACGCCCCCGATGGCGGCGAGGATCGAGGGGACGTACTTGCCGTTCATCCAGGCGCCGCCGCGCGGATCGAAGACGGCTTTCAGCTCCTCGACGACGAAGGACACGTCGCCGCCGCGCCGGAACACTGCCGAGATCATCCGCGTCAGGGCGACCGTCCAGGCGAAATGCTCCATGTTCTTCGAGTTGATGAAGACCTCGAAGGGCTGGCGCCGCCCGGCGTGGACGATGTCGTTGATGGTGATGTAGATCGCGTGCTCGCTGTCGGGCCACTTGAGCTTGTAGGTGTTTCCTTCCAGCGCCGCGGGCCGGTTCAGAGGCTCGGTGATGTAGATGACGTCTCCGTGGGGAACGGGAGGTTCGGCCAGCGAGGCCGACACGACCTCGGGCGTCTTGGGCTGCTCCTCCTCGACGCTCAGAACGCTGCCGGTCACTGCGTTCGGGCGGTAGGTCGTGCAGCCCTTGCAGCCGGTGTCCCAGGCCAGCATGTAGACGTCCTTGAACGCCTCGAACGAGATGTCCTCGGGGCAGTTGATCGTCTTCGAGATCGAGGAATCCACCCACTTCTGCGCCGCTGCCTGCATCCGGACGTGATCCGAGGGCGACAGGGTCTGGGCGTTGACGAAATGCTCGGGCAAGGGCGCCTCGCCCTTCAGGTCGCGCCACATCTGGACGGCATAGTCGACGACCTCCTCCTCGGTCCGCGACCCGTCGCGCTGGAGCACCTTGCGGGTGTAGACGAAGGCGAAGACGGGCTCGATTCCCGACGAGACGTTGCCCGCCAGAAGGCTGATCGTGCCCGTGGGGGCGATGGAGGTCAGAAGCGCGTTGCGGATGCCCTTTTCGCGTATCGCGGCGCGCACGTCCTCGTCCATCGTCTTCAGCGACCCGCTGTCGAGATAGGCCTCGGCATCGAACAGCGGGAACGCGCCCTTCTCGGCGGCAAGGTCGGTCGAGGCGAGGTAGGATGCCCGCGCGATGGCATGGAGCCAGCGCTCGGTCAGCGCCGCCGCCTCGTCCGAGCCATAGCGCGCACCGACCATGAGCAGCGCGTCGGCGAGTCCGGTGACGCCAAGGCCGATGCGGCGCTTGTTCCGCGCCTCCTCGGCCTGTTGCGGCAGCGGGAAGCGCGAGGCGTCGACGACGTTGTCCATCATCCGGACGGCGGTCGCCACGAGGTCGGCGAGTTCGTCCTCGTCCAGCGCGGCGCCCTCGCCGAAGGGGTCGCGCACCAACCGTGCGAGGTTGATCGAGCCGAGAAGGCAGGCGCCATAGGGCGGCAGGGGCTGCTCGCCGCAGGGGTTCGTCGCCGCGATGGTCTCGGCATAGGCCAGGTTGTTCATCGCGTTGATGCGGTCGATGAAGATCACGCCCGGCTCGGCGTAATCGTAGGTGGCGCGCATGATGCGGTTCCAGAGGTCGCGCGCCTGTGTCGTGCGGTAGACCTTGCCGTCGAACACGAGGTCCCAGGGGCCGTCGGCCTTCACCGCGTCCATGAAGGCGTCCGTCACCAGCACGCTGACGTTGAAGTTGCGCAGGCGCGAGGCGTCGGACTTGGCCGCGATGAAGGCCTCGATGTCGGGGTGGTCGCAGCGCATCGTCGCCATCATCGCGCCCCGCCGCGCGCCGGCCGACATGATCGTGCGGCACATCGCGTCCCAGACGTCCATGAACGATAGCGGCCCAGAGGCGTCGGCGGCGACACCCTTCACGTCGGCGCCCTTGGGGCGGATTGTCGAGAAGTCGTAGCCGATCCCCCCGCCCTGCTGCATCGTCAGGGCGGCTTCCTTGAGGCCTTGGAAGATGCCCTCGAGGCTGTCGGGGATCGTGCCCATGACGAAGCAGTTGAACAGCGTCACCGTGCGGCCCGTCCCTGCCCCCGCGACGATGCGGCCGGCGGGAAGGAAGCGGAAATCCTCGAGCGCTTCGTAGAAGCGGTCTTCCCATGCGGCGGGCTCGGCCTCGTTCGCGGCCAGCGACCGGGCGATGCGGCGCCAGGTGTCCTCGATCGTGCCGTCGAGAGCTGAGCCCGCGGCATCCTTGAGACGGTACTTCATGTCCCATATCTGTTCGGCGATAGGCGCGGCGAAACGGGTCATGGCGAGTCCTTCAGGCTAGGGAGACCAATCTAGCTTTTGCGCCTTCCCTGCACAACCGGTTGCAGGTGGCCCAGTGTAAGCTACGATATCCAGTGCGACTTGTGGACGACTCTGTGGATAAACACCTCAATCTCATCAAGCTCTGTGTCGGCGCCGAAACGGTCTCCGACCTGACCGACTGGCAGAAGACCGCACGGGCCAAGGGTCCGGACGGGCTGCCACGTCATGTCACGCGGATGTGGCCGAAGCGCGAGGAGGAGATCCTGCGCGGCGGCTCGCTCTATTGGGTGTTCAAGGGCGTGGTCCTGGCGCGGCAGGCGATCCTGCGTCTGGACGAGGTCGACCGGGGCGACGGCATCCGCCGCTGCGGGCTGGTGCTGAACCCCGAGGTGGTCCGCACCGAGGCGATGCCGAAGCGTCCGTTCCAGGGCTGGCGCTACCTGGAAACCGAGGCCGCCCCACGCGATCTGCCGCGCGGACGGGCCAACGACGACCTGCCGCCGATGCTGATGGCGGCGCTGTCCGAGATCGGGATCAGGTAGGGGGCGCTGCCCCCTCGGCGCTGCGCGCCTCACCCCCGGAGTATTTTCGCCAAGAAGAAGCTTCAGACCCTCAACCGCTTCGATAGGACTACCCACGCCTCGCGGGCGGCGGGGGTCCATGTCTCGGCGCGGGTCTTGAAGAGAGCCGCCTGCGAGCGAGCGGACCATGCAGCGAAAGCAATCAGTACTTCTTGTACTTTTCGGCCCAGCCGTCCTCCATTACCAGATCCGCTCCGGGGTCATCCGAAAAGTCTAAAAGCGAGCTCACACCCCCGCCATGTTCTATGCTTAAATCGAATGCATAGACTTGGTCTTCGTCGCCATTATGCTTAGTTATGAAATTAAGAAGCGCATGCATCGTTGTTATGCAGCAATGATCGAGAAGCTTGGCTACCGCTTCTCGGCTTTCTTCAGGAATGTCCTCTATCATCGATCCGAGAAGTTCGTTCTTCCTTAGGGAGAACGTGGGGTCGAACAGGAGACGAGCGTACTGTCGCATGACGCGATTGAGGACGTTCTCAACCATGTCCTGTCCAATCTTTTCATTGGTTAGGTCTGTCATCGGTCAGAAATCCTGCTCCGGGATTTTCATTCCCATTCCTAGGTACTCAGGTCACCGAAAACTGAGAGCCCGCTAGCGAACCTCCACCGAAATCCGAAATCAGACCCCCAACCGCTTCGACAGCGCGGCCCAGGCGTCGCGGGCGGTGGGGGTCCAGGTCTCGGCGCGGGTCTTGAAGAGAGCCGCCTGCGAGCGCAGGACGAGACCGTCCTCGAGCACGCGGAGGTGGTTGGCGCGCAGCGTCTCGCCGGTCGAGGTGATGTCGGCGATGGCCTCGGCCGTCAGGTTCTTGACGGTGCCCTCGGTCGCGCCCTGGCTGTCGACGAGCTGGTAGTCTCCCACGCCCTGTTCGCGAAGGAAGTCGCGGATCACGCGGTGATACTTGGTCGCGATCCGCAGGCGGTGGCCGTGGGCGGCGCGGAACAGGGTCGCCACCTGGTCGAGGTCGTCCAGCGTGGCGACGTCCACCCAGCAGTCCGGGACCGCGATCACCAGATCCGCGCCGCCGAAGCCGAGGCTGGCGACCTGACGCACCTTGTCCTCCCACCGCGCGATCTTCTCGCGCACCATGTCGATGCCGGTGACGCCCAGGTGGATGCGCCCCGCCTCAAGCTCGCGCGGCACCTCGCCGGCCGAGACCATGACCAGTTCGACGCCGTCGACGCCCTCGACGGCTCCGGCGTATTCGCGGGCGTGGCCCGACAGCGCCAGGTCGACGCCTCGCGCGCCGAACCAGGCGAAGGTCTTTTCCATCAGGCGGCCCTTCGAGGGCACTCCCAGACGCAGGGTCATGCGGCCATCCCCAGGTCGATGAGAAGGCCCGGGCGGATCACGCCGCCGACGGCCGGTACGCCATCGCCCCCGCCGATGGCGCGGGTCAGCGCGTCGTAGCGGCCTCCGGAAGCGACGGGCGGCAGGCCGGGGCGGCCCTCGGCGTAGAAGCCGAAGACGAAGCCGTCGTAGTATTCCAGCGTCGTGCGTCCGTAGGCGGCTTCGAAATCCAGCCGACGGAGGTCGACGCCGCGGCCCTCCAGCGCGTCGAAGCGGTCGGTCAGCCGGTCGACGGCCGCGCCGATGGACGGCAGGTCGATGGCGAGGTCGCGAAGCTGCGAGACCGCGTCGTGGGCCTTGCCGCGCACGGCGAGAAGGGCGTCGACCAGGGCGATCTCGTCGCGCGGCAGGGGCGGCACCTCGCGGTCGTCGCGAAGATGGTGGAGGCGGGCGAGGATCTCCTCGGCGGTGCGTAGCCCGACCTCGACCTTGCCGGCGAGCGGGTCGGAGGATTGCAGGATCGCGCGGTCTTCGCCCGGTTTCGCGTAGCGGCCGAGAAGCGACCGGAAGCGGCGGGGGCGCCAGAGATGGTGAAGAAGGGCCGCCTTTCGCGCGGCGCTGGTCGGCAGCCCTTCGACGGCGGCGCGGAGAAGGCCGATGTCGCCCATCGCGGCCTTGAGGCCGAGCGGCAGCAGGATCTCGGCGAAGGTGGCGAAGACCTCGGCGTCGGTCTGGGCCGGACCCTGCCCGTCGAACAGCTCGAACCCGACCTGGAAGTATTCGGACGCACGGTCCGGGTCGTCCTCCTGCCGGCGGAACACCTCGCCCGCGTAGGTATAGCGGCCCTGCCCCCGGCCCTCGCGCATGTGGCGCTGGACGAGGGGGATGGTGAAGTCGGGGCGCAGCATCATCTCGCCGCGCAAGGGATCGTGGGTGACGAAGGCGCGGGCGCGGATGTCCTCGCCGTAAAGGTCCAGAAGCGCGCCGGCGGGTTGCAGGACGTCGGTCTCGAACACCTCGGCGCCGCGTGCCTCGAAGGTGCCGCGCAGGCGGTCGGCCTCGGCCTTGATGGCGGCCTTGCGGCTCACCTCGACAGGATCTCGTGGACGCGGGCGACCATGTCCTCGCGCTTGCACTCGAATTGCGCCGGCTGGTCCTTCCATTCCTCGTGCGTCGCGGTCTCGGCGATCTTCGCGCCGAGGATCAGGTCCTTGACCTGCACGACGCCTTTCGCGTGCTCGTCCCCGCCCTGGATGATCGCGACGGGCGAGCCGCGCTTGTCGGCGTACTTGAGCTGGTTGCCGAAGTTCTTGGGATTGCCGAGGTAGACCTCGGCGCGGATACCCGCCTGTCGCAGTTCGGAGGCCATCGCCTGGTAGTCGGCCATGCGGTCGCGGTCCATGACGGTGACGACGACGGGGCCGGTGGTATCGGACTGGCTGCGGCCCTTGGCGCGGAGGGCGGCGAGAAGGCGGTCGACGCCGATGGAGATGCCGGTGGCGGGGACTTCCTGGCCGGTGAAGCGCTTGACGAGGTCATCATAGCGCCCACCGCCCGCGACCGAGCCGAACTGGCGCGGGTTGCCCTTCTCGTCGGTGATCTCGAAGGTCAGCTCGGCCTCGAACACGGGGCCGGTGTAGTAGCCGAGGCCGCGCACGACGGAGGGGTCGATGACGATGCGGTCGGGGCCGTACTTGTTGGCTCTTGTAAGGTTTGCCAAAGCAACAAGCTCTTCTACTCCCTCCGTGCCAACTTCAGACTCCGCAACGAGTCTCCTCAGGTGCTGAATAGTAAAAACGTACGGATAGTATTCTGGTCCAATCTCGGAAGCTTCGAATATTTCACCCTGCTTGTTTTCAAATGCGCGAATACGACCGTCTTGGACTCCACGTGTCTTCTCACTGAGCGCGATCTGCCTCGTGATTTCATTCTGAACCAAGGTGGGAGCGGTTGCGAAACTTAAGAGAACCTCAATCTGGGCTTTGGAGAGACCCGCGCCCTTAGTGTAGTCGCCGCTTTCGTCCTTCCGCCCTTCTCCGAGCAACGCCCGCACGCCCTCCGGCCCCAGACGGTCCAGCTTGTCGATGGCGCGCAGAACGATACCGCGTGCAGCATGGTGCGCCTCGGTGTCGGGCAGCCCCGCCACCTCCAGCACCCCGTTTAGCACCTTCCGGTTGTTCACCCGGATGACGTAGTCCCCGCGCTCGATGCCCACCGCCTCCAGCGCATCGGCCAGCATCATGCAGATCTCGGCATCCGCCGCGACCGACGCCGTCCCCACCGTATCCGCGTCGCACTGGTAGAACTGCCGGAAGCGTCCCGGCCCCGGCTTCTCGTTCCGCCAGACGGGTCCCATCGCGAACCGCCTATACGGCGTCGGCAACTCGTTCCGGTGCTGGGCGTAGACGCGCGCCAAGGGCGCCGTCAGGTCATAGCGCAGCGCCAGCCAGTCGCCGGGCTTTTCGCCCTCGGCGTCCTCCTGCCAGGCGAAGACGCCCTCGTTGGGGCGGTCGACGTCGGGGAGGAACTTGCCCAGGGCCTCGACCGTCTCGACGGCGGAGCTTTCCAGCGCCTCGAACCCATAGAGGTGGTAGACCCGCGCGATGGCATCGAGCATCGCCTTGCGTTCGGCGACGTCCGGACCGAAATAGTCGCGGAACCCCTTCGGCGTTTCCGCCTTGGGGCGCGGGGCTTTCTTCTCCTTGGCCATGCACCTTCCTCGGGTCGGGTCGCGCGGGGGTTTAGCCCGTGTCCCGCGAGGGGGCAAGGAGGACCGGATGACCGAGAGGATCGAAGAAAGGCTGGCCCATCTCGAGCGGCTGGCCGAGGACCTGAGCGACGTCGTGGCGACCCAGGGACGCGAGATCGAGCGGCTGACCGAGCGCGTGCGCCGCCTGATGGACCGCGAGGCGATGCGCGAGTCCGAAGGCACGGGCGGCGTGATCCTGAGAGACGAGCGGCCACCGCACTACTGAGCCGCCAGCCGTCACGGAATCGTTGCACGCCGCGCCTAGGGTCGCGGCACGGGTTCCCCGACCCGCTTTGGCTGGCCACACCTACGTCCCGACCGCACCTGCGGTGATCGCGAGGCCGGCTTCGACATGCGCTGCCCGAGGCGCGTCTGGTCCCCCGGCGCGAGACCGCGACCGGGCGACATTTTCGCACAGTCGCTTTGCAGATATCGCTCTACCGTGCGCGGACCCTACGGCGTAGGTTCTGGTCAAAGGAGACATCCTATGACCTATCAAGCCTCGCCCGGCCTCAGCGTCGGGCACGTCCACCTCAAGGTGACCGACCTGGAACGCTCCGTGGCCTTTTATCGCGAGGTGATCGGGCTCGACCTCGTGCAGCGCTACGGGCGGCAGGCGGCCTTCCTGTCGGCGGGCGGCTATCACCACCATCTTGGCCTGAACACCTGGGAAAGCCTCGGCGCCCCGCCCGCTCCGCGCCGTGCGCCCGGTCTGTATCACGTCGCTTTCCTGTTCCCCGACCGCCCGTCGCTTGGCCGTGCTGTCGGCAACGTCGTGGCGAAGGGTGTGCCCATCACTGGCGCGGCGGACCACGGCGTCAGCCTGGCGGTCTACCTGGACGATCCCGACGGCAACGGTATCGAGCTGTATTGGGACCGCCCTCGCGAGGACTGGCCGCGCGACGCGGCGGGTGAACTCGAGATGTTCAACGCGCCCTTCGACGTGCCCGCCCTGATCGCGGAAGGCGAGGCCGCCACCGTCTGAGGCTCTGGACCCGCGCGGCCGGCCCCAATAGGCTGGCCGACGGAGGAACGGGCATGGCGATCAGCAAGACAATCCGCACCTGGTTCGAAGGCCGCTGGCACGACGGCGACACGGCGGTGATGCGGGCCGCCGACCACGGCGCGTGGCTCGGCTCCTCGGTCTTCGACGGCGCGCGGTACTTCGAGGGCGTGGCGCCCGACCTTCTCGCGCATTGCCGGCGCGTCAACGCCTCGGCCCGCGCGCTGATGCTCACGCCGACGAAGACCGACGAGGAGATCGCGGCGCTCGCCTGGGAGGGGCTGACGGGCTTCGACTGGTCCGGCCCGGTCTACATCCGCCCGATGTACTGGGGCATCGACGGCGACATCACCGCCATCGTGCCGGGGCCAGAGCGCACAGGTTTCGCGCTCTGCCTCGAAGAGGTGCCGCTTGCACCCGCCGAGGCGACGACACGCACCACGACGACGCGATTCCGGCGTCCGGTCCTCGAGTCGGCGGTGGTCAACGCGAAGGCCGGTTGCCTTTACCCGAACAACGCGCGGATGCTGACCGAAGTGCGCGCCAAGGGCTTCCAGAACGCCATGGTCGCCGACGCCATGGGCAACCTCGCCGAAAGCGCCACCGCGAACGTCTTCCTGGTGAAGGACGGCGAGGTCCTGACGCCGATCCCGAACGGCACCTTCCTCGCCGGAATCACCCGCGCCCGCCACATGACGAACCTCGCCGCCGATGGGACGCCGGTGCGCGAGGCCGTGCTGACCTTCGACGACCTGCGCGACGCGGACGAGGTCTTCCTGTCGGGCAACATGAACAAGGTCACGCCGGTGATCGAATTCGACGGCACGCATTATCAGGTCGGCCCCGTCACCCGGCGCGTGCGCGAGATGTACTGGGATTGGGCGCTGTCGGAGCGTCCCTGATGCGCGCGCTGGCGCGGGCCATCCTTGGCCTCGCCGCCGCCGTCACGTTTATCGCTTCTGGTTGGACCCTGTCGCAGTCGCCCTTCGCGGCGCCCTATGTCGAGAGGACCGAAGCGCAGGTGAAGGTCGCCGTCGAGGCAGCCTTGACCCGCAACATGGACATGCGCACCGTCGAGGCGCGGCTGCGCGCGGCTCTGGCCGAGGGCGAGGCCGACGAGGCCGCGGCCATCCTGGCACTCGCCGACCGTCGCGGCGTTGCGGTCATGCCGTTCCTTCGGGCCGAGGTCGAGGCGGCGGTCGAGGTGGCGGAGGGCTGGTCCGCCTGCCTCTCCTGCGCCGTCGATCCCGCTGAGTGTCCAGACCTGACCCGTGTCGCCGCCTGCAACCTGCCCCTGGAGCTGACGCCTGTGGGCGACGCCAAGGCGGTGTGGCGCGCGGTCGACGCCTATCTCGAGGATCGCGCCATCGACCGCGTCGACCTTGGCCTTGGCGTCGTCGGCCTGGGGGCGACGGCCGCGATCCTGGTCAGCGGCGGCTCCAGTGCGTCGGTGAAGGGCGGCGCCACGGTTCTGCGCGTGGGCCGGAAGGTCGGGGCCTTGCCGCCCCGCCTGACGGACGAGGTCGCGACCCTCGCCTCGGACGCGCTCAGGCTGGACCGCGCCGGCGAGGCGATGCGGACGCGCAAGCTGGCGCTTCTCGTCGAGCCCGCCGCCGCCGCGCGCCTGTCGGGCGTCGCCTCGGACGTGGGCCGTCTGACCGACGCCATGCCCCTCGGCGACGCCTTCGCCGTCGTCCGCCGGGCCGAGAGCGCCGACGATCTCGCGCGCCTCGCCCGCGTGGCGAACGCGACCGGCGACGAGACCCGCGCCACGCTCGCCGTCCTCGGCAAGGCCCGCCTCGTCCGCCTCACGACGCGCCTCGCCGACATGACGATCCTCGCCGCCGCCCTTCTGGCCGCGCTGGCGGGTCAGGTGGTGTCCTTCGCGATCTGGCTGCTCCGGCGCTTTCTTCGCCCCGCGCGAGGTGGACAGCGCGGCCGGCCTCAGCCACCCTCGCAGAGCCGAAGGGAGGCGCGACGATGACCGACAAACCGATCCGCTACCTGTCCGACGAGACGCTCGACGGGCTTGGCATCGCCCCGCGCGAGATCGCGGACGCCATCGAGGCCGCGCTTCGCGGCAAGGCCGCCGGACGGCTGCACGTCACGCCCAAGTCCTCGCTTCTGCCTGGCGAGGGACGCTACATGATGTCGACGCTCGCGGTCGGCAACGACGAGGACCTGACGGTGCTGAAGACGGTCGCCGTCTGCCCCGACAATCCCGCGAAAGGCCTGCCCGCGATCAACGGCGCGATCCTCGTACTCGACGCGCGCACCGGCCTTCTGCTGGCGGTCATGGGGGCGAACTGGATCACCGCGCACCGCACCGCCGCCCTCTCGGCCGTCGCGGCGCGCAGGCTGGCCGATCCCGACAGCGCGACCCTGGCCTTCGTCGGCTGCGGCGTGCAGGCTCACAGCCACCTCGCCGCCGTCGCGGACGCCTATCCCCTGCGCCGGGTGCTGGCCTGCGGGCGGGGCGAGGCGAACCGCGAGGCGCTTCTGGACGCAGCGCGGCAGCGTGGTCTCGACGCGCAGGCGGCGACCCCGGACGAGGCCCTGACCGAGGCCGACATCGTCGTGACTTCGGTCACGCTCGACTACACCATCGCGCCCTTCCTCGACGCTCGGCTCCTCAAGCCCAATGCCTTCGCCGCCATCACCGACCTCTGCATTCCCTGGACGCAGGACAGCCTGTCGGCCTTCTCTACCGTCGTCGTCGACGACCTCGTGCAGGAACGCACGGCCGAGCGGCCGATGCTGCCCGCCGACCTCGTTTCGGGCGACCTGACCGGCCTGGTCGGCGGTGAGATCGAGCCTGGCCCAACCGGCCCCCGCGCCTTCGCCTTCCGAGGCATCGCCCTTGGCGACTATGCCGCCGCCGCCCTCGCGCTGGCCCGCGCCGAGGCGACAGGCGCCGGAACGCCGATCGGCACGCGGTGATGGACAGCCCCGCGCGAAGTCAGCATCATCGCCGCCGCGAAAGAGAGTGAGATGCGCAAGTTCCTCGTCATCCTCGACGACAGCCGCGAGTGCCTGAACGCCATGCGCTTCGCCGCCATGCGCGCCGCACGCACGGCCGGCAGCGTCCAGATCCTCGCCGTCATCCCGCCAGAGGAGTTCCAGCACTGGATCGGGGTGGGCGAGATCATGCGGGAAGAAGCCCGCGAGCGGATCCACGTCCACTTCGAGGTCTTCGCAAAGTGGATGCGCGACCGCCAGAACGTCGACCCCGAGCTGGTGATCCGCGAAGGCGACCCGGTGCCGGAGATCCTCGCCCAGATCGAGGAGGACGGCGACATCGGCGTCCTCGTCCTCGGAGCCTCCGCCGAGAAGGGCGGGCCGGGTCCCATCGTGCAGGCGCTCTCGCGCAGCTTCGGCTCGCTGCCCGTGCCGCTGACCATAGTGCCGGGGGAGTTGTCGAAGGAGCGGCTTGAAGCGGTGAGCTGAGGCGTTAGACCTTCAGACTAAAGGGCCTTGATGGCCAAAAGCCCGATGGCCGAAACCGCGACGCCGAAGACCGCTCCTGCGAGAAAGGTCGCGAAACGGTTCCAAAGAAGCCTTTCGAGTCCCGAGATCCTCATATCCACGCGCCCGATCTCGGATCTTAGCTCAAGCATCGCCTGATCGGTTCTTTCTCGGGTGAACTCTTTCAAGTCACTCGCGTTTTCTCGAATCTTGGTCTCAAGCCGCTTCTTGAGCGCCTGCACATCCTCGTCCATCCTCGCGTACCCCTCCGTCCCGACTGCCCAAGTTCTATACGTAGTCATTTCAAGACGTCGATGACCGGCGTAGGGGCACTTTAGAACCGTTCCAATCCATTGACACTCCAGGGTACGGGGCGCATATATCTTGTCCAACCCGGAGAAAGCCGATGTTCATCCAGACCGAGTCCACGCCGAACCCCGCGACCCTGAAATTCCTGCCCGGCCAGTCCGTGCTGGGAGCGGGCACCGCGGATTTCCCCTCGGCGGGCACTGCCGGCAAATCGCCGCTCGCCAGCCGCATCTTCGCGGTCGAAGGCGTGACGGGCGTGTTCCTGGGCACCGACTTCGTCACCGTGACCAAGGCCGAAGCGACGGAATGGGACGTGGTCAAGGCCCCGATCCTGGGCGCGATCATGGAGCACTTCCAGTCCGGCCAGCCCGCCATCGAGGGCGAGGCGGCGGCGGCCCATGCCGAGCATGACGGCGAGGACGGCGAGATCGTCAGCCAGATCAAGGAACTCCTCGACACCCGCGTGCGTCCCGCCGTGGCGCAGGACGGGGGCGACATCGTGTTCCACGGCTTCGACCGCGGCATCGTCTACCTGCACATGCAGGGCGCCTGCGCGGGCTGCCCGTCCTCGACCCTGACGCTGAAGATGGGGATCGAGAACCTGCTGCGACACTACATCCCCGAAGTGGTCGAGGTCAGGCCGGTTGCCGTCTGAACCGACGATCCTCGCTTTCGACACATCGGCCGCGCACTGCGCGGCCGCTTTGCTGATGGGCGGCCGGATCTTAGCCGAACGGCTCGAGGAGATGGGCAAGGGTCAGGCCGAGCGGCTGTTCCCGATGCTGGAGGAAGTGCTGGCCCAGGCTGACGCGGCGTGGTCCGATCTCGACGCCGTCGCGGTCGGGACCGGGCCGGGCAACTTCACCGGCATCCGCATTGCGGTCTCGGCCGCGCGCGGGCTTTCGCTCTCGCTCGGCATCCCTGCAATCGGCGTCGACGGGTTCGACGTGGTCCGCGAGGTCGCGGGACTCTCGACCGTGGCGCTTCCGGCCCCGCGCGGGCAAGTCTACCTGAAGGATTTCACGCACGGCGGTGCGCCGATCCTCGCAGAAGCCGAAGCGGCGGAACGGCCGCTCCCGCTGAACGGAAACCCGGCCGGGATCATCGCCCGCCTCGCCGCCCGCCGCCTCTCGGTCTCCACCGACATCCCCCGCCCCGCTCCCCTCTACATCCGCCCCGCCGACGCGGCCCCGGCCTCGGATCCGCCGCCCGTCATCCTGCCGTGACGCCCGCCGCCCTCGCCGCGATCCACGCCGCCGCGATGGAGGTGCCCGCGCCCTGGTCGGAGAAGGACTTCGCGGACCTTCTCGCCGATCCGGCAGTCTTCCTGGCACAGCCTTTCATCGGTCCCGAAATATCCCGGGGAGCGCGAGGGGCAGAGCCCCTCGCCTTCGCCCTCGGCAGGGTTGCTCTGGATGAGGCCGAGCTTCTCACCATCGCCGTTCACCGGGACGTCCGCCGCCGGGGCCTCGGCGCTGAAACGCTCGCCGCCTTCGAGGCCGCCGCCCGCGGCCGCTCCGCTTCCCGCGCCTTCCTCGAAGTCGCCGCGACCAACGCACCGGCACGCGCGCTCTACGCCCGCGCGGGGTGGTCCGAGGACGGTGTCAGGCGTGCCTATTACCGCGCCGCATCGGGCCGGATCGACGCCATCCTGATGAGCAAAACCCTCGCCCCTGCATGACCTTGCGTCGCGGCCGCGCATTTCGACCAGATGGTCAAGACTCCTATTGACGCCTTACGGGCTCTGCGGCCTTAATCCGTCATCAATAAGGGCGCCGGGGGGTTCTGCCCGCGATCCGCGCCCAGGTCCGCAACTGGGAGACGACCATGACCATCCTCAACAAATTTCTTGGCGGCGCCGCGGCGCTGGCGCTGACGTCGGGCGCCGCGCTGGCCGAGCCCGCGCTGATCTTCGACCTGGGCGGCAAGTTCGACAAGTCGTTCAACGAGGCCGCCTTTAACGGAGCCCAGAAGTGGGCCGAAGAGACCGGCAACACCTTCCGCGAGATCGAGCTGACCTCGGAAGCGCAGCGCGAGCAGGCGCTCCGCCGCTTTGCCGAGGCGGGCGCGAACCCCGTCGTGATGACTGGCTTCGCCTTCGGGTCGGTGCTGGGCGAGGTCGCCCCCGACTATCCCGACACGACTTTCGCGATCATCGACATGGTCGTCGACGCGCCGAACGTCCGTTCGGTCGTGTTCAACGAGCATGAAGGCTCCTACCTCGTCGGCATGCTGGCCGCTATGGCGTCGGAAACCGGCACCGTGGGCTTCATCGGCGGCATGGACATTCCGCTGATCCGCAAGTTCGCCTGCGGCTATGCCCAGGGCGTGAAGGCCGTGAACCCCGATGCCACGGTCGTCGCCAACATGACCGGCACCACGCCCGCCGCGTGGAACGACCCCGTGAAGGGCGGCGAGTTGACCAAGGCGCAGATCAGCCAGGGCGCGGACGTGGTCTATGCGGCGGCCGGCGGCACCGGCGTGGGCGTCCTCCAGGCGGCAGCGGACGCCGACATCCTGTCGATCGGCGTCGACTCGAACCAGAACTACCTGCATCCGGGCGAAGTCCTGACCTCGATGCTCAAGCGCGTCGACAACGCCGTCTACGAAGCCTTCTCGCAGGGCCCCGAGATGGAGACGGGCATCCAGGTTCTGGGCCTCGCCGACGACGGCGTGGGCTATGCCGTCGACGACAACAACGCCTCGCTCATCACCGACGAGATGACGGCGGCGGTCGAGGACGCGAAGGCCAAGATCGTCTCGGGCGAGGTCCAGGTTCACGACTACATGTCGGACGACAGCTGCCCCGCGATCGACTTCTGATGCGCGATGGCGCGGAAAATGCGGGGCGGCCGGACACGGCCGCCCCGGCCATTGAACTGAAAGGTATTTCCAAGGCCTTCGGTCCGGTCCAGGCCAACAAGGACATTTCCATCCGCGTGATGCCAGGCACGATCCACGGCATCATCGGCGAGAACGGCGCGGGCAAGTCCACCCTCATGTCGATCCTCTACGGCTTCTACAAGGCCGACGCGGGCGAGATCTTCATCCAGGGACGCAAGACCGAGATCCCCGACAGCCAGGCTGCCATCGCCGCCGGCATCGGCATGGTCTTCCAGCACTTCAAGCTGGTCGAGAACTTCACCGTGCTGGAAAACGTGGTCCTCGGCGCCGAGGAGGGCGCGCTTCTCAAGCCCTCGCTCGCCAAGGCGCGGAAACTCCTGTCCGAACTCGCCGCCGAATACGAACTGAACGTCGACCCGGACGAGATGATCGAGGAGCTGTCCGTCGGCCACCAGCAGCGCGTCGAGATCCTGAAGGCGCTCTATCGTCAGGCCGACATCCTGATCCTGGACGAGCCCACGGGCGTCCTGACGCCCGCCGAGGCCGATCACCTGTTCCGCATCCTCAATGGCCTCAAGGACCAGGGCAAGACGATTATCCTGATCACCCACAAGCTGCGCGAGATCATGGAGATCACCGACACCGTCAGCGTGATGCGGCGCGGCGAGATGACGGCGACCGTCAAGACGAAGGAAACCTCGCCCGAGGAACTGGCCGAGCTGATGGTGGGCCGCAAGGTCCTTCTCCGCGTCGACAAGAAGCCCGCCGAGCCCTACGCCCGCGTTCTCGAGGTTGAAAACCTGCGCATCGTGGACGAGGACGGAGTCGAGCGCGTCAAGGGCGTCGACCTGCACGTCCGGGGCGGCGAGATTCTGGGGATCGCGGGCGTGGCCGGCAACGGACAGTCCGAGCTTCTGCACGTCCTCGGCGGCTATGGCCGTGCGGCGGGAACCGTCCGCGTCAACGGCGAGGACATCGACCTGACCGGTTCCCGGTCCGACGGCCAGTCCCGCCGCGCGCGCGGCATCGCCCACGTCCCCGAGGACCGGCACCGCGAAGGGCTGATCCTCGACTTCTTCGCCTGGGAGAACATGGTCTTCGGCTATCACAACGCGCCGGAATACCAGAAGTCGTCCTGGTTCATGGACAACGCCGCCATCCGCCGCATCACCCAAGAGAAGATGCAGCGCTTCGACGTGCGCCCGCCGAACCCGGCGCTGGCGGCCAAGAACTTCTCGGGCGGCAACCAGCAGAAGATCGTTCTGGCGCGCGAGATCGAACGCGACCCCGATCTTCTGCTTGTCGGCCAGCCGACGCGCGGCGTCGACATCGGCGCCATCGAATTCATCCACCAGCAGATCATCGCGCTCCGCGACCGGGGAAAGGCGATCCTCCTCGTCTCGGTCGAACTGGATGAGATCCTGTCGATGTCCGACCGCATCGCCGTCATGTTCGACGGCCGCATCATGGGCGAGCGTCTGCCTGCCGAGACCGACGAGCGAGAGCTTGGCATGCTGATGGCCGGGATCACCGACACCGGCCGCGCGCCTGTCCACAGACCGCCAAGCGGTCTCGTGACCGGGAACGGAACGCAGGCATGATGCGCAGGCGGCAGGGGAGACCTTCGGCATGGACGTGATCCCCAAGTGGGCCGACGCGATCCTCGTCCCGCTGATTTCGCTTCTGATCTCGTTCGCGCTCTCGGCGCTCGTCATCCTGTCGATCGGCAAGGACCCCATCGAGGCCGTGAAGATCATGGTCACGGGCGCGCTCGGGTCGTCCTATGGCTGGGGCTACACGCTCTACTATGCGACCAACTTCATCTTCACCGGCCTTTGCGTCGCCGTCGCCTTCCATGCCCGGATGTTCAACATCGGCGGCGAGGGTCAGGCGGCCTTGGGCGGTCTGGGTGTGGCGCTGGTGTGCCTTTCGGTCGACTGGCCGCACTGGCTGGTCGCCCTGCCCGTCGCGCTGATCGCGGGGGCGCTGTTCGGCGCAGCCTGGGCCTTCATTCCTGCCTACCTTCAGGCCAAGCGCGGCAGCCACATCGTCATCACAACGATCATGTTCAACTTCATCGCCGCGTCTTTCCTGACCTACATGCTGGTCGAGCACCTGAGGCCCGCAGGCGCGATGGACCCGGCAACGGCCAAGTTCCCCGCGGGCACGCATCTGCCGTCGCTTGCCGACGCGCTCGGCCTCGTCGGCATCCCGTTCTCGCAGGCGGCGCCCGCGAACATCACCTTCTTCATAGCACTCCTCGCCTGCTACCTCGTGTGGCTGCTGATCTGGCGGACGCGCCTCGGCTACGAGATCCGGGCCTACGGCCATTCCGAGCCCGCCGCCCGCTACGCCGGAATTTCGCCCACCAAGATCATCGTCGTGTCGATGATGATCTCGGGCGCGCTGGCGGGGTGCATGGCGGTCAACAACGTCATGGGCGAGGCCGAAAGGCTGGTCCTGAACTCGGTCGAGGGCGCGGGCTTCATCGGCATCGCGGTGGCGCTGATGGGGCGGTCGCATCCCCTCGGCGTCCTGCTGGCAGCGCTTCTTTTCGGGTTCCTCTACCAGGGGGGGGCCGAGCTGTCGCTCTGGGCCAACATCCAGCGCGAGCTGATCGTGGTCATCCAGGCGCTGGTGATCCTGTTCACCGGCGCTCTCGACAACATGGTGCGGATGCCGATCGAGGCGCTGTTCCTGAACTTCCGCCGCAAGGCGCCGGTCGAGGCGACCACCGCGCCCAAACCCGACGCCAAGTCGGCGCAGGGAGGGCACGGCGCGTGATCGGGGAGTGGCTGCCGAACCTTCTGACCGGATGGGGCGTCCAGCTTCTGGGGGTGCTGTCGCCCGGTCCCGGTGTCGCGCTGATCCTGACGGTGGCGACGACGCGCGGACGCGCACCCGCACTTGCCACCTGCCTCGGCATCGCGCTGGGCGCGGTACTTCTGGCGCTGATCGCCGTCCTCGGTCTGGCGGCGCTTCTCGCCGACATCGCCTGGGCGATGACGGCGGTGCGCTTTGCCGGGGCGGCTTTCCTTCTGTGGCTGGCGTGGAAATCCTTCGGACGCATGATGGCTCCGGGAGAACTGCCTGCCGCGAAGGGCACGGCACGCGCGGACAATTCGGCGGCGGCGGGCTTTGCCATGCAGATGACCAATCCCAAGGCCATCCTCTATTGGATCGCAGCGGCAGCCGTGGCGGGGCTGGAGACCGCGCCCCTGCCGATCCTCGCGCTGTTCCTTGGGGGCGCCTTCGTCAATTCCTTCGCGGGACACGGGGCTTGGGCCGTCGCCCTGTCCTCCCGGCCGTTCCTGTCCCTCTATGCCGGCGCGCGGCGCTGGATCGAGGGCGTCCTCGGCGTGTTCTTCGCCTTTGCCGCCTTCAAGCTCGCCACGGCCCGGGAGTGACGCCTTGGACTACCTGACGCTCCTCCAGATCCTCGACACCACGGTCCGGCTCGCCACGCCGCTTCTCTTCGCCTGCCTCGCGGGCCTCGTGTCCGAGCGCGCGGGCATCTTCGACATCGGGCTCGAAGGCAAGCTGCTGATGTCGGCCTTCTTCTCGGCCGCCGTCGCCGCGACCACGGGTTCGGTCTGGGCCGGACTTGCCGCAGGCGTGGGCGCGTCGCTGGTCCTGTCGGCGATCCACGGCCTTGCCTCGATCACCTTCCGGGGCAACCAGTTGATCTCGGGCGTCGCCATCAACTTCCTCGCGTCCGGCCTGACCGTCCTCATCGCGCAGGACTGGTTCGGACAAGGCGGGCGCACGCCGTCCCTGTCGGGTGACGCGCGGTTCAACGAGATCACCCTGCC
Organism: Silicimonas algicola; assembly: GCF_003970735.1. Lineage (GTDB taxonomy): Bacteria > Pseudomonadota > Alphaproteobacteria > Rhodobacterales > Rhodobacteraceae > Silicimonas > Silicimonas algicola. The sequence goes on from NZ_CP034588.1 coordinate 3,732,274, forward strand.
CTTCGCACAGTCGCTGTCGGGCCTGCCCTACGCCGGCCAGGGATACACCGAGCTGATCTCGGGCCATTCGCTTCTGGTCTATGTCGGGCTCCTGACGGTGCCGCTGATCTGGTGGATGCTCTACCGCACGCGCTTCGGGCTGAGGCTTCGCGCCGTGGGCGAAAACCCGGCGGCCGTCGACACAGCCGGCGTGTCGGTCCTGCGCCTGCGCTATACGGCGGTCGCCATCGCAGGTGTCCTTTGCGGCCTCGGAGGCGTCTACCTTGCGACCGGCCTGCAGGCGGGCTTCGTCAAGGAGATGTCGTCGGGCCGGGGCTACATCGCGCTCGCGGCCCTGATCTTCGCCAAATGGAGGCCGTGGTACGCCCTTTTCGCCTGCCTTCTCTTCGGCTTCTTCCAGGCTTTGTCGTTCCGGCCGGACGTGGTCGAGAGAGTTGCCCGCATCGACATACCCGGACAGTTCCTCGATGCGCTTCCCTATATCCTGACCGTCGTCATACTCGCCGGTTTCGTGGGCAAGGCGATCCCTCCCCGCGCCGGCGGAGAGCCCTATGTGAAGGAACGCTGACCCCGGCAGCGGCAGCCCCTTGAAAGCGAACGGCGACGGGGCGTAAGGGAGACCATGCAGATCTACCTCCCCATTGCCGAGGTCTCGGTCAACGCCTTCCTTCTTCTGGGATTGGGAGGAATGGTCGGGGTCCTTTCGGGGATGTTCGGGGTGGGGGGCGGCTTTCTTCTGACGCCGCTTCTGTTCTTCATCGGCATCCCGCCCGCCGTCGCGGTGGCCACGGGCGCGAACCAGATTGTCGCGGCCTCGTTCTCGGGCGTGCTCGCGCACCTGAAGCGCCGCACGGTCGATCTGAGGATGGGAGGCGTCCTTCTGGTCGGCGGTCTCGCCGGGGCGCTCCTTGGCGTTCAGGTGTTCAACCTGCTCCGGGCGCGAGGCCAGGTCGATCTTCTGGTCCAGCTGTCCTACGTCCTGTTCCTCGGCGTCATCGGCGCGCTGATGTTCGTCGAAAGCCTCAACGCCATCCGCAAGACGCGCGCGGGCCGCGCAGCGCCGACCCGGCGCAAGCACGGCTGGGTCCATGCGATGCCGTTCAAGATGCAGTTCCGCGCCTCGCGGCTCTACATCTCGGTCATCCCGCCCCTGATGGTCGGCTTCCTCGTCGGCATCCTTGCGGCGGTGATGGGCGTCGGCGGCGGCTTCGTCATGGTGCCGGCGATGATCTACATCCTCCACATGCCGACCAAGGTCGTCATCGGCACCTCGCTCTTCCAGATCATCTTCGTCACCGCCTTCACGACGATCCTGCACGCGACGACGAACTATACCGTCGACATCGTGCTCGCCCTTCTCCTGATCGTGGGAGGCGTCCTCGGGGCGCAGATCGGAACTCAGATCGGGGCAAAGATGAAGGCCGAGCAACTGCGCGTCCTTCTCGCCCTTCTCGTCCTCCTGGTCTGCGGCAAGCTGGCGCTCGACCTCCTTCTCGAGCCGTCCGAGCTTTACAGCCTCGGCACCGGGAAGGCGCACTGATGCGCGCGGCTCTCCTGTCCCTTCTCCTTCTCGCCGCCTTGCCCGCGCGGGCGGAAGAGGTGGTGGCCGGCCTCAGCCAGAGCCGGATCCAGATCTCGACGAACTTCGACGGGTCCGAAATCCTGATCTTCGGTGCCGTGAAGCGTGAAACGCAGATCGTCGAGGATCCGGCGCTTCAGGTTCTCATCACCGTGTCGGGGCCGTCCGAGCCGCTGACGGTACGCCGGAAGGAACGGCGTTTTGGCATCTGGGTGAACACCGACACGGTCGAGGTGGACGCAGCCCCAAGCTTCTATTCGGTCTCGACCTCGGGCACATGGTCCGAGACGATCAAGGACGTCGAGGACCTGCGCCACCGCATCTCGATCCACCGCGCGATCCGCTCGGTCGGCGCGACGATCTCCGGCACGAATGACTTCACCGAGGCTCTGATCCGGCTGCGCATGCGCGAGACGCTGTACCAGACGAATATCGGCGCTGTGACCTTCGACGAGGACACGCTCTTCTCGACCAGCATCCAGTTGCCCGCCAACCTGCACGAAGGCCGGTACGTCGCGCGCTTCTACCTGACGCGCGGCGGCTTCATCGTCGACACGCATACCGCCGCGATCGAGGTCCACAAGGTCGGGCTGGAGCGCTGGCTGTTCCACCTGTCCCGGGAACAGCCGCTAATCTATGGCCTGATGTCGCTGACGATCGCCATCTTCGCGGGATGGGCGGCCTCCGCCGCCTTCCGCGTGTTCCGGTCCTAGCCGCGCCCGACGAAGGGCATCTTGGTCGCCATGATGGTGACGAACTGCACGTTCGTCTCCAGCGGCAGGCGGCACATCGACAGCACCGTCTCGGCCACGTGGCGCGCATCCATCGTCGGCTCGGGCTTCATGCTGCCATCCGCCTGCGGCCGGCCCGAGGCCATGTCCTGCGTCATGTCGGTCAGCGCGTTGCCGATGTCGATCTGCCCGCAGGCGATGTCAAACTCGCGGCCGTCAAGCGCGAGGCTCTTCGTCAGGCCCGTGATGGCGTGCTTGGTCGTCGTGTAGGGCACCGAATGCCAGCGCGGAGAATGCGCCGAAATCGACCCGTTGTTGACGATCCGACCGCCCTGCGGCGCCTGCCTCCGCATCTGCCGGAACGCCGCTCGGGCGCAGTTGAACATTCCGTTCAGGTTCACGCCGACGACGGCATTCCAGGTCTCGTCGTCGATCTCGTCGATGCTGACGGGCTTCGACCCGCGCCCGGCGTTGTTGAAGATCGCGTCGATCCGTCCGGCCTTCTCGACGAACTGCGCGAAGGCCGCGTCGACCGCAGCGCTGTCGGCAACGTCGGCTGCCAGAGGCACGGCCTTGTCGCGTCCCTTGCAGAAGGCGTCCAGCTTCTCGGCGCTGCGAGCAAGGACGCCGACCGTCCAGCCGGCCTCGAGAAAAACCTCGGCCGTGGTCTTGCCGATGCCCTGGCTTGCGCCCGTGATGATGATGGTTCCGCTCATTCCCCGTCGTCCTCCCTGTCCAGCGAGAACGGCGCGGGGGGCGCGTCGAGATCGCGTGTCGTCAATGGTTCTGCCGGCTTTCCGAGGCGATAGCGCGTGACCCAGTAAAGCCGCTCCTCTGCCCGAGTGATAGCGACGTAGGCCAGTCGTTTCCAGAGCGGGATGCCCGCCTCGTTCCGTCCCGCCCGGCTGGCGGCGTAGAGATCCGGCGCGAAAACCTGAACCTCGCGCCATTGGGAGCCTTGCGCCTTGTGGATCGTCACGGCCGCGCCGTGCAGGAAGGCTGCGCCCATGTTCGCGGCGAAGGGGATGAACGGCTCTTCCTCGTCCGGCATCTCGATCTTGACGATGGACGCGGCCGACACCTGCGGCTCGATCGCCCCGATGACGTGCAGCCGCGAGAAGCCGGGACGCCGCCCTGGTCCGAGATAGATCACCTGAGCGCCCTTGATGAGCCCCCGCGCCTCGAGGTCGAGCCGCTTCTTGCGATGCTTGAGCGGCAGCTCGATGCCGTCGCAGATCAGCGGCTCGCCCGGCAGGAGCGCATCGGCGGGCGCGTCGAAGGCGGCGCGGAAGGCGTGAATCAGCCTTATGCGCGTCGCGTTCCGCCAGACGAGCACGGGAGACCGCGCCATCAGCCCCGCTTCGACGCGCGGGCTGACGACGACCCGGTCGTCGGTGCGCGCGGCATCCTCGATCATCCGCTCGAAGTCCTCGAAGGTCAGGGCGTCGTCGCCGAGCGCGTGCGCGAGGTCGAGGATGGGGTTGTCGAGGTCCTGACGGTGGACCCGGTGCAGCACCAGCTTGCGCGGCTCAGGCAGGGTCTCGAAGATCATTTGCCCGGACTGGTTGACCGGCGCGAGCTGCGCGGGATCCCCGAAGAGAAGGAGCGTCGGGAAGATTTCCCGAAGGTCGTCGAACTGCTTCTGGTCCAGCATCGAGGCCTCGTCGACGAAGCCGATGTCCAGCGGATCCTCGCGCCGCTTCCAGCCGAGGATGAAGTCCGACCCCTTCAAACCTGCCGTCGCCAGCGCGCCCGGCACCGACCTGACGGTCTGGAAGAACGCGAACGCCCGGTCGAGCGCCGCGTCGGTCAGCCCTTCGACCGAAGGCCGCTCGCCGTTGCCGACCAGCCATTCCGCGATCTTTTCGTACTCGGGATCGTAGACCGGAGTGTAGAGGATCCGGTGGATCGTCGTCGCGGGCACGCGCTGGTTGCGCAGGACGCTCGCGGCCTTGTTCGTCGGAGCGAGGATGGCAAGCGTGCGACGATCCTTGCGCCGCCGCCCCTCGTAGTCCCCGCTGACCGTGTCGACGCCCGCTTCCGTCAGCGCCTCGGCCAGCCGCGCCAGCAGCATCGTCTTGCCCGACCCGGCCTTGCCGATCACCGCCAGAACGCCCTGCCCGCCCTCGGTCCGGGGCGAGACGGAGCTTTCCTCGATGTCGACGCCAGCCCCGCGCAAGGCTTCGGCCACGCGGTCGAAGGCCTCTGCCTGGTCCTCGGAGAACGCGGTGACGGGAAGCGACATGCCCGGACCCTAGCCTGCCCGCCCGGCGTGGGCCAGCGGTCAGGCCGCCATTGCACATGCTCCTCCAAGAGACCGCGACACCCAGAAGCGCGACACCTCGTCCGACACGCCCGCCGCCACCAGAAGCCGCGCGCGGACCCGCGCATCGATCGCCCAGAGACCCGCGCTGGTCGCATCGCGCCCCTGCCCCTCGGTGCCCAGGATCGTCGGGCCCCAGCCAAGCCGGCGATAGATCCGCACCATGCGCGCATCAAAGACACCGACGAGGTGCGACAGGCCGAAATGCCGCCCGACCTCCATCGCGCCAAGCATCATGGCAGCCGACACACCCGCTGCCGCGTCAGGGGCAAGACAGAACCTCGTGCATTCCCAGATCGACGAACTTTCGATCCGGGCGCCATCCGTCAGGGACGCGAAGTGATCGTTGACCATGGTGATGCCGGTCGTCGGCAGAAACCGCATGGACCCGCCATGCGTGCCGTCGGGACGCGCCCACAGCACATAGAGCGGATCTTCGGCGTCATACGCATCGCGCTCGAAGCCGTCGGCGCCCACGCTCACCTCCCACCCCAGCCGTTCGCGAAACTGCACGGCGCGGTCGCGGAACATGCCGTCCCTCAGCCTGGGCAAGCGCGGCAGCTCGACGGCATGAAGATAGCGAAGCATGAAACCCTCCCACTTGCGGTGGAAGGGTCCTAGTCAGCCGTGGTTAACGCGCGCGGATCCAGCCGTGCGCGAGGGTTGTCACACGATTAACAGCCCCTGGTTCAGGGCGCGAGCGACGGCGTGGGTCGTGTTCATCGCCGCCAGCTTCATCCGCGCGCCTTCGATATAGACGCGCAGCGTATGCTCCGAGATCGACAGGCTCTCGGCCGCCTGCGCCCGGCTGTGTCCAAGCGCCAGAAGGGTCAGCGCATCGGTCTCGCGCGGGCTGAGGCTGACGACCTTCAGGGTGTCCGATCCGCGCTCCAGCTCCAGCGCCTTCTGGTTGATGAAGTGCGAGATCAGGATCAGCTCTCTCGCACGCGCTTCGGTGAAACGGCTCCAGGCCGCGTCGTCGTCCCGGCTCGACACCGTGAACAGGGCGAACTGGCCCGAGGGTCCCCGGATCGGGATCGAATACCCCTGGTTTCCCACGCCCGCGTCGACGGCCTCGTCCACGAAAGCGCGCACCGAACGCCCGCTCCAGTCGAGCCGCTTCCAGTCGACGGGGTTGAACTGCCTCAGGCAGGCCTGCACCACGGGATCGAGCCGGGCATAGTCCTGCGTCAGGTAGCGGGTCGTCCACTCTTCGGAATAGGTCAGCGCGGCGCAATGTTCGCCGGTCGAATTGACCCAGTGATAGATGACGTGCTCGGTCTCCAGCACGTCCCGCAGGCCGACAATGACGTCGTTCAGCCGATCAAAACTTTCGACCGAACCCAGCTTGTCGATGAAGCTCTCCAGTATGGCCAATGTTAAGCGGCGTCCCCGGCGCCATCCCACGCACCGACGTCAGCTCCTCCGCGACGATGCCGATGGCCGTGACCATCTGCATTTCCGTGGCCTTCAATCCGTTCTTGCAGGCGAAGGATCGAAGGTCGGTCAGAACGTCGAGTATCCAGTCGTTTGCCATACAGTTCTCGCCCCTAGATGGTTAACGATTCACTAATACAACCATAGCATGTATTCATGATGCAGCGTCACTCACCATTTTCAACTCCCCAGATATAGCGAGGGGGAAGACTGCAAGATATTGAAAAACTTGGGGTTAGGGCCTCCAGAACGGAGAACGCCGCAAGGGTGCGGACCCTCGCGGCGTTTGATTCCGATATGGAAACAGACTGTCTCTTATCTGGAAACGCTCGCCTCTAGCGTGTCTTCCCAGGTCCGAAGCCCCGTGCGCGGCGCCTGAACCAGAACGGCCATGTTCCCCGGCTTGTGTTCGTTGCGGCGCATCTTGACGTGCGCAGCCGGTATGTCCGCCCAGGGAAACACCTCGGACATGCAGGGGTCGAGCCGCCGCTCGACCATCAGCTTGTTCGCCGCTGCCGCCTGCTTCAGATGCGCGAAGTGCGAGCCCTGGATGCGTTTCTGGTGCATCCAGATATACCGCGCGTCCATTGTCAGGTTGTATCCGGTGGTGCCGGCGCAGATCACGACCATGCCGCCTTTCTTCACCACGAAGGTCGAGACCGGGAAGGTCGCCTCGCCCGGATGCTCGAACACCATGTCGACGTTCACGCCCTTGCCGGTGATGTCCCAGATCGCCTTGCCGAACTTCCTGACTTCGCCGAACCACGCCTTGTATTCGTCGGTATTGACCGTCGGAAGCTGGCCCCAGCAGTCGAAATCCTTGCGGTTGATGACGCCCTTGGCGCCGAGGCTCATCACGAAGTCCCGCTTGTCTTCTTCCGAGATCACGCCGATCGCGTTCGCCCCCGCCGTGTTGATGAGCTGGATCGCATAAGACCCAAGCCCCCCCGACGCGCCCCAGACCAGCACGTTCTGCCCCGGCTTCAGCTCGTGCGGATGATGCCCGAACAGCATTCGATAGGCCGTGGCGAGCGTCAGCGTGTAGCAGGCGCTTTCTTCCCAGGTCAGGTGCTTCGGGCGCGGCATCAACTGCTGCGACTGTACCGTGGTGAACTGCGCGAAGGAGCCGTCCGGCGTCTCATAGCCCCAAATCCGCTGGCTGGGACTGAACATCGGGTCGCCGCCGTTGCACTCCTCGTCCTCGCCGTCGTCCTGGTTGCAGTGGATCACGACCTCGTCGCCGACCTTCCAGCGCGAGACCTTGTCGCCGACGGCCCAGACGATGCCCGCCGCGTCCGACCCCGCGATGTGATACTCGGCCTTGTGGACGTCGAAGGGGCTGATCGGGATCCCGAGCCCCGCCCAGACGCCGTTATAGTTCACGCCCGCCGCCATCACCATCACGACGACCTCGTGGCTGTCGGGCCTGTCGACCGGCACCACTTCGAGTTGGAAGGATTTGTCGGGCTCGCCGTGACGCTCTCTCCGGATGGCCCAGGCGTGCATCTTCCCGGGAAGATGCCCCAGCGGAGGCATCTCGCCCACCGCGTACAGGTCCTTCTTCGGCGCCGTCTCGGTCATCGTGCCAGCCTCGTCCAAAGCCATGATCGTCCCCTTCTACGCTGCGATGCAGAATCGCAAAACTCAAGTCAGGAAATAGAACTGGCCACGCAAGATTGCAACCCAGAGGTCGTGTTATTTGAAATTTTATGTCTCGTCGGCTGTTAGAGGGTCAGGTTTTCTTCGCAAGCGCAGCACTCCGTATCAGCGGAAAGTCGCAGAGGCTGTCTCCAAGGGTTACACGATCGCCGAAAACGGGTACGATAGGGAGAATTCCGTAAACTTTCAGGTGGCTAGTCTAATGTCGTCCGGCGCGCGCGAACCAGACCTGCAGTCGATGCCGTCGACCACCCACCGCTTCCTCTACAATCGCTGGATGGCACGGCGCACCGTCGCGCTGGCGATGATCCTTCTCTATCCCACCCTGATCGCGCTGATCTTCGGCAATCCCGGCCCGGTCCTCGCCCTTGTCGAGGGAATGGTGCTTGGCGTCTGCCTTGTCGTCGCCACTGTTTTCATGGTGATTTCGCGGCATCCCGTAACGCGCCTCACCGTAGGCCCCGAAGGCCTGACGTCGCCCTTCGGCCTTCTGCGCAGCATCGCCTGGCATGAGGTCGAGCGCGCCCACTACGTCCCCCGCCGCCCCGTCTTCTGGCACGCGCAGGAGTGGCTCTACCTCGAGCTTCGCCCCCGCACCTCGGGTGTCCTCCGCCTCCCGCTGCCCTCGTGGATGGAATCCTGGATCCTCAGCCGCCTCGGCGTCCGCATCCCCCTCCACGCCCTCAAAGAGCCCTCGGGCGAGGTCCTGGCGTCGATCGAGCGCTTCGTTTCCGTGATCCAGACCGACCTCGCGGTCGAGACCGGGGCGATCCGCCACTAGGCATCGCCCCTCGCCGCGTCGCAGCGAATTGACACGGCCATTTCCTTGCGCATACTTGACCTCCAGCGAAATTATATTTCAACGCCGGTCGAGGATATCCGCAGATGTCGCACGCGCAGAAAGACCGTCCCTGGCTGTTCCGCACCTATGCCGGCCACTCGACCGCTGCCGCGTCGAACGCGCTATACCGCTCGAACCTGTCGCGCGGCCAGACCGGCCTGTCGGTCGCCTTCGACCTGCCCACCCAGACCGGCTATGACAGCGACCACCGCCTGGCGCGCGGCGAGGTCGGCAAGGTCGGCGTCCCGATAGCCCACCTCGGCGACATGCGCGCCCTCTTCGACGGCCTGCCGGTCGAGGAGATGAACACCTCGATGACGATCAACGCCACCGCGCCGTGGCTCCTGGCGCTCTACATCGCCGTGGCCGAGGAGCAGGGCGCGGACGTCTCGAAGCTGCAGGGCACCGTCCAGAACGACATCATCAAGGAATACCTCTCGCGCGGCACCTACGTCTGCCCGCCCCGGCCCAGCCTGAACATGATCACCGACGTCGCCGCCTACACGCGCGAGCACCTTCCGAAATGGAACCCGATGAACGTGTGTTCCTACCACCTTCAGGAGGCCGGAGCGACGCCGGAACAGGAACTGGCCTATGCGCTGGCCACCGCGCAGGCCGTCCTCGACGACCTCCGCGCAAAAGTGCCCGCCGAGCACTTCCCCGAGATGGTCGGCCGCATCTCGTTCTTCGTGAACGCCGGCATCCGCTTCGTCACCGAACTCTGCAAGATGCGCGCCTTCACCGAGCTTTGGGACGAGATCTGCCGCGCCCGTTATGGTGTCGAGGACGAGAAATTCCGCCGTTTCCGCTACGGCGTGCAGGTCAACTCGCTGGGACTGACCGAGCAGCAGCCCGAAAACAACGTCTACCGCATCCTGATCGAGATGCTGGCCGTCACCCTGTCGAAGAACGCCCGCGCCCGCGCGGTGCAGCTTCCGGCCTGGAACGAAGCCCTGGGCCTGCCCCGTCCCTGGGACCAGCAGTGGTCACTGAGGATGCAGCAGATCCTCGCCTACGAGACCGACCTTCTCGAATACGACGACCTCTTCGACGGCAACCCGGCGGTGACCGCGAAGGTGGAAGAACTGAAAGACGGCGCCCGGTCCGAGCTTGCCCACATCGACGCGATGGGCGGCGCAGTCGAGGCTATCGAATACATGAAATCCCGCCTCGTCGAGGCGAACTCCGACCGCATCGGCCGGATCGAGCAGGGCGAAACCACCGTCGTCGGCGTCAACCGCTGGCAGGCGGGCGAGCCCTCGCCGCTGACCAGCGGGCCCGAAGCGATCATGGTCGCCGATCCCGAAGCCGAGGCCGACCAAGTCGCGCGCCTGACGGACTGGCGCGCCTCTCGCGACGAGACAAGGGTCCGAGCTGCCCTCGACGCCCTCCGCAATGCCTGCGCCTCCGGCCAGAACGTCATGCCCGCTTCCATCGCCGCCGCGAAGGCAGGTGCCACGACCGGCGAATGGGGCGACGTCGTGCGCGCCGCCTTCGGCCAGTACCGCGCACCCACGGGCGTCAGCCGCAACCCCTCGAACCGGACCGAGGGACTGGACGAGATCCGCGCCGCCGTAGATGCCGTCTCGGCACGCCTCGGGACGCGCCTGAAGTTCCTCGTCGGCAAGCCCGGCCTCGACGGCCATTCGAACGGGGCCGAGCAGATCGCAACCCGCGCCCGCGACGCCGGCATGGACATCACCTACGAGGGCATTCGCCTGACGCCGTCCGAGATCGTCACCGCCGCGCGCGATGCGGGCGCCCATGTCGTGGGTCTGTCCATCCTGTCGGGAAGCCACCTGCCGCTGATCGAGGAAACGCTGGCCGAGATGACCTCGGCCGGACTCTCGCATGTGCCGCTGGTCGTGGGCGGGATCATCCCCGACTCCGACGCCGAGCGCCTGCGCGCGATGGGCGTCGCGCGTGTTTACACCCCCAAGGATTTCGAGCTGAACCGCATCATGTTCGACATCGTCGCATTGGCCGACCCCGAGGCGGTGGCGGCGGAATAGGATCTCAGGTCGCCGCGCCGTTCCTGCCGAAGGGGTCGTGGCCCCAATTCTTCAACGAATAGGCCCAGTTCGATCCCTCTGGCTCTTTCGGCTTCTGGGCCGAATGCCTTGCGATATAGCCAAGGACCTTCGCCATGTGATCCCATTGGGCGTCCGTCAGGTCGTCCTTGTCGGTCCGCTTGATCTCGACGATCCGGCGTCCCGACTTGTGGCCGGTGCTCTCGTCCCCATCGCTGCTGTCACCGACCGACCTGGACTCGTCGGTCAGGCCTCAAGCTCCTTGGGCGCCATGTTCACCTTCGTGCGCCACTCGCTCCAGATCTCGTCTCTCGACTTTTCCGTCATCGCAGCCTCAGGCTGATTGGAAGGCCCCGCCGATGGCGAGGCCCTCTGTTGTTCATTTCCGAAGGAACTCGATCAGCGCGCTGTTGAAATCGTCCGCGTGACTGACGTTGCAGCCGTGCGGTGCGTCCCGAATGACATGCATCTCCGACCCCGGCACCATGCGGTGCGTCCGCTCGCCCGAGCCCTCGATGGGCACGACCCCGTCGGAATCGCCGTGAATGACCAGCGTGGGCACGGTGATTTTCTTCAGGTCGTCGCGGAAGTCCGTGGTCCCGAACGCTTCCATGCACTTGAGCGCCGCGGTCTGGTCCGATTGCTCGCAAAGCGAGATCGCCATCTGCCGCTCGGGCTCGGACACCTTCAAGTCTCCATTCGCAGTGAAGAAGTTCTTTGTGAACCCCTCGAAGAAAGTCGCGCGGTTCTGCTTCAGATCCGCTTCCATCTTCTCGGCCTTGTCTTCGTCAAGCGGCCCTCCGGGGTTGTCGTCCGTCTTCATCATGAAGGGCGGCACGGCCGAGGCGAAGACGACGCTGTGGAGACGGTCTTCGCCGTGTGCCGAAATGTAGCGCGCGACTTCGCCGCCTCCCATCGAGAAGCCGACCAGGGTCACGTCTCGCAGATCCTTGTCGTCCATGACGGCCTCGAGATCGTCGGCCAGGGTGTCGTAGTCGTAGCCGTGGTTGGGCTTGTCCGACCGGCCGAAGCCTCGGCGGTCGTAGGTGATGACGCGAAAGCCCGCATCTCTCAGCGCGGGCAACTGGTGGGCCCAGGCCTCGCCCGACAGAGGCCAGCCGTGGATCAGGACGACGGGGCGGCCGGGGCCTCCCGTATCCTCGACACGAATGTTGACGGCGGAGTCGATACGCTGGTCCATGTGGTCCTCTTTCTTCGGATTGGTGGACGCGCCAATGGTCGGCGCGGCGTTGCGAATTCAACAGAAGAACGGCAGCGATGTTCCCGGCCCGTCCCCGACCCGACACCGATGTGATACCGACGTGATACCGACGCGATACCGACACGGCTTTTCGCCCTCCCCGCAGCTCGCTACTCTGTCCTTCGACCACAGAAAGGGATCGAGGGAATGACCGTCCACATCGGCGCCGAGCCCGGCGACATCGCCGAAACCGTCCTTCTGCCAGGCGATCCCTATCGCGCCAGATGGGCGGCCCAGACCTTCCTCGACGCGCCGCGACTGGTGAACGAGGTGCGGGGGATGCTGGCTTATACCGGGACGTGGAAGGGCAACCCCGTCACCATCCACGGCACCGGCATGGGGATGCCGTCGCTGTCGATCTACGTCAACGAACTGATCCGCGACTACGGCGCCAAGACCTTGATCCGCATAGGTTCTTGCGGCGGAATGCAGGACAGCGTCAAGGTTCGTGATATCGTCATCGCGATGACGGCCAGCACCTTGTCGACCCCCTCCCGAGGCATCTTCCGCGAGCTGAATTTCGCCCCCTGTGCCGACTGGACCCTCCTCCGCGCCGCCGCCCGTGCAGCCGAAGCCTCGGGCGTCGCCACCCACGTCGGCGGCATCTATTCCTCGGACGTTTTCTACGACGAACGCCCCGACCTGACCGAGCAGATGACCCGCCACGGAATCCTCGGCGTCGAGATGGAAGCCGCCGAGCTCTACACCCTCGCCGCCCGCCACAACCGGCGCGCTCTCGCCATCCTGACGGTGTCCGATCATCTCCTGAGCGGAGAGGCGCTACCCTCGGAAGACCGCGAGAGGAGTTTCGGGGAAATGGTGCGCATCGCCCTTGAAGCAGCTTTTTGACGAGCTAACGTTTCCTGTCAGCCCGCATGAGCGGTGCAATCGTTTCGACAGGAGACAGTTATGAAGATATTCAAATCCGCCGCGGTTCTTTCCGCGCTCGTGCTCGCCACTGCCTGCGCCCAGCAGGAAGAAGTGATGGTCGAGACCCCGCAGCAGACCCCGATCTATGCCAAGGACGGCACGATCATCGGGATGGAGCCCATGGTTCGCCCGGGTGGCATGATGTCAAGCAATAGCACCATGAGCTTGGACGATTGCACCGGCGCCGTCGCCGGCGGTGACGATACCGCGTGCGAGGAGGTCAACAACGACCTTCCCAGCGGTGTGGACGGCTGACTGCCGTAGGGCTTCGCTTGGGATTCAGCGGCCGTGCGAGCGATCGTAGCCGCTGACCTCGGGCGAGGCCCACCCTTCGGGGGGGTCTCCCTCGAAGACTTCGACTAGGAGCGGATGACACGCTGCGACGTCGGACGAATGTTCGCCGCCGCAATCGCCGCCCGGACAGGCGGAGAGAGCCCCAAGAAGGTCGATCTCGGCAAATAGCGTAAGCCTGTCCCCCGGCCTGACCGGCGACGCCTTCATGAAATACTGGCCGGTGTCCCGCGTAAACCCCGTGCACATGAATACGTTAAGAACGTCGTGAACGTGACGCTCCGCGTCGTTCAAGGCCATGCCCAGTTCGTCCGCCAGCGCCCGCGTCAAGTTCGAATGACAGCAGCGATGATAGGTCGTGCCCGACAATAGCTGCCCCGTGTAGGGGTCGCAGCGCGTTCCGATGACGTCGTGTACGCCGCCTCCGTCCGCGTCGATCCCGTACCAGCCAAGCGTGTCCTCGATCAGCGTCGCCATCGGCCGCAGATAGGGCAGCACCGACCACAGGCGGTCTCCCGTCGTCACATGTGTGCCGTGAAGCGCCCGGGTCTTTCCCGAGAACAACCTCTCGGACAGAGCGCCCGCGTTCCAGAGGTTCAGATCCCCCACTTGCGGACCTTCGACTGAGACGATGCGAAAGACTCCGCCCGCCGGAACGCGAAAGCAACGAGCCTCGCGGGGTGGGACGAGCATCTCTCCCGTCTTCGCATAGCCTGAAAGAGCCGCCAGTTTTGCCGCCACACCGGCATCGGGAAGCGTCTCGGGCGGGTACACGACGACGGGCTTGGCGGAGCGGCGTCGGTCGGCGTCAGAGGGAGTGCTATTCATTCCGGTCCAGTGCATGCCTTCGGCCAAAGCGTCGCCACAGTGGCCTGATGTCCATCGCGGCGATCGCGATGCCCAAAGGTATCATCCAGAAGCCGAGGATGGGAAGAAATCCCAGAAAGCCCAACGCGATGACGACCAACCCGACGAGCCAACGCAGACCGACAGGGATATGACGTCTCACCCATAGCCGTGTCCTCGCAACCATGCGGACGAGCTTGTTCTTGACTGTCATGCTACTTCTCGGCTCCCTTCGCCAGACAGAGATAGAGTGCGGCACCCCGACGCCCAAGGTCACATGGCCGACTTTTCCATCCGCTCAGGCGCCAACCCGCCACCCGACTGGACCGAACTGCACGCCCTTCTCGTGGCAGCCTTCAAGGTGATGGAGGGGAAAATCGACCCGCCCTCGTCCCTGGGGACGATGACCGCCGGCAGTCTGCGGATGAAGGCCGGAAAGGAATTCCTGGTACTGGCCGAGAAGGACGAGCGTCTGGTCGGTTGCGGCTTCGGAACCGCCAGCGATAAAGCCTTCTACCTCTCGAAGATCGCCGTTGCTCCGTCGATGCAGGGTCAGCATATCCTGCGCCGGATGCTGCCCCTGTTCGAAAACGAAGCGCGGCGGCTTGGATGTGACGCACTGACCCTGCAAAGCCGTGTAGAGATGACCGAGACCCATGCTGCCTTCGAGGCTTTGGGCTTCCGAAAGGTCTCTGGATCGTCTCACCCAGGCTTTGACAGGACGACAAGCTGGCACTTCCGCAAGGCGGTGTGACGGCCCCGCGAGGGGCCGCCACGAGGTATTCACGCAGGGACGGGGTCGGCCTTGGGTCGTCGCCAGGGAAGGGACCGGGGAAGGCCGGAGCCACGCCATTCTTCGTTCCGCGTCAGCCACATCGTCAGGGCAAGCGCCACGAAGGCGAGGGTCGATCCTGCCAGCATGGCCTGATCCTCACTCTGGAGGATGAGGTACAGAACCCCGTAGACCGCGACGAGGACGCCGCCCAGCAACCCGGTTTTGCGCCCGAGCTTCAGCGCCGTGGCACCGAAGACGGTAAGAAGCCCGATCGTCGCCCCGGCGGCAAGAAGGTAGGCCGCCCCGAAGCCGATGTGTTCGGCGTAGGACACCATGAGCAGGATGAAGACCGACTGCGCAAGCCCGACCATCAGGTACTGGACGGGATGTGCCGGCCTTGACGCCGCGCGGTCGAGGAGGAGAATAGTCAGGAAGGTCAGCGAGATGAACAGGATGCCATAGCGCGACGCCCTCCAGGCCTTCTGGTAGAAGTCGTTCGGCGTCAGGAATCGCGCACCCATCGTGGCACCCGCGCGTGCCTCGGCATCGGGATAGCGCCGTCCCGCCTGCGGCAGCGACCGTGCGAGGTGGGGAACCCTCCAGCTCGCGCTGAACCCCTCGGCCGTCACCTCCCTTTCGTCCGGAAGGAAGTCGCCGAAGAAACTGGGATCGGGCCAGTCGCTTGTCATGCGAAATCGCGTCGTCCGTCCGGTGGCGGCGACGGCGAAGGTGCCGGCGCCGTTGACCCCGAGATCGAGGGTGTAGCCCGACCTGTCGCGCGGGTCGCCCGTCACCGCCACGATGCCGGTGCGCTCCGCATCGCCCCGTGCAACGGGTTCCAGATCGAGAGCGTCTCCGCCCGCGACGAGCGTCGCCTCGCCCCTCAGTCCCCTGTTCGCGTTCAGGAAGATGGTCAGCGTCGCATCGTCCCAGTGCACCTCTTCCGTTTCGGTCGCCTCGGCCTCGGCCTGCGCGGTGTCGAAGTTGAAGGCCATGGCCAGATCGGCCGTATAGACGGGCACCTCGAACAGGCCGCGGCTTCGGATCGAGCTTCGGCTGGTCACGTCTATGTCGAGATCGTCGGGGTAGAGATAGATGGGCGGCCGTGTCTCGGTGACGGTCTCCTCGAAGTGCTCATAGATGACGTTGCCCTTGTCGTCGCGAAGCGTCAGGCCGGTGACGGAATCAACCGCCTCGCGCCGGCGGTCGTAGGTCACCTCTTCCGTTACGGGGATCGTCAGAAGCGGGCCGGAGAAAAGCTGCTCCCCACCCCATTCGCGGCTCAAGTCCGCGATCGTGCCGTCGGAATAGCGCGAGCGCTCCTGCACGATGTCGCTGACGAGGCCCAAAGGAATGAACATCAGAAGGGCGAGCGCGCCCACCATGATGAAGCGCAGGCCTGCGGAATGTGTCACGTCACTGTCCTTTCGTATCGTTTCTTCCGCCACGTCTGACGGCAGCTCCGCGCAATCGCCGTTGCGAAAGCGTGGACGAAGGGATCAGCGGTCGTGCATCTATGAGGAGGAGTTGCGCAGGCAGACGGTAGGCGCGCCGCCCTCTTCGGGGCAGGTGCGCGCGCCGCACGACGCGCAGACCCAGTCACCCGCCGCGCGGTCCTCCCGCCAGCGGCAGAGCCGGGTCAGCGAGGTTGTGCGCCGCATCCACCACAGATAGGCGAACGTGCCGGCGAGAAGAACGAGGGCGAGGACGACCATCGTCCAGATATGTCCCGCGCCAGCCGCGGGCGCAACCGGACCTCAGCGCTCGAAGGCCTCGACGCACAGCACAGTCGGCAGGTGGCGCGCGGCCTCGATCCAGCTTTCGCCTTCGTCGGCCGAGGCGAAGATCGAGCCCGAGTTGGTGCCGAAATAGACGCCGGCCGGGCTTTGGCGGTCCCCGGCCATCGCCTGCCGCAGGACGGTGAAATAGCAGTTCTGCTGAGGCAGCCCGTCGCGCTTCGCGGTCCAGGTGTCCCCGCCGTCGCGCGACGTCCAGACCGCGGCGCTGGCGTCGGGCGGAAAGCGTCCCTCGGTGTCGCCGTTGAGCGGAATGGTCCAGATCGTGTCGCGGTCCGTCGGGTGGACGCGGATCGGAAAGCCGAAGGTCGACGGCAGCCCCTCGGTGATATCGTCCCAGCTTCGTCCGCCGTCCCGGCTTCGGAACACGCCGTGGTGGTTCTGCTGGTAAAGCGTGTCCGCATCTCCCGGCGCCCGCATCATGTTGTGGACGCAGTGCCCGGTCTCGCCGTCCTGCCCCGCCGCCGGATGGTCGTGATGCGCGTGAGCCTCTTCGTTCGACATGCGATTGCGCCGCTCCCAGGAGCCGCCGCCGTCCTCTGACGCAAAGACGCCCGCCGCAGACACGGCAAGCCACAGTTTCTTCGGCACGCCCGGATCGGTGACGATGGTGTGCAGGGTCAGCCCGGCCGCGCCGGGGTTCCAGCTTTCGCGACCCTCGAAGTCGGCAAAGGCGTCGTTGCGCGTCCAGGACTTTCCCCCGTCGGAGGATTCGAACAGCTGCGCAGGCTTCGCCCCGGTCCACACCTTCCCGTGGGCCGCGTGGAGCGACCACAGGGCGTCGACCGTGCCGTCCTCGAACAGGGGCTCGCGCTTTTCCCACCCGAACATGCGCGCCATGTCGGGGTCGTTCGCGAACCATTTGTCCATCTGACCGTCGGTGAACTTCGCCAGCTCCCAGGTTTCGCCGCCGTCCTCGGACCGCCAGACGCCCGCACCGAACCATTCGTTGCCGCCCGCCGCCCAGAGCATCCCGGTCTCGGGATCGCCCACGGCGTGATTGATGGGCCAGAGGCCGCAGTGCGGCCCGGACACCGTCCAGGTCTGGCGATCGTCGGACGACAAGAGGAACGCACCTTTCGTCGTTCCTACAAGCAGGGTCACGGTCATGGCGTCTCTCTCTGATCGACTGACGGGCGAGTCGGTTGATCCAGATCATGATCCGGAGGCCCTGGCTTGGCTAGAAGCCTCTTTCATGGAAATATTCGCACTTGAGAATGCGTTGGAGGCCTACGGCGAGGGCACCGTCCTTGCGGCGGCCGGCCTCACCGTGGGCCTCGTCTTCGGGGCGGCGGCGCAACGATCCCGCTTCTGCCTTCGCGCAGCGACCGTCGAGGTGTTTGCGAGGCGGCCCGGCGAGAGGATGGCTGTCTGGCTTCTGGTCTTCTTCTCGGCGCTAGCGGCGACGCAGGGCGCGATCGTCGCGGGGTGGCTCGACGTGTCGGGCGCAAGGCAGATCGCGGCCGAGGGCAGCATGAGCGGGGCCATTGCAGGCGGACTGATGTTCGGCGCCGGGATGATCCTCGCCCGCGGATGCGCAAGTCGCCTGCTGGTCCTGTCGGGCACGGGAAACATGCGCGCCCTCGTCACCGGTCTAGTGGTGACACTGGTGGCGCAGGCGTCCTATCGCGGCGTCCTTGCTCCGCTTCGCGAGGACATCTCACGGATATGGACAGTCGCCGGCGGCGCTGACCGCGATCTTGCGTCCCTCGCTGGCCTCGGTCACGGCAGCGTCGTCCTCTTCGCGCTCACGGGCCTCGCCGCTGCGGCAGCATTGGCCCTTGCTTCGCACACCGGCTTGGGAACGGCCTTCGCCGCCGTCGTCACCGGGCTTGCCGTGGCGCTTGGCTGGCTGGCCACCTGGGCCGTGGCGTCGACCTCTTTCGAGGTCGTCCCGATCTCCTCCGTCACCTTCACGGGTCCGTCGACCGACACACTGATGGCGCTTGTAACGCAACCGGACCTGCCTCTGTCCTTCGGCATCGGCCTCGTCCCCGGCGTCTTTCTCGGTTCGCTGGCGATGGCGGTCCTTCGGCACGAGTGGCGCATCGAACGCTTCGGCCCGGACACCCCGATGGAGACCTATCTGCTGGGTGCAGTCCTCATGGGCTTCGGCGCGATGTTGGCCGGGGGATGCGCCGTCGGCGCGGGAGTGTCCGGCGGGGCGATCCTGTCGCTGACCGCCTGGGTCGCCGCCGTCTCGATGTGGGCCGGATCCTTTGCCATGCAGGCGATCCTCAGGGTGGCGGACGCCCGCAGGACCGCCGCCGCCTGACGCGTCAGACGATCCGCTCGACCATCATCTTCTTGATTTCCTGGATCGCCTTGGCCGGGTTCAGCCCCTTGGGACAGGTCTTGGCGCAGTTCATGATCGTGTGGCAGCGGTACAGCTTGAACGGATCCTCGAGGTCGTCCAGCCGCTCACCCGTGGCCTCGTCGCGGCTGTCGATGATCCAGCGGTACGCGTGGAGAAGCGCCGCAGGCCCGAGATAGCGGTCGCCGTTCCACCAGTAGGACGGGCACGAGGTGGAGCAGCAGGCGCACATAACGCACTCGTAGAGACCGTCCAGCTTCCGCCGGTCGTCGATCGACTGCTTCCATTCCTTCTGCGGGCGGTTCGTCTTGGTCTCGAGCCACGGCATGATCGAGGCGTGCTGCGCGTAGAAGAGTGTCAGGTCCGGGATCAGGTCCTTGATGACCGGCATGTGCGGCAGCGGATAGATGCGGATGTCGCCCTTGATCTCGTCGTGGCCATAGATGCAGGCCAGCGTGTTGATGCCGTCGATGTTCATCGCGCAGGACCCGCAAATCCCCTCGCGGCACGACCGGCGGAAGGTCAGCGTCGGGTCGATCTCGGTCTTGATCTTGATGAGGACATCCAGGACCATCGGGCCGCATGTGTCCATGTCGACGAAATAGGTATCGACGCGCGGGTTCTCACCGTCGTCGGGATTCCAGCGGTAGACCATCACCTTGCGGACGTCCTTCGCCCCCTCCGGCCGGGGCCATGTCTTGCCGACGCGGATCGTCGAATTCTTGGGAAGGGTCAGTTGAACCATGGCACACTCTCCTTAACGCAGTCCGCCCAGGAGGACGGGAAGCCCCTCGGTCGCGAGGCACTGGATGGTGCCCTGGCGCGAGAGGATGATCGATACGATCTCGACCGTGTTCGCCGTCGGCCCGGTCACCGCGTCCGCGGCCAGTGACAGAAGCTCTCGCGAGTTGGCGTTGTCGATGATGCAGTCCGTCGCAGGCTCGAGAGGGATGCCCGGAAAGCGCTGCTCCAAGACCGGTCGCACGGCGTTGCGTGCCGCATCGCGGGTGATCTCGTCCTGCTGCTGCGGCGTGCAGGCGGCGAGGAAGATCAAGGCCAGAATACGAAGCTTCATGCTGTTTTCCTTATTCTTGCGTAACCGGCTAATTCTTCTGCCTTGTCTATGATGACCCGGGCCCGGGCATCGAAGGAGTGGGTCTCGCGCATCGACAGCGCCAGCGCGCGTCTTTCAGAGCGGCGATCCTCGTCCTCTTCGGCGATGGACCGCGCCGCATCACGCACCTGTTGCGCATCGCGGACCTGGTGGACGAAGGGCGCTATGTCATCCGGCAGCCAGGAGACCGGGTCGGAGATGACCGGCGTCCCGCAGGCGAGGGCGTCGAAAATACGGTTGGACGGAATGCCGAGACGGCTCATGTCGGGACGGTGATCGTTCAGGACGATCTGGGACGTCGCATAGACCGCGCCAAGTTCATCCTGCTCCAAACGCTCTCCCTTGGCGAAGTCGGCGGCCGGGCTTTCGGCCCAGCCTCTGCCCCACAATTGCAGCGGCAGCCCCGCGCGCATTGCCTGACGCACGATAGGACGGCGAAACCGCTTGGAGATTCCCACGAAGGTTGCGCCTTCGCGCGGCGCGCCTTCATCAGGCGGTCCCATGCGGGTGGCGTCGAAGGCCTGAGGCAGCAGGGTGACGAAATCGGGCCCGTAGATCATGGCGATCTCGTCCTTCAGCGGCTGACCTGCCGCAAAGACATGGTCCGCACCAAGCGCATCCTGACGAAGCGCGCCCAGATCGTCGCCATACAAGGCCCAGAAAAGGGTCAGATGACCAAACCGCCGCTCGTAGGATGTGTCGCCGCGCAACACGATATCGATCTGGTCGCTTGGCCCCGGTGCATGCCAGTCCCGCACGGTGCGGATTTCGGCAAAGTGCCCGGCGCGCTCAAGGGCTTCGGCCAGAGAGACCGCGAAGGCATGGTCGCCCCACGAGGCTTGGGCGCGCGGTTTGGGAACTGGCGTCTGGATGCGGAACGACAAGGCTCCCTCGGCCGGGAGAGGAGCGATGTACCGACGGTAGGGTTCGATGGCCGCCGCCGCGAGAAATGCCGTCAGGCCGAGGTCTTCGAATGTCATGTCGCCGTAGCGCGCAATGATTTCGTCGCGCTTCTCCGACAGCACGCGGTTCGTGACGTCCAGCCCCGTGATGACCACGAGGCCCGACGGCGGTGTGTCGAAGGTCCGGACGTTCAAGTCCGGACGGTAAGCGCGAAGGATCGGAAGCAGCTTCCAGACGTCTCCAGTCCACGAGCGGGTGACGCGGCGGTCCCCGTCGCGACGCGCTCCCGCCGAACTGAAGGGCACGCAATCGTGCAGCACGATCATCCCATCGGCCGCCATATGGTGTTCGGTATTGATGAAGTCGTCCAGGAGGTACTCGAAGAGATGCATACCGTCGAGAAACGCGAGATCGATTGTTACGCCGAGACGGTCGAGCAGACCCGAGGCGAAGAACGCCTCGCTCGTCGTCTGCTGGAGAATTAGCCCGGGCTTGCCGCCCATCACATCTGCTTCGATCCGGAAAGCGGGATCGACAGCGACGGAGAGACATTTCGCAAGCCCGAGTGAAGCACCGCTTTCGGTCCCGATCTCAAGGTAGGCCTTCGGTTTGAGCCTTTGATGCAACTCATGAAGCAGGGCGAAGTAATGGGTCCGTCCCAGGACCGGAAAACCCTCGTCCGGCACGAGGTTCAACTCGTCCCGGATCTTGCCGATCAGCGTCGGGAAATGCGCCATGCCGCCTGCCCTCCTACCCCAGCACCAGCGGCCGGATCGGGCCTTGCCCGGTCTCGCGGCGCACGCAGTCCTCGTAGACCTGGTAGGGGTCGAGCCCGCGAAGGTAGTCGCTCGTCACCCCGATCTCGAGCCGCGAGTCGACCTTGCCGCCCGTTCCGATGCCGATGCCGATTTCCCCGGTAGGTCCCGTGGCAGCCCGCGCCTTGTCCTCGCAGACCTCGGCGGCACGCTCGGGCGACAGGGGACCGCAGGCGGCAAGAATCATGAGCGCCGGAAGAAGGAGCACGACTCTCATTCTAATAGCGCCACGTTGTTCGCCGCGATGCATGTCTGCACCTCTTCCCGCGTCAGCATGTCCTGAACCAGGGCGACCGCCTCGATCGAGGGGTTGCGCGCGTCGTCCGTGGACAGGGTCAGGAGTTCATCGAACTTCGCATGGTCTCGGACGCAGGTCGCCACGGGCGCGCGGTCCACACCGGGCTGAAGCGTGACGAGCGTGGCCGAGGCGACCTGTTCGGCCAGCTCCTCGACTGTGGATTCCGGCTGCGGCGCGCAGGCGGCCAGCGCAACGACGGCGATGAGAAGCAGCCGCATCAGTAGACCCTCGCCTTGGGCGCGATACGTTTCAGGTCGATCCCGCCTTCGTCGCTCGTCGTCAGCGGGTCGAGGTGGACAGGACGGTAATCCAGCCGAACGTCGGCGCCCTCTACCCAGGCCAGCGTGTGCTTGCGCCAGGTTTGGTCGTCGCGGTCGGGATAGTCCTCGTGCGCATGAGCGCCGCGCGATTCCTTCCGCGCCTCGGCACTGACGATCGTCGCCAGCGCATTCGGCATCAGGTTCGCCAGCTCCAGCGTCTCCATCAGGTCGCTGTTCCAGATCAGGCTCCGGTCGGTCACCTTGATGTCGTCCATCTTGCGCGCGACGGAGTCCATCTTCTCGACGCCCTCGGCAAGCGTCCTGTCGGTGCGGAACACCGCCGCATCGGCCTGCATCGTCTTCTGCATCTCTAGCCTCAGCTCGGCCGTGGGGACCGTTCCGTCAGCATGGCGGAAACGGTCGAAGCGGTCGAGCGCGGCGTCGATCGAAGCCTGATTGAGCGACGGATTGCCGCCGGTGCGGTCGACGACCTGCCCCGCCCGGATGGCGGCGGCGCGGCCGAACACCACGAGGTCGATGAGGCTGTTGGACCCGAGCCGGTTGGCGCCGTGAACGCTGGCGCAGCCCGCCTCGCCCACGGCCATCAGGCCGGGAGCGGTCCGTTCCGGGTTCTCGCCGTCGGCGTTCAGAACCTCGCCCCAATAGTTCGTGGGAATGCCGCCCATGTTGTAGTGAACGGTCGGGATCACCGGGATCGGCTCCTTCGTCAGGTCGACGCCCGCGAAGATCTTGGCCGACTCGCTGATGCCCGGAAGACGCTCGTGCAGCGTCTCGGGCGGCAGGTGGTTCAGGTGCAGGTGGATGTGGTCCCCCTCCGTTCCGACGCCCCGCCCCTCGCGGATCTCCATCGTCATGCAGCGGCTGACGACGTCGCGCGACGCCAGGTCCTTGTAGGTCGGCGCATAGCGTTCCATGAACCGCTCGCCTTCGGAATTGGTCAGGTATCCGCCCTCGCCCCTGGCGCCTTCGGTGATCAGGCAGCCCGAACCGTAGATGCCGGTCGGGTGAAACTGCACGAATTCCATGTCCTGAAGCGGCAGCCCCGCCCGCGCCACCATGCCCCCACCGTCGCCGGTGCAGGTGTGGGCGCTGGTCGCGCTGAAGTAGGCGCGGCCGTAACCGCCAGTGGCCAGAACGGTCATCTTTGCGTTGAAGACGTGGATCGAGCCGTCGTCGAGACACCACGCCACGACTCCCTGGCAGGTGCCGTCCTCGGACATGATGAGGTCGAGCGCGAAATACTCGATGAAAAACTCGGCATTGTTCTTCAGCGACTGACCATAGAGCGTGTGCAGGATCGCGTGCCCGGTCCGGTCGGCGGCGGCGCAGGTGCGCTGCACGGGTGGGCCTTCGCCGAACTCGGTGGTGTGGCCGCCGAAGGGCCGCTGATAGATACGCCCCTCCTCGGTGCGCGAGAATGGCACGCCGTAATGTTCCAACTCGTAGACCGCCTTCGGCGCTTCCCGTGCGAGGTATTCCATCGCGTCGGTGTCGCCCAGCCAGTCCGACCCCTTCACGGTGTCGTACATGTGCCACTGCCAGTGGTCGGGACCCATGTTGCCCAGGGACGCCGCGATCCCACCCTGCGCCGCCACCGTGTGCGACCGCGTCGGGAAGACCTTGGTGATGCAGGCCGTCCGCAGGCCCTGCTCGGCCATGCCGAGCGTCGCACGCAAGCCGGATCCTCCTGCGCCGACGACGATGCAGTCGTACTCGTGTGTCTCGTAGTCGTAAGCGGCCATGTCGTTACCTCAGAGCGCGATCTTGGCGATGGCGAAGACGCCGGCGGCGGCGGCGGCATAGGACAGCACCGTCGTCAGGATGATCGCCCATTCCCGCCCGGGCTGGTCGACATAGTCCTCGATCACAACCTGGATGCCGTTCTTGAAATGCATGAACCCGGTCATGATCATCAGAGCCGCCACGATCGCCGGGAAGGGCTGCGAGAAATAGACGATGACCTCGAGATGGGGACGCCCGAGCATCGGGCCGAAGGTGAAGACGAACAACGGCGTCAAAAGGAGGAGCGCCACGCTCGACTTGGTCATCGTCCAATGCCGGTGGGTGCCCTCGCGGGCCGAACCATGGCCCGTCGCACGTTTGAGATCGGTCAGATAGGACATCGCCACTCTCCTCAAACGGCCAGGACGGTCAGGATCGTCATGGCGACCGAGGCGACGATGACCACGATGCCAAGCCGCTCGGCCGTCTCGATTTCCAGCCCGCGCCCGCTGTCCCAGTAGAGATGCCTCAGCCCCGCCAGCGCATGATACCAAAGCGCCCAGGCCGACACGACCATGACGAGATCGCCGAGGAAGGACGTGATCACGCCGTCGGCGGTCGCAAAGGAGTCTGCGGACGTGGCCGCGGCGAGGAACCACCACACGACCAAGATCGCCGCCACGCCAAGACCCGTGCCGGCGATGCGGTTCGCGATGGACGTCATCGACGTGATCTGGGGCCTGTAGTACGGCCCGATCATGAACGGAGAAAGGGGGCGCTTGCCTCTGAGGTCATCTGCCATGTCTCCAGCTCCTTCTGGTGGCGGCGTTGGGTTGTCATAGCACTGTGGTCAGCCGTGTCACGCCTCTGCGGCGCCGCGGCGCAGCAAATATCGCTAACAGTCGCGAGAATTCTAGCCTTGTGATCACACGCAGAATTCCTGCGATCACAAAACCACCCTTTCCGTCACACAGGCATCAGGGCCCAGTAGTCGAGGTCCAGAAGAACGCCCGGCAGATACTTGCCGCCCTCTGTCCTCAATTGTCCCGCTGGCGCCTCCGGCTTGTGAGCGACAAGACGCAGACGAACGGCGCCCACGCCCGGCGCTGCCGTCTCCGCCTTCTCCAGAACCTCGGACCAGGCGCAGACCGTGTCGCCCGCAAACAGCGGGCTGACATGCGCCCCGCCGTTCAGCGCCACGAGGATCTGCGCATTCGCAAGACCGTTGAACGAGAGCGCACGAGCCAGGCTTATGACGTGTCCGCCATAGATCAGGCGGCGTCCGTCGTCGCGGTGCGTGGCGTCGAAATGAACCTTCGCGGTGTTCTGCCATAGCCGCGTCGCCAACATGTGCTCGGCGTCCTCGACGGTCACGCGGTCGACATGGTCGATGGTCTCGCCGACGTCGTAGTCGCCCCACCTGTGCGGTTCACCGGCGAGAGCGAAGTCGTACCCCGTGAAATCCAGGCCACCGGGCACGATCAAACGGTCCGCACTCACCATCGGCGACAGCGTCGGCACCGTCGGCTCGGGCGCCGGCGCGCCCGGGTCCCGCTTTCGGACCATGACCCACCGGACATACTCCAGCACGGGGTCGCCCTCCCCGGCCCGCCCGGTCGTACGCACCCAGACCACGCCCGTTGTCCCGTTCGAGTTCTCCTTGAGCCCGATCACCTCGGAGGTTGCCGTCAGGGTTTCGCCCGTCACCACCGGCCTCAGCCAGCGGCCTTCGGCGTATCCGAGGTTTGCAACCGCATTCAGCGAGACGTCGGGAACCGTCTTTCCGAAGACCGTGTGAAATACGAGAAGGTCGTCGAGAACCCCGCGTGGCAGACCGCAGGCCTCTGCGAAATCGTCCGAGGAATGGATCGCGTGCCGCTGCGGATAAAGCGCGTGGTAGAGCGCACGTTCGCCACCGCTCAGGGTCCGCGGCACGGCGTGGCGGATCGTCTCGCCAAGCCTGTAGTCCTCGAAGAACCGACCGGGGTTCGTCTTCACCTCAGGCTCCGAAAGGGACGTACCCCAGCCACCAATGGATTCCGGAGATCACGGCGTAGACGACGAGGGTGATGACGGCCAGCCGGACGTCGCCGGCGAAGCTGCCCCCGTCGTATGGGACGTACTCGTGCTCGGCCCGGTTCACGAGGATCATCTCGAGAAGCGCCCAGGCGATCAGCCCGCCGAACAGGACGAAGGACGGAACGTCGCCGTTCACCAGAAGATGCGCGACGCCCCAGACGATCAGGCCCGTCAGCATCGGATGCCGCATCTTTCCGCGCAGCCGGCTTTTCGAGTTGCCGACCCCGAACAGCGCGACCGCGACGACCATGAGAAGGTTGTTGATCCCGACCATCGCACCGGTCCGGCCCCAGTAGACCGCGCCGTCGGCCGACCGATAACCCAGCACCATCAGGACCACGGACAAGAGGATGAGAGCCGCGATCAGCCCCTTCGATCCGTCGCCCATCTTGTCCTGAAGGACCGCGCGCGCGCCGGGCGCAAGCCGTTTCACCAGGTGGGCGCCCGCCCACAGCAGCAGTCCGAGGATGAGAAGTGTCATGGTTCCGATCTTTCCCGGATCGCGTCGGCCCGTGCAAGGACGGCTTTCGCGGTCTCGACATGAAGGTTCTCGACGATCCGGCCGTCCACGACCGCCACGGCCTGCCCTTCGGCCAGTGCGGCGTCATGGGCGGCGATCTGACGTTCGGCCAGGTCGATCTGGTCCGGCGACGGGGCGAAGACCCGATTGGCGGCCTCGACCTGCGACGGATGGATCAGGGACTTCCCGTCCATGCCGAGCGCGCGTCCCTGGATCGCCTCGGCTTCGAAGCCCGCCTCGTCGCGAAACCCGTTGAAGACGCCGTCGACGCAGACGAGGCCCGCCGCCCGCGCCGCCAGGAGGCACATCTGGATGGCCGTCATCAGCGCTGCGCGGTCGCCGCCGGTCTCGCAACCGATGTCCTTGGCAAGGTCGTTCGTGCCAAGGACGAAGCCGGCGACACCCGGCGTGTCGGCGATCTCGAGCGCATTCAGCGCGCCCCGGGGCGTCTCCATCATGCACCAGACCGGCAGCCCCGGCGTCAGAGAGGACAGGGCTTCGATCTGGCCCCGCGACTCGGCCTTGGGAATGAGCACACCGTCACAGCCCATGTCCGCGACGGCGCGCGCATCGTCTTCGCCCCAGGGTGTGGCGAGCCCGTTGATCCGGACGAGACGGACCCGGTGGCCATAGCCGCCCGAGGCCAGTTCGGTCCGCAAGGTCTCGCGCGCGGCCTGCTTTTCGTTCGGCGCAACGGCGTCCTCGAGATCGAAGATGATGGCGTCAACCGGCAGGCTCCGCGCCTTGTCCAGCGCACGAGGCTTCGAGCCGGGGATATACAGCACTGACCTGTACAGGCGCATCGAGACATTTTCTCCGCAACAAAATTGCGCGAAACCTGCACCGCGACGCATTTTTCCGCAAGGCAATTCATGCCGCAACGCAGAATAGCGACAATTCTTCGCAAATTCCATGTCGTTGCCTCTGCACGGAAGATCTGTCGTTTGGCGCTGCCAACGTTGCCGATGCCGGGACGCAGGGCACGAAGGGTTAACCTCATTTTCGTTTTCCCGGTCTCAGACTGGTCACGCTTCGCCCCCAGACCTCGGGGCCTCATCCGAGGGGACATTGGTCCCCTGAAAGGACAGAGATGAAAACAAAGCTTGCCACTCTCGCTCTCGCGGCCCTTTTGCCGTCCGCCGCCCTCGCGCAATCGCAGAACTGCGCGAGCCGGGACGCCGTCCTGGAACGGCTCTCCTCCCGCTACGGCGAAAGCCGCCAGTCGATCGGAATGGCGACGCAGGGCCGCGTGATGGAAGTCTATGCCTCGCTCGAAACGGGCACCTGGACGATCACGGTCACGCTGCCCAACGGCATCACCTGCCTCGTCGCCAGCGGACAAGCCTATGAGCCGCTCGACGAGCCGCGCGAACCCTCCGGCATCCCCAGCTAGGTCAGCGCATCCCAGATCAGCTTCCCGCCGGTCAGCGTCAGCAGCAGGTAGGTGATCCCGAAGTAGACCCGCTCGGGTATCGCGTCGTGTGCCTTGACCCCGATCAGCACGCCTACAAGGGCAGCCGGCCACAGGTACAGGCCGGCCGTCAGCGACGCCTGCGAGAAGATGCCCAGATAGGCATAGGGGATCGCCTTTGCGGCGTTCAGCACCCAGAAGACGACGACCGTGCTCGCCTGGTATTCTGTCTTGGTGATCGGTCGCGACAACAGGTAGACCGCCGCGGGCGGACCGCCCGCGTGGCTGATGAAGCTGGTGAACCCCGCCGCAGCGCCAGCGATCAGCCCTGCGACTGTGCCCGCAGGTCGCGCCGCCGCCCGGATCCAGCCCCTCCCTCGCGCCAACTGGAACGCGACGAAGCCCACGGCAAGGACCCCGATCAGCAACCGCAGGACGTCGGGGTTGGCGCTGTTCCAGAACAGAGCGCCGATGACGACGCCGGGAATGCCGCCCAGGACAAGAACGCGCACCGCCGACGCCGACCACTTGCCCCAGTAGGCCTTGAGCGCGGCGACATCCATCACCATGAGCAAGGGCAGCATGATCCCCACGGCCAGTTCCGGCGGCAGGATCAGCGCCAGGATCGGCGTCGCCGCAAAGGCCGCGCCCGACCCGAACCCGCCCTTCGAGATGCCAGCGAAAATGACCGCCGGGATGGCCACGGCGAAGAATGTCGCATCGAAGATCATGGCTGCTTCCGCTGGATCGTGAAGGCCCTCTTACCCGCCCCGCGTCCCGACGGAAAGGCCGACCCGCCCGGTCAAGTCCCTTGCGCCGCATCCCGGAGGGGCGTATGGCGCGGGCCCGAACAGACAACGGATCGGAGACCTCCATGCCCAGACCCAAGATCGCGCTCATCGGCGCGGGCCAGATCGGTGGCACTCTCGCGCATCTCGCGGCCCTGAAGGAACTCGGCGACGTCGTCCTGTTCGACATCGCCGAAGGCACGCCTCAGGGCAAGGCGCTCGACATCGCCGAGGCCGGCCCCGCAGAGGGCTTCGACGCGCGCCTCAAGGGCACCAACGACTATGCCGACATTTCGGGCGCGGACGTCTGCATCGTCACTGCCGGCGTGCCGCGCAAACCCGGCATGAGCCGCGACGACCTTCTCGGCATCAACCTCAAGGTGATGAAGGCCGTGGGCGAGGGCATCCGGGTCAACGCTCCCGACGCCTTCGTCATCTGCATCACCAACCCGCTCGACGCGATGGTCTGGGCGCTGCGCGAATACTCGGGCCTGCCGCACAATATGGTCTGCGGCATGGCCGGCGTTCTCGACAGCGCGCGCTTCCGCCATTTCCTGTCGGTCGAATTCGATGTCTCGATGAAGGATGTCACCGCCTTCGTCCTTGGCGGCCACGGCGATACCATGGTGCCGCTCGTGCGCTACTCGACGGTGGCGGGCATTCCGCTTCCCGACCTCATCGAGATGGGCTGGACCACGCAGGAAAAGCTCGACGCCATCGTGCAGCGTACCCGTGACGGCGGCGCCGAGATCGTGGGTCTGCTCGGCAACGGATCGGCCTTCTACGCCCCCGCGACCAGTGCCATCGAGATGGCCGAGGCCTTCCTCAAGGACCAGAAGCGCCTCCTGCCCTGCGCCGCCCACGTCGACGGCGCCTTCGGCCTGAAGGGCATGTACGTCGGCGTGCCGACGATCATCGGGGCCGGCGGCATCGAGCGCGTGGTCGATATCAGGATGGCCAAGAACGAGCAGGCAATGTTCGACAAGTCCGTCGAGGCCGTGAAGGGCCTCGTCGAGGCCTGCCGCAAGATCGACGGCAGCCTGACGTAAGGGTCCGCCGCCCTTCCCGGCCTCGGGGAGGGCGGCCTTTACATCCGGCGTGTCGCCTGCTTCCCTTTTGGCGTCGTGACCCGGACTGTCCTCTTCTCCGCCCAGAAGAACGAGGGCCCTTTCCTTCTGGAATGGGTCGCCTACCACCGCGTGCTGGGCTTCTCGGACATCGTCATCGTGTCGAACGACTGCGACGACGGCGGCGACGCCCTCCTCGACCGGCTTGCAGATGCCGGCGAACTCACGCACATCCGGCAAGAGGTCCCGCCCGGCGTCGCCCCCCAGGTCAGCGCCGAACGCCTCGCGCGCGAGGCGGGCTGCTTCCGCCCAGGTGACTGGATCATGTGGCTCGACCTAGACGAATTCCTGCTGCCGAGCCCGCCCCACCGCACCGTCCGGGATCTGATCGCGGCCTTGGGCGACGCGGCCGCGCTCATGGTGGCCTGGCGATTCTTCGGCGACAGCGGCAACACAACCTGGCCCGGTCGCCATGTCGGACCGGCGTTCACACGCGCCGCGCCACGCCGCAAGGGCGCCAACGCTCAGGTCAAGACGCTCTTCCGCTACGGCCCCGAGATCGAACGGCTGGACATCCACAGGCCTCGGCTCGCGCCCGGCGTCGGGCGAGCGCATTTTCCCGTCCTGATCTCTTCCGGAAACCCGGCCGACGATCTCTTCTACGACGCGGCCCGGCAGCGGCCCTTCAACCGCCTCGTGGGGCAGAGGCGGCCCTACATCCTCGCGCAGGTCGCGCATTTTTCCGTACGCACCCCCGACATGTTTCTGCGCAAGGCGCAGCGCGGCGACGGCTATCACACGCGTCCCGACGCCGTGGTGCGTGACACTGCGCTCTACGACGGCCGCAACTTCAACCAGGTCGCTGAAACCAGCCTCGCGCACCGTGCCCCGGAGACCGACGAGGAGATCGCGCGTCTCCTTTCGCGGCCGGGCGCGACCGAGGCCTGCGCCGGGATCGAGGGCTTCCGGGACCCCCTTCCCGAAGCCGCAGACACTTCGTGATCACACGAGTTTTTGTGTGATCACAATGCGCGGAAAATCGCGGATGATGGCGTTGCTCTCGCCGATTTTCATTCCTTTCTTCACGCATTCCATGCCAAGGCAACGCGCGACGCGAATGCACAGGAGGCCACCCAGGTGAACATCCACGAATACCAGGCGAAGGGGTTGCTTCGGGCGTATGGGGCGCCTGTGGCGGAGGGGCGTGTGGTCCTGCGGGGCGAGGAAGCGAAGACGCAGGCGGGGGCCTTGGACGGTCCGGTCTGGGTGGTGAAGGCGCAGATCCACGCCGGCGGGCGTGGCAAGGGCACGTTCAGGGAGGCCGACGCGGGGTCGAAGGGCGGCGTCAGGATCGCGAAGTCGGTCGAGGAGGCCGCCGAGGAAGCCAAGCGCATGCTCGGCCGGACGCTGGTCACCAAGCAGACCGGCGAGGCGGGCAAGCAGGTCGGGCGCATCTACATCGAGGAAGGCGCCGACATCGCGCGCGAACTCTACCTCGCGCTGCTCGTCGACCGCGCCTCGAGCCGTGTGGCCTTCGTGGCCTCGACCGAAGGCGGCATGGACATCGAGGAGGTGGCCGAGAGCACGCCCGGGAAGATCCTGTCGTTCAGCGTCGATCCCGCGACCGGCTACCAGACGTTCCACGGCCGCCGCATCGCCTATGCCCTGGGGCTCACGGGCGCGCAGGTCAAGCAGTGCGTCCAGCTGATGGGCACGCTCTACCGGCTCTTCATGGACAAGGACATGGAGATGCTCGAGATCAACCCGCTGATCGTGACGACGGGCGGCGACCTGCGCTGCCTCGACGCCAAGATGGGCTTCGACGGCAACGCGCTCTACCGCCACCCTGACATCACGGAATTGCGCGACACCACCGAGGAGGACCCGAAGGAACTCGAGGCCTCGAAGTACGACCTGAACTACATCGCCCTCGACGGCGAGATCGGCTGCATGGTGAACGGCGCCGGCCTCGCGATGGCGACCATGGACATCATCAAGCTCGAGGGTGCTGCACCCGCGAACTTCCTCGACGTCGGCGGCAGTGCCACGAAGGAGCGGGTGACCGAGGCCTTCAAGATCATCACCTCCGATCCGAACGTGAAGGGCATCCTCGTCAACATCTTCGGCGGCATCATGCGCTGCGACGTCATCGCGGAAGGCGTGGTGGCGGCGGTCAAGGAGGTGGGGCTGAAGGTCCCGCTCGTCGTGCGGCTCGAGGGCACCAACGTGGAAGAAGGCAAGCGGATCATCAACGAATCCGACGTGGACGTCATCGCCGCCGACGACCTCAAGGACGGCGCGCGGAAGATCGTTAGGGCCGTCAAGGGAGAGAAGGCATGAGCGTCCTCATCGACAAGACCACCCGCGTGATCTGCCAGGGCTTCACCGGCTCCCAGGGCACCTTCCACTCGGAACAGGCCATCGCCTACGGCACGGCGATGGTGGGCGGCGTCACACCCGGCAAGGGCGGCCAGACCCACCTCGACCTGCCCGTCTTCGACACCGTCCACGAGGCGGTGGAGACGACCGGCGCCAACGCCACCGTGATCTACGTCCCGCCCCCCTTCGCGGCCGATTCGATCCTCGAGGCGCTCGACGCGAGGATCCCGCTCATCGTCGCCATCACCGAGGGCATCCCGGTCCTCGACATGATGCGCGTGAAGCGCGCGCTCGAGGGCTCGGCCTCGATCCTGATCGGGCCGAACTGCCCGGGCGTCATCACGCCGGGCGAATGCAAGATCGGCATCATGCCGGGGCACATCCACCGCAAGGGCTCGGTCGGCGTCGTGTCGCGCTCGGGCACGCTCACCTACGAGGCGGTCAAGCAGACCTCTGACGTGGGCCTCGGCCAGTCGACCTGCGTCGGCATCGGCGGCGACCCGATCAAGGGGACCGAGCACCTCGACGTGCTGGAGTGGTTCCTGGCCGACGACGAGACCCAGTCGATCATCATGATCGGCGAGATCGGCGGCAGTGCCGAGGAGGAGGCCGCGCAGTTCCTGAAGGACGAGGCGAAGCGCGGCCGCAAGAAGCCCGTCGCGGGCTTCATCGCCGGCCGCACCGCGCCCCCGGGCCGCCGCATGGGCCACGCCGGCGCCATCGTCGCCGGCGGCAAGGGCGGCGCCGAGGACAAGATCGAAGCCATGCGCTCCGCCGGCATCACCGTCGCCGAAAGCCCCGCCGGACTGGGCGAGGCCATGCTGGAAGCCATCGGGTGAGGCTCGTCCGCTCCTGTGTCCTCGGCCGCGTTCCTCCGGCCCTGCCCCTGACGCCTGCTGGCGCCGATGCCTATATCCTCATCTCACCCTCCTCCCTTCGGGCGGAGGGCGTTCCGGTCCAACCCTTAAGGTGACCCCATGACCGAGCAATCCTCCAACGACATCTTCCGCGCCTCGTCCTTCCTGCAGGGCCACAACGCGGAATACATCGAGCAGCTTCATGCCCGCTACGCGCAGGACCCGAACGCGGTCGACGCGGGCTGGCAGGAGTTTTTCCGCCAGCTCGGCGACAGCGAGGCCGATGCCCGCGCCGAGGCGGCGGGGCCGTCCTGGGCGCGCGGCGACTGGCCACCGGCCCCCGCGGACGAACTGACTGCGGCGCTCGACGGTCAATGGGGCGACCTCGGGGTCGAGGTCCAGAAGACCGCCGCCGGCACGATTGCGAAGAAGGCGCGCGACGCGGGCGTCGAGATCACCGACGACCAGGTCAAGCGCGCCGTCCTCGATTCGATTCGCGCGCTGATGATCATCCGCGCCTACCGCATCCGGGGTCACCTCGCCGCCGATCTCGACCCGCTCGGAATGCACGACAAGACGCCCCATCCGGAACTCGATCCGAAATCCTACGGTTTTTCCGAAGCCGACATGGACCGTCCGATCTTCATCGACAACGTGCTGGGTCTTCAGACCGCGTCGATGCGCCAGATCCTCGAGATCGTGCGGCGGACCTACTGCGGCACCTTCGCGCTTCAGTTCATGCACATCTCGAACCCCGAAGAAGCCGCCTGGCTGAAGGAACGGATCGAGGGCTATGGCAAGGAAATCGCCTTCACCCGCGAGGGCCGAAAGGCGATCCTGAACAAGATGGTCGAGGCCGAGGGCTTCGAGAAGTTCCTGCACGTCAAGTACATGGGCACCAAGCGCTTCGGTCTCGACGGCGGCGAAAGCCTGATCCCGGCGATGGAGCAGATCATCAAGCGGGGCGGCGCCCTCGGCGTGAAGGAGATCGTGATCGGGATGCCGCACCGCGGCCGCCTGAGCGTGCTCGCCAACGTCATGACGAAGCCCTACAAGGCCATCTTCAACGAGTTCCAGGGCGGCAGCTTCAAGCCCGAGGACGTCGACGGGTCGGGCGACGTGAAGTACCACCTGGGCGCCTCCTCGGACCGCGACTTCGACGGCAACACCGTCCACCTGTCGCTGACT
Source organism: Silicimonas algicola (assembly GCF_003970735.1). Taxonomy (GTDB): domain Bacteria; phylum Pseudomonadota; class Alphaproteobacteria; order Rhodobacterales; family Rhodobacteraceae; genus Silicimonas; species Silicimonas algicola. Next base: position 3,766,509 of record NZ_CP034588.1, read on the forward strand.
GCCAACCCCTCGCACCTCGAGGCGGTGAACCCGGTCGTCCTCGGCAAGGCGCGGGCCAAGCAGGACCAGTTGCACGACACCAAGCGCACACAGGTTCTGCCGATCCTTCTTCATGGCGACGCCGCCTTCGCGGGCCAGGGCGTCGTGGCTGAATGCTTCGGCCTCTCGGGCCTGCGCGGGCACCGCACCGGCGGCACCATCCACATCGTCGTGAACAACCAAATCGGCTTCACCACCGCGCCGCACTTCTCGCGCTCGTCGCCCTATCCGACCGACATCGCGCTGATGGTCGAGGCGCCGATCTTCCACGTCAACGGCGACGACCCCGAGGCCGTCGTTCACGCCGCGAAGGTCGCGACCGAGTTCCGCCAGATGTTCGCCAAGGACGTGGTCATCGACATCTTCTGCTACCGCCGCTTCGGTCACAACGAAGGCGACGAGCCGATGTTCACCAACCCGATCATGTACAAGCGGATCAAGGGTCACAAGACGACCCTGTCGCTCTACACCGACCGGCTGGTGAAGGACGGGCTGATCCCGGAAGGCGAGATCGAGGACATGAAGGCCGCCTTCCAGGCCAGGCTGAACGAGGAGTTCGAGGCGGGGAAGGCCTACAAGCCGAACAAGGCCGACTGGCTCGACGGCCGGTGGAGCCATCTCGACCGCGAGGGGGAGCGGTACCAGCGCGGCAAGACCGCCATCAAGAAGAAGACCATGGAGGATATCGGCCGCGCCCTGACGACGGCGCCCGAGGGCTTTTCGCTGCACAAGACCGTCGAACGCCTGATGGACGCCAAGCGCGAGATGTTCGACAGCGGCACCGGTTTCGACTGGGCCACGGGCGAGGCGCTGGCCTTCGGGTCGCTCTTGACCGAAGGCTATCCCGTCCGCCTCGCAGGACAGGATTCGACGCGCGGCACCTTCAGCCAGCGTCACTCGGCCCTCGTCAACCAGGAGAACGAGGACCGCTACTACCCGCTCAACCACATACGCGAGGGGCAGGCGAATTACGACGTCATCGACTCGATGCTGTCCGAATACGCCGTCTGCGGGTTCGAGTACGGCTATTCGCTGGCCGAACCCAACTCGCTCGTGCTGTGGGAGGCGCAGTTCGGCGACTTCGCCAACGGCGCGCAGATCATGTTCGACCAGTTCATCTCGTCGGGCGAGCGCAAGTGGCTGCGCATGTCCGGCCTCGTGATGCTTTTGCCCCACGGCTACGAAGGCCAGGGCCCCGAGCACTCGTCGGCGCGGCTGGAGCGTTTCCTCCAGATGTGTGCCGAGGACAACTGGATCGTCGCGAACTGCACGACGCCGGCGAACTACTTCCACATCCTCAGGCGGCAGCTTCACCGCTCCTACCGGAAACCCCTCGTGCTGATGACGCCCAAGTCGCTTCTGCGGCACAAGCTGGCTGTCAGCGACGCGGCCGACTTCCTGACCGGATCGTCCTTCCACCGCGTCCTCTGGGACGATGCCGAAAAGGGCCATTCCGACACGGTTCTCGCCCCGGACGACAAGATCAAACGCGTCGTGATGTGTTCGGGCAAGGTCTACTACGACCTGCTCGAGGAGCGGGACGCGCGCGGCATCGACGACGTCTACCTTCTGCGGGTCGAGCAGTTCTATCCCTTCCCGGCGCAGGCGCTGGTGAAGGAGCTGAAGCGCTTCCCGAACGCGGACTGGGTCTGGTGTCAGGAAGAGCCCAAGAACCAGGGCGCCTGGACCTTCATGGAATCGAACATCGAATGGGTGCTCACGCGCATCAAGGCCCGGCTGACCCGACCGATCTACGTCGGCCGCTCGGCCAGCGCGTCGCCCGCGACCGGCCTCGCGTCGGCCCACAAGGCTCAACAAGCGGCGCTCGTCGACGAAGCGCTGACGGTGAAAGGATAACTCATGGCCACCGAAATCCGCGTGCCGACGCTTGGCGAAAGCGTCTCCGAGGCGACCGTCGCCACCTGGTTCAAGAAACCCGGCGACAGCGTCGCGGTCGACGAGCTTCTCTGCGAGCTGGAAACCGACAAGGTGACGGTCGAGGTGCCCTCGCCCGCCGCCGGCAAGCTCGACGAGATCGTCGCGAAGGAGGGTGATACCGTAGGCGTCGACGCCCTTCTGGGCATGATCGCCGAAAGCGGCCAGGCGGGATCCTCGACCGACGTGAAGGAGCGCAAGGCAAAGCCCGAGGATACGGCGACCGCCCATGCCGAACCCAAGGGCGACGAGGCGAAGCCGGACAGCGGCAAGTCCGTCGACGTCATGGTCCCCACCCTTGGCGAAAGCGTGACCGAAGCCACCGTCTCGACCTGGTTCAAGCAGCCCGGCGACACCGTCACCCAGGACGAGATGCTGTGCGAACTCGAGACCGACAAGGTCTCGGTCGAAGTGCCGGCCCCCGCCTCGGGCGTCCTGTCCGAGATCCTCAAGGCCGAAGGCACCACGGTCGAGGCCGGCGGCAAGCTGGCCGTCATCTCGGGCGGCGCCAAGACGACGGCCGACGCCCCCCCGCCCGCGAAGGGCGGCGAGGATGTGGCCGCCCCCAAGTCCCCCGCGCCCGAGACGGCGGCCAAGGGCCGCGATGTCGAGGATGCGCCCTCGGCGAAAAAGATCATGGCCGAGAAGAACCTCTCGGCGGATCAGGTCACCGGCACCGGACGCGACGGCCGCATCATGAAGGAAGACGTCCAGAAGGCGCTGACCTCGCCCGCGCCCTCGCGCACCGAGTCACCCTCCGCCCCCCGCGCGCCCGTGGCCGCCGAGGATGCGGGCCGCGAGGAGCGGGTCAAGATGACCCGCCTGCGCCAGACCATCGCGCGCCGCCTGAAGGACGCGCAGAACACCGCGGCGATGCTGACGACCTACAACGAGGTCGACATGTCGGGCATCATGGAGCTTCGGACCGAATACAAGGATCTCTTCGAAAAGAAGCACGGCGTGAAGCTGGGCTTCATGTCCTTCTTCACCAAGGCCTGCTGCCACGCGCTGCAGGAGGTGCCCGAGGTCAACGCCGAAATCGACGGCACCGACGTCGTCTACAAGAACTTCGTCCACATGGGCATCGCCGTGGGCACGCCCTCGGGGCTCGTCGTGCCCGTGGTGCGCGACGCCGACGGCAAGTCCTTCGCCGAGATCGAGAAGACCATCAACGCACTCGGCCAGAAGGCCCGCGACGGCAAGCTGTCCATGGCCGAGATGCAGGGCGGCACCTTCACCATCTCGAACGGCGGCGTCTACGGCTCGCTCATGTCCTCGCCGATCCTGAACCCGCCGCAGTCGGGCATCCTGGGGATGCACAAGATCCAGGAACGGCCCATGGTCGTGAAGGGCCAGATCGTCATCCGCCCGATGATGTACCTCGCCCTCAGCTACGACCACCGCATCGTCGACGGCAAGGGCGCGGTGACCTTCCTCGTCCGCGTGAAGGAAGCGCTGGAGGATCCGCGTCGGCTGCTGATGGATTTGTAAGGACTCATCCATGTCCCTCGTTCTGACCCTCGGTCTCTTCGCGGCGCTGACGCTTCTCTATGTAAGCGCCGACGGTCTCCTGCTGAAGGCTGCCGTCGGCAACTCCTGGACGGTCGGACCACGCGACACCGAGGCTGACCGTGGGCCGCTGGCCGGACGCGCCCGCCGCGCACTCTCGAACTTCACCGAGACGGCGCCCGCCTTCGTCGCCCTTGCCGTTGCCGGCGCCAGCCTGCCGCCCGACCGCGTTTGGGAAGCCGGCGCCCTCGCCTATCTGGCTGGCCGCGCGGCCTACCTGCCCGCGTATCTTTCGGGCCTGCCCTGGCTGCGCACGGTCCTCTGGTGGGTGGCAAGCGGCGGTCTTCTGGCCATGCTTGCAAGCCTTGCGGTCTGACATGCCCATGACACCTCGCCGGGCACACCCAGGCCGCGCAGCCACACGTCGGGCCGGGTTCGCCTCGCTCGCCCACCCCAAGGACACCTGACATGCAACTCCTCCTCACCTACCCCTCCGCCCCTGCCGATTGGGACGCCTCCTCCGAGGACCGCGCGCAAGCAGGCCTGACCCAGCTTCAGGTCTGGCGCGACGCCGACGGCGGCGCGACCGTCGTTCTTCTCGAGGTCAACGACCGCGCCAAGGCCGAGGCGTGGCTCGCCAAGGAACGCGGCCTCGGCGCCAGCATCGACGCCCGTTTCCTGAAGACCGCCTGATGCCGCGCCGCCTCGCCGCCCTGGGTCTCCTCGCTCTCGCCGCCTGCGGCGCGCCGGTGTCCGAAACGCTGACCACGGTGCGCCACGTCCCGTCCAACGCGGTCTACGCGGGCGACGCCCGGATGCACCTTTTCATCTTCGATCCCTCCGAGCCGCGCAGCCTCGAGGACCGCAAGGCGATCGCCCGCCGCTCTATCGCGCTGGAGCCGAACTGCGCATGGGTCGATGCGCCCGACGATGTGCTCGAGGCCGAGACCCGCAAGCAGGGCGACCGCTACGCCGAGACGATGCTGGTCGCCCCCCTCAGGTGCAACCGCGCATGACGCCCGAACTCACCGTCCTCGCCCTCGCCGGGCTTCTTCAGGTCGTGCAGTACCTCGTCTTCGCCGTCCCCGCGAACCTCGAACTGGGCACCGGCTACACCTCTTCGGCCCGGGACAGGCCGCCCTCGCGCGAGTTGTCCGCGGGCACCGCGCGGCTCCAGCGTGCCATGGACAACCATTTCGAGGGGCTGATCCTCTTCACCCTCGCCGTCGTCGTCGTGACGCTCGGCGGACAGGCGACCGGACTGACCGCAGCCTGCGCCTGGGTCTACCTCACCGCCCGCATCCTCTACGTCCCGGCCTACTGGCTGGGGCTCCGCCCCTGGCGTTCGCTGATCTGGGTGATCGGCTTCGCCGCCACCGTCGTCATGCTACTGGCGGCGCTCCTGTGAGGCGTCCTTGCGGCATGGTGGACCTCGCCGCTCAGGGTGATAGCGTCCCTGCGAGACCCGAAATGGACACCGACGCAATACCGACGTGATACCGACGCAATACCGATGACCAGAATCGAAGGAAAACAGTCCCATGGCTAGTTACGACGTGATCGTGATCGGCAGCGGCCCCGGCGGCTATGTCTGCGCCATCCGCTGTGCCCAACTGGGTCTCAAGACCGCCTGCGTCGAAAGCCGCGACACCCTTGGCGGCACCTGCCTCAACGTCGGCTGCATCCCGTCGAAGGCGCTGCTCCACGCCACCGAGATGCTGCAGGAAACCGAAGAAAACTTCGGCAAGATGGGCCTCAAGGTCCTGCGTCCCGACGTCGATTGGAAGCAGATGCTGGCCTACAAGCAGGACACCATCGACCAGAACACCAAGGGCATCGAATTTCTCTTCAAGAAGAACAAGATAGACTGGCTGAAAGGCTGGGGCTCGATCCCCGAAGCCGGCAAGGTCAAGGTCGGCGACGAGGTCCACGAGGCGAAGACCATCGTCATCGCGACCGGGTCCGAAGCCTCCGCCCTCCCCGGCGTCGAGGTCGACGAGAAGACGGTCGTGACGTCCACCGGCGGCCTGACCCTGCCGAAGATCCCGCAGACCATGATCGTCATCGGCGCGGGCGTCATCGGCCTCGAACTCGGCTCGGTCTACAGCCGCCTCGGCGCCAAGGTCACGGTCATCGAATACCTCGACGCCATCCTCCCCGGCATGGACGCCGAGGTGCAGAAGACATTCCAGAGAACGCTGAAGAAACAAGGGCTTGAGTTCGTCATGGGCGCAGCCGTCCAAGGCGTCGAAAAGGCCAAGGACAAGGCCACGGTCACCTACAAGCTCCGCAAGGACGACAGCGCGCACGAGGCCGAAGCCGACGTCGTCCTCGTCGCCACGGGCCGGCGGCCCTACACCGAGGGCCTCGGTCTCGAGGCCGTCGGCGTCGAACTGACGGATCGCGGACAGGTCAGGATCGACGACCACTGGCGCACAACCGCCCCCGGCATCTACGCCATCGGCGACGCCGTCGCAGGCCCCATGCTGGCCCACAAGGCCGAGGATGAGGGCATGGCGGTGGCCGAGACCATCGCGGGCCAGGCGGGGCATGTGAACTACGGCGTCATCCCCGGCGTCGTCTACACCCACCCCGAAGTAGCCAGCGTCGGCAAGACCGAGGAGCAGTTGAAGGACGAAGGCCGCGCCTACAAGGCGGGCAAATTCAGCTTCATGGGCAACGCCCGCGCCAAGGCCAACTTCCAGGGCGAAGGCTTCGTCAAGATCCTGGCAGACAAAGAAACCGACCGCATCCTGGGCGCCCATATCATCGGCCCGATGGCCGGCGACCTGATCCATGAGATCTGCGTGGCGATGCAGTTCGGCGCCGCAGCCGAGGATCTGGCCCGGACCTGCCACGCGCACCCGACTTATTCCGAAGCCGTGCGCGAAGCCGCGCTGGCCTGCGGCGACGGGCCGATCCACAGCTGACGCTCTCGCGCCGCGCGGATGCAACTTCTCCTTCCGTCACGGGTTCCCGCCGCATAGGCTTGGGCCAGTCACGGGAGGAATACCATGCGCCTGCACATCATCGCGGCCCTCGTTCTTGCGGCAAGTCCGCTTCATGCGCAGTCGGTCGGACTGATCCTGGGGAACGAGGAATACGAGAATGTGGGCGACGTCTCGCGCGGCGACCGGGTAGTCCGCGCCGAGACGGCACTGTCGCGGGCGGGCATGCAGATCGTCGCCCGGCAGGAGGCCACCCTCGACGACATGACCGATGCCCTGTCCGAGTTCGGCCAGATGGCCGACCGCTCGGATACGCTGCTCGTGGTCCTGGCTGGGCGCTTTGTTCATACTGTGTCCGAGACCTATTTCCTTCCCGTCGACGCCGAAACGGGGCCAATGGCGACCCTTGCGGCCAACACGCTTCCGCTCTCGACGGTCATGGCGTGGCTGGCGTCCGCCCCCGGCCATGCTGTACTCGTCCTCGCGACCGACGACGCACAGATGGGCTTTGGCGCCTACCTGACCGCCGGCATCGGCGACCTCGATATCCCCCAGGGCGTAGCCGTTCTGACCGGCGCGCCCGCCGGCGCCGAGAAGCTTTTGACCGACATCATCGCGCGCCCGGGCCAGAACATCGCGCAACCGCGTCTTGGGATGACAGTCCAGGGCTTTGCCCCCGAAGACCTGACCCTCCTTCAAGCGCAGTCGACCGCTCCGACCCCTGCTCCCGCACCGACGCCCGCCCCCGACCTTGCCCGCCGCGCCGACATCGCGGACTGGCGCCGCGCCAGCGCCGCGGACACAGCCGAGGGCTACCAAGGCTACATCGACGCCCATCCTTCCGGCGAATTCGTTCAAATGGCGAACAACCGCATCCGCGCCCTGACCGACACGCCCCAGGCGCGAGCCGAGCGGGCCGAGCAGGCGCTCGATCTCTCTCGCGACGCCCGGCGCGAGATCCAGCGCGACCTGACGCTTCTCGAATTCAACACCCGAGGCATCGACGGCATCTTCGGACGCGGCACCCGCTCGGCGATCCAGGCTTGGCAGACCGCGCAGGGGGTCGAGTCGACGGGCTACATGACCGCCGACCAGATCACGCGCCTCGACGCGCAGGCCGAACGCCGCGCGCAGGAGCTTGAGGCCGAGGCCGAGCGGAGACGGCAGGAGTTGCTGCGCGCCGACCTCGCCTTCTGGGACGAGACGGGCGCCGTTGGCGACGAGGCGGGCCTGCGCGCCTACCTCGCCCGTTACCCTGACGGCGAGTATGCCGAGATCGCGACCGAACGCCTGCGGGCGATCGAGAACCGCACGCGAAACGACGCGGATGTGGCGGACCGCAGGTACTGGGACAACGCCCAGGGTCTCGACACCGTGGGTGCCTACGAGGAGTACCTGCGCCTGAGCAACCGTGGCGCATTCACCGATGCCGCCGAGGCCCGTATCCTCGAGCTCGAGGAGGAGGACCGGAACGCCGAGGAAAGAACTGCCGCCGCCCGTCAGGAGGACGCCTTGGGCCTGTCCCCTCGGACCCGCCAGATCGTCGAAGCGCGCCTGGAAAGGCTCGAGCTGAAGCCCGGCAAGGTCGATGGAGAATTCGACAACGACACACGCCGCGCCATTCGACGCTATCAGGCGGCGCGGAACATGGACGAGACCGGCTATCTTTCGGAGGCCGTCGTCGTCCAGCTTCTGGCGGACTCTGTCCGAAGCATCTTCAGGTAGGTCGCGTCAGGGCTTCTTTCCCATCCGCGACAGCTGGTCCTGCATCGCAGCAAGTTGCTTGCGGATGTCGTCCAACTCGCTCGGCGGGCTGGCCTCGTCCTTGTCCTCCGACTCCATCTGCGGCCCCGACCAGGACTTCCCCATCCCGCCGGTAAACGCCTTCATGAAGGCCTCCTGCTGCGCCTTCATCGCATCGAACCCGGGCATCGAGACCAGCGGCGTCGACATGCTCTCCATCACCTTCGACTGGCCTTCGCGAAGCATATCGAAGCTCATGGCGAGAAACTGCGGAACGATGGAGTGCGCCTGCGTCGTATAGGACCGGACGAGGTCGGTCAGGACATCGAGAGGCAGGACGCTTTCGCCGCGGCTTTCGTGGTCTGCGACGATCTGAAGAAGATACTGCCGCGTCAGGTCGTCCCCGGACTTGAGGTCGACGATCTGAACGTCGCGGCCTTCGCGGATGAAGCCAGCGATATCCTCGAGCGTGACGTAATCGGACGTTTCCGTGTTGTAGAGGCGCCTGCTGGCGTAGCGTTTGATCAGCAGCGGCTTTCCGGACATGGCAACCTCCCTGGCGCATGTGCTGCAGCGCAGCTTAGGGGAGGGTCGTTGGAAATCAAAGGGTTTCTGCGCAGCATCGTCGAAATGCTGCGCAGCAAATCCTAGCGCTCGTCGAAGAAGCCCGGACCCGCCTCGGCCAAAAGCGCCTCGGCAAGATCGCGCCCCAGATCCTCTCCCTCGGCCACGGGCCCGTCACGTCTACCGCTGACCGAGCGCGACCCGTTGGTCTTCAGGATCTCGCCCCTGAACGTCAGCCTGTCCCCATCGATCTCGGCCAGGGCGGCGATCGGCGTCTGGCAGGATCCGTCGAGACGGGCGAGGAAGGCCCGCTCGCAGGCGACGCGCTGGCCTGTCACCTCGTCGGCGATCGCGGCTACCATGTCAAAGGCGCGCGTGTCGTCGGCGCGCAGCTCGATCCCTATGGCTCCCTGCGCCACGGCGGGCAGCATCTCGTCGGCGGAAATCGGCACCGCCCTGACCTCGCTCAACCCAAGCCGGTTCAGGCCGGCGAGAGCCAGGAAGGTGCCCTGTGCCACGCCCGCAGACAGCTTGCCCAACCGTGTCTGCACGTTGCCCCGAAATTCCACGACTTGAAGGTCAGGCCGCCGGTGCAGCACCTGCGCCTTCCGCCGGAGGCTCGACGTGCCCACCACGGCACCCGCGGGCAAGTCGGACAGCGCGATCCCATCCAGCGTGACGAAGACGTCGCGCACATCCTCGCGCGGGAGACAGGCGCCGATGACCAGTCCGGCGGGCTGATCCACCGGCATGTCCTTCATGGAGTGGACCGCGATGTCGATCTCACCCGACAGCATTGCCTCCTCGATCTCCTTGGTGAAGAGACCCTTGCCGCCGATCTCTCCCAGAGGCCGATCCGTGACACGGTCGCCCGTTGTCTTGATGACGACGATCTCGAAAGCCTCGGCCTCGAGGCCGGTCGAACGCACAAGCCGGTCTCGCGTCTCGCGCGCCTGCGCCAATGCGAGGGGAGAACCTCGTGTGCCGATGCGGAAGGGGCGGGTCGGGTCAGGTCGTTCGCTCATGCGCCTTGCTCTAAGCCGCGGAACAAGGCGTGGCAATCCTGTCTATTGACAAGACCCGGCCGGATCGTGACCAGAGAGAGACGCAAGAGGACAGGGAATGACCCGTAAACTGTTATTGAGGGCACTGGCGGGAGAGACGCTTCCCATCCCGCCGATCTGGATGATGCGACAGGCGGGCCGCTACCTCCCCGAGTATCGCGCGACTCGCGAGAAGGCGGGGGATTTCCTGTCGCTCTGCTATACGCCCGAGCTTGCAGCGGAAGTCACGCTTCAGCCGATCCGGCGCTTCGGGTTCGACGCCGCGATCCTTTTCGCCGACATCCTCCTCGTCCCCCAGGCCCTCGGCGCGGACTTGTGGTTCGTGACCGGCGAAGGTCCGCGCCTCTCGACCGTCACGACTTCGTCGGACTTCGACCGCCTCAAGCCCGTCGACGCGATCCATGAGACATTGGCCCCGGTCTACGAGACGGTTCGCATCCTCTCACGCGCCCTGCCGTCCGAAACGACGCTGATCGGCTTCGCGGGCGCGCCCTGGACGGTGGCGACCTACATGATCGCGGGGCGCGGCACGCCCGATCAGGGCCCGGCTCATACCCTCAAGGACGAGGACCGGCCCCTCTTCGAGGCGCTGCTCGACCGCATCACCGAGGCCACGGTCCTCTACCTGTCCGCGCAGATCGAGGCGGGAGCCGAAGTGGTCAAGCTCTTCGACAGTTGGGCCGGATCGCTGAAGGGTCGCGACTTCGACGCCTATTGCGTGGCACCCGCCGCCCGCATCGTCGCCGCGCTGAAGGACCGGCATCCGGGCATCCCCGTGATCGCCTTCCCCCGCGAGGCGGGACCGAGGTACGAAGGCTTCGCCAAGGAGACGGGCGCGGACTGCGTAGCGCTCGACAACAGCGTCGACGCCAGATGGGCCGCGAAACACGTTCAGACCGATGGCTGCGTCCAGGGCAACCTGGCCCCGGGGCACATGGTCACCGGCGGCAAGCCCCTGATCGAGGCGACGCGGGCGATCTGCCGCGCCTTCGCGGGGGGCCCGCACATCTTCAACCTGGGACACGGCATCACCCCTGATGCTGACGCCGACAACGTGCGCCTGATGATCGACACGGTACGCGCGGGAAACTGGACCTAGCCCTCCAGCAAGTCCGTCCTGTCCTCCGGCGACGCGGCCTTCCCCGCGCGCTCGGCGATCTCGTCCTGGTCGTTCGCCAGATCGCCTTCGGCCTCGGTGCTTTCGGCCCCGCTTTCCCGCGGCGCGGGGATTTCGGCAGCCGCGTCGTCGCCCCGGCGCTGGTCGAGAAGCGGCACGCCCTGAGGGAAGATGATCTCGCGCGCGTCGTCGGGCATCGAGATGCCGGCATCCATCAGCGTCTTCTTGGTCAGCCGCAGGACCGACGACTTCACCTTGAGCAGGGAATATTCGCGCACGTTCAGCCAGTAATAGGCGTGCAGCGTCACGGTCGACGATCCAAGCCCATCGACAAGGATCATCGGCGCAGGTTCCGCCAACACCGCCTCGTGCCGCGCCAAAACATCGCCGATCAGTTCCTGCGCCCGAGTGATCGACGCGTCATATCCGATGCCGACGGTGAAGTCGTCGCGTCCCTCGGGCGAGACGGTGAAGTTGGTGATGACGCTCTTGAACACCGTCGCATTCGGGATCTGGATGTGATTGCCCTCGGGCGAGATCAGCACGGTCGACCGCGTGTTCATCGACTGGACCGACCCGTGCATCCCCTCGACCTCGATGATGTCGCCCGCCCTGAACGGCTGCCGGATCGACAGCAGAAGCGACGCAAGGAAGTTCTCGGCGATGTCGCGGAAGGCGAAGCCGAAGACGATGCCGATGACGCCCGCACCGCCCACCACCGAAACGGCGAGCTGCGTCAGCCCCGCGACCTGAAGCACGATGTAGAGACCGACGAGGAAAACCGGAAGCGCCAGAAGCCGCGCCACGACCGACCCGAGGAAAGGCGACGACACGCGTCCCAGAAACACGCGCCGCAGGGCCCGCGCCACGATGGACGACAGCCACCATGTCAGCGGCAGCACGATCATCGCGAGGACCAGAAGCGGAAGCGCGGTCAGCAGGCGGGTCGAGACCTCCCGCAGCGCCGACACGGCCGGTGCGAAGGTCCAGTCGGCCTCCTGGTCGACCGAGATTCGGTTCACGACAGCGACGACGTCCTGCGTCTTCGAGGCAAGATCGCGCGCCCAGGTGCGGTGTTCGTCGCTGTCAGTGGCCCCGTCGAGGAAGACGATCCCGTCCTCTACGGCGACCTGCGTCCCGGCATACCAGCCCGTCGCATCGAGGATGCGCGCGATCCGGTTCGCGATCTCGTCGTCCCGCGCCCCCGGCGCGATCGCCACGTCCGCGGGCGAGGTGGTTTCGGCCGAAGGCGCGTCCTGCGCGGAGGCTGGGAGGGTAAAGACGACGAGCGAGAAAAGGACGAAGATGAAACGCATGGTTCAACTATGCGGTGCTCGACGTTCCGAGGGAAGCCACCCCTGAAACGCAAGACGCGGCCCTAAGGCCACGCCCGCGTGATCCTGGTGTGGGTCCGGTCAGGGCGCCGGGACGCGGCTGTCCGTGGGCAGGCCGATGTGGTCGCCCATCGCAACGAGGTCGCCCAGCAACTTGGCGATGTCGTCCGCCGCCGAGCCTTCGGCCTCCGCATGGTCCGCCCGCGCCTTGGCGATCGCGTCGTTCAGGAACTCGGACGTGACCTCACTCCGCGGCATCGCCACGTCGGCCAGGATCGTCGTCCCCTCGGGCATGATCTGCGCGAAGCCGCCGGTCACGGCGAACTCCTGCTCGCCGCCGTCCATGTCGACGACCACGATGCCGGGACGCAGGGTCGTCACGACCGGCGCATGATTAGGCATCGCCATCATGTCGCCGTCGGTGCCGGGAAGCCGCACGGACTTCGCCTGCCCCGAGACGACCTTACGCTCGGGCGACACCAGGTCGAATTGCATCGTGTCAGCCATGGGGTCCCCTTACGCTGCTTCGGCGGCCAGACGCTCGGCCTTCGCCTTCACGTCCTCGATGCCACCAACCATGTAGAACGCGCCCTCGGGCAGGTGATCGTACTCGCCCGCGACGACGGCCTTGAAGGACGCGATCGTGTCTTCAAGTGGCACCTGCACGCCATCCGAGCCGGTGAAGACCTTCGCCACGTCGAAGGGCTGCGACAGGAAGCGCTGGATCTTGCGGGCCCGCGACACGGTCAGCTTGTCGTCTTCCGAAAGCTCGTCCATCCCGAGGATCGCGATGATGTCCTGCAGCGACTTGTAGCGCTGAAGGATGCCCTGCACGTCGCGCGCCACCTTGTAGTGCTCCTCGCCCAGGATGGCAGGGTCCATGAGGCGCGAGGTCGAGTCGAGCGGGTCCACGGCCGGATAGATGCCAAGCTCCGAGATCGCGCGCGACAGCACCGTCGTCGCGTCGAGGTGCGCAAAGGTCGTGGCCGGCGCCGGGTCGGTCAGGTCGTCCGCAGGAACGTACACGGCCTGGATCGAGGTGATCGAGCCGGCCTTGGTCGAGGTGATCCGCTCCTGCATCGTGCCCATGTCGGTCGCGAGCGTCGGCTGATAGCCCACGGCCGAGGGGATACGGCCCAGAAGAGCCGACACCTCGGAACCCGCCTGCGTGAAGCGGAAGATGTTGTCGACGAAGAACAGCACGTCGGTCCCGGACTGGTCGCGGAACTGCTCGGCCAGCGTAAGGCCGGTCAGGGCGACGCGCGCGCGGGCTCCCGGCGGCTCGTTCATCTGGCCATAGACCAGCGCCACCTGCGATTCCTCGAGATTGTCCGGCTTGATGACCTCGGATTCGATCATCTCGTGATAGAGGTCGTTGCCCTCACGCGTCCGCTCGCCCACTCCGGCAAAAACCGAGTAGCCCGAGTGAACTTTGGCGATGTTGTTGATCAGTTCCATGATCAGAACCGTCTTGCCGACGCCCGCACCACCGAAGAGGCCGATCTTGCCGCCCTTGGAGTACGGCGCCAGAAGATCGACGACCTTGATGCCGGTGACGAGGATTTCAGACTCCGTCGACTGTTCGGCGAAGGCCGGCGCAGGCTGGTGGATGGCGCGCTTCTCGGTCGCTTCGACGGGACCCTTTTCGTCCACCGGCTCGCCGATGACGTTCAGGATACGTCCGAGCGTCGCGTTTCCGACCGGCACCATGATCGGGCCGTCCGTGTCGGTCACGATCTGACCGCGCACGAGACCCTCGGTCGAGTCCATCGCGATGGTGCGGACGGTGTTCTCGCCCAGGTGCTGCGCCACCTCGAGCACAAGGCGGTTGCCGTGGTTGTCGGTTTCGAGCGCGTTCAGAATTTCGGGCAGGTGGTCGCCGAACTGCACGTCGACGACGGCGCCGATGACCTGGGTCACTTTGCCTTTTGCGTTAGCCATTTCTGGTTCTCCGGTCTTAGAGCGCCTCGGCGCCCGAAATGATTTCGATAAGCTCGTTGGTGATGACGGCCTGGCGGGTCCGGTTGTACTGGATCGTCAGCCTGTCGATCATGTCGCCTGCGTTGCGGGTCGCGTTGTCCATCGCGCTCATCCGCGCGCCCTGCTCGGACGCCGCGTTCTCAAGGAGCGCGGTGAAGATCTGGGTCGCGATCCCCCGCGGCAGAAGCTCGCGCAGGATCTCTTCCTCGCCCGGTTCATAGTCGAACACGGTGGATTCAGAGGCCCCATCCTCGCTCGCCTCGAAGGTCGCCGGAATGATCTGCATTGCGGTCGGCTTCTGGCTGATGACGCTTTCGAACTCGGCGAAGAAGATCGTGGCGACATCAAACTCGTCCGCATCGAACCGTGACAGCACGTCCCGGGCGATATCCTGCGCGTTGGTGTAGCCCAGACGCTTGACGTCCGAGAGGTCGACGTGCCCGACAAGGTAATTGCCCCAGTCCCGGCGCATCTGCTCGCGGCCCTTCTTCCCGACGGTCAGGATCTTGACCGTCTTGCCCTGCGCTACAAGCTGCGACGCCCGCGTCTTCGCCAGCCGGACGATGGACGAGTTGAAGCCGCCGCAGAGCCCCCTCTCGGAAGTCATCACGACCAGAAGATGGGTCTGATCCGATCCCGTGCCTGCCAGAAGACGCGGTCCGCCCTCGCCCACGCCCTGCGCCAGACCGGCGAGAACGTCGTTGAAGCGCGCAGCATAGGGCCGCGCGGCTTCCGCCGCCTCTTCCGCACGGCGCAGCTTGGCCGCCGCGACCATCTGCATGGCCTGCGTGATCTTCCGCGTCGACTTGACCGAATTGATCCGGTTCTTCAGATCCTTGAGGTTGGCCATCTGGGTTTCCTTCCGGCTTCGGTCTTACGAGAAGTCCGTGGCGAACTCGTCGATGGCCGACTTCAGCGTCTTGGCGTTGTCGTCCTTCATCTTGGGATCCTCGTTCGTGATCCAGTCCAGAACGTCCTGACGCTTGGTCCGCATGTGGTTCAGAAGACCCTGCTCGAAGCGGCCCACATCAGCCACGCTGACCTTGTCGAGATACCCGTTCGTACCTGCGAAGATGACGACGACGATCTCGGCGTTGGTCAGCGGCGAATACTGCGGCTGCTTCATCAGCTCGGTCAGGCGTGCGCCGCGGTTCAGCAGGCGCTGCGTGGAGGCGTCGAGGTCCGAACCGAACTGCGCGAAGGCCGCCATCTCGCGGTACTGGGCGAGCGACAGCTTCACGGGACCAGCGACCGAGGACATCGCCTTGGTCTGTGCGGCAGAGCCCACGCGAGACACGGACAGACCCGTGTTCACGGCAGGACGGACGCCCTGATAGAACAGCTCGGTCTCGAGGAAGATCTGGCCGTCCGTGATCGAGATCACGTTCGTCGGAATGAACGCCGACACGTCGCCGCCCTGCGTCTCGATGATCGGCAGCGCCGTCAGGGATCCCGCGCCGTGGTCCGAGTTCAGCTTCGCCGAGCGCTCCAGCAGGCGGGAGTGCAGGTAGAAGACGTCGCCCGGATAGGCTTCGCGTCCGGGCGGACGGCGGAGAAGAAGCGACATCTGGCGATAGGCCACGGCCTGCTTCGACAGGTCGTCGTAGATGATGAGCGCGTGGCGGCCGTTGTCGCGGAAGAATTCCGCCATCGCCGTCGCGGCATAGGGGGCGAGGAACTGCATCGGCGCCGGGTCCGAGGCGGTCGCGGCGACGATGATCGAATAGTCGATCGCGCCGGTTTCCTCGAGCTTCTTCACCAGCTGGGCCACGGTCGAGCGCTTCTGCCCGATCGCGACGTAGATGCAGTAGAGCTTCTTCGACTCGTCGTCACCCGCGGCGTCGTTGTAGCTTTTCTGGTTCAGGATGGTGTCGAGCGCCACGGCGGTCTTGCCGGTCTGGCGGTCCCCGATGATCAGCTCGCGTTGGCCACGGCCGATCGGGATCATGGCGTCGATGGCCTTCAGGCCGGTCGCCATGGGCTCGTGGACCGACTTGCGCGGGATGATGCCCGGTGCCTTGACGTCCGCGACGCGGCGCTCGGAGGTCGAGATCGGACCTTTGCCGTCGATCGGGTTGCCCAGGCCGTCGACCACGCGGCCGAGAAGCGCGTCGCCCGCCGGCACGTCCACGATGGAGTTCGTGCGCTTGACGGTATCGCCTTCCTTGATATCCCGGTCCGAGCCGAAGATCACGATGCCGACGTTGTCGCTCTCGAGGTTCAGCGCCATCCCCATGATACCGCCCGGAAACTCGACCATCTCGCCCGCCTGGACGTTGTCGAGGCCGTAGACACGGGCAATGCCGTCGCCGACGCTCAGCACGCGGCCGACCTCGGCGACTTCGGCGTCCTGGCCGAAGTTCTTGATCTGATCCTTGAGGATTGCCGAAATCTCGGCTGCCTGGATTGCCATTTATCCGACCTCTTTCATCGTGTTCTGGAGAGCCGCGAGCTTCGAGCGGATCGAGGTGTCGATCATCTTCGAGCCCACTTTGACCACTAGTCCGCCGATGAGGCTTTCATCGACGGTCACATTCATCTTGACGTCCTTGCCGACCGAATTCTTCAGAGCCTCGGCAAGCGCCTTTTCCTGGTCCGCGGTCAGCGCGGTCGCGGAGCGCACATCGGCGGTCACCTCGCCCTTGGCGTCCGCAATGCGGGCGCGCAGGCCCGCCAGAAGCTGCGGCAACACGAACAGGCGGCGCTTCGACGCCATCAGGAGCAGCGTGTTGGCCAGCATGTCGGACAGGCCCATCTTTGGTGCGATGGCGCCGATGGCGTTGCCCTGCTGCTCGCGCGAGTAGACCGGAGAATGGACAAGATCGCGGAAATCCGCACTGTCCGACAACGAGGCTTCGAGGGTCTCGATGTCCCGCTCGAGAGTATCGAGCGCATTGCCGTCCCTGGCCAGCTCGAACACCGCCGTCGCATAGCGCGACGCGATGCCGGTGGAGATTGACGCAGATTCTGACACGTGTCCCCTTTCCACGTTGTTCTTCGGCGAGGCCGGTTGGCGGAAGCGTCCGGCGCAAGGTTCGGGGCATCCGCAAGGCGCGCCCTCGAACAAATCAGCGGTCGTGTAGCAGAGGACTTTCAGCCTCGCAACATGTTGGGAGGCGTGCCCGGCGCGACCCCCACAAGTGATTTCAAAGGGTTAACGCCGGGTGCGACCGAATGGACCGCGAAACAATCGGATTTTCACGGTCGGGCGTCACGATTCCCGCTCTCAGATCGCCTTCGGCTCGGGTGCGGCGATGCCCTCCAGCACTCTCAGCGGACGTCGCACAGCCTCGGGCAGGCCCGTCCGGGGCGGCGCCGGAACCTGCTTCGAGACCTCGACGACCAGGACGCCGCCCGCGAAACGGTTCGAGACGTGATTGCCCAGCTTCTCCCAGAAGGCGCTCGTCTTCAGCCAGAAGGGTTTGGGACTTGGCGGATGGAAAAGGGCCGCGCTGTGCCGCCGCGGCATCAGTCCGATCGCCGCCACCATCGCCTCGAGTTGGCCAAGCGAATAGGGCCGCCCGAAACCGAAGGGCGTCACGTCGCGCCGTGACCACAGGCCCGCACGGTTCGGCACGATGAACAGACCCAGGCCCTCGGGCGCCAGCACGCGATAGCACTCGTCCAGAAGCGCGATGGGGTCCTCGCTCGTCTCGAGGCCATGCAGCACCACGAGGCGGTCGACGCTGTCGGTCTCTATCGGCCAGAGCTTCTCCTCGCAAAGCACCGACACGTTGTCCAGGCCGGCGGGCCAGGGCATCACCCCCTGCTGGCCCGGCATCAGGGCGATGACCCGCCGCGCCTCGGCAAGGTAGGGTCGAAGCAGCGGCGCAGCGAAGCCGAAGCCCACGACGTTCAGGCCCCGCGCCTCGGGCCAGAAGCCAGTCACCTGCTCGCGGATGGCGCGCTGCGCCGTCCGTCCCAGCCGGGTCCGATAGTAGAAAGTCCTGAGGTCGAGCACGTCGAGGTGCATTGCGGCGCGCGGTCCTTTGTCCGACAGTCCGGCGGAAGCATAACCGCAACAAGGGCTGAATCCATGTCATTCGAGATCGTCACCGTTCCATGCCGCACGGACAACTATGCCTTCCTCGTCCACGGCAACGGACGGACCGCTCTTGTCGACGCGCCCGAAGCCGCTCCGATCGCGGCAACTCTGGACGGCCGCGGCTGGACGCTCGACGAGATCTGGATCACCCATCACCACGACGACCACGTCGAAGGTGTGGCCGAGCTTTGCGGACGCTACGGTGCCACCGTACGGGGCGCCGCCGCCGACGCGCACCGCCTTCCCCCGCTCGACCACGCGATCGGCGACGGCGACAGCTTCGACTTCGCCGGGTCCACCGTGCAGGTCATGGACGTCTCGGGCCACACCGTGGGCCACATCGCCTTCTACCTTGCCGACGCCAAGGCCGCCTTCACCGCCGACAGCCTCATGGCGCTCGGCTGCGGCCGCGTCTTCGAAGGCACCATGCCGATGATGTGGCAGAGCCTGTCAAAGCTCGCCGCCCTGCCCCGCGACACGACAATCTGCTCGGGCCACGAATACACCGAGGCCAACGGCCGCTTTGCCCTGACCATCGAGCCCAACAACATCGCCCTGAAGGAACGCCTCCGCATGGTCGCCGAAGCCCGCGAACGCGGCGAGCCGACGGTGCCGTCCAAGCTCTCGACCGAGCTCGAGACCAATCCTTTCCTCCGGGCGGGCTTGGATGATGTCAAAATGCTCCTAGATATGACCGGACGAAGCGACGCCGAGGTGTTCGGCGAAATCAGGCGTCGCAAGGATTCGTTCTGATGTCGCCACAATTTCTCTCGTTTTCCGTAGCAGCGTGAACGCGGGTCCGAAAATGTGAGGCCTTGCGACGAGAAAAGGCTTGAAGGTTCGGAAATCTAACCGAACTCTAACACTATGAGGCCACGGTCTGGATGGGCCCTCAGCGCCCTCCGACCCTTGTGAAAGGAGCTTGTGAGCGTGCCATCTTTTTCCAAGACGCTCGAGGATGCGATCCATGCTGCGCTGGCGATAGCCAATTCGCGCAGGCATGAGCTCGCGACGCTGGAACATCTGCTTCTGGCGCTGATCGACGAGCCTGATGCCGCGAAGGTGATGCAGGCGTGTTCGGTTGATCTCGATGAGCTCCGCAAGACACTCAACGATTTCATCGACGACGATCTTTCGACCCTGGTGACCGAGATCGAAGGATCCGAAGCCGTACCGACCGCCGCCTTCCAGCGCGTGATCCAGCGCGCGGCGATCCATGTCCAGTCTTCGGGCCGGACCGAAGTGACGGGGGCCAACGTCCTCGTCGCCATCTTTGCCGAGCGTGAGTCGAACGCCGCCTACTTCCTGCAGGAGCAGGACATGACCCGGTACGACGCCGTCAACTTCATCGCGCACGGCGTCGCCAAGGACCCGTCCTTCGGCGAAACGCGACCCGTCTCGGGCGCCAACGAGTTCGAGGAGGAGGCGTCTTCCTCCACGTCTGCCTCGGAAGAGGACGGCAAGGAATCCGCCCTGTCCAAGTATTGCGTCGACCTCAACGTCAAGGCCCTCAAGGGCGACGTCGATCCGCTGATCGGGCGCGAGCCCGAGGTCGAGCGTTGCGTGCAGGTGCTCTGCCGCCGGCGA
The DNA here is from genome assembly GCF_003970735.1 of Silicimonas algicola. Lineage (GTDB taxonomy): Bacteria > Pseudomonadota > Alphaproteobacteria > Rhodobacterales > Rhodobacteraceae > Silicimonas > Silicimonas algicola. The sequence continues at coordinate 3,786,374 of NZ_CP034588.1, forward strand.
AAGAACAACCCGCTCCTCGTCGGCGACCCCGGCGTCGGCAAGACCGCCATTGCCGAAGGTCTGGCCAAGAAGATCGTCGAGAAGCAGACGCCCGAGGTTCTTCAGGGCGCCACCATCTTTTCGCTCGACATGGGCGCGCTTCTCGCGGGCACCCGGTATCGCGGCGATTTCGAGGAACGGCTGAAGGCCGTGGTGACCGAGCTTGAGGATCATCCCGACGCGATCCTCTTCATCGACGAGATCCACACCGTCATCGGTGCCGGCGCCACCTCGGGCGGCGCGATGGACGCCTCGAACCTGCTGAAGCCCGCGCTCCAGGGCGGCAAGCTGCGCTGCATGGGATCGACGACCTACAAGGAGTTCCGCCAGCACTTCGAAAAGGACCGCGCCCTGTCGCGGCGCTTCCAGAAGATCGACGTGAACGAGCCGACCGTCGAGGATTCCGTGAAGATCCTCATGGGCATCAAGCCCTATTTCGAGGAGCATCACGGCGTCGTCTACACCGACGACGCGGTCCGGACGGCCGTCGAACTGTCGGCGCGCTACATCAACGACCGCAAGCTGCCCGACAAGGCCATCGACGTCATCGACGAGGCCGGAGCGGCGCAGCACCTCGTGGCGCCCGAGAAACGCGAACGGACCATCGACGTCCCGCAGATCGAGAATGTCGTCGCCAAGATCGCGCGCATTCCGCCGAAGAACGTCTCGAAGGACGACGCCGCCGTCCTGCGCGACCTCGAGGCGTCGCTGAAGCGCGTCGTCTTCGGACAGGACCGTGCGATCGAGGCGCTGGCCTCGGCGATCAAGCTGTCGCGCGCCGGTCTTCGCGAGCCCGAAAAGCCCATCGGAAACTACCTCTTCGCCGGCCCGACGGGCGTCGGCAAGACCGAGGTCGCGAAGCAACTCGCCGACTCCCTTGGCGTCGAGCTTCTGCGCTTCGACATGTCCGAGTACATGGAGAAGCACGCCGTCAGCCGCCTCATCGGCGCGCCTCCGGGCTATGTCGGTTTCGACCAAGGCGGACTTCTGACCGACGGCGTCGACCAGCATCCGCACTGCGTTCTCCTCCTCGACGAGATCGAGAAGGCGCACCCGGACGTGTTCAACATCCTTCTGCAGGTGATGGACCACGGCAAGCTGACCGACCACAACGGCCGGCAGGTCGACTTCCGCAACGTGGTTCTCATCATGACCTCGAACGCGGGCGCGTCGGACATGGCGAAGGCCGCCATAGGCTTTGGCCGCGACCGGCGCGAGGGCGAGGATACCGAGGCGATCGAACGCATGTTCACGCCAGAGTTCCGCAACCGTCTCGACGCGGTCATCAGCTTCGCGCCGCTTCCGAAAGAGGTCATCCTCCAGGTGGTCGAGAAGTTTGTCCTGCAACTGGAAGCCCAGCTCATGGACCGCGGCGTCCATATCGAGCTGACGCGCCCGGCCGCTGAATGGCTGGCGAACAGGGGCTACGACGACAAGATGGGCGCCCGTCCGCTGGCGCGCGTCATCCAGGAGACGATCAAGAAGCCGCTGGCCGAAGAGCTTCTCTTCGGCAAGCTCGCCCAGGGCGGCATCGTCAAGGTCGGCGTGAAAGAGGGCAAACTTGACCTCCGGATCGAGCAGGCGACGAAGCGCATCTCGTCGAAGAAGAAGCCTCCGCTTCTCACCGCCGAATGATCGCCTGACCAAAAAAATGCCTTTGAAAGCCCCGCCTCGCGCGGGGCTTTCTTTTTGGCCGGGGCCGCTGATACGGTGACCGCGGAAACGGCAGGGAGAGCAGCCATGCTGAAACACATCGCGGGTTTTGCTCTGGCCGCGGGGCTCGCCATCGCCTGCGCACCCGTCAAGACCGTCACCGGAGCCGACCTCTACAGCGAATTCTGCGTGGCCTGTCACGGCACATCCGGTCGCGGCGACGGACCGGCGGCGTCCTCGCTTCCCGTCAGACCTGCCGATCTGACCGCGCTCTCCTCCCGCAACGGCGGACGCTTCCCGATGGCGCGGGTCCTCTCGACCATCGACGGATACACCCGCGTCCAGACAGGCACCCACGTCATGCCGGAATTCGGAAGCACCCTCTCGAAAGGGACTGTCCTGATGGTCGACACCGGCGACGGCATCGCCAGTCCCGTCCCCGCGCGCCTTCTGGCGCTGGCCCGGCACCTGGAGAACCTTCAGCGCTAGGCGGAACCGGCAGGCACTATTCGTTCGTCGGAGACCCGTTAGTGTTTCGGTCAGGTCTGCTTCGAGGTCATGGGGCAATCGCCATTAGTCATGCTGTGCGAGAGGCGCGTTGAAGACTGCTAAACTGCTGGTCGCAAAACCAGTCTTTGCTATACAGCCGAAAGAGCGATCTGTGCGTGACAGGCCGGAACGGAGTAAGTGGAAGTGCGCGTTTGGACCTTAATACTGTTGATAGCGGTGTTTCCTGTTCTTGCTGTCGCCCAAACGTCCTCAACTGATTGCGGCTTGTTTACAGTTCGCCCAGAAAGCGATGCCCTCGTTCTGGACAAAAGTGGAAATGTGAAGCGTGTAGTAGGTCCTGGATTACACATTTGCGTGCCCATGGTGGAAACTGTTTGGATTGAAAACACGCTCTTTGAGCGACGTGAGGATGTCGAAATCTGGTGGCCTGAGGACCAATGCGAAATCACAGTTTCAGTCTTTTGGAACATCTCCGACCTGGAGGTTTACTACACCAAAGGTCAAGAAGCGGTCGCCGTTTCTGTGATCGAGAAGCAGGTGCAAGAGGCTCACGAGAATGCAGAGGTTTCTAGCTTTAGTAGGGAGACAATCTCAAACTACCTGCAAATCACCCTTCGTGAGAATCGTGGGGCGTTCGAGGAGTATGGCGTCAACTTTCTTCGCTCCTTCGCGAGCCTTGAAGACTGTATCCAAGAATAAGAGCGTGATCAGATCAAACGCCAACCTCTTGTCCCCATAGCCGACCACCACACACCCTCCAAAAGAAAACGCCGGACCCGAAGGCCCGGCGCTTCCCACTCGTCACTCGTGAAATCGATCTCAGTTCGTCGGCGTGATCGTGATGTCCACGCGACGGTTCTGCGCACGGCCTGCGGCCGTGGCGTTGGTGGCGATCGGCTGGCTCTCGCCCGCGCCGATGGTCCGGACTCGCGATCCCGAGACGCCCGACGAGCGCAGGACCGACGACACGGCCATCGCACGGCGCTCGGACAGGTCCTGGTTGTAGGCGGCCGAGCCGGTGTTGTCGGTGTGGCCGGTGACGGTCACGACCGACTGCGGATACTTGTTCAGGCTGTTGGCCAGAACACGCAGGTCCGACGCGAGCGTCGCGTTCAGCGTGGCGCTGTCGGTAGCGAAAAGGATCGCCTCGGGCATCCGCACGATGAGTGCATTGCCGGTGTTGATCACGTCGATCTGGCCATTGCCGAAATCGTTGCGCAGTTCCGCCGCTTGGCGGTCCAGGCTATAGCCGATGGCCGCACCCGCAGCAGCGCCGACTGCCGCGCCGACGGCGGCGTTCCGAATCCGGTCGCTGCCGCTTTCACGGGTTCCGCCGAGAACGGCGCCCACTGCCGCGCCCGCAAGCGCGCCCTGACGGGTGCGGTCGCCGTCGGTGCCAGGGTAGGTGGAAGGATCGCCGCAGGCAGCGAGGGCCATCAGGCCGGCCGCGCCAAAAAGCGTGGAAGTCTTGGAGATAGACATGAGGTGTCCTTTTTCTTTGCACATCTCGAACGCCGCTATATGCGAAAGGTTCCACATTGCCAGCGGTCACGAGAGGAAACTTGGGCTTCTGCGCCCTGCTAGGCAAATTCACGCCTCTGTTATGCCATATCAGGCAGTCTCAGCCGCTTCCCAGGCCAGCATGGCGCGCTTGACCGGAAGGCCCCAGTGATAGCCGCCCAACCCTCCGGACTTTCGCAACGCCCTGTGGCACGGGATCAACCACGAGATCGGATTGCGACCGACGGCGCTGCCGACCGCGCGCACCGCCTTCGGATGCCCGATCAGCCGGGCAATGTCGCTGTATGTCGTGACGTGGCCTGTCGGAACGTGCAACAGTGCCTCCCACACCTTGATTTGGAACGGCGCCCCGATCAGGAACAACTTCGGCGTCGCCGCCTGTCCATCCGTCGGGAAGGCGGCCTCGGCCAGCGGTGCCAACCGCGCCCGGTCCTCGACGAACGTGGCGTCGGGCCACCTCGACCGCAAATCCGCCATCGTCGCCGCAGACCCGGCCTCGGCTGCGAAGCCGATGCCGCAGATGCCGCGCTCGGTGCCCATCACCAGGACCGGCCCGAACGGGCTGTCGAACCAGCCCCAGGCTATTTCCAGGCCCGCCCCGCCCTTCGCGTAATCGCCGGGAGACATGGCCTCCCATCGCACGAAAAGATCGTGCAGCCGTCCCCCGCCCGACAAGCCCACAAGGTCGGCCGTCTCGAGCGTGGTGTGCCGCGTGGCCAGAAGCGCCTTCGCATGGTCGAGACGCAGCCACTGCTGATAGCGCTTCGGAGACACCCCGGCCCACCGGCTGAAGATGCGCTGGAAATGCGCGGGGCTCATGTGCATCTCGGCCGCGATCTCCTCCAGCGTCAGCTCGCGCCCGTCCGTGCCGTCCAGCCTCTCGATGGCGCGGCGCATCAGGTCATAGTGATATCCGGTCTCGATCTGGGTCATGGCGGTCATCATCGCGATCCTTCTGTCATTGTCACGAAACTAGGCAGGGCCGGCCTGACCTGCGACCCGGATCCTGCGGGAAAGGCTTGCCGCCCCACGGCCGATCCGCCAGAACGAACCCGATGGCCAGGCAGCTTCCCTATCACACGATCCGCGAGATCTTCGCCCGCTTCCACGCCGCGGAGCCCGAGCCGAAAGGCGAGCTCGAGCACCTCAACGCCTACACCCTCCTCGTCGCCGTGGCGCTGTCGGCCCAGGCGACGGACGCCGGCGTCAACAAGGCGACCCGGGCCCTCTTCAAGGTCGCCGACACGCCGCAGAAGATGCTCGACCTCGGCGAAGAGGCTCTGACCCAGCACATCAAGACCATCGGCCTCTATCGCAACAAGGCGAAGAACGTGATGAAGATGGCCCGCATCCTCGTCGACGACTACGGCGGCGAGGTGCCTTCGTCGCGCGCCGCCCTCCAGGCCTTACCAGGCGTCGGCCGCAAGACCGCCAACGTCGTTCTCAACATGTGGTGGAGCCACCCCGCCCAGGCCGTCGACACACACATCTTCCGCGTCGGCAACCGCACAGGCATTGCACCCGGCAAGGACGTCGACGCCGTCGAGCGCGCCATCGAGGACAACGTGCCCGCCGAATATCAGCGCCACGCGCACCACTGGCTGATCCTGCACGGCCGCTACATCTGCCTTGCCCGCAAACCCCGATGCCCCGACTGCCTGATCCGCGATCTCTGCGCCTACGAGGACAAGACCCCATGAACGCCTTCGACGTGGTCGGGATCGGCAATGCGATCGTCGACGTCATCTCCTCCGCCGACGACAGCTTCCTCGACCTCATGGGGATCGAGAAGGGCATCATGCAACTGGTCGAGCGGCAGCGGGGCGAAATGCTCTATGCCGCGATGAAGGACCGCGTGCAGGCCCCCGGCGGATCTGTCGCGAACACGCTTGCCGGTCTCGGCAACCTCGGCCTGCGCACCGGCTTCATCGGCCGCGTCCACGACGACGCCCTGGGGCGCTTCTACGCCCGCTCGATGGAAGAGGATGGCACCGCCTTCGTCAACCCGCCCGTCGCGGGCGGCGACCTGCCGACATCGCGCTCGATGATCTTCGTCTCGCCCGACGGCGAGCGCTCGATGAACACCTATCTCGGCATCTCCTCCGAACTCGGCCCCGACGACGTGGCAGACGATGTGGCGGGCGCGGCGCGGATCCTGTTCCTCGAGGGCTATCTCTACGACAAGCCTTCGGGAAAGGAGGCCTTCGAACGCGCCGCCCGCCTCTGTCGCGGTGCGGGCGGCAAGGCCGGCATCGCGCTCTCGGACCCGTTTTGCGTCGACCGTCACCGCGACAGCTTCCGCCACCTCGTGCGCGACCTCGACTACGTCATCGGCAACCGCCACGAATGGGAATCGCTCTACCAGACCGACCTGTCGTCGGCGCTCGAGCAGGCGGCGGCCGACTCCGGCCTCGTCGTCTGCACCCGTTCGGGAGAGGATGTCATCCTCGTGCAGGGCGACGAGACCGCGCGCGTGCCCGTGCGCCGCGTCGTGCCCGTCGACGCGACCGGAGCGGGCGACCAGTTCGCCGCAGGCTTCCTCTACGGGTACGCCACCGGCCAGTCTCTGGAAACGGCAGGCCGCATGGGCTGCGCCGCCGCCGCCGAGGTCATCGGCCACTTCGGCGCCCGCCCCGAGACCGACCTCAAGGCGCTCTTCCGCCGCGAACAGCTGATCTGAGGGACGCCGGGGCTCCGCCCCGGACCCCGGAGTTTTTTAACCAAGAAGAAACCGATCCCGGCGAGGGTACTCTGGCGGTACAGGCGGGAGCGCCGATGACCGCCCAAGGAGAAGGCGACTTCTTCCGGGGCGTCCCTCAGCAGGGGCGCCCCTTTCTCGTTCTTCTTGGCTGAAATACTCCGGGGGTGCGGGGGCAGAGCCCCCGCCCTTCACGCCGCCGAGCGGGTAAGACGCTCCGGAAGCCCGTTCGCCCAGGCGCTGATCGTGCCCGCACCAAGGCACACGACGATGTCGCCCGGCCGCGCCTGTTCGCGCACCAGACGCTCCAGGTCGTCCTCCGATACCACCGCCCTCGCGTGACGATGACCGTGCCGGATCAGCCCGGCCACCAGATCCTCGCGCGTTGCGCCCGGAATGGGGTCCTCGCCAGCCGAATAGACCTCGGCAATGCCCACGACGTCGGCCTCGTTGAAGCAGGTGCAGAAATCCTCGAACAGCGACGACAAACGCGTGAAGCGGTGCGGCTGATGGACGGCGATGACCCGCGCGCCCGGCTCGATGGCCTGCCGCGCCGCCTTCAGCACCGCCGCGATCTCGACCGGGTGGTGGCCGTAGTCGTCGATGACCGTCACGCCGCCCACGGTGCCCACCCGCGTGAACCGCCGGTTGACGCCTTTGAAGTTCGCAAGAGCTTCGCGGATCTCGGCCGCCTTCATCCCCAGGTGCCGCGCCACGGCCACTGCCGCCAGCGCGTTCGAGACGTTGTGATCCCCCGGCATCGGCAAGGTGCAGCCCTCGATGACCATGCCGTCGGCCAATTCCACGTCGAACTGTGCGATCCCGGCCTCGTAACGCAGGTTCACCGCGCGCACGTCCGCCTGCGCGTTGAACCCGAAGGTCACGACCCGCCGGTCCGTCACGCGCCCCACCAGCGCCTGTACCTCGGGGTGGTCGGTGCAAAGTACGGCCAACCCGTAGAACGGAATGTTCGACACGAAGTCCAGGAACCCCTGCCGCAGGGCCTCGATCGACCCCCAATGCTCCATGTGCTCGGGATCGATGTTCGTCACGATGGCGATGGTCGCGGGCAGCCGGTTGAAGGTCCCGTCCGACTCGTCGGCCTCGACCACCATCCACTCGCCCGCGCCGACCCGCGCGTTCGACCCGTAGGCATGGATGATGCCGCCGTTGATGACGGTCGGGTCCAGCCCGCCGTGATCCAGAAGGGCCGCCACCATCGTCGTGGTCGTGGTCTTGCCATGCGTCCCCGCCACCGCGACGTTCGAGCGAAGCCGCATCAGCTCCGCCAGCATCTCGGCGCGCCGCACCACCGGCAGACCCAGCCGCCGCGCCTCGTCCAGTTCCGGGTTGCCCTTCTTGATCGCCGACGAGATCACGATGACCTCTGCGCCCTCCAGGTTCCCAGCCCTCTGACCTTCGAAAATCGTGGCCCCCATCGCTGCGAGCCGGTCGGTGATCTTCGACGCCTTCAGGTCCGACCCCTGCACGGTGTAGCCCGCCCGGATCAGCACCTCGGCGATGCCCGACATCCCGATGCCCCCGATCCCCACGAAGTGGATCGGCCCCATCTCGGTCGGCAGTTTCGTCGCTGCGGCTGCGTTCATGTCTCTCTCCGTCCAAGCTCTTCGACAAGGCCGGCCAGCCGGTCCGTCGCGTCGGGGATGCTCTGGGTCAGTGCGTTCGCGGCCATGCGTTTCGCGGCATCGGGCGAGGTGAGCACAGTCATCATCTGTTCCGACAGCGAAGCCGGGTCAAGCGCGGATTCAGGCACCAGGATCGCCGCATTGGCATCGACCAGCCCACGCGCATTCGCCGTCTGCTCGTCGCGGATCGCCGCCGCGAGAGGGATCAGGATCGACGGTCGTCCGATCACGCTAAGGTCTGCGACCGACGACGCCCCCGACCGGCAGACGACCAGGTGCGCCGCAGCCATCAGGTCGGGCATGTCTGGAAAGAACGGCTCGACCATCGCGCTGACGCCGGCCTTGTCATAGATCTCGCGCACCCGCGCATCGTCCTCGGGCCGCGCCTGGTGCGCCACCTCGAGCCGCGCGCGCAGGCTGTCCGGCAGGCGCGCGATGGCCAGGGGCACGGTGTCGGATACTACCCGCGCGCCTTGGCTGCCGCCGAAGGCCACGATGCGAATCGTCCCGTCCGAGGGCGGATAGGGGGCGGCCGCGCGGACGAGCACGCTCCCCCGCACCGGGTTGCCGACATGCACGCTCTCGACGCCGGCGGGAAGCTTCGTCGGCCAGGTCCCGCAGGCGATGCGGTCGACATGCCGCGCGAAGACCTGGTTCACCCGGCCCAGCACCCCGTTCTGCTCATGGATCAGCCGCGGCACCCGCAGGATCCAGGCAGCCGCCAGCGCCGGGATCGACGGATAGCCGCCGAAACCGGCGACCACGGTCGGGCGATCCGACAGGAACCGCGTCGCCGCCGTCACGACGCCGCCCACGATCAGAAACGGTGCGGCCAGCTTGGCCAGCGCGCCGCCCCGCGCGAAGGTCGCACTTGCGACCCGCCGTATCTCGACGCCCTTCGGGAACTGGCCGGTATACCGCGCGCCCCTCGCATCCGTTGACAGGGTCACCCGCCAGCCCCGCGCCAGCATCGCCTCGGCCAGCGCCTGCGCGGGATACATGTGTCCCGCCGTGCCGCCCGCCGCGATGACCAGATGCGGCGCGCTCACCGCCCGCTCCGGACGAGATAGTCGCGGATTTCGCCCTGCGGCCGGGCCCGCGTGAAGGACAGCAGCATCCCAAGCATGATGCCCCCTGCCACTAGAGACGACCCGCCATAGCTGACGAAGGGCAGCGTCATCCCCTTGGCCGGCAGAAGCCGGACGGCCACGCTCATGTTGATCATCGCCTGCATCGCAAAGGTGCAGGCCAGCCCCGTCCCCGCCAGCCGGATGAACGGATCGCGCTCGCGCATCAGCCGGAAGAGCGAACGCAGGACGATGGTCGCGTAGAGGAAGATGATGGCGAGGACGAGGATCAGCCCGTACTCCTCGGCCGCCACCGCGATGATGAAGTCCGTGTGCGCATCCGGCAGCGACCATTTCACTGTCCCCTCGCCCACGCCGACGCCGAAGAAGCCGCCCTCGCGGATCGCGTTCGCGGCATAGCCGAGCTGGGTGTTCGGATCGACCTCGGCCGACAGGAACCCGTCGATCCGCCGCGCAAAGTGCTCGGAGCCCCGATAGGCGAACATGGCGCCCGCCGAGACCAGACCGGCGATCCCCGCCAGGATGTAGAACGGCGCGCCGCCGACGAAATACATAACACCCCAGGCGAACAGGATCAGGCTCGCCTGTCCGAAATCGGGTTGGAGCGCGAGAAGCAGCACGACCGCCAGAGCCAGTGCGAAGGAATAGGACTTGCCCGGCGGGCCGGCGACCTCGTTCGAAGCAGCGATCATCCAGCCGACAAGGACGATGAAGCCTGGCTTCAGGAACTCCGACGGCTGGATCGAACCGAAGCCGACCGAGAACCAGCGCACCGCGCCCTTGCCGAAATCCGTGCCGATGAAGGGCAAAAGCATCATGGCGAGGAACGAGATTGCGAAGCCGATCACCGCCAGTCGCCGCACCGTGCGGGGCGACATCAGCGTCATCGCGAACATGGCGATCAGGGCCGCGCCGCCGAAGAAGACCTGCCGTTCCACGTAATAGAACGCCGAAAATCCGTTCCGTTCGGCGAGAGGGGGAGACGCGGCGAGACCCAGAAGAAGCCCGATGCCGAACAGCACCAGCACGCAGCTCATGGACCACTTGTCGACGGTGCGCCACCACCGGGGAAGAATCGGCTCGCCGCCCCCGCGCGGGACCGAGCCATAGACCATCTCCGTCATGAGCCTGCTCTGCTGCCTGTCGCCCGTTCACCGGGTCTGCGGCGAACCATAGCGAAACGCGACTTCGAGCGCCAGAGAAACCCTGCCGTCCGCCGTATCGGGCGGACGGGGCGTCTCCGGTCAGGTCATGCTTTGCGCCAGCTCGCTGACCCGCGCCTTGAAGCGGCGGTCGATCGACCCCTTGGCCAGCTTCAGAGACTGCACCAGAAGGCGCGCGGAAAATGTCGTCGGCCGCACGTCCAGCGACACGAACAGCCGCGTGCGCGCCTTTGACAGCGCCACCAGATCGACGACGCCAAGGCAGATCACGCCCCCCGACCGGCTCTCGATGGCGTAGCCCTGACCGCTGTCGATCGAGACCAGCTCGGCGCTCATGTCGTGCGGCCGCCCGCGCCAGGTGAAACGCGCCTGCCAGCGCGCACCCGGCTCGTGCGAGGGCAGCGTGTCGTCGCGGGTCACGTCGATCCCCCGGCGCAGCATCTGCTTCTCGAACCCGTCGAAGTCGGTGACGGCCTCGTAAACCCTTTCGAGCGGGGCTTCGATGTCTTCGCGGGCGGACAGCTTCATGAGGTCGGTGTGCCTTCAGTCCAGAGTGTCGGCAAGCCAGTTCTCGATCAGGAAGCGCGCGATCGAGCCGGGACGGGCCGGCTTCAATCGGGGATCGTTGCCGGCGAGCGCCTCGACCATCGCCTCGCGCGTGACCCACTGGGCATCCTCGATCTCGGCCGGATCGACGGTGATGTCGCGGCTCGTCGCGTGCCCGTGGCAGCCGAACATCAGCGAGTTGGGAAAGGGCCAGGGCTGCGAGGCGAGGTAATCGACCCGCCCGACGCGCACGCCCGACTCCTCGAAGACCTCGCGGCGCACCGCCGCCTCGATGCACTCGCCCGGCTCGACGAAGCCCGCCAGCAGCGAATACATCCCCTCGGGCCAGACGTGCGAGCGCCCCATGAGGACGGAATTGCCCTCGGTGATCAGCATGATGACCACTGGATCGGTGCGCGGAAAATGATGCCCCCCGCAGGCCGGGCAATCGCGCTGCCACCCCGCCTGCGACACCACGCTTTCGCCCCCGCAGCGCGCGCAGAAGCGGTGCGACCGATGCCACTCCAGGATCGCCTTCGCCGTCGCCGCCATCTCGGCCGCGCGCGGAGTCAGCCGCACCATGCTGCCCCTAAGCTCACCGAAGACCTGTCCCGACGGCAACTCGGGATGCCTCTGCTCGCTCGGATCGGTAAACTGCCCCACGCTGTCGGTGTCGCCCTGGGGCTCCCAGGCCGAGATATCGCAGGCAAAACGCGCCGCGCCCTCGTCGCGCCCCAGGAACACCTCCGGCCCCTCGTGTGCGAAGACGGCATGGTCGGCGGCAAGAAAGACCGGCGCCCGGCTCTCGGCGTCCAGCAGGGGCTTGCCGCGCCAGATCGGCAACACGCATGCCCCGGCGCGCAGCCCGGCCAACGCCTCGGGCTGCGACCGCAGCTCTGCCGCGCGGTCCAGCCCCGACCCGCCGAAGGTCACCGATTCTGCCAGTTTCATGCCTGCCCCTGTCCGCTTGCGCCTTCGATGCCACGCGGCGCGGCCTTTGGCAAACCGCCGCGCAGGCAGCGCCAGGCATCAGGTTTGTCTTGGGCGCGTCACCCGACTCGTGTTCCATGGAGGGACAGATCACAGGGAGCCCCACCATGCCGCGCCACACCCTTCCGGCCATGAGCCGCCGCACCTTCCTCGCCTCCACCGCAGGAGCGGGCCTCGTGGTCCTGCATCCCTTCTCGGCGCGCGCTCAGGCCGGCCAGGCCCACCTGAGAATCATGGAAACGACCGACCTCCACGTCCACGTCTGGCCCTACGACTACTACGCCGACAAGCCCGTCGACACCGTGGGCCTCGCCCGCACCGCCGCCCACATCGCCGACATCCGCGCCGAAGCAACGAACGCGCTCCTCCTCGACAACGGCGACTTCCTCCAGGGCAATCCCATGGGCGACTACATCGCCTACGAGCGCGGCATGAAGCCCGGCGACATGCACCCCGTCATCGCCGCCATGAACACCGTGGGCTTCGACGCCTCGACGCTCGGCAACCACGAGTTCAACTACGGGCTCGACTTCCTGATGAACACCGTCGCGGGAGCCGCCTTCCCCGTCATCAGCGCCAACGTCGTCACCGAAGAAGGCGCCGACCCCACGAAGGACGCCACCCTCGTCAAACCATACGTCATCCTCGATCGCGAGTTGACCGACGGCGCGGGCGAGACGCACCCCATCCGCATCGGCCTCATCGGCTTCGTTCCGCCCCAGATCATGCTCTGGGACCGCAAGCACCTCGAAGGCAACGTCACGACCCGCGACATCGTCGCCGCCGCCGAAGCCTGGGTGCCACAGATGCGCGAGGAGGGCGCCGACATCGTCATCGCCCTCTCGCACTCCGGCATCGGCGCGGCCGAGCGCACCGACATGATGGAGAACGCCTCCGTTCCGCTCGCCCAGGTCGACGGCATCGACGCGCTTCTGACCGGCCACAGCCACCTCGTCTTCCCCTCGCCCGACTACGAGGGCTATGCCGCCGTCGACGCCGCGACCGGCATGATTCACGGCAAGCCCGCCACCATGGGCGGCTTCTGGGGCAGCCACCTGGGCGTCATCGACCTGATGCTCGAACGCGACGGTGGCGAGTGGCGTGTCGTCAACACCGCCGTCGAGACGCGCCCCATCTCGCAGCGCAACGAAGACCGCTCGATCACGCCCCTCGTCGACAGCGAGAAGGAGGTGCTGGACGCGACCCAGGCCGATCACGAGGCTACGCTCGACTACATCCGCCGCCCGGTCGGCAAGACCGCAGCCCCGCTCCACAGCTATTTCGCTCTGGTGGCGGACGACCCCTCGGTCCAGATCGTTTCGCTGGCTCAGGCGTGGTACATCGAGGAGATGATAATGGGGACCGAGCACGAGGGCCTCCCCATCCTCTCCGCCGCCGCTCCCTTCAAGGCCGGCGGCCGAGGCGGCCCGGACTACTATACCGACGTGCCCGCAGGCGACGTGGCGATCAAGAACGTGGCCGACCTCTACCTCTACCCCAATACCGTGCGCGCGGTCAGGATCAACGGCGCGCAGGTCAAGGACTGGCTCGAACGCTCGGCCGGCATGTTCAACCAGATCGAGAAGGACGGTGACGAGCAGACGCTGCTGAACCCGGACTTCCCCTCCTACAACTTCGACGTCATCGACGGAGTCACCTACCAGATCGACCTCTCGCAGCCCTCGAAGTTCGATTCGTCGGGAGAGCTCATCAACCCGGACGCCAACCGGATCGTAAACCTTCGGTACGACGGCAAGCCCGTGACCGAGGACATGGAGTTCATCGTCGCCACCAACAACTACCGCGCCAGCGGAGGCGGCGCCTTCCCCGGCGCCGACGGCTCGACCATCGTCTTCGAAGCACCCGACACCAACCGCGACGTCATCGTCCGCTACATCGTGGAAGAAGGAGAGATCCAGCCCAAGGCCGACTTCAACTGGAGCTTCACCCCCCTTGGCGGCGCCACCGCCCTCTTCGAGACCGGACCCAAGGCGGCGGACTACATCGACAGCCTCCAGGGCATCGACATCGCCCCGGCAGGAGACGGCGCCGACGGCTTCGCGCTCTACCGCCTCACCCTCTAGCGCAGGGTTTCACCCCGTCCCCTCAACAAAGCCGGGAAGACGGGGCCACCCGTCGTCCCTGTCCCACGCATTGACCCGAGACCCGTGTCCGCCGCGCCGCGCCGATACGGTCTCCCGCAACAATTCCTTCCGAACAAAAAGCATTGTCGCCCGAAATAGGCCGCAAATCCTCCATCCCATCGTCACCAGCATGGTTAACGCCTGCCGGCACAACAGTTGGAGGCTACACATGAAACTGAAATCAATTATCGTCGCGTTCTCGGTACTCCCCGTTCTCACCGCATGTGGCGGCGGCACCGGCCCGTCCGCCATCGGCTCGAAATACAACCCGGTCTACACCGACGGCGAAATTGTCACTTACGAGGCGCTCACCGCCGAAGGCCTGACCGGCTTCGTCGGCGGCGAAGACGGGTCGGTGAAGGAGGTCCGCGTGCGCATGGACGACACGGGTCTTGATCCGATCGTCTACGTCTCGATCGACGGCGGCCCCGAGATCGTGTTCGATGGCTACGACGGCGGCAGCTACGACGGTTATCAGGGATATCTCTACCTGTTCAACGACGCGGCGCAGTACGCCTACATGGACTACTACGGCACCGATGCCGCCTCCATCGAATTGGGTGGCGAAGAGGAGGTTGACCGGGATGGCTACTTCGGCCTCGAAACCGCCGCAGCGGCGCTGCCGACCGACACCGTCTCCTATTACGGCGGATGGAATGCCTATGGCGGCAGCCAGACCACCGGCATCAACGCGAGTGGCATGATGAGCCTCTCGGTCGATTTCGCCGACAGCAGCGTCAACGGCATCACCCAGGGCGGCTTCGACGCCTACAACGACGACCTTGAACAAGAGACCGGCGGCAACCTCTTCGGCTCGATCGAAGGCCAGGTTTCGGGCAGCCGGATCGACGCCGCGATGTCGCTCTATGGCGATGCCACCGGCACGATGGACATGAAGGGCGCCTTCTACGGCGACGATGCCCAGAACCTCGCGGGCGGCGTCGGCGGCAGCCTCGACACCGAAGTCGGCACCATGAGCCTCGGCGGCGGCTTCTGGACCGAAAGGTCCGGCGAGCCCTTCCCGCCCATGTTCGAAACGCTGAACTGACCTCTCGTCCCCGGGGCGCGCGGCCCTCTCGCCGCGCGCCTCACGTCGAAAGCCAGCGGTCCCAGAACTCCGCCTCCACCCCAAGCGCCTCCTTGAAGACGTCGGGCACCTCGCTCCACGCCTGCCGCAGACGGTCCGACACCTCGGGGCCATAGGAGTCGAGAAGCTCGCGCAGCGACCGCGCCTCTCTCTCGACCTCGCCGATCCGCATCAGCGCAAAGCTCGCCAGCACGCGGTTCATCCGTGCCTGGTATCCCGGTCCCATCGCCCGATAGAACTTGGCGACCGAGGCATCGATCCGCAGCGTGATCTTCACCTTCGGCTCGTCGCACCAGATGTCCTCCTCCAGCGTCGCCCAGGCCTCGGGCGCGACGGTCTGCACGCGGGCCCAGAGTCCCTGGTCGCTCTCCAGCCCCTCTAGGTGCCGCGACAGCCGCCGCCGCGCCATGCGGGCGGTCTGGGTCTGCCTGAAGGTCTTCTGTGCTGTCGTTCCGGTCATCCGGGCAACCTGCCCATGCGAGATGAAAAACTCCTGATCCCACCGAGCGGCCCTGCCATACGCTGTGCCGACCGAACGCCGACGCCTCGCATACCTTGCGAATCCCCGCCCCGCCCCCTATATCCGGCCTCGAGAGGTTGGCGCGGGCGAGCGCCTCGCCAACCCGGTCAGGTCCGGAAGGAAGCAGCCGTAACGAGCCCCGCTTGGGTCGTTGTCCAGCCTCTCACCTTACCCCCTCAAAGCCATGCCAGGCCCGCAAGCACCAGCGCCTGCAAGGCCGCCACGCCTAGCGGGAAGCCCGACATGCGCCGCACTGCGGATGCCTTCGGCCAGGCCCGACCAAGCCCGAAGACCGCCACGGCAACCACCCCCGCAATGGCCTGCCAACCGGCGAAAATTCGAAAGCCCGCGCCCTCCTCCACCCCGGCGACAAACGAGTAGACAAAGGCCAGAACCCAGGCCGCAAGGCCCGCGGTCAGCGCCATGCGGCGTCCGTCCGACGGCTCGCCCGCCATCGTCATCCGCCTGTCCGGTCCGGCGTCGCACGGCTCGCCCAGGCCCACTGCGCCTCGGTCTCGACGGCGCAGGGCCTCACCGCGCGCAACCGCGCCAGCGCCTCGCCAGCGTCCTCTCCCGCCTCCACCATCAGGCGCAGAAGGGCCGTCCCCGACCGCCCGCACCCGCCGTGGCAATGCGCCAGCACCCGGCCTCCTCCAGAGAGGGTTTCGCGTGCGAAACCCGATGCCTCGCCCCACAGCGCCTCGGCCTCCGTCCCCGGTGCGCCGAAGTCCGGTATGGCAACCTGCCGCCACGCGACACCCGCCGCGCGCAGGTCTGCCTCCAGTCTTCCCGCCCCCGACCGCTCGAGCTCCGCAAGCGGCGTCATCGTCAGAACCAGGCTCGCCGGCCACCGCAGGATGACGCCCAGGTCGGCCTCGTAGCGCCCTGTCCGCCCCGGCATGGGCGCGATGCCCAGCCACCCCGGGCCAAGTGCGATCTGGCTGATCTCGTACATGCCACGAAGCCTAACCGCTTCGGCCTCGCTTTGACACCGGTCAAGGCGCTCCGCCTCACGCTCCATAAAGTACCAGCGAGACGACACAGGAGCCCCCCATGACCCACGTCCCCCACGAACTCGCCGAAGAATTCCCCTCGCACGCAGACCGCATCCATACTCTCAAGGGCGCCGACACCCATTTCTCGCGGCTCTACGACGAATACCACGCCATCAACCGCGCCGTGCACCGCGCCGAGACCAACATCGAGCCGCTCGACGCGCTGTCCGAGGTCAGCTTGCGGAAGCGTCGCGCTTCGCTGAAAGACGAGCTATACGCGATGCTCACCGAGTAAGGTGCGGGCCTCGGACGGTGGACGCTCGACCCCTGCCGGTCTAACCTCCGCAAGTTCCGAATCCGGCCGAGGCGATGAGCGACACCACCGAGAAGACCTACCAGGTCCTGGCCCGGAAATACCGGCCCGAGACCTTCGCCGACCTGGTGGGCCAGGACGCGATGGTGCGCACCCTGAAGAACGCCTTCGCGGCTGACCGGATCGCGCAGGCCTTCATCATGACAGGCATCCGGGGCACGGGTAAGACGACCACGGCGCGGATCATCGCCAAGGGCATGAACTGCGTCGGCCCCGACGGCACGGGCGGCCCCACGACCGCACCTTGCGGCGTCTGCGAGCACTGCATCGCCATCAGCCAGGGCCGCCACGTCGACGTCCTCGAAATGGACGCAGCCAGCCGAACAGGCGTGGGCGACATCCGCGAGATCATCGACAGCGTCCACTACCGGGCCGCCAGCGCGCGCTACAAGATCTATATCATCGACGAGGTTCACATGCTGTCGACGAGCGCGTTCAACGCGCTTCTGAAGACGCTCGAGGAACCGCCCGCCCACGTGAAGTTCATCTTCGCCACGACCGAGATTCGAAAGGTGCCCGTCACCGTCTTGTCGCGCTGCCAGCGCTTCGACCTGCGCCGGAT
The DNA here is from genome assembly GCF_003970735.1 of Silicimonas algicola. Lineage (GTDB taxonomy): Bacteria > Pseudomonadota > Alphaproteobacteria > Rhodobacterales > Rhodobacteraceae > Silicimonas > Silicimonas algicola. The sequence continues at coordinate 3,803,909 of NZ_CP034588.1, forward strand.
CGAGCCCGAGGTGATGATCGCGCTCCTGAAGAAGATCGCGTCGGCCGAGAACGCCAGCATAGCCGACGACGCGCTTGCCCTCATCACCCGCGCAGCCGAAGGCTCGGCCCGCGACGCGACATCGCTTCTCGACCAGGCCATCAGCCACGGCGCGGGCGAGACGACAGCCGACCAGGTGCGCGCCATGCTGGGCCTCGCCGACCGTGGTCGGGTCATGGACCTCTTCGAAATGATCGTGACCGGCGACGCCGCCGGTGCGCTGTCCGAGATCTCTGCGCAATATGCCGACGGCGCCGATCCCCTCGCCATCCTCCGCGACATCGCCGAGATCACGCACTGGATCAGCGTCATCCGCATCACTCCCGATGCCGCCGACGACCCGACCGTCGGCCCCGACGAACGCGCCCGCGGTCGCGCGATGGCCGACCGGCTGCCGATGCCCGTCCTCAGCCGGATGTGGCAGATGGGCCTGAAGGCGCTGGACGAGGTCGGCCACGCGCCCAATTCCATGATGGCCGCCGAGATGGCCGTCATCCGCATGACCCACGTTGCCGACATGCCGACCCCCGGCGAACTGGTGGCAAAGCTCAAGGACACGCCCGTCCCGCCCCCATCCGGTCCCGGCGGAGGAGGTGGCGGGCAGCCGTCCATCCGCAGCGAGGGCGCTCAGGCCGTTGCGTCCCGCGCGGCCGAGATGGCCACCACGGGACCGCGCGGCGGCGGTCCCCAGGCCGCGCTGGCGCAGGCTCCTGAAAGCGCCCTGTCGCGCTTCCCCACCTTCGGCCGCGTGGTCGAGCTGATCCGTGCCAACCGCGACATGAAGCTCGTGGTCGAGGTCGAGGACGGCATCCGCCTCGTCTCCTACCAGCCCGGCCGCATCGAGTTCGAGCCGACCGACCGCACGCCCCGCGACCTGGCACAGCGCCTCGGCCAGCGCCTCCAGTCATGGACCGGCGTCAGGTGGACCGTGACCGTCGCCAACTCCGGCGGAGCGCCCACGATCTCGGAAGCGCGGGACGCCGAGACCGACGCCCTGAAGGCCAGCGCCTCGGACGACCCGACCGTCGCTGCAATCCTGAAGGCGTTCCCCGGCGCGTCCATCGGCGCGCTCAGGACGGCAGCCGAGATCGCCAACGAGACCGCCGAAACCGCGCTGCCCGAAGTCGAGGACGAATGGGATCCGTTCGAGGAAGACTGACGGCGGATTGCCGCCCGAGGTTCTGAAAGCCGTCCCTTGCCGCTGCCGGACCGGCTTCGTATCTGTAACCCGACACCTGAACACGAGGGAGAGACGCATGTTCAAGGGACTTGGCGGAATTGCCGACATGGGCAAGATGATGAAGGCCGCGCAGGAGATGAAGTCCAAGATGGACGCGCTCCAGGCGCAGCTCGACGCGATCACCGTCGTCGGCGAAAGCGGGGCCGGTCTCGTCAAGGCGACCGCCACAGCCAAGGGCGAACTGACGGCGCTGGATATCGACCCCTCGATCTTCAATCCTACGGAAAAGGAAGTGGTCGAGGACCTGATCCTCGCCGCCATCAAGGACGCGCAGTCCAAGGCCTCCGAGCGGCACGAAAAGGAAATGCGCGCCATGGCCGAAAGCATGGGCCTGCCCGCCGACATGAAGATGCCCTTCTGAGATGACGCGCGGCGCCGTCCTCGCGGTCCTGGCGTTCCTCTCGGGACCAGCCCTCGCGCAGGACTGGGCGACGGTCGAAGTCTGCACCGTCGACGTGCCCGAGATCGTCGACGAGGCCTTCAGCCCTCCCGGCCGCGCTGCGCTCGAGGAGGCCGCGGCAGAGATCCCGAACGGGACCGGCCGCTTTTGGAGGATCGAGGCGCCCTCCGGTGCCGTGTCGCACCTCTGGGGCACGTTCCACGCCTCGGACCGATTGATCCTGGACCTGCCGCAGCCGCTTCAGGACGCCATCGACGCGGCCCGCGTCGTCGCGGTCGAGGTCGACTTCATCCATCCGACCCGGCAGTCCTACCGCGACGCCCAGTACTACCCGTCCCGCTTCCTCGAAGGCGGCGACCCGTTCGAGGCGACAGGCTCCCTCGGGACCATCGCGGGCGTGCCCGAAGAGATCGACGGTTGGATCCGCGAGCGCGGCATCGAACTCGGCTGGACCGAGGACATGGACCTCGTTCTGTCCCCCGGCGGTATCGCCGAGATGCTCCTGTCCGATCCCTGCGAGGACTTCTCGACCGGCGTCCTTCCGATCCAGGACGATTACATCCAGGTCCAGGGCCGGATCGCCGGAGCCCGGATCCTTGGCCTCGAGGCGCAGACCGCCTTCCTCGACGATCTCGACGAACGGCCCGAGATCGCGAATGCCATCACCGCCGTCTACGGCAGCTATCTGCGCCCCGTGACCTCGAACGACGAGCGCAAGACCGCCTTCGCGATCTACCTCGAAGGCCGTCTCGGCCTGATGACTGTGGCCGATAGCGCCTACATCAACGAGGTTCTGGGTGACACGGGGGCTGAGGCACTGACACTCACCGACGACTATCTCCTGCTCGAACGCAACCAGCGATTCCTCCAGACGCTTCTGCCCGAACTGGACGAGGGCGGCGTCGTCGTCGCCATCGGCGCGGGGCACCTTCCGGGCGAGACGGGCATGATCGAACTCCTCCGCGGCGCAGGCTACACGTTGACCCGCGAGCCGCTTCCCGGAGAAGCGGAGTGAACGGCAAGACGGACCTCGAAACCCTCATCGAGATGATGGCCAAGCTACCTGGCCTCGGTCCCCGCTCGGCCCGCCGGGCTGTCCTGCACCTCATAAAGAAGCGCGCCCTCCTCCTGATGCCCCTGGCCGACCAGTTGACGCGCGTCGGCCAGACCGTCCGCGAATGCCTCAACTGCGGCAACATCGGCACCGCCAGCCTTTGCGCGATCTGCGAAAGCGACAAGCGCGCCAACGGCGAGCTTTGCGTGGTCGAGGATGTGGCCGACCTCTGGGCGATGGAGCGCGCATCGGTCTTCAAAGGGCGCTACCACGTCCTCGGCGGCGCCCTCTCGGCCCTCGACGCCGTGGGGCCAGAGGAATTGCGCATCCCCAAGCTTCTCGACCGCATCGCAGCCGAGAACGTCTCGGAGGTCATCCTGGCGCTGAATGCCACCGTCGACGGGCAGACGACGGCCCACTACATCGCCGAGCAGCTTGAAGGTCGGATCGCAGTCACGTCGCTTGCGCAGGGAGTGCCCGTCGGGGGAGAGCTCGACTACCTCGACGACGGCACTATCGGTGCCGCACTCAAGGCCCGTAAGGCGGTCTGAACCTCAGGCCGCCTCGACCTGCGCGTCCTGCTCAAGCCGGTCGAGGAAGCGCCGCGTCCACCATTCGACGTCCTCTTCGCACACGTTGCGCCACAGGCTCGCGTGCCGGCGCTGCCGCTCGTCCAAAGGCATCGTCAGGGCCTGCTCGATCCCCTCGGCCATGTTCGTGGCGTCGTATGGATTGACCACGATGGCCTCCTCCAGCTGTTCCACCGCGCCCGCGAAATGCGACAGGATCAGCACGCCCGGATCCTCGGGATCCTGCGCGGCAACATATTCCTTCGCCACGAGGTTCATTCCGTCCGCAAGCGGCGTCACCAAGGCGGCCGCCGACCTCCGGTAGATCGCAGCGAGTGCATCCCGATCGACGGGACGGCGGATGTACCGGATCGGCGTCCAGTCCAGCTCGGCGTGAGCGCCGTTGATCGACCCGGAAATCATGTCGAGCTGCTCGCGAAGGTCGGCATAGGCCTCGACGTCCGACCGTGACGGCGGTGCGATCTGAAGCAGCGTCGCGCGCATGGATCCCGGCTGACGGTGTTCCAGGAAAGCCCCGAAACCCTGGAAGCGGTGAACCAGCCCCTTGGAGTAATCAAGCCGGTCGACGCCAAGCACGATCTTAGTGTTGGCCGCGACAGCCATCGTCGGTGCGGGCGCCGTACGCGCCAGTTCGGCGAACCCCTTGGCGTCGATACCGATTGGGAAATGCGCCAGGGTGAAGGTCCGCCCGCCGCAGCGGATCGTGCTTTCCCCCAGAAATTCGACCTGCTCCGAGACCCGCAGAGACTCCCGGCACGCCGCCACGTCGCGCTTTGTCTGAAGGCCCACCAGATCGCAGGCGGCCAACCAATGCGGCACCTCGCGCGCCTCAGGCAGCGCCGGAAGGTTCTGCGCATTCGGAAAAGGAATGTGGAGGAAGAAGCCGATCCGGTTCGTGACTCCAAGAGCCCGAAGCTCCTGCGCCAGGGGAAGGAAGTGATAGTCGTGGATCCAAAGAAGATCGTCGGGTTCCAGCACATCGGCAACCATCTTCGCGACACGTCGGTTCACCTCGGCGTAGCGGTCGAAGTACCCGTCATGAAGGTCGATCAAATCCGGCTTGTAGTGAAAGAGGGGCCAGAGCACGGAATTCGAATATCCGAGATAGAATTCCTCGTGATCCTCGTGGCTCAGGTCGTAGGCCAGTCGCCGATAGGGCGTCGATCCAACTTCACGGAGGCTCGTGGACGGCACATCATGCGTCTCGCCACTGCTTCCGATCCAGACACCACCCCGTTTGGACAGCGTGTCATGCAGGGCTACGACCAGCCCGCCCGACGGCGCGCCGTCTCCGGGAATTCTGTTCGACACCACCACCAGCCGTCCCATTCCATCACTCCTTTTGGGTCATCCTCTTGAGAAACCGCGTCACATCCTGCGGCGATTCAGCTCTGAACTCCGCTCCCGTCTCCCCGGTCCCGACCTTGACCGAAAGACCGCCACGCGCCCTCACCCAAGACAGCGCAGGCTCGTCCGTCGTGTCGTCGCCGAAATAGACCGGCATCCTTCCCGCATAGGGCGCCGCGCGCATCAGACGCTCCACCGCCTTTTCCTTCCCGACATCCGGCGGCCGAAACTCAAGCGCCATCTTGGCCGGGTGAAGCTCGAAGGCCCCGTGGCGCCGCTCCAGCTCCGCGGCATAGTCTTTGACCTCTTGCGCCACCGCCTCGGACGCGCGCCGGTAATGCAGGACCGCGCCCGTCGGTTTCGCCTCGGCCTGGACACCCGGCCTTTCCTCGGCGAAGGCAGAGCAGTCCTCGAAAAGCAGTTTGACCTCTTCCGAACCCGAAAGCCTGTGCTCCGACGCGACGCCGCAGATCCGGGTTTCTCCGCCATGGCACCCGACGATGTCGCCAGCGAAGCTCGGCAGGAACGACAGGATGACCTCTACGCTCCGACCGCTGACGATGCACACCGCGCCATTCGCCACATCGACCAAGTCCGACAGCAGCCCCGGCAGCGCATCCGAAACGCTTACGGCCTCCGGACGATCCGCTATCTCGACGAGTGTGCCGTCGAAGTCGACGAAGATGGCGCACACCCCAGGATCGGCGGAGGGAAACGTCGATCCTGGGGTGTCGCTGTCGTCGGTCGTGTCGAATACGTCAGTCATCTAGTAACGCGAGCCGATCCTGTCGGAGCCGTGGGTCGGGAAATTATGGCGCTTCGGCTTGTGTTCACTTGGCCAACGGACCCGCACGGAAGTTGTTCCGCAAAAAACGACGGGGCGCGTCAGACCGACGCGCCCCACTTATCGAAGTCGCCGAATGCCTGACCTGCAGGCAATCCCTCACTCCTCTTCGTCGTCGTCGTCCGAGGCGTCGGGAAGATTGAAGAACGTGTCCTTGTCCGGAACACGCCGATCCACGTCGTCGTCGTCGTGCTGGGTCAGGGTAAACGTCTCCAGACCCGAAATCGCGGTCGGAATGCGCGGCTCGGTATCGCCGCCAAGCGACTGCTCGGTCGACACCAGCTTGCGGCGCTCCTCGTCCGTCATCACCTCGCCGTCCTTTACCCGCTTCGACGCAGCTTTCTGAACGACCGCATCCAGTTCGGACTGCTTGCAGAGGCCCAGAGCGACGGGGTCGATCGGCTGAATGTTCCCGATGTTCCAGTGCGTGCGCTCGCGGATCGACTGGATCGTGGGCTTCGTCGTGCCGACAAGCTTCGAGATCTGGCCATCCGTCAACTCGGGGTGAAACTTCACCAGCCAGAGGATCGAAGCCGGACGGTCCTGCCTTTTGGACAAAGGCGTATAGCGCGGACCGCGGCGCTTCTCCTCGCCAACGGCGGCCGGGTTGAACTTCAGCTTCAGGCTGCGCGACGGGTCCTTCTCGGCGGTATCGATCTCGTCCTGCGTGAGCTGGTTGTTGGTAATGGGATCGAAGCCCTTCACGCCGGTCGCGACGTCGCCGTCGGCAATGCCCTGAACCTCGAGCTCGTGCAGTCCGCAGAATTCGGCGATCTGCTTGAAGCTCAGCGTGGTGTTGTCGACCAGCCAGACGGCAGTGGCCTTTGCCATGATCGGTTTGTTCATCGCGTCGTCTCCTGACAAATCTCTCCCGGTGCCTGAAACAGGCTGGGCCGGTAGACCCACTCCTCGAATTTCGGGGAATTGGCGGCTATATAATCGCGCAAGGCTTCGGAGGGAAGAGGGAAATGCGGTCACTCCTGGCACTGCTTCTTGCAGCGGGAACGGCGCAGGCCGACGGAGAAGCGGCGGGAGACTTCGACTATTACGTTATGTCGCTGTCCTGGTCGCCGACCTGGTGTGCGCTGGAAGGTGACGCGCGGAATGCCGCACAGTGCGATCCGAAGAAGGACGCAGGCTGGATCCTGCACGGTCTCTGGCCGCAATACGAAGACGGTTGGCCCAGCTACTGCCGCACCGATGCACGCAACCCGACCCGCGCCGATACGGCAGCCGAGGAAGACCTCTTCGGATCGTCAGGGAACGCCTGGCATCAGTGGAACAAGCACGGCCGCTGTTCGGGATTGTCCGCGGACGCCTTCTACGGCCTCGCACGGGACGCCTATGACCGGATCGAGAGACCCGCGATCTTCGCGCGCCTCGACCGTTCCGTCCGCCTGCCTGCCTCGGTCGTCGAGGATGCCTTCGTCGAAGCGAATCCGAACCTCGTCCCCGACGCGATCACGATCACCTGCACGTCAGGCCGCATCCAGGAGGCGCGGATCTGTCTGACGAAGGACTTGGAACCCCGCGTCTGCGGCAGCGACGTGATCCGCGACTGCACGATGCAGGACGCGCGTCTCGACCCGATCCGCTAGCCGGCGACCCTCAGAACGATCTTGCCGACGTGATCGGCCTCCAGCGCACGGTGCGCCTCTGCGGCATCCTCGAGCGCGAAGGCGCGATCCATGACCGGCGCGACTGCGCCCGAATCGAGAAGCGGCCAGACGTCCCGCCTCAAAGCGTCGGCGATGCGCGCCTTGGCCGCGACGGACTGGGGCCGCAGGGTCGATCCGGTGATCGAGATGCGGCGCACCATGACGTCCTGAAAATTGACCTCGGCCTTTGGTCCGCCGAGAAAGGCGATGAAGACAAGACGCCCGTCGACCTTCAGCGCCGCGATGTCCCGTGGGATGTAGCTTCCTCCGACCATGTCGAGGATAAGGTCCGCGCCACCTTCCGCCTTCATCACCTCGACGAAGTCCTCGGTGCGGTAGTTGATCGCCCGCTCGGCCCCGAGGTCCATGCAAGTCCCGCACTTCTCATCCGTTCCCGCAGTGGCGAAAACGCGCGCCCCGAAACGCCGCGCCAACTGGATCGCCGTCGTGCCGATACCCGACGTCCCGCCGTGGACGAGGAAGGTCTCTCCCGCCGTCAGGCCACCGCGTTCGAAAACGTTCGTCCAGACGGTGAAGTAGGTCTCGGGTAGGCAGGCCGCCTGATCTAGCCCCATTCCCTTGGGGATGGGGAGGCAGTGCGCAGCGGGCGTGACGGCGTATTCGGCGTATCCTCCGCCCGGCAGAAGCGCGCAGACCTCGTCTCCCTTTCTCCACTCGGTCACGCCCGGCCCGACCGCATCGATCATCCCCGAAGCCTCAAGGCCCGGCAGATCGGAAGCCCCCGGCGGCGGGGCATAGTTACCTGCCCGGTGAAGCGCGTCGGGGCGGTTTACCCCGGCCCAGGCGATGCGCAGGCGCACCTCGCCCACGTTCGGCTCGGGCATTGGACGCTCGCATGGCACGAGAACCTCCGGTCCGCCTGGACGGACGATCTGAACCGCACGCATCAGGTGTCCGGCGACCAGCGACCAGGCAGATTCGAACGGTCGGCGCGGGAGGGCGCCTTGACCCGCCCCATGATCGCCGCCTGGATCTCCATCAGCGGCTTCGTCAGCGGGTTCTTCCGCAGCCGGCCCTTTATCTCCTCGACAGACATCACGTTGTCGATGCGGCGGTCGATGAACTCCTTCGTCCGCTCGTGTCCGATGCTGTCATCGCCGAGCCAGTACAGGACCACCGACCCCCAGACCGCCGACAAGGTTGCGCGCTTGGAATACCAGTTTCCGTCGCGCGACGTGTCGCCAAGCGCAGTCCAGATCGCGTCCGACGTCTCCCAGATCAATTTCGCGCCCTCTGCCGCGTGTGTCGGAAGCGAAAACAACGCAGACGACTTTCGAGCCACTTCGCGGTCCGGCAAGGCCTCGACCCGGTAATGCAGGGCGGCGGACACGCGGTCGCGATAGCGCATGTCGACACTGCCGACCGACGCCATCTTCTCGACCATAGCACGGTCGCCCCTCCGATGCAGGGCGACGGCGAGGTCGATCGCGCCACGCGGCGCCAGCGCCTTCGCTTCCGCTTCTGTCATTCCGGCCTCGCTTGTGGCCGCGCGGAAAGTCGCGGGCGACCAGCCGTCGAACGGGACGTGGTCGAGTGCGGCGTCGAGAAGCGCTTCAAGACGGGGATCCGTCGGAAGGGTCTTGGTCATGGAAACCTCCGGGAATGCATGCAGTTTACAAGCTAGCGCGCCCCTGCTATAGGGCCACTTCCTGCAAATTCTGTGCAACTCTAACTTAGAAAGGTGGTGACAACCACATGCAGGTCAGTGTTCGCGACAACAACGTCGATCAGGCGCTTCGTGCCCTGAAGAAAAAGCTGCAGCGTGAGGGCGTATTCCGTGAGATGAAGCTTCGGCAACATTTCGAGAAGCCCTCCGAGAAGAAAGCGCGCGAGAAGGCCGAGGCCATCCGCCGCGCCCGCAAGCTTGCGCGCAAGAAGGCGCAGCGCGAGGGCCTTCTCTAGGCTTCTGAACACCTGGGTGGCATGGTCCTGGACCGAACCACCGAACGACGACCCCCGTGGCCCTGCCCGGGGGTTTGTTGTTTCCAGCGCCCCCCGCTTCGACAGAGACACCGGCGCGCCCTTGCCTGCCCGTGACAGTGGACGTAAGTCACCTCCGTCACAGCGGAGAGCGCGCATGAAGTCCACGATCACCTGGCTCGGCAACAAGACCTTCACAGGCCAGACCGAAAGCGGCCATTCGATCGTGATCGGAACTGCGGACGGCAACGCACCGAAGCCCGGTCCCTCCGCGATGGAACTGGTGCTTTTAGGCGCGGGAAGCTGCTCGGCCTGGGACGTGGTCGAAATCCTGAAGAAGGGCCGCCAGCAGATCGAGGATGTCATCGTCGAACTCGACGCCGACCGTGCGCCCGAGCCTCCCAAGGTCTTTACGCGGATCCACATGCACTTCGTCGTCAAGGGGCGGGGCTTGTCCGAAGAGCGCGTGAAGCGCGCCATCGACCTGTCGGTCGAGAAGTATTGCTCGGCCACGATGATGCTCGAGAAGACCGCAACCGTCACACACGACTTCGAGGTTGTCGAAACCGCCTGACTCCTAGACTGGCAGCGCCGTGGTATGCCGCACGGTGCGGAGCGAAAAGGACGAGTGCATCTGCGCGACGCCGGGCAACCGTGCGAGCTTCTTGCGGTGGATGCGGGCGAAGTCTTCGGTATCGGCCGCCACCACTTTCAGAAGATAGTCGGCCGTCCCCGCCATGAGGTGACATTCAAGGACGTCGGGGATCAGCCGTACTTCGCGTTCGAAGGCGTCAAGCACTTCGTCCGTCTGGCCAGACAGCGTGATCTCGACGAAGACCACCGTCGAGCGTTCGAGCCTTTTAGGATCGAGCAAGGCGACATAGCCCAGAATGACACCTGCTTCTTCCAGTCGCTGTACCCGCCTATGGCACGCAGAAGCGGACAGGTTCACCGTCTCGGAGAGTTCCGCATTGCTGATGCGGCCTCGTTTTTGAAGCGTTGCGAGGATGCGGGCATCTGTCGCGTCCAGTTCAATCAACACGCAAGAATCTCCGTCAATTCCCTGAACCATCCGAAGGTTCTTTCGTGATAGCGACTTTGGCAGCTTCAGAAAAGACACAGCTTGCATCCGATTCCGCCGATACTCCACGCAACACAAGGAGTGCGAAATGAAGATCGGTTGCCCGAAAGAGATCAAGCCGCAGGAGTTCCGGGTGGGCATGACCCCCTCGACCGCCGGCGAGGCTGTGCGTCACGGTCACGCCGTCCTGATCGAGACCGGGGCTGGCCTGGGCGCGGGCTTCGAAGACGCCGATTACGTCGCGCAGGGTGCAAACATTGCCACCGGTGCGGCGCAAATCTTCGCCGAGGCCGACATGATCGTGAAGGTGAAGGAACCGCAGGCGGTCGAGCGTGCGATGCTTCGCGAGGGCCAGGTTCTGTTCACCTACCTCCACCTCGCTCCCGATCCGGACCAGACGCGCGACCTCCTGGCTTCCGGCGCGACCTGCATCGCCTATGAGACGGTAACTGACGCGGGTGGCGGCCTGCCGCTTCTGGCACCCATGTCCGAGGTTGCGGGTCGACTTGCGCCCCAGGTCGGCGCATGGACTCTTCAGAAAGCCAACGGCGGACGCGGCGTCCTTCTTGGTGGCGTGCCGGGCGTCGGGCCGGCCGAGGTCGTAGTGATCGGCGGCGGTGTCGTCGGCACCAACGCCGCCCGTGTGGCGGCCGGAATGGGCGCGAACGTCACGGTGCTCGACCGCTCGCTGACGCGCCTGCGCTACCTCGACGACGTCTTCTCGCGCGACTTCCGTAATCGCTTCGCCAGTGCCGCGGCAACAGCCGAACTGATCGCCACGGCGGACATGGTGATTGGCGCCGTGCTGATCCCCGGCGCCGCCGCACCCAAGATCGTCAGTCGCGCAGACCTTTCGACGATGAAGCGCGGGGCAGCCGTCGTCGACGTGGCCATCGACCAAGGCGGGTGCTTCGAGACCTCGAAAGCCACCACCCACGAGAACCCGATCTATGAAGTCGACGGGATAATGCATTATTGCGTGGCGAACATGCCGGGTGCCGTCGCGCGGACCTCGACCATCGCGCTGACGAACGCGACGATGCCCTTCCTTCTGGCGCTCGCCGACAAGGGATGGCGCGTCGCCTGTTCCGAGGACCCGCACCTGCGCGCCGGACTGAACGTTCACGCCGGGACCCTCACCTATGCCGCTGTCGGCAGAGCCCTCGGCCTCGAGTCCGTCCCCGCGGAACAGGCCATCCGAATGTGAAAAGGCCCGCCGAACTGGCGGGCCTTTCGCCGTTCTGCAGATATGTCAGGCGCGTAGGCGAAGCGCGTCCCGGATGTCGATCAGAAGGTCCTTCTCCGAGGGGCCGGTATCGACTTCGGGCGCGACGTCGTCGGGCCGGACCGCCGATGCCTTCACGCGGTTCACCATCTTCACCAGCATGAACACGACCCATGCGATGATGAGGAAGTTGATTACGGCCGTGAAGAACGAGCCGTAGGCAAAGACCGTCGCCCCTGCGTCGCGCGCCTGCGCGAGGCTGGCATACTCGCCGCCGCCCATGACCCAGAACAGGTTGCTGAAGTCGACTCCGCCGGTGAAAAGCCCGATGATCGGGTTGATCAAGTCATCCACCAGAGACGTGACGATGGCCGTGAAGGCCGCACCGATAATGATGCCGACGGCCATGTCCATGACATTGCCCTTGGCGATGAAATCCTTGAATTCGTTTATCATGTTATCCCTCTTGCTGAGTGTTTCAGACGGGACGCCAATGCTTCGCCACGGCTGTTCACACATTGTTTGCGCGAACAATCCTTTAGCCTCATACGGTACTGTTGCAATGGGAATGTTTGGACCGGCGCGTCAGAGCGCCGACCTTAGCTCTTTCGCCTGCACTTACCCTCGCAGGACGCCGCCCGTCGCCTTGCCCACCTTCTCGACGATGGTACGGCCCACGGCCTCGATCTGGTCCTCGGTTAGCGTCGCCTCTCGCGGCTGCAAACGCACGGCGATGGCGAGCGACTTCTTTCCAACGCCGAGGCTGCCGCCCACGAACTCGTCGAAGACGCGCACCTCGTCGATCAGCGCCTTGTCCGCGCCCAGGGCCGCGTTCACGACGTCGATCGCCTCCACACCCGCGTCGAGGACGAAGGCGAAGTCCCGCTCCACCGCCTGCAGGTCGCTGATCGCGAGGGCCCCACGCGAGGCACTGGTGTTCTTCGGCTCGGGGATCGCGGCGATATGGACGCTGAAGCCCACTACCGGACCCTTCACGTCGAGCGCACGCAGGACCTTCGGGTGCAATTCACCGAAGGCCGCGAGTACGATCTTGGGGCCGAGAGTGATGCGCGACGACCGCCCGGGATGCCACCAGCCCTTGGCGCCACGCGGATACTGGACGCGCGCGGGCGCGCCGAGCGCCGACAGCACCGCCTCGGCGTCGGCCTTGGCGTCGTAGACGTCGACCGGGCGGCGTGTCCCGTGGACCTCCTTGGGCCCCGTCGCACCCACGCGGATGCCGGTCAGCAGCATCTCCTGCTCGCCCGGTTCACCGCCGTGGAAGATCGCGCCGACTTCAAAGAGCGCCAGGTCCTGGAAGCCGCGCGCCTGGTTTCGCGCCGCCGCCCGCAACAGGCCTGGCAGAAGCGAGGGTCGCATGTGCGTCATCTCGGACGAGATCGGGTTGGCGACCCGCCTGCCTTCCGCTCCGCCGAAAAGGGCTGCCGCCGTCTCGTCGATGAAGCTGTAGGTCACGCACTCGTTGTAGCCAAGCGCCGCCGTCAGCCGCCGCGCCACCTGCTCGCGCTTCTGCATCGGCGTCAGGATCGGCTTCGGTACGCCGGCTGTCATGCGCGGCATCGGCGTCGGCTGGAGGTTGGTGAGCGACGCGATGCGGGCCACCTCCTCCACGAGGTCCGCCTCGCCCTGCACGTCCGGCCTCCACGAGGGCGGCGTCGCCATGTCGCCGTCGAGCGTGAACCCCAGCCGTTTCAGCGTCGCGCGCTGTTCTGCCTCGGGGATGTCCATGCCGACGAGCGAGGAACACCGTGCGGTGTCCAAACGGTAGGACCGTGTCGTATCGGGCACTGCACCAGCCTCGACCACATCGGAGGCCTCTCCGCCGCACAACTCGAGGATCATCCTTGTCGCGGCGTCCAGCCCCGGACGGGTGAAGGCCGGGTCGACGCCTCGTTCGAAACGGTAACGCGCGTCCGAGTTGATCTTCAGCGCGCGGCCCGTGTTGGCGATGGTGACGGGATCCCAGTAGGCGCTTTCGAGGAATACGTTCACCGTCTCTTCGGTCACGCCCGACTCCTCGCCGCCCATGACGCCCGCGATGCTTTCGGGCGCGCGGTCATCGGAAATGACGATCATCCCCGGCTCGAAGCTGTAGGTCTTCTCGTCCAGCGCAAGCAGCGTCTCGCCACCCTTGGCGCGGTGGACGCGGAGGTTTCCCCGAACCTTGTCGGCGTCGAAGACGTGCAGCGGGCGGTTGCGGTCATAGGTGAAGAAGTTGGTGATGTCGACGAGCGCCGAGATGGGGCGCAGGCCGATGGCGCGCAGACGCTTCTGCAGCCACTCGGGCGAAGGCCCGTTCTTCACGCCCCGGATCACGCGGCCCGCGAAATAGGGGGCGCCATCCAGCGTGTCGGCGTCGATGGTCACGCCGATGGGGCTGGGGAAGCTGCCCTGCACCGGCTCGATCCCGCGGTCGATCTTCGTCCCTATCCCACGCGCGGCGAGATCACGGGCGATCCCCTCGACGCCGAGCGCGTCGGGGCGGTTCGGAGTGATGGCGATCTCGATCACCGGGTCCACCGCCTCGGGCCGGTTCTTCGCCAGCCAGTCCACGAAACTCTCGCCGACCTCGCCCGAGGGCAGCTCGATGATGCCGTCGTGCTCGTCGGACAGTTCCAGCTCGCGCTCCGAGGCCATCATCCCGTGGCTCTCGATGCCCCGGATCTTGCCGACAGACAGCGTCACGTCGATGCCGGGGACATAGTCGCCGGGCTTGCAGACGACGACTGTGATCCCCTCGCGCGCGTTCGGCGCGCCGCAAATGATCTGCTTCTCGCCCTCGTCGGTGGCGACCACGCAGACGCGGAGACGGTCGGCATCCGGGTGCTGCTCGGCCTTCAGGACCTTGCCGAGGGTGAAGCTCTTGAGCCTGTCGGCAGGGTTCTCGATGCCTTCCACCTCCAGCCCGAGGTCGGTGAGGGTCTCGGCGATCTCGTCCACGGAGGCGGGTGTGGCGAGGTGCTCGTGGAGCCACGAGAGAGTGAATTTCATTTCTTTGAGCTCGCATTATTTAAAAGATTGCCGACAATATTCGCCGTCCAAATAAACGCGAAGCCTAAGACAAAGGTGTAGAACGAATACGCGGCCACGCCTTCAAGGGTGAACATATCGTTCAATACTACGGTTCGAAGACTCTCAGAAAATCCAATGCCTTCAGACATGCCTCCGAAGACGGCCAATGCAATTGTCACGATTGAATAACCAAGCAGCAAAAACCCCAGAATGCGAACGACCTTCAGATAATTTGCCATCAAAGCCCCCCATGCAGCGTCGGCACCTGCAGCGCGCTGAACCCGTAGTGCCTCAGCCACCGCAGATCCGAGTCGAAGAACGCCCGCAGATCCGGAATCCCGTACTTCAGCATCGCCATACGGTCGATGCCCATGCCGAAGGCGAAGCCCTGCCAGACCGCCGGGTCGATTCCACCTGCCTGCAGCACCTTGGGATGCACCATTCCCGACCCCAGCACCTCGAGCCAGCCGTCGCCCTCACCGACGCGGACCGTGCCGCCTTCCCAGGAGCACTGGATGTCTACCTCGGCCGATGGCTCGGTGAAGGGAAAGTGCGAGGCGCGGAAGCGGGTCTTCACCTTGGTGCCGAAGAAGGCCGAGAAGAACTCCTCCAGCACCCACTTCAGGTTCGCCATCGAGATGTCGCGGTCGATGGCCAGACCCTCGACCTGATGGAACATCGGCGTGTGGGTCTGGTCGTAGTCGGCGCGGTAGACGCGGCCCGGGCATATGATGCGCAGCGGCGCGCCGTGCTGCTGCATCGAGCGGATCTGGACGGGCGAGGTGTGGGTGCGCAGCACGTGGGGCGGGCGGTTGTCGCCGTCCTTGCCCGCCATGTAGAAGGTGTCCATTTCGGTCCGCGCCGGGTGGTGCGACGGGATGTTCAGCGCGTCGAAGTTATACCAGTCGTCCTCGATCTGCGGGCCCTCGGCCACTGCGAAGCCCATGTCGGCGAGGATGGCGGTGACCTCCTCGGTCACTTGGCTGACGGGATGGATCGTGCCCTGCGGACGCGGGCGACCCGGCAGCGTGACGTCCAGCCACTCGGCGCGCAGGCGCTCGTCCAGCGCCGCATCCTCGAGCGCCGCCTTTTTCGCCGCGAGCGCCGAATTGATCTCGTCCTTCAGCGCATTCAGGCGCGGGCCTTCGACCTGCCGCTCTTCGGGCGTCATGCGGCCCAGTTCACGCATGGCGAGGCTGACTTCGCCCTTCTTTCCGACGGCCGCGAGGCGCAGCTCCTCGAGCGCCGCCTCGGTCCCTGCCTCGGCAATGCGGCCCAGATATTTCTGTCTCAGATCGTCCATGCCGGACCCTCGCTTCCCGTCCCGCTTCCCCTAGCGAGAGGCCCCGTCATTTGCAACCAAGGCCCGCGCGACGAGGCCTCCGATCACCTCGGATCCGGCGGGCGTCGGATGCACACGGTCGCTGTCGTAGA
Organism: Silicimonas algicola; assembly: GCF_003970735.1. Classification (GTDB taxonomy): domain Bacteria; phylum Pseudomonadota; class Alphaproteobacteria; order Rhodobacterales; family Rhodobacteraceae; genus Silicimonas; species Silicimonas algicola. Next base: position 3,819,795 of record NZ_CP034588.1, read on the forward strand.
AGGCCGGGTTGCCGTCGATGGCCTCGCGCGTCGGCACGAAGGTGACACGCGGGTTCGACGAGGCGAGACGGGACAGCCGGCGACCGAGCTCGGCCAGCTCGTCCGAGCAGCTCGAGAAGCTTCCGCCGCCGCCCCGTACGGGACCGTAGTAGCCCACGATGACGACGCGCGCATTAGCGAGACGGGCGATCAGCGCGGGGTAGTCCTGCAACGACAGCCGGTCCAGCACCGCGTCGCAGCCAGAGCAGCCACAGGTGTTGCGCAGGTCGTTCGCGCCGCCGTTCAGGACGATCGTACCGAAGTCGCCCGCGCGGATCTGACCGGGGATGGACAGGCCGACCGCCGCGCGGACGCCCGAGGCGCGCATGGTAGCACCGGGCACCGAAGCGTCGAGGACGGGCGCCCCGATCCGCTTTTCGATGACATCGGCGACCGACGTGCCATCGCCCCGGTTCCAGGCGAGGATCGAGTCGCCGATGACAAGCACGTTCGCGTTCCGGTCGGTCACCTCGGGCGCGAAGCCGCACCCCCCGAGGGCGACGAGCAGTGAGAGGAGTATGGCCACCCTATGCATGGGGACCCGGCAGATCCGGGTGCTCTGGCGGACCCTTGATCTCGATCTTGTTGCCATCCGGATCCCGCACGTAGAAGGACGCCCCCATCCCGCGCGCTCCGCCGTGGATCGCCTCGCGCTCTATGGCGATGCCATGCTGTGCTAGGTGATCCCGCAAGGCATCGTGGCTGAAGGGCGCGCAGGAGAGGCACACGTGGTCGACGTTGCGCCCGCCCAAAACCGGCGGAACGGCGGCGGCCGCGCCCGGATGGCCCACGTCCCAGAGCACGATCAGCGCCGAGCCGAACCAGACCTGCTCCATCCCGAGCGACGGATAGCTGAACCCGGGCCGGCAGTTGAGCACGCCTTCGTAGAACGCGAGCGCGCGCGGCATGTCGGTAACCAGGAACACGACATGGTCGATTCCAACCGGATGGATGGGGTTGGTTTGACTCACTCTGCCCTCCCTCAAAGAAGGACGCCGCGCAACCCTCTCAGGTCCGCGGCGTCCTCTAACTGTCCGGGTTCCCGGCGTTACGCGAGCGCGGCCTTCGCCTGGTCGACGATCGCGCCGAAGGCGGCGGGCTCGTGTACGGCGAGATCGGCGAGGACCTTGCGGTCGACTTCGATCCCGGCAAGCGCCAGGCCGTTGATGAAGCGCGAATAGGTCAGCGTCTCGTCATGGCCGCGAACGGCAGCGTTGATGCGCTGGATCCACAGGGCGCGGAAGTTGCGCTTGCGAACCTTCCGGTCGCGCGTGGCGTACTGGTTCGCCTTGTCGACCGCCTGACGGGCGACTTTGAAGGTGTTCTTGCGGCGGCCATAATAGCCTTTCGCGGCATCGGTGACCTTCTTGTGACGGGCGTGGGTGGTCGTGCCCCCTTTAACGCGTGACATGTGTCGGTCTCCTCAGCGGTCGTAGGGCATGTAGCGCTTGGCCAGCTTCTGGTCCGGCTCGGACAGAACCTGCGTGCCACGCGCATCGCGGATGAACTTGGTGGTGCGTTTGATCATGCCGTGCCGCTTGCCGGCCTGGCCGCCTACGACCTTGCCGGTCGCGGTGACCTTGAAGCGCTTCTTGGCGCTCGACTTGGTCTTCATCTTGGGCATTTCCATCTCCTTCGTCGGACGGTGCAAAGACCCGCTCGGCATGCCACTTAGGCCGGCGGATCTGTCGGAGTGGGCCGGATACAACCGCACCCGTGCCGAAGCAAGGGAAAAGTGCGGTCCCCGGCCGCCGCAGGGCTCAGGCCCCGGTGAGAACCTTGACGAAGAGCTGAGGCATCTCGGCCACGGAATACCCGCCCGGACGGGACGAATTGGCGTAGAGGATCAGGACGCCACCCGCGAATAGGGCGAGCATCGCCGCGCGAGGCGGGCTGCCTCGGGAAAACGCGCCAACCGCCGTGGGGAAGGCCATGGCCAGAATGACCACGCCGATGACCATGATGAGATCGATGTACGGTGCCATGAGTCGGACCATGGAGGAAAAATTCGGCCTTTTTAGGGCGATCTATTCGGGATCGGCCGGAATGATGCGCCTTTCGTCACAGGACGCGACACGCAGGATGTTCGTGGTGCCCGCTTGCCCGAAGGGCACACCCGCGGTGACCACGAGGTAATCCGATGGCTGCGCGAACCCCTCGCTGATCGAAGCACGGGCCGAATTGAGGACAGCCGTCTTGAAGCGGTCGACCTCCTGCGTCTTCACGCAATGCAGGCCCCAGGTCAGCGACAGACGCCTCGCGGTTCCGATCTTCGAGGTCATCGCAATGATCGGAACATGCGGCCGCTCGCGCGCGACGAGAAGCGCCGTCGTGCCCGATTGCGAGTAACAGCAGATCACCTTGATGTCCGCCGTCTCGGCGATTTCGCGTGCGGCCGAGACGATGCCGTCGGCGACCGACCGTTTCGGCCCGCCCCGGCTGGCGTCGACGACATCGCGGTAGGTGGGGTCGCTTTCGACCTCCAGTGCCACGTTGTTCATGGTCTCGACGGCCTCGACCGGATATGCACCCGCAGCACTTTCGGCAGAGAGCATCACCGCATCGGCGCCCTCGTAGATGGCGGCCGCCACGTCGGAAACCTCGGCGCGTGTAGGCATCGGACTTTCGATCATCGATTCGAGCATCTGGGTCGCGACGATGACGGGTTTTGCCGCCGCGCGGCACTTGCGGACGAGACGTTTCTGTATCGGCGGCACGTTTTGCACCGGAAGTTCCACGCCCAGATCGCCGCGGGCGACCATGATGCCGTCCGACGCCGCGAGGATCGCATCGAATTCACGCACCGCCGCGGGCTTCTCGACCTTCGTCATGATCGCAGCACGACCCTTCACCAGCGCGCGCGCCTCGTGGACGTCCTCGACGCGCTGGACGAACGACAGCGCGAGCCAGTCGACGCCAAGCTCGCATGCGAATTCGAGGTCGGTGAGGTCCTTCTCGGACAGCGCCGCCAACGGAAGCACGACGTCCGGGACGTTGACGCCCTTGCGGTCCGAGATGGTGCCGCCGACCTCGACCGTGCAATCGGCGAAGTCAGGGCCGAACTCGCGCACTCTCAGACGTATCTTGCCGTCGTTGACGAGAAGTCGCGCGCCGGGTTCCAACGCCTCGAAGATCTCGCGGTGCGGAAGCTGGACGCGGGTGTTGTCGCCGGGCGCGTCGTCGAGGTCGAGGCGGAAGCTCTGACCCTCGGTCAATTCCTCACGACCCCTGGCGAAGGGACCCACCCGCAGCTTGGGACCCTGAAGGTCGGCGAGAATGGCGATTGGACGGCCGACGTCGGTTTCGACTTCGCGGATGATGCGATGGCGCGAGGCGATATCCTCGTGCGTGCCGTGGCTCATGTTCAGGCGGAACACGTCTGCGCCGGCATCGAACAGGGCGCGGATCATCTCGTAGGTGCTGGACGCGGGACCAAGTGTCGCGACGATTTTCACATTCCGGAGACGGCGCATGGTTCCAGTGTCCTTCCATCGGGTTTCGGGGTCCGTCTTAGCCTCAAATGTTAGCGCAGGACAACTGGCCATCCGCTTTTATCGCGGCTAGAGACAGCGCATGTCGTCCCCCTCCTCGGAACAGGACTGGGCCCCGGTCCGCCTCGTCGGCGAGGCGCGCACGTCGCGCTGGCTGGTGATTTGCGACCACGCGTCGAACGCGGTCCCGCCGTCGGTCGGCGGAGGCAGCCTCGGCGTCGCGGCCGAGGACATGGCGCGCCACATAGCCTATGATGTGGGCGCCGCCGGCCTCACCCTGCAATTGGCTGAGCTGCTCGGTGCTCCCGCCGTCCTTTCCACGTTCTCGCGTCTGGTGATCGATCCGAATCGAGGCGAGGACGATCCGACGCTTCTGATGAAGCTCTACGACGGCACGCTGATCCCCGCGAACCGGCACGCCGACCAGACCGAGGTCGAGCGGCGTCTGGACCTGTATCACCGGCCCTACCATGACGCCGTGGCTCGTCTGGCGGCGCGTCGGGCGGATACGGTGCTGATTTCGGTGCATTCCTTCACTCCGCAGTTCCGGCACCGGCAGCCGCGTCCCTGGCACGTCGGACTTCTTTTCGCGTCGGACGATCGCCTGTCGCGTCCGCTTCTCGACCTGCTTCGGGATGAGGGAAGCCTGGTCGTGGGGGAAAATCAGCCCTACTCCGGGACGCTCGAGGGCGATACCATCGACCGGCACGCCATTGCGCACGGCAGGCAGAATACCTTGCTAGAGGTGCGCAACGACCTGATCCGCGACGATGCGGGACAGACCGAATGGGCCGAGCGACTGGCACGCCTTCTTCCGCTGGCGCTGCGCCGAGCCGAAACCTGAACCGCAGGAGGACACATGGACGACCAGACCAGGATTGAACTCGAGGCGGCCGCATTCCGCAGGCTCCAGCGGCACCTGATGGAAGATCGGGCTGACGTGCAGAACATCGACCTGATGAACCTCGCTGGCTTCTGCCGCAACTGCTTGTCGAGATGGGTTCAGGAAGCGGCGGCCGAGCGCGGCATCGAGATGTCGACGGCACAGGCGCGCGAGGCCTATTACGGAATGCCCTACGACATTTGGAAGGCCGAACATCAGGCCGAAGCCACGCCTGAACAGAAGGGGGCCTTCGCCGCGTCCCATCCCGGTCACGACTGACGGCTCGCCGGAACACGCCCGTCCCGCTGGTTGCCTTCAAGAAAGGCGACCATGCCGGCGAAGGGCAGCGGTCGGGCGTACAGATATCCCTGCAACCGGTCGCACCCGAAATCCTTGAGGATCGTCTCATGCATCGGCGTTTCGACACCTTCGGCGGTGACGCCGATGTCGAGAGCCTGTGCGATGTCGATGATCGACCGAACCAGCTTCCGTGCCCGTTCCGACGTGGTGATCGGCTCCACCAGTCGGCGGTCGATCTTCAGACGGTCGGGCGCGATGCGCTTTAGGGCCACGATGGACGCGCGACCTGAGCCGAAGTCATCAACCTCGAATCGGACATTCATGCGGCGCAGCATCTCGACCCGCTTGAGGAAGGCGTCCGACTCCTCTTCCAGAAAGATGGTCTCGACGAGTTCCAGCGCGATGCCACCCCCGTAGTCCGCACGTTCGATGTCGGCGATGAAGCTCTCGCCCATGATCCGCTGCAGACTTACGTTGAACGACAGGCGCGGCAGGCACCCCGACAATCGGCGACATTCCCGGCACTCGGACGTGGCGGCGCGGAAGATGGCCGAGTCGATTTGGCCGTCGACCTGCATTTCTGCGGCTGCCGTCAGGAATTCCGAAGGCGGAAGAAGTCCGCGCTCCGGATGTTGCCAGCGCGCCAGCGTCTCGAACGCCGCGATTTCCCCCGTGAAAGGATTGATCTGGGGCTGGTAGACGGGAACGAACTCTCCCGCCTCCAGCCCGCGTGCGATGTCGTCGGTCAACCGTTTGCTTTCGCGGAGGCTTTGGAGATCGACGTGGTCGAAGACGGCGAAGCGCGCCCGGCCGGTCATCTTTGCCTTGTAGAGAGCGACATCAGAACTGGTGAGCAGGTCGTACGCGTCGATGAGCGGGGTGCGCGCGATCCCGATCGAGGCGGCGAAGCGACAGGGTCGGCCTTCGAAAAGGACCGGCTGCGAAACGGCGTCGATCAGCCGTCGCGCCAGAACCTCCGGTTCCTTGCTGCCGACCTTGCATCGGACGAGGACAACGAATTCGTCGCCCCCTGTTCTCGCGATCACGTCCTCTTCGCGCAGTCTTTCACGCAAGACGCGCGCGACCGACGTCAGGACATAGTCGCCCGCCGCATGACCCATGGTGTCGTTTATCTGCTTGAAACGGTCGAGGTCGATGTGCAGAGCCGCGATCTCTCCACCGCGGTCGCGGCGTCGCGCGATCATCTCGTCCAGCTTGATCTTGAGAAACCGCCGGTTGCCAAGCCCCGTCAACTCGTCGTGCAGCGCCTGGTGACTGATCTCGTAGTTCGCGCGCTCGAGGCGTTCGGCATACCGCTTCAGCTCTCTCTGCTGGTCGAGGAAATCGGAGATATCGACATAAAGCACGACCCTGTCGCCGTTCGAGGTCCCCGACCGGATGGCCCGATATTCCCGCCCCCGGATCGCGATGTGGAATTCCCTGTTACCCGGATCGCGCCAAAGTCTGCCCTGCTCCTGAAGCCACTCCTCCTCACGCCCGATTGCCTCGGGAAAGGCGTTGTTGACGAGGCCGAGGCGCAGGATCTGGTCTCCGGTCATGCCTTCGGTCAGCCCCCCGGCCCCGTCGGTCATAGACGCCGAGTAAGCCGTGTTGCAGATGACAAGGCGATCGCGGGAGTCGAAGATCGCGAAGGGGTCGGGCGCGGTGTCGAGCGCACTGATCAGCCGGCTCTGCGTCGCCTCGACCCGCGCGAGAAGCTGCTCGTTCTCAATGAGCGCCAGCTCTGCCGCCTGCTCCCGGTCCTTCAGGTCATCCACATCGCGCACCAGCACGACGGAATGCCGTCCGGGTCCGGTCGCATCGAACAGGGCGAAATAGGACACCCTGACCCAGAAGGTACTGCGGTCGTCGCGGATACACAGCGAATCCGTGCTGAAACTCGAGCGCCCGGACGCAAGCGGCTCCGTCACCGTCTGATGAAAGTCGGCGGTGTAGTCGTCGTGGTAGATCGACATCGCGTGACGGCCGATCATGTCGATCTGCGTCGCCCCGAACATGTGCGCAAACGGCTCGTTGACCCAGACGAATTCCGGTTCGACGTCGTTGCTGGCACGATAGGCGATCCCGACCGCGTCGACAGTCAGCTGCGGGAAGTTGGAGATCACGTCTTCTAGATTCATCACACCCGGTCGCACTCGGTCCTGACGGACGAGCGATAGGTGCAAGACCCTTAGGCATTACTGAATCCGAAGGCGTTCACCGACGCCCCAATGCTTCGGATTTTAGTCAGATGGCCGTCGCGCGGCTCTCCTCGAGATAGATTTCTCTCAGACGCTCCGCGACGGGGCCTGGCGTCCCCGATCCGACGGGTGTGCCGTCGATCTCGACCACAGGCGTGACGAAGGCCGAGGCCGACGTGATGAAGGCCTCGTCGGCATCCTTGGCCTCCTCTATGGTGAAAGGCCGTTCCTCCACACGCATCTGCGCCTCGCGCGCGAAGCGAAGGACGGCTGCGCGTGTGATGCCGTGCAGGATCTCGGTGCCGAGGTTCCGCGTCACGATCACGCCGTCCTTGACGATGTAAGCGTTGTTCGAGGTTCCCTCGGTCACCATGCCGTCCTCGACCATCCAGGCGTCGTCCTTGCCGGCCTTCTTGGCCATCATCTTGCCCATGGAGGGGTAGAGAAGCTGCACCGTCTTGATGTCGCGCCGTCCCCACCGGATGTCCTCGATCGAGATGACCCTTATTCCGGTCTTTGCCGCAGGACTGTCCGCGAGTCCGGGCTTGGACTGGGTGAACAGAATGAGGGAGGACCGAACCTCGTCAGGGTCAGGGAACGCGAAATCCCGGTCCGGGGCGGCGCCGCGCGTGACCTGGAGATATACCATACCGTCCGTCACGTCGTTTCGCTCGACGAGGTTGCGGTGGATCGCCAGTAGTTCGTCGGTCGTCACCGGCGCCGCAAGGTCCAGTTCGCCGAGCGAGCGCGCCAGCCGCTTGGCATGGCCGTCGAAGTCGATCAGCTTGCCTCCAAGCACGCTCGTCACCTCGTAGACGCCGTCGGCGAACAGAAAGCCCCGGTCGAAGACAGACACCTTTGCGTCCTCTTCGGGCAGATAGTCTCCGTTCACATAGACGATGCGGCTCATGGCGGTCCTCCGGTTTTCGGTCGGTTTAGCGGCATGGAAAGCGTTTGGCGAGAGCGGGCGCTTCCTAGCCCCAGAGCGCGGAGTCGGAGGGATACGCCCCCTCTTCGCCGTAATGCAACGGCGGGTCCCGGTCCTGGGCGAGAAGAAGGGGGCCGTCGAGGTCGACGACGTCGGCTCCCTGCGCCACCAGCACGGCGGGCGCCATGGCGAGCGAGGTACCGACCATGCAGCCGACCATCACCCCAAAGCCCGCGTCCCGTGCCGCGTCGCGCAGCGCCAGCGCCTCGGTCAACCCGCCGGTCTTGTCGAGCTTGATGTTGACCATGTCGTACTTGCCCTTCAGCGCTGGCAGGCTATCCCGGTCGTGGCAGCTCTCGTCCGCACAGACGGGCAGGGGACGCGCGATCTCGGCCAGAAGGTCGTCCTGTCCGACAGGCAAGGGTTGTTCGACAAGAGCGACCCCCATCCGGAGGAGGTGAGGCGCCAGTTCGCCATAAACGTCCGCAGTCCAACCTTCGTTCGCGTCGACGATGATCCGCGTGTCCGGGGCGCCCTCGCGCACCGCCTCCAGCCGCGCCATGTCGTCCTCGTCGCCGAGCTTGATCTTGAGAAGCGGACGATGAGCGTGACGCTGCGCGGCTGCTCTCATCCGATCCGGCGTGTCCAGGGACAGGGTGTAGGCCGTGGGAACCGGCCTAGGCGCTGCAAGGCCGGCAAGCTCCCAGACCCTTCGCCCGGAACGCCGGGCTTCGAGGTCCCAGAGGGCACAATCCACGGCATTCCGCGCGGCGCCCGCGGGAAGGTGTCTGTCCAAGCTCTCGCGAGCAACAGGTTGAGGAAGCGAGAGGATCGCGGCCTCTACCCCCTCCATTGTCTCGCCGTACCGCTTGTAGGGCACGCACTCTCCGCGGCCGATGACGCTGCCGTCCTCGACCGTTACGGTCAGCACTTCGGCGACGTCGCGCGAACCGCGCGAAATGGTGAAGGTCTCGGCCAGGCGAAAGCGTTCGGGCATCACGGTCAGCTTCATCGCTGTTCAGATCCCCGCAAGCGCATCGACCAGGCGCCCCGCCCCGTGCCGGAACGGATCAACGCACGGCAGGCCCATCCGGGCTTCGGTCTCCTCGCAGAGGCGCAGCGCTTCGTCCTCACCAAGCGCCTTCGTGTTGATCGAGATACCGGCCACCTCGCAATCCGGGTTCGCAAGCCGCGCCAGAGGCAGGGCGGTGTCGCGCAAGGCTTCAAGGGATGGGAGGGAGTGGTCGGGCAGCCCCCGCAAATGGGTCCGCGTCGGTTCGTGCGCGAGGATCAGCGCGTCCGGCTGGCCACCGTGTATCAGGGCCAGCGTCACTCCGGAGTAGGAGATGTGATACAGGCTCCCCTGCCCCTCGATATGGTCCCAGTGATCCGGCTCGTTGTCGGGCGTCAGCCACTCGACCGCGCCAGCCATGAAGTCGGCGACCACGGCGTCCAGCGGGATGCCATTGCCTATGATGAGGATCCCGGTCTGGCCCGTCGGTCGGAAGGTCGACTTCATGCCTCTCGAGCGCATCTCGGCGTCCATGGCGAGGCCGGTATACATCTTGCCGACCGAACAGTCGGTCCCCACAGCGAGGCAGCGTTTGCCGCTTCGCTTCACGCCATTTGCGATCGGGTACGAAACCGTCGGAACGCGCACGTCGTAAAGCGTACGCCCTGCGCGCTGCGATGTCGCCTTCACCCGCTTCTCGTCCCGCAACAGATTGTGCAGCCCCGAAGCAACGTCATAGCCGATCTCGAGTGCCTCGCAGAGCACGTCGATCCACGCTTCGGAAATGACGCCGCCCCGGTTCGCCACACCGACAACCAAGGTCCGAGCTCCTGCCTCGTATGCTTCGGCAAGCGTCATATCCTTCGCCGCCACGTCCGCCTTGCAGTTTGGCATCCTGAACTGGCCGACGACGTTTTCGGGACGCCAGTCGGCGATCCCCTGCGCCACCTTGGCCGCCAACTGGTCTGGAGCATCACCCAGAAAAAGCAGGTATGGCGTTCGAATCATGAGGGTCCCCTTATGGCTGTTCCCAGCCTGCCATCGGCTGCCGCCAGATGGGAGGGTGCAACGACGACGCTTGCTGCACCTGCAAAACCGCCTTGCGTGCCGCAGCGCAAGATCTTACCCGTGAGACTGCCCGAAACGAAAGAAAGTTGCCTGTATGTCTTTCCGCGTCCAGCCCGCGCCACCCGCCCGTCCGAACCGCTGCCAGCTTTTCGGTCCCGGCTCACGACCCGCGATCTTCGAGAAGATGGCGGCGTCCGAGGCGGATGTCATCAACCTCGACCTTGAGGACGCGGTGGCGCCCGATGACAAGGCGCAGGCACGGAAGAACATCGTGGAGGCCGTGGGCGACGTCGATTGGGGCGACAAGACGCTCTCGGTGCGGATAAACGGCCTCGACACCTCCTACTGGTACCGCGACGTGACCGAGGTGCTGGAGAACTGCTCGGACCGGATCGACCTCCTGATGATCCCAAAGGTCGGCAACGCCTCGGACGTCTATGCCGTCGATGCGCTGGTAACCGCAGTGGAGCGCGCGAAGGGACGGACGAAACCGATCGGGCTCGAGGTCATCATCGAAACCGCCGCCGGCATCGCTCATGTCGAGGAAATCGCCGCGTCCTCCCCCCGTCTCCAGGCGATGTCGCTCGGCGCAGCGGACTTTGCGGCGAGCATGGGGATGCAGACCACGGGCATCGGGGGCACGCAGGAGAACTACTACATGGCGCGGCACGGCCAGAAGTACTGGTCGGACCCCTGGCACTGGGCGCAGACCGCCATCGTGGCGGCCTGCCGCACCCACGGCGTGTTGCCGGTCGACGGCCCCTTCGGCGACTTCTCGGACGACGAGGGTTTCCGCGCGCAGGCGCTGCGATCCGCGACGCTCGGCATGGTCGGCAAATGGGCGATCCACCCCAAGCAGGTTGCGCTCGCCAACGAGGTCTTCACGCCGACCGAGGAAGCCGTAGCCGAGGCCCGCGAGATCCTTGCGGCCATGGACGAGGCGCAGCGGACCGGATCGGGCGCGGCCGTCTACAAGGGCCGCCTCGTCGATATCGCAAGCGTGCGGCAGGCCGAGGTCATCGTGAAGCAGGCCGAGTTGATCGCAGGGCGGTGACGCCGCCCCACGCTCACATCGCGGCGAGGGCTCGCTTGGCCATTACCTTGACGAGGTTCGCACGATACGCGGCGTCGCCGTGGATGTCGGACAGCATCTCGTCCGCGTCGACGGTCACGCCATCGACCGCCGCGGGTGAGAAGTCTAACGACAGAGCTTGCTCCAACGCGCTTGCGCGGAAGACGCCATCGTTCCCCGCCCCGGTGACCGCGACCCGAATACCGTCCGCCCCCTTGGCGATAAAGACACCGCAGAGCGCGTAGCGAGACGCGGGGTTCGGGAACTTTGCATAGGCGCAGGCCTCGGGCGCATCGAACGACACCGACAGGATGATCTCGCCTTCGTCGAGAGCAGTGGTGAACATGCCTTCGAAGTAATCGTCCGCCGAAATCTCGCGCTTGTCGGTACGGATGACAGCGGCAAGGCCCAGGACACCTGCGGGGTAATCGGAGGCGGGGTCGTTGTTCGCGATGGACCCGCCGATGGTGCCGCGGTGGCGCACGGCAGGGTCGCCGATCAGCCCGGCCAGATCCGCGAGGCCCGGACAGACCGAGCGAAGCTCCGCGCTGCCAGCTACCTCGGCATGGGTCGTCATCGCGCCGATGGTGACCCTGCGTCCCGAGACCTCGATGCCGCGAAGGGCGCCGATACGCGAAATGTCGACAAGGTCCGACGGCGCGGCAAGCCGAGCCTTCATCGTCGGGATAAGGGTCTGGCCACCGGCGATCAACTGGCCCTCGTCGCTCGCAGACAGAAGGCGGGAGGCATCCTCGACGCTGGCGGCGCGGTGATAGGTCGTTTCATGCATCGGGCTTACTCCTCGATGCGGGCGTCACATCTCGCCCGCGGCCTGCTGGATGGACTTGACGATGTTGTGGTAGCCGGTGCAGCGGCAGATGTTGCCTTCCAGCTCTTCGCGGATCGCGGCCTCGTCAAGCGTGCGGCCATCGGCTCGATACCGCGCGACCATGTCGATGCCGGACATGATCATCCCCGGCGTGCAGAATCCGCACTGAAGACCGTGATTGTCGTTGAACGCTTTCTGCATCGGGTGCAGCGCGTCACCCTTCGCCACGCCCTCGATCGTCGTGACCTCGCATCCATCGGCGGCGGCAGCCAGCATGGTGCAGGACTTCATCGCCTTGCCATCGACATGGACGACGCAGGCCCCGCACTGGCTGGTGTCACAGCCAACGTGTGTGCCTGTCAGCCCGAGTGCATCGCGCAGGAATTCGACCAGAAGGGCACGGTCCTCGACCGTGGTCGATACTCTCTGGCCGTTCACGGTAAGGGTGATGTCTGCCAAGCTGTCCTCCTCGTCGCAGGCTCGCGTCTCGGCGCGAGGCCCGGGCATCTTCCGGAAATGTCGCGCGACATTCCAGCGCTAATCGCGCATCGGGCGACGTTTTGCAATCAGGCAGCCAGACCCGCCTGCCCCATGTTCAGGAACTTCGCGCGGCGATCCCGGACGAGATCTTTGCGGGACATGGGCGCAAGCTGCTTGAGGATGTCGTCGATGCACAGTCCGACCGAGCGCATCGTCGACACGCGGTCACGCTGCGCACCGCCCACGGACTCGGCGATGATCCGGTCGATCACGCCAAGCTTGTGCAGGTCCTGCGCTGTAAGGCGCAACGCCTCGGCAGCTTCCTTCATCTTTTCGGCATCCTTCCAGAGGATCGACGCGCAGCCTTCGGGCGAGATGACGGAATAGATCGAGTGCTCGAGCATCGCGACGCGGTTGGCGGTGGCAAAAGCCACGGCTCCGCCGGAACCGCCCTCGCCGATCACGACGCTGACGAGGGGCACGCCCAGCCTCAGACACTGTTCGGTCGATCGCGCGATGGCCTCGGACTGGCCCCGCTCTTCTGCGCCCTTGCCGGGATAGGCGCCCGGAGTGTCGATCAGCGTGACGACCGGGACCCCGAAGCGGTCGGCGAGGTTCATAAGCCGGATCGCCTTGCGATAGCCTTCGGGACGCGCCATGCCGAAGTTGCGCTCGATCCGGGACTGGGTGTCGTGGCCTTTCTCGTGGCCGATCACCATGACGGGCCTGTCGTTCAGCCGGGCCAGGCCGCCCATGATCGCGTGGTCGTCGGCGAAATTGCGGTCGCCAGCCAGCGGCGTGTACTCGGTGAAGAGGGCGTCGATGTAGTCCTTGCAGTGCGGACGGTCGGGGTGCCGCGCAACCTGGCATTTCTGCCAGGGGGTCAGGTTCTTGTAGAGATCGCCCAGAAGGCTCTGCGCCTTTCGGTCAAGACCCGCAGCCTCCTTGTCGACATCCATCCCCTTGTTCGACCGGGCCATGGCGCGCAGTTCCTCGGCCTTGCCTTCGATCTCGGCAAGCGGTTTTTCGAATTCGAGATAATTCATGCCTGACCTCTTCTGCTCCCGGTATATAAGGGACGCCGGGCGGCAGCCGCAAGTTCAGGGCAGCCGCGACCGGATCAGGTTCAGGACCGCGGGCATCCGGAATTCGCCGTCGGCCTCGAAGGGCCGATACGCCTCTTCGAGACGCGCCGCGACCTCGGCTTCCTGCACTGCCGTGCTCTCGTAGAGCCTCAGCGCCCGCGCTGCCGATCCGACACGCAGGCTCAGGGCCACAGCGCCTGCGGCGCCTTCGGGATGACGCAGGAAGACCGTCAGAGGCTCGACCTCCGCATGTTCCAGCCCTGCGCCGCGCAGGACGTCCCGGACATAATCGGCATCCGACAAGCCCATGGGCCCCGGTGCGTTCGGCGCGGTCTTGGGCAAGGGACCTAAGACCTCGCCCGCGACGCGCGAAGGCAGCCCCCACCAGGGGTTGCGGGCGACAGGCCCCCAGACGCCGAAGACCATTCGTCCGCCGGGACGAACCGTCTTCGCGATGTTCGCGAATGCGGCGGCAGGGTCCGCAAAGAACATGACACCGAAGCGCGACGTGGCCAGGTCGTACCGCGCGACGCCGAGGTCTGCACTCTGCGCATCCGCGACAGCGAACTCGAACCGATCGGCCAATCCTTCTGCCGTTGCGCGCGCCTCCGCACGCCTCAGAAGCGGCGGCGAAATATCGAGAGCCGTCACCCGTCCGCCGGCCCCGACCCGGCGCGCGGCGGCAAGCGCATGTGCGCCGGTTCCGCATCCGACGTCGAGCACCGACTCGCCCGGCTTCAAGTCGGCGGCATCCAGCACCGCGTCCGTTACCGACGCGAAAAGCGTGTCCAGCGCCGCTTCGTTTTCGATCCATGACAATCCGGTTGGGGAAGCCCAGTAGCGCGCTTCGTCGGAATTGGGGCCGGTTTCGCTCACCAGAGGGTCTCCCTTGCACGCTCGGGCCAGACGGCATCGTAGGCTTCGCCCCCGTGGCGATCATCGCTCAACGCCGCCAGGATCTGGCCCGGGGTCGGAAGCCCGGCGCTCTGGTCGCCAGAGCTCCAGAGCTTCGACCTCAAGAGCGCGCGGGCGCACTGGAAATAGACCTCGCCGATCCGCACGACGATCACCGACCTGGGACGCTTTGCCCCGCGCTCGAAACGCCCGAGCACTGCGGGATCGACGGTCAGCCGCGCCGTTCCGTTGACACGCACGACGTTGTCCGATCCGGGAACCATGAACAGAAGCGAGACACGCCCATCCCGAACGATGTTCCGCAGCGAATCCACCCGGTTGTTTCCGTGCCAGTCCGGAAGCGCCAAGGTGCGCTCATCGATCTCGATCACCACAGGCCCATCCTCGCCCCGCGGCGAGGCGTCTGTCCCCTCGGGCCCGACCGTGGTGAAGATGCAGAAGCGCGAGGCGGCGATCCATTCGCGATAGACCGGCACCAAGCGGTCGGCCACCTTCGCGACCGCGGTTGCCAACGGTATTCCGTAGATCGCCTCGAGAGCCTCGATGGTGTCGATGTCGTGTGTCACGGTCGAGGATCAGCCTCTTCGTTCAGGGCGGCGGAGCGCGTCTCGATGACGTCCTCGAGATGAGCCATGAACGGCTTTATAGCCATCCCGGACTGAATCGGTGCAAGGAATTCGACCACGGCGGTGCCCTGGCGGCGCATCACCCCGCGCTTCGGCCAGAACAGGCCGACGTTGGCCGCGACGGGAATGCAGGGCTGTTCGAGTTGCTCGTAGAGGATCCCGGTGCCGACCTTGTAAGGCAGGTATTCTCCGGGGGCGACGCGCGTCCCTTGCGGGTAGATTATGAGCTGCCCCGGCTCCAGCCGCCCCTTTTCGACGTCCGCCTTCATCTTCTCGATGGCTTTGCCGCGCTTGCCCCGGTCGACGGGAACGCAGCCGATCCTCAACGCGTACTGCCCCAGGATCGGCGCGTACATCAGTTCGCGCTTCATGATGAACCTCGCGCGGGGAAGCGCGTGGAAAATGAGGATGATGTCGAGAAACGACTGGTGTTTGGCCGCAACGACCACCTCGCCCTGCGGAATAGGGCCCCGAACCTCGGTCTTCAGGCCCACCATCCAGCGGGCCGCCCACCTGACATAGGCGCACCAGGCCTTGCAGGCTCGGAAAGCCCAATCGCGTGAGAAGAGCGCGAAGGGAAAGAACACCACGGCATAGATCGCCATGACGACGTAGATCGAGACGTTGAACACAAGCGACCGCAGCCACTGGATGGCGACCATCAGGGCGCGCTCCCCAGACGGCGCGCTGCGGCGGCCCGAGTCGCCGCATAGGCCAGCAAGGCGGCGGCAGGTGGGATGACGAGAGGCCAGAGCCACTCGACCCCAGACAGCCCAAGACCTGCGAGAATGCCCGTCTCAGCACCACCGGGCATGAGGAGAAGTGCGATCATGCCGATAAGGGTCCCCGCCCCCGCCCCTGCCGCCGCGCGAAGCGTGAAACGTTGCACGAAGGCGCGGGTGATCCAGGCGTCGCGAGCGCCCACAAGGCGCAGAACGTCGATGACCTGACCGTTGGCCGCGAGGGCGGCCGATGCCGCAAGCGCGATCGTCACCGCCATGACACCCGCGATCAGGATCAATGAGACCGTCCCGAGCTTCCGAAGCCAGCCCGCCGCTTCGGCCAGGGGCGCGCGCCAGCGGCCGTGGTTGTCGTAGACGGCTCCGGGGGCCTCGGCCTCCAGACGGAGGTTCAGACCCTCGACATCGGGCCCGTCTCCGATCTCGGTCACTTCGATCAGTATGGGCAGACGCAGGCTGTCGAGCGGAAGGTCGGTTCCGAACCAGGGAGCCAGGAGGGCCGCCTGCTCGCCGTCGTCCAGCCGGTGAGCCGTTCCTATCCCCGGCGTCTGCTTCAGCGCCTCGAGGATGGTGGCGACCTGGACGTCCTGGCCCTCGTCCGCGGCTGGTAGGCGCACGGTCGCTGTGCCGGCAAGCTCGGTCTCCCATCTCGTCGCAAGGTCCCCGGCCGCAAGCGACAGCGCGATCGCGAAGACGGCGAGAAAGGCGGTCGCGGCCGAACTCACGATGGTCAGAGCGGCTGTGAAGCCGGTGGCAGGCACCACACGCGCTGCGGTCGGATCGGTGGACAGAAACGAGGGGCGCCTCACAAGTCGATCCCTGCCTGTTCGACGCGCCCGCCCTTCAGCCGCAGGACCCGCGATGTCACACGGGACTTTGCCTGCCGGATCAGATTCAGGTCGTGCGTCGCGCAGAGGATCGTCTTCCCCAAACGGTTGAGCTGGATCAGAAGGTCGAGGATCCTCAAGGACATGTCCCAGTCGACGTTCCCCGTCGGCTCGTCCGCCAGAACCACGTCCGGCGACAGGATCACCGCACGCGCCAGGGCGGCCCTCTGCCTTTCGCCGCCCGAAAGCTCGGGGGGATGCTGCGCGGCCTGATCGCCCAGTCCGACCCATCCCAGGAGTTCCGCGAGATGTGCGTCCGCGGTCGCCTCGGATTGACCCGCGACCGTCGCCGGCAACCGGACGTTCTCGGCCACCGTCATGTGGTCGATGAAACGGCTGTCCTGGTGGACGACGCCGATCCTCCTGCGCATCCGCGCGATCCCGTCGCGGTCCAGCCGGCCAACATCCTCATCCAGCACGCGCACGCGTCCTGACGACGGCCGAAGCTCCATCGATACCATTCGAAGAAGGGTCGTCTTGCCCGCGCCCGACGGGCCGGTCAGGAAGTGAAAACTACCTTGCGGAAGGGACATCGACATGCCGTCGAAAAGCGTTCGACCGCCGTAGCCCACCACGACATCGTCAAGCTCGATCACGCCGCCTCCCCGCCTCGCTGTTCGCTTTTGCCCGTTTCCGCGACAAGGATCAACGTCAGCAGACTTTTCCGGCGCGGGATGAAGTGCTAGAAGCTTGCAAGGCAGGTGACGTAGAACGCCGAAACGGCGCGTTTGTCGGGGCAAGGAACAAATTTATGCGGCTCGTTTGTCCGAATTGCAGCGCTCAGTACGAGGTCGACACGTCGCTGATCCCCGACGAGGGACGCGATGTGCAGTGCTCGAACTGCGGCCACACATGGTTTGAACTGCCCCCTCCCCCCGCCGGTTTCGAAGACACGTTGTCCGCCTCGCCACAGGAAGAGAGCGACGATGAGGCTGAGGACGAGGCGCCGAGCGAGGCCGTCCGCGCCGTTGCCGCCGCCTCCGAGAAGTCCATCTCTGACGAGGAGGAAGAGGAAGCGGAAGAAGACGAGGACATCGCGTCCGCCGCCTTCGTTCCGCCGGCCGGCGACGCGCCGCGCGCACGCAGGCCGGCCGACGCCGCAGACGTGGACCTGTTGCGGGAAGAAGCGCAGCGCGAGTTGTCTCAGCGCCGTGCGCCACCGTCCGAGGCCCTGGAAACCCAGACCGATATGGCGCTCGACCAGATTCGCCGGCGCGAGACGCCGTCACGCGCTCTGCGGGCCCGCATGGCCAGCATGCGCCCCGACAACGACCCCGACGATGACCGGCAGGATGCTCGCGGAGACTCCGATTACCAGGCGCCTCGCAAGGATCTGTTGCCCGACATCGACGAGATCAATTCGACCCTGAAGCCCGCGCGCAAGCGCCGCAGAGGTACGACCGAAGCGGTTGCGAGCCATCGCAGCGGCTTCCGAATGGGGTTCTTCCTCATGCTTCTGATCGCGGCAGGCCTGATCGTCGCCTACGCCTTCGCTCCTGCCATCGCGAGCGCCATCCCCGGGTCCGAGACGGCTCTCGTCCGCTATGTGGACGGGGCGAATGCCGCCCGCGACTGGCTCGACGGCCTGATCCAGCGCTAGGCTAGAATCTCTCCAGAAGACGCTTTAGGTAATCCAGCTCTTCGGTCGGGCGCTCCTGCTCGCCAGAGCGGCGGCGTATCTCGTCCAGAAGCTCACGGGCCCGGCGATACACGTCCTCGCCCTGCAAGAGTTGCTCGTCAGTCCCGATCCGACCATTCTCTCCCTGGTCGCGGCCCAGTGGATCGCGATTACCGCTTGGGTTGTTGCGGCCCAGGGCGTCGCCCTGCTGCCCACCCTGCTGCTGTTGCTGCTGCTGCGCCATCTGATCGGCGAGCTCTCGCATTCCCTCGCGCAGAGCCTCCATCGCGTCGGCCTGATCGTCCAGGGCACCAGCGAAGTCCTCGTTTCGAAGCGACTCCTCGGCCTCGTCCATCGCCTCGCCCGCCCTGTCGAGCGACCGGCGCGCGGCGTCGCCTTCAGGCGAACCGGCTCCTGGGAGGTTCTGCGTCTGGCGGTTCAATTCCTGACGCAGCGCGCGCTGACGGTCAGCAAGTCCACCCTCGAGGTCGCCCGGCTGCTGTCCCTGACCCTGCTGACCCTGGCCCTGTTGGCCTTGCCCTTGCTGACCTTGCTGACCCTGGCCCTGCTGTCCTTGACCCTGTTGTCCCTGCTGCCCTTCCTGCCCTTGCTGACCCTGTTGGCCTTGCTGACCCTCGGGACCGAACTGCTCCTGAAGATCCCGGAACGCCTCGTCCGACAGACCCTGCTGCTGACGGAGGGTTTCGGACAGGCCTTCCATCGCCTGCTCGCCGGGGGACTGCTGGCCCTGCTGGCCGCGGGCGATCTGCATGTTTTCCATCATCTGGCGAAGCTGGTCCAGAAGCTGCTGCGCCTCTGCCATCCGGCCCTGCTCCATCAATTCCTGAAGCCGGTCCATCATGTCCTGCAAGTCCTGCGAGGACAGCTCCTGCATCTCGCCCTCAGCCATATCTTGTTGAGGCTGATCGCCCTGCTGTTCCGCGAGTTGCTGCATGTAATCCTGCATCGCCTCTCGCAGTTCGTTCATCAGTTCGGCGATCTCCTCGTCCGACGCGCCATTCTCGATGGCTTCCGAAAGCCGATCTTGCGCGCGCCGCAACCGTTCCTGCGCGTCGGAGAGATCGCCTTCCTCCACCTCGAGGGCCAGGCTCCACAGCACCTCGGCCAGTTCCTCGACCGCGTCGTCGTTCAACTGATCCACGGACAGCCGCGTCTCGAGCCGGCGCACGGCGAAGCGCAGCTTGAGGTAGGTCGTCTCGGAGCGGAACACGTCTTCGGGCTTGTACGAAACCGCGCGAAGCACTTGAGCCACGCGGGTGCCGTTCTCGCGGTTCCAGAGAAGGTCGCGACGTTGCTCGATGATGGACTTGGCGAGGGGATCGAAGAATCGACGGCCGGGAAGTTCGCCCAATTGCGGGGCGGAAAGCCCCTCCTGCTCGGCATCGTCCGACGCGAAAAGCTCGGCGGACACCGGCAAATTCGCCCAAGGGTGCTTCGACAGGTCTTCGACGACAGTTTCGCTGAACTCGGTCCGGTCGCCGGTAATCGACATCGGCAGGTCCAGAACGATCTTGTCCCGCGCTTCCGGTTCAACGGCGAGACCATAGCGGCGGTCGACCTTCGAGAGGTCCAGCGTGATCTCGAGCCTCCCACCCGTCACGCCGTAATCGTCCTTTGCGACGAAGGGCGTCTCCATCCGTCCCGCCTCGCCCCGCGCCAACGGGCCTTCGAACTCGATGGAGGGCGGCGCGTCCGGGATCGCCTCGACGTCCCACTCGCGGCCACCAGGGCCTTCGATGCGGATCACGCCGCTTTCGGCGATGTCGAACCCTTGTTCCGGCTCGGTCGCCGGTGTCACGTCCTCGGTCCGGCCCGACACCGTTTCATGCAGCGCCAGTTCACCGACTTCGCCGTAGAAGCGAAGCGTGACGCGGCTGCCTTCCGGCACCGACAACGCCTCGCGTGTCACGTCGTTCAGATAGATGCTCGGCTTGCCGGTGTAGGCGGGCGGCTCGACCCAGCCTTCCCAGACCGATCCGCTGGCCAGGGTCTGCCCGGTGCCTGGCCCCATTTCGGCGACGCTCGCGACGCGCAGAAGAGAGCCGAAAAGGACCGCGATCACGAAGGCCAGAAGAGCCATGTAACGCAGCGCATAGGGGTCGCGGCGCGCAAGGCGCAGGTCGGGCTCGACTGCCCGCGCGGCGTCGAGGCGCGCCGACATGCGCGCAAGGTGCACCCTCCAGACCGATTCCGAGGCCGCATCGCCGGTGCCGATGGCCTGCCTGTCGGACAGGGCGGCAATGGGTTGTCCAGGCAAGGTCGCGTCAAGCCGGGCCAGGACCTCGGACCGGAGCGGCGCCCGGAACTGGCGCAGCGCATAGACAAGAGCGGCGAGCCCGCCGCCTACCACCACGACGCCGACGGTCCAGACCGCTTCGAGCGGCAGGGCTTCGTGCAGGCCCATGAGGAGGGAGGCGAGCGTGAGAAGGACCAGAGACCACAAGGGCCAGAAGGCGCGCACGACGCGTTCGGCCAGCATCCCGGCATACGTGAGACGAAGCGGCCATGTCAGCCGCTTCGCGGCATCTGCGGGAAGCTGCGTGTCCTGCGTCATAGGCCTTCGTTGCGGGACCAGGCCCGGATCATACCGGTCCTTCCAGCCACTCTGGGATGGTATCGCGGTTTATCATCTCGTCAAAGGTGGGTCGTGCCCGGATGACGGCGAATTGATGCCCATGCACCAGCACCTCGGGCACCAGCGGGCGGGAGTTGTACTCCGAGGCCATAACCGCCCCATAGGCGCCGGCCGAGCGGAAGGCGATCAGGTCGCCCTCGGCGAGGGGTGGCAGGGGCCGGTTGCGGGTGAAGGTGTCGCCCGTCTCGCAGACCGGACCGACCACGTCGCAGGGGCTCAGCTCCGCTCCCGCCTCGGGCTCGACGACGGGCACGATGTCATGGTGTGCCCCGTACATCGCGGGTCGGATCAGGTCGTTCATCGCCGCGTCGACGATGGCGAAGGTGCGTCCTTCGCCTTGTTTCATATAGATTATTTCCGAGACCAAGAGACCCGAGTTACCGGCGATCAGCCGGCCAGGCTCGATCTCGATCTCGCAGCCGAGGTCGCCCACGGTCCGTCGCACCACCTCGCCATAGTCGAGCGGAAGCGGGGGTGCGGCGTTCGAGCGCTCGTAGAGGATGCCAAGGCCCCCGCCTAGATCGAGGCGGCGGATGTCGTGGCCGTCGGCGCGGAGCTGGTGGGTCAGCTCGGCGACCTTGAGGTATGCCTGCTCGTAGGGCTCGAGGTCGGTGAGCTGCGAGCCGATGTGGACGTCGATGCCGATGACCTCGAGCCCCGGCAGAGAGGCGGCTTCGGCATAGACCTCGCGGGCTCGGGAAATGGGGATGCCGAACTTGTTCTCGGACTTGCCGGTGGCGATCTTCTCGTGCGTCCTGGCGTCCACGTCAGGGTTGATGCGGATCGTGACGGGGGCGATTTTCCCTAGCGATTCCGATACCTTGGAGAGGCGGCGCATTTCGGGCTCGCTTTCCAGGTTGAACTGGCGGATGCCGCCTCTCAGGGCCAGCTCCATCTCTTCGGCCGTCTTGCCGACGCCCGAGAAGACGATGCGGTCGGCCGGAAATCCTGCTGCGACGGCGCGGCGGTATTCGCCGCCCGAGACCACGTCGACACCCGCGCCGAGCGACGCCATCAGCCGCAGAACCGCTTGATTCGAATTGGCTTTCATCGCGTAGCAGATCAGGTGGTCGAGTCCGTCGAGCGCCTCCTGGAACAGGCGGTAGTGGCGCGTCAGGGTGGCGGTCGAGTAGACGTAGAACGGCGTCCCGACCGCAGCGGCGATCTCGGGGAGAGGCACGTCCTCGGCGTGAAGGATGCCGTCGCGGTACAGGAAATGGTCCATGACGCGGCTGATTAGCAGATCCCGGCGCGTTCGCAATCGTGGCGCAAAACGCGCGTCGGTATCACGTCGGTATTGCGTCGGTATCGCGTCGGTGGCCTTGTCGGGGCAGGAGGAGCCTCGATGCTGGCTGGAGGATGCATGTGCGGGGCGACCCGCTTTCGGGCGGAGGGCGATCCGCTGTGGCAGACGACCTGTCATTGTCGCGATTGCCAGCGCGCGGCGGGCGCGGACTACGTAAGCTGGATCGGGATGCCGCGCGCGGGCGTGACGTGGAGCGGGCCGCGCCGGACGTTCCACTCCTCGTCCGGCGTCACGCGGTCCTTTTGCACCGACTGCGGCACGCCGCTCAGCTACGAGACGGAGGACCTGCCCGAGGAGACGCATCTCTACGCGCCGACGCTGGATGACCCGTCCGTCTACCGGCCCACGGCGCAGTTGTATTTCGCGGAACGCGTGGCATGGCTGGAGGGGCTGAGGGAGCTGCCGGGGCACACGAAGGGGTCGAAGTCAGAGATCGTTTGATTTGACGTTGGAGACTGCTTTGAAGCCTAAGTTCATGGGTTGCGGAGGTGAGGTTGTCGACCAAGTTCAAGGAGTTTTCGGCTCGTGTGGGGACCGAAGCAAACTTGGCGCTGGAAGCGAAGGATTTCAGACCCATCCAAAGACTTGAGCCTGGAGGCATTCAAAGGGACGGAAACACTCGTGCCTTGATCGGCGACTATTATCGGAGGCTCAGACAGGACCGCCTCGGATTGGTTTCCCTAATTCTCGTAGACGGATCCAAGATGTCCGTCACCATCTCAATCAATGCATTGGCGATTCCGAAAACCATTCCCGATAATAAGATACTTCCTCTGCTGCGATTAGCTTGCGACATCTGTCCACCCGGCGTTCTTCCCTCCGCCAGTTCTTGGTCTCAAGGCGAAGTGTTCAACTTTCCTTTAGGTTTCTTTCAGAATGAACTGTCTTTGCCCAAAGGGAGCCTCGACCAGATTGATCCGGTCCTAAGAAAGATGGGGAAGCTGATCAATTCCAAGCTCGATAAGCGACTGAGCTCGCTTCTGGAGTCGCCCATCGCTCGAATAGAGATCGATCCTGAACCGCTGGTCAGAAAGAGAAGCGACGCTCTTCCCTGGTTTTTGCAGTGGATGATTCCCAAAGACATACGCGATTTCCGGCGCAATCAACCGCTCGAGTGGCGTGGTCCCCCTGAATCCTAGGGGTGACCGTCTTCTTTTTTACTTTGAGCTCGCTTCGGGGGCCCCGCTGAGAAGCACTCAACGTACCACTCCTCGCCCGGCGTCACGCGATCCTTTTGCAGCGACTGCGGCACGCCGCTCAGCTACGAGACGGAGGACCTGCCCGAGGAGACGCATCTCTACGCGCCGACGCTGGACGACCCTTCGGTCTACCGGCCCACGGCGCAGTTATATTTCGCGGAACGCGTGGCGTGGCTGGAGGGGCTGAGGGAGCTGCCGAGGCACGCGAAGGGCTCAGGGTCGGAAAGGGCTTGACCCGGTGCGGTATGGCGCAATGCGGTTGCCCCGGCCCCGGTGCTACCGGGCCGGGACAGTCTGGCCAAGGATGGCGCAGATCATCAAATTTTGGTTTGGCTCACGGCTGTCAGCCAATGCCGTTGCGGCATGGGGGACTACTCGGCCAGTCGGGAGCGTTCTTCCGCATTGGGCCCGCCTCCCGGCGCTTCTCCGAGCGTCGCCTCCGCCCTGTGAAGCTTCTCGTCATTTTTCTTTGACGGCTTCTTCTCGTTCTCTTGTTTCGGGGTCTTGACGTCATCGGTCATCGGCTGGCTCCTTGATTCAGTTGGTCTGGTCAAACTCAGTCGGAGAGCTTGTCCTTGGCGTCACCGACGCCCTTCTGGACCTTTCCTTCAGCCTGATCCTTCTGACCTTTGTGCTTCATGTCTTCATTGCCGGTTGCATCGCCGAACTCTTCCTTGGCCTTGCCGCCGATGTCTTTCGCTTTGCCTTTTGCTTGATCTTCGTTTGCCATGTCGTGCCTCCTTTTTTAGGTGTGATGGACCAACACCTGAAGCGACATCGAAGTTCCTGACTTCGAGCGGCGGTCGCCGGACGAGGGCCACAAAGCCTGCCATCTCGCCGCGATGACCACCTTCTCTCTTCCCCTCCCCTTCCATCCCGCTAAGGTCTCCCGCGACAGTGGGGGAGGCAGAACATGGCAAAAACCGTCATCATCGAAGCGCACGGCGGACCCGAGGTCCTGAAGCTGACGGACCGCGAGGTGGGCGAGCCGGGGCCGGGGCAGATCCGGATCCGGCACCATGCGGTGGGGCTCAACTTCATTGACTGCTACCAGAGGTCGGGCGCCTACAAGATGAGCCTGCCCCATGCCCTCGGCATGGAGGCGGCGGGTGTGGTCGAGGCCGTGGGCGAGGGTGTCACGCACCTGAAGGCCGGCGACCGGGCCGCCTATGCCGCGAACCCGCCCGGCGCTTACTCCGAGGCGCGGGTGATGCCCGCCGCGACGGTCTGCCCGCTGCCCGACGGGATCAGCTTCGAGGACGCGGCGTCGGTCATGCTTCAGGGGCTGACGGTCAACTACCTGTTCCGCCGAACGACGCCGATCGCGAAAGGCGACACGGTGCTGTTGCACGCGGCGGCGGGCGGCGTGGGGCTGATCGGCTGTCAGTGGGCGAAGTCGGACCGCATCCGACTGATCGGCACTGCCGGGTCGGACGAGAAATGCCGGATGGCCGAGGATGCCGGCGCCGAGGTCTGCGTCAACTATCGCACCGAGGACTTCGTTGCGCGGGTGAAGGAGCTGACCGGCGACAAGGGCGTGCCGGTGGTGATGGATTCTGTCGGCAAGGACACTTTCGACGGCTCGCTTCAGTGCCTGTCGCCGCTGGGGTTCATGATCCTCTTCGGCGCGGCCTCGGGGCCGGTGCCGCCCTTCGATATCCAGCGCCTCGCGGCGGGCGGATCGCTGAAGCTGACGCGCCCGACGGTGTTCACGCACCTCGCCGACTTCGACTCCTGCCAGACGATGGCGAAGGAGTTGTTCGACAAGATGCTGTCGGGCGACGTCAAGGCCAGCATCGGCCAGACCTTCGCGCTGGAGGAGGTCGCCGAGGCGCACCGGGCGCTGGAAGCGCGGGAGACGACGGGGTCGACGATCCTGACGCTCTAGCCGACCGGTCTCGTGCGCAGGAAGAGGTAGAGCGGCAGGCCGCAGCTGACGCCGATGAGATAGGTGGCCGGGATCGCGACGAGAGCGGTCCAGTTCCGGCGCACCCAGGTCTCGGCGACGATCCAGACCGTCAGCGCGATGGCGGCGATGGTCAGGTCCCAGGTGAGGCCGGTGGTCGAGGCGTTGACGTACCAGGCGTCGATCAGGCCCGAGAGGCCGGTGCCGGTCTCGTTCATGTAGGTCACGAACCAGTACATCGGGTGGATCGCGCCCCAGATGGCGAGGGCGAGATAGATCATCCGGAGCACGCTCATTCAGAGCGTGCCGGTGACGCCGATGCCGATCTCGCCGCCGATCTGCACGCCCGAGTTGGCGGGCTTGGCCTTGGGCTCGGGCTCGCCGTCGGCTCCGCATGCGGCGAGGGCGAGCAGCGCGATCAGGACGAGCGACTTCATCGCGGGGCCACCGCGATGCCGACGTCTCCGACGGTGCCCGAGACGCTCGGGCGGACGCGGGCGCCGTGCGAATCGAAGGTGGCGCCTATGCCGAGGGACTGGTTCTCGCAGGCCGAGGCCAGGAGGATCACGCCGATCAGGGTGGCTTTACGCATTACTCGCTCCGAAACTGGGGTAGGCGCAGGATATCCGACGGCAGCGCCGTGGTGAAGCCGCCGCGAACGGGCGGCAGGCGGGAAAGCGCTTCGCTATGTCAGCCGTTGCTTCCATCGCGCGATCTGGGACCGCACGTTGTCCGGCGCGGTGCCGCCATAGCTGGTGCGACTGCGGACTGAATTGTCGACGCCGAGGACGTCGAAGACGCCTTCGGTGATGGCGTCGTGGGCCGTCCGCATCTGGGCGAGGGTCAGGTCTGGGAGGTCCTTGCCCTCGGCCTCGGCCATGGCGACGAGGCGGCCGGTGACGTGGTGGGCGTCCCGGAAGGGCAGTCCCGCCTCGCGCACCAGCCAGTCTGCGAGGTCGGTGGCGGTGGAAAAGCCGGACGAAGCCGCAGCGCGCAGGACGTCGGGGTTGGCGGAGAGGTCCTTCATCATGCCTTCGGACGCGGCGAGGGCCAGCATCAGCGCGTCGGCGGCGTCGAAGACCTGTTCCTTGTCCTCCTGCATGTCCTTCGAATAGGTCAGCGGCAGGCCCTTCATCACGGTGAAGAGGCCGACGGTCGCGCCGAGGATCCGGCCGATCTTGGCGCGGACCAGCTCGGCGGCGTCAGGGTTTTTCTTCTGCGGCATGATCGACGAGCCGGTCGAGAAGCGGTCGGACATCCGCACGAAGCGGAACTGCGCGCTGGACCAGATCACCAGCTCCTCGGCCAGCCGCGACAGGTGCATGGCGCAGATCGAGGCGGCGGCCAGGTATTCGAGCGCGAAGTCGCGGTCCGACACGGCGTCGAGCGAATTGGCGGCGGGCCGGTCGAAGCCGAGCGCCTTCGCCGTCGCCGCGCGGTCGATCGGGAAGGACGTGCCGGCGAGGGCTGCGGCGCCCAGGGGGCATTCGTTCATCCGCGCCCGCGCGTCGGCGAAGCGCGAGGCGTCGCGGCCCAGCATCTCGACATAGGCCATCATGTGGTGGCCCCAGGTCACCGGCTGCGCGGTCTGGAGGTGGGTGAAGCCGGGCATGACCCAGTCGGCGCCTTGATCTGCCTGGCCGATCAGCGCGCGTTGCAGCGCGGCGATGGCGGTCTGCGCGGCGTCGCACTGGTCGCGGACCCAGAGGCGGAAGTCGGTGGCCACCTGATCGTTGCGGGAGCGCGCCGTGTGAAGCCGTCCGGCAGGTTCGCCGATCAGCTCCTTCAGACGCGCCTCGACGTTCATGTGGATGTCTTCCAGAGCGGTCGAAAAGGCGAAAGTCCCGCCGTCGATCTCTGACAAGACCGTGAGGAGGCCTTCCCGGATCGCCTGCGCGTCGCTATCCGTTATGATGCCCTGCGCGGCGAGCATCGCGGCGTGGGCGCGCGAGCCTTCGATGTCCTGGCGCGCGAGCCGCTGGTCGAAACCGATCGAGGCGTTGATCGCCTCCATGATCGCGTCCGGTCCGGCGGCGAAGCGCCCGCCCCACATCTTGTTCGCGCTGTCGGTCATCGTCTGGTTCCTGGAAGGAGCGTCATGCGTCGTCTGGTTCTCGCCGTCCTCTACACGGGCCTTGCCCTCTTCGCAAACGCCGCCGCCGCCGACCGCGCCGCGCTGGAGGCCCTGCGCGAGGGGTCGATGCAGAAGCTGGTCTTCGCCGATCCCGCACCCGTTCCGGACACCGCCTTCACCGGGCCCGACGGCGCCGAGGTCAGGCTGTCGGATTTTGCGGGCAAGCATGTCCTCGTCAATTTCTGGGCCACATGGTGCGCGCCTTGCCGGAAAGAGATGCCGATGCTGTCCGAGCTTCAAGCCGAGTTCGGGGGCGACGACTTCGAGGTCGTGACCATCGCCACCGGCCGGAACCCGCCCCAGGCCATCACGAAGTTCTTCGAGGAGATCGGCGTCGACAACCTGCCGACCTATCTCGACCCCCGGCAGGCGCTGGCGCGCGAGATGGCGGTCCTGGGACTGCCGATCACCGTCATCCTCGATCCCGAGGGCATGGAGATTGCACGGATGCGGGGCGACGCCGAATGGAACGGGGCCAGCGCCAAGGCCATCATCGCCGCGCTTCTGACCGACGGCGGGAGCTAGGCGTTTCCCTTACGGAACCTGTATGTTGCCCGAATGAGGCGGAACCCCGCCTTGTTTGCGACAGCTTTGTGCCATAATTTGGCCACACTCGCTTTCGGGCGAGGTGTAACTGTCACTTGTAACCGGGTTATTCGCGATGAGCGAATTCTTAACAGCCTTCCTGATCCTCGTGGCCCTTGCTGCGGTCGGCAACTTTGCCGCCGATCCCGCCGCCTTCCAGACGCACTGCGCCGGATCGTGGCTCCAGCTCTGCTGGTAGGCGCCTAGAGACCGTTCAGCAGATCGCGTGTCGGCCATGCGTCGGCGGGCAATCCCAGACGCGCCTGCTCTTTCTGCACGGCCTGCCTCGTCATGGCTCCAAGAATCCCGTCCACGGCGCCGACGTCATGTCCGCGGGCCGAGAGTTTCTGCTGCAACGCCTTCATCTCGTCATCACTCAGCGCGGGCGACGGGTTGCCGGCGTCGTAGACCGGCGCGCCCTCGAGCCGGGTGGCGAAATAGGCGGCGGTCGTGACGTAGGTAAAGCTCTTGTTCCATTCGAAGAGGACATTGAAGTTCGGATAGACTAGGAAGGCCGGTCCGTCCTTGCCCTGCGGCAGCAGGATGGCAGAGGACAGGTCAGGTCCAAGCAGCTTGCCCGAGCGTGGCGTGACGCCGAGGGCCGCCCAGTCCGACGCGGGCATCCAGGTTTCGAGTCCCGTCTTCTCCCAGGCGAAATCACTCGGCATGTCGACTTCCTGCATCCAGGGCTCGCCCTTTCGCCAGCCAAGCTCGGCCAGAACCCGTGCCCCCGTCATCAGCGCATCGGGCGCCGAGGTCTTGAGAGTGATGTGACCGTCGCCATCTCCGTCGACGCCCTTTTCGACGATCTCGGAGGGCAGGACCTGAACCATGCCGATCTCGCCGGCCCAAGCCCCGGTCGTGCGTGCGGGGTCGAGGTCGCCGCGCCGGAAAAGCTCCATCGCCGCGAAGACCTGCGGACGAAAGAGGTCCGGGCGCCGGCAGTCGTGCGCCAGCGTGACCAGCGCGTTCACCGTGTTGAAGTCGCCCTGAACGGCGCCGTAGTCCGTCTCGAAGGCCCAGAAGGCCAGAAGAATGCCGCGCGAAATTCCGTAGTCCTGCGAGATGCGGTCGAAGACCTCCGCGTACTTCTGCGCGTTCCGCTCGCCCGCCTGGACCCGGTTCTGGCTGATGAGACGGCGTGAGAAGTCGATGAAGGGCATCTGGAAGATGCCCTGCGCCCGGTCAGCGCGAAGCACTTTGGGATCCTGCCTGACGCCCCCGAAGAACTGCCTGGCCTCGGCGGACCCGAAACCCTTTTGAACCGCCTCGTCCGAGAGACCGCGGACGAACGCGCCGAAGTCGCCTCCGCACTGTTCCTGCGCGACGGCGGGGACAGCGAAAAGCGCGGCGGACGCAACAAGTGCGAGGGCTTTCAACATCGAGAGGACCTGCTTTCCTTGAGATTTCGACGGAAGCTATCAGGCGCGTCTTCGGTGCGGCAAGGGCCGGAAGCGCCTTTCCGCGCATCGTTAACCGTTTCTTCGGATGCGTTAACCGAGCGTTAACACTTTCGGCCGAATTTTCGAAATCGGGGGAAGAAGTCGGCTGAAGTCGTCAAAGGGTCGGAACTAGTGATACTCATCGTGGCTTCCAAGCCAGGTCTTTCGGCCATCTGGGCTTCGCACCTGCGTCGTCAGGGCCAGGACGTCATCGTCGTCGAAACCCAGGACGAGGCCGTGTCCTATCTGCGCACCGCCTCGGCGGATGTGATCGTGCTCGACCTGCTACTGGAAGAGGGCAGCGCCTTCGCCGTGGCGGATTTCGCAAGCTACCGGCATCCGAAGGCGAAGATCGCCTTCGTGACGCGCAGCAGCTTCTTCTCGGACGGATCCCTGTTTTCGCACATCCCGAACACGGCGGCGGTCCTTCAGGAAAAGACTCCGCCGACCGACCTTGCGGCGATCGTCGCCTACCACGGTCGGGCGGTCTAGGATCTGCCGTTCGCGATCGCGTCGTTCGGCTTGAAACGCGAGCCGTTGTCGATGGTGAACTGGCCGCGTTCGAGCTTCTTGAAGGTGCCCTCGCGCAGAAGCTGGCCGAACGAGCGCAGGCTCTCCTCGCGCGACAGCCGGATGGTCGGATCGACCCGCGCCACACGCTTCATGATCTCGGGGCGGGTGAAGGACGACTGGCCTTCGGAGAAGACAGTATAGGCGGCGGCGGCCTCGAGAAGCTCGGACAGGTCCTTTGCGCCGACCGTGCGGGCAAACTGCGCAAAGCCTTCCTGTTCGGACGAGAGGCTGACCGCGTGCCCGACCGAAAGCCCGCTGTCCACACGTTGCGACGAGACGAGGACCAGGGGCGGGCTAGACGAGCGGCGGTGGCCGGTCGCGCTGTCGGCGGTCGGACGCGAGGGGCGGACGACCTGCGAGAGATCCTGCCGGTAGCGGCTTTTCTCCTGCTCTTCGGCGACTTCCTTCGACACCTGACGCGACACGAGGCGGTCGGCCTTGGTGGCGGCGACGGCGGCGCGCATCTGCGAGATGACGCGGCGGCGGCGCACGACGTCGTCGTCGTTGAGCTTGGTGTCGGTTTCGGCCATCAGGCGACCCACGTCGCCTTCGGGCTCGGGCGTGAGCGAGCGCGCGGTGCGGTCGGCGCGGGCGTCGTCCGTCGTGACTTCGGGGGTTTCGGCGGCGTCGGTGGCCTCGGGGGTCTCGTCGCTGTCGAGCCTGGCGCGTGCCTCGGCGCGCTCCCGCTCGACGCGTCCCGCGACGTTGCCGATGATCTGCGAGACCGTGCGGAGGGGGCGCGCGGCGGGGGCGGGTTCGTCCGCGGGCTCTTCCGGCGCGTTGTCCTCGTCGTCGTCCTCGAAATCCCAGCCTGAGGGGTCCCGAGCTTCGGTGGCAGGTGCCGCGTCGCGGTCTTCGGCGTCGTCCTCGGTCGGAGCATCCATCACGAATGCGGTTTCGTCCTGCGACTCGTCTTCGGCCGTGTCGGGCGCGGGCTCTGCCACCGGCTCCTCGGCGGGTGCGTCCTCGGTCGGTTCGGCGGATGCGGCGGGATCCTCGTCCTCGTAGCCGGCGTCGTAGAGGTTGCCGTCCTCGTCGGACAGATCGGCCGAGATGGCCTCGATGGTGGCTGTGTGGGCGCGGTCGCGCGGCGCGGTTTCCTCGGCAGGAGGCTGGCTAAAAGGGCGGCGTTCCGCGGCCTCCTCGACGTTGCGCGAGACGACGGCACGGATGCGGCGCAGCTTTTCCGCCACTGTTTCGGCGGGTCCTTCGCCCAGCGGGCGCGCGTCGGGGTCGACGGCGAGCACGTCTTCGGGCTCGTCGGACATCAGGTATTCGTCGTCGAAGGCAAGCGGTCCGCGATCCGCGTCGGCGGGCGCCGGTTGAGGCGCGGGTGGCGTGACGGACTTGACACGCTCGGCCGCCGCTTCGGCGGCGATGCGGCCCGCGACGCGGGCGGCAAGATCGCGGCTGTCGGTCTCGGGCGCCTCGTCCTGGTCCGCCACCTCGGCGTCCTCGACGGCGGGCGGCGGCGCGGAGGGCTCGGCGCGTTTCTCGACCTGGCGCAGCGCCACGCCGGTCTCGCTCATCCGGGCCTCGACGCGGCGGTCGACTTCCTTCTGGGCGATGTTCTGAAGCATCTCGACATCGGGCGTGGGCGGCTCGGCCCCGAAGTAGCGGTCGTCGGCGGCAAGATCGCGGAAATACTCCGCGATGTCGCGCATGGTTCCGAGCGGGTCGTCGAACCCTTCCAAGGTACAACTGAACGTCCCGTAGGAGACCGTCAGAATCTTGGTCGAACCGTTCATACCGTCATCCGCTTTCTCCCCCGAGCCGCAACAATGTGTTTACCCTCGGGGCAGTCGAAAATAGGAACAGACTTGGGGAGATCACAAGATTTTTTCTAGTCATAAATAAGGCGATGCACTCTTGGGTACGGAACAGTCGGACCTGGGTCGGGAAACTGTCCAGTCGGATCAGGGGGTAACGCTGGTTGGCGGAGGACGGCCATCGCGGCCGGAAATCGACCGTGCGCTGGCGCTGGCCCCGGTGCTGATCGCCGCAGACGGAGGAGCGAACTTCTGCCTGGACGAGGGGTTGGAGCCGGTCGCGGTGATCGGCGATTTCGACTCGGTCCGGCCGGGCGCGCGGACGGCCCTGTCGGGCGCGCGCTTCCTCTGGGTCGAGGAGCAGGAGAGCACCGATTTCGAGAAATGCCTGACCGCGATCCGCGCTCCCTTCGTTCTGGCGGCCGGGTTCACCGACGGACGCCTCGATCACACGCTTGCGGCGTTTTCGGTCCTCGTCCGCACGCCGGGCGCTCCCACGATCCTCGTCGGACGCCACGACATCGCCTTCGCCGCGCCGGCGAGACTGACCCTGGACGTCCCGCCGGGACTTCGCCTCTCGCTCTTTCCGATGGCGCCGGTGACGGGTCGGTCGGCTGGCCTGCGCTGGCCGATCGAAGGGCTGTCGCTTGATCCGATGGGCCGCATCGGAACCTCGAACGAAACCACGGGGCCGGTGCGACTGTCGTTCGACGGCCCCGGTTGCGTCGTCCTCATGCCGCCGGAGGCGCTGCCGTCCGCACTGTCCGCGCTGACCGCGCAAGGGACTGTTCCCGAAAGATAATATAGAGACCGGCCAGGATCGTGACGCCGATCCCCGCAAGGGCCAGACCATCGGGGAAGTCGTCGAAGATCAGCCAGCCCACCACGGCCGCGACAGGAATTTCCAGGTACTGCATCGGCGCCAGCGTGGCCGAGGGGGCGAACCGCAGCGCCCAGGTCATCACGAGGTGCGCCGCCGTTCCGAGGACGCCCATGAGTGCGAGCAAGCCCCAGGTCGACGACGCAGGCCACGCCAGGTCGAAGCCCGGCAGCCGGTCGCCGAAGAGAACCAGCGCCGGCACCAGCACCGCGACCGCCATGCCGCCCGAGACGAACTGAAGCGCCACCGGGTCCGTCTCGCGCGCAAGCTGGCGCGTCACGAGCATGAAGAACGCGAAGATCACCGCCACACCCAGAGGCAGAAGCGCTGGCCACCCGACCTCGGCGAAGCTGGGCTGCACGACCATCAGCGTGCCGGCGAAGCCCACGGCGCAGGCGGCGATGCGGCGACGGCCGACCTCTTCGTCGAGGATGAGTTTCCCGAGCAGCAGCATCACGAACGGCATGACGAAAACGATGGCGATGGCGTCGGCGAGAGGCAGGAACCGCAGGGACAGGAACATCGTCCCGATGCCGAGGACATGAAGCATCGCCCGAATGAAGGCGAGGCGCAACATTCGCGCCCCCTTCGGCATCGCCGAGCGCATGGCCCAGGCGACGGGTCCGCAGATCAGGACCTGCGCCGCCATGCGGATCGTGACCAGAAGGACAAGGTCGACGGCGGGGCCCAGAAGCTTGGCCGTGGCGTCCGCGACGGGCGCCATCAGGCAGAAGCAAAGCATGAGGAGGATGCCTAGAACCGGCCGGTCCGCTGTCATGGCCGCGACCTTAGAGGCGCCTTTGGGCCTTGGCGACGGATTCCTGACCGCCGTGTCCGTATCTCCACGGTAGCGCCCTTTGGGCCTGACGCCTTGAAGCCGGGGGACGCATCCGCTTTATAACAGGGGACGCGAACAGATCGATCATCCCCACATGTCCCAGTCCATCGGCCGGGTGACGGCGGTCCTGGGACCGACCAACACCGGCAAGACCCACTACGCCATCGAGCGTATGCTTGCGCATCGCACGGGCATCATCGGGCTGCCGCTGCGGCTTCTGGCGCGCGAGGTCTATGACCGCATCGTGGCGGCGCGCGGCCCGTCGGTCGTGGCGCTGGTGACGGGCGAAGAGCGGATCGTCCCCGACCGCGCGCAATACTGGGTCTGCACGACCGAGGCGATGCCAGACGGCATGGGCGCGGACTTCCTGGCCGTCGACGAGATCCAGCTTTGCGCGGACCCCGAGAGGGGACATGTCTTCACCGACCGGCTGTTGCGGGCGCGGGGCACGGCCGAGACGCTGTTTCTCGGCTCGGACACCATGCGGAGGGTGATCGCGGCCCTGGTGCCCGGCATCCAGTTCCAGCGGCGCGAGCGGCTGTCGACGCTGACCTACACCGGATCGAAGAAGATCAGCCGGATGACGCCGCGCGCCGCCATCGTGGGGTTCTCGGTCGAAAACGTCTACGCCATCGCCGAGCTTCTGCGCCGCCAGAAGGGCGGTGCCGCCGTGGTCATGGGAGCGCTCAGTCCGCGCACGCGGAACGCGCAGGTCGACATGTACCAGGACGGCGAGGTCGACTACCTCGTCGCCACCGACGCCATCGGCATGGGCCTGAACCTCGACATTACGCATGTCGCCTTTTCGGGCCTGCGGAAGTTCGACGGGCGGCGGATGCGCGATCTTCAACCGAACGAGCTGGCGCAGATCGCGGGCCGCGCGGGTCGTTTCCAGACCGACGGGACCTTCGGGGTTACGGGTGAGGCGCCACCTCTCGACGACGAGGTCGCCGCCGGCATCATGGCCCACAGCTTCGCCCCAGTGCGGAAGGTGCAATGGCGCAACTCCCGCCTCGACTTCGGATCGACGCGACGCCTGATCGACAGCCTCGAGATGCCGCCCGACAGCGAACACATGGTCCGGGCGCGCGAAGCGGACGACCTGACGGCGCTCAAGGCGCTCTCGGAAGAGGCCGAGGTGACCGCGCGCGCCAGCGACGGCCCGTCGGTGCGTCTTCTGTGGGACGTGTGCCGGATTCCCGACTTCCGGGGCATCAGCCATCAGGAGCACGCAAGCCTTCTTTTGGCGATATTCTGCTTCCTCCATCAGCATGGACATGTGCCCGATGAGTGGCTCGCTCAGCAAATTGGCAGAATCGATCGAACCGAAGGGGACATAGATACGTTGTCCCGTCGCCTCGCCTTCATCCGGACCTGGACCTATGTGGCACAGCGCAAGGGGTGGACACGGGATGAAAGACATTGGCGCGACACAACGCGCGAGGTAGAAGACCGCCTGTCGGACGCCCTCCACCAGGCGCTGACGCAAAGATTTGTCGACCGGCGGACCAGTGTCCTTCTTCGCCGGTTGAAACAGAAGGAGAGCCTTGTGGCCGAGGTGAACGACAAGGGTGAAGTGACCGTCGAAGGTCAGTTCGTAGGCCGTCTCGAGGGGTTCCGGTTCCACCAGGACGCCAGCGCCACGGGCGACGAGGCGAAGACGGTCAAGTCGGCCGCGACCGCCGCGCTCAGACCGGAGTTCCATCTGCGGGCGGATCGGTTCTACAACGCGCCCGACACCGAGATGGACTTCACCGAACAGGGCGGGCTGATGTGGGGCGAGCACGCCGTGGGCCGCCTCGCCAAGGGCGACGATCCCTTGAGGCCGCAGGTCGTCGCCTTCGTCGACGAAGACGCAGGCCCGGATGTGGTCGAGAAGGTGCAACGCCGGCTTCAGCACTTTGTCGACCGCAAGATCGCGGCCCTCTTCGAGCCCCTGCTCAACATTCAGCGCGACGAGACGCTGACGGGCCTCGCGCGCGGGTTCGGCTTTCGGATGATCGAAGGCATGGGCATCCTCGACCGCCGCGACGTCATGAACGAGGTCAAGGAGCTGGATCAGGAGTCGCGCGGCGCGCTGCGCAAGCACGGACTTCGCTTCGGGCAGTTCACCGTCTTCATGCCTGCCCTTCTGAAACCGGCGCCCACGCGCCTTCGCCTAGTGCTGTGGTCGCTTGCGAATGGGGCAGACGAGTTTCCCGAAAGCCCGCCGCCGGGTCTCGTGACGATTCCCGCGATCAACGCCATTCCGGCAGAAATCTACCTCAAGTCCGGCTACAAGACCGCCGGCGACCGCGCCATCCGCATCGACATGCTCGAGCGTCTCGCGGACCTCCTCCGCGCCGAGAACTCGCGGGGCGGCTTCGAGGCGACGCCCGACATGCTGTCGATCACCGGCATGACGCTGGAGCAGTTCGCGAACCTGATGGAAGGCCTGGGCTACAAGGCCGAGCGCGGTGACCGAGAGAAGGTCATTCGCACCGATCAGGTCGTCCCCGGCGGCTCGGCCGAGGTTCCCGACGACGTGCCGGTCATGGACCGCCGCGACGCGGCGCCGGGCGGGGTGGTCGAAAGCCCCCATGCCGACCCCGATCCGAACGTTCCCGAAGGCGCCGAGATGTTGCTGAACGAGGGCCGGGCCCCGATCGACGAGACGACACAATCCGCAGACACGGAAGAGGAGGCCGCCGCAGAGGGCGCGCCGCCGCCAGAGATGTCCGAGACCGAGGTGCCCGTGGGCGTCTCCGCCGACGCCGCAATCGAGGGTGAGACGCGTGAGGTGTTCTACACCTTCACATGGGCCGGCACCCGGGGCGGCCAGAAACGGCCTGCGAACCAGGGATCGCGCCCTGAGCAGAAGAAGAGTGGCGGCCGGCCGCGCGGCAAGGGCAAGCGCCCGCCACAGTCGGGCGAGAAGGACAACGCCCCGCGCACGTTCGAGGCCCGTCCCGCCCGAAAAGACCGGATCGACCCCGACAATCCCTTCGCCAAGGCGCTCATGGGCCTCCGGCGAGACGACTGAATGTCGGGCGACGCGGCAGCCACGTCGCAGAGGCTGGATCAGTGGCTCTGGCATGCGCGTTTCTTCAAGAGCCGCAGTCTTGCGACCCGCGCCGTCACCAGCGGCCATGTTCGGATCGACGGTGAACGTGTTCTGAAAGCCAGCCATGCCCTGCGCCCGGGCATGACGCTGACCTTCCAGCAGGCGCGCCAGTCCCGAGTGGTCCGAGTCGAGGCCCTCGCGACTCGACGCGGTCCCGCTTCCGAAGCGCAGGCTCTCTACACGGATCTGTCGCCTCCAGCCCGGAACGACGATCCGCCCAATCCCCGCTACGAGGGAAAAGGACGTCCCACCGGGAAGGATCGCCGTAACGCCCGTCTTTCGGGACCTCCGCCGCTTGAATGACGCCGCCGCGCGCGTTACCTCAGCCGGGACACGGAAGCCGAGAGACCCATGACCTACGTCGTCACCGACAACTGCATCGCCTGCAAATACACCGACTGCGTCGAGGTATGTCCTGTCGACTGCTTCTACGAGGGCGAGAACATGCTGGTGATCCACCCCGACGAGTGCATCGACTGCGGCGTCTGCGAACCCGAGTGCCCCGCCGACGCGATCAAGCCCGACACCGAGCCGGACATGGAGAAGTGGGTCGAGTTCAATCGCAAGTACTCCGAGGCCTGGCCCGTCATCATCACCAAGAAGGACCCGCTTCCGGGAGCCGAGGAGATGGACGGCAAGACCGGCAAGATGGACCTCTTTTCGGAGCAGGCCGGCGAGGGCGGCTGACGATTCGCACAGTCCCTGCCGCATTGACGTCACGTCATTCGCCGGGCGTTTTTCCTTGAATCGCTGGCGTTCCTGCGCCCTGTCCAAGGCGTGACTTGGAATCACCCGATTTTTTTGCTATATTTCTGTCACATAGGCCGGAGACCCGGATTGTTGTTCTTGAAGACGTTCGGCGACAGCAACAGGGCGGCGGGAAGATGTGTGTGTTCCCGGCGTGTTTCTGTCGCCTCCTGCCGGGGGCTGAGAAGGAAAAGGCTGAATGACGAAAGCCAGGAAAATGGAATTTAGACCAAACGACTATGTGGTGTATCCGGCTCATGGAGTTGGCCAGATCGTCTCGATCGAGGAGCAGGAGATCGCCGGCATCCGGCTGGAACTGTTCGTGATCTCGTTCGAGAAGGACAAGATGACGCTTCGCGTTCCGACCAACAAGGCGGCCGACGTGGGGATGCGCACCCTGTCGTCCCCCGACATCGTCACGAAGGCGATGACGACGCTCAAGGGCAAGGCCCGGGTCAAGAAGGCCATGTGGTCGCGCCGCGCGCAGGAATACGAACAGAAGATCAACTCGGGCGACCTCATTGCCATCGCCGAAGTGGTGCGCGACCTGCACCGCGCCGACGACCAGCGCGAGCAGAGCTATTCCGAACGTCAGCTCTATGAAGCCGCGCTCGAACGCCTCACGCGTGAGATCGCGGCCGTCGGCGGCTCGGACGAGATCGCCGCGCAGCGGCAGGTCGGCGAAGTCCTGGTGGGCCGCGCCGCCGCCTGATCCGATGGCTTACGGCCAAGTGAAACCGCGCCTGGACGGGCGCGGTTTTTCTTTGGTCGTAACCCTGTTCGCACCTCTCATCTTGCGACAAGCAGGTCCACCGGAGGATTTCGGATGAGGTCCGCCGTATAGCGTCCGAGCTTGTGGAACGAGGGCGTCGAGCGCGCGTGAGCGCCGATAGCCAGAAACTGTCGTGCATGCGTTGACTCGCAAAGCTGGTTCGCAAGATCTTCCGGCAGCGCATCCTCGACGACCGACGTCACTGTGCATCTGGCGCCCGTCTCGCGTGCAAGGCTCAGAGCACGGGCAAGTGCGCGGTCGGATCGTTCGGACATGTCGGTTGCGACAACGATATGTTTCATGGGGGCTTACCTCCTCATTCGCAGAAGATAGCCTCGTGCCGCTGCCTATCCTGACCGGGATCAAGGCCAGGCGATGGAGCCGTCCGCCCGAAATTCGGAGGGGCTTTGTCCGGCGAAATCGCGGAACGCCGCGCCGAACGCCGAGGGCGAGCCGTAACCCACCGCGAGCGCGATGCTTGTGACCGGCTCCCGGGTCTCTGCCAATAACTCCACAGCGCGTATCATTCGCAGCCGCCGCTGAGCTTCAGTCCAGTTCATGCCGATCTCGTTCATCAGCTTTCGCGCCAAGCTCCGCTCCGAAAGCGCGACTTCGCGCGCCAGCTCACGCAGTCTCAGCGGCTGATCCAGTCGGGCCTCGGTCAGGTCGAGCGCTTTGCGAAGCCGTGGATCCCGGGGCACGGGCATCACGGCGCGGGTCGGAGCCGTGCGAGACGCAGCGCTTCAAGCGCCAGTGCCTGAACCAGACTGGCTGTATAATCATCCAGAGGTGTCTCTTCACCCACGCCCCGAAGCGCAAACAGAAGCTGCCGCGCAAGGGGTGACATGGCAAAGACGGAAAGCGGCAGGACGGGTCCGGGCATAAGCAAGGGCCGGATCAGCGCGGAACAGACCCGAACCGGACGCGCGAGCGAGATCATGACTTCGTGCTCCGCCGCGACTAGGCCCGCGCGGGCGGGCGGCAGGGTCCAGCGCTGACCGTCGGCTTCAAGCGTGAGCGTCCCCACCTCGGCATAGACGAGGTAGTGATAGGGAACGCAAAACGCCTGCGCCCGGCGCGCGGGCATGTCGCGCGAAACGACGAAGGCATCCTCTTTCGACATGAAGGAACGCTAACCTGTCAGGCCAGCGTTTCAATAAGCTGCGCCTCGAATCTGCGGCTTACCGGCGGGGCGGCCATCAAGGGGCGCAGTTTTTCGCCCGACCGCAGGAAGGCGGGACTGGCGAGGTAGGCGGCGAAATCTTCCCTGCTTTCCCACTCGTGGACCAAGGTGACCCGCGTGCCGATCAAGGGATCGGCATAGGGCCGAAAGGCGATGTTGCCTTTCATCGCTCTCACGTCGGGCGCTTCCGTCAGCAACTGATTCAGAGCGACACCGCCGTCGTCCGGGCCAACGTCGAAATCAAGAATGGCGATCACATGAAAGGTCCTCCGTCTGTCTCGGAGCGACCCTGCCATTTCCGGACGTGGCCTGCGCGCGCGCATGCGCCAGAAACTATCGCGAAACGGACAGAGTCACGCCCGGGTCGGATCGTCGAGGTACATGCGCCAGGAGTGCTGCGGTTTGTAGCCGAGCAGCTTCTTCGCCTTGTCGTTCGAATAGAACGTCTCGAACTCGCCCATGTCCTTCTTGACCGGCACACCCTTGTAAAAGCGGTCGACCAGCTCCTTCGTCGATGCGGCGACCGAGTGGTCGTCGTTCGAAACGTTGAAGACCTCGTAGCCAAGACCATCGGTCTTCAGGCAGCGATCCACCATCTCGCCCAGGTCGCGGGCGTCGATGTAGGCGAAGATGTTGCGGCGCCGCTTTTCGGGCTGGGTGATGAACTCCGGGAACATCGAGCGGTATTCCTGCGGCTCGATCACGTTGTTGATGCGCAGGCCATAGATGTCGGCGCCGGTGCGCGCCTGGAAGCTGCGCGCCGTCACCTCGTTGACCACCTTGGACATGGCATAGCTGTCCTGCGGGACGGTCGGATGCTCTTCGTCCACCGGCAGGTATTCGGGGGTCACCTCACCGTCGTGGAAGCAGACGCCATAGGTCGTCTCGGACGAGGCGAAGATCACCTTGCGGATGCCTGCCTTCAGCGCCGCGTCGATGACGTTGTAGGTGCCCATGACGTTGACGCGATAGCATTCGCTGTCGGGCGCGATGAGGATGCGCGGAACGGCGGCGAAGTGGACGACGGCGTCGAAGGGTTTGGGCCCGCCATTCGCCTCGTCGAGCTCGCCCAGGTTGGCGTAGCTCTGCATCACGTCCTTCACCTGCCCCGCGTCCGTAATGTCGGTCAGGATGTTGTCGACCCCCGGCGCCAGAAGCGGCACCTTGTCCAGGTTCAGGACCTGGTGCCCCTTGCCGACGAGGTAGGGCACGACATGGCGGCCGGCCTTGCCGGCGCCCCCGGTGAACACGATGCGCATGATGGTCTTCTCCCGTTCAGTCTAGTTGACGCTCTCGACGCCTTCGGGCTGGCCGACGACGACGAAGCGCAGGTTATCGGGCCGGTAGAGGCGCTGCGCGACGCGGCGGATATCCTCGGCCGTGACCGCATTCACCTTGTCGTTCCGCTCGGTCACATAGGCCGGCGTCAGACCGTCCATCTGCATGCCGACGAGGATCCGTGCGATGGTTCCGTTGCCGTCGAACCGAAGCGGATAGGCGCCCGTAAGGTAAGTCTTGGCCTCCTCCAACTCGGCATCCGTCACGCCCTCTTCGGCGATCTTGGCCCATTCGTCGCGGACGATGCCGATGGCCTGGCCCACGCGGTCGTTCGCCGAGGCGAACTGACCCAGAAGCATGTCGGAGAGGTCGAAATTCACCAGCGCCGTGCCGACGCCATAGGTCAGCCCGCGCTTCTCGCGCACCTCGGTCGACAGACGCGACTGACGGCCCGATCCACCAAGGATGGCATCCGCCACGAAGGCTGCGAAGAAATCCGGGTCATCCCGCGGAATGCCCGCGTCGCCGAAGAACACCACGGACTGCGGCGTCTCGAACGGGATCACGGTAACCCCGCCCGTGACCGAAACCTCGGCCGGATCGGGAAGCGGCGCTCCCGTTTCCGGCAGATCGCCCAGAAGCTCGTCCAGCAGGACGCCCAGTTCCTCGGCCGTGATGTCGCCCGTCGCGCCGACGTAAAGCCGGTCACGCGCCAGGGCGTCCTGATAGGCGTTCACCACGTCGTCCCGCGTCAGCGCTGCGACGCTTTCCAGCGTCCCCCGCATGTCCGAGCCATAGGGGTGCGTGCCGAAGGCCATCTCGTAGAACGCCCGCGACGCCATCGTGTTGGGATCGGTGGCTTCGCTGCGAAGACCCGACAGGACCTGGCCACGCACCCGATCGACCGCCTCCTGGTCGAAGCGCGGATTGACCAGCGCCTCGCGCAGAAGCGCCATCGCCTCGTCGCGGTTCTCGGTCAGGAATCGCGCGGACACGGACACGGCGTCGAGATGAGAGTCGAAGCCGAAGCTTGCGGCCAGCGCGTCCCGCGCGGCGGCAAAGGCCTGCGCATCCATCTCCCCGGCACCTTCCTCGAGCAGGCCGGTCATCAGGTTGACGGCTCCGCGCTTGCCCTCGCGATCAAGCGAGCCGCCG
Organism: Silicimonas algicola; assembly: GCF_003970735.1. GTDB lineage: Bacteria > Pseudomonadota > Alphaproteobacteria > Rhodobacterales > Rhodobacteraceae > Silicimonas > Silicimonas algicola. The sequence continues at coordinate 3,861,495 of NZ_CP034588.1, forward strand.
CCCTGGAACCGGATTTCGATGGCGGCGAAGGGGATGGAATGATCCTCGACCAGCCAGGCCTCGATACCTCCGGGAGAAGTCACCTCCTGGATGTCGATGGCGGCGTGAAGCGGCGCGGCGAAGACGGCGGTCAAAAGGGCCGCCATGGCAAAACGGATCATCAGTTGGTCTCCCGCGTAACGCTGACATGGCCGGTCACCGAGGTACGACGGTCGAACACACGGCGCGCGGCAGCGACGATCTCTTCGCCCGTCACCTCCTGCAACAGCTCGGGCCAGGCGTCTATGTCCTCCACCGTCAGGCCCGAAGTCAGGCCGCCGCCATAACGATAGGCAATGGCCGACACGTCATCGAGCGCATAGATCTCGGACGCGCGGACCTGCATCCTGATCCGTTCGAGCTCGGCCTCGTCGACGCCTTCCTCCAGAAACTCCGCCACGGCCTTGTCGAGCGCGGTTTCCGCCTCCTCGAGCGAGACGCCCTCGACCGGCACGATGACCAGGCCGAAGGTCGTGTCGTCATAGGACTCGCCGCGATACCAGGCGCCGGTATAAACCGCCTTCGCATCGCCGAACTGAAGCTTGCGCGCCAGCACCGACGTCGTGGGCGAGCCGCCCAGAACCTCGGCCAGCATGGCGAGTGCCGCGGCTTCCTTCTGGTCTCCCGGATCGCGCTCGGGGGCAAGGTAGCTGCGCGTGACATAGTCGTTGCCAAGGCGCGGGTCGCTGTAATCGAGACGCCGCGCCGCCAGTTGCGGCGGCTCCGAGACGCGCTCGCGCGCGCCGATGGCCGGGTTCGCGGGGATCGGACCATAGTGCTTTTCGGCCAGCGCGCGGACCTCGTCGGGATCGACGTCGCCCGCCACCACGAGGATCGCGTTGTTCGGCGCGTAATGCGCTTCGTAGAAGGTCTGCGCGTCGGCGAGGTCAAGCGTGTGGGCCTCGTGCTTCCAGCCGATGATCGGTATGCCGTAGGGGTGGTTCAGGAACTGCGACGCCATGAGCTGTTCGTTGAACAGCGCGCCGGGGTCGTTGTCGGTGCGCTGGTTGCGCTCCTCAATGACGACGTCCCGCTCGGTGGCGATGTCCTCTTCCTTCAGCGCGAGGCCATCCATCCGGCTCGCCTCCATCCCCATGACGAGGTCGAGACGGTCGGAAGCGATGCGCTGGAAATAGGCGGTGTAGTCGAGGGAGGTGAAGGCGTTGTCGCTGCCGCCATTGGCGGCGACGGTCTGGCTGAACTCCCCCGACTCAAGCTCGTCCGTCGCCTTGAACATGAGGTGTTCCAGGAAGTGCGCGATCCCCGACTTGCCGATCGGCTCGTCTGCGGATCCCACGCGATACCAGACCATGTGGACCACGACCGGCGCTCGGTGATCCTCGATCACCACGGCTTCCAGCCCGTTGTCCAGGGTGAAGGTCGTGACCCCCTGCTCGGCCACGGCTGCCGTCCCGGCCCATATGACGGCCAGCACGGCTCCAGCGATGCGACGCATAAACGCTCCCTTTCGTTGCGATGTCCCCAACATGGGACCTCGCCCCAGCCCTTCAAGCAGGCTCACGGCGATATGACCCTCAGCCGCCCGCGCCGGCCGGTGGAGGGGCCGAGGGCGTGCGTATCCCGGCGCGGCGCAGCCGCTCCAGCTCGCGGTGCTGGTCGAGAGACATTTCCTCGTAGGCCCGGTAGTAGACGTTGACGTTGAACACGCGCTCCAGAAGCCGGCCCTGGTTGTCGGCGCGGAACGCGGCGTCAGCCGTGGCAAGCTGCGGCCGGATCGAAGGATCGACGCCGTAGCGCCCGGCGTAGGACACAAGCGCCCCGTCGCCCGATGCGCGCGTCAGCACCTCCGGCCGCCCGCCAAGCGCGATGGTGGCGTCGGCGATCGGCGTCTGGTCGACACGGTTCGACCCACCCGGCGTCGGCGGCGGCAGCGCGGCATAGGTCTGAGGCATTTCCAGCGGCTTCGACGGCGCGACCGAAAATTCGTCGGGCCCGTCCCGGCGCGGCTGCGAGATGTTCATCAGCCGAGGATCGCCCGCGCAGGCCGGCAGAGCCATCAGAAGTGCCAGTGCGATAAGCCGTCGCGCCATGTCGTCCTCGCCGGTGTTTTCACAGTCTTACTGTCGCGCGACGCGGGTTGAAACCGCTTTTCGTCCCACCGTCTCCCGTGCCGCCGTCTCAGCCGTTGCGCGGCGTCTGGACGTCTTTCTTGCTGTCGCCCGTGAACAGGATCAGTCCGAAGGCGCCAAGGAAGATCGCGATGTCGGCGACGTTGAACGACCAGGGGTTCTCGAACCCGCAGCACGACATGTTCAGGAAGTCCGCCACAGCCCCGTAGAGCAGCCGGTCGATGACGTTGCCGATGGCGCCGCCCACGACCAGCCCCGCCGAGATCTGCACGATGCGGCTTGGCCTGTCGCGGATCATCCAGCCGAGGATCCACGCGCAGATCGCAGCCGCGAGGCCGATCAGCACCCACTTTCCGGCGAACGGCAGGAAGCCGAAGTTGATGCCTTCGTTCCAGGCCATGCGCAGGATCAGGAAGGGATCGGCCACGATGATGACGCCAAGCGACTTGAGATCCATGACATGCACGACGGCCAGCTTCGAGATCTGGTCGGCGAGGACGATCAGGATCGTCGTCACGGTCAAGGGGGCCAGCGAACGCATCAGTGCCGGAAATGTCTCATGCCGGTGAACACCATTGCAAGGCCTGCGGCGTCCGCCGCCTCGATCACCGCATCGTCGCGCAGGGATCCGCCGGGTTGGATCACCGCCGTCGCCCCTGCCTCGGCCGCGGCGAGAAGGCCGTCGGGGAACGGGAAGAAGGCGTCGGAGGCGACCACGGATCCGGCGGCGGGGCTCTCGGGCAGACCCAGCTCCGCCGCCATCCGTCCGGCCTTCAGGGCCGCGATGGTCGAACTGTCGACGCGGCTCATCTGGCCCGCCCCTATGCCGACAGTTGCCATACGCTTTGCATACACGATGGCGTTCGACTTGACGTGCTTCGCCACGCGCCAGGCGAAAAGCATGTCGGCCACCTGATCGTCGGTCGGCGCGCGCTTCGTCACCACCCTGAGATCATCCTCCGAGATCTGCCCCACGTCGTCGTCCTGCACCAGCCAGCCGCCCGAGACCTGCCGCACCGCAAGCCGCCGCGCCGCCGGATCGGGCAGACCGCCGGTCGTCAGAAGGCGCAGGTTCTTCTTCGCGGCGAAGACCTCTTTCGCCTCGTCGGTCGCGTCCGGAGCTATGACGACCTCGGTGAAAATCTCGGAAATCGCGCGCGCCGTATCGCCGTCGAGCGTTCCGTTCAGCGCCACGATCCCCCCGAAAGCAGAGGTGCGGTCGCAATCGAACGCGCGCCCGAACGCCTCCGCGAAGGTCGCCCCCCGCGCGACCCCGCAGGGGTTCGCGTGCTTGATGATCGCCACCGCCGGCCCGTCCGCGGGCTCGAACTCGGCCACCAGCCGGAAGGCCGCATCGGTGTCGTTTATATTGTTGTAGGACAGCTCCTTGCCCTGGTGTTGCCGTGCCGTGGCGACGCCCGGCACATCGAGGCCATCGGTATAGAACGCCGCCCCCTGATGCGGGTTTTCGCCATACCGCAGGCCCTGAGCGAGCCTGCCCGCAAAGACGCGGCGGCGCGGCTGGGTCTCGCCAATCGCCCCCGCCATCCAGGTCGAGACGGCGGCGTCGTAGGCCCCGGTCCTCGCGTAGGCGACCTGTGCCAGCCGCTGCCGGAACGCATGGCTCGTCGAGCCGGAGTGGGCGTCCATCTCTGTGAGGACCGCGTCGTAATCCTCGACGTCGACGACCACGGTGACGAAGCCGTGGTTCTTCGCAGCGGCCCGGATCATGGCGGGCCCGCCGATGTCGATGTTCTCGATCGCGGTGTCGTAGTCCGCACCGCCCGCCACCGTCGCCTCGAAGGGATAGAGGTTCACCACCAGAAGGTCGATCGCCTTGATCCCGTGCGCCTCCATCGAGGCGACATGCCCCGCGTCGTCGCGCAATGCCAGAAGACCCCCATGCACCGCCGGATGCAGCGTCTTGACCCGGCCGTCCATCATCTCGGGAAAACCCGTCAGATCCGACACGTCCGACACCTCCAGCCCCGCCTCGCGCAGCGCCTTCGCCGTTCCTCCGGTCGAGACCAGATCGACGCCCCGCTCAGCCAAGGCGCGGGCGAAGGGAACAAGTCCGGTCTTGTCGGATACGGAAATCAGCGCACGGCGCACCTGCTGCAATTGGCTCATCGGTCGGTCGGATCCTGTCTGCCTATCTCTGTGCCAGCTCGTCTTCCTGCGCATAGTCGCGGATCGCCGTGGGCGTATCCTGCGTCTTGGCAAGGGTCCAGCTGACGCGGGTAGCATACTCCATGGCCCGTCCGGATAGAACGATCTGTTTGGTCGCACGCGGACTCAGCCGCGATTTCTCCAGGTAAACGCTCGGTTCGAGCGCAAGCTGAACCGGCCCCTGGAACCGGAAGACCCAGATCTCGCTCGACTTCAGCACCATTGAGACCGCCGTTCCGTTCATGTCGAGGGTCGCGTCGACGTCGGGATGCAGATGAAAGCGCACGGCGAAGGGAATGCCTTCCAGTCGCGAGCGGTCGAACACGATGTCGAACCGGCGCTTGTCGGCGGGTGTCATGGCGAGAAGCACGTCCTCGCCCCGCAGCTCGCGCCCCTCGAACCCGATGTGCAGCGTCCTGACATGGGTCAGCCCATGACTCGCCTGCCAGCCGTTGTGGCCCGCGACGATGCGCGTGCCGCCCTCGACCTCGACGCGCTCGAACCGCACGTCCTCGGGCCGGTCGATCAGAAGCTCGGCCTTCTTCCCCGACACCATCCCTGCGACGCCGAGGCGCGACGAGGAGTATCCCTCGATCCCTAGGGTCGAATGGCTGGGCGTCGCCCGGCCAGCGCGCCGCCAGTTCTTCCCGAACGATGCGCCCGAACCGCAGTTCACGATCAGCGGCCTCCGCCCCGAGGTCAGCTCGATCGCCAGCGTCGAGGCGTGGGCATTCTCCGAAACGTCCGGGCGCGGCGGCGAGGCCGCATCCATGATGACCGTCGTCCGCCCATGCGCGATCCGCGCGAAACCCATTGCAAGATCGTGCCGCGCGGCTCCCCGCACCCCCGCCGTCGCCAGCGCGCGATCCAGCCGGCCCTCCATCCCGCGTCCGCCGCCGTGGAACCGGGCCAGCCCGCCATCGGCGTGTCGCAAAGCGCGCAACACCGGGGCGATCCGCGCGATGACGCCCATGAGGTCCGGTCCGGGCGTCCTCCCGGCATCCTGAAGGGCGACCGCCGCCCAGTTCAGCAGCGTGAAGACCTCCAGCAGTTCCTCGGGGTTGCGCGTCAGAAGCCCGCCCTCGGCGTCGATCTCGTTGCCGCACTCGCGCACCAGCGCCCGGGTCGCCACGTCGACGTGCCTGTCCATGCCTGTCAGGGCGATGCCGGCGTAGATCAGTCCCGTCAGCGCCTCGAACCGCGGCAGACCGGGCGAGGCCGCCTTCCATCGCCGGGCGAGAAACCGGGTCTGCGCGCCGAGCGAGCGGAAGTAGGCGGTGCTGACGTCGCGCTCCTGACCGTTGAGAAGAAGGATCGAATGGTTGATCCAGCGGATCAGCCGCCGCCCCGTCAGGTCGGGCGTCCACCCCGGCCCCACGCCCCGCCCGAAGCGGCGCACCCACTCGTGGGTCCAGTCCTGCGCCCGGCGTGTCGCGTGGACGTCGCCGACGGCCGCGAGGTCATCGAGCCAGGTGAATCCGTGCAGATCGGCCTCGAAGGCCTGGTCCGGCATCGGCAGGTCCCAGATCGCGGTCCCGGGAGCCTGCACGAGGTAGCCCGCGAAGAGAAAATTGCCGCCGGTGATCTGCCGACCCCGCGCGAAGGTGCCGATGGTGCGGGGTTCCGGGGTCGAGGTGAAGGCAGTCGCCGGACGCGTCAGCGAGGCCACGCGAGCGTGGAAATGGTTCAACCAGCGCGTCTTGCGCGCGGACCAGCTCTCGTCGTTGGACAACGGGGTCGTCCTGCCTCTGCCGCCCGTTCGATCGGGCCTGTGATGGCCGGAAGCATAGCCGCGAACGGCGAGGGTGTCATGGGCGTTTTTCCAGCCGCATGACGAAGAAGCTGTCGATGCCGCCCCGCTCCGCCCAATGGTCGGGACGCAGGCGCAGTCCGCCTCCGGACGTGATCCAGGCGGGGTCGGTGCCCTCGGGAACATGGTCCGAAAGCGTCACGTCCGGATGCCGGGCCAGGACGCCGTCGCGCTGCGCCTCGCCTTCTTCGGGCAACAGCGAACAGGTGCAATAGACCAGCCGCCCGCCCGGCGTCAGCCAGCCGAGCGCACGATCGAGCATGGCCGCCTGAAGTTCGGTCAGCATGTCGATCCCGCTCCCGTCCCGCGCATAGGCCAGATCCGGGTGACGCCGCAGCGTGCCCGTGGCGGAACAGGGCGCATCGAGAAGGATGGCATCGAAGGGCGCGTCGGGCTCCCACGTCATCATGTCCGCAACGACTAGATCGGCCGCGAGCCCCGTCCGCGAAATGTTCTCGCCGACGCGCGTCATCCGGTCGGCCGCGATGTCGAGAGCCGTGACCCTCGCCCCCGCCGCGGCGAGTTGCATGGCCTTGCCCCCCGGCGCCGCGCAGAGGTCGAGGACCCGCTCGCCGGGTTTTGGGTCGAGCACGCGAACGGCCATCGTCGCCCCGGCATCCTGCACCCACCAGGCACCCTCGGCAAAACCCGGCAAAGCAGAAATCTGGCCGTGCTGAGAAAGGCGCAGGCTCCCCATCGGCAGGATCTCGGCGTCGAGGGTCTGCGCCCATGTGTCCGCCGTCGCCGGATCGCGAAGCGTCAGGTCCAGAGGCGGCTCGGTCGCCTGAACCGCTTCCATCGCCGCAACGGCCTCCTTGCCCCAGGCCGCGACCAACCGCTTTCTCAGCCACTTCTGGATGCTCGGCACGGGAAGCGCCGACCAGTCGGGATCGCGGCGCTGGATGTTGCGCAGGACGCCATTCACCAGCCCGGCCTTCGGGCGCGCGGCCAGCGAGACGGCTCCATCGACCGCGGCGTGCGACGGCGTCCCCTCGGCGTACATCTCGTAAAGCGCCAGCCTCAGGATGTTCATCACCTGCTCTTCGGGCTTCATCCGAAGGTGCGGACCGAGAAGCCGGTCGGACCGGCCCGCCCACCTCAGGGCCCCCGTCGCCAGCCGCCCGGCACGCGCGGTATCCGACGGCTCGAGGCCAGACGTCGCCTTCGCCAGCGCGTCGGACAGAAGCCGCCCCTCCTCGGTCACGGCGGTCATCGCCACCACCGCCGCCGCCCGCGCGCCCGATCCCGCCTTCGCCATCGCCCTGCCTTGTCTGAAACCGCGCCATCCCTATAACAGAGGACATGACCGAGACCAGCCGAACCGACCTTCCCCCCGCCGCACAACGCGCACTGGCCGAAGCCGAAGCGCGCCGCGAGGCGGCCGAGCCCGCCAACATGCCCGTGGAGCTGGGCGGGCGTGACGGACCTGAGCCAGTCCGATATGGCGACTGGGAGAAGAAGGGTCTCGCGGTCGACTTCTGAGCGCTACTTGCCCCACCGGAGCGCGATGAGGTCCAGATCGCGCGCGAGCTGGATCAAACGCTCCCTGGTGCGCGCACTCATCGGCTTGAGAGGATGGCGGACGTAATCGGACCCGATCACGCCGCCCTCCATCATCACTGTCTTCGTCGCCCGCAACCCGCACTGGCGGTTTTCGTGATTGATGAGCGGAAGGCACAGCTTCCACCGGTCCAGCGCCGCCTCGCCGTTCCCTGCCAGGAAATCCGTGACGATCGGCCGGATCATCTCGGGCTGAAGCGCCGAGGTCATCGTCCCCGTGCAGCCCGCGTCGAGGTCGGCCAGCAGCGTCACCGCCTCCTCGCCGTCGAATGGCCCGACGATATGGTCGCCGCCCGCCTCGATCAGCGCCGCCAGCTTGTCGGCGGCAAAGGGTGTCTCGATCTTGAAGTAGCTCACGTTCTCGATCTCGCGCGCCATCCGCACCAGCGTCGGCACGGGTAGCGAGACGCCCGAAAGCGGCGCGTCCTGCACCATGATCGGGATCGTGATCGCGTCCGACACGGCGCGGAAATGCTCGAGGATGCCCGCCTCGGCCGGCACCAGCCCCACGCCGTGATAGGGCGGCATCATCATCACCATCGCCGCACCCTGCGCCTCGGCGGCCTTTGCGCGGCCCACTACGATGTCGGTCGAGAAGTGGCTGACCGTCACGATCACCGGCACCCGGCCATCCACACGCTCGAGGCTGACGCGCATCAGCGTGGCGCGCTCCTCGTCCGACAGAAGGAACTGCTCGGAGTAGTTGGCAAGGATGCAGATGGCGTCGACGCCCTGATCCACCATGCAGTCGAGCACACGGCGCATCCCGTCCTCGTCGATCCGTCCGTCTGCGTGAAAAGGCGTCGGCGCAACCGGCAGTATGCCCTTGAGCGGCTCTTTCAACATGCTTGCTTCCCTACCAGTGAAATGGTGCGACGATCTTGCGGCGGCCAAGCGTCATCGCGTCCCAGACATGCCGCGCCGGACTGAGGTCGACGTCAGAGCGCCCATCCTCCACCAGTCGGGCCATCTGCGCATAAAGCCTGGGATACTCTCCGTGAAGCCCGTCACCGGCGCTCTGGACCGATCCGTCGATGCGCATCTCTGCTCCGCCCCGGTCAAGCGTCATGGTCCCGCCATCGGTCACCGCCTCGATCCGCCAGACATCGTCTCCGGAGTGGTCCCAGTCCATAGTCGCCGTCACCTCGGCTCCCTGCGGATGATGAAAAGCCAGTGTCGCCGCAATGGGGGTCTGGCGGTTTTCAGGCATTTCCAGCGTCGCCCGCGTCACATGGATGGGATCGGGCAGGATCGCCGTGACGATGGAGAGCGCGTTGATGCCAGGATCGAAAACACCCATTCCTCCCGGCTCGAAGACCCAGTCCTGGCCAGGGTGCCATTTCCGCACGTCTTCCTTCCAGGTCACGGTGAACCGCTTCAGCCGCCGACCCTTCAGCCACGCCGCCGCCGGCGCCACGAAGGCGGCCTCGCGCGAATGCCATGTAGCGTAGAGAACGACGCCCGCCTCGCGCGCCAGGTTTTCCAACGCATGAACCTCCGACAGCGTGGCGCCCGGCGGCTTTTCCAGCATCACGTTCCGCCCGGCTTTCAGCGCCGCTTCGGCATAGGCGAAGCGCGGCACCGGCGGCATGCACAGCGAGACGGTCCCGACCTCGGGATGGGCCGCCAGCATCTCGTCCATGTCCGTGAAGTTGGGAACGCCCTCGACACGCCCGTGCCGCGACACGGCGGCCGCCAGTTCCCAGTCCGGCGACGACGCCAGCGTCGGGATATGCTGGTCGGTCGCGATCTTTCCGATCCCGGCCAAGGCGATCTTGCGTCGGGTCATGCCGTGCGTCCCTTGTCCAGAGCGGCGCGCACGTCGCCGATCGAATCCTCCAGAAGAGCCGCCATGATCCGCCGTGCCGTCTCGCCCTTCCCGTCGCGAATGGCGCGCGCCACCTCGCCGTGCTGTCCGATCCGCGTCTTCACCAGGACGACGCCCGCATTCGACCAGCTGACCTCGAAAGCGCTCAGCATCGCCGCCTTGATGAGCCCGCTGAACGACAGGATGAAGCGGTTCTGCGTCGCGGTCAGGATCGAGACGTGGAACTCGTAGTCGGCCTCGACCAGCGCCGACCCCCGCGACTCGGTCATCCGCTCGAAGGCGGCGTCGATCCGCGTCAGGTCGTCGTCGGTGCGGATGCGCGCGGCAAGGTCGGCAGCAGCGGGCTCGATCATCTTCCGAAGCGCGTAGAGGTCGGCGAAAAGCTCGCCCACCGGCGAGGTCTGAAGGTGCCAGGCCAGAACGTCCTGATCCAGCATGTTCCAGTCCGCGCGAGGCCTCACCGAGGTGCCGACCTTGGGACGCGCGGCGACAAGACCCTTGGCGGCCAGTTTGGAATAGGCTTCCCGCAGCGCGGTGCGGGACACCGCGTACCGCTCGCGCATCTCGACTTCGGAGGGAAGGAGCGTCTCGCCCAGGCGACCCGACACGATGTCCCGCCCGATCAGGTTGGCCAGGTTCGACGCGCCGGATACGGTGACGAGCGGCGCCTGCCAACCCGCACCGGGCACGCTCGCGGCGCGGCCGCCATCGGATGCCCCGCGTTCGACCAAGTCCCTCCATCCTCCCGTGGTTTTCCGCAGAGACTGTATAAAGTAATATTAATTGGCAAGGTCAAATCGGCGGCGGCTACTCCGCAGCGGGCCTCAGGCTGGACATCAGGTGGTGGAATTTCTCGCCCTGCACGGCGACATGGGCCCGGATCGCCGACGCCGCGGCGCTTCCGTCGCCCGCCTCCAGCGCCGCGACGACCTGCTCGTGTTCGGTCATCGACTGCGACAGGCGCCCGCGCACACGCAACTGGAGGCGGCGGAAGGGCTTCAGACGGCGATGAAGGCGCAGACATTCCTGCTCGAGAAAGGCATTCCCCGACTGCCTGTACAGCATGCGGTGAAAGACCTCATTCATCTCGTAATAGTCGTCGGACTGCCCCTGCCCTACCGCGTCCAGACACCGGACGTTGAGCGCCTTCAACTCCTCCAGCGCCTGCTCGGTGATCCGGCTTGCCGCAAGCCGCGCGCAGACCGCCTCGAGTTCGGCCATGACCTCGAACATCTCGATCAGTTCGACCGGCCCCGGCTGTCGCACGAAGACGCCGCGGCGGGGCACCTGCTCGACCAGCCCGGATTGCGTCAGACGGTGCAGCGCCTCGCGGATCGGGGTGCGCGACACCTGGAAGCGGTCGGCAAGCTGGACCTCGTCCAGACGCGCCCCGTCCGTGAATGAGCCTTCGAGGATCAGGCCCTCCAGTTCGTCGGCGATGATGTCGGACCGTTTGCGCTCCATGCGCGGGACCATAGCCGCCCTCAACTTCCCGAACAAGAACGGCGTTCTTGTATACAGGAATGTTGACTCGAAATACATGCTATGCCACGCAGGACCCGACCCGGCGCCAGTCCGGGGAGTCCAGGGAGGACCTTCGATGAAACTGACTCTAGCAGCATCCGTGCTGACCCTCGCCGTTGCAGCAAGCGCCGCCTCGGCGGTCGAACTTCGCCTGTCGCACCAGTTCGCCACCGGCGACGTGCGCCACCAGATCGCCCAGATGATCGCCGACGACGTCGCCGCCGCGGGCGTCGACCTCGAGATCCAGATTTTCCCGAACCAGTCGCTGTTCAAGGCGCGCGAGCAATACACGCCGCTGTCGCGCGGACAGCTCGACATGACCGTCCTGCCGCTGTCCTACGCGGGCGGCCAGCAGCCCGCCTACAACCTCACCCTGATGCCGGGGCTCGTGAAGAACCTCGACCACGGCGACCGGCTGTCGCATTCGCCCTTCATGGACAAGCTGTCCGAGATCATGGCCCAGGACGACGTCATGGTCCTGGTCCACGGCTATCTCGCGGGCGGCTTTGGTTCGAACAAGGGCTGCATCACCAAGCCCGAAGACGTCCAGGGCATAAGCATCCGCGCCGCAGGCAAGTCGTTCGAGGAAATGCTGGCCGGCGCCGGCGCTTCGATCTCGTCGATGGCCTCGTCCGAGATCTATCCCGCGCTCCAGACCGGCGTTCTGGACGCGACGAACACCTCATCGGAAAGCTTCGTGTCTTTCCGCCTCTACGAGCAGCTCAAGTGCTATACGCCCGCGGGCGACACGGCGCTTTGGTTCATGTACCAGCCGCTCCTCATCAACAAGTCGACCTTCGAGGGACTGACCCCGGAACAGCAGACAGCGCTGACCGAGGCGTCGGCCAAGGCCGAGGCCTTCTATCTTGAGGAAGGCAAGAAGGGCGACGAGATCGCGCGCCAGACCTTCGCGGACGCGGGCGTCGAGATCGCCGAGATGACGTCCGAGGACTTCGACGCCTGGCTCGCGCTGGCCAAGGAGACCGCCTTCCCGATCTTCGTACAGGAGACGCCGGGCGGGCAGGAGCTTCTCGACATGGCGCTCTCCGTCGAGTGACCTGAAATCGAGGGCCGCGGCATCCGTCGCGGCCTTCCCCGGCCCCCCTTGCGCGAGAGCCCCATGTCCGACCCCGCACCCGTCGACACGCCCTTGCCCGTGAGGGCGATGAACGCCGTCTCTACCGTCTGCGGCGTAATCGCGGCGCTGATGATCCTGTCCTCCGTGCTGATCACCTGCCAGATGATCTTCGTCCGCCTGATCCTCAACCGCTCGACGATCTGGCAGACCGAGGCGGTGATCTACCTGATGATCGGCGCGACGCTGATCGGCCTGCCCTATGTGCAGAAGCTGCGCGGCCACGTCGGCGTCGACCTTCTGCCAAGCCTTCTTCCGCCCGGTCCCCGGCGAGTGCTCGCGCTTTTTGTCCTTGTCCTGACGATCGCCATGGCGGGCGCCATGGTCTGGTACGGCTTCGACACCTTCCATCTGGCCTGGTCGAGGAACTGGAAATCCGAGACGGTCTGGGCCTTCCCTCTCTGGATTCCCTATGGCGCCGTCCCCTTGGGCTTTGCGCTCTATTTCCTTCAGCTGTCCATGGATCTGTGGATGACGGTCTCGGGCCGAGACAATCCGCTCGCCGCGTCGATGGCGCATGAGGCGGAACTCGAAGAGAGGGTCGGCTGATGGAACCGCTCACGCTCGCCGGTCTCGTCGGCCTCTCCACCGTCATCATGCTCTTCTCGGGCATTTCCGTGGCGGCGGGACTTCTCGTCGTCGCGACGGGCTTCCTCCTGATCTTTGACGGCGCACGCTCGCTGATATCTCTGCCCGACCTCTTCTTCGCCGAACTGAACAGCTTTGCGCTCCTCTCGATCCCGATGTTCATCATCATGGGCGCCGCCATCGCCTCGACGCGGGCCGGCGCCGACCTCTATGAGGCGCTGGAGCGCTGGCTGACCCGCGTACCGGGCGGCCTCGTCATCTCGAACCTCGGCGCCTGCGCGCTCTTCGCCGCCATGTCGGGCTCGTCGCCCGCCACCTGTGCGGCCATCGGCAAGATGGGCATCCCCGAGATGCGCAAGCGTGGCTACCCCGACGGCGTCGCCGCGGGCTCGATCGCGGCCGGTGGCACCCTCGGCATCCTGATCCCGCCCTCCGTGACAATGATCGTCTACGGCATCGCGACCGAAGTCTCGATCGGCCGCCTGTTCCTCGCGGGCGTCTTTCCCGGCATCATGCTGGTCGTCCTGTTCATGGCCTGGTCGATCTGGTCAACCTGGCGGTCCGGCAATGCCCAGGTCCTGAGCGCCAGCAGCTATACTTGGCGCGAGAAGGTCGAGATCCTGCCGCGCGTCCTGCCCTTTCTCGCGATCATCCTGGGCGTGCTCTACGCCATGTACGGCGGCATCGCGACGCCCTCCGAGACGGCAGCCGTTGGCGCACTTCTCTGCATCGTCATCGCCATGGTCATCTATCGCCTGTGGTCGCCGTCGGCCCTCTGGGTCGTCCTGCGGGACTCGACCCGCGAGTCGGTGATGATCCTCTTCATCATCGCGGCGGCGGGCGTGTTCAGCTACATGCTGTCCTCGCTCTTCATCACCCAGGCCATCGCCGAATGGATCGGCACGCTGGACGTCAACAGGTGGGTCCTGATGGGGGCGGTGAACGTCTTCCTTCTGATCGCCGGCTTCTTCCTGCCGCCGGTCGCCGTGATCCTGATGGCTGCGCCGATCCTCCTGCCGATCATCACCGCGGCGGGCTTCGACCCGATCTGGTTCGCGGTCATCCTGACCATCAACATGGAGATTGGGCTGATCTCTCCGCCCGTCGGCCTCAACCTCTACGTCATCAACGGCATCGCGCCCGACATCTCGCTGAAGACGATCCTGCTCGGTTCGCTGCCCTACGTCCTCTGCATGGTGCTTGGCATCGTCATCCTCTGCATCTTCCCCGGCATCGCCACCTGGCTGCCCGAGGCGGTGATGGGACCAGCGCGATGAGCCTCTTCGCCGATCTCCTCACGACCGTCTTCGAGCGCCGGATGCCCCTGCCGGGCAAACTTCGCCGCGACACCCGCCCGATCGAGAAGATCGCCGCCGACCTCGTCGGAACGGCGGGCGAGGAATCCGGCATCACCACCGCGCGGCAACTCTTCGAGCGCTACGCCGCGAAGGACGACGAGGGTAAAACCGCCTTCTTCCGCCACCTCGCCACCGCTATGTCGGTCGATGCACTTCGCCTGCGCGCGGCCCTTGCGGCCTACGAGGAGGGCCAGACGAAAGACAGCTACCGCGCCCTCATGGAGGCCGCCGAACCCGCCCGCCAAGAACTGATCCGCCGCCTGAACCGCGTGCCGGGCGCCACGGGCCAACTCGTGTCGATGCGGAAGGATCTTCTGCGGCTCGGCCGTGGAGATCCCGACCTCGAGGCGCTCGACCTCGATTTCCGACATCTCTTCGCGTCGTGGTTCAACCGTGGTTTCCTCGTCCTGCGCCCCATCAACTGGGAAAGCCCGGCGCACATCCTCGAGAAGATCATCGCCTACGAGGCCGTCCACGCAATCGACGACTGGGACGACCTGCGCCGCCGCCTGCAACCTCGGGACCGCCGCTGCTTCGCCTTCTTCCACCCCGCGATGCCCGACGAACCGCTGATCTTCGTCGAGGTCGCGCTGACCCGGGGCATCCCCGGCTCGGTCCAGACCCTTCTGGCCGAGGACCGCGCACACCTGACGGCAGAAGAGGCGGACACCGCCGTCTTCTACTCGATCTCCAATTGCCAGGCGGGACTTGCCGGCGTCTCCTTCGGTAACTCGCTTATCAAACAGGTCGCCGCCGATCTGTCGGTCGCGCTGCCCGGACTCAAGACCTTCGTCACCCTCTCGCCCATCCCCGGCCTTTCCCGCTGGCTCGAGGACGAAGGCCTCTCGCTCGAGGGCGCCACGCCAAAACGGCGCCGGGAACTCGCGGCGCGCTACCTGCTCACCGCCAAGGACCGCCACGGCGCGCCGCGCGATCCCGTCGCCCGCTTCCACCTCGGCAACGGCGCCATCGTCCACGCCGTTCATGCCGACGCCGACACTTCGGCCAAGGGCATGGCGCAGTCGGGCGGCATGATGGTCAACTACCTCTACGACCTCGACCGGGTGGCGCAGAACCACGAGCGCTTCGCCGCGAGCTACGCCATCGCCTCGACCGGAGAAATCCGTGCGCTGGCCAACGCCGCCGAGACCGCCACCGCCTGAAGGAGCCCGTCGCATGGCCAATCCGCTCTACGACCGCCTCTTCGGACGGCACGCCGGACAGGACACGCCCTTCCTCCATCTTCCGGACGGCAGCACCCTGACCCACGCCGAGTTTCTGGGGATTGCGGCGCGCTTCGCACATGTCCTCTCGGACGCCGGCCTTTCTCCGGGCGACCGCCTTGCCGCTCAGGTGCAGAAATCGCCCGAGGCGCTGGCCCTCTACGCCGCCTGCGTCCAGGCAGGCATCGTCTTCCTGCCGCTCAACACGGCCTATACGGTCGATGAGCTGACCTATTTCATCGAGAACAGCGGCGCCGCACTCGTGATCTGCGACGGGGCCAGCGAAACATCCCTTGCACCCGTCGCAAGCTCCTTGGGCGCACGCCTGATGACGCTGGATGCGGACGGGACCGGCAGCCTGCCGGAGCGCGCCGCCCGGATGCGCACAGCCTTCGACACCGTGGACTGCGCGCCGGACGACCTCGCCGCCTTCCTCTACACCTCCGGCACCACGGGCCGGTCGAAAGGCGCGATGCTGACCCAGAAGAATCTTCTGTCCAACGCCGAGACGCTGGCGGAGCACTGGCGCTTCACACCCGACGACGTCCTTCTCCACGCGTTGCCGATCTTCCATACTCACGGCCTGTTCGTCGCGACGAACGTCACGTTGGCAGGGGGCGGCTCGATGATCTTCCTGCCGAAGTTCGATCAGGACGCGGTCATCGCCGCCCTGCCCGGGGCGACCGTGATGATGGGCGTGCCGACGTTCTACACCCGCCTTCTCGACGATCCGCGGTTCACGAAGGAACTCGTGTCCCACATGCGGCTCTTCGTCTCCGGCTCGGCCCCCCTTCTGTCCGAGACTCACGTCCGGTTCGAGGACCGCACCGGCCACCGCATCCTCGAACGCTACGGCATGACCGAGACCAACATGAACACCTCGAACCCCTACGAGGGCGAGCGCCGCGCCGGGACGGTCGGCAAGCCGCTGCCGGGGGTGGAGCTGAAGATCACCGACCCCGACACAGGCCGCGAGGTGCAGCAGGGCGAGGTCGGCCAGATCGAAGTGCGCGGCCCCAACGTGTTCAAGGGCTACTGGCAGATGCCCGACAAGACCGCCGCCGAACTGCGAGCCGACGGCTTCTTCATCACCGGCGATCTCGGCGTCGTCGATGAAGACGGCTATGTCACCATCGTCGGACGGAACAAGGATCTCATCATCTCGGGCGGCTACAATATCTATCCCAAAGAGATCGAACTGATCCTCGACGACCAGCCCGGCGTCATGGAAAGCGCTGTCATCGGCGTGCCCCACCCGGACTTCGGCGAAACCGTCGTCGGCGTCCTAGTCCCCGAGCCGGGGCAGTCCCCCGACCTCGACGCGATCCAGGCGGCGGCGGGCAGGTCGCTCGCCCGCTTCAAGCATCCGCGAAAGCTCATCGTCCTCGACGAGCTCCCGCGCAACACCATGGGGAAGGTGCAGAAGAACCAGCTGCGCGAGGCCTACAAGGACCTCTTCGTGACAGCCTGACGGTACGAGGGGCCAGCCCCTCGCGCTCCCCGGAGTAGTTCTCGACAGAAGAAGATCAGCCCTCGGCCAGGACCTCGCAGAACGCCGGCCCGAACCGCTCGGCCAGCCGGTCGCCCAGCACGCGCTCGACCTGGTCCGCCGCGTCGGGCCCCAGCGCGGCGACACGCGCCAGAAGCGAGGCCGAGCAGCTCATCGGCTTGCCCGTCCCGTCCTCGCCCCGCGACAGACGCGCCTGCACCGACAGCAGCCGATCATAGACCTCGCCCGCCGCGCGACCTGCCAGCTTGCGCCGCACCGGATGCGCAGGCGCCGCCGCCTCGCCCGTGATTACCTCGAGGAAAGTCCGGCCGTAGCGTTCCAGCTTCTTCGCACCGACGCCCCCGATCCGCGCCATCTCGTCCAGCGACTTCGGCCGCGTTTCGGCCATCTCGATCAGCGTCCGGTCCGGGAAGATGACATAGGCCGGAACCTTCTGCGCCTCGGCCAGCGCGCGCCGCTTGGCTTTCAGCGCCGACAGAAGTGGCGCATCCTCATCCGCCACCAGGGCCTTCACCGCTGGCCGCCGCGCCACCGTTGTCATGGTGTCGCGGCGGAGCAGGATCGCCTGTTCGCCCTTGAGGATCGGCCGTGCGGCCTGCGTCATCCGCAACCCGCCATGCCGCTCGGGATCAGGGCGCACCAGGTCGTGCCCCATCATCTGGCGGAAGATCGCGCCCCACTGGCGCCGGTCGATATCGCGGCCAACGCCGAAGGTCGGAAGCCGGTCGTGCCCGCGCTGCATCACCTTTTCGGTCGCGGAACCCACGAGGATGTCGGTCAGGTGCCCCACCCCGAAGCTCTCGCCCGTCCTCAGCACCGCCGACAGTGCCTTCATCACCGCCTCGGTCCCGTCGAAGGTCTCGGGCGGCGCATCGCACAGATCGCAGGCACCGCACGGCTCCGCCGCATCACCGAAATACGCCAGAAGCCGTACCCGACGACAGCCCTGCGCCTCGGCCAGGCCCAAAAGAGCGTTCAGCCGCCCGTGGTCCGCCATCCGCCGCTCGGGCGGCGCCAGCCCCTCGTCGATCTGCATCCGGCGGAATCGGATGTCGTCGGCGCCGTAAAGGGTCAGCGTTTCAGCCGGCGCGCCGTCACGCCCCGCGCGCCCGATCTCCTGGTAGTAGGACTCGATCGACTTCGGCAGGTCGGCATGCGCGACCCACCGTATGTCCGGCTTGTCGATCCCCATGCCGAAGGCCACCGTCGCCACCACCACCAGCCCGTCGTCGGTCTGGAACCGCCGCTCGACCTCGCGCCGCGCGTCGGGCTCCATCCCGCCGTGATAGGCCAGCGCGTCGCCCCCCGTGTCGCTCAAGGCCTTCGCCAAGGTCTCGGTCTTGGCGCGTGTCCCGCAATAGACGATGCCCGACTGACCCGGCCGCGCCGCTGCAAAGTCGAGGATCTGTTTGCGCGGGCTCTCCTTCGCCGCGAAGGCGAGATGGATGTTCGGCCGGTCGAAGCCACCTAGGAAGAGCCGGGGCGCACGCCCGTCGAACAGACGCTCGACGATCTCGTCCCGCGTCTCGGCGTCCGCCGTCGCGGTGAACGCGGCGAGCGGCACGTCCAGCGCGCGGCGGAGCGCGTTGATCCGCAGATAGTCGGGCCGGAAGTCATGCCCCCACTGGCTGACGCAATGCGCCTCGTCGACGGCGATCATCGTCACGCGCGCCTCGGCCAGCATTCGGCCCGTGCCACCCGAGGCCAGCCGCTCCGGCGCCATGTAGAGAAGCTTGAGCGCCCCCCGGTGGAGCGCGTCGAACACCTCGGCCGTCTCTTCCTCGGTGTTGCCGCTGGTCAGCGCGCCCGCGGCGACGCCCGCCTCGCGCAGGGCCCGAACCTGGTCGCGCATCAGCGCGATGAGGGGAGAGATGACGACGGTCAGTCCGGGCCGGATCAGCGCGGGCAACTGGAAGCACAGAGACTTGCCGCCACCCGTCGGCAGGATCGCCAGAACGTCCTCACCCGCCGTTACCGCAGCGACGATGTCGCCCTGCATCGGACGAAAGCCGTCGAAGCCGAAAACCTGCGACAGAAGAGCGAGGGCCGAGACCTGCGCGCCGTCCATGATGCCTCGATTTTTTTTGATCTGCTCGTTGGCTATACCCTGCCATCTGAACGGCCCGTGAACAAGGCCGGCCGGGCGTCATCTTGCCCCAAATACGCAAAAGGCCGCTGCGGTCGCAGCGGCCATCCGGTTCGTCATCAGCGACGCGTCACATCATGCTGCGCATCAGGTCCGGCAGAAGAATGTCCCGCAGGATGATGATGATCAGGAACAGCACCAGCGGCGCCAGGTCCAGCGCACCGGTATTCGGCAGCATCCGCCGGATCGGACGGTAGATCGGCTCGAGAAGTCGGTTCAGCCCGTCCCAGATCGACGCCACGAGAGGCTGGCGCAGGTTCAGCACCTGGAAGTTGATGAGCCAGCTCATGATGACATGCACCAGAAGCACCATGAAGGCGACGTCCAGGAGAAGGGCGAGGATCTTGTAGAGCGTGAACATGTGCGACCCGTGTCTGAGGCCCTCCTGACCTAAGGGGCCGCGCCGTGCCGCGCAAGTCCGTCCGTGCCGCAGCGTCCCGCTTGACCCCGCAAGGCGCCGGACGGACACCCGGGACCATGTATCCCGTCATCCGCCTCGCCTCGGAAATGGCCCGCGCCCGCAACCTCCTGTCTCCGCCGGCCGGCGAGACCCACGTCAGCCGGATGCGCGTCTGGCCCTGGGACATCGACGTCTTCATGGACCTGAACAACGGTCGCCTGCTGACGCTCTTCGACATCGGGCGGTTCGGCCTCTTCACCCGGATGGGAATCCTGAAGCAGTTGAAGGCCAACGGCTGGTACGGCACCGTCGCGGGCACCTGCATCCGCTACCGCCGCCGCATCACCGTCTTCCAGCATCTCGAACTGCGCACCCGTCTCGCTGGCTGGGATGACCGCTTCATCTACTTCGAGCAGGCCTTCTGGCGCGACGGCGAATGCTGCGCCCACGCCGCCATCCGCACCGCCATCACCGGCGGCAAGGGGATCGTGCCGCCCTCCGAGATGATAGCGACCCTCGGCCATAATCCGGCCTCGCCCGCCCTGCCCGACTGGATCGAGGCCTGGTCGGAGGCCGAAACCCTCCGTCCCTGGCCGCCCGCCTTCTGAGGCGAAAGCCGTTGCCTCATGTCCGGTACGCCGTCTAACTGGCGCGCAAAAGGGACAGGGACCGGGATGGCGGAGCCGACACTCAAGCAGCGCGTCTGGGGCTGGTACTTCTTCGACTGGGCGACGCAGCCCTATCACACCGTCCTTCTGACCTTCGTCTTCGGACCATTCTTCGCCACCGTCGCCGCGACGCACTTCATGGCCACGGGCCTCGAGGAACAGGCGGCCGACGCCCGCGCACAGTCGCTCTGGTCGCTCTGCCTGACGGTGACCGGGCTGATCGTGGGCTTCGGCGGTCCCGTCATGGGAGCCCTCGCCGACACCGCCGGGCGGCGGATGCCCTGGATCGTCGTTTTCTCGGCCCTTTATGTCACGGGGGCCTCGGCCCTCTGGGTCACGATGCCCGACGGCTCGAACCTCTCCTTCGCGCTCATTGCCTTCGGGATCGGCTTCATCGGGGCCGAATTTGCGCTGATCTTCACCAACGCCCAGCTTCCCGGTCTGGGGACGCGCGCCGAGATCGGCCGCATCTCCGGCTCCGGCTTCGCCTTCGGTTACCTGGGCGGCCTTGTGTCGCTGATCCTCGTCCTGGCGCTCTTCGTCGAGCAGCCCTCGGGCAAGACGCTTGTCGGCCTGTCGCCGCTCTTCGGTCTCGACCCCGACATGCGCGAGGGCACCCGCTTCGCGGGACCCTTCGCCGCGATCTGGTTCGTCATCTTCATGGTGCCCTACTTCCTGTGGGTGCGCGAAACCCGCAGCGTCCGCCGCCCCCACTCCGTCTCCGCCGCCCTCATCCACCTTGCAGCCTCGGTCCGCGCGCTGAAGGACCGCCCCAGCCTCGCCTCCTACCTCGGCGGCTCGATGCTCTACCGCGACGCGCTGAACGGCCTTTACGGCTTCGGAGGCACCTATGCCGCCCTCGTCCTGAACTGGGACGTCATCCGCATCGGCGTCTTCGGCATTGTCAGCGTCATCGCCGCCGCCGCCTTCTCATGGCTGGGCGGCCACCTCGACCGCCGCCACGGTCCGAAACCCGTCATCACAACCGCCGTCCTCGGCCTCACCATAGTCAGCGCCGTGGTCGCCTCGATGACCCGCGAGAGCTTTTTCGGCATCCCCCTCGCCGAAGGCTCCAGCCTCCCGGACACCGTTTTCCTTTTCTGCGGCGTCCTCATCGGCGGCCTGGGAGGCGTCCTCCAGGCGGCGAGCCGGTCGATGATGGTGCGCCACACCGACGCCGGGTCCGAAACCTCGGGCTTCGGGCTCTACGGGCTGGCGGGCCGGGCAACCTCGTTCCTCGCGCCTGCGCTGATCGGTCTCGTCACCATCGCAACCGGCGACGCGAGGCTTGGCGTCCTGCCGCTGATACTGCTCTTTCTTTCGGGCCTCGGTCTGCTACGCTGGACACGACCTGAAGGAGACCGAGCAGAACAATGGTCCGACACGTCCTTGCCGCCCTCGCCCTGATCCTGTCGCTTGCCCCTGCGGCCCACGCACAGCCACTGGCGAAAGAACTCTTCGGCGCCGAACGCGGTCCCGCCGCCGGTCGCGCCGCGGCGTTTGGAAGCTACGCCAAGGGCTGCATCGCCGGCGCCGCCCAACTGCCCGAAAGCGGTCCGACCTGGCAGGCCATGCGCCTCTCGCGCAACCGCAACTGGGGTCATCCCGAAACGCTCGCCTTCATCCAGCGCCTGTCGGCCTTCGCGGCGAAACAGCCCGGCTGGCAGGGCCTCTACATCGGCGACATGTCCCAGCCCAAGGGCGGCCCGATGCTGACTGGCCACCGCAGCCACCAGGTCGGTCTCGACATCGACATCTGGATGAACCCGCCCAAGACCCTCCGCCTCTCCGCGCGCGAGCGCGAGAACATCTCGGCCACCTCGATGCAGCGGGCCGGCGGCGCCTACGTCAACAACCTCTGGACACCGCAGCATCACGCCCTCATCCGGCAGGCCGCAAAGGACCCCGCCGTCGCCCGCATCTTCGTCTTCCCCGGCGCGAAGGTGCAGATGTGCCGCGACGAGAAAGGCGACCGAAGCTGGCTCAGGAAGGTCCGGCCCTGGTGGGGACACCACTATCACTTCCACGTCCGGCTCGCCTGCCCCCGCGGCGCGCGCGGCTGCGAGAACCAGGCCCCGCCGCCCGCCGGCGACGGATGTGCCGATGCGCAGGACTGGGTGAACAACATCCTCAACCCGCCGCCGCCCGATCCGAACGCCAGGCCCTCGCCCCCGGCGCGGGAATACGTCCTGTCCGACCTGCCCGCGCAATGCTCCAGCGTCCTGTCGCGCTGATCCTCGCGACCTGTCTCGCTTCCGGACCTGCGCGGGCCGAAGAACTGGATCCCATCGGCCGGTTCGACTGGGACAGCCAGTTGATCGTCGGGCTCTCCGGGATCGAGATGGATGACGACGGGATGGGCTTCACCGCGGTCAGCGACCAGGGCTGGTGGCTGCAGGGCGCATTGACCCGCGACGGCGAGGTCATCACCGGGGTCGAGATCGAACGGCTCGAACCCATCCTCGGCTCGAACGGCCTGCCCGCGGCCGCCCGCCGCGTGGGCGACTGGTCCGACGCCGAGGGCCTCGCCATCGGACCCGACGGCCGGGCCTGGGTGTCGTTCGAACGATGGGCCCACGTCTGGTGGTACGATGCGCCGTTTTCGAAAGCCAACCACATTCCCGACCACGAGACCTTCAAGGACTACGCCGACAACTGGCAACTCGAGGCCATCGCCATATCCCCCGAAGGCACGGTTTACGCCTTTCCCGAACGCCCGCTGGCCGAGGGCTTTCCGATCTACCGCCTCGCCCCCGGCAACCTCTGGGAAATCGACGGCTACCTCCCCGAAAGCGAGGTCTTCGGCATCGTCGGCGCCGACTTCGATGCGGACGGCACGCTCTACCTTCTCGAACGGAAACTGGTCGTGGGCCTCTGGTGGCAGAACCGCGTGCGCCGCGTGCGGCTCGACACCGGCGCCGACACTGTCATCTGGACCGGAGAGCGCGGCGAATACGGTAATCTCGAAGGCCTCTCGGTCTGGAGCGACGACACCGGCCGCCGCCTTACCCTGATCTCGGACAACAACGGCAGCTCCGCCACGCCCACCGAATTCGTCGAGTTCCGCTTGACCGACTAGGGCGCGAGAGGTATTCGCCCCCGTCCCCGAACGTGGGGCCAAGTCTCCGCCACCTTGTCAAAACGGAACCCGACATGACCCGACTTCTTCCCGGCGTGATCGCCATGGCCGCCATCGTTGTGGCCTCCAACATCCTCGTGCAGTTCCTCTTCGGCGACTGGCTGACCTGGGGCGCCTTCACCTATCCCTTCGCCTTTCTCGTCACCGACGTCATGAACCGCGTCTACGGCGCGGCCACCGCCCGCAAGGTGGTGATCGCGGGCTTCGCCACAGGCGTCGCCTGTTCCCTGATCGGCACGCAGATCATGGGCGAGTTCGGGCCTCTCGTGACGTGGCGCATCGCCATCGCCTCCGGGACGGCCTTCCTGACCGCTCAACTCCTCGACGTGGCGATCTTCGACCGCCTACGCGAAGAGGCGTGGTGGCGCGCGCCGCTCGTCTCGACCCTGATCGGCTCGGCCGTCGATACCATCCTCTTCTTCACGCTGGCCTTTTCGGCCAGCCTGTCGTTCCTCGAACCCGGCAACGACGTCTCCTGGGCCAACGAGATGTTGCCGCTCCTCGGCGTCGGCCCTGCGGTCCCGCTCTGGATCTCGCTCGCCCTGGCCGATTGGTGCGTAAAACTTGGGCTCGCGATTGTGACGCTCGTGCCATTTCGAGTCATCGTGCAAAAAATCGCGCCGCTCGGATCGTGAATTAATTTGACAGACACAAATAGCGTGCCACCCTCCAGGTATCGGCAACCAATTGAAAGGAGGTGGTCCAGTGTCTAGAGCGATATTGGAGATATGTGTCCGGACAGTCGGGGGGGCCGTTGCCTAGGGCAGACCCGAAGGCAGAACACTCCTGATTGGGCCCGTCGACACGGTCGACCCCTAACTGGCCCATCTCCAAGAAACTCGGAAGGGTCGCGCCAGTCGCGGCCCTTCTTCCTTTGACTTCGGACCGAGCCATGCGCATCACGCCCGACATCGAGATCGCAGACTGGGAGCTGACCGAGCAGTTCGTTCGCTCAAGCGGCCCGGGCGGTCAGAACGTCAACAAGGTCAACACCGCCGTCGAGTTGCGCTTCGAGGCGGAGCGGTCTCCGAACCTGCCCGACCCCGTGAAACGAAGGCTTCGGCGACTGGCGGGCCGGCGCTGGACCAAGGACGGCGCGCTGATCATCCAGGTCTCGGAAGAACGCAGCCAGGCCCGCAACCGGGATATCGCGCGCGAACGCCTCGCAGACCTGATCCGCCGCGCGACCATCGTGCCGAAGCCGCGCCTCAAGACCCGCGTATCGCTCTCGCAGAAGCGCAAGCGCCTCGACGCCAAGAAGCGCCGAGGCGAGATCAAGTCGGCCCGCGGCCCGGTCGACGAGCCCTAGATCACCCTCCCCGGATTGCACCCCGCCCCACCGCCTGCCATTCAAGGCACGCGACAGGAGACCGCCATGACAGACGACACGAACCGCGTGTTCCGCGACGCGCACCAGGACAGCGCGACCGCGCGCGACATCCCCGACACGCCGCAGACGCGTTCGCCATCCTACCGTCTTGCCTTTGCCGACGCCGACTTCCTCCTGCGCGACGAACTGCGTCCCGTCCGCCTGCAGCTCGAGCTTCTGAAGCCCGAGATGATGATGACCGAATATGGCATCGACTCCACGGTCGTCCTCTTCGGGGGCGCCCGCATTCCCAGCCCGGAAGACGCGCAGACGGCGCGCACCCAGACCCTCGCGGACCTCAGCCGCTACTACGAAGAGGCCCGCATCTTCGCCCGTCTTCTCACCGAGCGGGCCATCGCCTCCAGCACCGGCGGCCGCGAGCACGTCATCGTCACGGGCGGCGGACCCGGAGTGATGGAGGCCGGCAACAAGGGCGCGGCCGAGGCCGGGGGCGTGTCCATCGGCCTGAACATCGTCCTGCCGCACGAGCAGGCGCCGAACGATTACGTGACGCCCGACCTCGCGTTCAATTTCCACTACTTCGCCATCAGGAAGATGCACTTCCTGATGCGCGCCGCCGCCATCGCCGTCTTTCCCGGCGGCTTCGGCACGCTCGACGAGCTGTTCGAGTCCCTGACGCTGATCCAGACCGGCCGGATGAAACCCATCCCGTTCCTGCTTTTCGGCTCGGAATTCTGGAATCGCATCGTGGACTTCAAGGCACTGGCCGAAGCGGGTACGATCTCGGACGCCGACCTCGACCTGTTCCGTTTCGTGGACACGGCCGAGGAAGCAATCGCGTGCATGGAAAACTGGCCCGGTCCGCACACGCGACGTCAAAGCATCCCGGGTCGCAACGCATAACCAAAGGGTGGGACAATGGGACTGATTTGGCTTCTGATCGTCGGCCTGATCGCGGGATGGCTCGCGAACCAGATCATGAAGAAGGATAGCGGCAGCTTGCCGATGAACCTCGTGGTCGGCGTCGTCGGCGCGCTGATCGGCGGATTTCTGGGACGTTTGATCGGCCTCCAGGCGACGGGCCTAATAGGCTCGATCATCATGGCGACCATCGGCGCGGTGGTCCTTCTGTGGATCGTCGCGAAGGTCAGGGAGCGCTAAGGAACAAGATTGACCGCGCGCAGTTGTCAGGCGACACATTTGCAGGGAGATACGCAAAATGGACGCTCTAGGCTGGTTCTCTTTCCTCATCGTCGGCCTTCTGGCGGGCTGGATCGCCGAGAAGGTGATGAAGCGCGATCACGGGTTGATGATGAACCTGATCGTGGGCGTCGTCGGCGCCTACCTCGGCGCCTTCGTTGCCAGCCTGATCGGCATCACCGCCGGCGGTTTCCTCGGAGCGCTGGTCATCGCGATCATCGGTGCGGTCCTGCTTCTCTGGCTGGTCAGCCTCATCCGTCGCTGACCCTCAGACCGTGCGCACCTCGGTGTGCGACTTGAGAACCTCGTCGCCGTCGGATTGCTCGATCCTGTAGGCCGGGCAGTCCGCCGACGCGTTCCGCGTGATCTCGCTTCCCTTGATCGTCAGCGTCTGTCGGCTGGTATAGACCTTCACGACCTTTCCGCGCGCCGTACTGCCGGACCAGGTCCACTCGACGGTATCGCCTTCCTTGTACCCTGCGCTCATACCTCGGTCTCGGACAGATACGACACGATCAACTCGCGCACCTTGGGATCCGTGATCTCGCTGTAGGGCTTCATCGCGTTCCCCGGCACCACGGCGTCCGGCGCTTCGATGAAGGCGTCCAGCGTCTCGGCATCCCACACGACATCGGACCCCGCCATCGCATCGCTGTACCCATAGCCGGGGACCGAACCGGCTTTCCGGTCGATCACGGCATGTAGCGTCGGTCCCATGCGGTTGTCGCCCTCCTCGACGGAATGGCAGGTGCGGCAATGGTTGTTGAACTCGACCTCGCCGCTCGCGTCCTGTGACATCGCGGGCGACGCGGCCAGAACGATCAGGGCTGTCAGGAATTTCTGCATGATCCACCTCCAGCCCGTCAACGCCGGAGGTGGCCCGCCGTTCCCCTCAGAGCCCGCTCTCGGCGGCGATCTGCGCGCGGGACTTGCGCTCGCGCTCGGTCGCGGACTTCAACTGCCCGCAGGCCGCCATGATATCCTCGCCCCGCGGCGTGCGAATGGGCGAGGCGTATCCCGCCTTGTAGACGATGTCCGAGAACGCCTCGATCCGCGACCAGTCCGACCGCTCGTAGGGCGCACCGGGCCACTCGTTGAAGGGGATGAGATTGATCTTCGCCGGAATGCCCGCGATCAGCTTCACCAGCCGCCGCGCATCCTCGTCGCTGTCGTTCACACCCTTCAGCATGACGTATTCGAAGGTGATCCGCTCCGAGTTCGAGGCCTTCGGATAAGCGCGCAACGCATCGAGAAGCTCGGCGATGTTCCAGCGCTTGTTGATCGGCACCAGCCTGTTGCGCACCTCGTCGGTGGTCGCGTGGAACGACACCGCCAGCATGCAGCCGATCTCTTCGGCCGTCCGCGCGATCTCGGGCACGACGCCGCTGGTCGACAGGGTGATCCGCCGCCGCGACAAGGCGATGCCCTCCGCGTCCATCGCGATCTTCATCGCGTCGCGCACCGCCTCGAAGTTGTAGAGAGGCTCGCCCATTCCCATCAGCACGATGTTGGACAGAAGGCGCGGCCCCGCCTCGCCCATGCCCACGCCGTGCTCGGGCCATTCGCCCAGGTCGTCACGCGCCAGCATGACCTGACCCACGATCTCGCCCGCCGTCAGGTTGCGCACCAGCTTCTGCGTGCCGGTATGGCAGAACGAACAGGTCAGCGTGCAGCCGACCTGGCTCGAGATGCAGAGCGTGCCGCGATCCTCTTCGGGGATATAGACCGTCTCGACCTCGTGCCCGCCCGCGATGCGCACAAGGTATTTGCGCGTGCCGTCAGCGCTGACGTGGCGGCTGACGACCTCAGGCAGCGCGATGGTGAACTTTTCGGCCAGAAGCGCGCGATAGTCCTTAGACAGATTGGTCATCTCGCCGAAGTCGCGCACGCCCCAGAAATAGACCCACTGCCAGATCTGGTTGACCCGCATCTTCGCCTGCTTCTCGGGCGTTCCCGCCTCGATCAGCGCCAGGCGCATGGCCTCGCGCGTCAGGCCGACGACATTCGTCCGCCCCTCCGCCGAGGCGGACTCCTTGCGGGGGATAGTCACGACATCCTGGGTGATGGGCGCTGTGGCGTCGGTCATGGCTTTGGCTTTCCGGGGTCAGAGGCGGCATATAAGCGAAGCCGCCCCAAAAGCCAAATCCGAAACACCTCAGCGGCGCGGCATGCTCCACTTGGACGGGGCGTCGCGCCGGTAAAGCCGCAACGCCAGTCCCAGCCCCACACCGACGCCGATGGCCACCGTCAGGTCGGCCACCACCGTCAGGACGAACGTCAGCACCAGAAGCAGCCGGTCCGACACCCGCATCCGCGCGTACTCTGCCCACTTGTGCGGCTCGGACATGTTCCATGCTGTCAGGATCAGAAGCCCGGCCAGCGCCGGCATGGCAAGATAGCCCGCAAGCGGCGCGGCGATGGCCATGACGGCAAGGATGGCGACGGCATGAACGATCCCCGCAACGGGCGTCTGTCCTCCGGCCCGCACGTTCGTCGCCGTCCGCGCGATGGCGCCCGTCGCCGGCAGGCCTCCGAACAACGCCGATCCCAGGTTCGCCGCACCTTGGGCGATCAGCTCGGCGCTCGGCCGGTGCGATCCGCCCGTCATGCGGTCGGCGACCATTGCAGAGAGAAGCGACTCGACGCCCGCCAGGAAGGCGATCACCAGAGCGGACGGCAACAGTTCACGGAACCGCGCAAGGTCGAGGTCCGGCAGCGATGGCGCGGGCAGCGTTCTCGGCAGCGCGCCGAAGCGGCCCTCGATCGTGTCGACCGGCAGCGCCAGCAAGGCCACGGCGGCAGAGGTCAGCGCGACCGCGACGATCAGGCCCGGCTGGCGCGGTGCGAGACGACGCAGAGCGACGATCAGCACCATCGTCACCAGCCCCACGGACAGGGCGGCGGGATTCAAGGTCCCTCGTGCGGCCCAGAGACCCGCGATCTTGCCGAAGAACTCGGCGGGCGTCGCGCCCTTCAGGCCGAACAGGTCCTGAAGCTGGCTCGTCGCGATGATGACGGCGATCCCGATGGTGAAGCCGCTGACCACCGGCTCCGGCACCAGCGCGATCAGCCGGCCGGCGCGCAGGAAACCCGCCACCAGCAGGATCACCCCCGCCATCAACGTCGCAAGCACCAGCCCGTCATAGCCGTGTTCCGCGATCACGCCCGCGACGACGACGATGAAGGCCCCCGTCGGTCCGCCAATCTGCACCCGGCTTCCGCCCAGAAGCGAGATCAGGAAGCCCGCGACGACCGCCGTCACCAATCCCTTCGCCGGATCCGCGCCCGACGCGATGGCGATGGCGAGGCTCAGCGGCAGCGCCACCATCGCGACGGTCAATCCGGCCGCGAGGTCCGCCGCGAAAAGCGTGCGCGTGTATCCCGGAAGGGTCGTGAGAAGCTGAGGCTTCACGTCAGGTCCATTGGAGAGGCTCGCCGCGACGCTAGTCCCGCGCCCCCCATCCGACAATCGTAAATCGCGCGGTAATCTTTGTTACCGCCCGCATCTCCGAGACGCCGGATTGCCCGTCACTCGTCACAGATGTCCGACGGTTTGCCGACAGCTGCCATACGCTTTGCCGACACGCCCGCTTCACGCCTCGGCCGTGTTTTAAAGGCGTTTACCTTCGCGGGCTTTCTCCGCAACGCCCTGCCCGGCGCGCCTCATTAACCCTTGGCGCGCCCCGCTGCCGTCCCGGATGACAACGCGCCCCGCTCCCGCTACCGTCCCGCGCATGATCGACGACCTTCCCCGCTGCTTCGGGTCTTCCTCCGAACTCTACGCCCACTACCACGACACCGAATGGGGCGTGCCCGTACACGACGACAGGACGCTTTTCGAGATGCTCATCCTCGAAGGAGCCCATGCCGGCCTGTCGTGGGAGACGGTGCTGAAGAAACGAGATGGCTACCGCCGCATCTTCCACGACTTCGACGTCGCCAGGGTCGCCGCCATGACCGACGAAGACCTTGCTGTCGCACTGACTGACCCGGGCATCGTGCGCCACCGCCAGAAGGTCGAGGCCACGCGCCGCAACGCCCGTATCTTCATGGAAATGCAGAGAGAATACGGCAGCGTCTCGCACTGGCTCTGGTCCCATGTCGACGGCGAGCCCCTCCGAGGCGACTGGTCCGAGCGCGGCGACATCCCCGCGACGACGCCTCTCTCGGACGCCATCTCGAAAGACCTTCGAAAGCGCGGAATGGGCTTCGTCGGACCCACAATCATCTACGCCTACCTCCAGGCCGTGGGCGTCGTGAACGACCATTGGCGCGGCTGCTGGATTTCGACCCGCGCGCTTCTCGTTGCCCGGTCCTCCAAGCCGGGATAGCCCTAAGCCATGACCTGCGATCCCATCGACCTGACCCGCCGCCTCGTCCGTTGTCCCTCGGTCACCCCCGAGGAAGGCGGCGCGATCAGCCTTCTCCAGGACCTCCTGACCGAGGCCGGCTTCACCTGCCACCGCGCCGACCGGGGCGAGACCGCGAACCTCGTCGCCAGATGGGGCGCCAAGGCCCATCCCCGCACCTTCGGCTTCAACGGCCACACCGACGTCGTTCCTCCCGGCGACCCCCAGAAATGGGCCCACGATCCCTTCTCAGCAACTATCGAGAATGGCTGGCTTTTCGGCAGGGGCGCCGCCGACATGAAGTCCGGCGTGGCCGCCTTCGTCGCTGCCGCGGTCGACCTCGTCGCTGAGGCTCCGCCCGATGGCGCGATCCTCATCACCGTGACCGGCGACGAGGAAGGCGACGCCACCGACGGCACCCCCGCGATCCTCCACTGGATGAACGCGACCGGCGAGGCGATGAGCGTGTGCCTCGTCGGAGAACCGACCTGTCCCTCCGAAATGGGAGAGATGATGAAGGTCGGACGCCGCGGATCGATAACCGCCGTCTTTACCGCAACCGGCGTGCAGGGCCACTCCGCCTATCCGCATCGCGCGAAGAACCCCGTGTCCGCGATGGCGCGCCTGATCGACCGCCTCGCCAGCCACACCATCGACGACGGCACCGAGCATTTCGACGCCTCGACACTTGCCGTGACCACCTTCGACACCGGCAACCCCGCCACCAACGTCATCCCGGCGGGCTGCCGCGCCACGGTGAACATCCGTTTCAATGACGCCCATACCTCGGACAGCCTGACCTCGTGGCTTGCCGCTGAGGCACGCAAGGTCGCCGAGCAAACGGGCGTCGAGATCGGAATGACCGCTCGCGTCTCGGGCGAAAGTTTTCTGACCCCGCCCGGACCGCTGTCGGACCTCGTCGCCAGTGCGGTCGAGGCCGAGACAGGCCGACGTCCGGTGCTGTCGACATCGGGCGGCACGTCGGACGCGCGCTTCATCCGAAGTCATTGCCCTGTGGTGGAATTCGGCCTCGTCGGCCAGACCATGCACCAGGTGGACGAAAGGGTGCGGGTCGAGCACATCGACCAGCTCAAGGCCGTCTACCGCCGCATCCTCGAAAGCTACTTCGCGTGACCGTCCGCCGCGCCCGCCCGGGTGACATGCCCGCGGTTATGGACATTCGGCGCACGGTTTTCATCGACGAACAGTCGGTCCCCGAGACCATCGAACGCGATATGTTCGACGCCACGGCGCTTCACCTCGTCGCTCTCGCCGACGGCCGACCCGTGGGAACGGCCCGCATCGTCATCGGCGGGGGCATAGGCAAGATCGGGCGCGTTGCCGTCCTGAAGCCCTACAGGGGCACCGGCCTTGGCCGAGCCCTGATCCGCCTCGCGATGGAGGAGAGCCGACTCGCGGGCGCCCATACCGCGAAGCTCGGCGCACAGACCCATGCCCTGGGTTTCTACGAGGCGCTCGGTTTCACCGCGCAGGGGGACGAGTACCTCGACGCCGGAATCCCGCACCGCGACATGACATGCCCGCTCTAGGGCGCAGGCGACCCACCCTGATCGTCATGCTGAAGGAACCCCGCGCCGGGCGCGTCAAGACCCGCCTTGGCCGCCAGGTGGGAATGACCGTCGCCGCCTGGTGGTTTCGTCACCAGGCACGACACCTGCTGCGTCGCCTGGACGACCGGAGGTGGGTCCTGGTCCTCGCCGTGACGCCGGATGCCGAGGGACTGAGAAGCCGTTCCTGGCCGGCGCACCTCCCGCGCATCGCCCAGGGCAGAGGCGACCTTGGCCAACGCATGGCGCGCTGCCTTCTCGCCTCACAGGGCCCCGCCATCCTGATCGGTGCGGACATCCCGGGTGTCCGGCGACATCACATCGAGGAAGCATTTCAGTCTCTTGGCCACCACGGAAGCGTCATTGGACCCGCCATGGACGGTGGCTTCTGGCTCATCGGTCTGCGCCATCCCGAACGCACGCTGCCTGCCTTCCTCGACGGCATCGCGTGGTCTCAAGATAACACGCTGGATAACACCCTGCCTCGGCTTCCCCACCCCGTCGCGAGCGCCGCCACTCTCTCCGACGTCGACGACGCGGACGACCTCTGAGAGAACCTGTGGCCAGCGGTTTCCCCCGTGACCTCTCCGCACGCTCATGATACCGCCGGGACATGGCCCGTATCCCCTCGAAAAAGGACATCCTCGACTGGATCGCCGAGCATCCGACGGCGACCGCGAAGCGCGACATTGCCAAGGCCTTCGGCATCAAGGGCGCGGATCGGATCGACCTGAAGCGCGTCTTGAAAGAGCTCGAAGAGGACGGCCAACTCGAGAGGCGGCGCAAGACCTACCGCGACCCGGACCGCCTGCCTCCCGTCTCCGTCCTCCAGGTCACGGGCCCGGGCAAGGACGGCGACCTCTACGCCCGTCCGCTTGAATGGCAGGGCGACGGACCCGAGCCGCGCATCCTTCTGATACCGCGCGACTCCGATCCCGCTCTTGGTGAGGGCGACCGCATCCTCGCGCGGGTGACCCTCGTCCGGGACGAGGACCATGCCTACGAAGCCCGCCTGATCCGCCGCATCGGGACGAACCCGCGGAAGGTCCTTGGCGTCTTCCGCAAGACCGCCGAGGGAGGCCGCATCCTGCCTGTCGACAAGGGCGCGGCGCGGGAATGGCGAGTGGCAAAGGATGCGACGCACGGCGCGAAGGACGGCGAACTGGTCGAGGCCGAGCAGGCTGGGCCGAAGGACAGCATGGGTCTTCCACGTGCACGGATCGTGACGCGCCTGGGTGACCCGTCGCAGCCGCGCGCTGTGTTCCTCATCGCCATTCACCAGCACGGACTGCGCGACGACTTCGCCGACGACGCGATCGCCGAGGCCGACGCGATGGAGCCGGCGGGGATGCAAGGCCGCGAGGATTTCCGCGAGGTACCGCTGGTCACCATCGACCCCTCGGACGCTCGCGATCACGACGATGCGGTTTGGGCCGAAGCCGATCCCGACCCGAAGAACGTCGGCGGGTTCATCCTTTGGGTCGCCATCGCCGACGTGTCGCACTACGTCACCCCCGGTTCGGCGCTGGACCGGGAAGCCTGGGAGCGGGGCAACTCGACCTACTTTCCCGACCGCGTGGTGCCGATGCTGCCGGACCGGCTGTCCGGCGACCTGTGTTCCTTGCACGAAGGTGTTCCGCGCGCCTGCCTCGTCGCGAGCATCCGCATCGACGCGAAGGGCGAGAAGCGCGACCACTCGTTCCATCGCGGCCTGATGCGCTCCGACGCGACGCTCCATTACGAAGAAGTGCAGGCCGCCATCGATGGCCAGCCGAACGAGAAGACCGTGCCCCTGCTCGAAACGGTGATCCGACCGCTCTACGCGGCCTACCACGCCCTTGCGACGGCACGGAAGGCGCGCGAGCCCCTCGATCTCGACCTGCCCGAGCGGCAGGTGATCCTGGGCGAAGATGGCACGGTAAGGTCCGTCGCCTTCAAGGACCGCCTCGACGCGCACCGGCTGATCGAGGAGTTCATGATCCTCGCCAACGTCGCCGCCGCCGAAACCCTGATCGCGAAGCGTACGCCGCTTTTGTTCCGCGTCCACGAGGAACCCGACCCCGACAAGATGGAGGCCCTCCGCGAGGTCGCACAGGGGGCCGGCCTGACGCTCGCCAAGGGGCAGGTTCTGAAGACGGCACACCTGAACCGCCTTCTGGCCCAGGCCGAGGGTCACGACGACGACGCGATCATCAACATGGCCGTCCTGCGGGCCATGACGCAAGCCTACTACAGCCCTGAGAATTTCGGCCACTTCGGCCTCGCGCTGAAGGCCTATGCCCATTTCACATCACCGATCCGGCGCTATGCCGACCTCGTCGTCCACCGCGCCCTGATCCGTGCGCACGGCTGGGGCGGTGACGGGCTGACCGAGGACGAGATCGAGCGGCTGGCGAACACCGGCGAGCAGATCTCGATGACCGAAAGGCGATCGATGGAAGCGGAACGGGACACCACGGACCGCTACTTGGCCGCCTATCTCTCGGACCGCGTCGGGAGCGAGTTCAAGGGGCGAATCTCGGGGATCCAGAGGTTCGGCGCTTTCGTTCGGCTGGACGAGACCGGCGCCGACGGTCTGATCCCGATCCGTGAGATCGGCCGCGAATATTTCCACTTCGACCGCGACAGCCAGACACTCATGGGGTCCGAGACCGGCATGACGCTGACCATCGGTCAGAGGGTGACGGTGCGTCTTTCCGAAGCGGTGCCGGTTACGGGCGGCATCCTTCTGGAACTGCTGGAGGTCGAGGGCGGTGCCCTTCCTGCCGCGCCGCGCAAGGGGCGGGGAAAGGGTCCCGTCCGCCGCAAGGAAAAGGCGGGGGCGGCGAAGGCGCGCAAGGAACGCAAGGTCGCGCGGCGCCGCAAATAGGGTCTGCCCCCGGTCGGTGCGTCTGCCGCGCGACGCCTCGCCGATCTCGGCGCAGGCCGCTTCCGACGAGGACCGAATCCCGCTAACCTCCACCACGAGCAGTCAAAACACAGGTGAACCATGCGCATGCTAAAGGTCGCCATCCTCGCGTTCTGCCTTGTCACCGGCCCGGCCGTGGCAGGCCCGGATACATCCGTTTCGCCCCGACCGCGACCCGCCCATGCAGAGGAGGCGCAGATCGTGCTTGCCCAGGCTTCGCGCTCCAGCATGGAGTTCCAGAGGTGGATCGACGGGTTTCGCGGCCGTGCAAGGGCCGCCGGCATCCGTGACGGCGTGTTCAACGCAGCCTTCCAAGGCGTACGCTATGATCCGGGCGTGATCGAAAAGGACCGCAACCAGTCCGAGTTCACCAAGCCGATCTGGGAATACCTCGACAGCGCCGCCTCCGACGCCCGCGTCCGCAACGGCCGCGACGCGGTGCGCCGCCATCAGAGGCTCCTCGACGCGATCGAGGCAGCCTACGGCGTCGAAGGCGAGGTCGTGGCCGCCGTCTGGGGTCTCGAGAGCGCATATGGCGAGTATCGGGGCAGCGAACCCCTGATCCAGTCTCTGGCCACGCTTGCCTTTGACGGGCGCCGCGGAAGGTTCTTCGAAGAGCAACTCGTCGCGGCACTGAAGATCGTGCAGGCCGGCGATGTGTCCCCGGGTCGCATGACGGGAAGCTGGGCCGGGGCAATGGGCCACACACAATTCATCCCGACGTCGTACCTTGCCTACGCGGTGGACTTCACTGGCGACGGCAAGCGCGACATCTGGTCCGACGATCCGGCCGACGCCCTCGCCTCGACCGCCGCCTACCTTCGGCGCTTCGGATGGACCAAGGGTCAGCCCTGGGGGGTCGAGGTCGCCTTGCCGCGCGGCTTCGACTATGCGGAGACCGGAGAGCGTATCAAGAAGAGCCCGGCCGAGTGGGCGGCGCTCGGCATCCGTGATACGCAGGGTGGCACGGTCCCGAACTACGGAAGCGCCTCCATCCTCTTGCCCGCCGGCGCGCAGGGTGCGGCTTTCATGATCTTCCAGAACTTTCACGTCATCGAGCGCTATAATACGGCCGACGCTTATGTCATCGGCGTCGGTCACCTGTCCGACCGTATCCGCGGCGCCGGTCCGCTCAAGTCGGGATGGCCGCGCGGCGACCGCAACCTGCGCTTCGCAGAAAAAAAGGAGATGCAGGCGCTTCTGTCGCGGCGGGGCTTCGAGACTGGCGGTGTCGACGGCATCATCGGTCCGAACACGATCCAGGCGATCCGGCGCTTCCAGGTCTCCATCGGAATGATCCCCGACGGGTATGCCAGCTTCGAGATCCTCAACCGGCTGAAATAGCGAAACCTGCCTCCGGCCCGTCCAAGGGCCTGTGGCGCGGCAACAACCACGGCAAGCTTTTCATCCGGCGGGCTTTTCCGATCGCGGGCGCACGCGCATCATCCGGCAAAGCAAAACCCGAGGCAGGGTCGCGTGCGGGACCGGGAATACCCGGACCATGCGCAAGACGGACAACGGCAGACGGCACCGGCACGACCGGTGGCGGACCCGGCCTCGTGATCGCGACATGAGGCTGACATGGTTCAGGGCGTCGAGCTCAACTACAACATCAACGCCAGCGCAATGCAGATGGCGAACCTCATCTTCGGGGACAGGGTCACCGTCCTAAGCGCCAGCTACACCGGCGACAACCGCGCGTCGGCGATATACTCCAATGGCGATAGCATTTCGCCTGGCGTGGTGCCGTCGGACAGCGGCGTGATCCTCTCGACGGGCGACGCCCGCGCCTTCACGACGCGGAACAATTCGCAGTCGAACACTTCTTCCTCGACAACAACGTCAAATGACGGGCCGAACCGCGAAGACGATTTCGATGAACTTTCCGGGACAAGGACTTATGACGCCTCGTTCCTCGAGGTGGACTTCATCCCTGATGCGGGGACCGAGTTCATAACGATGGAATTCGTGTTCTCGTCGGACGAATACCCCGAGTATGCCACGTCGATCTACAACGACATGGTGGGTGTCTGGATCAACGGGGAGATCGTGCCGTTGGCGGCGGGCACCGGCCAGACCAGCGTCACGAACATCAACCTGTCGGGCGCGCAGAACCTTTTCATCTCGAATACCGGCGACCAGTACAACACCGAGATGGACGGCTTTACTGTATCCATGTCGCTGACCATTCCGGTGATCGCCGGGCAGGTGAACTCGATCAAGATCGGCATCGCCGACGTCTCGGACGACCAGTACGACTCCAACGTGCTGATCGCGGCCGACAGTGTGCAGGGGTCGCTGATTGCCGTGACCGATGACGTGCTGCTGCGGCCAGGTACGACGAAGACCGTAAACGTCCTCAAGAATGACATCAACCTCACCGGCGGCGAAGCGTGGATCACGCATATCAACGGCATTGCCGTGTCGCCTGGCGACAGCGTCACGTTGACGACGGGACAGACGATCACCCTGACCGCCGACAACAAGCTCGAGATGGTCGGCAACAACGAAAGCGAGGATGTCGCCTTCACCTATGGCGTGACGTCGAGCGCGGGCGACTATGCCGTGGGCTTCGTCCTACTCGACACCGTCCCCTGCTTTGTCGCCGGCACGATGATCCGCACCTCGCGGGGCGAGGTTCCGATTGAAAGGTTGGAGCCGGGCGACCTCGTCGAGACGCGCGACGATGGCCTGCAGCCCGTTCGCTGGATCGGCCGCCGTATCCTGCCCGCCGAGGGACCGATGGCGCCCGTCCGCATAGCCGAGAACACCTTCGGCCATCACCGAGCCGTGCTCATTTCTCCGCACCACCGTGTTCTGATCACGAACCAGCAGGCCGAACTGCTTTTCGGTTCGCACGAGGTTCTGGTGGCCGCCCGCGACCTTGTCGATGGCCGAGCCGTGCGACAGGTTCAGGGCGGCATGGTCGAATACGTCCACATCCTGTTCGACCGCCACCAGATCGTCTGGTCCGACGGTCTTGAAAGTGAAAGCTTCCTGCCCGGACCGCAGACGACGAGTTGCTTCGATGCGGAGACGGTCGCCGAGATCCGCCACATCTTCCCTGAACTGGACCCGGCGACAGGCCTCGGCTACGGACCGGCTGCGCGACCGGCTCTCAAGAGGTTCGAGGCGCGCCTTTTGGTCGCCTGAGGATCAGGCGAAGAGGCGCGCCACCGCCTCCGGCATCTGGTCCGGTCTTTCCAGAACGGCACGGGCGCCATGCCATTCGGCAGCGGTGCCATAGCCCCAGCCGACGGCCAGCGATGGCATTCCCACCTCCGCCGCCGCCGCCACGTCGTGGTGACGATCCCCGATCATCACCGACCGCGCCGGGTCCTCTCCCGTCTCGGCCAAGGCGTGGGCGAGCAGGTCGCCTTTCCAGTTCCGCGTGCCATCCAACTCGGGTCCGTACTCGGCGACAAAGCGGGGGGCGAGGCCGAAGTGCGCTGTGATGAGCTTCGCATAGGCGTGGGGCTTCGCCGTCGCGAGGTAAAGGCGCGCGCCGGCAAGGCCGATGGCATCCATCGCCTCGGGTATGCCGGCGTAGACCTGCGCGTCGTACATGCCGGCTTCCTGATACTTTACGCGATAGGCCTCGATGGCGGCCGCCGGGTCCGAAATGCCTGCCTTGGCGAAGCTTTCGACGAAAGGCGGTCCGATCATCCACGTCAGATCGCTTGCCGCCAGTTCGGGGTGACCGGTGACCGTCAGCGCGTAGACCAGCGACGAGACGATGCCTGGACGCGAGTCGACGAGTGTGCCGTCGAGGTCGAGAAACACGGCTACGCTCATTCGTCCGATGCGTCCCCGATGCTTTCGCCTTCCCGCAGGACAGTCGTCTCGGCGACGATCACCGCGTTTTCGGCAAGTGCGCGCTCCATCAGGGCAAGATCCCCGTCGCCGATCTCGTGTCCTTCGGCCTCACGTTCAGCCCGCGTCCCGTACCCGGTGACGTCGAGCGGCTTCAATCCGGCGGTCTTCAGCACCGCCACGGTCTCGCGTACCGCCTCGGCCTCGTCGTGACCGGCGGCATAGCACAGCAAGGCGGCTCCCGCCGCCTTGGCTGGAAGACCATCCTCCGGGCCGCGTCCGACTTGAACGAGAAGGGTATAGACCTGAAGGGAGCCTTGTTTCTTCGCCATGCGGGCGCCTTAGGCGGTTCGCCGATGCTTGTCCATGGCCGGTGGATCGCGCGCACTACGTCCAGGGGATCAGCGGCGCCTGGTGCGCGTCGGGAGGATTCATCGACCCCGCACGCTCATAGAGATAGCGGAACCCCGCGACAGCCTGCCAAGACAAGGGAAGCGTCGCCGCGTCCTGCCAAAGCGCCCCGGCTTCGTCGGGCGGCACGTCTTCGGCGATGGCCTGCGCAAGAGCCCGGAGACCAGCGCCCGACACGATCGAAAGCACGTCGTCATCGCCGCGCGTAAGGCATTCGTCCTGCGTCGGTCCATCGCCCAGGATCACACGTCCCTTGTCGCCGCTCAGCCGGAAGCCGTTCATCAGCGCCGCGCGGACTGGCGGATCGGCGAGACGGTAATGGTCGCGGAACGCCTCCCAGTTCCAATAGAGGTCGTCCGTCCCGCCGCCTTCCGAAATCCGGTCGGTGAGAAGAATGGCGGTGGCGGCGATGAAGGCGGGAAAGTCATCTTCCGGCAGAGCCGCAGACAGCAAAAGCTGATGGTACGCCCGCTGACGGTCGGGAAGCAGAATCCGGCCACCATCCTCGACGATGGCGGCAATGTCTTCTCGCTCGGCCCCGGTTGTTCCGAGACGGAGCACGGCATCGCGATGGATGCGTGTCGCTTCGTCGAGATCGCGAAGCGCCTGACGGGTGCGGAATACTTCCGCAATACTGGTACTCATAACTCACAAGCTAACCTCACCCTGAGGCAAAATCGCGTCCGGGTTGAGTCTGCCGGGCGGAATCATTGCGTCTTGCCTTCGCAGAAAATGCGCAGGTGCTCAGGGTTTGGGGAAAGCCGTGACGACGCCTGTCGGTCGGCTCGTCCCTGTTCGAACCTGCCGTATCTGCTCCGGCCCGAGCACGGCGCCCTGCGGCCCCGGCTCCAGCGTCAGGATGCGCTGCGCCAGCCTCACGGCTTCGGCGCGCGAATGGGTGACGAAAAGCGTAGAGGGGCGGTGGTGCGCGATCAGCGTCTCGGTCAGCGCCAGCATTGTCTCAGCCGTCTCGGCGTCCAGCGACACGAAGGGCTCGTCCATCACCAGAAGCTCTGGATCGCCGCAAAACGCGCGGGCCAGGGCAAGACGGCGCTGCTGGCCGAGGGAGAGTTGGCCCGGGAACATCGCCTCCTTCCCTGCCAACCCGACCTGTGACAGAGCCTCGCTCGCCGTTTCGCGCGAAAGTCCGGGATGGACTGCCCGCAAGTTGTCGATGGCGGATCGCCACGGCAGCAAGGTCGGTTCCTGAAACACCATGGCCAGACCGTCCGGACGGACGATCCGTCCGTCGATCTTCCGGTCGATGCCAGCCACGATCCGCAGAAGCGTGGACTTCCCGATCCCAGAAGGTCCGACAAGGGCCACCGTCTCACCCGGCGCGATGGTGAACGAGATCGGCCCAAGAACCGGAGTGTCACCGAACCTCTTCGAGTTCAGGTCAATGCGGATCATGCGGTCCGCCAACGCGTCACGCGGCGCTCCCACGGCTGGAGGACGGCCCATTCGATCAAGAGCATGATTGCGATGAACGAGAACGCGTAGACCAGCACCATCGAGACGTTGAAGAGCTGGAAATACAGGTGGATCTTGAAGCCGATGCCGGATGACCGGCCAAGAAACTCGACGACCAGCACGATCTTCCAGATGACTGCGACCCCGGTTCGCGCCGAAGCCGCGATGAAGGGCGCAAGTTGCGGCAGGACGATGTGGTGCATCCTCTCGAACCACGACAGCCGATAGACCCGCGCCATCGCATCGAGTTGCGGGTCGAGCGCGCGCGTGCCCTCCCGGATCACCGTCGTCACATTCGGTATTTTGTTAAGCGTCACGGCAAGGATCGCGGCGGTTTCGTTGAGCCCGATCCACAAGTAGCACAGGACAATCAACACCAGCGCAGGCAGGTTCAGGAAGATCACCAGCCAGGGGTCGAACCACTGGTTGAACGCCGGAAACCGTCCCATGGCCAGGCCGAGAGCGATGCCGATGCCCATGGACAGGGCGAAGGCCCAGACCACCCGGTAGAGAGTGGCCCCCAGGTGGAACAACAGTTCGCCCGATCCGATCGCCTTCGCGAAGTCGGGCAGAAGCAGCCAGGGCTGGGGCAGGATTTCCGGGTCGGCCGTGAGAAAGGACGCCAGCACCCAGAGTGCCAGCAGCCCCGTCATGGAAACGACAGTGGTGAACCCCTGCCCCCGCATTGATCGCCTACTTCACATCCGCGAAAAGACCGTCTGGAACGGACGACGCCTCGCCGACGAGTTCCTCGCCACCGAGTTCCGCCATGAGCGACAGCATCTTTCCGGCCGCCTCGATGTCGACGGGACCGCGCTCGGGCACCCCCGAAAGGAAGTCGGTCTTGAGCTGCTGGAATTGCGCGTCGTCGTTGGCGTTCATCTGAGGGCGGATCGCCTCCCACGCCTCGTCTGAGCTGGCAAGTAGCTCCTTCGCGTCGCGGCTGGCGTCGAAGAGCGCCTGCGCGATGCCCGGGTTCTCCTCGAGAAAGCTTTCCTTGAAGTAGTAACCCAGAAGCGGAGTATCGGTGTTCAGGCCAAGCGCTTCGCCGGCCGTCTCGACCGAGACAAGCTCCTTCATTCCTGCGGCCTTCATCTTGGCGAGGAAGTGCCAGAAGTTGACGACGCCCTCATAATCGCCTCCCAGACCCGATTTGAAGATCAACGGCGGCGCACCGTAGACCTGCTCGGTCTCGGCGGCGAGGTCGAATCCATACTCCTTCTGCGCATAGGCACGAAGGATCAGCCAGGACTTGTCGAGAGGACCACCGGCGATGCCAATCTTGCCACCCCTGAGGTCGGCGAGGCTTTCAGCCGTGCTGTCGCCCGGCACCAGAAGCGATCCGACCGCCGTCGAGTAGGGAACGAAGACATAGTCCTTGCCCGCCGCGCGCTGGCGCGCGACCCAAATCCAGTCTGCGACCGCCACGTCGGCCTCGCCGCCTTCCACCGCGATCCGGGTGGCGTCGTTGTCGGCGTAGCTCGTGATGTCGAGGTTGAAGCCGTTCGCCTCGTCAAATCCGTTTTCGGTGATCGTCGCGAGTTCCCAGTTCACCGTTCCGATCTCAAGAGTGGCGAGCCTGACCGTCGGCAAGTCTTGGGCCGAGGCAGGCAGCGCAAGCGCGAGAAGCGCGGAAGCCAATGCCAGAAGTTTCACTTTCATCCTCCCAGGGTTTTCGCCGGGCAGCGTCGCAGCTACCGGCGGATGTCTCTTCTTCTGTTCCGATCCCGTCTCACTCCAGACGGCGATCGACCTCGTTCAGGTCTGCGTCCAACTCGATGTCCATCTGCTGTCCGCCTTCGCAGATCACGTCGTCCAGTTCGTAACCGCCGTCTTCCATCTCGATATCGGCGGGGTCCATCTGGCACTTCATCTCGGCCAGCTTCGCCTCGATCGCCGCCACCGTGGCTTCGTCGATGGCATGCGCGGCCGCAAAAGCCGGTCCGGTGAGAAGGAGCGTCGCGAGTGCGGTCGGAATGAGCTTGATCATGCGGAATTTCTTCACTGGATGCTGATCTTGATCTGTTGCGTTTCGCCGGTGGACCCGGGAATGCGCAGGACATGAGTGCCGGGTTTGATGGCGATGAACGAAAGCTCGGCCGTTCCCGCCGTGTCGAACTCGATCGAGTCAATCGCCATGGGACGCACCTCGATCTGGTTGATGACGATCTCATTCATCCAGATGGCGCGAAAGAACCCCGGCCCCTCGACGGCAAGCTCGGCAGAACCGTCAGCGACGATCTCGAGCGTGTAGTAGGCTCCCGACTGAAGCGTCACGTCCTCCCCCAGAGGCTGTCCGGACGCCAGCGTCAGCGTGATGGTCTCGCCCCTGTTGCAGGCCGCCAGAAGCCCCGCAAAGCCGAAGTCGTCGCACAACGGGGTGGCGGAGGCAGGCAGCCCGGCGCAGAGCGTCAAACAAAGGGCGAGGATACGCGTCATGGGTGTCTCCCTATTCATTCGATGACGACCACGCCCCAAGGCTGGTCGCCCACCTGGATCGAGCGCACCGCCTCTTCGGCTGCGACGTCGATCACGGTGATGTCGTTCGAGTTGCCATTCGTAGTGAGCAGGAATTTCTCGTCCGGCGTGAAGGCCAGTTGCCACACGCGCTGACCGACGAGGATGTAATCTCGCACCTCGAGGCTTTCAGCGTCGACCACCGCCACTCGGTTCGCCGGACCGAGTGCCACGAAAAGCGTCTTGCCGTCCGACGTCACCTTGGCCCCGACCGGCTGGAGCCACTCGGGCAGGACCCCGGGCACTTCGAAAGAAATCTTGTCGACAAGCGTGGGCGTGCCGGTCTCGTCAATATCCATCACCGACACCGTTCCTCCGATCTCGGAGGTGACGAACAGCCGTGATCCGTCGGCGGTGTACTGGGCATAGCGCGGCCGCTGGTCGACGAGCACGTTGTGCTTGATCTGGTAATCGTCGGTCGAGATGAAGTGCGCCATGTTCGTCGTCTCGGACGTGTTGACGACCCACTTTGCATCAGGGCTCATCCCCATGCCCTCGGGCTCGACGCCGACGGGCACCTCGGCGATCACGGTGCGGCTCTGGGTGTCCGTGACGGTCACCAGGTTGTCGTCTTCGTTCGCAATGTAGAGACGGTGACCGGACGGCTCGAGAATGAAGAGTTCAGGGTCGGGTCCAGAGGGCAGACTCGGAAGTTCCGCATAGGTTTCCGTGTCGAAGACGCGCACCAGGTTGTCGTCTGACGCGCAGACATAAAGGTGCTTGCCGTCCGGACTGACCGTGATTCCTCGCGGGCGATTTCCGCCGAAGAATTCCTCTGTCACCTCCCACGTTTCGGTATCGATGACCGAGACGGTGTTTCCGCGTTCGTTCGTCACGAAAGCCTTCCCCGCAAGGGCGGGCGATGCGAAGACCACACCGAGGAGGAGGAAGGGCAGAGAGGCATAGGTCATTGGGTCATCCTTGTCCGAGGGCCGTACAGGCGGATTCTGGGCGGTCGAGGCCAAGCGTGTCCTGAAGGGCGGTTCGATGAAGGAAGCCCTCCTGCGGGCTGACGCTTACCGTGATGCGGTCGTCGAAGAGGATCACCTCCTGCCGCATTTGCCCGTTCCAGTCGCGGAAGTTGACCTGGTGGCCTTTGAAGCCCGCCAGTTCAAAGGCATCCGATAGAAGGAAATCGATTACCGTGGTCACGTCGTCCGATTGCGTGCGGGTGACGGCCTCACCCAGGGCACGAAGCGCAATCCAGGTGTTGTAGTCCTCGTCCTTCATGTAGCGGACGGCGATTTTCTCGAACCGGTTCTGAAGCTGAGTGGCTCCGAAAGCCTCGTGCCCGCCGTGCATCTGCACCGGCCTCAGACCGGCGGAACCCATGACCGGACGCGGGGTCCAGAGGTGATAGGTCAGGTAGGGTGCGAAATAGTCACTGGCGTCGGCGGCGATGACCACGTCGTGCTCGGGCAGATCCTGCATGAATACGGGCAATTGTCGTTGCACCAGAACATGGCCCGAGTCGGTGCGCCGGGTGCCGCCGATGTCCTCGAAGATCCGCTCTTCGACGATGTCGGCCCCGAACTTCCGCGCCGCTTTGCGATAGGCATCGGCCAGCGCCACGTCGGGCGTGTTCGACCCCGCGATGAGGACGAGGCGCGTCCATTTCTTCCAGACGGCGAACTGGATCACCGCATCGGCCTGCTGCTGATAGCTTGTCGCGGTGTGCAGAAGGTTCGCCCTGCATTGGTCGTCGCGCAGGGGCATGTCCGCAGCCTCGGCGTTGAACACCATCGCGCCGGCCTCGGCCGCCTTGTCGGTCAGCCGAAGCAGATCGTCCATCCGCGCGATGACGACGATGTAGCGAAGGCCCTCGGCCAGGATTTCGTCCATC
Organism: Silicimonas algicola; assembly: GCF_003970735.1. Classification (GTDB taxonomy): domain Bacteria; phylum Pseudomonadota; class Alphaproteobacteria; order Rhodobacterales; family Rhodobacteraceae; genus Silicimonas; species Silicimonas algicola. The sequence continues at coordinate 3,906,094 of NZ_CP034588.1, forward strand.
GCGGCGTCCGCGGTCTCCGGTGTCGCCGCACGCGTCGTCGTGGCGTAGGTGTGCCCCAGGAAGGTTCCGGTCGTATTGTTGTCCTCGTCTGCAAGCAGACCGCCGGCGACGCCCAAGTCGTCGGGTCTGAGATCGAAGCGTGAGATCGGCAAGGGGACCTGGTAGTCGACACGCAGAACGGCCGCGCGGACGTCTATGGCTTGTGCGGGCTCTCCGGCGAGGACGAGCATCGACACTGCCAAGCAAACGATCTGCGCGATACGAAACGGCATCTCTCTCCCTCATCAGGCCTTCAGGATCGATCCTCACGCCAACGCGCGGCGTCTGTAACCGCTACTTTTGGCCGAGTTGTTTCATAAGCTTAGTCGCTCCATCATTCCCCTCGACTCTTATTTTTTAAGAACGGGAGGCTGCCGCATGCGGCGGGTCGCCCGAGGAGGAGGATCCATGAAAAGACGCGCCTTTCTGGGATCGGCGGTCGGAGCCGCCGTCGCGCCGACGCTGGCCTTGGCACACGGACCGACACGGCAAAAGGTGACCCTGGAAGCCGAAGTCGCGGCCAACCCCGAAGAGGTCTGGACCGTGATAGGTGATTTCCAGGAAATGAGCTGGCATCCGGCCGTCTTCTCGACCGAAGGCGAGAATGGAAACCAGATCGACGCGACCCGCAGGCTGACGCTTGGCCAGGAGGGCGGCGGCAGCATCGACGAAGTGCTCTTCAAGTACGACGCCGACAAGATGACATATTCCTATCGCATCGAGAACGTGTCGGTCGACGTGCTGCCGGTGACGAACTACTCGTCTCACCTGACGGTCAAGCCGCGAGACGGCGGCGGCTCCGTCGTGGAATGGCGCGGGGCGTTTTACCGCGGCTACCCCAACAACGATCCGCCCGAGAACCTGAACGACGAGGCCGCGATCGCTGCGGTGACCGGCGTGTATCAGGCCGGTTTGGACGCCCTTGTCGAACGCTTCGGTGCGCCGGCGTCCTGACCTGGTAATGGTCGCTTGCCTGCTTGCCCTGTGTTCCACGGCGGCGGCGGACACAGCCTATGTCACCTGTCAGAACGGCGAAGAGGTCGTCGTCATCAATCTCGACACCGGAGAGACGCGCGCGACTTGGAGCATGCCCGGCAAACCGGCCGGCATCGCGATCGGCAGGGATGGCGCGGAGGTTTATATCGTGTCCCCCCGAAGGCAAGACGGTCCGCCGGCTCGATGCGTTGACGGGAGAAATGCTCGCCTCTGTGAAGCTGGATGGGGGACCAACGGGGATCGCCGCCGACCTTTCCCGTGGGCGCATCTTCGTCTCGGACTGGTTCGCATCGCGAATTTGGGTGCTGGACGCCATGTCGCTGAAGCCGACGGCAGAATTGCCGGTCGGAGCCTCGCCAGCGGGACTTGCACTGTCGGACAGCGGCCGCTTCCTTGCCTCCGCAGACAAGGACTCCGACCAGGTGTCCATCTTCGATGCTGAGAGCCTCGACCCAGTTGGTACTGTCGCGGTCGGCCTTCGCCCTTACGGCCTTCGCTTTGCGCCGGATGGACGGCTCTTCGTGGCCAACGTGGGTACGAACGATGTCAGCGTGATCGACCCGGAGAGCCGAAAGGTTACCGATACCTTTCCGGTCGGCGAACGCCCTTATGGCATCGCCTTCTCCAGGGATCGCATCTTTGTCACGAACCAGTACGGCAATAGCCTGAGCGTCCTGTCACTCGACAATCTGTCGCCAGTCGATGAAATCGACACGGGAGAGTATCCCGAAGGGATAGACACGACATCTGGCGGGTCTTCGGTCGCTCTGGTGAACTGGTTCGACAACACGCTGATGGTCGTCGATGCCTCGACGCTGGCAATCTCTGCTACATACGACACTTGCGACGGACCCCGTGCCTTCGGCACATTCCTCACTGGAGGAGACAATAGATGAGACTTGCCCTGATCGCCGCCGCAGCCTGTGCGGCAACGCCAACCCTGGCGGGCGAAAGCTGGGACGACATCAGCGCCGCGCTTTACGGCGATCAGATGCTTCTGGCCGCAACCGGCATCATCGCCATCGATGCGCCATACCGGACGCCAGACGACTCCCGCGCTCAGATGGCGGCCCATGTCGTTGCACCCTCGGGCACGACCGTCGAGGAAGTGACCGTGGTGCTCGACGAGAACCCGATGCCGGTTTCGGCCGTGTTCCGGTTCGCCGAGCCGATCCCGCGTTTCTATTTCGATGTGACGATGCGAGTGAACGGGCCGACACCTCTTCACGTCGTGGCCCGCACCAGCGACGGACGCCTGTTCGTAGCCGAAAGCTTCGTCAAGACGACGGGACAGGGCGCCTGCGCGGCGCCTCCGGGCGTCGACCCGGACATCGCGCTTCTGACCCTTGGCGAAATGGAGATCGCCCTGGCGGAACGCACCCCTCTTCCGCCTGGTGAGATGAGGCTCGCAAGCCTTGCCGAGCGCCTCAACACGCTGGACGTGGCCATCGACCATCCGCAGCACTCGGGGATGCAGATGGATCAGATCACGCTTCTCTTCACGCCGATGCGCTACATCGAGTCCCTGGGCATCGACCTTGAGGGAGGCGAATACGTCGACATGACCGGCTCTATCTCGCTGTCCGAGAATCCACAGGTCTCGCTGTCAATCCCGTCGGGAAGCCAGTCCGTCGATGTCACGATGACCGATACCGAAGGCACCGTCACCGAGGCGCACAAGGACCTGACAGGCTACTGAAAAGCTACGGCTGCGGCTCTTCGGGCGTTATCCGCTCCACCGGATAGTCCCAGAGTGCCCAGCCGTCCGTGCCCTCGGGCAGCCAGTAGACCGAGGAGTAACCCCACGCGATCGCGCGTCTGGCGGCGTTCCAACTCATCCAGCAATCCTCCAGGCAGAAGAAGACTACGGGATGTGCCAAGTCGCCGCCCGTCCCCTCTTCGAGACCGCGCCGAAAGTAATGGGCGGTCACCTCCGCGATGGCTCCGTATCCGACGTTCGGAAGCCAGATCGCGCCGGGAATCGAGTCGCGTGGCTTGTCGCGCCATATCGTGCCGGCGGGGAGGTTGTCGGGTTTGGGCGCCTGAGGCAGGACGTCGATGAAGAAGGCCTCTCCGTCCTCCCAGAGGTCGTGCGCCTCCTCCGGACCTACGACCGTTCCGCCCGTCAATGTAGAGGGGACGGGCGCGCGGTACTCGTCCATCCGATAATCGTCGGGCTCGGCCACCTGCGCCCCCGCCGCTCCCGTCAATGCGAGAAGAGCGGCGAGGACCTTCATCATTGTCCGAGGTCCACGACCTCGGTTCCCAGGTCGTTCACCAGAGGCACACCCGCCTCGACCAGGATTGCATTGATCTCGTCCTGATGCCGACGGATGAGGGAATTCAGCTCGCGCTGCCAGACCTTCTCGCCCTGACGGACTCCCATCGTGATCCGGAAGAACAGACGCGGCGGAAGCTCTTCCTTGACGAGCGGCGTGACCTTCATCCCGGGATAGGACGACTTGACCAGTGGCCCGCCGAGCGGACCCCAGAGAATGGCGGCGTCGATGGTGCCCGCCTTGAGGTCGTCCAGCATGTTGATTGCCGGACTTTCATAACGTCGGTCGACCACGAGGTTATATGGCTTTGCGGCCTTCATAAGCCCGTTGTGCGCCATGTGCGCCGAGGGCGGCGTTCCAGCGATGATCCCTATCTTGACCGACTTCAGGGCCGCATCCGAAAGCGTGTCGACGTTGGCAAGGGGTCCATCTTTCGGAACGATCAGGGCATAGGCAGAGGTGAGGTAGTGGTTGGTGTTGAGCACCAACTCCTCGCCCTGCGCATAACCGATGACGACGTCGCACTTCTTGGCGTTCAGGGTATTGCGGATGAACCCCGTTGCCATCGGGTACCACGTGTACTGGACGGGTATGCCCAGCTTGTCGGCGAAGAATTCGGCCAGCTCGTTTTCATAGCCTCCCTCCTTGTCGTCGGACATCGGAAGGTTGGCGGGGTCAGCGCAGACGCGCAGCGCAGTCTGGGACACGAGGTCCGATGTCTGCGCAGAAGCCATCCCCGCCAGCGATGCCAGAAGGAGCGATACGAGCGCCGCGCGGGTCAGCTTAACTTCCCATGCAAGCATCTTCAGCCTCGGAGAATGCCTCGGGCTTATCCTGCTTCTTTGCCGGCCGGCCGCGACCGACGGTATCGGTGCCACGGGCTCTGAGGTAGGTGTAGATATCGTCGAGGTAGCACATCACGTTCGGGTTCTGGCCAAGCGCGGGCATCACGAGGTTCTGCGCTGCGTTCACCTCCTGCTTGCCGTTCACGACGATGTCCTGGAACTCGTAGTAGTCGAGCCGCATGACCGACTCCTGAAGCGCAGGGGCATAAGAGCCGCCGGCTCCGTCCGGCCCGTGGCACTGGAAGCATTCGGCGTTATAGCGGCGGAAGCCTGAAAACGTCGCGAAATCGACCGTTCCATCCTCTTCGACCTTGAACGTCGGAATGCCGTGCTGCGTGTACCAGCGTCCGCCTTCTTCGTAATCGGCGGCGGTATCGGTGATTTCTTCCTGCGCGACGGCGGACTGCCCGAGCGTCAGCGCGATTCCCGCGGCCAACAAGAGCCTCATCTTACTCATCTCCGGTTTTTCCTTATCTGACGAAGGGGGGCTGGCGCGACGAATGCGCCAGCCCCGTGTCTTGTCTCAGGCCCGGTTCAGTTGGGGAGCTTGAACACGGTCAGCTGGCCACCGAGCGCGGTGTAGTCGCTGAGAGCGGCGTAGCCGCCCACGGCGCCCAGGCCGTCGTTCGGGTTGGTCAGACCGGCCGCGAGGCCGATACCAGCCCAGCCACCGACGCCCGACAGGATGCCGATGTACTGCTCGCCGTCGCGCTCGTAGGTCATCACGTTGCCGATGATGCCCGAGGGGGTCTTGAACCTGTAGAGTTCTTCGCCCGTCTCGGCGTCGACGGCCTTCAGGTAACCTTCCAGCGTACCGTAGAAGACGACGCCGCCTGCGGTGGCCAGAGCGCCCGACCATACCGAGAACTGCTCGGGAATCGACCACTTGATCTCGCCAGCGATGTTGTCCCAGGCGATGAAATTACCCATGCCGCCATGGCTGTCCGGCGCGGGGTACATCGCCAGCGTCGCACCGACGTAGGGCTGTCCAGCGGTATAGCTGACCTGGAACGGCTCGTAGTCCATGCAGACGTGGTTCGTGGGCACGTAGAACAGCTGGGTATCCGGCGAATAGGCTGCCGGCTGCTGGTCCTTGGAGCCGAGAGCAGCCGGGCAGATGCCGGTCGAGTTCACGTCCTCGCCGTTCTGCTCGGTCGAGTACTGCGCGACCACCTGCGGTCGGCCGTACTGATCCGACGACGGATCCATCACCACTTCCGTTGCCCAGTTGACGACCGGGTCGTACTTTTCGGCCACGAGTAGTTCGCCCGTCACTCGGTCGAGCGTATAGCCGAAGCCGTTACGGTCGAAGTGGGTGAGAAGCTTGCGCTCGGTTCCGTCGATGGCCTGCTCCGACAGGATCATCTCGTTGATCCCGTCATAGTCCCACTCGTCGTGGGGCGTCATCTGGTAGAACCACTTGGCCATGCCGGTGTCGATGTCGCGTGCCATGACCGTCATGGACCAGCGGTTGTCGCCCGGACGCTGCGCCGGGTTCCAGGTCGAGGGGTTGCCGGTGCCGTAGTAGAACAGGTTCTCGTCGAGGTCGGCAGAATACCAGCCCCAGGTGGTGCCGCCGCCGATCATCCACTGATCGCCTTCCCAGGTATTCGTGCCCGAGTTCTCGCCGACCGGCTCGCCCAGATGGGTCGTCGTCGCAGGATCGACAAGGATGTCGGAGTCCGGACCCATGGAATAAGCACGCCACTCCTGCTCGCCTGTTTCCATGTTGTACGCCGTCACCGAACCGCGGACGCCGAATTCGCCGCCCGAGATGCCGGCGATGACCTTGTCCTTGATCGGCAGAACCGTCGCGGTGTTGGTCTCGCCCTTGGAGGGATCGCCGTTCACGACTTCCCACACCACTTCGCCGGTCTCGGCGTCGAGTGCGACGACCTTCGTATCGGCCTGGTGAAGGAAGATCTTGCCTTCAGCATAGGCGACACCGCGGTTGACGGTATCGCAGCACATCACCGGGATGACGTTCGGGTCCTGCTTCGGCTCGTACTTCCACTTGATCTTGCCATCGTTGGCCAGATCGAGCGCGTAGACGATGTTCGGAAACGGGGTATGAACATACATCGTGTCGCCGATCACCAGCGGCGAGCCTTCGTGACCACGAAGAACGCCCAGGTCCATGCCACCTGCAGGTCGCCGACGTTCTCCTTGTTGATCTTGTCCAGGGCCGAATAGCGCTGGTTCTTGTAGTCGCCCGTCTGGATCGCCCACTGAGCGGGGTTCTCCATCTGGGTCACAAGGTCATCGTTCGCCAAGGCGGCTGATGCCACCAGGCAAAGCGCGACCCCGGAGGTCAAAAGCGTACGCACTTTCATTCCAAGTCCTCCCAAAATACGACGCGCAGCGCCGTCGTTGCACGCCCGGTCCTCCTCGACCGGGAGCGATAATATGCCGACTGTCCCCGTGTGCGGGACGGTCGGCCCTTCTCGTCCCCGCTTAGCTTCCCTCAGCCGGGAAGGTCGCGAGATACGCGATCACGTTCGTGCGTTCCTCTTCCTTGCGGAGGCCCGCGAAAGACATCTTCGTGCCCGGAGCAAAATCCTTGGGTTTCTCGATGAACTGCGCCAGCGTCTCGGGCGTCCAGACGGTGCCATCGGCGCCGAGTGCCGTAAGTGCGTCCGAGTATGAAAAGTCCGGCTCGCTCGCGATGACGCGGCCGACGATCCCATTCAGCTCCGGACCGGTCTTGTTGGCGGCGTCGGCACCCACGGCATGGCAGGCCTGGCATTTCCTGAACACCTTTTCTCCGGCAGCGGCATCACCGGGGACGGCGTCCTGAGCGGCGGCGGCAAAGGGGAGGCAGGCGAGGGCGAGGCTGACGATCAATTTGTTACGCATTGGAAGGTTCCTTTTCGACTCATGAGAGATTCGCCGCATGAAAAGCGACGTGATCGGCAGCAAAGCTATTAACGAAAAAATAGGAATGGTCATATCCGCGCTGCATCCGGAACTCGCCCGGTTGGCGGCGCTTCGCCATCATGCCTGCCAGAGCCTCAGGCTTGAGCAAGTCGAGGAATTGATCGGATGCCCCCTGATCGACGAGAATCTCGCCCTTCCAGCCGTATTCTTCCAGAAGCAGCGTCGAGTCGTGCTCGGCCCAGACACTCTCGTCGTTCCCGAGATAGGCGCCAAGTTGCTTGCGGCCCCAGTCGGATTGCGTCGGATGCGCGATCGGCGCGAAGGCAGACAGCGAATGGTAGCTGTCGGGGTTGCGCAAGGCGATCGTGATGGCCCCGTGTCCGCCCATGGAATGACCCGTAATCCCGTGACGGTCGTTCACGGGCAGGTTCTCCTCCACTACACCGCGCAATTCCTTCACGACGTAGTCGTACATCTGATAATGCGCCGACCACGGAGCCTCGGTCGCGTTCACATAGAAACCCGCGCCCTTGCCCAGATCGTAGGCATCGTCGTCCGCGACACCCTCGCCGCGGGGCGAAGTATCGGGAAATATGACAGCGATCCCGTGATGTGCCGCGGTCTCCTGGAAACCTCCCTTGGTCATCGCGTTCTCATGCGTACAGGTCAGACCCGACAGGTACCAAAGTACCGGGACCGGACCATCCTCGGCCTGAGGCGGCAGATAGGCCCCGAACGTCATCTTCCCGCCGCATACGGCAGAGTCATGGCTGTAGACGCCTTGAACCCCGCCGAAGCTTCGATTTTCCGAGATGCGTTCCAGGTTCATCGGATCAATACACCACCACCGAGCGGATGGATTCGCCCGCATGCATGAGGTCGAATCCCTTGTTGATGTCGTCCAGCGAGAGGGTGTGGGTGATCATCGGGTCGATCTCGATCTTCCCGTCCATGTACCAGTCCACGATCTTCGGAACGTCGGTTCGCCCGCGTGCGCCTCCGAACGCAGTGCCCCGCCATGTGCGGCCGGTCACGAGCTGGAAGGGACGGGTCGAGATCTCGGCGCCGGCAGGAGCCACGCCGATGATGATGCTCTCACCCCAGCCCTTGTGAGCGCACTCAAGCGCGGTCCGCATCACCTTGACGTTTCCGGTCGCGTCGAAGGTGTAGTCCGCGCCGCCCTTGGTCAGGTTCACGAGATACGGCACGAGATCGCCCTCAACCTCGGACGGGTTGACGAAGTCGGTCATGCCGAATCGCTCGGCCATTGTCTTCTTGTCGTTGTTCAGATCGACGCCGACGATCTGGTCCGCCCCGGCAAGGCGCAGACCCTGGATGACGTTCAGGCCGATACCGCCCAGACCGAAGACGACGGCGCGCGATCCGATCTCGACCTTCGCTGTATTGATGACGGCACCGATCCCGGTCGTCACGCCGCAGCCGATGTAGCAAATCTTGTCGAAGGGCGCGTCCTCGCGGACCTTCGCCAACGCGATCTCGGGCAGCACCGTATGGTTCGAGAACGTCGAGCAACCCATGTAGTGCAGGATCGGGTCGCCATCGAGCGTCGAGAACCTCGACGTCCCGTCGGGCATCAGGCCCTGACCTTGGGTGGAGCGGATCGCCTGGCAGAGGTTCGTCTTGGGATTGAGACAGTATTCGCACTCACGGCACTCTGGCGTGTAGAGCGGAATGACATGGTCGCCCTTTTTCAGACTGGTGACGCCCTCGCCCACCTCAATGACGACGCCAGCACCCTCGTGACCGAGAATCGCCGGAAACATGCCTTCAGGATCGGCACCGGATAGCGTGAACTCGTCGGTGTGGCAGATGCCGGTCGCCTTGATCTCGACAAGAACCTCTCCGGCTCTCGGGCCATCGAGGTTGACCTCCATGATCTCGAGCGGCTTTCCAGCCTGTACAGCCACGGCGGCACGCGTTCTCATCGGTCTCCTCCCATATCGTCGCCCCCCTGTGTCCGGGGTTTCTTAGAATATAAGAAGCAGCTCACACCCTGAACAATTGATACGATGGTGTGTATTGGCGCTGCCGATCAGGACCGAAAGGGTGCAAGGGCGCATATCGAAAAGGAGGGAACCATGAAGCGGAACACGGCTCTTCTGACGGTCGCGATTGCGGGCCTCCTCAACCTTTTCGCCATGACAGCCGATGCTGCGGACTATGCCGATCCCACCTGGCCCTGCATCCAGCGCAAGGTCGAGACGCTTTCGCCTGCCCTGATGTGGTCGCATCCCCTGCCCGAAACCCCTGCCAGCAAAGAAGAGAGTGCCGCGGTTGACCTGATGGCTGAACGACTGACGCTGCGACGGAGCGACCTCGAAAGCCTACGGCCCGAGGTTCAGGCTTTTGCCGAAAGATATAGCGGAGACCCCGAGGTCATGGGCCGGGTGTTCCAGCGGGCGTTCAAGGGTCTCGACACGCGCCGCACGAGAATCATCAAGGGAATCGCCGATTTCTCGCTTAGCCAGATTGCTCTGGCCAAAAGTATCGAAAACACGCGAAGCGAGATGGACACGCAGATGGCCGCAGACGAGCCAGATTTCGACCGTGTCGACGAGTTGGAGGAGAAGCTGGATTGGGATCAGCTAATCTATAGCGACCGTCAGAAATCGATTACCTACCTCTGCGAGACACCACAGCTTATCGAGCGCCGCCTGTTCGGCATCGCACAGCTTCTGGCGGAGCACGTCGTCGACTAGCCTACTCCCATTCCAGTTCGGTCCAGGCGACGGTGGCATTGCGCGGGTTGTATGCGTCGAAGAGGCTCCATCTCGTCGCTTCGTCGGCCGCGATGGTTTGAATGGCGTCTCCAATCCGGTCGCCTCGTTCGATAGCGTCACGGGTGTCCGACTCCAGCACCGACAGATACCTTTCCAGGTTTGCGGCACCTTCCGGCCAGTCCAAACTCGCCGCACCGTGGCCGGGAACGACGACCTCAAGCTCACGAAACGTCAGGTCCGTCAGCACACCTTTCCAACCTTTCAGACTGCCATCAAGGGAGGGCGTATGCTCGTCGAAGAGAAGATCGCCCAGGAACATCACGCCGGTCGCGCGGTCGAAAACAGTCATATCGGTGCCTGTGTGCGCGACCGGCCAAGGTTCAACGATAAGGGTCCGGTCACCAAGGTCTATCTCGGTAGGATCCGCTATGGTGACGGAGACTTTCGGGATGGCGCTTCCTGCGAATGAAGAGCCCACCAGCCTCTCGAAACTCGTCACGTAGGTCGAAGCCCGGTCCGCGAGCGCGCGCGGCAAATCGGCATGGCCCACGACCTCGGCCCCCGCTTCGGTGAAGACGCTGGCCCCGAAGATGTGGTCAGGATGCATATGTGTAAGGAGGACATGCGAGACGGGCAGATCTGTCTCGGCCCGAACGGCGCGCCACAGCCCTTCCCCCGCGAGGCGCGAGCCGCCAGCGTCGATGACGGCAACGCTGTCGCGCCCCACGACGAAGCCGGAGTTCGAGACATCGCCGTCGTTTCCCGGCGATGGTTCCTCGATGAGCCCCACATGGACAAAGACGCCGGGCGCGACCTCGAGGATCGAAAGCGTCGGTCCGGAGGGCACGCAGCGCGGTGACCCGTCAGCACCCCCGGGGATCGAAGGCGTCCGGGCCTGAAGTGCCGCGTCGCATCCCTCGAGGGTGGCGGCCTCATATCCAGGAAGCAGGCGGTCCGCACACTCCGCGTTGGCAAGCCCGAGACACAGCGTCACGACGGCTTCAAACATGTCCCGACCCTCCGACCAAACCTCACGGAAGCGTGCGCCCACCTGCGACTGAGGTCCAGATATACCTCCGGCGCGGGTTGTGGCATGATCCACGCCGTGCATCGCTGCGGGAGGACACCGTTATGCGCCTGAGAACAATGTCGATGGCTGCCGCCGTGCTGCTTGTTTCAAGCGGCGCGTTTGCCGAGACCGCCGTTCAGAATCCGCTGACGGACAGCCCGACCTGGGAGGACCTGCGGTTCGATGTCGTAGGCGATGCCGACCTGTCCGAGGGAAGCGACATCCTGTCCGTCGAAGCGCCTTCGCGCGCTGCCGACGCGGCCACGGTCCCGGTCGTGCTAACCCAGACGGACCCCGATGTCCGCATCACGGCTGCAACCGTCGTTGTTGACGAAAACCCCGCGCCGGTCGCCGGTGTATTCACCTTCGGCGACGGCATGGGAGAGCTGTCGTTCGAGATGCGTCTGCGAGTAAACCAGTATTCCAACGTCCGCGTGATCACCGAGACTGAAGACGGCCTTTCGATGACGGGCCGGTTCGTCAAGGCTTCGGGCGGATGTTCTGCGCCGGCGTCGCGCGATCCGGAAAGCGTCCTCGCATCCATGGGCGAGATGAAGCTCCGGCTCTTTGGCGCAATGGACGCGCCACTTCAGTCGAACGTGCTGCGCGAAGCTCAGATCATGGTCCGCCACCCGAACTACTCAGGCCTTCAGCGCGACCAGATCACCCAGTTGTTCATACCGGCGCACTTCATCGACCACCTCGAAGTCTGGCAGGGCGACGACATGCTCTGGGCCATGGATGGCGGTATTTCGATCTCCGAGAACCCCGTCTTCAGGTTCGCGTACATCGACAACGGGTCCGAGGCGTTGACGGTGAAGGCGACGGACACTGCGGGCAACTCGTTCGAACAGGTCCTGGCGAAGGGTCCCGCCACCTGACGTCACGGCGTCAGAAGCAGACGAGTTCCGACTCGGCCTGGGCACGCCGCAGGTCGGCCACGAGGTGCTCTGCATCCGGAGAGCTATTGAACACCGCCATGCGCTCACCCCCGACACGGCGCATCGACAGGACGGTCTCGGCCTCCACGTACTTGTCATAGGGCAGGATCGACGCGATTTCGTCTATCGAGCAGGAGCAGCGTTCCAGCATCTCTCGCGTCTGTCCGTTCTTCGCCATGCAAGCGAAAACATAGTCGGCGCGCGTGGAGGTCGGGTAGTCGTTCAGTCGCGCGGCCTCGTCTTGTGCAGCAGCGGCGAACGGCAGGACCGCCAGGAGGATCGCAAGGCGTCTCACTCTACCACCCCGTCGAAGGTCAATGTCGAGTGGTAGATGGGCGCCTCGTCCCCCGGCACGGATGCCTCGAGACCCAGATACCATCCCGGAACCTCGTCGGACATCGTCACGCTGAGCGTCAGGTCGCCGAAACCCTGCATCCGCTCGCGATTGGGGTCGTTCTCGAAAGGCCTGAGCGTGATCCGGGTCGTCTCGATCTCGCGGCCCTCGAAGGTTTCGCGTCCCTTTTCGATCTCGGCTGGCTGGGTCAGCGCATCCTTCACGCGATTGCGGATGTAGAGAGGACTTCCACCAGCCGCCTCGGCCATATCGCGCACAGTCGTCTCGTAGAAGTACATGATGATCGGATTGCCGACGCTCGCGGGGAAGGTTCCAAGGCCGCGCTCCTTGCCATCCTGGTGCAGGGAAAGTGCGACCGCCGCAGGTTCGGTCTTTAGAAAGGCAAGCTGAATATCACCCGTGTCGCGATCCTCGGCCTCTGGCACAAGTTCGCTTGTCACCTCGCGGCGATACTCCAGACCGCTGTCTCGGTCCACAGCGTCAAGAGTTCCATTCCTGAATAGCAGGTCATAGCTTTCCTCGGCCCCGATGGTTTCCGCACCAAGCGGAAGGGCAAAGGCCGCGACGCCAAGGATCGCGGCGAAAACGGTGGTCTTCATTCTGCGGCTCCTCTTTCCGGAGTCCGATCCTTGGTCAGCGGGCCAGCCGAGTCATCGCCGACCTTCGTATGCATCGATGCCTTTGCCTCGGCGGCAGTCGACGCAAGCCTGACCTTCCAGTCCATGAGCTGCCGCAAGCGCGAGAGCTTGATCGGCTTCGTCATCACGGACACGTCGTCGGGAATTGCGGCCTCGAGAACCGCCTCGCTTCGGTCGGCGGTGATGATGATGGCGGGCACATGGGTCCGCGTCACCTCACGGACCGCGGCGATGACCTGAACGCCCGTCTGCCCGTTGTCCAACTGGTAGTCGGCAAGGATGATGTCAGGCGGCATTCCCATGTCTTCGATGAAACGCAGAGACTCGTCGCGGTCTCGGGCGGCAAAGACGCTGGCGCCCATCTGCTCCAGCCATTTTGTCGTGGCGAAAAGGACATCCTCGTCGTTTTCGACCACCAGCACGATCTGGTCGAAGGCAACGTCCTCGGGAGCGGGCAGCCGCGCCAAAGGCTCGCCCGGAACGGCCTCGCCATCTGCGCGGTCGAGCGTGATCGAGAAGATCGAGCCGACGCCCGGCTTGGATCTGACGGAAAGCTGGTGCCCCAGAAGCCGACAGGCTCGGTCGACCACTGACAACCCCAGCCCCATGCCGGACCCAAGCGGCACGCCACCCGCTCGCGTGAACTCTTCGAAGATGCGCTTCTGGTCCCCAAGCGCTACGCCGATGCCGGTGTCCCAGACCTGCACCTCGACCTTCTCGCCGCGTCGTCTGCAACCGACCAGCACACGGCCGCCCGGTTCGGTGTACTGGATAGCGTTGACGACCAGGTTTTGGATCGACCGCAGAAGGTACACTGGGTCCGAACGCACCACCGCGTTGCAGGACACGACGTCGAACCGCACGTTCTTCTGCTCGGCGAGAAGGGCCTGGTCGCCGTGGATGCCGGCGAGAAGCGCGCCCAGGCTGACGTTCGCGACCGAAACGGCATTCGCATCGGCGCTTTCAAGGCGAGAGATGTCGAGAAGCGAGCGCAGAAGTTGCTCGGCCGATCCGAAGGCCCCGAAAAGCCGCTCCACCAGAGGATAGTAGGCGGTGTCACGCGTGCTTTCCTTGAGCGTCGAGATCAGAAGCTGCGCGGCGTTGATCGGTTGAAGAAGGTCGTGGCTCGCCGCGGCGAGAAACCTCGTCTTCGACGAGATGGCGGCCTCCGCGCGATCGCGCGCGACACGCAGTTCGTCCTCCACCCGCGCCTTTTCGCGGTATTCGCGGCTGAGCCTCTCGTTGGCTTGGAGCAACTCGGCCGTCCGCTCGCGGACCCTTTTTTCCAGCATCTCAGCGGTCCGGACGGACAAGGTGACATCCGAGACTTCGATGATGTAGCCCCCGTCGGGCAGCCGGTTCGCGTGAATGTCGAGGACCTTTTCCTCGGCCTGGCGAAGCCGCAGTTTCAAGACCCCCTCGGCCCGAAGCGTACTCCACCACAGGCTTGGGCGCGGCGCCTCGCCGCCGTCGACGCTGTGGTTCCGCTCCAGAAGCTCGACCAGATGTGCAGCATCGACACCGGGTGCAACGTCTTCGGGCGGCAGGTTGAGAAGGTCGCAAAAACGTGTGTTCACCAGAAGTATGCGCCCGGACTTTGACAGGGTGCAGGCACCCGCGCCTATGTTATCGAACACGGCGCGCAGGTAATCTTCCTGAAGGTCGATCAGGGTTTCCTTCTCCACCCGGTTCTGCCGGACGAGCTTGGTTATCTCGGTCACGAGCAGGACGATGCTGCCCCTGGGCGTGTTCTGCACGTTCAACTGGAACCAGCGGTCGTCCCTAAGCTCGATGACCAGCGCAAGCGCTTCCTTCTTGCGACGCAGGCGGGTGCCGATCTCGTGAAGGCTGCGGTCAGACGAGACGAAGGCCTCGCTTTCCGCGATAAGCGCAAAGAAGCGGTCGGTGCCGAGGTTAGGTACGAAATCGGCGGCGCGATCGGGAAGAAGTTGCGACAGGAATTCGTTCGTCACATGCAGCCGGTCGTCCATGAAGAGGGCGAACCCCTCTGCCATGGACGACAGAGCCTCGACCAGACCCTGGCGTGTACGCTCGCGATCGAAGCGGACGCTGGCAAGCTCGGTCTCGGCCCGCTTCAGATCTCGGGTCTGCGCCTCGATCCTCTCTTGAAGCTCGATGGCGGACTGGAATGCGCGGAAGGCGGCCGGACCGATGTCATTATGGCGGTCGGCGCGGCGGATCAGCGCGTCGATGATTTTCTCCTGGCGCTCAAGACGAAGCTCGATCGGTTCGGCGGGGTCGACGAGACCGTTCACGGAGTAGGCTCCCTGGACTGGGCCTCAAAGAAGGCGACGCCCACGAAGGTCTGGTTCATGTGGACGCCGGACTGTTGCTCGCCGTAGGTGTTGAAGCCGAAAACCCGACGCTTGCGAAGGATCTGGGAGACGTTGCGGTGAAGCTGCTTCTGTTCGATCTCGAGCTTGCGGAGGGCGCAGTCGAACCCAAGCACGAAATCTGGCACGTGGCCTCCCGCGTTCTGGATGTCGAGGCCCGCATCGAGTGTCTCGATGATCTCCCGCCCCCGGCCAAGTGTCAGGATTAGTCCGTCGTCGATGGCAGCAAGGAAAGACATCGCGTGATTGTCCGATACCTCTCGTACGGCGCGGACGTAGAACTTCTGGTTGTGCCGCAGAAGCATCGGGTTCTCGGCGAAGACTTCGGGCGACAACTGTGTGACGGGACAACCGACCAGCCGCGCGTATTCCAGCGCCGCCGGAGCTCCATTGATCTCGTAGACAAGCCTCTCGTCCGGGTCAGCGCGGGTAATGACGATCTGGCGCCCCATCGGCAGAAAGTGGTCGAAGCCGATCCCCTGGAATTCGAGGTTGGTCTCGACGAGGACGAGAACGGCGGCATTTGAGTGTGCGCGGCCGTCGTGCAGGACGAACGACCTCTCGAACCGGAAACCGTCGCCAGCCGAGCCGCCGAAGATCGGGACGCCTTTGAGCACCGCGTCGAGGGTCGAGATCAGCAGGTCTTCCTGCTTGCTCAATCCGTCGCAGAACACGAGGCCAAGTCGCTTCCACCCCATCCTGTGCCGGAACTTGTCGTCCAGCCGCTGTGCCTGGGCCGCGACCTGGGGCGCTTCGAGAGGGGCAAGGTCGTCGATCAGGGCGGAGGCGCATCGGAAGTTGGCCTTGGGAAAAGCCAGGAGGAGGAGGGCGTGATCCTCGTATCCTTCTCCGGTGATCTGGCCTGCGGTGGTGCAGCCATAGACGGGCGGGCCGGGCAGGCGCGCGGAAAGGGCCTGCGCCGTCTCGTCCACGTCGAGGTGCGAGGGAAGAAACGCAAGCACGAAACAGACCTCGGACACATCGAAGGCCGAGACCGCTTCGTCGACGGCCGCCACCGGATTAGGTTCGTCCGAGCGTCCGATCCAGAGAAAGCGTGGAGCTTCGAGCGTTACGGCGTCATCCACCCCCGGCTCCGTCAGTTCTTCAGGAAGGCCTGGATTTCCGGTTCGCCGCCCCCAGACCGGGCAGCAAGCTGTTCGACCAGGACCGCCGCCTGCGTCCGGTTGCGGACTCCGAGTCGACGCAGAAGGGCTGTGATGTGTGCCTTTACCGTGGCTTCGGCCAAGGACAGTTCGTAGGCAATCTGCTTGTTCGGATTGCCCGTACATATGAGCTTCAGGATTCGCTTCTGCTGCGGCGTGAGTTGTGCAAGCTGGGGGTTCACGCCGAAGACAGAGCAAAGCTCGTCACCCTGTTCCGGCTCCTCGTCCTTCGCGTCTCGGTACTCAGGCGGGACATAGCGCCTGCCGGCAGCAATTTCGGAAATGGCGTGCCTGAGTGTCTTGGCAGAGCTTTCCTTGGGCAGAAAGCCCATGGCCCCGCGATCGAGAAGCGACCGGACCAGTTCGGGCGAGGCCAGCGACGAGATCACGAGGATGCGGGCCCTCGAAAGCCGGACCGTCAGTTCCTCGAAGCTCGAAATGCCGGAAACGTCGGGGAGCTTGAGATCGAGAAGGATGAGGTCGGGCTCGATCCCCTCGTCCAGAAGCGCCAAAGTCTCAAGCAGGCTGCCCGCCCGGTGAATTTGGCAATTTTCGAAGATATGCGTCAGCGTCGCCGCAAGCGCGTCACTGTAAAGCGGATGGTCGTCGACGATCATCACGCTCGACATGGACACCGTCGATGACAGGTCTGCCGACATGTACATAATGATTCTCCCTGACCACAAGCTAGCGGAACAGTCCCCCGTTTCCACAACTTATGTGGCCGCTCTGCCGCAGGGTCAGGCGCCTATTCGCTCCCTACCGAAATGAAGCTACGGGAAAATTGGGCGAGATCGGGTGGCGCACCGGCGGGATCGAACAGGGTGCGGTCGAGCGACGCGATGAGATCCTGGCGAGCCGGCGATGGTCCGTCGCGCTCGATCATGCGGGCCGCCATCCGCCGCGCGGCACGGCCGTCGCCCTTGCGCGCGGCTTTCACCAGACCCTGGGCCAATGGGTCAATCCGGGGCACGCGCCAGAGAACCTCGTTCGCCGTGACCGTCCGGCCTCTCAGGCCGACGGAAATCCCCCCGAGAAAGATCGGGGCTGCGGCACTGGCGACAGGCCAACCGGGCAGCCGTACCTCTTGAACCCGTGCGGCGGCGGGCGGCGGATCTGACGGCACTTTCACCCCATAAGCGATCCGCTGCGGTGAGATGACGGCTACCAGCGACTGTCGCGTCTCAGTGTCGAAATAGGGGAATGTGATTGGCTCGACGATCGTCGAGACGTCGTTCGTGGGCCGGATCGTCCAGCGCCAGAAGGCATAGCTGACGGGTCCTTCGGGGGGTAAGTTCGGCCAGCCGCTGCTCGGGGTGCGGGAAGATCATCGCGGAGGGCGACCTCAGTTCGGGCATCGGCGGGATCATCTCGGGCGTGACTCCAAGCGCCTCGACCCGGATCACCCGCAGGACGGCCTCGCCTGGCGCCAATTGGTCGGGTGCGTTCGACCACTGGTCGCTCACGATCAGCCGCTTGACGGGGAACCACACGCCCTCAACCTCGGGCGCCGGCTTCACTTCGATATCGATAGGTTGCGACAGGACGGCGTGTTCAAACCAGTCGTCGCCTTCGTCGGTGAGGGTAAGGTCGTGCGTGAACGCTCCGACCGTCAGGGGTCCGGCCCGTTCGGGAAAGAGCGCCATACGCCGGGTGAAGACCTTCACCTTCTGCCCCCTGATCCGCGCTTCCGTCCACATGTCCTGGCCAAGCTGCGACCAGCTGAACCCCTCGAGCTCCGGTTGCTTGAGCGACTCCCGCGTGATGTGGCGGCGGTAGGTGCCCTTGATGGTGACGAGAACCATCTCTCCCACCAGCCGCTCGGCGGCGTCCTCGATTTCGATGGTCAGGGACAGGTCTTCAGGAAGCACTTCGCGGGTCTGGGCGACGGCAAGCGCCGGAAGGACAAGGCACAAAAGGACCAACAGGCGCATCATCGGTCTGCCTCCCCAGGAGATACGCCCGCCGCCAGTCGTCGCTTGTGCTCCTGAAGGATCCGGGCCGAGAGATAGGCGCCGGGAACGTCGGCCAGCTGAGACAGCCAGCGGTCGTTCGCCACCATGAACTTGTCGTCGAAGACGCGCCGCACGCCAGCTTCGCCCCGGCTTTCCAGCGCGGCCAGGCCAAGCATGGTGTTCGCGTTCGTCACATCGCTTCCCGTGCCCGATGCCCGTCCGCTGCCTTCTCCCACGCTTGCCTCGGTGGTCACCCCTTCCTTGGGCCGGGCGAAGAGGGCCAGCGTCTCGGCGTCGATGCCCAGACTGGCGTAGAAGGCGGATACCACGTCGAAGTTCGCCTGTGCCGTCGGATCGCCCCGCGCGATGGCCACGTCGAGCGCTTCGAGCGCGGCTGCATAGTCTCCCGCGCGTGCAAGTGCCGTCCCCTGGTCGAAGTGCATGTCCGCGTCCTCGAATGCTTCGGCCGATCCCTCGAAGTCGCCGGAACGATAAAGCGCGACGCCTTTCCAGCCGGGCTCATCGAACGCCATGGCGGAAAGGCGCGGCATGTCGAGCGCGAGGAGAATTCGCCCGAAAGGTGCGAGACCTCCCGAAAGAAGTGCCGCAGCTAGGGCGGCCAAGGCGAGGAGCGCGAGAGACCTCATGGACCCGATCTCGTCAGAAGCAAGGCCAGCGGCACCAGCGCCAGAAAGACGAAGACCCGTCCGAGATCCCGCCAGAAGAGAAGCGGCATATCCTGCCGTTCAAGCCTGGTCCGAGCGTCGGCTTCAAGAAATTCTCCGAAAGCCTCGAGGTCGCGCGGCGCGAAAACCATGCCCTGGCCGAGGGCAGCATGAGCCTCCATCTCGGGTCCCGGCTCCGACGCCGCCACGACCGACAGCCGCGCACCGGTTGCGGTGATGGCTTCGGTGGCGCGAAGAGAGTCCGGCCCGAGACCCGTGCCGTCGGTCAGAAGAATGACGTCGCCCGCAAGAATGTCGGCCTCGCGCAACATCTCAGCCGCCAGGTCGAGAGCGCGGTCGGGCCGGGTGCCAGCGTCGGGGACGGTCTCTGCGCCGATGAGGGACAGGGTCTGACCAAGTTGAAGATGGTCCTGCGTCATGTCCGTGGCGACGTAGGCGTCTCCAGCATAGACGATGATCCCCCCGGGACGGGACTGCAACGCCCCGATCCCGTACCGGCCGGTGAACAGAAGATCCTGCCACGATGACGTCTTCACGAGGTCCGGTGACGCATCGACGACGAACAGAACGCCGTCCAGATTTCGGAACGACAGCGTGTCGCGCCGTTGGACCGCAGGGCCAGCAAGGGCGATCACGACAGCCGCTGCCGCGCAGAGGAGAAGGAGCAAGGGCCGGCGCGTACCGCCCGGATCAACCCATCCGAAACGAGCCATTGCCGACAGCAAATCGCGGTCAGCGACTCTCACCCAGTCGCCGAGGGCGCCCTGCTTGCGCCAGAAATGCCATCCGGACAGCGCAAGCGGAACAAAGGCAAGAAGCCAAAGCGGTCGGAGGAGCGTGAGATCGGGCAGGCTCATGCCGACTGCCTCCAACCGAATAGCAGCATCAGGATCAGGGCGCCGCCCGCGGGCCACGGCCAGTGCTCGCGGAAGACCTCGGCGGAGAGGCCGTCGCTGTCCGTCGCCTCTAGCTCGTCGAGCGCCGTTGCGACCGCTTCGAGATCGTCCGTCGTGCGCACCCGAAAGCTCTCTCCACCCGAGATGCGGGAGATGCTGGACAGCGTTCTGGCATCGACGACTCCGAGCTCGCCTTCGTCGGCGGTGTCGAGGTCCTTCGGTCCAAGCGCAATCGTGTGGACTCTGATTCCCTTACGGGCAGCCAGTTCGGCAACTCCGCGGGGATTGGTGGCGCCGGCGTTGTTCACCCCGTCCGACAGCAGGATGACGACCCGCGTCGCCGCCTCGCTGTTCGACATGCGCTTCAGAGCGAGACCGAGCCCATCGGAGATATTTGTGGCGCGACCCGAGATCCCGATCACCGCCTCTTCGATCCGCCGCGCGACCGCTTCGACGTCGAAGGTAAAAGGCGAGGCGTAATAGGCTTCAGAGCCGAAGACGATCAATGCGATGCGGTCGCCGCCTCGTCCACGCACGAACGACGCGCCGACCTTCTTGACCGCGTCGAGGCGAGTGATCGCGGTTCCGTCCAGGAAGAAGTCGTCGCGCACCATAGACCCTGACAGGTCGACGACCAGCGCGAGATCGCGGCCCGACACGCGAAGGGCCGAGACCGGCTCGACTTCGCGCGGATTCGCAATCGCCAGGACGAGAAGCACCCAAATCGCCGTCAAGAGCCCCACCCGAAGCGGAAGTCTGCCCTGCCCAGTGACCGAGCGTCCTTCTGCCGCGACCAGCGCATGTCCAATGCGGTCGGGCAGGATCAGTGCGCGACCGGCCGGGGACGTGGTCTGCGCCAGGCGCGACAGAATGAAGGGCAAAGGCAGCGCTAGAAGAAACCATGGGTCGGCAAAGTGCAGCGTCTCAAACATGACGCGCCGCCTCGCGTTCGATCTCCTCCAGCGTGACCGCCCCTGGCCGGTAGAGACGTGCGCGAAGCCTAGAGAAGATATCGGGCGCAAATCGCTTGAGCCGATGGAGCAGGGCCACTCGGCGATCCGCGTCGGTCAAGCCGTTCGCAAGAGGAAGTGGATCCTCCGAAAGGCCCCTCGACCGGCGGACCGTGAAGAGACGAAGCAGACCCAGGACGAGGATCGCGGCGACACAGGCGATCGCTCCCGCAGCGGCCACGTCGGCAAATGCACCGCCGGCAGCCGAGGCCGGAAGGCGTATGTCGTGAAGGCTCGCCAGCATCGCGGCCTCGCTCATCGCGCCGTCTGTCGCTGCGTCTTCGCTCATGCCGCCCTGCCCGCCGCGTGGCGCAGACCAAGCCGCATGGCAGTCTTCGAGGGCGGATCGGCAGCGTCGACCACCAGCGCCGGACGTCCCGCGACCGTCACCCTTTCAGAATGCGCGGTCCCTTCGCCAGTGGCCCGGATGCGGACGCGTCGGCCGTCCGACAAGCGAACGGGATAGCGGCCCGCAGGCAGCTGTCCCGCCATCGCTGCTGTCACGAGGAACAGCGATACGTCCCGTCGTCGCGCAAGGTCCCCAAGGCGGTCCGCGAGACCCGCTCCCTCGATGTCGAAGCCTGAGGCGATGAACAGACCCGAGCCAGTGCCAGCCAGCCTTTCAGCCCGCAGGAGTTCTCGGTCGAGAGGAGGATCCGCCCGGGTCTCACCCGAGAGGATCGCGTCCAGAGCCTCTCCATGGGCGCTGACGAGGCCGGCGATGACGTCGAGCATCCCGCGAACCCGAGGGCGCGCGGGGACGATCACCGGTCCTACCGGCGTCAGGGCAAGCAGCCCGACGCGCCCGCCGGTTTCCACGACGCTCCATCCGATCAGGGCCAGTGTCTCGGCGGCGGCGACGGACCGGAAGGCGCGCGTAATGCCCCAGAACATCGACGCCCCGAAGTCGGCGACAAGCCAGGCGATGTGGTCGCGCTCTTCCTGGAACAGACGGACGTGGGGCCGACCGGTGCGCGCCGTGGCGCCTCGGTCAAGGTGGCGCAGATCGTCGCCGGGCGCGTAGTCGCGAAGGTCGGCGACCTCGAGCCCGGCACCCTTGTGGCGGGTCGCGATGCCGCCCGGCAGCGGCGACAGAACGGGCGCATCCGAAGCCCGAAGCGCCAGGCGGCGCAGAGCGATAAGGGCTTCTGGCCGCAGCGTTGCGCCCGGCGGAAGCCCGTCGCGGGTCATAGGGGTTCGACCGCGTCCAGGATGCCGCCCACGACCTCGCGCGCCGTGCGGCCCTCGGCGACCGCACGCCAGTTCAACACGATGCGATGCGCCAGCGCATCGCGCGCAAGGTCGGCCACGTCCTCGGGGAGTGCATAGTCGCGACCGGCCAGCCACGCCCGCGCCCGGGACGCAGCTGCAAGCGCCAGACTTCCGCGTGGAGAGGCCGCATGTCCTACATCGCCCGCAAGCGCGCCATCGCGCGTGGCGACGACCAGCCTCACGATGTAGTCCCTCAACTCGGGCGCCAGGTGAACGCGGCGGACCTCGTTGCGCGCCGCGGTCAGCTTGTCCAGAGAGATCGGCGCTGGCGGGTGCGCACCGTCGAGGGTCTCGGCTTCGACAAGGTCGAGGATGCGCCGCTCGGTCTCGAGGTCCGGCAGGTCGAGGACGACGTGCAGGAGAAATCGGTCCAGTTGCGCTTCGGGCAGCGGAAACGTCCCGTCGTGCTCGATCGAATTCTGGGTCGCCACCACCAGGAAGGGGTCTGGCAGCTTGCGGGTCTCGCCTCCCGACGTGACCTGCCCCTCGGCCATGGCCTCGAGAAGCGCGGACTGCACTTTGGGCGGCGCACGGTTTATCTCGTCGACATGCACGAGGTTGTGGAAGACCGGACCGGGTACGAAATCGAAAGTCCCCGACTGCGCGCGCCAGACGGGTGTGCCGGTCAGGTCTGCCGGCATCAGGTCGGGCGTGCACTGGATGCGGGCGTTCGTTCCCGACACGGCATCTGCCAGTGCCCTGACAGCGCGCGTCTTCGCAAGTCCGGGGGCACCTTCGACCAACATGTGCCCGCCAGTCAGAAGCGCGATCAGCATCCGTTCGACCAGCCTGTCATGCCCGATCAGCCGAGCGGCCAGCAAAGCCTGAAGGTCGCGTACCCCTGCGGCGGAAGCGTCGGTGACTGCGTTCATGAAAATTCCGGTTGCGTGGTCATTTCAGGGTAGTTCCGCCGCCCAAGTACGCAAGGACGGCCTGCGCCGGTCGTCGCGGGCGCAGGCCGTCGCACACCCTGCGACGCGGCCGGAGAGGGTCGGCAAAAGGTCCGGATAATGCGACAGGGTCGGGAGTGTACCCGCCGCATTCCTCCCATGCCGCTGCCCCTAGTCCTCCCCGCCGAAGCCGGGAGGACGCAGGGTGCGGGACGACACGCGGGCGCGCCGCGGCGCGCCGGCGTGATCGGGTCCGGTGATGTCCGGATCGTCAGGCGCCTGCCGGCCAGGCGAATTCTGGACGCAGGCCACTGTAGACCGGACGTCCGTCGTCTGGCTTGGGATAGCCCTTCGTTTCATCCCAGAAGGCGTGATAGCTCGCCGGCCCCGGCGCGGGGTCGTAGTTCATCACGTTCGGGACCGCGACGCGGATCCTCTTCTGCTTGTCGTCCAGCATCAGAACGGCGTTGCAGTCCTTGCAGAGACAGATTTCCAGAGGGCCGTTCGGGTTCTCGGCGTTGAACGGGACCCGGTTCATGTTGCCCTCGCTGGATGCCTTGAGGTCGCCGTAGTTGAAGAAAACTACGTGCGTCGTATGCTGCTTCGTCACCGACTTGCAGACGTTGCAGTGGCATTCATGGTTGTCGATCGGCTCGGCGTCCGAGTACACTTCCACGTGCTCGCAGCCGCCCTGATATTTGTGGTTCGACATTGCTTCTCCTCCCTTTTTTAAAGGTTCGCAGAGTGCATCCCTGCAAACGATTCCGGTCAATAGGTACGAAAGTGTGTGTTGTGGGGCGCTTGCATCGAAAGGTCCCCAAGGCCACAGTCTCAGCAGGAAACAAGGGGGTCTGACGGCATGATCGGGGGAGGTTCCGTCGCATGGAATTCGGCCTGACGGTCCGGGACCTGAGTTTCCGATACGGTCGCAAGCTCGCGTTGGACAGCGTGTCGTTCGACGTTCCCCGCGGCAGCTTCACAGCGTTGCTCGGACCGAACGGTGCGGGTAAATCGACGCTCGTGGCCCTGCTGACCCGGCTCCTTGTCTCTCGAGAAGGTTCGATTGTCGTTGCCGGTCATGACCTTGCCAGGGCGCCGCGACGCTCTCTTGCCGCGCTCGGCGTGGTGTTCCAGCAGCCGACGCTCGACCTCGATCTGACGGTCCGGCAGAACCTGTTCTACTTCGCCGCTCTCCACGGTCTGTCGAGGCGCGACGCCTCTGTACGGATCGACAGGTCACTCGATCGGCTTGGTATGCGCGAGAGGGCGGGCGAAAAGGTTCGCGCGCTCAACGGAGGGCACAGGCGGCGCATGGAGCTTGCCCGCGCCCTTCTCCATGAGCCCAGCGTCCTCATGCTGGACGAGCCGACCGTGGGTCTGGACGCGGCGGCCCGGCGAGCGATCACCGGTCACGTCCACGACCTTGCGGACCAAGGCGTCTCGGTTCTCTGGACGACGCATCTCACCGACGAGGTTGAGGACAGCGACCAGCTTCTCGTGCTTCACAAGGGCCGCATCGTCGCCAGCGGCCAGACGGGTGAAGTGCGCGGCGGCCAGGATCTTCAGGACTGGTTCCTGGCCCGGACCGAGGAGGCCGCATGACGGGGTATATGCGCGTAGCTCAGGCGGTAATCTCGCGCGAGTTCCTGCGCTTCATCCACCAGCGCGAGAGGTTTCTTGCGGCCCTCGTCCGTCCCCTCGTCTGGCTTCTTGTGTTTGCCGCAGGTTTTCGTGCCGCGCTTGGCCTGTCGATCATGCCTCCCTACGAGACGTACATCACCTACGAGACCTACGTCGTGCCGGGCCTCTGTGCGATGGTGCTGCTCTTCAATGGAATGCAGAGCTCGCTGAGCCTCGTCTATGACCGGGAGACGGGATCGATGCGCATCTTGCTGACAAGCCCATTTCCCAGATGGTGGCTTCTGATGACGCGCTTGTTCGGGGCGACGATCATCTCGGTCATACAGGTCTATGCCTTTCTCGCCATCGCCGCGATGTTCGGCATCGACATGCCGCCACTCGGCTATGTCGCGGTCCTGCCCGGCCTCGTCCTGGGAGGGATGATGCTGGGGTCGCTCGGGCTGGTTCTGTCCAGCGTGATCCGCCAGCTCGAGAACTTCGCGGGGGTGATGAACTTCGTCATCTTCCCGATGTTCTTCCTGTCATCGGCGCTTTACCCGCTCTGGAAGATGGCGGAAAGCTCCCCGCTTCTGAAGGAGATCTGCGCGTTGAACCCCTTTACCCACGCGGTCGAGCTCATCCGCTTCCTGCTCTACCTGAAGATGGACTGGTTGGCGCTGGCGGTGGTCGTGGGCAGCACGGTCGTGCTGTCGGCCCTTGCGGTCTGGGCTTATGACCCGTCACGCGGGCTGATGTTCAGGAAAGTCTGAGTGGACGTCTCAGGTCTCGCGCTCCTCGAAGTTCAGAGGCTGGCACTTCCAGCTTCGAATGCGGAAATTCGGGTGAGTTTCGACCCATTTGGCAAGCTCGGGCTGAGCGGCGAAAACGCAGGTCTGGGTCGAGATGTCCTGATAAAGCAGGCTTTGCTCTTGGCACTCGGTTGTGGACCCGGCCAGGCAGACGACGAAGAGAAGTTCGATCATATCGGTTCATTAGGTCTCGTGGCGTGGAACCTCCCTGAAAGACAGGGTAGTCCAAAAGTCCGAACATTTCCCTTCGGCGAATTAGCTCTGACGTCTGGAAAATCGACCTGACGCCGAAAAAGCACAGGAAAGTGGCACTTCGGACCCATGATGAGCGCCTAGTATGCGACAGTTTTCGCTCAAGACACGGCTGGCGGCGGGCGCGGTTTCACTTGGAGCCGCAACTCTTCTGACTGCCCTGATCCTCTGGCTGGGGATGGAGGCGGTTGCCCTGCGACTAGACAAGGCTCTCGCCACCGAAGCGCGGATGGACAGCTATGCCTCGCTTTCGACCCAAGCCGCGGGTTTCCTTGTTGTCGCGACCGAGGCCGTCCACAGGGGCCAGCCGCCCGCAACGCGTCAGGACAGGGTGGAGTCCGCTGCGCAGCCCCTACGGCGAACCTTCAGCATGTTGCGCACCGACGTCGAAAGCGCGGTCGAGGATGCGCGCGACCTGGGTCTCGACGAGCAATCCCGCTTCGGCACCCAATCTCTCGGCATTGCCCGGATGGAGGCGCTTCTCGACAACACCCTGCGCGCCCTCGCCGCCGACACCTCGGACACCGCCGCCCTTCAAGCCAGCATCGACATCTTCGCCTCGGGCTTCGATCCCCTCCTCAGCCAGGCCGTGAATACCGAGCTTCTGTTTCGTGCAGGCGTCCTGTCGAGCATCGAGACGCTGCGGGAACGTCTTCGTCTGGCGGCCCTGTCCATCGCGACTCTCACGCTTTTCGCCGTGGCACTGTTCTATTTCGGACTGATCCGGCCCCAGTTCTCGCGCCTCGATCGGCTGCGCGAGGCGGCCCGGAAAATCGGCGGAGAGGACTTCGGCGTCACGCTTCCCGAAGGCGAGACGGACGAGATCGGCCGGATCTACGCCGAGACGAACCGCATGGCCTCCGCCCTCGCGGTCCGTCAAGAGACCGTGGAAGCGGAATGGGAGCGGCTGAACGAGACTATCGCCGAACGAACCGACGCTTTGCGAAGCGCCAACGCGACGCTGGCCGAGATCGACGCGAACCGGCGACGCTTCTTCGCGGACGTAAGCCACGAGCTTCGCACGCCGCTGACCGTGATCCTGATGGAGGCGGAGATCGGCGCGCAGCGGGGCGGTGAGGCGGGCGCGGCCTTCGGAACCATCCAGTCCCGCGCCGCGCGCCTGACCCGGCGGATCGAGGATCTGCTGCGTGTCGCGCGATCCGAAAGCGGTCAGCTTCAACTGGACGCCGGTCCTGTCTCCCTGCCCGCACTCGTCGCGGATGTGAGGGCCGAAATTATCGCCGAGATCGACAATGCGGGCATGGTCCTTGCCATCGAGGAGCCGCCCGGTATCGACCTCGTCGTGGACGGCAACTGGATCCGCCAGGTTCTCGTAAGCCTTGTCCGCAATTCCATCCGCCACGCGCGCGACGGAAGAGCGGTCCGCCTGCGGTTCGCAACCGAGCCCGCCGCGATGGGGATCGAGGTCATCGACAACGGTCCTGGCATCTCGCCTGGAGATCGCGCGCGCGTCTTTGAGCGCTTCGCCCAAGGCGAGGCGAATGCGGCGCAGGGGTTCGGGTTGGGACTTGCCTCGCGAGGTGGGTTGTCGAGGCGCACGGCGGCACCATCGAGGTAGAAAGCCCGGTCGCGCAGGGCGAGGCTCTTGGGGCCGCAGCGGGCACCAAGATCGCCCTTCGCCTGCCCCGGGCAGACCGCTAGGGTGCCGCAATGACGACACGGCTTCTGGTCGTCGACGATGACCCCGAGATCACGTCGGCCGTCCTGCGCGGCCTGGCGCTACACGGCTTCGATGGCGAGACCGCGAACCGGGCCGACGTCGCGCTGGACCGGCTCGAGAACGGTAATTTCGCGGCTGCCATCGTGGACGTCATGCTCGGTGCCGACAGCGGGCTGGACCTCGTGCGTGAAGCTCGTCGGCGGGGGGTCGCAATGCCCATCCTCATGCTTTCGGCCCTGGCCGACGTCGAGGACCGCGCGGCGGGACTTGAGGCAGGGGCAAACGACTATGTCGTCAAGCCTTTCAGCTTCGACGAGCTGGCCGCGCGGCTCAGGGTTCAGGAACTGCGCATCCACCGTGACGAGCCCGTTCCCTGCGTCATCGAGATCGAGAGCCGCCGGCTTCTCTGCGGCTCGGGCGACATCGACCTGACAGAGAGGGAGACAAGCCTTCTCGCTTTCCTCGCCCGTCATGCCGGATCGCCCGTGCCGCGCGGCGACATCTTCGACGCGCTCTGGTCCGGCGGGTCGACCAGCGAGAACGTGGTCGACGTCTACATCGGTTACCTACGCAAGAAGCTCGCCCCGCACGACACGGGGTT
This sequence comes from Silicimonas algicola, assembly GCF_003970735.1. Classification (GTDB taxonomy): domain Bacteria; phylum Pseudomonadota; class Alphaproteobacteria; order Rhodobacterales; family Rhodobacteraceae; genus Silicimonas; species Silicimonas algicola. Next base: position 3,934,063 of record NZ_CP034588.1, read on the forward strand.
CCGCATCGAGACCCTGCGCAACCAGGGTTTCGTTCTGGATGGAACGGCGCCGCGAATCGACGGTGAAGCCGACCCCAGCGTCAGTCGCGAAGAAGCTCGTTGATGGACGTCTTGGACCGCGTCTTCTCATCAACGCGCTTGACGATGACCGCGCAATAGAGGTTCACGCCGTTCTTCGACGGCATCGAACCCGACACGACGACCGAACCCGAGGGGACCTCGCCATACATGACCTCACCCGTCTCGCGGTCGACGATCTTGGTCGATTGTCCGATGAAGACACCCATGCCGAGGACCGAACCCTCACGAACGATGACGCCTTCCACGACCTCGGACCTTGCGCCGATAAAGCAGTTGTCCTCGATGATCGTCGGGCCGGCCTGCATGGGTTCGAGAACGCCGCCGATGCCGACGCCCCCCGAGAGATGGACGTTCCTCCCGATCTGCGCGCAGGAGCCGACCGTGGCCCAGGTATCGACCATCGTGCCGGTGTCGACGTAGGCGCCAAGGTTCACGAAAGACGGCATCAGCACGACGCCCGGCGCGATGTAGGCCGAGCGGCGGACGATGCAGTTCGGAACGGCGCGGAAACCGGCGGCCTTCCACTGGTTGTCACCCCAGTCCTTCCATTTCGAGTCGACCTTGTCCCACCAGGCGCCGCCTTGGGGGCTGCCGGGCTGCATCTCCATGTCTTTCAGGCGAAAGCCCAGGAGCACCGCCTTCTTGGCCCACTGGTTAACGCGCCACGCCCCGTCCGCCTGCCGTTCAGCCACCCGAAGCGTGCCAGCGTCGAGCGCGGACAGCGTCTCCTCGATCGCGTCGCGGGTCTCGCCCCGGGTTGCGGGTGTAATCCCGTCGCGGGCGTCCCACGCGGCTTCAATGGCGGTTTCCAGCGCGGCGTTCGACATGGTCCGTCCTTCCCTTCGATCGGTCCGCGGGGACATATCTCGGAGGCGACGCAAGGGCAATCGCGCAAGGTCAGGCGGGAAGAAGTCCTTCGGCCGGGCGCTCGAAGCCGGTCTTGAGGCCGTCCCAGTTCAGGATCGGACGATGCAGGAAGCTGGCCACGATAGGGTCCTTGGGGTCGAGAACGCCAAGGCGGACGAGGATCGCGGCGATCGCTAGTTCCGAGGCGCGGGTTGCGCCATCTGCCACCTTCAGTGCGACGCCCAGACCGAGTTCAGGCAGGATGGCCGTGTAGAAGCCTTCGGCGCCGGTCTTTATCGCGGCTCGGCCTTTGGCCGCCTGCATCAGTTGTGCGCAAGCCCGGCCTCTACCCGCTACGAGTTCGGGATGTTCGATCATTGCGTCGCGCAGACGTGCCGCTGCAGTGTCACGTGCGCCGCTACCATGACCGGCCACCGCGAAGCGCGCCATCGCGATCGCGATGCCCTTCAGGCTGGCCGCGAAGTTCGGCGCCGAGCAGCCGTCGATTCCGAATCCAGGACTGTCCTCGCCGCACATGTCCTCGAAGGCCTCGCGCACCTGCTTCTGCACCGGGTTCTCGGGATCGACATAGTCGAGACCCGCACCGATATGGCGCGCGACGGTCAGAAAGCCCGCGTGCTTCCCCGAGCAGTTGTTGAACAGCCGCGTAACCGGTTCGCCGGAGCGGATCATCTGGTCTCTCAACTCCGGGTTCCGCGAGACCTGTGGCCCGCAGCAAAGCGCGTGCTCGTCCAGGCCCAGGTCCGCCAGCCAGCGACCCACCTTCTCGACATGCCGACGCTCTCCGGAATGCGACGCGCAAGCCAGCGCAAGCCGTTCGGTCGACAGGTCGCTGCCCGCTCCGGTCTCGAGAAGCGGCAGGGCCTGCATCATCTTGATCGACGAACGCGGCAGCACGACGAGATCGGGATCGCCCCAGGCTTCCACGATCTCGCCGTCTGCCCGCGACACGACGGCGTGGCCCAAATGCAGGGACTCCAGAAATTTACCCCGGTAGATCTCGGCCAGCGGCACAGCTTCGGTCATCTTCGCTCTCCTTTGCGCTGCGGCGATTTTCCGCCTTCAGGGGGGTTCCATCACCGGCGTGAGTTAAGGTATTGGACTCCCACTGGACAGGGGCTTTTGGGACCGGGACAGCAGACGCAAGATCGGCGGCCCGAGCGAAGATACAAGGCAGGACGATGGCTACAGCACGCATTCTCTCGATTTTCGCGGCGGTCGCGCTTCTCTCGGTCAGCGGCGGGGCGCTGGCGCAGGAGGAAACGAACCGGGTCGCTGCCGAGACGGACTGGGCCGTGTTCGAGGGTGACGAGCCCAAGGAATGCTGGGCGGTCACCGCCCCGCGCGAGACGGTCAACACCCGCGACGACCGGGTCGTATCGGTTCGCCGCGGCGATATTCTTCTCTTCGTGACCTACCGGCCTGGCGAAAGCATCGCAGGCGAGGTCAGCTTCACCGGCGGCTATCCCTTCGCCGACGGCTCGACCGTCACGCTGGAGGTGGGTGGGGCGACCTTCGAGATGTTCACCGAGGGCGAGTACGCCTGGCCCGCCACGCCGGCCGAGGATCAGAAGATCGTGACCGCCATGAAGCGGGGATCGGATGCGGTGGTGACCGCACGTTCGTCGCGCGGGACCGAGACGAAGGACACCTTCTCTCTTCTGGGCGCAACGGCGATGATCGAGGAAGCCGAAAAGCGCTGCACCACCGGCTGATCTGAAGGGCGCTCCGGTGCGTCAATGCACCTTGCTTTCCCGACGCGGATCCGTGGCGCCTTCCGCCCCCCACAGGTCTGTGCGCATGAGGCCGGTCGCCCGGTCGAACCCCGAATGGAAGACGGCGCCCTCGACGGGTTCGAGCGGCTCGGCGCCCGGGGTCAGTCGATGACGCAGGAAAGCCATAGGGTGCGCGCGTAGCGTGAGCCTCATGGCGACGTAGTCCTCGACCACCTCCTCGCCCATGGTCATGGCAGGCAGGTCCGCCAGCGCCTCGACGATCCCCTCTCCGTCCAGGTCCCCGGCGAACAGCGGGAGCGGCTTCTCGGAAGCAAGCGCGGCAGCAGACCAGAGCGCCTGACGGCGGTTTAGGCCAAGCGAGGCGAAGACATCGGCCTCGGCCAGCACGCGCAGCGACTTGGGATCGGCCCCGGCCCGGCGCCAGACGTCCTCGACCGAGGTATAGCCGTTGCCGCGCGCGGCGACGATCCAGGAGGCATCCTCCTCACGCAGCGCCTTGATCTGACGGAACCCCAGCCGCAGGGCGAGGCCCCCCTTCCGGTCCGGCTCCATCGCGCTGTCCCAAGTCGAGGCGTTGATGCAGGGAGGCCTGACCTCGACGCCGTGCTCACGGGCGTCGCGGACGATCTGGGCCGGTGCGTAGAATCCCATGGGCTGTGAGTTCAGGAGCGCGCAGGCGAAAATGCCGGGGTGATGGTGCTTGAGCCAGGAGGAGGCATAGACGAGAAGCGCGAAGCTGGCGGCGTGGCTTTCGGGAAAACCGTAGCTGCCAAAGCCCTCGATCTGGCTGAAGCAGCGCTCGGCGAAGTCGTCCTCGTATCCGTTCGCGCGCATCCCCTTCAGGAAGCGGGTCCGGAACTCGGATACGTTGCCGTGCTTCTTGAAGGTCGCCAGCGCCCGGCGCAGGCGATCGGCCTCTTCCGGGGTGAAGCCCGCGCCCACGATGGCGATCTGCATCGCCTGCTCCTGGAACAGCGGCACGCCCAGGGTCTTGCCCAGGACGCGGCCAAGCTCATCCGAGGGAAACTCGACCTTCTCCTCTCCCCTCCTGCGGCGGAGATAGGGATGCACCATGTCGCCCTGGATCGGACCGGGCCGGATGATCGCCACCTCTATCACCAGATCGTAGAAGGTCCGCGGCCGCATCCGGGGCAGGAAGTTCATCTGCGCCCGGCTCTCGACCTGAAACACGCCCAGCGAGTCCGCCCGGCACAGCATGTCGTAGACGTCCGGGTCCTCGGGCGGGAGCGTCGCCAGCGTCCAGTCTGCCTGGTGGTGCCCGCGGATCAGGTCGAACGCCTTGCGGATGCAGGACAGCATTCCAAGCGCCAATACATCGACCTTCAGGATGCCAAGCGCGTCGATGTCGTCCTTGTCCCAGCAAATGACGGTGCGGTCTTCCATCGTCGCGTTTTCGATGGGCACCAGTTCGTCCAGCCGTCCTTCCGTGATGACGAAGCCGCCGACGTGCTGCGACAGGTGCCGGGGAAACCCCTGGATCTGGAAGATCAGGTCGAGGGTCTGCGCCAGCCGCCTGTCGGTCGGGTCGAGCCCGATCTCGCGCAGTTGCTTGTCCGCCATTCCGCTGGTGTCGAAGAAGCCCCAGAGTTGAGAGGAGATGGCGCTGATCGTGTCCTCGGTCAGCCCCATGACCTTGCCCACTTCGCGGATCGCGCGCTTGCCGCGATAATGGATGACCGTCGCGCAGAGTCCGGCGCGGTGGCGGCCGTAGCGTTCGTAGATGTGCTGGATCACCTCTTCGCGCCGCTCGTGCTCGAAGTCGACGTCGATGTCTGGCGGTTCGTCGCGGGCTTCCGACACGAAGCGCTCGAAGACCATCGTGCCGATCTCGGGCGAGACCGAAGTGACGCCGAGGCAATAGCACACGACCGAGTTCGCCGCCGAGCCCCTGCCCTGACAGAGGATGCCGCGCGAACGGGCAAAGTCGACGATGTCGTGGACGGTGAGAAAGTAGGGCTCGTAGCGCAGCTTGGCGATCAGCGTCAGCTCGTGCTCAAGAAGCTTGCGGACATGATCCGGCGCGCCCGAGGGATAGCGCCATTTCAGCCCCTTCATCGACAGGCGGCGCAGGCGGTCCGGGGCAGTCTCGCCGTCGGAGACCTCGGAGGGATACTCATAGCGCAGCTCGTCCAGCGAGAAGGTCAGGCTCTCGGCCAGGGCTGCGGCACGATCGACTGCCTCGGCATGGGAACCGAGAAAGCGGCGCATCTCGTCCTCGGTCCGCAGCCTCTGCTCGGCGTTGGCCAGCGCGGACCGACCGAGTTGGTCGACTTTCACGCCCGTCCGGACGGCGGTCAGCACATCGGCGAGACGGCGACGCGCGCCGTGGTGCATGATCGGCCAGGCCGAGGCGACGGTTGGCAGGCCAAGGCCATCCGCCAGCGACGCCAGCTTGTCGAACCTCTCGGCGTCCTGCCCGTCGTAGCGGGGCGAGAGGATAAGGTGGCAGTCACCGGGAAAGGCCCGCGCCAGTCGCCGCACCTGGTCGCGCCATCCCTTGCGCCCGTCTCGGCCCGGCGGGTGGATCAGAAGCGCCAGCCCCTCGCCGAATTCCACAAGATCGTCGAGGCGCAGGACGCATGATCCCTTCTCGGCCCGCAGTCGCCCGCGCGAGATCAGCCGGCAGAGCCTTCCCCAGCCCGCGCGATCCTTCGGCAGCGCGGTGACCGAGAACCTTGTCTCGAGCACGATCCGCGCGCCGGGCACGAGACGCGGCACATTCAGGATCGCCGCCGAGGCGTCGAGCGGAGGAGGAGGCGCCACCCGCGTCTCGAACCCTGCGACGGGCGTGCCCGGCTCGGTCGTCTCGACCGACGAGAGGGTGCCGTGCTTTTGCCGGGCCTTGCCGCCCGGATAGCTTTCGTAGACCTGCTGCTTGACCTCCCAAGCCGTGACGGGAACCGGGGGACCGATCAGGGCGGCCTCCTGCCGCTCGCGCACCTGGCGCGCGATCTCCTTCACCCGTGCATGCGCGCGCACGATCCCCGCGACCGAGTTCTCGTCCGCGATGGCGATGGCCGACAGGCCGAGAAGCGCGGCGCGGTCGACGTACTCCTCGGGGTGGGAGGCCCCTGTCAGGAAGGTGAAGTTTGACGTCGCGGAGAGTTCGGCAAAGCTCATCCGAGTCCCTCGCACCCGGGTCGCAAGAGAGGCGGCAAAAGGCGAATCCATGTCATGCGGGGATGATATTCATGTTTTGTTCTCATTGCCAGTTCGCCTTCACGGCATCCCTTCACGGGCACCCCAACAGTTTCACGATAGGCTCACGCAAGGCCGGGGACCCCCGATTGACCCAACGGCAACCAGGGCGCAGGGTGTTCGTGGGTCGCAAGTGAAGACCTTGATTTGAGATCGTATTTCAACGCCGACGGGTGGCCAATTGCAGGTCTGTGACAGCCCGTGGAGGCGAGGTAACCAGTGACGCGAAAGCGTGAGGGTGGGTGTGATGAGTGAGGGTGGTTAAGGGTGCACGTTCGCGGGGTCGGGAGGAAAACCTAATCCTCGTCCCCATGGTTCTGACCGGACCCCGCGGGCGTCTCTTCCCTCAGAAGGAACACAGGACACATCAGGGCAGAGGGGCGCGGCAGTCGCCTGTTGCGTGGCACGCCAGAAGGCGGGCGACGCCGTCTTCGGTTGCGGGCAAAACATTGTCGGCGCAAGGACTTACGGTGATGACGGGGCCTTGGGAGGTGGCCTGGACGGCGGCGAGGAACTCGCCGGAGAGATCTGGGGGGTCGGCGCACCAGATGTTGGTGCAGTCGAGGACGAGGGAGACCTGGGCCTCGACGGGATCGGAGAAACCGGTGGGGCCGAGGGAGGCGCCTTCGATGCGGATCCGGCTGATCGCGCTGGCGTCGGGGACGTTGCGGGGCGGCAGGCGGATCTGGGCGGTGCCGACGCTATGCCCCTTGAATATAACGAAAGTTTCGTCGGAATCGCGGGCGGCTTCGTACATCCTCACGGGGTCCGGGGGGAGGCAGGAGAGGGCCGAGACGGGGGTGGCGGCGAGGGCGAAAAGGGTGGCGATCCGGAGCATCATGTGTCCTTTCATGTCTCCCCGCACGGGGGTCAGATAGGGCTCAAGTCCCTGTGTTTCAAGGGTTTTCAGAGCCGATCACGGAAGGCGGCGAGAACCTGCCGGTAGACGTCGCGCTTGAAGGGGACAATGTTTTCAAGGACTTCGTCGGGGGTGGACCAGCGCCAGCGGGCGAACTCGCGGTGGTGGCGGGTGATGTCGATGTCGGCGTCAACCCCTTGGAAACGCAGGAGAATCCACTTCTGCTCCTGACCCCTGTAGCGGCCCTTCCAGACCTTGCCGAGCAACTCGGGCGGCAGGTCGTAGCGGATCCAGACGGGGGTCTCGGCCTCGACTTCGACCAGCGCGGGGGCCACTCCCGTCTCTTCCTCCAGCTCACGAAGTCCTGCAATTTCAACGGTTTCGCCCTGATCTATCCCGCCCTGGGGCATCTGCCAGGCACCCGGCGTGTCGGCGCGTTCGCCCACGAAAACGCGGCCTTTCGCGTCGGCGAGGACGACGCCCACGCAGGGGCGGTAGGGGAGATCGGCGGTCATGGGGGAGTGATACAGGGGTTCGGGAGGGGGGAAAACGGCTATCGGTATCGCGTCGGTATCACGTCGGTATCGCGTCGGTGCCGGATCGGGGCGCGCGCGGCGACATCGCGCGGCGTTAACCCGACGCGGCGATCCTGCCCCCTGACACGACGAGGAGACCCGCGATGGAGACGACCACATGGATGGCCACGAAGGGCCCCAAGACGAAACGGCTGGCGACCGAGCGGCTGTACAAGCTGGCCTTCATCCAGTCGATGGAGAGCGCGCGCGGCATCGCCGAGTTCGCCCGCGACGAGGTGCCCGAGGCCTGGGAGACGCTGGAGCTGGACCTCGACGTCGAGGGGCCGAAGGAGAAGGTGACGCTCTACCTCGACCGGACGGTGGTGCGGATGTTCAGGAGCATGGGCAAGGGCTACCAGGCGCGGATCAACCGGATCCTGGAGCTGTGGCTGCAACTGAAGATCTCGCAGAAGGTCCAGTCGCAGCGGGACATGGCCGACTACATGATGCGCACCCTCGAGGAGCGCCGCCGCGAGGACCCGACGGGGCGGCTGGAGAAGCACTACGAGTGGCTGAGGGCGCACGAGGCCTATGAGGAGGGGGTGAGGGACGCGAAGGCGGGGAAGGCTTAGGGGGGTGGGGGCGTCGAGAATCCAATCACACACTTGCTTCTCCATGCATTTTCACTAATGTCGCTCGGCGTCGGGAGTGCAATGATGGGCATTTTGATTAATAGAGTCAGACTGCGAAATTTCAAGAGTATAGCCAGTTGTGATGTTCGCCTAACAGATCTGTGTGCGTTAGTTGGAGTAAACGGCGCGGGCAAAAGCAATTTCCTGGACTCGTTTTCATTTGTATCCGATGCCTGCAACTCAACTTTGGAAACAGCAATACGAAACCGTGGCGGACTCGGTGCAGTTCGAAGGCGATCTGAAGGGCATCCGAACAATTTCGGCATGTCGTTTTCTGTTAATTTGAGCGGTGGGCTAAACGCATTCTTTGCGTTTGAAATATCAGCAACTCCAGGCGGCCGCTTTGAAGTGAGTAGGGAGAGAGCCGCGATTTCGGAAAGCGACGGCATCGGCGTCGCGGAGTATGAGATTAAACGAGGAGATTTGAACAAGTTTACAATCTCAGGCGCCAAACCTGATGTCCGACCTGATAGACTTTTTCTCACCAGCGTTTCTGGCCTTCGACCCTTCGATTTGCTTTTTGATGCCCTCGCTGGCATCTCAATCTATGACATTAATCCTGAGGATTTTCGATATCCGCAGCCTCACGAAGCGGGAGACGTTTTGTCGCCGTCAGGCCAGAACTTAGCCTCTGTTTTCAGGCGATTGTCAGATTCATCTTCAGAAACATACGATAGAATCGGTGAATACCTTCAAAAAATTGTGAGTAGCGTTGTTGGCGTTCAACCGAAATCTTTGGGACCCACGGAGACTATACAGTTTCAGCAATTCGTTCAAAATAGCAAGCACCCGTGGAAGTTTGATGCACTAAATATGTCCAATGGCACCCTTAGGTCTCTTGGCGTTTTGACTGCACTTTTCCATAGGGAGGTGCTCGCTGAAGGGCAGACGCCCTTTATTGGCGTCGAGGAACCGGAAGGTACAATTCATCCGGGCGCAGCAGCAGTGTTAATGGACGCTATTATTGAAGCCTCGAAGAGTAGGCAGATATTACTGACGACCCATAGCCCTGAGCTTCTGGATCACGAAGGCATAGACGAAGAGAACTTGTTTATTGTTACTAGCGAAAGAAACGAGTCTTGGATTGGTAATGCTGACAGCGCCTCCAGGGAGGCTATGCGGAAAAGTCTTTTAACTGCAGGAGAACTATTGCGGACCAATCAGCTCTCCCCTGAGAACGCCTCAGATAGAATGCTCAAGCAGTCAGACTTGTTCTCGAGCTAAAGAATGGGAAAGATCTTTCTTATAGTCGAGGGCCACGGGGAAGAACGGGCTCTACCGGTTCTGGTTCGGCGAATATTGTACGAACGCTTGGGGATCTTTGATTTTTTGGTCGAAGCTCCCTACCGAATGGCAAGGTCACGAATTGCTCTTTTCGGCGAGGAGCTATCAAAAGCAGTTCGCTTGGGTCGTGGCAAGGTGTTAGACGGGGCTGGCAGGGGTGGAATCATAATTCTTTTAGATGCCGATGACGACTGTCCCAAAGATCTACAAGATAAATTTCAAATCTACATTGAAGAGATTGGCATTGATGTTCCCGTCGCTTTCGTCGCCGCCAATCGTGAGTATGAAGCGTGGTTCATCTGTTGTGCGGAGGATTTGCGGCACCATAAACTGATCCTCAACAACGCTCAGAATCACCAAAATGCTGAAACAGTAAGGGACGCGAAGGGACACTTTGAGAGACACGTTATGGTGCCGGAGGCAAGCTATTCTGAAACGATCGAACAGGAGAAATTCTCGGCAATAATTAACTTGGACAACGTCGGCGTTGCTTGTAGGTCTTTCCAAAAGCTCTGCAAAGAGATCGAACGCTTGGCAGTGTAGCCTTAAGAAGCGACTTCCCCTCCCCTCCCCCTCACGCTATACGCGCCCGACCCAACCGCAGGAGAAGCACGTGGGCTATCGCGTCGTTGTCGCCGGCGCCACGGGGAACGTGGGCCGTGAAATGCTGAACATCCTGGCCGAGCGCCAGTTTCCCGCCGACGAGGTGGTGGCTCTCGCGAGCCGCAAATCCCTCGGCAGCGAGGTCAGCTATGGCGACAGGACGCTCAAGACCAAGGACCTCGCCACCTTCGACTTCACCGGCTGGGACATCGCCCTCTTCGCCATCGGCTCGGAGGCCGCGAAGGAGTACGGGCCCAAGGCGGCGAAGGCGGGCTGCGTGGTGATCGACAACTCGTCGCTCTACCGCTACGACCGCGACGTGCCGCTGATCGTGCCCGAGGTGAACCCCGAGGCGATCGAGGGCTATGCCAAGCGGAACATCATCGCGAACCCCAACTGCTCGACCGCTCAGATGGTGGTGGCGCTGAAGCCGCTGCACGACCGGGCGCGGATCAAGCGGGTGGTCGTGTCGACCTACCAGTCGGTCTCGGGCGCGGGGAAGGCCGGCATCGACGAGCTGTGGGACCAGACGAAGGCGATCTACAACCCGACGTCGCACGTGGGTCCGTCCAAGTTCACCAAGCAGATCGCGTTCAACGTGATCCCGCACATCGACGTCTTCCTCGATTCCGGCGAGACGAAGGAAGAGTGGAAGATGGTGGCCGAGACGAAGAAGATCCTCGACACCAAGATCAAGGTGACGGCGACCTGCGTGCGGGTGCCGGTCTTCGTGGGGCATTCCGAGGCGATCAACATCGAGACCGAGGAGTTCCTGGACGAGGACGAGGCGCGCGACATCCTGCGGGTGTCTCCGGGCATCCTCGTCGTCGACAAGCGCGAGGACGGGGGCTACGTGACGCCGATCGAGTGCGTCGGCGACTTCGCGACCTTCGTGAGCCGGATCCGCCAGGATTCGACGATCGACAACGGGCTGAACATCTGGGTGGTGTCGGACAACCTGCGGAAGGGGGCGGCGCTGAACGCGGTGCAGATCGCCGAGCTTCTGGGGAATCGGATGCTGAAGAAGGGCTGAGCCTTTCCGGGGATCGGAGACGGTCCCCGTGCGCCGGGCAGGATTGTCGCCGGGGTGGAAATCGGCGGGCGCGGGGATGAAAATTTCCCGCGCAGGTTGACGCAGGGTCGGCTATTTCGCCGATGCGGTTCGGATCATTAACCAATTTGTCCTAGAGAGCAGCCGGGGCGGTCCCGCCGCGCCCGGCCGCCACAAAGCTGCCGCAATCCGTGACGATTGCTGCCTCAATCGGCCGATTGCCTGAAGTTCTTGCAGGAGGACGAGAGGATTACGCCGATGTCTCCGGACCAGACCGACCGCGCGCCCAGACCCCTTGGGGACGACGGACGCCGGTGGTTGTCGGCGGACCCGCTGTCGTCGCGCCTGATCGAGTTTCGGCCACCGGCCCTGCCCTGCGACATCAGGGGCCGCGTGATTCCCCTGACCTTGCGCCGCGCCGGGGGGCGGGAGCGGCAGACGGTCAGCGGGTTCTTCTGCTACGCGGCCCGGACATGAGTCCGCGCCCCACACTCACCCCAGGACACACGATGCCCCTGCAACTGACCGAGATCGCCAAGGCCCGACGCCGCATCGCCGACCACAACAAGCTTCTGAAGACGTCGGGCAAGGCCCTGGCGAAGACGGTGCTGCCGCAGAACGCCAAGCCCGTGTTCAGTTCGGTCCGCAGCAGCCGGTCCGTCTAGATCGGTTCGAAGGCGTCGATCTCGGGGATGTACTGCGACAGGCCGCCCTCGCCGATGTCGGTCCACAGGCCGTGGAGCGTCATCTCGTCCGCCTCGACCTTCTCGCGAACGAACGGAAAGGTCATCAGGTTGGACAGCGAGATCTTGACGGCCTCGTGCTCGAGCGTGCGGATCGCCTGGGCATCGTCGGTCATGTCGGCGACCTTCTCGTAGCCAGGCCGAAGAAGGTCCATCCACCGTCCGACGAAGCTGGACTTCTCTTCGAGTTCCGGCGCCTTTCCTGAACACATCGCGTGACAGCCCGCGACGCCGCCGCACTGGGAGTGGCCGATGACGATGAGGTGCGCGACCTTGAGCGCGGTCACGGCGTATTCGACCGCCGCCGAGGTGCCGTGGAGATCGCCGTCCGGCTTGTAGGGCGGGATCAGGTTGGCAATGTTGCGGTGAATGAAGAATTCGCCCGAGTCCGCGCCGAAGATCGAGGTGACGTGGACCCGGCTGTCGCAGCAGGACACGATCATCGCGCGGGGGCGCTGCCCGTCCTCGGCAAGCCGGCGATACCAGATGTGGTTTTCTGCAAAGGTCGTGGCCTTCCAGCCCTGGTATCTCTGGACCAGGTAGCTGGGCAGCGGGCGGGCGTTCTTCATGGCGCTCTCCAGAATTTGAATCGAATGCCGCGCAGCCTTCGGCGGACATCAACGAATTCTTTTCCCCAGACGAGGTACACCGGGCCCGGGTAGAGTGAAAGGGATCAAACGTGACCGAGAAGATAGCCGTATTGTGTCCGCGGGAGGCCGTGAGCCTCAGCATGCCCGCGATCTATTCAGCCGGGGGAGATGGTCCGCGCGGCGAACGGCCTGCAATGGCCGAGGACGCCGTGGAAGAGATCGTCGTCTGCCTCGCGGCGATAGAGGCCGCCTGGTCCGCCGGCGAGTTCCGGCGCCTGTCGAGCACGCTTGCCTCGGTCGCCGGTCTGGCGCGGGCGACGGGATTGCCCGACGTTGCGCGGGTCGCCGACAGCGCGCTGGAGCTTGTGAAGGGTCACGACGACGTCGCGCTGGCGGCGGTCGTCGCGCGTCTCGTCCGGCTTGGCGAGGCGTCTCTCGCGACGCTTCTGGAAATAAGCTATCGCCAGCTTTGACGGGGTTTCCCCTTGTGGCGGTTCGTCCTAGATTTCGGCCGAACCACGCGAGGACCCCTATCGTGTCAGCCCTTACCTTCGCCGAAGCGGGCCGCTCTGCGCGCCCCCTGCACCTGGTTCGCAAGGACGACGCCGCGCGCTGGATCGAAACCCTGGACGGGCCGGCGCGGGCCTGGGTCGAGTCCGTCGGGTTCCGCGGCGCGGCGGGCGAGGTCGTATTGATGCCGGGACCGGACGGGGCCGTCGCCGCGGCTGCGGGCGGGCTGGGCGACGAGAAGGATCGCGCGCGCAAGCGCTTCGTCGCAGCCGACCTGCGCGGCAAACTGCCCGAGGGCGACTGGTCGTTCGAATCGTCGCTCGACGGTGCGGATCTGGAGGAAGCGGCGCTTGGCTGGCTTCTGGCGGGCTATGTCTTCGACCGCTTCGCCACGGCCTCTCCACCCAAGGCCCGGCTGGTCGCACCCAAGGGTGTCGATGCGGCACGGCTGGAGCGGATCGCGGCGGGGGAGGCGCTGGCGCGCGACCTGATAAATACGCCGTCCTCGCACATGGGACCGTCCGAGCTGGAGGCTGCCGCCCGCGCGCTGGCCGAGGAATTCGGCGCGAAGATCGAGGTGATCGAGGGCGAGGCGCTGCTCGAGGCGAACTTCCCCATGATCCACGCGGTCGGCCGCGCAAGCCCGCGCGCACCGCGCCTGATCGACATGAGGTGGGGAGATGCGGGACCCGCCCTGACGCTGGTCGGCAAAGGCGTGTGCTTCGACACGGGCGGGCTGAACCTGAAGCCCGGCACCAGCATGGGGCTGATGAAGAAGGACATGGGCGGGGCGGCGAACGTGCTGGGCCTTGCGCGGATCCTGATGGCCGAGGGCGCGGCGCTGCGGCTGCGCGTTCTGATCCCGGCCGTCGAGAATGCCGTCTCGGGCGAGTCCTTCCGGCCGGGCGACATCCTCGACAGCCGCAAGGGGCTGACGGTCGAGATCAACAACACCGACGCCGAGGGCCGCCTGGTGCTGGCCGACGCGCTGGCGCTGGCCGACGAGGAGACGCCGGACCTCATCGTGTCGATGGCGACGCTGACCGGCGCGGCTCGGGTGGCGGTCGGACCGGACCTGGCGCCGTTCTACACCGACCACGACGCGGATGCGGGCCTGCTGGAAAGGGCGGCGCGCGAGGTGCGCGACCCGGTGTGGCGGCTGCCGTTCTGGGACGCCTACGAGCCCATGATCGAGCCGGGGATCGCGGATCTGGACAACGCCCCCTCGGGCGGCTTCGCGGGGTCGATCACGGCGGCGCTGTTCCTGCGGCGCTTCGTGACGGCGACACCGCGCTACATGCATTTCGACATCTTCGGCTGGACGCCCGTGTCGAAGCCGGGCCGGCCCAAGGGCGGCACGGGCCAGGCGATCCGGGCGCTGCACCGCGCGCTGCCGGAGTTGCTGGGATGACCGACCGTCGGCTTCTCGCGTCGAACGGCCGGGTGGCGCATGTGTCGCTTCAGGGCAAGGTCGAGGCCGAGCGGTTCGTCGAGGGCGAGGCGCGGCAGTTGCGGCGGACGGCCTGGCTGCGGCGCGCCCCGGATGGGGCGGTGGACCGGCAGCTTCTCTTCGGCGATCCGTTCCTGGTGCTCGAGGAGAACGACCGGGCGGCCTTCGGGGTCAGCCGCAAGGATGGCTATGTCGGCTATGTCGAGGCGGACGCGCTGTGGGAGGGGGCAGAGCCCACGCACCGGGTGGCGATCCGCACGACCTGGGCCTGGGCCGCGCCCAGCTTCAAGGTGCCGCCGATCCTTGACCTGCACCTGTCGGCGGAGGTGGCGGTGACGGGCGAGACGACGCCTTGGACCGAGATCGCTGGGCCCGAGGGGCCGCTCTATGTGCCGACGAACCACCTGATGCCGCTGTCCGAGGTCGAGGACCCGGTGACGGCGGCGCACATGATGGTGGGCACGCCCTATGTCTGGGGTGGCAACACGGGGTTCGGGATCGACTGCTCGGGCCTCGTGCAGGCGGCGTTCCGTGCCGCGGGGCGCGCCTGTCCGCCGGACAGCGACCTGCAGATGGCGATGGAGGGGGCGAGCCTCGAACATGGCGCGCTGAAGCGGGGCGACCTGGTGTTCTGGCGGGGGCATGTGGCGATGATGGCGGACGAGGTGTTCATCGTTCACGCCAACGCGCATCACATGGCCGTCGCGGTCGAGCCGCTGACAGAGGCCATCGACCGGATCAAGAAGACGGATGTCGGCGAGCCGCTTCTGATGCTGAAACCAGGACGCTAGTCGACCGGGCGGATCAGCTTGCGCTCGAGGACGCGGAGGACGGCGCGGAGGTCGGAGCCGCGCTTGAGGATGCGGCCGTCCATGCCGATGACGGCGTACATGCCCTGCTTCTGGCGGAGCTTCGGGCGCTTCTCGATGCGGTACATCGGCACCTCGGCGGTGCGGCGGAAGATCGAGAAGACGGCGACCTCGCGCAGGAAGGACATGCCGTAGTCGCGCCACTCGCCGGCCGAGACCATGCGTCCGTAGACGCCGAGGATGACGTTGAGTTCCTGGCGATCAAAGGCGACCTGCTCGGGCACCGGGCTGGATTTCGGGAAGGGCGTCGGGTCCTGGACCGTCATGGGCGGATCCTGCCCCCGCGGGGGGAGTGAATCAAGCCTCGCCGCAACTTCGCCACAAAAAAACCTCTGCCCCGGGATGCGCCGGACGTCATGTTGCCCAAGTTGCAGGGCATCAAGATCATGTAGCGAAAGACGCTATCCCCGATACCGTGGAATCAACAGCCCCCACCCAGCCCGCGGCATCGGGGAACCCCCACACCGAGACGAGGGACCCCTCGCTTGTTGAAAGCGGGGGTTTTTCGCGTTTAGGAGGTGGGCGTGGGTCGTCAAGCCTTATACGCGAGACCAAATCGCCATCCAGTGGACCCACAGTTGACCGCTTTTCGCAAACGGTAGACGGTTTCGACATGAAGTTTTCGTGGACAGGCGAAGTCAGCGCCGGGGTCTTTCAACGGTATCTCCGTGTCGGCACATACCTTGAGGAGTCCTTTCGCCGAGAACAGGCATTTTCGCCGCTGGCTTCGTCGGAAGTAAAGATTTGTTTTATTCCCATAATCATGGATGCCACGCTAAGACGCTATTATCCCGCGCGCTCAGAAGTCGATCTAAAGGAGGGAGTGTTCTATTGCGCTCCTCAATTGGACTACGACCTGTTCGCGAAAGGTGACTTCTCAGAGCAAGTTGCGCACTGCCTCGACGAACTGAGCGCTTCGGAGAGGTATCTGAGAAAGCTCCTAGATGAGGATGAGATCACTGCACTTCAGGCAATATTCGAGCGGATGCGGGTAACGGGATAGCAGCCAAGTCTCTGCCCAGCCCGCAGCCAGATGCGCGTCCCACGGCGCGGACATGTGAGTTGCCAATCTCCCACCCGACCCCTCTAGTCGGGCCAAACGGGACAGGAGACAGCACATGAACGACACGGTCATCGGCGTCATCGGCGGCAGCGGCATCTACGAGATCGAGGGGCTGGAGGGCTCGGAGTGGGTGGCGGTGGACACGCCCTGGGGTGAGCCCTCGGACCGGATCCTGACGGGGTCGCTGAACGGTGTGCGAATGGCTTTCCTGCCGCGGCACGGTCGCGGGCATGTGCATTCGCCGACGACGGTGCCCTACCGCGCCAACATCGACGCGCTGAAGCGCCTTGGAGTGACGGACGTGGTCAGCGTCTCGGCCTGCGGGTCGTTCCGCGAGGAGATGGCGCCCGGGGACTTCGTGATCGTCGACCAGTTCATCGACCGCACCTTCGCGCGCGAGAAGTCTTTTTTCGGGACGGGCTGTGTGGCGCATGTGAGCGTCGCGCATCCGACCTGTGCGCGGCTGGGCGCGGTCGCGGCCGAGGCGGCGGAAGCGGCGGGGGCGAAGGTGCATCGGGGCGGGACGTACCTGGCGATGGAGGGGCCTCAGTTCTCGACCCTGGCCGAGTCGCGGATGTATCGCGAGGTCTGGGGCTGCGACGTGATCGGGATGACGAACATGCCCGAGGCCAAGCTCGCCCGCGAGGCGGAGCTTTGTTACGCGAGCGTGGCGATGATCACGGACTATGACTCCTGGCATCCCGACCACGGCGAGGTGGACGTGAGCGAGATCATCCGCACGCTGATGGGGAATGCCGAGAAGGGCCGCGCATTGGCCGCGGGTCTGCCGGGGCGGCTGTCCGGCGAGCGGGCGGCCTGCGGGCAGGGCTGCGACCGGGCGCTGGACCATGCGATCCTGACGCGGCCCGAGGCGCGGGATCCGGAGTTCGTGGCGAAGCTCGACGCGGTGGCGGGGCGGGTGCTTTAGGAACGAGGGGCTCTGCCCCTCGCGCTCCCCGGGATATTAGCGGACCGATGAAGATCAGGGGCAGCGCGGGCGGTCCTGTTCGAGCGCGATGAGGCGGTCGAGGGTGTCGGCCGGGACGTCTCCCATGACGAGGGTGGTGCCGAGCGTGAGCGCGGGCGTGCCCCAGACGCCGAGGGTGTCGGCGGCGGCGGCGTGGGTGGCGAGGGTGCGGGCGACCTCGGGGCTGTCCATCGTTTCGGCAAAGGTGGCGGGGTCGATGCCTGCGGAGACGGCGCCCTGGCGGATCATGGCGTCGGCGCCTCGGCCGCGCGGTGTGGCGTCGAGCGTGACGCCGAGGAGGCCTGCGGCGATCTCGGCCTTTGCGGCGGTCTCGGAGCCGGGACCGAGAAGGGGGAGCTGGAGGCGGGTGAGATCCAGGCGGTCGGTTCGGGTGGCGAGCTTCGCCTCGAGGCTGCGGCAGTTCGGGCAGTTGGCGTCGGTGAAGATCGCGGCCGGGACCCCCTGCCCCGTCGCCGGGTAGAGAACGGCGCAGAGGTCGGCGGGCGAAAGATCGCGCCGTTCGGTCGCCTCGATCCCGGCGAGGATCGCGCCGGTGGCCGAGCCTCCGGGGTCGGTGATGCCGTCGAACGCGACCTGCCGCCAGCCGGGCAGGCCCTCGACCGGGGCGAAGGCGAGGTCGTCGTCCTGCGCGAGCCAGAGCTGCCAGCCTGCCGCGAGGGCGGCGAGGATCGCGAGGAGGAGAAGCCCGTTGCGTCGGTCCAACCGTATTGCCTTTCCCGGTTCGAGCCGTCTTGATGACCCGGGCGTCAGGATAGGTCAGGCGATGGACAACCGGAAGAAGACGGTCAAGGACTACATCCGCACCATCGTGGATTTCCCCCACGAAGGGATCATGTTCCGCGACGTGACGACGCTGTTCGCGGACGCACGCGGCTTTCGCATCTGCATCGACCAGCTTCTGCACCCCTATGCCGGAGAGCGCATCGACAAGGTCGTGGGGCTCGAGGCGCGGGGGTTCATCATCGGCGGCGCCATCGCGCACCAGCTGTCGGTCGGCTTCGTGCCGATCCGCAAGAAGGGCAAGCTGCCGGGCGCCACGCTGACGCAGGCCTATACGCTGGAATACGGCGAGGCAGTGATGGAGGTCCACGACGACGCCATCCAGCCAGGCGAGAAGGTGCTTGTCGTCGACGACCTTCTGGCCACGGGCGGGACCTGCGAGGCCGGCATCCGGCTGATCGAGCGGATGGGCGGCGACATCGTCGGGTGTGCCTTCATCATCGACCTGCCTGATCTGGGCGGGCGCAGGAAGCTGGAGGCGCTGGGGATGGACGTGCATGTCCTCTGCGAATTCGAAGGCGCGTGATCGTCGAATTTTAAGCGATCTTTAGGATTCGGCCCCTAGGACGGGCGCACGATCTGCAGATCAGGTGTCTCTCACGAGTTGCGCCCCGCCCGGTCCCCCACCTGGGCGGGGCGATGCGTTTCACGCCGCTTGTTCTGCGTGCCGCAGGGTAGTATCACGCGGCGCATGACGCGTTTTTTCGACATGGACGATCGTGCCCGCCTGCCGTGGCGCTTTCACGGATCGAGGCGGACCGTGCTGGCCGGGCTCTGAGCCCGGAGGCAGCCCTTCGTCCCTGTCCGGCCCTCGGGCCACATCTCCGCCAAGGAACACCGCCATGACCGCACCCCGCACCATCTATGACAAGATCTGGGACGACCACGTCGTCCACCGCGCCGAGGATGGCACCTGCCACCTCTACATCGACCGCCACCTGGTCCACGAGGTGACGAGCCCGCAGGCCTTCGAGGGTCTGCGGATGACCGGGCGCGGCGTCCGCGCGCCCGAGAAGACGGTTGCGGTGCCCGACCACAACGTGCCGACCGACCCGACCCGCCTCGAGGGCATCAAGGACGAGCAGTCGCGCATCCAGGTCGAGGCGCTGCGGCAGAACGCCAAGGATTTCGGGATCGAGATCTATGACATCGACGATGCGCGCCAGGGCATCGTCCACATCGTCGGACCCGAGCAGGGCTGGACCCAGCCCGGCATGACCATCGTCTGCGGCGACAGCCACACCGCGACGCATGGCGCCTTCGGGGCGCTGGCGCACGGGATCGGGACGTCCGAGGTCGAGCATGTGCTGGCGACGCAGACGCTGATCCAGAAGAAGGCGAAGAACATGCTGGTCGAGGTCGAGGGCGACCTTGCCCCCGGCGTGACGGCCAAGGACATCACCCTGACGGTCATCGGCAAGACCGGCACGGCGGGCGGCACGGGCCACGTCATCGAGTACCGCGGCTCGGCGATCCGGGCGCTGTCGATGGAAGGCCGGATGACGGTCTGCAACATGGCGATCGAGGGCGGCGCGCGCGCGGGGCTGATTGCGCCCGACGAGAAGACCTTCGCCTATGTGAAGGGTCGCGCCCATGCGCCCAAGGCGGGGCAGTGGGAGATGGCGCTGGAATACTGGAATAGCCTGACCACCGACGAGGGCGCTCATTTCGACAAGGTCGTGCGCCTCAAGGCCGAGGACATCCCGCCGGTCGTGACCTGGGGCACCTCGCCCGAGGACGTACTGCCGATCACCGGCGTCGTGCCGGCCCCCGAGGACTTCCAGGGCGGCAAGGTCGAGGCCGCGCGGCGGTCGCTGGACTACATGGGCCTGACGCCGGGGCAGAAGCTGTCGGAGATCGAAATCGACACGGTCTTCATCGGGTCCTGCACCAACGGGCGGATCGAGGATCTGCGCGAGGTGGCGAAGATCATGGAGGGCAGGCGCGTCAAGGAAGGCCTACGCGCGATGATCGTACCCGGCTCAGGCCTTGTGCGGCTTCAGGCGGAAGAAGAGGGGCTGGCGCAGAAGCTTCAGGAGGCCGGATTCGAGTGGCGGATGGCCGGGTGTTCGATGTGCCTCGGCATGAATCCGGACCAGCTTGCGCCGGGCGAACGCTGCGCCTCGACCTCGAACCGCAACTTCGAGGGACGCCAAGGCTACAAGGGCCGGACGCACCTTCTGTCGCCCGGCATGGCGGCCGCGGCGGCGATCACCGGACGGCTGACCGACGTGCGCGACCTGATGTGAGGCGCCGCTGCCACGGCTGAGGCCGTCGCGGAAATCTTTCGCGGCGGCTCTCTACAGTCTGCACGGACTCTGATAAATTGGTTCCTCATGAGAACAAGTCGCGCAAGCAAGCGCGTCGTCATCATTGAGGAAGAGACATGTTTCTTGCACGTATGGCGGCCATCGCCACGGCGGCCCTGTGTGTGGCCGGTCCGGCGGCCGCAGCTTCGCTGACCATCACCTCGATTTCGGGCATCTGGTCGTCGTCGACCCCGACGGTGTCCGGCATCGGCTCGGAGGACATCAGTTGGGGCGTTCCCGCAGAGACCCGGAGAAGCGGCTATAGCTTCGACCATGCGGCAACGCCGGTCACGGTCGAAAGCGACAGCGACTTCGTCATCGGCACCTTCACCCACAACAACTTCCCGATCCGGGGCAGCTTCCTGCAAAGCGCGAACCTGCGTGTAACGCTGGAGATCGCTGGCTTGGCCAACCCCATCGTCTCGGTCTTCTCGTTCCTGCACGACGAGACGCCGAACAGCCCGGCACGCTGCCGCAACGGCGAGGCGAACGCACAGGGCGTGAACGCCAACGGCTGCGCCGACCTGGTAACGGCGACCCTGAACCAGGGCCGGTCCGAGGTCTTTTCCATCGACGGGGTGAACTATGTCCTCGACATCATGGGCTTCCAGTACCTTGGCCAGAAGCTGACGGATTTCTGGACGACCGAGAACCAGTCGAACGCCGCGCAGTTGCTGGCGGTGTTCTCGACCGACGTCGAACAGCCCGGTCCGGGACCTGATCCGGAAACCCCGTCCGAGGTTCCCCTGCCCGCCACCGCGCTTCTGCTTCTGGCCGGTCTCGGGGCGCTGCCGCTTCTGCGGCGCAAAGGCTGACATCCAGGAACGCGGCGTCCCTTCGCCGCGTCCTTTCTCACGCCTATCAGCCGTACAGGGCGTCACTTTTCGGTGACACTATCTGCCGTTGGTCATTAACCAACGGTTAGGTCAGTTGTTGCATGGATCGATTGTGGCCATACTGTGTCACTAGTGTGTGGAAATTCCGGCGACGCGCTGAGTCGCGCCGCGTGAGTAGGTGGTAGATGAAACTTCAAAGGTTCTTCGCGGTCCTTTGTGCCGCGCTTTGTCTGGGAGGCTCTGCATCCGCGGCCACCCTGGACATCACGTCAGTCCATGGCATCTGGGAAAACGCTGGCCCGGCCGTCAGCGGTCAAGGCACGTCGCGGATCAGCTGGGGTAAAAGCACGGGCTGGGGCAAGAGCGGATACACCTTCGCTCCGACGCCGGGCACGATCCATGCCGAGGAAGAGACGCCCTTCAACCTGGGCCTCTTTCAGCACCTCAACCATCCGATCAGGGGCAGCTTTCTCGAGACGACCGACCTGGCTGTCAGTTTCATGGTCGATGGGCTGGACCGGACGTTCACGTCAGTCTTCTCGTTCGCGCATTGGGAGACTGCCAACAGCCCCCGCACCTGCGCCAACGGCGAGAGGAACCGCCAGGGCGTCAACGCCGCAGGCTGCGCCGACCGCGTGACGGCGACGCTGAACCTCGGCCAGTCGGACAGCTTCGTCATCGACGGGGTGAGCTATGTCCTCGATATCCTCGGGTTCTATCGGGGCGGAGACGTGCTGACCGAGTTCTGGACGCGCGAGAACGCAATCAACTCGGCCTCCCTGGTGGGCGTTTTCCGGACGCTTCCCGGCGAAGACAACCCGCCCGAAGTGCCGCTGCCCGGCACGGCGCTTCTGCTGCTGGGCGGTCTGGCAGGCCTTGCTGCGGTGCGCAGGCGGCGCTGACTCAGGCCCAAAGACGACATCAGGGGCCCCTCACGGGGCCCTTTCGTCTGTCGTGCGCCCTTGCGCCCTGTCCCCTCGTGGGGCAGAAACGCTGCGGCTTCAGGAAAGGACCGCCGGATGGACAAATTCACCAAGCTCACGGGTATCGCGGCGCCGATGCCGCTTGTGAACATCGACACCGACATGATCATCCCGAAGCAGTTCCTGAAGACGATCAAGCGTACCGGGCTGGGCGTGAACCTGTTCGACGAGATGCGTTTCGACCGCGAGGGTAACGAAAACCCGGATTTCGTGCTGAACAAGCCGGCCTACCGGAATGCGCAGATCCTCGTCGCGGGCGACAACTTCGGCTGCGGTTCGTCGCGCGAGCACGCGCCCTGGGCGCTGCTGGACTTCGGCATCCGCTGCGTGATCTCGACGAGCTTTGCCGACATCTTCTACAACAACTGCTTCAAGAACGGCATCCTGCCCATCGCGCTGCCGCAGGAAGACGTCGACAAGCTGATGGACGACGCCGAGCGGGGCGCCAACGCTGTCGTCACGGTCGACCTCGAGAGCCAGACGATCACCGGGCCGGACGGCGGCTCCATTTCGTTCGAAGTCGACGAGTTCAAGAAGCACTGCCTTCTGAACGGGCTCGACGACATCGGCCTGACGATCGAGAACGCGGCTTCGTCCATCGACGCCTACGAGGCAAAGGCAGGCCAGGAGCGTCCCTGGGTCTGATCGATCCGACAACCACAAGATGCGGGGCCATTCTTCGGCGTGGCCCTTTTTTGTTTCTTTATTGATGCAATGTCGCACCATTCAGGACACGAAATTGTCCAGAAATTCATTTAGTTTTCAGAGGTTATTGCTGTGATGTCCGCAACAAGGCAGAAATGGGGCAACAATATGGCAGACCGTCGGACCGGACGGTTGGAACCGGACGAGCGGACCTGCCGGCCTGAAGGTCGGCGCCGCGACAAGGGGCAGAGGCAGTGATATACCGGCTGGTCGGCGCGGCGGTCCGTGCATTTCTCGTGGTTCTTTTGATCGCGACGCCGTCGCTGATCCTTCCGGGAATGTCGACGGATGTCTCGCAGATCGTCACGCTGATCGCGATCTTCGGCGCGGGCCTCACCTTCTTCGAATACGCCTCGACCTATCCGGGCCTCGTCGAGTTCCGCGATGCGCCGCCGTTCAATCGCATCCGCTTCGGATCGCTGTTCGTCACCGTGATCCTCTTGTCGCTTGTCACGCGAGGCTCGATCGCGCCGACGATGCTCACCTCGGTCATCGACGGCATCGGCGCCTCGGTCGGACGGCTGATCGATTTCCCCTATTCGCCGGTACGCCTCGTCGTGCTGATGCTGCCGCCCGAGGCGTCGGTGCGCCACGTCCAGCTTGTCCGGGACTCGGCCGGGATCGCCTATGTCATCTCGCTGGCGACCCTGGCGATCTTCGTCGTGGTGCAGCGCATGTACCGCTGGCCGCTTCAGCGCGGCAGCTTCAACGTCTGGATCAACCTGCCCACCTTCGACCCCACGGCGGGCGGCGACGTTGTGGAACGGCTGGAACGCGACGCGCGCTTTAACATCGCCTTAGGGTTTCTACTGCCATTCCTGACGCCGGCGGTCATCAAGTCGGCGACGGCGCTGTTCGGCGCCGTCACGCTGGAAAGCCCGCAGACGCTGATCTGGACGGTGGCGGCATGGGCATTTCTTCCGGCATCCCTCTTCATGCGCGGCATCGCCATGGGCCGGATCGCTGCACTTATCACGGAAAAGCGGCGCATGTCGTCGCAGGACGAAGGCAACGCCGGGCTCTTGCCGGTCTGATCCTTCTCTGCCTCGTCGCCGCGCCCGTTTGGGCCGAGCGGCTGAAGATCGCCACCTTCCACACCGAGCTTTCGCGCGACGGCCCCGGCCTGCTGCTGGAGGCCATCCTGTCGGACGGCGACCCCCAGGTGGGCGCAGTGGTCGCGGTGCTGAAAGAGGTGGATGCGGATGCGGTTCTGCTTCTCGACATCGACTGGGATCTGGGGGGCGTGACCCTGAACGCACTTGCGGATCAGGTCGGAGGCTATCCGCACCGGCTGGCTTTGCGACCGAACCGGGGGATGGACAGCGGTCTCGATCTGGACGGCGACGGGAGACTGGGCGGGCCCGGCGATGCGCAGGGCTGGGGCGAGTACGCCGGACAGGGCGGCATGGCGATCCTGTCGCGGCGGCCTGTCGCGATGGAGGAGGTCAGGGACTTCACCGGCCTCTCCTGGACCGACCTGCCGGGACATCGAGCGCCGAACGGAACGCCCGAGGCGCAGCGGCTGTCGACGACAGGGCATTGGGACGTGCCCCTGATCTTGGCCGACGGCACGCGCCTGCACCTTCTGGCCTGGCACGCGACGCCGCCCGCCTTCGAGGCGCGGAACGTGGCGCGCAACAGGGACGAGACGCTGTTCTAGTCGCAGTTCCTCGACGCCGGCTTCGGGCCGCCCCCGGAGCGGTTCGTCCTTCTGGGCGATGCGAACGCCGACCCCGAGCGCGGCGAGGGGGACAAGAACGCGCTGGCCGATCTTCTGGCTCGGCCGGACCTGACAGACCCGGAAGGCACACGAGGCATCACCGCGGACTGGACGGAGCTCGAAGGCGGACCCGGCGCGCTGAGGGTCGACTACGTGCTTCCGTCCGCGACGCTTGAGGTGATCCGCGCCGGCATCCACTGGCCCGAAGACGACGGCGCCAGAGACGCTGCCGCGCGCACGGCCTCACGGCATCGGCTGGTCTGGGTCGAGGTCGAGACGCGGCCCTGACCCGGCACCGCTTGACGCTATGGAACGCCCGCGCTAGGCCCCGTCCGACCCATTCAGGAAGGCGTTTCCCCATGAGCACCCCCTCGCTTCTCATCCTGCCCGGCGACGGCATCGGCCCCGAAGTCATGGCCGAGGTCCGCAAGGTCATCGACTGGTTCGGCGACAAGCGCGGCCTGAAGTTCGAGGTGAGCGAGGATCTGGTCGGCGGCGCCTCCTACGATGTCCACGGCACCCCGCTGACGGACGAGGCGATGGAGCACGCGCAGTCGGTCGACGCGGTGCTTCTGGGCGCGGTAGGCGGGCCGAAGTACGACGTCCTCGACTTCAGCGTGAAGCCCGAGCGGGGGCTGCTGCGGCTGCGCAAGGAGATGGACCTCTATGCCAACCTGCGCCCTGCCCAGTGCTTCGATGCGCTGGCCGACTTTTCGTCGCTGAAGAAGGACGTGGTGGCCGGACTGGACATCATGATCATCCGCGAGCTGACGAGCGGCGTCTATTTCGGCGAGCCGCGCGGCATCTTCCAGGAAGGCAACGAGCGTGTCGGCATCAACACGCAGCGCTACACGGAAAGCGAGATCGCGCGGGTCGCGCGCTCGGCCTTCGAGCTGGCGCGGAAGCGGGGCAACAAGGTCTGCTCGATGGAAAAGGCGAACGTCATGGAGTCGGGCGTTCTCTGGCGCCAGGTGGTACAGGAGGTTCACGACGCCGAATATCCGGACGTCGAGCTGTCGCACATGTACGCCGACGCGGGTGCGATGCAGCTGACGCGCTGGCCCAAGCAGTTCGACGTGATCGTGACCGACAACCTCTTCGGCGACCTCCTGTCCGACCTCGCCGCGATGCTGACCGGTTCTCTCGGGATGCTGCCGTCGGCGTCGCTGGGTGCGCCGATGGCGAACGGCCGTCCGAAGGCGCTGTACGAGCCCGTCCACGGGTCGGCCCCCGACATCGCGGGGACAGGCAAGGCGAACCCCATCGCCTGCATCCTGTCCTTCGCAATGGCGCTGCGCTATTCGTTCGACAAGGGCGACGAGGCCACGCGGCTTGAGGAGGCGGTCAACGCCGTCCTGGCGGATGGCCTGCGCACGGCCGACCTTCTGGGACAGGACGGCGCGGCGCCCGTGTCGACCGCCGAGATGGGCGATGCTGTCGTGGCGAAGTTGTCCGCCAGCCTTTGATCCGGTCGCGGGCGGCGCCGTTCGGGTGCCGCCACACGGTCGCACGCTCGCCCGATTTGGGTGGATAAGTCCGGCAGGACTCTTCTGCCAAGGACCTTCAGCGATGAGAGCCATTTTCGCCTGCGCCGTGATTGCGGCCACCGCAGGTCATGCGAACGCGAAGACGTTCGACGAGATGTTCCCCGGCCACAAGGGCTATGAATACGCCGAGGTGAACGAGGCGCTGCGCAGCTTCGACTACCAGCAGGGCACCGTGCTCTTGCCGGGCGGGCAGGCAAGGCTCGAGGTGCCGGAGGGCTATTATTATCTTTTCCCGCAGGACGCGAACGTCGTTCTGACCTTCCTCTGGGGTAACCCCGAGGCCGAGACCCTGGGCATGGTGTTTCCCGCCGGCATGACACCGTGGGACGATGAGGTCTGGGGCGCGGACATCAACTTCGACGCCATCGGCTATGTGTCGGACGACGATGCCGAGGACTATGACTACAGCTCCCTCATGCGCGAGATGCAGGCCGACGCCCGCGTGGCCTCGGCGCAACGCGTCGCGGACGGATACGATACACTCGAGCTTCTGGGGTGGGCCGAGCCGCCCCGCTACGACAAGGCGTCGCGGAAGCTGCATTGGGCGATGGAGCTGAAGTTCGGCGGCGCGGACGCCAATTCTCTGAACTACTCGCTCCGGGCTTTGGGCCGCGAGGGCGTCATGACGGTCAACTTCATCGCCGGGATGGATCAGCTCGCCGCAATCAAGACCGCGCTGCCCGATGTCGCGCGCATGGTCACCTTCGTCGACGGCAAGACCTATGCCGACTTCGATCCATCGGTTGACCAGGTCGCAGCGGTCGGCGTCGCGGGCCTGATTGCGGGCAAGGTCCTGGCATCCAAGGCCGGGTTCCTGGCGGTCGGGCTTCTATTCCTGAAGAAATTCGGGATCCTGCTCCTGCTTCCGCTTGTGTGGCTGAAAAACGCCTTCCGCCGAAGCTGACATCGGTGCTCGAGCCTTGACGCCGACGGCGGCGTGGTGTCGTTCTGGCCGCATAGCACTAGCGACCGGAATCCGATGAGCCTCGAGAAATCGAACCTGAAGGGCGTCGCCTTCGCCCTTTTCGCTTTCGCGGTCTACTCGGGCCACGATGTCGTCATCAAGTTCCTGGGCGAGAACATCTCGCCCTTCCAGATCCTGTTCTTCAGTGTCCTGCTCAGCTTTCCGCTGGTCACGCTGATGATGATGCGCGAGCGCACGCAGGGGAACCTGAGGCCGGTCCATCCGGGCTATGTCGCAGTGCGGACCATCGCGGGAACGATCACCGGGGGCTGCGCCTTCTACGCCTTTTCCGTCCTGCCCTTGGCGCAGGTCTATGCCTTCATCTTCGCCGCGCCGCTTCTGATCACCGTGCTGTCCATACCGATCCTGGGTGAAAAGGTCGGCATGCACCGATGGGCTGCCGTGGCACTTGGTCTGATCGGCGTCCTGATCGTGCTGCGCCCGGGGGCGGCGCCCTTCACGCTCGGCCATATCGCTGGCCTGACCGCGGCGGCGGGCAGCGCCATCGTCAGCGTCGTCACGCGCAAGATCGGGCGTGAGGAGCGGAGCGCGGTGCTGATGCTCTATCCGATGATGACCAACGTGATCGTCATGGGCGCGATCCTGCCTTTCGTCTGGGTGCCGATCGAGTTGGGACAATTCGGGCTTCTGGCGCTGATGTCGACGCTCGGGTTCATCGGGGGCGTGTGCAGCATTGCCGCCTATCGCAACGGCGATGCGGCCATCGTCGCGCCGATGCAGTATTCCCAGATCATATGGGGCGCGCTGTTCGGGCTTCTCATCTTCTCGGAAGTGCCGGACCGTTACACGCTCGTGGGCGCGTGCGTCATCATCCTGGCCGGCATCTACGTCGTCGTGCGCGAAAGCCTGGGCGGGTCGAAGCACACCCCGGTGCTCGAGACCCGCACCCAGCCGCGCACGCCCTCGGGCATCACCATCAGCGCCATGCTGAGAGACCGTGCGGTGCGCGTCCTGCCGGGACATGAGGCCCTTGCAAAAGGGGCGGAAGCCAAGTAATCCGCCCCGCACGGTCGGGCAGTGGCGCAGCCTGGTAGCGCACCTGCTTCGGGAGCAGGGGGTCGGAGGTTCGAATCCTCTCTGCCCGACCAAGATCGACGCGGGCCCCTTCGGGGGCCTTCTTCGTCTGGGGGGAGGCCCGATGCTCGTCACCATTTCGCCCGCCAAGCGGCTCGACTGGACCGGGCGTGAGGGGGTCACGACCGAACCCGAGTTCCTGGCCGACGCCTCACGGCTGGCGGGGCACGCGCGGCAACTTTCGCTCAAGGCGCTGAAGGGCCTGATGGACCTGTCCGACGACCTCGCGCGGCTGAACCGCGAGCGGTTCCGCGACTTCGCCTCCGACCCTGGCGACGCGACGACCCGACCCGCAATCCACGCCTTCGCGGGGGATACCTATCGCGGCTTCGATGCCGCCTCGCTGGGTTCAGACGACATGGCCTGGGCGCAGGATCACCTGCGCATCCTCTCGGGTCTCTATGGCGTTCTACGCCCGCTCGACGCCATCCAGCCCTATCGGCTGGAGATGGGCAGCCGCCTGAAGACGCGGCGCGGCACGACGCTTTACGCCTATTGGGGCGACAGGATCGCAATGGCGCTGAACGAGGCGGCCGAGGCCGTCGGCACCGATGTCGTCGTCAACTGCGCCAGCCGCGAGTATTTCTCGGCCGTGGAGCTGAAAGCGTTGAAGCCGCGCGTCGTCACGCCAGAGTTCTACGAGGTGACGGGTGGCACGGGGCGGATGGTCGGCGTCTTCGCCAAGGTCGCACGGGGCGCCATGGCGCGCTTCATCGTCGACAACCGCGTGACGACGGTCGAGGGGCTGCGCGACTTCGACCTTGGAGGCTATCGCTTCGTTGCGGCCGAAGGCGACGGCGCAAGGCTGATATTCCACCGCGACGAGGACGTGCGGGACTAGGCGCGGGCGGCATCCGCCGCCTCGAAAGCGATCGCCTGCTGGAGCGGTTCGCTGTGCGGCGGCCGGGCGGCTTCGATGTGCCGGATGAGCTCGCCCTTCTTCACGGGCTTCGTCAGGTAGTAATCGATCCCCGCCGCCAAGATCTCTTCGGCGTCGCCTTCCATCGCGTGCGCCGTGATGGCAACGATGGGGCAGGGCATGGAACCTTCCGAGGCCTCGATGCGACGTATGCGGCGCGCGGCCTCCTTTCCGTCCATGCGCGGCATCGAGATGTCGGTGAAGACGATATCGGGCCGCCACCACTGGAAGATGTCGACCAGCTCCTGTCCGTTTTCGGCGAAGACGAGGTCGATGCTCAGGGATTTGAGCATCTTTTCGATGACCATGCGGTTGGTTCGGTTGTCCTCGGCCACGAGAACGCGCGCGAGGCGGGGTCCGGTCTCCCGGGGTGGCGTGTCGACGAGGTCGAATTCGGGTTCTGTCGCGTCGAAACACGCATCGAGTTGAGCGCTGTCGTCGTCGGGGGTCGTATCAGAGGTGACGGGACCCAGGACGGGCATATCGACCAGGACGGCGGGCGTAAAATCGCCCTCAGCCTCTGGCTGACTCTGAGGCTCCGGGGGGAGGACCGAGCGCAGGACGCGCAGCATCTCGGCGCGCAAGACGGGGCGTTGCAGGGCGCCCGCGAAGGCGGTCTGGCCTTTCGGCATCCGTCCGATGGTGTCGGTCACGAGGAAGATCGCAGCAGGGCGGTGATGGGCGGACACATCGGTTGCAAAGACCTCGACGTCTTCGGCCGCGTCGCTGCCGATGAAAACGATGTCCTCGGGTCCCGGCGGAAGCGCGTCGATTTCCTGCCTCGACGCCGCCACGACCGAGCGGAGGCCCATCAGCCCGAGTTGCTTGATGAGAATGTCGCGGTTCATGCCGTCGCGATCGAGGACGATGGCGCGGTGCATCCATCCGGGCGCCGAAACCTCGTCCGAAGCCGCGTCCTCGACGATCGGAAGCGTGATCTGGAAGCCGAAGACCGACCCCTGCCCTGCTTCGCTGTCGACCCAGACGTCGCCCTTCATCAGCTCGATCAGCCGACGCGTGATCGCAAGACCCAGGCCGGTACCGTCGTGAGTTCTGTCACGGTCGTTCTCGACCTGGTGAAATTCGCGGAAAATGTCGCCCAGCTTGTCGGAGGGGATGCCGACGCCGGTATCCTCGACCGTGAGGTGGATGCGGTACTCGGTATCGGCTTCGACCGGCAGCCCCACGACGCGGATCGCGACATGCCCTTCGGACGTGAACTTGATGGCATTGCCCACGAGGTTGGTCAGCACCTGCCGGATCCGTCCCGCGTCGCCCAGATAGCTCGTCGGCATGAAGAGGTCGTAGTCGACGGCGATCTGAAGCCCCTTGTCCGACGCACTGGGGCTGAGCAGCATGACGACGTCGTGGATGCAGCGTTCCAGATCGAACGGCCGCGCCTTCAGACTGACCTTGTCGGCCTCGATCTTGGAATAGTCGAGCACGTCGTTGATGATGACCAGAAGCGCCTCGCCCGAGGTGCGGATGGTGTCGATATAGGCGCGCTGCTCGTCGTCGAGGTCGGTCTCGGCCAGAAGGTCGGCCATTCCGATCACGCCGTTCATGGGCGTCCGGATCTCGTGGCTCATGTTGGCGAGGAAGGCCGACTTGGCGCGGTTCGCCGCTTCGGCGCGTTGGCTCGCCTCTTGCAGGGCATGCTCGCGCTCGATCTGGTCGGTGATGTTGAGCGCCAGCGTGACGAGGTCCCCATCGCGCGTGCGGCGGTCGATGAGCTTGATATAGGTTCCGTTCCAGACCTTGAGGACCGCGCTTTCGATGCGGTTGGCCTTGAGCCGGTCCAGCATCTTCTGCTTCCACGTCGCCGCCTTGATGCGGCCGGTGTCGACGATGCCTTCCTCAGCCAGAAGAGCGAAAAGCTCGGACAGCGCGATGCCGGGCCGCACCATCTCGAGCCCGTCGAAGATCGCGAGATAGGCGCGGTTCGCCGCAATCAGCACGTCGTCGGGACCGAAGACCGCGAAGCCGTCGCGGATCGTTTCAAGCGAGTCCCACAGCCGCCGCTCGGCGATGGTGATCGCGCTTTCGGCGGTGCGCAGGTTTTGCTGCGCGCGGTCATACCGTTCCTGAAGCAGGGCCGCCTCGGTCCGGACGCTCGCCACCTCTTCCTGCGTCACCGCGATCTCGCTCGACAGGTGGCGGGCGTGAAGCGACAGGCTTTCGTTGGCCTGGTAGAGTTCGGACTTCATCTGCTGGAGAAGCCGCTCGGCCGCGAGCCGGGCGCGGCGCTCGGAGGCCAGTTGGTTCGACAGGTCCATTGCGTGCGCTCCCTCTCGGCAACGCACTCGTTATGAAATCCTTTAGGTAAACGAAGGCTTAAGCGTCATAGACGCTCGATCGCCAGCGCGATTCCCTGCCCGCCTCCGATGCACATTGTGACCAGCGCCCGCTTGCCGCCGATACGCTCGAGTTCGTAGAACGCCTTGATGGTAAGGATGGCACCCGTCGCGCCAACGGGGTGACCCAGTGCGATGGCGCCGCCGTTCGGGTTGACCCGCGCCGGATCGAGGCCGAGGCCCTTGTTGACGGCGAGCGCCTGCGCGGCGAAGGCTTCGTTCGATTCGATCACGTCGAAGTCGGCGACTGTCAGGCCGGTGCGCTTCAAGAGCGCCTCGACCGCGGGCACTGGACCAATGCCCATGACCTCGGGCCGGACGCCGGCGTGGGCGTAGCCGACGATCCGCGCGCGTGGGGTCAGTCCTGCCGCCTGCGCCGCCTCGGCGGTGGCGAGGACCAGAGCCGCGGCGCCGTCGTTGATGCCGCTCGCGTTGCCGGCGGTGACGCTGCCGTCCTTCTGAAAAGCCGGGCGTAGGGACGCGAGCTTGTCGAGAGAGGTCTGCTTGGGGTGCTCGTCCGTGTCGAACGCGACCGTTTCGCGCTTCACCTTCACCTCAACGGGCACGATCTGGTCCTTGAAGCGCCCCTCGGCGATGGCGCTCGCCGCGCGTTCCTGGCTCTCCATGGCGAAGGCGTCCTGCGCCTCGCGGGAGACGTTGTGTTCCTTCGCGACATTTTCCGCGGTGACGCCCATGTGACCTGTGCCGAAGGGACAGTTGAGCGCGCCCAGCATCATGTCCTGCGCGCTGGCGTCGCCCATCTTCTGACCCCAGCGCGCCTGCGGCAGGATGTAGGGCGAGCGGCTCATGCTCTCGGCGCCCCCGGCAAGTCCGAAGTCGGCGTCGCCGAGCGTCAGCGCCTGGACGACCGACACGATCGCCTGCGCGCCCGAACCGCAAAGACGGTTCACGTTCATCGCAGGTGTGCCGCTGGGGATACCTGCCTCCATCGCGGCCACGCGGCTGAGGTACATGTCGCGCGGTTCGGTATTGATGACGTGACCGAAGACCACGGTGCCGATCTGCGAGGGCTCGACTCCCGACCGCTCCATTGCTGCCCTTGCCACGGTCGCGCCGAGGGTGATCGGCGCCACATCCGCCAGGCTGCCGCCGAAGGTGCCGATGGCGGTCCGTGCGCCCCCGAGGATGACGATATCCTTCATGTTCTTCACTCCGAGTCAGGTCGGCTCAAGGAAACAGGTTCGCCCGCTCGCGGCCAGTGCGGAAATTTTCTGCGACGGAAATGCCTGCCAGCTCCGTTGAATGCACATGATCGGAACATGGAGTGCATACCGATGGACAAGAACAAGTTGAAGATCCTGCTGGCCACCACCCTGATCGCCGCCGGCGCAGGGATGGCGATTGCGCAGGACACTGCCACGACGCCCGACGCCGAAGCGACCGAAGCCGGGCCGATGGATTTCGCCACGCTTGACGCCGACGGCTCGGGCGAGATCACGGTCGAGGACATGGAGGCGATGCGCGCCAACCGCTTCGCCGAGTTCGACACGAACGGCGACGGCAATGTCACGCTCGAGGAGTTCACCGCCCACGCGCAGGCGAAGGCAGCCGAGCGGGCGGGCGAGATGTTCGGACGTCTCGACGCCGACGGCGACGGAAACCTCAGCCGCGACGCGCTTGAAGCCCGCATGGGCCGCGGGGGTCCGGGCGCCCGGATGATCGACCGCTTCGACACCGACAACTCGGGAGGTGTGAGCCAGGAAGAGTTCGACGCCGCGAAAGAGCGGATGACCGAGCGTCGCGGCATGCGAGGCGGACATGACGGGGAAAAAGGCGGGTGGCACAAGTTCCGCAACTGACGCCAGCCGCATGCGAAGCCGGATTGCCTGACGGGCGGTCCGGCGCTACGCCGGGGTCGCGATGGACGGACAGAACTCAAGGCCAGACGCCCCGGCGGACGAGGCGCCCGACGCGGCGCTTCTCGTCGCCTTCGCCAATGGTGACGCGGCGGCGGGGCGCGACCTCGTCGCCCGCCTCGCCCCGCGGCTGTTCGGTTATTCCGTGCGCGTCCTGGGCGACAGGGCCGAGGCCGAGGACGTGGTGCAGGAGACCATGATGAAGCTGTGGAAGGTAGCACCGGACTGGCGGCAGGGTGAAGCTCAGGTCTCGACCTGGGCCTACCGGGTTGCGGTCAACCTCTGCACCGACCGCCTGCGGCGGCGAAAGGTGCGCGGTCAGGTCCCGCTGGAGACCGTGCCCGAACCGGAAGCCGACATCGCCTCGGCGGTCGACCGGATGACCGAAACCGCGCGCGCCGATGCCTTGCAGGCGGCGCTGGACGAGCTGCCCGACCGGCAGCGCCAGGCGGTCGTCCTGCGGCATCTCGAAGGTCTGTCGAACCCGGAGATCGCGGCGATCATGGACATCGGGGTGGAGGCCGTCGAAAGTCTGACCGCCCGCGGAAAGCGCGCCCTTGCGGCCATCCTGGCCGGGCGCAGGGAAGAACTGGGGTATGACAATGGATAGCTCTCAGGACGGCCGCGATGATCGAGCGCTGGACGCGCTATTCGAGGCCGGGCGCGCAAGGCCTCCCCTGCCCTCGTCCGCGTTTCTTTCGCGCCTCGAGGCCGACGCGGTGGCGTCCCTGTCGCAACGCCCCGTCGAGACCGCCCCCCGGCGGCGGGGCCTCCCCCGGCGGTTCGGCTTCCCCGGGATCTTCGCTGCCTCGGGATTGTCTCTTTCGGCGGCGGCGGGCGTGATCATCGGCTTCGCCTCGCCGGACCTCGTCAGCCCCTATACGACGCTGTCCGACACCGGCGACGATATTGCGACGCTCTACACCTTCCTTCCGGGCGCTGATCTTGCCGCCCTCGACGAGTGACCCCATGACCGACACCTCGCCTGAACAGCAGCCGAAGCCTGCCACGCCGCGCCACCGAGGGCGCTGGGTGATGCCCCTTCTCTTCGTATCGCTCGCCGTTAACCTTCTGGTCGTGGGACTCGTGGTCGGTCACGCGCTGTCGCCCGATGCCCGCTTCGAGCGTGAAGGGCGGCCCGCGCGCGGGGTCATCGGAGAACCGTTCATCCGCGCGCTGCCCGACGCCGACCGGCGCGCGCTTATGCGCGATGTGATGCAGGACCGTGACCGGATCCGGGAAAGTCGCGAAAGCCTGAAGCAGCGCTTCGAGGCGTTCCTCGCCGCCCTGCGCGCGGTTCCTTTCGATTCGGACGAGGTGCGCCGCCTGCTTCTGGAACAGCGCGAGGCCGCGGTCGGACGCCAGGAAATCGGCGAAGCACTGTTGATGAAGCGCCTGGACGAGATGAGCGACGACGAGCGCGCCGCTTACGCCGACCGGCTGGAGGAGTCGCTGGCGCGTCTCAGGCGGCGCTGAACTCGACCCGATTCCGACCTGCGGACTTGGCACGGTAGAGGACTTTGTCCGCGATTTCGAAGGCCTGCGAGATCGGCGTCATGCCGGAGCCACCGATCCTGTCGAACGTTCCTGTCAGGGCGGCATGGTGGACTAGGGTGTCGATGCAGTGGACGGCGACGCCAATGCTGGCCGTCACCGGTACGCTGCGGTCGGCCTCGAGCGATACCGGTCTGGAAGAAATCGCGTCGCGCAGTCGTTCCGCCGTGCGCTCGACCTCGCGGCCCTCGGTCTCGGGCAGGATCACCAGGAACTCCTCGCCTCCGTAGCGGCAGACCAGGTCGCAGGCTCTCAGGTTGTCGCGCAGCCGTGCCGCGGTCTCGACCAGAACTCGGTCTCCCGAGGTGTGGCCGAAGCGGTCGTTGATCTCCTTGAAATGGTCGATGTCGATAAGCATCAGTGCAAAGCCCCGTTCGTCGTCATGGGCGCGAAGCACCATGTCGGCCAGGTAACTTTCGGCGTATCGGCGATTGTAGAGACCGGTCAGCGGATCGGTGGCGGCCAGTCGGTAGCTTTGTTCGTCGGACTGCCTGAGGCTGTCACGAAGACGCTTGCGCGAAAGCATCGCGTCGATGCGGATTGCCAGCTCTTCTCCGGTGGAGCTGCCGGCGGCGACGTCGCCTGCACCCAGATTCAGGGCGCGCGTGGCGATGTCGGGACGGTCGCCCGGATGGACGACCAGTACTGGGGCATGACGCGAATGGCTGCGGTCGCGCAGTTCGGGTAAAAGCGTGTCGAGAGACAAATACCCCGGTCCGCTGACAAAGACGTAGGCCTCGGGAGCTGCGGCGCTCGCATCGTCCCTCAGAACCTCGTCGAGCGAGGGCGTGTCGAAGCGATGCGGGAGGGTCGTCCCGAGGATATTGGGCAGGGCCGGCATCGAGGCGAGGTCTCCCACGCAGGCCACATGCGCGCGACGACGGAACCCTGCCGCGGCCTCGGCGAACCCGAAGCTTGTGGCGGTCGCGCGACGCCGCTCGCACTCCCTCTCGGTCTCGCCGTCGCGCAACAGGCCCCGGATCCGCGCGAGAAGAAGCGCATCCGGCATTGACCGGCTGAGGATGTCGCGCGCGCCTGATCGCAGGGTTTGAAGCCGGCGCATTGGCGAAGGCGCCGTATCCAGACAGAGGATCGGGGCATGGGCCAGACCTGGCGTGCCTCGCAGCCCGGAAATAACCTCGCCCGAAGAGCCCCCGTGAAGGCCGAGGACGATAAGGTCGGGTTCGGGTGCGTCCAACCGCCCTGCCTCGGCCGGGGTTTCGGCGCTGGCGACGCGGTGGTGGGCCTGCTCGACCAGAGCGGACAGCCGTATCCGGTTGGTGGCGACCGAATCGATGACGAAAACGCACTTGGGCATTCGGTTGGGCTTTCGTTAAACAGCGAGGACCGATGCCGTCAGTTTTGGCGAAAACGGTTAACGAAACCTTTCCGGGAGCCAGGCCAGCCGAGGTTTGGCAGCACGCCGCGTATTTGACAGCGAAGCGGAATGATCGCTTGATGCAACTGAACGGATGGGAGACCGCATGACCCCCCTCTCGCGCGATTCAGCCGAGCTTCTCGCCATTGAGGCCCTGTCGTGGCTTGTCGGCAACGACGATCTCTTGCCGACGTTCCTGGGAGCGACGGGTGCGACGGAGGCCGATCTGCGGGAAAGGGCGAGGGATGCGGACTTTCTGGCGTCAGTCCTGGATTTCCTGTTGATGGACGACGCCTGGATTTCGGCCTTCTGCCAGTCGGCCGACTACAAGCCCGACTTTCCGATGCGCGCCCGCGCGGCCCTGCCGGGCGGTGCCGAGGTCAACTGGACCTGATCAGGCCGTCTCGCGCCGCGCCTTCTGACTGGACGCCGGGGTGTTCTGATCAATGAAGTTCAGCACCAGCGGCCGGATGTTGTTTCGCCAGCTCTTGCCGGCGAAGATGCCGTAGTGACCCGCCTTGGGCTCGAGGTGCGAGGCCTTCTTCGAGGCGGGCAATCCGGTCAGCAGGTCCAGTGCGGCGAGGCACTGTCCCGGCGCCGAGATATCGTCCTTCTCGCCCTCGACGGTCTTGACCGCGACGTCCGTGATTGCGCCGATGTCGACCTTCCGTCCTGCGACGGTGAAGTCGTTTCGGGCAATCTCGCGGTTCTTGAATATGCGTTCGACGGTCGAAAGATAGAACTCGGCCGTCATGTCCATCACGGCGAGGTATTCGTCGTAGAACTTGTTGTGCTTGTCGTGGTCGCCCGCTTCGCCCTTGGCGACGCGCACGATCTGTTCGCTGAACGCCCGGCTGTGCGTTTCGCCGTTCATCGACATGAAGGACGAGAGCTGCAGCAGGCCCGGATACACCTTTCGGCCGACCCCGGCATACTTGTAGCCGACGCTCTGGATGATGAATTGCTCGAGCTGCCCCATCGTCACACGGCGGCCAAAGTCGGTCACATCGGTCCGCGCGGCGTCGGGGTCAATGGGACCGCCGATCAGCGTCAGGGTGCGGGGCTGCGCCTTGGGCTCTTCCGCCGCGAGATAGGCGGTGGCGGCAAGGGCCAACGGCGCGGGCTGGCAGACAGCGATGACGTTGATCGATGGACCCAGATGCCGGATGAAATCCGACAGGTACATCGTGTAGTCCTCGACGTCGAACTTGCCGGCGCTGACGGGAATGTCGCGCGCGTTGTGCCAGTCGGTGATCCAGACTTCCGCGTCCGGTAGCAGGCTTTGAACCGTCGAGCGCAGGAGCGTGGCGTAGTGCCCGGACATGGGCGCAACGAGAAGGATGCGGCGTTTGCGTTCGGCGCGTCCCGAAGCGCGGAAGCGGATCAGGTTGCCGAAGGGGCGCGACAGTTCGGTCTGAACCGTCACGACGTGGTCGCGGCCGTCGTCGCCCACGATCGCGTCTATCCCCCAGTCGGGCTTCACGACCATGCGCGAAAAGCTGCGCTCCGTCACCTCGCCCCAAGCCGCCATCAGGCGGAATACCGGGTGAGGCACCGCCCCGAAGACCGGGTAGGACGCCATGGCGAATGCCGTCGCACCGATCCACTGGTTGGTGTTGCGGACCGTTTCCATCAGATCGTAGGTCATCATCTGTCGCATGGACATATCCCTGCTGCGCCAAACCTGCCTTTGCCATGACGCCGGGTCACGAGTAAGGTTCCAGCAGGATGCTGCAGATGCAAAGTAGGTCGGATAGTAGCGCATGACAACTGAAGAAACCGGAAACGAGGCCGAGCGGCTGGAGCTGTTGAACAAAAACCTCGCCCGGATCGAGGAATTGTCGCAGCGTCTTGTCGCTGCGCTGGCTCACAAGAAGTCGTCTCCGTCCGGTCTTCAGGGCCCCGGCCACGAGCTCTATGCCAAGGCCGCTGCCGCCTACATGTCGGAAATGGTGACGCACCCGTCGAAGATATTCGAGAACCAGGTCCAGTATTGGGGCAAGGCGCTGACCCACTACCTTGAGGCGCAACAGACCCTGATGCAGGGAAAATTGGCCCCTCCGCAGGACACTGGCCCCAAGGACCGCCGCTTTTCGAGCCCACTCTGGGACGAGCACCCCTATTTCAACTTCATCAAGCAGCAGTACCTGCTGTCGTCCGCCGCGATCGCGGATGCCGTCGACGATCTGGACGAGCTGGATTCGAAGGACAAGAAGCGACTGCGATACTTCTCGCAGCAGATCATCGACATGATGAGCCCGACGAATTTCCTGGGAACGAACCCCGAGGCGCTCGCGAAGGCGGCCGAAACCCAGGGACAGAGCCTTGTCGACGGGCTCGAGAACCTCGTCCGCGACATCGAAGCGTCGGACGGCGAGCTTCTGGTGACTCTGGCCGACAAGAACGCCTTCAAGGTCGGCGGAAACATCGGGACGGCGGAAGGCTCGGTCGTCTATCGAAACGAGTTGTTCGAGCTGATCCAGTACGCGCCGACCACCGAGAAGGTGCACCGGGTCCCGCTTCTGATCTTCCCGCCGTGGATCAACAGGTTCTACATCCTCGACCTGAAGCCGCAGAACAGCCTGATCCGCTGGATCGTCGACCAGGGCTATACGCTGTTTGTCGTATCCTGGAAGAACCCCGACGCCTCCTACCGCGACTTCGGCATGGACGATTATGTCGAGAAAGGCTTCCTGACGGCCATCGATCAGGTCAAGGAGATCACCGCCCAGAAGAAGGTCAACGTCATCGGCTACTGCATCGCCGGCACGACTTTGGCCCTGACGCTGGCCCTGATGAAGAAGCGGAGGGACACATCCGTCGCCTCGGCCACTTTCCTTACGACGCTGACCGACTTCGAGGACCAGGGGGAGGTCGGCGTCTTCCTGTCGAACGATTTCTTGGACTCGATCGAGGAACAGGTTCAGCGCGTGGGCGTGCTGGAAAGCTTCATCATGAGCCGGACGTTCAGCTATCTCCGTTCGAACGACCTGATCTACGGCCCCGCCATCCGCAGCTACATGATGGGAGAGGCGCCGCCCGCCTTCGACCTTCTCTACTGGAACGGCGACGGCACGAACCTGCCCGCCCGCATGGCCATCGAATATCTGCGTGGCCTCTGCCAGGAGAATCGCTTCGCCCGCGACGGCTTTACCGTCCTGGGCGAAACCGTGCGCATCGGGGACATCAGTGTGCCGCTCTGCTCGGTCGCCTGCGAAACCGATCACATCGCCGCATGGCCATCGTGCTACCAGGGCGTCCGCCGGATGGGCAGCAAGGACCGGACCTTCATCCTGTCGGAAAGCGGACATATCGCGGGCATCGTGAACCCGCCCTCCAAGAAGAAATACGGACATTACGTCAACGACGACTGGCCCGAGAACGCGTCGGATTGGCGCGAGGCGGCCCAGCACAGTGATGGCTCGTGGTGGCCGACGTGGGAGGCCTGGCTGGCGGGGTGGTCGGGCGCGATGATCGCCGCGCGTACGCCCGGCACCGAAAAAGGACATTCGATCCTCGCGGCGGCTCCTGGAACCTACGTCACGGAGCATCCTGCCCTCGCGTGACGATTTTTTTGCCCTGGAACCGCGGATTCGGGGGCTATTACCAGACCAAGTTACTGAAATCGTGATATTTTAAATTATTGCTGCACTGCAGCATTGCCTCTTGATTTCTGCGCTGCAGCGTGTATGTATTGTGCACACGCAGCAACGCGGGTCCTCCCCGCCAGCTAACCAGGAGAGAGACCAATGGCCAAAGCCACACAAGACTACACCAAGATGATGAAAGACATGATGGGCACCTTCCCCGTGGACACCTCCGCGATGCAGGAAGCGTTCAAGACGCAAGCCTCGTTCGCCGACCGTATGTCGAAGGTTGTTCTGGAAGCCGCCGAGAAGTCGACCGAGATTTCCGCCAGCTGGACCAAAGCCACCATCGGCAAGCTCGGCGTCGTGACCAACGTCAAGGAAGACCCGGCCGACTACACCAAAGCCATGACCGACTTCGCTTCGGCCCAGGCCGAGATGAGCGCCGAGTCGATGGCGTCCTTTGCCGAGATCGCGAAGAAGGTCCAGATGGAGACCGTCGAGCTGATGCTCGCCGCCGGCAAAAACTTCGGTGACGACGCCACGAACGCCGTCAAGAAGGCCACCGATGACATGACCGCCGCCGCGAAGAAGGCAGCCGTCAAGTAAGATTTCGAGTTCAGATCGCCAACTCCTCCCTGTTGGCATCTTACCTCCGGCGGGTCCTTGCGGCCCGCCGATTTTTTTGGCCGTTCCCGGCTTCAGCCCGGCGACATGCCCCGCAGCCTCTCGGACCTGCGCCGCAGGATCTCCAGCGTCGCAAGCAGCAGGATCGACAGCGCGACTAGAATCGTGGCAACCGCGAGGATCGTCGGGCTGATCTGCTCCCTCAGACCCGTGAACATCTGCCAGGGCAGTGTCTTCTGTCCCGCCGATCCCACGAAAAGAACGACCACCACCTCGTCGAAGGACGTGATGAAGGCGAAAAGCCCGCCCGAGATGACCCCCGGAAGGATCAGTGGCATCTGCACCCTGAAGAATGTCGTCACCGGGTCCGCGCCCAGGTTCGCCGAAGCCCGCGTCAGCGAACGGTCGAACCCGACGAGCGTCGCGGTCACCGTGATGATGACGAAGGGAATGCCCAGAGCCGCGTGCGCAAGGACGACGCCCCAGTAGGTCCCTTGAAGTCCGATCCGCGAATAGAAGAAATACATGCCCGCGGCCGAGATGATGAGTGGCACGATCATGGGCGAGATCAGCACCGCCATGATCACCCGCCGGAAGGGAACGTGCTGCTGGCTGAGTCCGATGGCGGCCAGCGTGCCGAAGCTCACGGACAGGATCGTCGCCATCGGCGCGATTCGGAAAGAGTTCCACAGCGCCTGCTGCCAGTCGTTGTTGGTGAAGAAGTCGCGGTAGTGCTTCAGCGAGTATCCGTCCGGGTCGAGCGCCAGCATCTTCGGTGTGAAGGTGAAGAAGTCTTCGGCGTTGAACGACAGAGGAATGATGACGGCGATCGGGGCGATCAGGAAGAAGAAGATCAGCCCGCAGATGACGCGGAAGGTATAATACCAGACGCGCTGGCCGGTCGTGGCATAGATCGGCAGTCCGCTCATCTCAGCCTCCCAGCTTCACGTTGTCGATCCCGACCATGCGGTCGTAGGTGTAGTAAAGCATCAGGACCGCAGCGAGGAGGATGGTGCCCAGCGCCGCCGCCAGTCCCCAGTTCAGCGAGGACGAGATGTGATAGGCGATCCGGTTCGAGATGAAGACCCCGGATGTGCCGCCGACCAGTTCGGGCGTGATGTAGTAACCGATGGACAGGATGAAGACGAGGATCGACCCCGCCCCGATGCCCGGTACCGAGTTCGGGAAGTAAACGCGCCAGAACGCCGTCCAGTCTGTCGCCCCCAGGCTCTTTGCGGCGCGGACGTAAGTCACCGGGATCGTCTTCATCACGGAATAAAGCGGCAGGATCATGAACGGCAGCAGGATATGCGTCATGGCGATGATCGTGCCGGTCTGGTTGTTGATGAGCACGAGTCGCCCCGTGTTGCTGACGATGCCGATCCATACGAGCAGATCGTTGATGACCCCCTGTTGCTGGAGGAGGATCTTCCAGGCGCTGGTCCTGACCAGAAGCGAGGTCCAGAAGGGAAGAAGCACCAGGATCATCAGCAGGTTCGCCGAACGCATCGGAAGGTTCGCCAGAAGCCACGCAATGGGATAGCCGAGGATGATGCAACTGATCGTGATGATCAACGACATCACCAGCGTGCGCTGGAACAGCATCAGGTAGATGCTCTCGCGATCCGGACGCTTCTCGATGCCGTTCGGCGTGAGTTGAAGGTCGATGGCGTTCAGGAAATACCCAATCGTGTACTCGCTCGAGTAGGTGCGCAGGGTGTTCCACACCTCGGTCTCACCCCATCCGTCATCCATCTCGACGAAGGCGGCGCGGTAATCGACCGAAGGCAGGTCTGCCTCCGCAGCCGCGCGAAGCTGATCGGCACCCGGCCCAGCGTAAGTCGCAAGCGCCTCCAGCGTCGCGTCGCGTTCCAGATCGACGCCCAGCGCGGCATAGACGGCTTCCCAAGGCTCTTCCTCGGCCACGACGTCGTCGTCGATCAGCGCGATGTAGACCGCCCAGGCCGTGTAGGCGCGCGTCGTGCGTGGAAGAATCTGCGCAATCTCTGCCGAGGGCGCGAATGCGATGTCTCCACCGGTCGGTTCGGCGGTCAGGGCTTTGACGCGCGCGCGTTCGGACTTCAGGAGGGCGTCGTCGCTGTCGTCGGCGTTGTTCATCAGGCCGTACCAGAACCCGGCCTCGCCCCAGCTTTCGTCGAGGTCCTCCAGAGCGTCCTGGGTCTCTTCGCCGATGTCGTCCAGCCGCCGGCCCGACGAGCGGAAAAGCGAGCTGACGCCGGCACTTTCATAGTTGAGGCGGGTGCCAAGCTGGGTGTGCTTCTTCGCCTCTGCAGCCAGGAACAGATCGAAGTACAGATCCTCGAAGGTCGGTTCGCCCGGCACCTCCAGCGACGACTGGTCCAACCCCGCCACGGTCTGCGGCAGCGTATCGGCGACGATGCGGTTTTCGACCGAGCGGAACAGCATGTCCGCGATAGGTGCAATGAAGGTGACAAGGATGAAGATGAGAAGCGGGGAAACGAGCAAGAGCGCCCGCATCTTCTCGCGGCGAAGCGCGCGGTTGAGGCTCGTTTTCAGTGGCGTGCCGTCGGCCGAGAGGACCGGGCCCGCCTCGGCGCGATCGGCCGTCCGAAGCGCGTTGTCGGGCGTGGCGCCTGTGATCTGGTCCGGTCCCGTCGCCGCGTCCGTCATTCGCCGTGTCCCTCCACGACGAGGATGGTGCTGTCAGCGGTGCGCCGCCGTATATCGGCGACTTCCTGGTACTCGGGGTCGTGGTAGGCCTTGAGGGCGGCTTCGTACGACGGAAACTCGATCACTACATGCCGGGCATGGGCCTCGC
The DNA here is from genome assembly GCF_003970735.1 of Silicimonas algicola. Lineage (GTDB taxonomy): Bacteria > Pseudomonadota > Alphaproteobacteria > Rhodobacterales > Rhodobacteraceae > Silicimonas > Silicimonas algicola. The sequence continues at coordinate 3,977,218 of NZ_CP034588.1, forward strand.
CCTCGACGATTTCGCTCTGGCCGCCCCTCACGATGAACCGGCCGCCAAGACCTTCAAGGATCGGCGTGTCCCGCGAGATGTACTCCTTGTACGCCTCGGGATCGCGGACCGTGATGTGACCGATGATATAGCCTTTCGGCATGACGTCCCCCTCGATGATGTGCGGGGCCCCGAAGGGCCCCGCGACGTCGGATTATTGCGACAGCCAGTTCTGGAAACGGGCTTCCACGTCGTCCTGATTGTCAGCCCACCACTCGATGTTGTTGACCAGATAGTTCTTCTGGTTCTCGGGGTTGGTGGGCATGTGCGGCGCCATCTCGATGCCGAGGTCGGCATGGGTCGAGACGAGCGGCTGCGAAGACGCACGAGCCGGACCGTACGAGATGTACTTGGCCTGATCGGCCAGACGCTGCGTGTCGGTGGCAAAGTTCAGGAAGTGCATCACGCGGTTGAGGCGCGGCTCGTCGAGCCCTTCGGGAACGATCCAGCCGTCGAAGTCGAAGACCTGCCAGTCCCAGAGCATCGCGATCGGCTGGTTCTGCTCGGCGATGGCCGAGAACAGACGACCGTTGTAGGTCGAGCCCATGACCACTTCGCCGTCGGCGAGAAGCTGGGGCGTCTCGGCGCCGGCCGACCACCAGATCACGTCGTCCTTGATCGTGTCGAGCTTGGCGAGAGCACGCTCTACACCATCCTCGTCGAGGACGTCATAGAGGTCTTCCTTGGCGACGCCGTCGCAGAGAAGAGCCCATTCGATGTTCTTCTTCGGACGCTTTTCAAGCGCGCGCTTGCCGGGGAAGGTCTCGGTGTCGAAGATCGCGCAGACGCTGTCCGGCGTGGCACCGTTCCACTCGGCCACGTCCGTGCGATAGCCGAAGGTTGTCGAGAAGACGATCTGCGGGATGAAGCAGTCGTTGATCGCGCTGTCGCCGAAGTCTTCCGACGCAGGCGTGCCATCCGGCGCAGCGGCCAGAGACTCGTCCAGGTCGACTTCCATCGCGAGACCTTCGTCGCACAGGCGCTGGCTGTCCGGACCTTCGACGTCGACGAGGTCGTAGGTCATGTTTCCGGCTTCCGAGGCGGCGCGGATCTTGGCAGTCGATTCGTTCGAGCTTTCGTCCCAGGTGACGTTAACGCCGGTCGCTGCCGCATAAGGCTCGGTGTAGGCCTTTTGCTGGCTGGACTGATAGGCGCCGCCCCAGGACATGATCGTCATCGAATCCGCGCAGTTCTCGCAGGGGGGCAGGTCCTGCGCACCGGCGATCACCGGAGCGACAGCCAGAGCCGTCGAGGCCAAAAGTATTCTCAGTTTCATTTCAATCTCCCAGTCATTGTACCCGTTAATGTCACTTGGCCGATGCGCCCCGGGCCGGGCGCGCCGGTGATCCGCTCAGGCGTCCAGCGCCCGGCAATCGGACGGAAGCCAGCCGATCTCGATCTGGCGGCCCGGCTCGAGCCGGGCCTGATCGGGGGCGTTCCGTGTCTTGACGACAAAATCGTCCTTGCCCGCGACCCGCAGCCGGGTCCGGAAGATGTCACCCATGTAGATGAATTCCAGCACCTCGGCCTTGAGCGTGTGCGCCCCAGGCATAAGCCGGTCCTTGTTGAACTCGACGCGCTCCGGACGGATCGAAACAAGGGTCTTTTCCCCAGGTTTGGTGACGTTCACGGGCTTGGCGTCGATCAGGTCGCCCGACGTCAGTCGGACGGTGCAGCGATCGCCGTCGATCTTGTCGATGACACCCGACAGCGTGTTGTTCTCGCCGATGAACTGCGCCACGAAACTGTTCTCTGGCTCTTCGTAAAGCTTGTCTGGCGGCGCCAGCTGCTGGATGCGGCCATCATCGAAGACTGCCACGCGGTCGGACATGGTCAGCGCCTCGGTCTGGTCGTGCGTCACATAGACCGTGGTGATGCCCAGAGAATGCGCAAGGTTCGTTATCTCGAACTGCATGTGCTCGCGCAGCTGCTTGTCGAGAGCGCCGAGGGGTTCGTCCATGAGGACGAGCTCGGGCTCGAAGACCAGCGCGCGCGCAAGAGCGACGCGTTGTTGTTGGCCGCCTGAAAGCTGCGCCGGGCGGCGCCCGCCGAAGGCACCCATCTGCACCATGTCGAGCGCGCTCTTCACGCGCTCTTCCCGCGCGGACTTGTCCACCTTCCGGACTTCCAGTGGGAAGGCCAGGTTTTCGGCGACGGTCATATGCGGGAAAAGCGCGTAGTTCTGAAACACCATGCCGATGCCTCGCTTGTGCGGCGGGATGTTGTTGATCGGCCGCCCATCGAGAAGGATCTCTCCGTGGGTCGCCGTCTCGAACCCGGCCAGCATCATGAGGCAGGTGGTCTTGCCCGACCCCGAGGGCCCCAGCATCGTCAGGAATTCGCCCTTGCCGATCGAGAGGTTCAGATCCTTCACGACAAGCGTTTCGCCGTCGTAACTCTTCTGCACATGGTCGAATACAACGAACTCGTCTGTGCCGTCTCTCACGTCGGACAATCCCCCCGGATCCCTGCTGCGTTCCCGCGATTCAACACGATGCGGGCTCCAAGTGCAACTTTCCCCTAGGTAAGGCCGCCTCGACCGCCGTTTGCGGCGTTCCTGATGCGGATTCCGGCATTGCCAGGGTGTCATGCGGAAATCGTGTTCGCTTCGATGCCGTAGGGGAACCCGGTGATGTCGACAGCGCCCTTTTCGTTCAGGACGAGAATATCGTGCTCTCGATATCCGCCCGCGCCAGGCTGCCCTTCGGGGATCGTCAGCATCGGCTCCATCGAAACGACCATGCCGGGTTCAAGCACGGTGTCGATATCCTCGCGCAGTTCCAAGCCTGCTTCCCGTCCGTAATAGTGACTGAGAATGCCGAAAGAGTGGCCGTACCCGAAGGTGCGGGACTGCAGCAGCCCCTCATCTGCGAAGAAACGGTTGATCTCGGCGCAGATACCCGAACATGTGGCGCCGGGGCGGATAAGGCTCATCCCAAGCTCATGTGCCGCGACGTTTGCTTGCCAGATCCGCTGCGTCTCGGGATCCGGCTCGCCAAGGTACAAGGTGCGCTCGAGCGCGGTGTAGTAGCCCGAGATCATGGGGAAGGTATTGAGGCTGAGAAGATCCCCTGCCGCAAGCTTCCGCGCCGTGACCGGGTTGTGCGCGCCATCGGTGTTCAGGCCCGACTGGAACCAGACCCAGGTGTCCCGATATTCGGCCTCGGGGAACGCCTCCGCGATCGCCAACTCCATCGCGTCCCGTCCCGCCATCGCCACGTCGATCTCTCTCGTGCCGATCCGGATCGCGTCGCGGATCGCCTTGCCGCCGATGTCGGCGACGCGGGCGCCTTCAGTGATCAGCCGGATTTCGGCGGGCGACTTGATCATGCGCGCACGCATGACGTCCGGCGCGATGTCGATCAGGTCCGACAGACCCAGCATCTCGCGAGCGGCCCGCTCGGACGCCAGCGTCATGTGGTCGCCTTCGATCCCCAGGCGATCGACGCGGCCCAGGACCGATCCGACCGCGCGCCAGTAGTTGTTTCGCTGCCAGTCGGTATAGATCACGTTGTCCGCGACCGACCGCCGCCAGGGCTGGCCCAAGTCGATGTTGGCCGAGATCGTGGTGCAGCGGTCCGGCGTCACGACACAGCCGTAGGGCCGTCCGAAGCTGCAATAGAGAAAGCCCGAGTAGTAGGCGATGTTATGCATCGAGGTGAAGAGAACGGCGGGGATATCGCGCCTTGCCATGATGGCCCGCAGCGTCGAAAGACGCGCGTCGTATTCATCGCGGCCGAATGGCAGGGTGGCCTTTTCGCCGTTTTCAAGCGTCAGGAAGTCGGGTCGGGTCATGGCGGTCGCTCCAGGTTCGCCACCCCCGGCGTACAGGGGCAATGAACGGGCCATACCGGCGACCGCCGGGCAGCGACGCCATCGCTGCGAGCGATTGGGAATCTATGACACCTGCCCGCCATCCGTCAATCGGTCGAGATGCGAGAGGCGTTGCATCCCTGTCCTCTCCCGGCGGTAAGCGCCAAGGGGTGCTTTTCTTAGGCACTAATCCTCAATATAGTGACCGAAACAGGCGGGGCGGTCCGTTCCAGAAGAAAAGGCAGGGCAGTGGCGCATATCATCGTCGTCGGGAACGAGAAGGGCGGCGCGGGCAAATCGACCGTCGCGATGCACATCGCGACGGCGCTCGTGCGCATGGGCCATGTGGTGGGGGTCCTCGACCTCGACCTGAGGCAGCGAAGCTTCGGGCGATACATCGACAACCGGAAGGATTTCATGGCGGCCGAAGGGCTTGACCTTCCCTGTCCGATCTACCGCGAGCTTCCGAACATCGCCAAGGAGTCGCTCGGTCCGGGCGAGAACGTCTACGACCAGCGCCTGTCGGCGGCCGTGACGGGGCTCGAGCGGGAGGTCGAATTCATCCTGATCGACTGCCCCGGCTCGCACACCCGTCTCAGCCAGGTCGCACACTCCCTTGCCGATACGCTTGTCACGCCATTGAACGACAGCTTTGTCGACTTCGACCTGCTGGCGCACATAGACCCGCGGACGAACCGCGTGCTGGGGCCTTCCGTCTATGCCGAGATGGTGTGGAACGCGCGCCAGCTTCGGGCGCAGGCCGGCCTTGATCCGATCGACTGGGTGGTGGTCCGCAACAGGGTCGGCGCACAGGCGATGCACAACAAGAAGAAGATGGAGGACGCCGTCAACGCGTTGGCCAGACGCGTCGGCTTCCGTGTTGCGTCGGGATTTTCCGAACGCGTGATCTTTCGCGAACTCTTCCCGCGCGGGCTTACCCTTCTCGACCTCCGCGACATCGGGGTTCAGAACCTGAACCTCTCGAACGTGGCCGCCCGGCAGGAGCTACGTGAACTGGTGAAAGAGTTGCGGCTTCCTGGTGTGACCGTCGACTTTTAGCGAATGGTAGCGGCGCTGGGTCTACGAGGCTCGGACGCTGCACCGGGGCGGCGGCTATGGGATCGACGGCGCTGTATGACGGCAGACATCGCCGCAACCGGTGTCACGTCGTCATCTCTCTCATTTCTCTTCCGGTCACGGCGCAGGATCGACGTCGCGCTTCCCATCGACAGGAGTGCGATGCCCGCCAGCAGCGTACCGACGACAGCCAAAGCGTGCCTAACGTTGGTCAATCTGTCGTCCTGAAGGACAACGGCGCCATCCATCGGGTCTGCGGACAGCAGCAAGACATCAGGCATGAGATGCAGGTCGGCACTGTCGAAGGCTGCCTCGACCGCACCGCGGATGGGACGGCCGGTCACCATCTCTCCCCGCACTCCGGTGACGTTGCCTACGCTGTCGCCCCTGGACGCCGTGGATGCGCCCAGAGCGTCGCCATCATGCTCGAACAGGACGGCGACCGGCACGGTCGCCAGTCGGGCGAGGTCAGCCATGTAACGCGCGTGGGTGCCGGCATCGTCGCGCGCAATCGGGCGTCGCGGCAGTCCGGATTCCTTCGAGATGAGATGCAGCGCGAGCGGCAGGGCGTCGGGCCGCACAGGGAAGATGGGATAGGCCGTGATCCAGTGGGGCCTGTCTTTGGTCCCCACGTTGACACGAGCCGCCTTGTCTTTGCCGATGTCGCCCACGACATGGACCTGGCCGATCATGTTGGTGTGACGATCCGCAATGAAATCCTGGACCATCACTTCAGTCGGATTCCCGACCTTCGAAGCGAGCATGTCCGCAGCGAACATCTGGTCCTGATGGTAGCCGATAACAGCCGACGTCCCAAAGCAGAGGACCGCGGCTGACATCCAGACGCGTGGCGACAGAAGCTGGGTCCTCCAAAGGGAGATCAATGTCCGTCCTCGTACATGCGCATTCGTTACGCTTTGATCCTGAGGGTCCAAGGGGGCGGGAACGTGGCGATTGTCTGGAAGATTGACCATGGTGTTTGAACAATGTGTTTATCCACAGGGGAGTTCCGATGCCGCTGCCGATTTCGGCGATCAGTCGTGTCGCGAGCTTTCTAGCAGTGGAAAGCGGAGATGAGGCATGAAGGTCGGGCTTATCGGGACAGGCATGGTGGCAAGGACCTATGCCGATGCCATCGCGAGCTCCAAGGTTGTGGCGCTGGGGCCCGTCTACTCACGAAATCCCCTTAATAGAGACGCTTTTCTGGCCTCGCATCCCGCTTTGGACGGCTCGCCCGCGTTCGACGTGGACCAGATCGCAAACGACCACAGCGTGGACTTTGCCATCGTCATCACGCCGCCAGATGCGCGACTTGAAATCGTCGAGACCCTCGCGCGCGCCGGGAAGCCAATCCTGATGGAAAAGCCCGTAGAGCGCACGCTCGAGAACGCCACGCACCTCGTCGAGCTTTGCGAAGACCTTGGCGTGCCACTCGGTATCGTCCTCCAGCATCGCGCGAGACCCGTGGTCGCCGAACTGAACGCCCGGCGCGACCAACTGGGGCCTTTGCTCTCGGTCGAGGTGGACGTGCCGTGGTGGCGTCCGCAAGAGTATTATGACCAGCCCGGGCGCGGCACCTACGCCCGCGACGGCGGCGGCGTTCTGATCACTCAGGCGATCCACACCATGGACCTCATGGTGAGCCTCACGGGACCCGTCCGCGACGTCACCGCCATGTGCGCGACCACCGGGGCTCACAATATGGAGGCCGAAGATTTCGTCGTTGCAGGACTGTCATTCGAAAACGGCGCGTTCGGCAAGCTTTTCGCCACGACCGCCGGCTTTCCAGGTTCCGGTGAAACGATCTCGCTGCACTGTCGTGACGGCTCCGCGCGGCTCGAGGCCGGTATACTGAGGCTCGATTATCGCGACGGGACATCCGAAACTGTCGGCCGGGCCACGAGCAGCGGCGCGGGAGCCGATCCCATGGCCTTCACCAGCGACTGGCACCGCGCGATGATCGAGGATTTCGCCGAGGCGATCAGGGAAGGTCGTCCGCCGCTCGTTCCAGGCCGGGCAGCGCTCGAGGTGCATCGCCTGATCGCCGCGATCGAGAAGGCCGGCGAGACCGGAAAGCGTGTCACTCTGGAAAGGGTGTGATCCACGTCCTTCAAGCCTGGCGTCTCGGCATCGATTACGGGCAAATCTTCGCCTGTTCATCCAGAGAACCGAAAGCACCATCTAGCTGCGCAAGGACACCGACATCGGGCGTCCGCACGTCAGCAACACTCTGCTTCTGCTGAATATTGACCAGAACGAGCCGATGCTTTGCGGCGAGGCGGGGCTGCCATATTTCCCGCGCCTCGTCGGGGACGTTCAGGACCGGAGGGAAACGGCCGTGAGACTGGCGCATACCTTCACGGTCATGAACTTGGCCGTACGCTCGCAGATGAGGACCGAGGGTCAGGCCGCGTAGGTGTCCAGCGCAGCTTTCATGCCGTCGGCGTGGATCATGCGCAGCCATCTGGCGAAGGGCTCGGCAAACCGCTTGTCATTGCCGAGGTCGCCATAGAACGGAAGCGCCAGCCAGGCCCCGGGATCGTCCTTCGCCGCGGTTGCCGCCGCCTGAAGTTCATCCCACATTGGGTCGTTCGGTTCCACCGTCGTTCCGTTCTCGCGGACTCCGGTGCAGTAGCGGCACCACGCCGCCTCGACCAGCGCCAGCCCTTCGATCGAGGTGCCGGCCGCCAGGGCCTCATGGATGATCGGCAAGAGGAAACCGGGATGCCGGCTCGATCCGTCGAATGCGACGCGCCGTGTGGTGTCCACGATCCGCGGGTTTGAGAAACGACGGTCTATCAGGTCTATGTATTCGGCCGGCGTCTTGCCCGGCACAGGCTTCACGAAGGGCAGGATCTCGGTCGCCTCGACCTTGTGGAAATAGGCGTGGATCGAGGGGTGCTCCATAGTGGCTGAAATCGTCTCTAATCCTAAGACTTCGGCAGGTGCCACGATGACCTGATGCCCGCCGTTCAGGATTCGGATCTTCATGGTCTCGTAGTCATGGACGTGGCGCGAGAAGGTCGCACCCGCCTTGTCCCAATCCGGGCGACCCGCGCAAAAATCATCCTCGATCACCCACTGGCGGAAGTTCTCGTGCGTGACCGGAACCTTGTCGTCGATGCCAAGGCCCCGTGCGAGCGCAAGCTCGTTCGGCCCGGTCGCCGGCACGATGCAGTCGACCATCGAGTTCGGGAAGGTGCAGTTCGCCCCTATCCAGTCCGCGAGGTCGGCGTCGCCCATCCGCGCAAGCGACAGGATTGTCCGCTTCAGGACTTCGCCATTGCCCTGGAGGTTGTCGCAGCTCTGTCCCGTGAAGGGCCCAGCGCCTGAATCCCGTCGCCGCTTGAGCGCCGCGATCATCGCACCGAAGGCGGTGCGCGGGCGGTCGGGGTGAGCGGCGTCATGGACGATGTCGGGGTGAGCGGCATCTAAGCCCTTGTTGGCAGCGTCGATGAAGTAGCCGCCCTCGGTCACGGTCAATGCAACGATACGGATTGCCGGATCTGCCATTCTGGCGATCAGCGCACCGTTGCCTTCTTCGATCGGAACGTAGTCGATCATGGACCCCGTCACCTCGGCCGAGCTTCCTCCCGGGTCGAGTTCGATCAGCGTCGTCAGGTAGTCCTGCGATTTCATCTTCTCGCGCATCGCGGCGTCGTAGGGGCGCACGCCAGCGCCGACGATAGCCCAGTCGTGGGCCAGTCCCTCCTGCATCAGCCGGTGCAGATACCAGGCCTGGTGAGCGCGATGAAAGTTGCCGAGACCGATGTGGACGATACCTGCCCTCAAGGCGCCGCGATCATAGGTCGGGCGCAGCACGGCGTCGGGAAGCTGGTCTAGCGTCTCGTTGGACAGGGGTATCATTCGGCTATCACTCGTTTCCTTTGCCGCTGCCTCTGGCAGTGGCGTCACGCAGGCATCGACCATACCGCACTATGAGATTCGCAGGCCTGCCTTGTCGAAGCGATGCATCCGGCTTTCGTCCGGCGTCAACCAGATCGTGTCACCGTGATGCATATCCACCTCGCCCCCGGCCCGCACCGTGATGGGTTCGTCGCGTCCCTCCAAGTGGACGTGGAAGAACGTGTCCGACCCCAGATGCTCCGACACGCCGACGCGGCCTTTCCATAGACCCTCGGTCGGCGAGGGGGTGATGTGCTCGGGCCGGATGCCCACGGTATGAGCACCCCGTTTCTGGGCCTCGGGGCCTTCGAGAAGGTTCATCCTGGGGCTTCCGATGAACCCGGCCACAAACTTGTTGCGGGGCGTATGATACAGCGTCAGCGGGCTGCCGACCTGCTCGATCACGCCTGCCTGAAGCACGACGATCTTGTCCGCCATCGTCATCGCCTCGACCTGGTCGTGGGTGACGTAGACCATCGTGGTGGCGAGGCGTTTGTGAAGTTCACTGATCTCGAGCCGCATCCCGACCCGCAACGCCGCGTCGAGGTTCGACAAGGGCTCGTCGAAGAGGAACGCCGCCGGTTCGCGCACGATGGCGCGACCGATCGCGACCCTCTGCCGCTGTCCGCCCGAAAGCTGGCCCGGACGCCGCTCGAGGTATGGCGTCAGGTTCAGGACTGACGCCGCGCTGTCGACGCGCCGGTCGATTTCGGCCTGCTCCATCTTCGCCATCTTCAGCGGAAAGGCGATGTTCTTCCGGACGCTCATGTGCGGGTAAAGCGCGTAGGACTGAAACACCATCGCCAGACCGCGCTTGGCGGGAGCCACGTTCGTCGCATCCTGCCCGTCGATCCGGATCTGGCCCGAGGACACGTCCTCGAGCCCCGCGATCAGGCGCAGAAGCGTGGACTTGCCGCAGCCCGACGGGCCGACGAAGACCACGAATTCTCCATCCTCGATCTCGAGGTCCAGCGGCGGGATGACGGTGACCTCGCCGAACGTCTTCTTCACCTTGTCGAGTACGATGCGTCCCATGTCGTTTCCCTCACTTCACCGCGCCGAACGTCAGTCCGCGGACGAGTTGTTTCTGGCTGAACCAGCCAAGGATCAGGATCGGCGCGATGGCCATGGTCGAGGCCGCCGACAGCTTTGCGTAGAACAGGCCCTCGGGGCTGGAGTAGCTGGCGATGAAGGCGGTCAAGGGAGCGGCCTTCGCGGCAGTCAGGTTTAGGGTCCAGAATGCCTCGTTCCACGCCAGGATGAAGTTCAGGAGCATGGTCGAGGCGATGCCGGGCACCGCCATCGGTGTCAGCACATACAGGATCTCGGCCTTGAGTGAAGCTCCGTCCATCCGGGCAGCTTCGAGGATCTCCCCGGGGATCTCCTTGAAGTAGGTATAGAGCATCCAGACGATGATCGGCAGGTTGATGAGCATCAGCACCACGACGAGGGCGGCGCGGCTGTCCAGGATCCCCAGCTCGATGCAGATGAGGTAGATCGGATAAAGAACACCCACCGCCGGCAGCATCTTCGTCGACAGCATCCACATGAGGATGTCCTTCGTCCGCCTCGACGGGACGAACGCCATCGACCAGGCCGCCGGGATGGCGATCAGCACGCCAAGAACGGTCGATCCGCCGGCGATGATGACCGAGTTCCAGAGAAAGCGCATGTAGTTCGAGCGCTCCTGCACCACTGCATAGTTCTCGAGCGTCCAGTCGAAGAACAGGAACACGGGAGGGCTGCTTATCGCCTGCGCCTCGGTCTTGAAGCTGGTCAGGATGGTCCAGAGGATCGGGAAGAAGATCAGCAAGCCCGCCGCCCAGGCGATGACGGTGTTGATGGCCTTGCGCTGCGGTGTGACGTTTCGTGCCATGCTCTGTCTCCTACGCGTCCAGGTTCTTGCCGACGATGCGCATCAGGAAGATGGCGACGATGTTGGCCAGGATGACGGCGTAAATGCCGCCAGCGCTTCCCAGTCCAACGTTCTGGCTTTCCAGCACACGCTGGTAGATCAGGTAGGTCAGCGTGCGGGTGCCGAACGAACCCTGAGTCGTGACGAAGATCTCGGCGAAGATCGACAGAAGGAAGATGGTCTGGATCAGCACCACGACCGTCAGCGCGCGGCTGAGGTGGGGCAAGATGATGTAGGCGAAGCGCTTCAGCGGAGGCGCACCGTCCATCTCGGCCGCCTCGAGCTGCTCGCTGTCGAGCGACTGGATCGCCGTCAAAAGGATCAGCGTCGCGAACGGCAGCCACTGCCAGGCCACGATGATGATGATCGAGAACAGCGACCACTGGCTCAGCCACTCGACGGGCTGCGCTCCGAAGAATTTCCAGATGTGGGCGAAGAGTCCGTTCACGGGGTCCATGAACATGTTCTTCCACACCAGCGCCGTCACCGTGGGCATAACGAAGAAGGGTGCGATGACGAGGATCCGGACGATCCCCTGACCCCACATCGGCTGGTCGAGGAGAAGCGCCAGGAGGATGCCGAAGATCGTCGTGATCAGAAGGACGCCACCGACGAGGACCAGCGTCGTCTGCACGCTTGGCCAGAAGGCCGAAGAGGTGACGAAGCGGATGTAGTTCTCCAAGCCGACGAACCCCATGTCGCCGCCTCTCAGCGGCAGGTACTCGCGGAACGAGAACCACAGGGTCATGACGAGCGGCACCAGCATCCAGCCTAGAAGCAGGATCACGGCAGGGGCCATCATCAGTCGGGCGGCGGATCGGGAATGTTGGGTCGCCATGACAAATCCTCTCGGGCCGTGGGCTGCACCCACAGGGAAAGATCATCACTCGTGCCGGGTACGGTAGGTCCGGAGGCAGCCCGAAGACCGCCCCCGGCAGGGAGGAGTCCGTCAGTAGCCTGCGGCTTCCATTTCTTCAGTCGTCAGGGCCTGAGCCTTTTCAAGCGCCTGCTCGACGGTCTGCTGACCGGCCAGCGCGGCCGAGAACTCCTGGCCAACGGTGGTGGCGATGCCAGCGAACTCGGGGATCGCGACGAACTGGACGCCCGTGTAGGGAACCGGATCGATGGTCGGATTGGTCGGGTCGGCCGAGTTGATCGAGTCGAGCGTCATCTTGGCGAACGGCACCTGGGCGTATTCCGGATTCTCATAGAGCGAGGTGCGGGTGCCCGGCGGGACGTTTGCCCAGCCTTCATTTTCGGCGACGAGGGCGGTGTATTCCTTCGACGTCGCCCAGGCCACGAACTTCTTCGCGGCGTCCGTGGCATCCGATCCGGCGGGGATGGCCAGCGACCAGGCCCACAGCCAGTTGCCCCGCTTGCCGAGCCCGTTGTCAGGCGCGAGAGCGAAGCCGACCTGGTCGGCAACAGTGGAATCCGCCGGATTAGTGACGAAAGACGCCGCAACCGTGGCGTCGATCCACATGCCGCACTTGCCCTGCTGGAACAGCGAGAGGTTCTCGTTGAAGCCGTTGGTCGAAGCGCCCGGAGGGCCGTAGTTGGTCATCAGGTCCATGTAGAAGTTCAGCGTGTTGGCCCAGGCTTCGGAGTCGAACTGAGCCGTCCACTCCTCGTCGAACCACTTGGCGCCGAACGAGTTGCCCATGGCCGTCAGGAAGGCCATGTTCTCACCCCAGCCGGCCTTGCCGCGCAGGCAGATGCCATAGACTTCGGCATCCTTGTCGGTCATCGCCGCTGCGGCTTCCTTGATGAAATCCCAAGTGGGCGCCTCGGGCATTTCCAACCCGGCCTTTTCCATCAGGTCCTTGCGGTACATGACCATGGACGACTCGCCATAGAACGGCGCCGCGTAAAGCTCGCCGTCCACCGTCAGGCCATTCCGTATCGCGGGGAGAATGTCGTCGGCATCCCACTCCGCGGGAAGGTCGTTCAGCGACACGAGCCAGCCCTGCTTGCCCCAGATCGGCACTTCGTAGGTGCCGATGGTCAGCACGTCGAACTGGCCGCCTTTGCTCGCGATGTCCTGCGTCACACGCTGGCGCAACACGTTCTCTTCCAGAGTAACCCACTCCAGCGTGATGTCGGGGTTCTGGGCCGTGAAGTCCTCGGTCAGACCCTGCATCCGGATCATGTCGCCGTTGTTGACGGTCGCGATCGTAACGGTGGTCTGGGCGTTCGCCGCGGCGGCAATCGCACAAACGGCTGCCGCACCCATGAGGGTGCGAATCTTGAAAGTCATCGATGTTCCTCCCAGTTCAAGAGCATAAACATATGCTCATGTAGTGAACATATGCTCAACCATTGCCATGATTCTGTCAAGTGGTTCCGAATTCTGCTCAGGCGCGCAGCAAGTGGCGCGCCGTCTCCTCGTCCGTGATGAGCTGGTCGATCAACCCGCCTGCCAGCGCAGCGCGAAGTGCGGTAACCTTCTTGCGCCCCGCCGCGATACAGCAAAGCGGCATTCCTGCGACAGGCACCCTGACGCCCATTGTCCGGTCATTCACCGAGTGGTCCAGAAACCGTCCTTCCATGTCGAAAACATGGCCCGCGATCTCGCCCGCCGCGCCCACGCTCCTCAGATCCTCGAGCTCGGCCTCCGAGATGAAGCCGTCCACAAAAAGCGGTGCGTCGTCGCTGGTCTGGCCGATGCCCACGATGGCCAGGTCCGCCGCCTGAGCCAGCGTGCGGGACGCCTGGACGTGCGGCAGCTTCATGTAAAGCTCGTACTCGTCAGGCGTCCGGGCGATCAGCGGAATCGCCAGCGGATACTGGGGCGCCTGGGTCTTTTCGGCCAGTCGCACGATAACTTCGTAGGCTGTCGCAGACCCGTCCGGCGCCACGTTGCCGTTCAGCGCCACAAGCTTGTGATGCGCTCCCTCGATCCGCTGCATCTGCTCGATCACCGCGCGCAGCGTCCGGCCCGTTCCAAGGCCCACGGTCCTTGGCTCGTCCGACTGGAAGATGCCTTCCAACACTGGTGCCGCGAACACGGCGACGCCCCGTACCGGATCTGCGTCGGGCCCGAGGCTGGGCGACACCCAAGCCCGATCAAGGTTGAACCGCGTCTTAAGATCGCGCTCCATCTCCAGACAGGCCACGATCGGATGGTCGATGCTGATGCGCACCAGCCCCTCGGCGGCCGCACGCGCGACGAGGCGCTGAGCCCTCTGACGCGAAATTCCCAGCTCTCGTGCGATCTGGTCCTGTGTCAGGCCACCAACGTACGACAGCCACGCCGCGCGCGCCGCCCAGTCGCGGGGCGAGACGTCGGGATCGTCGACGGATGGACGGTTCATGGATCAGTGCTCCGCTCGAGGCCGCGGGCACCATCGAAGAAAACGTCGAACGAATCAATCTTGGCATGGGGAGGCGCCGTCGGATCGTCCAACAGCTCAAGACCGGTCAAGTGGCTGCCGCCGGTGAATTGCCACACCGTCATGCCCGCCGCCAGGCCCGCACGGATGCCCGCGAAGCTGTCCTCGATCACCAGGCACCGATCGGGCTGCGCACCCATCTTCCCGGCAGCCGCAAGGAACAGGTCGGGCGCGGGCTTGCCCCGCTCGACCTCGCTCGACGTCGTCACGCGGCCCGCGAAGGTCTTTTCGAGGTTCACGATCTTCAGGCTGCGCGCCACGCGTTCGGGACTGGAACTGGTGGCAAGGCAATAGGGCACGCCGAGACGGCTCAGGACAGCGGTGAAGCCCGGCATCACGGTCAGCTCACTGTCGAAGGCGGCCAGAAGCCGGGTGCGGTAATCAGCCTCGAACCCCTCCGGCAGGGCGATGTCGAAATCCGTCCGGATCTGCGCCATGACGACCGGATAGCTCCGGCCCAGGAAGTGGCGCGCGACATAGGCGCGGTCGACCTCGACCCGATAGCCCGCCAACGTCTCGATCAGCATACGTGCCGAGATGGCCTCGCTGTCGATGACGACGCCGTCGCAGTCGAAGATCACGAGCTCGAAGGGGGCCATGAGGCGCAGTGTCCCGGAGATGTCCCGACGATCTAGCGCGCGACGCGGCCCTCGAACAAGGCGGCTTCGTTCACGCTCGAACTGAAGAGTCCGGACACAAGTACGCATAGACCGGGATCGAGATTGTTCAGGGTGACGGTCGCTCCATGGCCGATGGCAATTGCCCTCACCATGGCGAGACCCAAGCCATTTCCGGGAATATGACGTGACGGGTCCTCCCGCGAGAAACGGTCGTAGGCGTGAGGGAGAAACCCTTCCGCCATGCCGGGCCCGCTGTCGCGCACCGTGAAATCGACCTGCCGACCCCTGGACGTCGCCGACACCGCGACCCTCGCGCCGCGCGGGCAATACTTGATGGCGTTCTCGACGAGGTTCCCAAGCATTTGCAGCAGCAGGTTGCGATTGCCGAGGACGGCGACGTCAGGGCCGGGAGACGAGACGTCGAACGTCATGCCGGCAATCACCGCCGCCTCTTCGTAGAGATCGCGCAGGTCGTCCAGCATCGGACCGACTGGCACGGCGGCGAGGTCGAAGGCGGACTGGCCGTGCTCCAGGTCGGCGATCGTGAGAAGTGCGTTGAAGGTCCTTTCGATCTGGTCGATCGCAGCCAACCCCGCGGCCTTGTCGTCTTCAAACCGCGAGGTCGGGGCAAGACGCTCCAGTCTCTGCCGAAGTCGCTGGAGCGGCGAACGCAGGTCGTGCGCCACATCCACGGTGATTTGGCGTTGCGCGGTCACGAGCGACTCGATCTGCCCAAGCGCGTGATCGATCCTCGTCTCGACCTGCCCCAGATCGTCGAAAGCAGGATCCTTCGCCGCGATCCGGGCAGACAGATCGCCCGACGACGCACGTCCCAGAACGTCGGAGATTATGGCGACGCGATCCTCCGTCAGACGGCCTATGCGGCTTCCCAGCAAGAGGCCGAGCGCAAGAAGCGAGACGAAACCGAACACAAGCGCGGCGACGAGCGCCTCGAGAAGTTCGAAGATCACCTCATCGCTGATGCCCTGGATCAGTGTCCAGGGCCCGATCCGGTCGATCTGAACCCAGTATCCATCCACCTCCCCCGACGGGTCCGGCGGCAAGCCGAGTTCCCTTAGAGAGACATGCGTGCTCGACCTGACATCGGGCACCGACTCCAGTTTCCCGGAGATCGCGTTGCCTGCTTCATCGAATAGCCCGAAGATCCGCATGCGGGCGGCGCTCAGTCGCGACAGTGCTTCGACACTTGCGCGGAGGCTGTCCAAGTCGCCTTCGTCGAACACCACCTGAAGCGATGCGGCATCGTCGCGCATCAAGTCCTTCGCCCAGTCCCGCATCTCGTAGCGAGACACGAAATACGCGAGAAGGAAAATGACGAGAACGAGCCCCGTGTAGAGAAGCGAATACTGGACGGAGAGCCGCCGACTGGTACGACGCAGCCAGAGGCTGCGCATCTTCCGGTCAACCATGGATACGATATCCGGATCCGCGCACGGTATGGATTAGCGGCCTGTCGAAGGGCTTGTCGACCTTGTCGCGCAGGCGGCTGATCTGTGTTTCTACGACGTTCGTACGGGGATCGAAATTGATGTCCCAGACCGACTCGAGCAGCATCGTGCGAGTCACGACGCGGTCCGCGTTCCGCATCAGGTAGCAGAGCAGCCGATACTCCCGTGGCTGCAAACGGATCTCGGTACCTGCCCGTGTGACCTTCTGAATCAGCAGATCGACGATCAGGTCCGACGTGCGCAACTCGGTCTCTTCCGTCGCAAGCGCAGGCCGTCTGGCCAATGCCTGAACACGAGCCGAAAGCTCTGCGAAGGCGAAGGGCTTGGAGAGGTAATCGTCTCCGCCGCCCTGAAGGCCGTCGACCCGATCCCGTATCGCGGTCAACGCGCTGAGAAAAATGACCGGGGTCCGGTTTCCGGCGTCGCGAAGCGCCTTGACCAGAGACAGCCCGTCGAGCTTCGGGATCATGCGATCGACGATGAGAATGTCGTAGTCGTCGTCGAGCGCCGCGAGGAAGCCGTCTGATCCATTCGCCGCGTGCCGGACCGAGTGGCCCTCCTCGTGGAAACCGGACGTCACATAGGCCGCGGTTTCTGCATCGTCTTCGATGAGGAGGATGTTCATGCTCTCGAGTTCCAAGCCGACTTCCTCCTTTCTTATGATGCGCTGATGGGAATGGCGACGGAGTTGCGCCGTCTCAGGGGCAGCTCGACGGCAGGTGGTAGAGGTAGAGGTGACGCCCGGAGTAGGCGCCGCGATCGGGCGCGATGGACGCTTCCGGAGCGATAGACACGCCGTCGCACTCGTACGACGCCGCGTAGGTGACCAGAGCAACTGCGGTGGTCTCAGACCGGGGTGCGGCCATGTCGTACCAATGGCGAGGGGCTCCCGAATGGGTCCGTGCCAGGATCTGGGCCCCACTGTTGTCGCGGGCGGCGTAGGTCAGGTCGGCAAGGATCTCGCGCTCGTCCGATGCGATTGGCCGCCCCCGTGCGATGGCAAGGATGTTACCCATGACGGCGCTTCGACCCGTGTAGCGGTCGGTGAGTTTCGGCGCGAGCCCGGGACTGACGATAAGCACCGTCACGGCGAGTATCAGAACCAGATTGACCCCAAGCCCGGCAAGAAGGGTCTTCGTCTGGCCCGTGCGCGACAGCCGAAGCCCGACCAGAGCCGCAGCGGCGGGGTAGGCCGCGAAGGCCCAGTTGGCATTGGCCTTCGCGGTCAAAGCCTGGAAGGCAACGAGGACAAGGATAGGAACAGAGGCGACCAGAAGATAAGTCTCGATCCGGCTGTGCGAACGCCTGACTGCGCCGAGCCAGAGAACCGCGAACACAGGTCCGATGACGAAAGCCTGGGAGGCGAGAAACTCCAGAAGACCGCCTATGTCCATTGCAAGGCCGCTGCCCAAGCGGGCATTGTCAGCGGTGTGCGACAGGGTGACCAATCCGTTCTGCACGTTCCAGAGAAGGTTCGGCGCGATCGTGATCAGGAATGCGAGCAAGGCTGCGCCGAGGGCGCGCGGCACGGGCCGCAATCCGGGCCAGAAGGCGGCGATGGCCACCGTAAGCCAGAAGTACGCCCCGGCGTATTTTGCAAGCACGGCGATCCCCGCCAGCGCCCCGGCGAGCGCTCCGAATTGCCATTTGCGCGTCTCGAGGGCCCGCCACCAACTCCAGAGGGCAGCGGCGAGGAACGGGGCCATGATCGTGTCGGTCGAGATCATCCACGAACCGATGACCAGCACTGGCATGGCCAGGTAGACCGCGGCGACCCATAGCGCGGCGGGGCGATGGATCCGCCCCATCCATTCCGCGAGGATCAAGGCTGTGGCCCCGTGGAACAGAGGCGCCGCCACGCGGACCCAGAACGTGGAGTCGCTTCCCGCCAACGACGTGGTCGACCCGATAACCCAGGCGATGAGCGGCGGCTTCGAGAAATAGCCCCAGGCAAAGCCCCGTCCCCAGGCCCAGTACTGTGCCTCGTCATAAAACAGGTCGGTCGGCGTCAGGGCGAGGACGGCCAACCGGAGCGCGGTGACGACACCGACAAGCAGGAAAAGTCCCGCGCGATCGTTCATCCCGTAACGACGGACTCGTGCCGGATCAGCCAGAGATTCCGCGCGTAGATGAAGACACCCATGCTTTGACCGAGGATGAATACCGGGTCGGCGCGATAGATGGCATAGGTGAGGAGAACGAAACCGCCGCAGATCGAGAACCACCAGAACGCGATCGGTATTGTCGATCGACCGGCACGTTCGGATGCGATCCACTGGACGATGAACCGGGCCGTGAAGAGAAGCTGCCCGGCCAGGCCAATAGCCACCCAGGTCAACTCGGTAGCCGAGGTGACTCCCAGAAAGTCGTAAATGGCGGACATTTCGTGGCCTTCCTATCTCGCGCTCACTGAACGTTACTAAGTTTTGCCGGCGCCTTCTGAAGTTCGCGCGCATGCGTCGTTTTTTTACGTCGGATCAACCACATGACGCCAACCAGATCGACGACGCCGACGAGCGCGCGCTGCAGGTTGGTGTATTTCGAAACACCCCCCTGCCGGGCGGCGTGGGCGACATCCACATGCACGACCACCAAGCCCGACCGCACCACGAGGGCGGGTAGGAAACGGTGCATGTGGTCGAAATAGGGGAGTGACAGAAACACCTCTCGCGGAAAGACCTTCAGCCCGCAGCCCGTATCTCGCGTTCCATCCTTGAGAGCAGCGCCCCGAATGAAGTTGGCGGCGCGCGATGCCCACAGCTTTGCCCGACGGTCCTGCCGCTTGATGCGCTGGCCGGCGACCAAACCCAGTTCGACCTTGCCCTTGTTTTCCGACCATGCAGCAAGCAGCTTCGGAATTTCCTCGGGTGGGTTCTGCCCGTCGGCATCGAGCGTGACGATGAGTTCGCTGCGAGCGGCGACGACGCCAGTGTGAATGGCCGCCGACTGACCGGCGCGCACATCATGCTGGATGACCCGCCAATGCGATGGACCGGCGAGAACCTGCGCTGCCGTGCCGTCATCCGATCCGTCGTCCACGACGATGATGTCGAAGCTCCGCCCAGCGAGCGCGGCATCGATCCGGCGCAACAGGTCGCCGATGACCTGTTCTTCATTGAGGGCGGGAATGACGATCGTGAATTCCCGGGGCAAGCCTCTATTCTGCAGCAAGTGTCACCTCCGCCGTCGCGCGTCTGCGATACTTAAGCATGACCAATGCAATTCCCGTCACGATGAGGACAGCGAAAACGACATCGGACAAGAAATGACGTCCCGCCGCGATACGCAACGCCGAGCCGACAATGGGAATGGCAACGGCACAGGCACGAATGGTCCGGCGCAGCCAAGGACTGGATATAGGCGCCGACAAGAGCCAGATCGCCACCGCGGCGGCAGCCGCCCCGGACGCCTCGCCCGAGACGAACGAGCAGTTCCACTCGCATTGGTCTGTTGGCCAAAGGGCCGAAGTGAAATCGGTCGCGCCTCCGAACTCGGTGATGGACGCAGGCCTCGCTCGTCCCCAATAGCTCTTGAGAACGAGGTTCGCGGCTATGCCAGGGCCGAGGATGTAGACGGCGACGACGATGTTCCAGATACGGTAGGTCGAGCCCAGGAAACTGCCGCGCACAATCGCGACGAGGGCCCCCACAAGCGCAAACAGCGCTACACAGATTGACGCCGTCCAGATCGACTGTCTCACCGCTTCCAGAACATTTGATCCGGTGCCGGAAAAGCCGCCGTTTCTGTAAAACAGCGATGAAAACGCGATGTCCACCTGGGGCACAAGTGTGAAGACCACACAGGACGCCACAAGCGCCATGAACCACAGGCGAGTCATATGTTGTTGCGAGCCTTCATATGCGTAGAATATACGGCCGGCCCCTCGCTCTGCGCAATGGTCGTAGTGTCCGCAAGGCCGAGGGTAATATCCGGACAGGCCAGACCGTTGGTGTTGGAAGTCCGTGTCACTCGCCACCCCGAATCCGTTCCAGCCGCAGTGAAGCGGCTACTTCAAAGTCGGACCTAAGGAGGTAAGATTGAACTCAGTTTGCCGAAATATTACGATTTTGCAATGTCGCGAATTTTCGATTGTTGCAGCTCAGACGGGCTGCGTAGGGACGCGGCACCATGCTTCTCGCACAAGACCTCGATAAGCGAACCGAACGCGCCACGGACCTGTGGCAGGTTTGGTGCCTTGCTGGACTTCTGGCGGTAGTTTTCGTCGGTGGCGTTCTCCTGCGGCCCGCGCTTCCGATCGACGAAACCCGGTATCTTTCGGTTGCGTGGGAGATGCACCTCTCGGGCGATTACTTCGTCCCGACGAAGAACGGAGAGACCTACGCGCACAAGCCTCCGTTGCTCTTCTGGCTGATTAACGCAGTCTGGTCGGTGACCGGGGTGTCGGAAGTTGCAGCGCGACTTGTCGGACCCGCGTTCGCCATCCTCAATCTTCCGCTGACCTTCGTTCTTGCGCGCCGCCTGTATCCGGACCGGCCCGATATTGCCCCCGCCGCAGCCGCCGTGCTGACCTCGCTGCTCTTCTATGGGCTTTACGCCGGCCTCACGATGTTCGACGCGATGCTGACGGCGATGACACTTCTGTTCCTTAGCGGCGCATGGGCAGCCCTGCGCGAGGACCGGCGCATGGGTTGGCTGGTCTGCGGTCTGGCCCTCGGGCTCGGTATACTCGCGAAGGGTCCGGTCATACTTCTCCACACGTTGCCGGTCTTGCTGTTTTCGGGCGCGTGGCGGGCATCAAACGTAAAGCTGTCCTCGGTGCTCAAGGGAACGCTGTCCGCTCTGGGGATCGGCGCGGTCATCGCTGCCGCCTGGCTTCTGCCCGCTCTCGTGCTTGGCGGCGATGCCTATCGCGACGAACTGCTCTGGACCCAGACGGCTGGACGAGTGGCGAACGCCTTCGACCACGCCCGCCCGGCTTGGTTCTTCCTGGCGCTGCTGCCGATCTATCTTCTGCCATGGTCCCTGAACCTCGACGCATGGCGCGCGATGGGGCGAATTGAACTCGCACATCCGGCTGTACGGATGCTGGTCCTTCACGTCGCCGGAGCACTTCTGCTCTTCAGTTTGATCGCAAGCAAGCAGGTGCATTACCTTCTTCCTGAACTGCCTGCGTTGTCGATCCTGCTCGCGAGCGTCCTGCAGACCCGAAGGCTTCGGGTCAGAAGCAACCTCGCCGTCATCGGCTCTGGCTTGGCAGCATCAGGAGTTGCCATCGGCCTGTTCGTAAACGGGGACCAATGGACCTCAATCTGGATTACGGACAGCACTCTTGCCGGTGCGGCGCTTCTGCTTGGATACGCGGCGCTCACGGTGATCTTTCTTGGCCGAAGGACGCTGTTCGGCATCACCCTGTGGACACTGTCGACGTTCGCCGTTCTGAATGCCTGGATTGGGGCCAGTGCCCTTGGACGTAACAACGATATTCAGGAATTCACTAGACACTTCGCGGGCCGAGATGGCCAGGACATTGCCTACCTCGGAAAGCCCTACAACGCCGAGTTCAACTTCATAGGGCGCCTCACCTCTCCCATCTACGACGCGTCCTCGCTCCATGACGTCAAGGTTTGGGCGACCAGGCATCCCCGTGGTTTGATCGTGGCACCGGTAGGGACTCTCCCTGACGCGCCCTCGGTCACGGTCACATACGGCAGACGCAGCTTCGGAATTTGGAACGCCGAGGTCGCGGTCGACTAAAGAAGGTCCGGGCGTGGATCACGAACACGGGTCCGGCATCATCTGACGAACCGCACGATTGCCGAACCGATCCGGGCACGGACGTCTGGTGTTTCGGCATCCACGGCACGAGCAATGGCCAGAAGGTCGCGGCGTGTGGCATGAAGTTGATCGATGAGCGTGATCACGACGCCAAGCGCCGCGTCGTCGAGCTCAAGACCTTCTGTCAGATCGAAAATCAGGTGCAGGCGGGCGCAATCAACCCGGCGAAAGACATGGACGGGGGCACCCGCATCCTCTCGGCGCAGCGGTGTGATCAACTCGGACTCGACGAAGGCTGCAAGACGGGTGTGCGTCAGACCCGGGACAGCGGCAAGCACCTCGTCCGCAGTCAGGTGTTCGGTCATGGTGCGGCCTCGCTGAGCAGATCGACACGCGGGTCGTGGGAATGGGTCTTGCGCCATTCGGTCAGGAAATCCCGCAAGGCTTCGTCGATCTCCGGGGGTGTCACGATATTGAGTTCCACAAGCTGATCCCCGGCGGTCTTTCCCCCTGGATGTGATACGCCGCGCCCACGTAGGCGCAGAACCCGGCCGGAACTCGCACCTTTCGGGATCGTCAGATTTACGGGCCCCTTGACGGTCGGCGCGGTGACTTTTGCCCCGAGTATGGCCTCGTCGATCGTGATGGGCAGGGTGAGAAGTATATCGTCACCCTCGCGCCTGAAAACGGGATGCGGGCGGACCGACAGGGTTATCAGGGCATCGCCCGGCGCACCGTCCCCAAAGCCCGACCCCCCCTTTCCGCGCAGGCGCAGTGTCTGGCCGTCGTGCGCCCCCTCGGGGATCTTCACCGCGACACTGCCTCCTTCCGGAAGGGTGAGACGCATTTCGCCTCCACGAACGGCGTCGAGAAAGGGAACTTCTAGCGCATATCGAAAATCAGGGCCGGGCGCGGAAAACCCGCGACCGTTGAAGTCGCCGCCGCCCTGGCGTGTTCGCTGCCGCAGGATTTCCGCAAAGATGTCTGCAGGATCGACGTTGCGCTCGAAACCGCGTCGTTGCTGGTAGGGGTTGTCTCCGGCATCGGCAAAATCGCGGTAGTATTGGCGCTGCGGCCGTTCAGCGCCCGCCCCATCGATCTCGCCCGCGTCGAAACGGGCACGGGTGACGGGATCCTTCAGCAGATCATAGGCGGTGGCGATGGCCTTGAACCGCGCTTCCGCCCCGGCGTCGTCGGGATGCAGGTCGGGATGGCTGGTGCGCACCAGCTTGCGGTACGCCTTCTTGATGTCATCCGCAGTGGCGGATTTGGTCAGGCCAAGCGTCTCGTAGGGATCGACAGTCATCCGTCAGCCTTCCCTTTCCGGCAGGACTTCCATTCGCCTGCTTCACATGGGGTGCTGGTGCGCGCCTTGATACAGATCAGCATGTGACGAAAACCAAGCTTGTAGAATTCCGCGATCATCCGTCTGCCGTCCCGCCCGGACCGTTCGCGGGTTTCCGGGGGTCCGATGGACATGCCGGAACACCA
The DNA here is from genome assembly GCF_003970735.1 of Silicimonas algicola. Lineage (GTDB taxonomy): Bacteria > Pseudomonadota > Alphaproteobacteria > Rhodobacterales > Rhodobacteraceae > Silicimonas > Silicimonas algicola. The sequence goes on from NZ_CP034588.1 coordinate 4,000,676, forward strand.
CACTGCGTCCGACTTTTCGACCAAGGTCGTTGACGCATCCGACGAGGCCTGTGAGCGGCGGTTGCCAGCGGTGCGTCCGCAACCCGCAGCATCCCGCTCCCGACCATCGCGGCACCTCCGGGTCTGAGCCCTCGGCGACATTACTGCCGGGGTGGCAGGTCGCCGCGCCGCAGGCCATGGTGCGGCAGGCGAACCTGGACGCAGCCCAGACTGCGACCGACGGACGACAAGAACTTCGACCGCCTGCACCAACCTGAGGCAGTGCGCGGCCCTGATTGATGATCCATATTCAGTCATGACCCTGCGGTGGAACACGTCCCGTTGCCGCCGCCGGGGAACGACCCGTCCCACCCGATGCAACTGTCCCCTTCGTCCCAAGCACCGGGTGGGCGGCCCGACTATCCGTTGTGCAGCAGGAATTACCGTAAAGGAAAGACGATGACCCAATCCATGACCGGAAAGATCGCCCTCGTGACCGGCGCCGCGGGTGCGCTCGGATTGGCGTCCGCCAGACTGCTTGCAGCCCGGGGGGCGACTATTGCCGCTACCGACGTGGCAGGTGCGGACTTCGGTCCGCTGCGCGCTGCGGTCCCGGATGCCGCGCGCCTTCTGGTGCTGGAGGCGGACGTGACCGACGAGGCAGCCTTCAGCGCCGCCGTCGCTGCGACCGTCGAAAACTTCGGCACCATCGACATCTTCTTCAACAATGCAGGGATCGAGGGCCCGGTCGCCCCAATCCCGGACTTCCCGACGGACGCCTTCCGGAAAGTGATGGAGGTCAACGTGATCGGCATCTTCCTTGGAATGAAGCTTGTCATACCGGTCATGGCCAGGGCTGGGCACGGCAGCATCATCAATTCCTCCAGCGTGGCCGGTCTGACCGGATCGGCGGGCCTGAGCGCCTATGTGGCCAGCAAGCATGCCGTGTTGGGCCTGACGAGAGCGGCGGCAGTGGAATGGGGTCCCAAGGGCATTCGCGTGAACTGCATCAACCCCGGCCCTATCGACAGCCGAATGATGAAGTCGATCGAGGAAGGCGCCAGACCCGGAGCGGCAGCAGCCGCCCATGACGCATTCGCGGCGACAATCCCGATGCGGCGCTATGGCACCCCCGACGAGGTGGCTGGTGTCGTGGCCTTCCTTGCGTCCGACGACGCGGCCTATGTCAACGGAGCCGCCTATACGGTGGACGGCGGGATGACCGCTGCGTGAGCTCTCGCGCTAACCGCCTGACCCGCGTCCATCTGCCTTACAGCATTGACAACGTTTAGGCTTCGAATGCGCAATTGCGCAGAAAGCTTATGTAAATTGGCGCGCTGGGGAGGCGCCATAGCAGGGGCCACCAAATACCGTAGATGTCCGCCTAATATCAAACGATGTTTTGATACCTTGACGATTTTCGACCTAGACGTTCTTGTAGGTTCCGACATGTTCCCCCATTTTTAGGGGGGACTAAAGGAGGAACGCCGTTGTCTCGCTCAAAGGCTCTGACTGCAGCCTTCGTCGGTTCGGTGAAGGAACCAGGCAAGTATCACGATGGAAAAGGCACAGGCCTGTTCCTGTTGGTCAAACCAAACGGCAGCCGGTTCTGGGTGCAGCGCGTCACCGTTCGCCGCAAGCGGCGTGAACTTGGCCTAGGCAGTCCGCCGGTCGTCACGCTCGCCGAAGCACGGGAGCAGGCGCTGGAGAACAAGAGGTTAGTGCGGGGCGGCGGGGACCCACTAGCCGAGAAGCGTCGCGTCAAGGCAGCGTTGACCTTTCGGGAGGCAGCAAAAAAGACCCACGAAGAGCTGTCTCCAACTTGGAAAAACCCGAAAGACCGCGCTGCCTTTCTGTCTTCTCTCGAGACTTACATCTGGCCCAGATTCGGCGATGTCTCGCTGCCGGATGTGACTAGCGCAGAAGTTCGTCAGGCGATCCTTGGTGCACGAGAAAGGGCACCGGGGGTCGCCAAGAAACTGATCTACCGGGTCTCGTCGGTGTTCAAGTGGGGGATCGCCGAAGGCGTGTGCAAGGACAACCCGGCAACGACACAAGCGCTCGCCCTGCCCCGTGAGACGCGCGAGCCGCAGCATCGCAAGTCGCTCCACTACTCGGAAGTCGCTGACTGCATCGAGGCCATACACGCCTCGCGTGCATGGACGGCGACAAAGATGGCAATCGAGTTCCTGATCCTGACCGCGAGCCGATCTGGAGAGGTTCGCTTGGCCCATTGGGAAGAGATCGATTTCGAGACGAAGACCTGGACCGTGCCAGCGTCAAGGGCGAAGCAGAAGCGTCCGCATCGCGTCCCACTTTCAGAACGAGCGCTGGAAATTCTCGATGAAGCGATATCTCTGCAGGATGGCCCCGGTCTCGTGTTTCCCAGCGTCCGCGGAAAGGCGCTGTCAGACATGACACTTTCCAAGTTGGTCAAAGAACTGGGTTTCAATGCCGACATACACGGCTTCAGAACGTCTTTCCGTACTTGGGGCCAAGAGCGCACGAATTTTCCGCGCGAAGTACAGGAGGCCGCCCTTGGACACAAGATGGGCGACGCAGCGGAGCAGGCTTATGCACGAAGTGATCTCTTCCAGAAGCGTCGAGCAATGATGAGTAGCTGGGATCACTTTCTGAGCGGGAAAGAAGGTGCGGTAATTGTGCCGTTGCAGAGCTACTAATGTCTCACAAAAAAGATTACGGTAGGTTGAAAAATGCTATCTTGAAGCATCTCCCGCGTTGCGGTGATCCAGAGTATCGCGCTTGGCAGATTTCTGCGATGGGCCTCGGTAGCAGCGCATTCTTGCTTGGGCATCAGCGTGACGTCGCAAGTCTGGAAAGCCTTCGAAGGCATCTGCAAGGTGCGATATCGTGCCTCGAGGATATGCAAGAGGAGACAAGAACTACGATCTATCGTTCAATCGAATTCGAGTTTCCGGGACAAGGACATCAAGATTTTAAAGATGCCGAGGACTTTGTTCAAATATCATTAGTGAAGATTCGAGACACAGCGACTGGCTTGCTAAAGTATGCCCGTCGATATCGGATCCCAGATGCTAAAGAGCGGCGGAACTGGGAAGCGGCTGCCGTGGCGCACATTTGCCGGAATATCTGGGAATCCGAGACGGGCAAAAAGGCGCCGACCTCGCAGCGCTTCCACGGCCCAGGACCTTTCGGTCGCTTTCTCGAAGAGGTCCTTGAGGCGCTTGAGTTCCGCGATGGTGACGGAAACACACTCAGGGCAGCGACCGCGCTCCGTTCTCTCAGCTCAGTACCCAACAAGGACCAGATTGAACGCTAGCTGCTGACCAATCCACGGTGCTTTTCTGTTGAGGTCCCTGCAGTTCCGATAACTGCAAGGAAGGGCTCGATGTCAGAGAAGTTACTTCGTCGCGGCGAAGTTGAAACCCGCACCGGGCTTTCACGTTCGACAATCTACGCGTGGATGAAGCAGGGGGAGTTCCCCCAGCCGCTAAAGCTCGGCGCTCGAGCCGTCAGATGGCGCTCGGGTGATATCTCTGCGTGGCTCGAAAGCCGCGCGGAGCAGGCAACTTAGCTAATGTCCAGGGGAATCCAGACCAGGGATGGAGCACGAAAAGGGAGAACACGTAGCCGCTCCACGATGTCTCGACGCGCCAAACCACGACTCAAGGCGGTCGCAAGAATGGTTGGTTATTCACTGACGCTACAGGACGAGTGGGCAATGTGGAGCCTGGCGGCTGTCCTCTACCTGCGACTATCGCCAGAGGAGCGCGCCTTTCTCGCGAAGGCCGTTCTCTGGTCGATGACTGATGAACAGTATCAGCGCTTGCTCCAGCGCATGGGGGCGAGCCAGTGACTGGACGCCCACTCGACCTGCTTCTCTATCACATGCGCGCAACTGCCAAGGAGCCGGGGAACGAATGGGCAAAGGGATTTGCTCGTTCTGTTCTAAAGCAGGCGAAGAACCCGGCATGGCACCCCAGTAATAAGCAGCGATCGACTATGGAGCACCTTGTCGATGAGCTGGTCGGGTCCGAGCCACAAGATGACATTCAGTTGATTGAGGAGAACTGAAAAAGAGTGACCCCGCACTCTTAGCACGGGGTCGATCTGGTGGACGGTTTGCAAGACGGTGGCACCAGATCGGAAAGGCATACCACGGGGCGGGACCACATGCCACGGGCAGTCCGAAAGGTAGAAGCCCGGTTCCCGGCGCAGCGTTCAGGCGTCGCAAGTAGCTACCGACTAGCTGGCGAGGACGCACGACCAGTTGGGCCTGAAGCGACGGGGCGGCTCCGGCCGACAGGACTGCTGAGGGCATGGGGACGGTCCGGGCAAGATGCCGGGGCTGGTCGTCCTATGCCTTTTGCTCGGGAGCTCACCTGCCGACAGAAAGCGAGAGTGTTATGCCGCTAAGATCGCGCTAGGCTCGAATGGACACCTATGCAGAGCATTCGGATATCAGCTCTCCCTCGCTTGCTGGTGAGTGGCGGACGTCGGTCCACGAGTTTGTAACTGCGAATTCCTTCTGCCGTTAGCGGTCGCACCAAACATGCGGCAATGTCTGGATCGGGGACCTTCCTGCTATTCGCCGTACGTGCTCGATTTCTGTCGCCGCCGCCAAGACTTTCGGGAAGAAGGGGCGGAGAGCAGTCGTTCGATGCGGCAGTCGTGAATGGCTATTTCCGGGTGAACTGCAGACAGGCGTCAATGCTCAGCCAAGCGCCGAGAACAAACGCCCCGTTTCGAGATCGGACAATCACTCGACTACCGAACCTGTGAGTAATTAAAGGGTGTAGTGGTGCAGTGACCAGCCCAAGTCGGCCCGCCCGGCGAGATTGCCCGCGGTGATGTCGCGGACAACTTTCGCGAGTTGATCGGCGCGGACGCCGGACAGATCGTCGGTTGTCAGCAGCGCCGCTTCATACCCGGCGGCGGCATAGGCACGCCGTCGCTCGCGCCAGTCGCGGGCATAATCCTGTCGGTCGAGCATGCCAAGGTGCTCCCAAAAGTAAGTCCGACCACCCGACTGGACGACGAAGTCGGGATGCACTGTGACGGTCCGCTCCCCGAACGGCAGGTCGAGCGCTGACTCATAGCTGAAATTCAAGGTGCCCGCGTTGCGTGCGGTGACCAGCGCCTGGTAAATCATGTATTCAATCTTGGAGCGAACCTTGACCCCGTTCTCAGGCTCGAACAGCCTTGCGGCGTCAAATGGGCGTGCGAATACCGAGGAGTTGCGCTGCGCAAGCACCGAGCGATCGCGCGCCACCGCCAACGGGTTAGCGCGTTCTGACTTTTCGACGAGCAGGGTGAGGCGCGTCTTTGACCGTGTCATCGCGGTGTAGATCATTTCGCGTGACAACAGCGCCCGACGGTCGGGCACCACGACCAGCACTTCCTCGAATTCGCTGCCCTGCGCCTTGTGGACGGTCAGGCCATAGGCGAGTTCGAAATCCTCAGGATCAAGCTTGCCCCAGTCGAATCCACACTTGCTCTCGGCAAAGAATGCTTTCCAGCCCTTGCGGCCTCCGCACAACACTCCGACCGATCCGTTCGACAGGCGCAACTCGCGTTGCTTGGTTTTGTCGTTGTAGACATAGTAATTGCGAATGCGGACGATCTTGTCCGAGTGGACGAAGCCGTTCTTTTGCTTCCACTCGTCCTCCTTGGCTTCGGCGCGATATGTGTCCCGCACGAAGTTGCTAAGGCCGAGCGCACCGGTCGGGCCGCCGCGATAGGGCGAAAGCAACTGCACCCGGTCCAGCTCCAGCGCCGCCGCATCGTTCTTGGGGACATGGCCCTTGTCGTAGAGTTTAAGGAGCAGGTTGAATGCTTCCTGCTGCGAGCGGTCGCGGTGATCAGGCACTGCGATGTCAAGCGTGGTGGTCACGAAATCGGCGACGTGGCTCTGCAGTTCTTGGGCACCACTGAAATACCGGACATCGAGATAGTCGCTGACCCTTCCGCCCTCGCGAAGCTTCGCATAGAGCTCGTCATGGTAGCGGCTCTTGCCGACAAAGAGGTGCGCCGCCTCAATCACGGTCGAATCGTGGCGCTGCCTGCAGTTGGCGGTGAGGCGGACGGTGTTGACGGTCTGATAGTCAGGCTCCCCGCGCAAATAGCTAATCACGTCTTGGAATGGCTTACCGCAGCCGATTGGGGGCAACTGATTCTCATCACCGACAAGGATCACGCGTAGCGTGGATGTCGGCTGATGCACTTCGATTGCACGGAACAACAAGGCGACGTGATGGAGATTTACCATCGACATTTCGTCGATGACGAGATTGTCGAATTGCTCGAAGCGCGGCTCTCGTGCCATGGCCATTGAATCAGCGCCATCGCTCAGATAATTACTTAGGCCCGATCGCCAAATCCACCGGTCGATAGTCTCCGCTTCCCATGTCACATCTTCCGGTGCCTCGGCATTGAGGCGCAGCGCCGCCTTGCCCGTGGGTGCAAGCACGATTGTGCGCTCGTTCGCGGCATCGAAGCGCTTGAGCAGCTCGGCGATCGCTTGGCTCTTGCCCGACCCTGGCCGGCCCGTCACGCAGTAGAAGCGCTGCGTCATCGCGCTCGTCATCATCCGCGTGCGTTCGATGCCGAATCCCTCGGCGTCGAACCCGTCGATCTCAGCAGCAAGCGCGGTGGACTCGGTGCTGACATAGCCGGCGATCCAAGAGAGATTGCGCGTTAGTGCCGGCAGCTTGAGCCGTTCGCAAACGAAGCGGGTAACTATTTGTTCGGCATGCCAGGCGCGCTGGAGATAGAAGTAGTGGGTGCCGTCAACATTCTCGATGTGCATCCTCTCGCGGAAATGGGCGAGATGCTCATTCGAGAGGAACTGCGCCTCGTTGACGTTGAGCTTGTCGCGGTAAAAGAGCGGATGGCGTGCGGCATGCTCGACCAACGTGCCGGTCGACACGAAGCTATGACCTTGCGCCTCAGCGGCGGTCAGCGCCTCATACACGAAGGCGCGGAGCCGCTCGGGGCCGGTGACCGTGAGATCGTGGAGATCATCGCGGCGTTCGAGATGGCGATGATCGGGGAACATACCGATGTCGATGACGCCATAGTCGATCGCTGCATCGCTGCGCTGCTCGCGGTCGAGATCCTCGCGTTCGTTGCGCGCATTGCGGGTCGCAGGAACATAGCTTTCGGCGAGCACGTAGGGGTTGGCGGCGATGTCGTCCGGTGACAGCGCGAGGCCGGCGAAAGCGTGCGGGTCGCCGTCCTCGGGAAACAGGATGCGCCCTACCTGACGTGGGGTCAGCGTGAACAGCGTCAGCTTACGGAGCAGCGTCTTGAGGCTCTTGTTGTCGCGATACCCCGCCCGCGCATCGCGCACCGTCGCCTTATGCGCCGACAATGCCCGGGGCAAGGGGTCCTTGGATTCGAGCAGCGAGATCGCTGAATCGAGCAAGTCCTCGCCCTCGCCGAGCGAGTCGCGCAGCGCTGCGGTAAGCGCTGCGCCGCGGCTGCCTTCGACCTGAAATTCGCCTTCCGCCAGGTCGGCGAGGACGTTGAGCACCGATCCGAGACCCGGATAGAGGCCGCGGTCGGTCCAGGCGTCAGCGATATAATTCTCAATCCGGTCGACCATGGCATCGACATCGGCGATGCCGTGTTCCTGTGCTCGCGCCAGTGCGCGCTTGAGCTTGTAGAGCAGCCCGAGCGCGTGGTCGTCATGGACCTGCTCGGAGACATACTTGAAGTTGGGAAGCAGCGCTGGCTCGTCGACCAGCACGCGAATTTCGTCGAGCTTGGCTTCGTCGTCGGGATTCGCAGCGATGTGGGCTAAATAGGCATGATACGGAAGCACGATGCCATCGGCGGCACCTTCATGGCTCAACTGCAACGCCCAATTCTCGACCGGGAAGTTCTTCATCCGCGGATTCGAGCCGCGGATTTCTGCCAACTCATCTGCGTCGAACGGGAATTCGCCGCTCATTGCGAAGTCAGCAAGGCGGGCACACCCTACGAGTGCATATTTGTAATCGTCCGCTGAGACCGGGTTGTCGTAGTTCAGGTAGAAGAAGACCAGTGACCGACCGGGACTGAGCCTTCCGGCAAAGCGTTTGATCCGGGCATCAAGGTCAGGAAAGTAATTGCCGTGCCGGTTCTTCGACGAATGCGTCATCGCGAGGCGGAATGGCCAAGTGTAAACCGAATTTGCGGGAAGCATCTCCTCGATCTGCTTCTCGTCACGATATTGCGGGAACGGATGACGGTGCAAGACTTTCGTCGGCTTCGGCGCGAAAGCGGATGACGTCCAGAAGCAGGGCGGCTGATAGTCGGGCAAGTCGGCGTCGAGCGCCGCGCATGGCCGCTCGCATTCGATCCGCTTTTCCCGCGCAAGTCGCTCTGAAAGAAGCGAATGGCTGCCCGTGCAGTATGTGTTGGCTGCTGGATCATCGCAGACCCGGCCGTCCCAGCCGCGATCATGCCAAGCCATGCGAGCGGTGATATGCCAAGTCATAGCTTCTCCGACAACTTAACCATATGAATTACTAATTGATAAACTTGAATTATCGAAATTTCTACTGATCAAGTGGCACTAGTATCCGTGCGGTGCAACCCATGCCTGAGGTGGAACCTCCCTTTCCTGCGAAACGCTGTGCCACACCATAAACGGCTGCTTCGGGGAGCATCGCGGCGCGGCGTCGGCAAGCTCTCGACCGCCAGCTAAGGGCCGAACCGGCATCAGGGATTGCACGGCGGTTACACGTAGTAGCGCCGCACGCCTTCACGTATAGTCATCGATGCTATCGCTCAAACTTTCGCCGGTCAGCTCGCAGAAGGTTTTCAGCGCACCCTGAAGCGTGAAATATTGATGCTCGCTGCGGTGAACGAACAGCTCGCCTCGGATCGTGATCATGGCGACAGCCCAGTCCTTGATCGCGTCAGCTTCGGCAGCACGGGTAAGAACGACCAGACCACCTTCTACGAGCGCGCATTGAACGACTAAGCTCTGGTAGATGTTGTTCCGAGCGAAGACCTCACCGAACCGGAGGTTCTGAGCGTATCGCTCCAACCCATCTTCTGATACCGCCTCCGGGCATCCCGGAAACTCGGTCGGGACCCTCCATTTTAGTTGGATGGCCGATGGCGTCCGGCTTTCATACTCTTCCGGCTCCGGCTCGAAGTCAGCTCGCTCACGGGTGCCATAGAGCCACTCGCCGATTGCGCCTCCGCTTGGAACCGATCCGCTCCTTGCCCATGATTCGAAGCGGGACTTGGTTCTGGCACCCTCTTCCTTGGTCACGGTCCGCATCCATGAGACGTCGGGAAATGATGTCTCGTTTCTGGGCCTGGAGGGATCTTGGAGAAACGCATCAATCGACCCATAAGCCAGCTCAATGCGGCGGGCGGTTATTTCGTTCAGGAGTGCGTTTTCCAGCCTTGTGAGCCAGCGCAGATTCTCGGGCCTGTTGTTCGCGCGGTTCGTGTCGATGTGATCGACGACGTGTTGATCGGTGGGTGGCGGACCGTTGAAAGCGGTGCAGACTATGCGATGGATCGGTTCACCGGCCAAGAAATGGTAGCCGGTCGTGAGGCTCTGGCGTCCAAAGGACCATGTTTTGTCGAGCGGACGTGCGCGTTTCCGGAACTCGTTTAGTCGATAGACCGCGCCGTTGTTACGGACGCGGTATCGCTCGCCGCGATATTCGACCTCAACTTCGGCTTCATAGGTTTCCAACAGGTGGTCATGCTCGCCCACAAGCGTGTTCAAGGAAGGCATCTTGCTCTCCAGTGCAAGGGTGTCTCGGCCTTCTCCGGAAGGGCCCGGTGCCGGTTATTGTTGGCAGGCTTGAAACATGCGTCTGGCGCTGCCTTGTGCTCTGGACGCGCCCCGAAACTGTCGAATGTGCGAGGTTGGAGTCAAGGAAAACCAGGGACAGCGCACATTCACCCTGCGCCCGCTAATGGGTAGCAACTCCAATGTCGGCTGTGCAGACTGCAACCGCAGCATCGAAGCATGGCGGTGATGGTCCGCTCTGGGCCGGTCGCGACCAAGAGAGCATTGCTTCACGCCGGAAGCCGGTGCCGCGCGTCATGGTCATTCTGCGCTCGGCCCGGTCATCTGTTCAAAACAGTCGATGACTGGTTTGGAGTACGGCTGGTCCCAATAGTTCATCGTAGGACTATCGCTCAAAACTGAGCGAGACTTGCGAACACTCAAAGCACTGGCGAGCCCAACCTTTGGCAGGGTACTCGGTCGCATGCTAACGTTCTAGTGATGGCTACCCGCGGCACAAAGGTTTTCAGGTCAGTCGACGAGCTTGAGGCTCGCATTGAGGCGTATTTTAAAGGGCTTGAGTACGAGAAGACGGAAACAGCCATACGCAATGGTCAAAGGATCACGGTCACAACCGAAGCCATGCGCCCCCCAACTCTGTCGGGCCTCGCGCTTGTGCTCGAGGTGTCCAGAAGAACTCTTCTAAACTACTCTAGGAAGGATGAGTTTTCCCACGTCATCGCGCGCGCGAGAAGTCGGATCGAAGAATGGCATGAGGAGGCCCTGTACAGCCGTCAGACCTACTGCGCAGCCCGCTTCATGCTTGCTGTCAACCTTGGCTATCGAAAATCACCTGGATCGGAGAACGATGCGGTCCGAGTCCGGACTGTTGAGACAACTCTGGTACAGCCGCGACGAAGTGAGGGGAGCGCGCGAAAATGGCGGGGCTGATATCGAATGGGGGAACGCTTGAGGGTCAAGTCGCTTGGATGCTAAATTTTATTCAACACAGCCAATTAGTTGAGGGATCTGCGTGGCGCACTCAACCGGCGCCATGCGCGGGAATGTGAGCGTAGTTCAGCTGGTATAGCACGTCATTCGTAGTGATGGGGTCGGGGGCTCGAGTCTTCACCGGCACCAATACACCTAATACGTATGTTCCAAAACAATGGGATAGGTGTCTCGGCGTTTTTCTATCCACCTACCTCTCCACTCTAACGGTCCGCTAACAGGCCGCGCTCCCCTCAGATGATCATGCCCGACCGTCGAGGCCGTAAGGGACTTCTGACGCGTTCTTGCCGCAAGGGGGGGCTAGCGAGCGTGGGCTGCCGCGATATGGCGCGACCGGGCCGAGATAGCTGCCCTGCCGTCTGGCGCTTGGTTGCTCAGAGAAGCGGGGCGCATCCTGGGCCTGCTTCAAGAAACGGCGGACGACGCCCACTGGCGCTTCCCAAGGCGCTGGGGAGGACTTCTCGGCATCATGCAACCGTAAATTCGGTAGGCGCGTCGCTTGTTGACTGGAGCGTCGATTTGTCCACTGTCTCGTGGAGTCTTTTCTTAGTTCATACAGCGGACCCTCCGGACCAGACTGCAACGGTAAGGCGAACTGCGTGGCGAAGCTCAGACGTGGGAGACTGGAGGGCGCGTTTACGGTCTACTTGCTGCTGGGCCTTGGTCTGCTGCTCCCTGCGCTTGCCGTCGTTTTCATGCTGTTGCCCTGGCCGCTCGCGAGGCCGAACTCAATCCAACCTGCGTCCGGTAACTCGTACAGCGGCTCACCAAGACCAAGGACCTCGGAATAGAACTCCCTGGCCGCGTCGAGATCAGGCACCGATATCGACACGACGCTGATTCCCTTTAACACTGGCGTTTGCTGCATGGTTTTCTCCCTCGGCAGCGAGCACGCCTCTGAGGATAGGCGCCGCAGTGCATTGGTCCAGTCTTTGGCATTCGTGCTGTAGAACGCCCCTGTGCGAGGTGGCGTCGGGTTGCTTGGCGCGGTAATTAGGCGTCTCAGCAAGGCAGAAGGAACGAGACCTTGAAGGACCCATTCCATACCCGCCTGGACTACCCGGAAGTGCCAGGGCAAGAGAACAAGCCGGAAGCAGACTACCCACCATTTCGGGAGCCGGGTACGAAGCGCTTCTCGGCCGTCCCGATGTTCATCGCCGTCGGCTTTGCCGCTGCCTACGTCGGGGTATACCTCTAACGCCGAGCGCGAGAACATGCCTACTGTCAGGCAGCCTTCCGCTCCATTCCGCCAGGGCAGTTTGCGTCTATTCCCCAAGCGGGTCTAGCTGAACTCCTCAGACATCCAGTCTGGCCGGGCGGCTCGAGCGTCAGGCTATAGATGCAGCAAGGGTTCGCTGTGAGGCTTTTGGAATACAGGAAACTTCGCCAGAGTTTGGTAATTACCTCCGCGAGGAGAGAGAAAGCATCGCTAAAGCTGACGACGAAAGGCGGACGAGAATTGCCGCTCTAGGGGCAGCGCTCTCGGACGAGCCCGAGCCCTCATTGTGAGGCAGGTCTACGATGACGCGGGATGTGAAACTTAGGCCGATCCCGGCTCCTCAACTTCCAAATGGACGGGTACCTTCGGGCAGCTGCCAAAAAACTTATCGTTGCTCTTGGCATCTCGGGGGCTACTCTAAAACCTCATAGAACGAAGAACCCGACCCGGAGGACGGACATGGAACTGCGAATTGTTAAACCCGAGGGTGCACTCATTCAAAGGTGCGTGGGGGAATCGCTTTTATGAGAATCCTGAGAGGGATGGGCCTGCTGATCTGCCTCGCTGGCGCCAGTGCCGCCGGCGCGCAGAGTATTGCAGAGTTGAGAGTCGCGGCTGAGCAGGGTGACCGAAACGCCGCGCGCGACCTTGTGGACGCATACATCGACGGCAGCGACGAGCAGCCGCGCGACCTCAAGGCGGCGTCGCGCGAGCTCGATAGCTTCAGGGAGGTCCTAAGCGAAAATCAAGCTCAGCTCCGCCGCTACCTCATCTACGTGGGTGCGGTCCCGGCGTCGCCCGAGTATTTTCGGCAGGTCGCCACCGGCTTTGCCGCGCAGGCTGAATCGCAGAAGCGGTCGGCACTGCGCCGCACTCTACGGCTGAATCGCAATGCCTATGTGTTTGTTCTTGAGCGGGAGCTCGCGGCCCGAGGGTTCCACCCATGGCCTACCGACTCACAGCTCGACAAGGACACGCTGAGTGGCATTTTGAGCTTCTGCGCCTCCGTATCGATTTTGAAAGAGTGCCAGCGCGGCCCAATGCGGCGTTCGGTCGCCCGGGTAATTGCGAACCATCTCTGGCCGCGGGATCCGGACTGAGTCCGGAGGGTCCAGCGCGGCAAAGGTAGCTCGACCGTGCATCAGGCGCCGCGGAGGGGCCGACGCGCCGCAGCCAAGGTCCGGTGAAGGGATTCCGCGAGCCACCCTCCTTTCTGGCGGGCGTTCAGCTTCTTGAGTTCGACCGCGGCGCGGTCGTGGCTGATGCGCTCGGCGACGAGGTCGCGGGTAATTCGATCCGCGGCGCGGCGGCGGCGCACCGCGTCGCCAGCGTCGAGCAATCCCTCAAAGAGCGAGGCGAGCCTGTCCAGCCTTCCCGCCCTGCCGACGCCTCCCATACCGGCGCGCAGGGCCGCGACCTGCTGGTCGTGTTTGGCCTCGATCATGCCGACTTGGTCTATGAAGGCCAGGCCGGGCAGCGGCGGGTCTGCCTTGAGAGCCGCCAAAGTCGCCCGCACCGTTTCCTCACCTAGCAAGCCGAACTCCTGGAAGGCCGCGAGTGCCCGCACCCCCTCGGCGGAGGCGGAGGGATCGCGGCTCAGCGCGTGACGGCAAGCTATGGCGCAGGCGTCCCAGGCCATCCAGCGATACACGAAATCCAAGCCAGTCCCCTTGATGTTCTGGATGCCCATGACGCGGTTCAGGAAGCCGGGGGGGGTTTCGGTGCGGATACGGTCCACCACCTCCTCGCCGCTCGCGTGGAAGTTTCTGACCACCACGATCTTGCGGCGGAACCATACGCCGGACAGCCGAGCGAAGTCGGCGTCGAGCTTTTGCCGGTCGTCCCCCTTGCGGATGCGCTCTGCCAAGTTCTCGTAATCCGAAAGATCCTGAAGGACCCGACGCTGGTACGACACGATCGCCGACGTCTCCGCGATCCCTTCCTGCAAGAGCCGGGCCTCGAGCGCGTGAGGGTCGTCCGCGAGGCCGTCGATTTCGTCGGGATCGAGCGGAGCTCCTTGGGCGCGGAGCATGGCTTCCAGGACCCGGCGGGCCTGATCGAGTTGGCGGGGAACTCGCAGCCAGCGAGCGGCGGCAGCGAGTACCCCAAGTGGGTCAGACTCGGTGCCGGCCTCGCCCTCAGGCCACAGGGTGAGCTCGCGCGCCCGCTCGGTCCAGGCCTCCTCGATGTAGCCTTGCAGACCCTCGAGGTTGGAGCCGATCAGGAGGTGCATGTCGGCCGACAGGTCGTTGGCGAGCATTGATGCAAAGACCCGCGAGCGCGGCACGCGATCGGCGCGGTTGTTGACGACGGTCGAGATCCAGACCCCTGGCTCGGCCTCGGGGTCCTGGCGGTCGAAGCCCATGCGCTCCCAGTTGCCGAGCGCGCCGTAGCGCTCGTTTGCGGACATGCCATTGACGAACTCGAGCCGGCGGGTCCCGATCGACGCCGGCGGGAAGGCCCGCAGGACGCCCAAGTCCGGCACTACGCGGTCGGCCATCTCTGCAAGCGCACGGTCGCGGTCGGCTCCGAGCTCATCGGCGAGCGCGAGGACCAGGGCGATGTTGAAAGGGTGTTCCTCATAGGGAAAGCGTGAGAGGGCGTCAGAGGGCAGGAGGCCGGCTTCAAGCCAGCCCACACCGAGCAGCCGGGTGCCCAGACGCCGCGCGGCCTGTGCGAGGATGGGGCGCATCTGCTCCTCTGTGGTGAGCACCGTCCCGCGCTCAGGCAGGAATTCAGTCATCACCTCGGGGATGTTGCGCCCGGCGGGACCCTGAAGGTCCTCGTGGTCGGGGTAGGTGTTGGTAATGGTGGAAATGTCGTCGCGCATCCAGTGGCGCTGAAGGACCCGAACATAGGCCGGGCTCAGCCCCATGCACTCCCACAGGAACACCCCCGCCCCCAGTTGGCGGGCAAGCCTGGCGACATTCATCTGCTCCCAGATGGTGGCCTTGTCGTAGGGCCGGAACAGGAACATCTCGCGTAGTGGGCCGAAGGCGCGACCGTGCAGGAACATGGCCTCGCAGCCTGTGGTCTTGCAAACGAGCGGATAGCCGAGGCCGTTCAGGAGGCCGGCCTTGAGCCGCTCGGTGCCGGACTTGCCCCTGGTACCCCAGCCGCCAAGCACGAGGGGCAGCGCGTTGCGGGTCCGGCGCATTGCGACGCTGAGCGCGAGGTGCCGGCCGATGAAGGCCGAGAGCGCCGCGCCGATGAACAGCGCAAGCTGGCCCAGAGAGTTCTGGTAGAGCGAGAAGAAGTAGCCCTCGAGGTCGCGCCAAAGCGAGCCGCCCATCAGGGGCAGCGGGATCACGACCGGAAAGAAGCGCGCGACGGCCGGATCGACCTCCGTATGCGCGCCGGGCCCGATCCCCGTCTCGTAGGGGCGCAGGCGGAAACGGAAACCCAGCTCCTCGAGGGCGCGCACATAGGCTGCGGGCGACTGGCCACGCGCCTCAGACCAGTTGCGCTGGGCGGCGAAGGCAGGGAAATTCCAGGTCAGCCGGAGGCGCGCCACAAGGCGCCGAGCGAGGCCCGAGGGTGGCGTGATCTCCGTGATGCCCTCCGCGGTGAAGATCCGCACGAGGCAGCCAGTGTCGACGATTGAAAGCGCGTGATCCGGGAGGGGCAAGTAAGGCCGCCACCCCCCTTCCTCGGCAATGAAGAGTGGCTCCCCGGGGACCTTGGTTTGGGCGAGCTCGGCCATGATCGTCGAAGGCGAGGATAATGTGCCGGTATAAACCCGGCCGATCACGTGGCTGAAGGCCTGGCGCTTGTCGGTGGAGGGGTTGCGGAACTCATGGAGCAGCCGCCAGAGTCGCGTGCGGAAGCGGTCGCCGCGCATGACGCGCGGGGCGGGCCAGCGGGGGGCCACATCGTGGCCGAAATCCCCCTGAGAGAGCACGGAAAGCACTCGTCCTAGCAAGAGGGGGTCGGATTTTATCAGGTTCTTCGCGGGCGAGAGGCGGCGGCTGCGGCCCTCGCACAGGGATTCGAGGCCAGCGCGGACGCGGTCAGCGAGCGCGCGCGCCTCGGGGTCCGAGAGACACCACATCCGCTCGCGGGCCTGCGCTGCCCATCGCCGCACCGCCAGCGAGCCGGCAGAGACGTGCAGACGCTCAATCGCCGGGACCAATGCTTCGGTCCAGGCCTCAGCTCCTTGGGGATCGAGGCGCAAGAGCGCATCCATGGCCTTGTCCGCAAAGAAGAGGGCGGTCCGCAGGACTAAGGGGCTGGTCTCGCTGTCGAGGACCCGGACCCAGAGGGCCGCTACCTCCTCGACACCCACTCGCTCCAGGAGGCGCTCGACGCTCGTCAGCGCTGCCGCCCGCACCTCGGGCGCCGGGTCGGCGCAGGCTAGCTCCGCAAGCTGCTCCCGAAGCGGCGCAACGGGAACCCTCCATAGGTCTAGCGCGAGGACTTGGCGCACGGCGGGGCTTTTGTCCCGCCTGGCTACATCGAGAAGGGGCGCCAGGCCAGGCCGGGCTTCCACGGCGGCGCAAAGCATGCCGACGGCCTTGCGGCGTAGGAAAAGGTCGTCGCCGGGTGCAGGGCGCGTGAGGCGGAGCGTCAGCGCGGCCTCGAAAACGTCGGGAGAAGCGGCCCGCAGGAGGTCCAGCGCCTCGACCCCGGTCCAGACGTCGCCGCTCGCCTCCATCGCTGCGCGATGCACGGTCCGGAGGCTTCGTTCCCCCAGCGCGCCCTCACGCTCCGCGGTCGGCAGCCCCTCTAGCGCCCGGGCGAGGCAGCGGAAGGCCGCGGCGCCCACGCGGGCGTCGCCTGCGTGGGCCGTTAGCCGGTCCGCCGTGGCCTCGATGGCTAGGCGCCGCCAAAGGCGTTGGCGCAGCGCCGGTTCTTTTAGCTCGGACAGGACAGAGGCGGCCACGAGACCCAGGCGGTCCAAAGCGAATGCAAGGGCCCGCTCGGCGACGCCGACGCGATGCTCATACCGATCGACCATCGCGTCGAAGCCGAACCACCGCCGGAGGGCGCGGCGATCTCCCCGCAGCCCTCGCCCGTCGGCCCCTAAGCTGCGGGCGAAATCGAGGACGTGGCCTTGGCGTTCGGCAGCGTCGAGGGCGCCCGCGTGGCCTGCGGAGAACCTAGCGAAGGCCTCGTGGAGCGTCTCGATTTGGTCGGCGAGCGCGTTCGCGTGCTGGCCGAGATAGACGGCAAGGCGACCGGCCGGACCGAGGTCCGGGTCGTCCGCGGCCTCGGGCCATGCGGCGAAGCCCTCCGCTAACTCGCGCAAGAGTGGAGCCTCGACCTGCCGCAGGCGGTCGGGCACACCGAGGAACAGGAGGTCCTCGCCCGTCAGCGCCCCCCTCCCCACCGAGCCTGCGCTACCTAAGATGCGTGATGTGGCAGAACTGATCATCCCCAGGCACTGCGGAGGGCGCGGACCAAGGCCGAGCCGTCGGGCCGCTTGGAAAGTGATGCAGGATCCGCCCCGCCGCGACACGGAGACAGGCGGCAGGCGAAGAGAACGCGCAAGCTGGCGGCTCCAGGGCGCGGGAGGGCCAAGGATTTGGCCATGCGCTTCAGCCCCGCCCCGTTAGTGCGGCGAGCTTTGACAGGAACATCTCCAGGTCCACCGGCTTGCGCAGGATCTCTCGGACGCCTGCCGCCAGCAGATCGGTCTCGACCGCCGGGCGGTGGAGTGCCGAAAGCACGACCACGGGCGGCGGATCGGCCAAGGCGTCGGCCAGCGCCCTCATGAACTGCAGCCCGTCCATGACTGGCATCATTAGGTCGAGCACGACGGCGTTGCAGCGCTCCAGCTCCAGCAGGGAGAGACCCTCGAGGCCGTCGGATGCCGTGACCACCTCGTAGTCCTCAACCTCTAGCCGGATCTGCAGGAGGTCCCGCAAAAGTTCGTCGTCCTCAATAAGCATCACACGCGGCATCCGGCCCCTCTCCCGCTCAGGTAAACCTTGTCATGGTCAGACCGAACTGGAAGCCTACGCCCGGCCTCCCCTCGCCGACGAGGCGGCCGCCCCAGCGCTCGGCTGCGCGCACGCCATGGCGCAGGTCGCGGAGCTCGGTCGATTGCGGCTCCTCCTCGCCGCGAAGGATAGCCTCGAGCCGAGCCTGTGGCAATCCGAGGCCGTTGTTTCGGAGGAAGATCTCGACCACGGTCGTTCCCTCTTCGAAGGTCACGGAGACCTCCGTCTCGCGACGCGCGTCCCCAACCAGAAGCCGCAGGAGTGCGCCAAGCAGGCTGCGCAGTTCAAGAGGGTCGGCAATGACCAGCCCGGCCAAGCTCGATCGCTGGGCCTCGAGGCGCACTCCTTTCTGCTCGGCCGCTTCAGCGACTGTCGCGAGGGCCGATTTTAGGGCAAGCGCAGGGTCCACCGGCAGGACAACGGCGGATCGCGTCTCGATCT
The DNA here is from genome assembly GCF_003970735.1 of Silicimonas algicola. Taxonomy (GTDB): domain Bacteria; phylum Pseudomonadota; class Alphaproteobacteria; order Rhodobacterales; family Rhodobacteraceae; genus Silicimonas; species Silicimonas algicola. The sequence goes on from NZ_CP034588.1 coordinate 4,018,992, forward strand.
CCTCCTCCATGAAGGTCTCGACCTTGGCGAGCCGCTCAAGCGTCCTCTCGACGGCCGCCTGGAGGTGGGCGCTGGATCGGCGCCGCTTTCCCTCGGGGAGACGCTCGTCGGCCATGAGGGTCGCCGCCATGTGGATCGTGGCGACCTCATGTCGGAGCTGCAGGCCGACATGCTGGACGAAGCTCCGCTGGAACTGCGCAAGCCGGACGAGGTCGGTCACGTCGAGGAGCTCGCACATTAACCCTTCGGAAATCCCGGGCCTTGGAGAAGGGCGGAGGGGCGAGAACCTGAGGAGATAGCGGCGCCCCTCTACATCCACCAGCGCCGGCAGTTCGATTCCTGACCCCTCCAGGAGCACGCGGCGGGTCAGGCGTGAGCCCTGCTCCTCAGGGAGGCGGCAAAGGGCCGCCATCAAGTCCGACGGAGTGAGCGCATCTAGAGGGACACCAATCGCCGCCGTCAGCGGCGACATGGGGCCGTTCGCGTGCAGGACGCGGCCGAGTTGGTCGAAGACGACGAGAGCGGTGGACACCTCGTCGAGGATGCTGTCCAGCATCCGGGCCCGAAGGCTCATAGAGCCTAGCCTGCTGTAAAGCAGGGCGTCGACTGCCTTCGTGGCGGAGTCATATCGAAGTCCTGCAGGTTTCCGCTCGTCGTCGAGCAGGTCGGCCGCGGTCTGCAGGGCGCGATGCATGTCGGGGACTTCCGTTGCTTCATCCCCGGCGACCGTGAAAGCCCAATAGCCAGCTGCTGCGCCGTTGCGCCTCATCGGGGCGAGATAGATGAGCTCATCCTCGCTGGCGCAGTCCAGGAAAGTGCTAGGGACCTGGACAGGCTCGCCGGCGCGGGCGGCATCCAGGTAGGGCGGCCGGCGCGGATCAAGGCAGTCGTCCGGCAGGTCGGCTAGGCAGCACCCGATGGCCGCGGCCTGCTCCAGCCGGGACGGACGCTTACCGGGCACGAGGAATATAGACCGGCGCAGCCCCAGGAGCCTCCGAGTCATAGAGCAGAGCACGGGCCAGTCAGGCGGCAGGGCCGCCTCCGCCCTGCGACCGCTGTCCTCGGACGAGAATTGCCGTAGCAGGCCGCGCAGCATTCTGTCCTGGTTCCCCTCGCGGTTCTGCCAGACCAGGATCGACACGAGGACCTGTGAAAAGATAATCTCGGTCACAGGGAGGAGCCTGTCGCCCGCCTCGAGCGCCGCGGTGCCTAGGAGCACGATCCCCGCGAGGACGAGCGCCATCGCCCAGGGCCAGTTCTTTGGCCCGACGCGGCTGTAAACGAGCGCCCCGGCCAAGGTCGTCGCTAGTAGGAGGAAGGACGCGGGAACGAGTTCAAGATCCCTGACAGTGCGCCTGTTCAGAAGCGTCTCGAGAGCGATGGCGCTGAAGTCCAGCGGCCGGGTCGTTGGCGCATCTGGCGAAATTGGGGTAGTGAGGCCAACCGCTGCTGGCCCCTCTGCGACACCCACGAGGATTGTGCGCCCGTCGAAGAGGTCGCGAACGACTTCACCCTCCAGAACGCGCCCCAACTCGATGCGCGGTACGCGGTCCGCACTCTCGGGGAAACGCAGCAGAAAACTGGTGCCGGGCGGCGGAACGTCCGTGGCGCCGGCCCTTTCAGCTGCCAAGCCAACAAGGCTCGGCACCACTTCCCCGTCGACCGTGATAGAAATGGGCTGCCGGCGATGGATGCCGTATTCGGCCGGAGGGACAAAGACGGCGCCCCAGGTCGTGCCGGTTGGCGGTGCCGGGGTAAGGAACTCCCATTCCTCAGAGCTGCTCCCAAACTGGCGAGCGAGGCGGCCCACCGTGAGGTCGTCCCCAGCGAGGCCCGGTGAGGGGCCTAATGCGTCCGCCGCATGGGGGTCGAAGGCGAAGACGATCTGCCGCGCCCCAAGGCCCCGGAGGTCTTGGGCAAGCTCGCCCCAAGCGGCCGCGGGCCGGTCCTGCGCCCCGTCCGGCACTTCTACCACCAGCACGGCGGAGACGGGAGTAGGGCGGAGCTGCAGCCAAGTGTCGTAGGCCATGCCGTTGGGCGCCACGAACAGGCCAAAGACGTGAAGCGCACCTGTTACGAATGTAACGCTAATGGCGATGACAGCGTAAGATCGGGTCATTTCTGTAGGTGTTCGGCGGGAGACAATCCCAAGCTTGAGGACACAGTCGCGCTCACCAACAGCACTTCCGCTGAAAGACACAAAGCACGTGAGCGCAAGACGAATCCGACTTGCGGGCTGTCATCGTCTTCGCAGCGCCATTGAGGTGGTGATCGCGAAGCACCAACTTGAAGGCGCCAAGGCTGACCGCGTGCTCCGCCACCGTACGGGCTGTAAGGCCTGATACTTAAGCTCAGCAGAAACGAGATAATGACGATAAGAAGAGATCCACCCACCATTGTACCTTTATGCCGCTGAGCTGGCGTGTCTAGATGTATAAAAGAAAAGTGGACGTGGGTTCTGATGTGCGCATCTTGGTGGTGATGAATTCGAATGTTGTGATTTCACTCGGTCGCTACGCGCTCAGCTTACTGGTTAGTTCGCTTCTCTGGCCTTCGGCTGGTATGGCACAGCCAATCGAGTCGCGAGCTTCGGAGATACGTGGCTGCGTCGTGGGCCTTGCGGGAGAGGCCTTGCCCCATGCGACGGTCCGCTCCGCGACAGATCAAACGGAGGCGGGCTCGGATGGTTGCTTTGTTCTGCCGGCTGCCTCCGGCGCGCAATGGGTGACCGCCGCGCATCCCAATTACCTGTCCCGGACCCGAGCCGCCAGCACCGACGAGCCTCTGCTCATGCGGCTCACTCCTGACGATGGAGAGACGATCTCGCTGCATTTCGTCGGCGATACGATGTTCGGGCGGCGTTTCTACGACGCCAACGGCGACGGCGAGCTTTCGGATGGGCTCCTGCGGCCCGGCGCAGGAGCTGAGGAACACGCCGCGCTGCTGGAGGCAGTGGCGCCGCTCCTCGCCGGCGCCGACCTGACCGCGCTCAACCTCGAGACGCCGCTGCTGGAGGATCCCTACTTCCCCCCCGCCGGTCCTCGACCGGAACGGTTCCACCCCATGAAGGTCTATGCCTTCGGTAGTGACACAGCCGCGGCTAAGGGGCTGCGGCTCGCGGGGGTGGATGTCGTGGACCTCGGCAACAATCACCTCTTCGACGCCCTCGAGGAGGGCATAGCCTCTACGATCCGCGCGCTTGAGGAGGCCGGATTCAGCGGGCCGACGGCCGGCCATTTCGGGGCGGGGCCGGACGTAGCGACGGCGTGGGCGCCGGCCTTGGTTGAGGTGCCAACCTCATCGGGCGGGGCGGTAAAGCTGGCCTTCATTGGCTGCACCACCATCCTCGGGCTTGATCATGAGGTCTCCTACGTGGCCGACGAGGGCAAGGGCGGCGCCGCGGCCTGCGACCCCGGGTTAATACGGCAAGCCGTGTTGGCGGCTCGCCAAGAAAGCGACGCCGTGGTCGTCATGATCCATGGCGGTTTCGAATACGAGGCCTCGCCTTCGGCCAGCGTCTTGGCGAACACCGAGGCGGCACTCGGGGCGGGCGCGACACTGGTGATGAACCACCATCCCCATGTGGTCGGCGGTTTCCGCCACGTGGAGGTGGAAGGGCAGGATTCCCTCGTCGCCTGGACTCTGGGAAACTTCCTCTTCGACCAGGACCGGCGGGAGACCTTCGAGACCTATCTCGTCGCCGTCCATCTCCGACGCGGCGAGATCGTGCGGGCTTATGCCGAGGCGCTGATGATCGAGCGCTACACTCCAAAGGGGCTGGTGGGGGATTTGGCACGGCACGTCGCGCGCGGTGCCGCGGGGCGCGAGCCGGGTCGCTTTGTAATGGAAAATGGGGCAATGGAGGTGGACTTGGCTGGCGCGGCGCGCCGGATCGAGTCGATGTTGCCGGCGGTAGGGAGCGACGGCGCAGGCAGCATCTACCGAGTGCCTCCAGAATGGTTCGTCCGCGGCCTCCGCGCCGCGCCTGGTTCCGCCTCACGCCTCGGCCGGGACGTCCTCTGGACCGGCGCCTTCGAGGACGACCTTGTTGGGGCGGTGTTCCCGGACGGAGCCCCTCTTTGGTCGATCGAAGGCGGAGGCAAGGTTGCGGGGGCCGACTTCGCACAGGAGGGCCGGGTCGGGGTCCGCCTGTGGCGATCCGCACTCAGCCCGGAGCCCGTCTCGGTCACCCACATCCGGCGCCTAGCTGTCGAGGGGGGAAGTGATCTCACGGTCACGGGCATGCTGCGCTCAACATTCGGCGCCGATGTCGCATTGGGGGCCGCTTTCTTTCCGAGGACCGAGGGCGACCCGCTGAACTATGGGTCACGCCCCGAGTTCCAGTCCGAGGCTGCCGAGCCGATGGCCGACCCGGCCGAGAGCGGCTGGGCAGAGGTCCCGCTCGAGACAACGGGCGGGGAGTGGCGGCCGTTCCGGCTGGACCTTCGTGCGCCGGAAGGGGCCGGGCTCCTGCAGGTGCGGGTGCGTCTTACCCCGCCCGCCGAGGGCACGGCCACGGCCGACTTCGACGCGATCCGGGTCATCCGCTGGGCCCCGCCCGGGACCGAGCCCTCTCCCCGACATGAGTTCCTGCTCGTGCACGATGAGACAGTGGTGACGCTTGCGCGGGACGTGTTGCCGGGCGCCGAGGCCTGGACCGGCGACCCGGGCCTCGTGCGGCTCTGGCCCGCCGATCTCTTCTCTTCAAAGGCCGTGCCGCGGCCGGCGCTCCTGCCCGAGCCCCTGGCGTCTCCCACCAGGGCGCGTCGTTAAGCAATGGGGGGCTTCGTCCTTGATATCTTTCCGGAAGGAAGCCTCGCGAGCTCGGTCATCACCACGACTTGGCTCGGCGTGTTCGTCGTCGCCTTCTTCAACCTGCGCTTCGGTTGGGTTCTATCGGGGCTCGTCGTGCCGGGTTACCTCGTCCCCCTCCTCATCGCCAAGCCGCTCGCCGCGGGCGTGGTTATCGTCGAGGCGATCGTAACCTATCTGATTGTCTGGACCTTCTCCGAAAGGTGGTCGGGCGGGCGGACCTGGAGCAGCGTTTTCGGCCGCGACCGCTTCCTCGCACTCGTGCTTACCAGTGTGCTCGTGCGCTTGGTCTTCGACGCCTGGGCGCTGCCGGAATTGGGCGCCTGGCTCGTCGAGCGCCACGGCATCCGCTTCGACTACCGCAGTGACCTGCATAGCTTTGGCCTCATCATTATCTCGCTCCTCGCCAACCAGTTCTGGAAGCCCGGGCTGCTGCGGGGTCTCGCTTCGGCGGCGGTGACAATCGGCGTTACATGGCTCCTCGTGCGCTTCGTGCTGATCGAGTTCACCAACTTCCGCATCAGCGAGGTCGGCTACCTCTACGAAGGCTTCGCAAGCTCGATCTTGGCGAGTCCTAAGTCCTACATTATCCTAGTCACGACGGCCGTGATCGCCTCGCGGATGAACCTGCTCTACGGCTGGGACTTCAGCGGCATCCTGATCCCTGCGCTGATCGCGCTGCAGTGGTACCAGCCGGTCAAAGTATTGGCATCCTTCGCCGAGGCCTTCGTGGTCCTGGGGGTCGCCACAATGCTCCTGCGTTCGCGCTTCTTCGCGGACGCGACCATCGAGGGCGCGCGCAAGCTCATCCTCTTCTTCAACGTCAGCTTTGCCTACAAGCTCCTGCTCGGCCACGCACTTCTATGGACTGGCTGGGAGATCAAGGTCACCGACTATTTCGGCTTCGGATACCTGCTCTCGACGCTGATGGCGATGAAAATGCATGAGAAGCAGATCGCTGCGCGCTTCAGCCGGGCCGTGCTGCAGGTGTCGCTCGTGGGTGCGGCGCTGGGGAGCCTGATCGGCTTTGCCCTCAAGCCTGTGCGCCTGCCCGATGCCTGGCTGCCCGCCCCGCCGACGCCCACGGAGAGCCTACCAGCGGTGGCGCAGGTGGAAGAGCTGGGCGACGCGGTGGTACGCGCCACTATGGGCGCCTATCTGACCCTCGGCGGCGCCGGGATATCGCAGGCGACCCCTGGCGAGCTGGACGCGTTTCGGCGAGGAGTTGAGCTGCTACTAGAGCGGGGGGCCGAGCCGGAGGCCATGGCGCGCGCCTCCGCCCTCCTGGCTGAGGCGCGCTTCGACCTCTCGCTGGCCAACGGGCGGTACCTGATCCTCTCCGGAAAGGGCGCGGCCCACGGTGGCACTTATGTGTTGGACCCCTCCGCCTCAGGCGGCCTGACTGTCCAAGTGCCCGATCCGCTGGAGGTCCCCCTCCTGGTCTCGGCCGGCGCCGCACTGCTCGGGGAGCCTGGCGTCGGCGCCCTAGCGGTCGCCGGCACCAGTTCACGGAACGGCGGCGAGGCCCTGGGCGTGGCGGGGGAGCTCGGGACCTTCTTCCAAGCCTTTCACGAGATGCTCGACGCGATGGGGACGCTACAGCTCCGCGGCTCCTTGGGTCCAGGAGCCCGCCTTCAGGTGGACGGAGCCATCCCTGATGTGTTGGACCTGCCGCGCCTCCAGGTTCTTTTCGGAGACCTCGAGGTGGACTTCGGCGGCGGAGAGGAGGCTAACCTGCAGCGCGACACCGCACGCGGCGGTTTCGCCGAGCTGTTCGTGGGCGAAGAGGCTGTCCGCAACGCGCTAGCTGGGCTCGGTGCCTTAGCCACTGTGGCCAAGGTCGAGGGCACTTCGAGCCTCGATGGGTTCCTCGTCGAGTGGATGCTCGACAGGATCGCCCAAGCGGGCAGCAAAGAGTATCGCCCGCCGCGGACAGAGGAGCTGATCTACCTCGACCGAGCGGTCCTCGCACCACTGCTGGAAAGCCTCGCCGCGGGGCCGGAGCCCGACGCGGCGAGGCTGGCGGCGATCGACACCTCTGCCCGGGCTCTCGACTACCAGCTCCTGCTCCACCGGCACAGGCGCAGCGGCAGCGATCATGTGCTGCTGTTGCCCCGGCCAAAGGGCGACTCGTCGCGCCGACATTGGGGGGCGTTCGCCTTCCGGGTCGGGGGGCAGGGGAGCTACGCGGTCTACGTGCCCCGGCCGCTCCCCGACATCGGCACCCTTGAGGCGGGCCTCGCCTTGTACGGTGCGCTCAAGGCACGCGCGCTGCTCGTCGCCGGAGCCCATCCAGGGGCAGGGCGGGGAGGGGAGGCGGACGTGCTTCGGGCGGACGCACCCTTCTCGCTCTACGCGTTGGCGAGCCGCGCGGTGGTTCGCCAGGCGGAAGAGGAGCCGCTTATGCACCTCCTTGTGCGCGGCATGGCTGCCCCGCTTGAGGGGGACGTGGCTTCCCTCGAGGCCCTCCTGGCCTTCGACCGCTCCGGGCTCGGAGAGGAGCCGCCCACCGCCCTCGCTGGCAATCTCCGCAGGGACCTCCTCGAGCTGGGTTTCGAGGTAGGCCTCGTGGACGGCGGGGCCGACCGGGTAAGATACGAGATAGGGCAGGTGCCGCTGGCCCGGCACCTCGAGCCCAAAGCTACCCAAGGGGTCGCGGCGGTCTGGCTGTCCCCCATCCTGCGGTCGAGCTTCGCCGAGCGGCTGACGGATGATATCGAAGCGGCGCTATTCGAGGCGCTGGCGATTCCTACGGTTGAGGCGGAGCCTCTCGACGCCCTACTGGCGCCTGCCCCCGCCACAGTGCAGCCCCTTCCCGCCCGCGCCCGTGCTCTCGTCGATGACTTCCTTCTCCACCGCGACGCGGTGTCCCTGGCGCGTCTGCAGCAGGAGTTCTCCCAGCTCAGGCTCACTCGGCTCGCAGACCCGGCGAGCGCCCAGACCTTTCTCTTAATCACCGATCCCGGCGGGGCGCCGATCGCCATGGCGAATATCGGCGCGAGGGAGCCGGCCGACGCGGTCAAGGTTGTCCCTGGCGATCCGGACCCCTTGGTGGTGTCGCGCTTCGTCCACGGCCGACTGGCGTGGCTCCTGGTGGAGGGGAGCTAGGCGTGCGGATCCTTGGGCGCCTCCTCTTCCTTGCTATCCTCATGCCTCTGCTGGCCTGGGGGGTGTGGCCCATATGGAACGCTAGCCTGGGCCTCATCAGCGACCGCGAGCCGGGAAACCAGCTCGACAAGGTCGACCGGACCGTCGCCTATGAGCTCGACCGGGAGCGCTGGACCATCTTTCCGCTCGTCGGCGGCCGCGACAGGGTCCGCCTCGTAACCCAGGCCGCTCTGCCCATAGCAGCGGTCGAAGGAGCCGGGTTAGGGACCGACCAGGGCCGATGGACTTATGCGATCGCCTACGAGATCGTCGCGGCGGACGGCCGGGTCCTGGCGGAAGGGCTGCGGCACGCCTTAGCTGCCGTCGAGATTTGCCGAGATCCTCTCACCGGGGACCTCGCCTCGTCAGTCGCCTACATTGAGGAAAGGTTGCAGCCGACGCTCGCCAAGGTGACCGTCCTCGACCTGTCGGAGCAGCCGGAGGCGGCTAAGATCCGGCTCCGCTTTATATCGCTCGATCCCAAGGTAGATCACGTCATTGCTCGGGTTTACGAGCGAGAGCCCCTCGCTGAGTTCCGGGCCCAGTCCTCTTGGCAGCGGCTGAGCGAAGGGCAGCGGGAGCGGCTCGCCGCCGAAGTCGGCCTGCCGGTCGCGCTCCTTGACAACGCGGAACAGTTGGAGGTCTTGCGCAACCGTTGGCATCCGGTCGGCCCGCAGGGGCTGGAAGGAAAAGACTACCTAGTGCGCGCGTTATATGTCTGGCCTGGCGGCTGCGACGATCCGGTGGCGGAGCCGACCCTGGCGCCAGGGTTTTATGCGGACGCCCTTCGCCACGCCATCATACAATTCCCTCCCGATGCCGAGGGCCTGGTCCTGTCGTTCGAACCTCCGTTCGGGGAGGATGCGGGGGCAGAGGCGGGCATGCTGGAGCTTCGCTGGCACGGCCCCGTGCCCGGCCTTCCGCTCGTCACCCGCGCGCGCTGGTCGATGGCCGAGGGCGCCCTTGCTTTGCCGGTGCGAGGCGCGGCTCTGGAAGTGATCCCGGACCGGCCGCTCGTGCTACACGCGCGGTCCTCTGGGCAATCGGCCAGCGGGACAGAAATCGACTTCCGCCCGCTCCACCTCCGCATGGTGCAGGCAACGGCGGAGGCCCCGGTCACCTTCCCGGTTACCCATGTCGGCGGCGAGCCGACGCCGTTCAGACTTCACCTGCGCTGCCTCTGCGGGGCCGAGGAGACAGTACCGGCACCCCGCCGCGTGGACTACGAGTTCCTGGGGACGAAGGGAGAGGTGGTTGGGGCCGGCAGCCTTGAGGCGGCCCTCGGGCCCGCGCCGCTTGAGCAGGTTCCGGGCGACCCCTCGCTACGGGTGCTCGGGCCGGCCTTTGCGCACTTCAACCTGCCTTTGTCCGTTCGCGCCATCCGCGTCTCGGGGCCGCAGCCTTACCTCGTCGCCGCGTCAAATCGCCCGCCAGATATGCCAGTCTTGGCAGCGATGATCGCTCCCGAGGCTGAGCCAGTGGCCGAGGAGGTCGCGCCGCGTGAGGCCCGGGTTTGGTTCCCACTCCGGCCGATCGGCTGGAAGGAGTTCGTGGAGGGTGACGGCTCGACGTCGCTGGTCGTGCAGGAGCGGGTGGTGCCAGACGAGACGGCTCTCCTGTTTCAGCGCCTGAACTGGGAGCCTTGGGAACCAGACGTACCCCTGCCTCGCGTCGAAATCCTGTCCCCCTTTAACCGTCGCCCAGGTCTGTTAAGCACCTTCAGCGGCGATATCTTTGTGCCCTTGGCGGCTGGGCGGCCCCATTTCTTCGACTTTCTGCCCGCCTCCGGCGCGGCGACCGTGGAGCCGGAGCTGCTTTTCCTGTCCCCCGCGGCAGAGCCGACAGAAGTCCGGATCACCCTGGACGGCCAGCTTGCCCGCGCGCAGGAGGTCGCCGGCCCGGGCGCCAGCCTCCGCCTGCCCCCCTTCGCGCCCCGGTGGCACTCCGTTGAGGCTCGCTGGTCCGGATCGGGCCGGCTGATGATCGGCCAAGTCGACCCAACGACACAGGCCTGGGTCAGGCGGCGGGCAATCCGCCTCGGCGCTGGTGAGGGCGTGAGCCTGAGCTTCGACAAGCGGCAGGAGGGGCGCGAATTCCTCGTCATCCACGTCCACCCGGAGGAGGTCGGCGGCAGAGGCCGGCTGGAGGTGGAGCTCGGGATCGGTCCCCGGAGGGTCGGCCCCCTGTCCGACTGGACGTCTGGGCTGTGGCGAGCCGACTTAGACGGGGCTTCCGGGACCGGCGAGGGCTTCCTGCAACGTTCCGGCGAGCAACTGGGCACCGAGCGGACGGTGGTGGTTCCCTTCGGGGCCGACCTGCTCCCGGGGACCTATGATTTGCGGCTGCGCCTCGAAGGACTGGCGGGATACCTCGCCTTCACCCGGTCGGGCCCCGATCTGGCGGCGCAGGTGGCTCTTGGGGAGGAGGGGACGATTGGCGCCATGAACTGTGGGCAGGACGCGGCGGGCGCCTGGTCCTGCGGAGCAGCCCTACCTTGAGCGCTATGCCCGGTCCTGTCAGAGCGGACGGAGGCAGGCGGCTAGGCGAGCGCGGAGCCCGGCCTCAGCGACGAGCTTCCACCGTAGCTCCCGCGAGAGCTCGAGATGGACGAAGCCGCTGAAGCCAGCGGCACGCAGAGCTCGCCCATTCGTGTTGATGGTCGCCCCGAGTTCGCACACTTCCTCGGGGAAGAGCCGCACGGTCTCCTCTGGCATGGTCGCGGCGAGACAGTTCGCGACAGCCCGCGCTTGTGCGCTCGGCTCATGCGTACCCGAGGAGACGATCACGCTGGCCGAGCGGCCCTCGGCGCTCCGCCGCTTCTCCCGCGCGTGGCCATGGATCTGGACGACAAGTCCCTCAGGGTGGACCTCGGCGAAGGCGAGGCCGAAGGAGTTAAAAAAGCTGACCGGTGCACGAGTGAGATCGGCGTTGACGCGCCCGCCATCCGCCTCGAAGGCGCGGGGCACGGAGTTCCAAGCCCCCGACGCGAAGTTGCCTTCCACTAGGAGGAAGTCGAGAATCCGGCCGGTGTCGAGGTCGGTGTCGCTGTGGGGGGCTTGGAGGAGGACCGGAGCTCCTCCGGGCACCAACAGATAGGAGCCGAGCCCGACCCCTTCCTTTCCGGGCTCACGCAGTAAGGTCCGGCCCCCGTTCCGGGGTAGCAGGGCGAGGCCCAGCGCGTTAAGCTCGTGCACCAAATTGGAGGTCGGAAGGCCGCGCAGCAGCGAGGCGGCGACGGCCTGCGCCCGATCAGGCGAGCCGTACAGGAGAACGGGTTGAGCAGGCATGGCGTTCCGCGTCAGCAAGAGTGAAAGGATCTCGGCCGGCGCGGCGACTTCTAGCTGGGCGGGCACCTCGTCCGGAGGCGGAAGCCCGACACGCTGCGCTTCCCGCTTGGCCGGACCGCCACCGCCATGATCGAACGAGCCCCATGCAAAGATAAGGCCCAGGCTCAAGATGATCTTGCCAGACCAATCAATATTGAGGCGATGCGAGGCTATGGTGTCCTCCGCAGGCGTATCTAGTTTAGCATATCGCTGAGCCCTCCATAGGGCAAGAACGAGCGGTGTGTAAGTAGGGTCTGGAGTGCACGCCTGACTGGGGCGGAAGCGATTGACCGAAGATCGGTGTAGCTGAGGGAAAAAGCCCATCCCCGGACACCGCAGCCACAGCGTCGCCTTTAAGCGTCAGATCGTCCTGCGTGCCACGTCGGGGAGACGCTTCAGGCCCTTGGCCGACGCCATTGTTTTTTCCTATGCTCGCAGCGTGGCGTCCACGACGGAAAACAGCGTGCCACAGAGGCTCCTTGCCCTCAGCTTTTGCAGCCCCAACGCTCGAAACCTTTGCGACGCGCTCACGTGCGGGCCGTTGGTTCATGGGATTTCGTGCGCCTACGCCTCGGCTGCTTTGTGGGCATCCGTGTGCGCTACATGGCAACGGCCAGCAACTCTGATAGCTGAAGCCTAATGCAAGCAGTTTGGGTAAAAGGACACCATTTTCCTCTCCCAGGACAGGAGAAGCGGGAGACAGCCTGCGCACTGCGGGGGTGAGGATGACGTAGGCATCGCATCGGCGTATCATCGCCAGGATAAGGCGCCCTATGGTGGTCTTGAGGTTAAGTTCGGCCGGGCGGAACATCCTCGCAGAGAGTGTGTCGCTTCCGTCCCGCGCCGTGTATGCTCGCTGCAAAGCACGGTGGATGCGCGCTGTCTCACCACATCACGTTCCCTAAATGGCAAGTCGGTCGGACAGCGACCATAGTTACGCGCTTCCGGTATCTAAATGGAACAGACCAATGGTTTCGCAGACGGCGAAGGCGCGGACGTTTCCCGGTTCCGCCGTGGGCAGGCCGCTCATGCGGTTTGAAAAGGGAGAAGGGAATGTAAAAGGTACCAACAGGCGCCAAATGCTCCGCTGACGTGATTGGCAGCGCCGTCCGCGTCCTCCAGTTCGCCACGCAACAGTATGCTTCTGCTGCAATCGAGGGACTACTTCAGCATGATTCTTCCCCCCCTTCCTGTGGACGAGGACGATCGCCTTTCTGCGCTCAAGAGTTACTGCCTTGATAACATCTCGGCCGAGCCGGCCTTCGGTAGGCTGGCAGCGATTGTAGCCGAGTCGCTAGAAGTGCCGATCGCGTACCTCAGCTTCGTCGAGAATAAGAGTTGCAACATCATCGGCGCGGTGGGTCTGCCGACCGGGCCAGGCCCACGTGAGGTCGCATTCTGCGGGTACACGATCCTGGGGAACCCGCTCGTGGTCCCGGATGCGCTTTTGGACGAGCGATTCGTAGACAATCCGCACGTCCTCGGGCCTCCTCACATCAGGTTCTTCGCCGGCGTGCCCGTACGCGCGCTGGGGCAGCCGGTAGGGACACTCAGCATCATTGACACAACGCCGCGCGACCTGAGCGGACCTGGACTGCGTAAATTGCAGGGCCTCGCTCGGACAGCGGAGGACCTGATTCAATTTCGGCTCGGCAACATCCGCCACGCTGCTGCCGAAAGGCGCCTGGAAAGCATCATTGAAAGCAACCCTGTAGCGATGGCGGTATACGATGCCCAAGATCGCCTGCTGCTCAGCAACGGCAGGTACCGCGAGACCTTCTTAGGAAGCGCGGAAGTGAAACTTGATGCGCTGATTACGCTCTCTGACCTATTTGACCGGATCGCAGCCGGCGGGCGGCGGATATGGATCGAGGGGCAGACCGTCGACTGGAAGACCCGCCGGATGGAGTTGCGGCGCGAGGGAGTCAGCCCGTACTACATCCAGATAGACGGTCAACAATGGTTACTCTGCCACGAGACCCGGACGGAGGCGGGAGAGCTTGTCGCAAGCTTTGCTGATGTCACCGCGCTCAAGGAGCGCGAGGCGGTTGCTGCGGAACAGGCGGCGGTCCTGAGAACCACGCTGGAGAATATCGACCAAGGCCTTGCCCTCTTTGACTCGGGCCGGCGCTTGGTGGCCTGCAGCAAGGCCTACTTTGACCTATTCGACGTCTCCCCCAAGCTGCGCAGGAACGGCACGAGGCTCGAGACCATGATCCACGACCTTGCCCGGCGCGGAGTCGTTTTGGGGCGTGAGGCAGGGGGCGACCTGCCGCGTCCTGAAGAGCTTCTGAGGGATCGTGGCACGCGCCGCTTCGAGCTGCGGCTTGACGGCGGACGGGTGCTGTCCACCACCATGGCCGCGCTCGATGACGGCCGTCTGGTCGTAACCTGCCTCGACATCACCGAGCGCAAGGAGGTCGAACGCCTCAAGGACGAGTTCGTCTCGACGGTGAGCCACGAGCTCCGGACGCCCCTCACCTCAATCGCCGGGTCGCTGGGCCTCATGGCTGCGGGAGCCACCGGTGAACTGCCGCCCGCGGCAGCGCGCCTCGTAGGGATAGCCCACCGCAACACGGACCGGCTCACCCGACTGGTCAACGACCTTCTTGACATCGATAAGGTCGAGTCGGGCCAAATGCAATTCGAGCTGAAAAGAATAGACCTGAATGTTCTGGCGGTCCAAGCAGTCGAGCAGAGCCACCCCCTCGCCGAGAGGGTTAACGTAGCGATCGAGGCGCGCACCGCCCCCAAGCCGATTCTGGTCGAAGGAGACGTCAACCGGCTGCTCCAAGTCGCCGACAATCTCGTGTCGAATGCCATTAAGTATTCCGCCCCGGGACAGTCGGTGACGGTCACGGTCGGGCTCAAGGGCGAACGTGCCTGCTTGTCAGTGATCGACCGGGGCCCCGGCATCCCCGAAGAGTTCCGATCGCAGATGTTCCGGCGCTTCTCCCAAGCGGACGCCTCGGACCGTCGCAGCCAGGAGGGCAGCGGGCTGGGCCTGGCAATTGCCCTGGCGATCTGCCACCGGCACGGCGGCACGATCTCCTACGAGTCCACGATAGGGATCGGCACCCGCTTCGACCTCGAGCTGCCGCTGGCCGACTCAAGTGCCTTGCCGGATCCGTCCGGGGCCGGGGTGCAGTGCCTCGTCTGCCAGGGCGACGAGCTGGCCAGCGATCGGATCCGGCACGCTCTCGAGCAGGCGGGGCTCACGGTCGAGATCGCCCAAGGGCTGGAGGCTGCACTGAGTGCGATCCATGCGCAGCTCTTCGAAGTGCTCGTGACCGACCTCCTGCTCCCCGATGGCGACGGCTTCGATCTGGTTCGCCGGGCGCGGGCTTTGCGGAACGGGAACGAACTCGCGGTCGTCGTGACCGCCTCCCGCCCTGATCCGCGCCGCAACTCGGTCGAGACGGTGGCGCTCAACATCTTGGACTGGATCGAGGGCGACTTGGACATTAACCGGCTTACGAGCGCCGTGGAGCGGCGGGGCAGGTTTTTCGATCGGGCCCTGCGCGTGCTCCACGTGGAGGATGCCGCGGACCTCTCCCAGGTCGTCGCCATCGCCCTAGGCAGCACGGCTGGCGTGGATCTGGCGACGGACCTCGAGACAGCACGGTTGCGGCTAGTTTCGAAGGAGTACGACGTTGTCATCCTCGACATTGCGCTGCCGGACGGATCGGCGCTGGACTTGCTCCCAATGATTGCCGCCGGCCCACATCCACCGGCGGTAGTCATCTTCTCGGGCATAGAACCCTCGAGTGACGTTTCCGCAATGGTCCATCGGGTGCTGATGAAGTCGCGAAGCGGCGTGACGCAGCTTGCTGAGACCGTTCGGGAGATTGCGAGGGAGCGCCATGGCTGACCCCGAAACTATCCTTCTTGTCGAGGACGACCCCGACATCCGGGAAATCGTGGCCTTGAGTCTGGAGGCGCTAGGAGGGTTCTCGGTCGTATCCTGCAGCGACGGCGAGGAAGCCCTGCGCGAGTTGCGCCATTGCCGCCCTGACCTGGTCCTGCTCGACTGGATGATGCCGGGGATGAATGGCGGCGAGACGCTCGCGGCGATGAGGCGGGAGGAACTTCTGGGCGACACGCCGGTGGCCTTCATGACCGCGAAGACGCGACCCCATGAGGTTGAGCGGATAATGGAGCTCGGCGCCTGTGCGGTAATAACCAAGCCATTCGATCCAACGGCGCTTGCCAGGCAAGTGCGTGGCTTAATCGGGCAGGCGGAGGGCGGGTTCGGCGAGCCGGGGTAGGAAGAGCCCGGGTGGAGACGCCTGGCGGCGCTCGGCTGCCGAAGCGGCGGCAGGATGGAAGGAGTCAATTGTTGGATAAGAGAACTGAGGCTCGACTGGCAGCCGTGCGCGCGCGGTTCGCTGTCCGCCTGGAAGAGGGCGTAGCGAGGCTCGAGACGTATCGCAGAGCGCTCTCGAAGGGGGACCCGGCCCCGCTTGGAGATCTTGAATCCTTTGCACACAATCTCGCGGGGGCCGCGGCCAGCTTCGACTTCCCTGAGGTGGGGGATGCGGCCCTCACGCTTGAGGACCACATCCAGGACTTCCGTTCGGGAAACGCCCGACTGGAACAGTTGGAGCGCCCCATCGCATCGCTCCAGTCGACGCTGAGAGGGGCGGTGTCCGGCGGTCAGAGGTAACCCGTAGCGGGTAAGAGCTCCAGAAGGGCGATAGCGATGAATGACAGGCATGCGCCGTTTCATCGGGGTGCGCAACAGCGACATCGTCGCTGTGCTGGCCTGGTCAGTGCTCGCTCCCGAAGCCTTTCGTGCAAGAAGAGCTTGATGAGCATTTTGAATGGCCCGTAGTAGACCAAGTCGAGAAGGTGAACGACTACTTTAGAGAGAGGTTGTTCCCATATTGACCCCGTGGACAGCTGGCCTCTCTCGACGCGAAGGGTGAGGCGACGTCGGGTGACGGAAAGCGGCCGAGTGGGGGAATAATTGGGGGAACGCCTCACCCAGAAACCCCGCAAGTCGTTGCCTTACACCAATAAGTGTCAGAAAATTGGCGCGCTGGGGAGGATTCGAACCCCCGACCCCTTGATTCGTAGTTTTCCAGCGGCACGCCTGCGATTGCCAGCGATTGCCAGCATCAACCAATTTTTCCTCACATAGTCAGATACTTGACGCCATTGCTAGCCGGCGCGAGAATGTCCTAAACGGTTCTAGCGTGCTGGTATGTTGCTAGCACGCTAGCCAAGGAGAGCCACATGGCGAAGCTTACGAAGACCTTCATCGACCGGGTCCAACCGCCCGCAAAAGGTTACGAAATTCACTGGGATGACCGAGTGTCAGGATACGGCCTGCGCATTACTGCGAGCGGGGTCCGTGCCTTCGTCGCCCAGGGGCGCGTGAACGGGAAAGCAGTCATCGTCACCATCGGGAGATTTGGTCTTTATACCGAGGACCAAGCTCGCAAGCGGGCGCAGAGTATCCTCCAGCAGATGCGCGAAGGCATCGACCCTCGGGACGCGAAGAAGGTCGATGCCACCAAGCAGATCACATTGCGCGAACTGGCCGACGCTTATTTGGCCCGAGGGCTGCTGAAGGAAAGCACCCGGCGCGATATGGACCGTCACATCGAAACCGCGTTCAAGAAGTGGAAGGACCGCGCCATCACCAGCATCACGCCTGCCGAATGCCGGGCGCTGTTCGAGAAGATCGCCGCTGAGGGGTTGCGCAAGAAACCCGCGCCCGCCCCCAGCGCCGCGCGCCTCTACATGGTCACGTTGCGCACGTTGCTGAACTTCGCCATCGAGGAATACCGCCTTCAGGACGGGACACCGATCATCCTGCACAACCCGGTCTCGATCTTGAAGCGGGACTTAAAACCGTCACCGCCGCGCACCGAGCATATCGACAAGCGGCAGATCGGCGAATTCTGGAACTGGCTTGATGACGTTCGCGCCGAAGCCATCAACGACGACGCCGCGACTGGTGTGGACTTCATCAAGTTCGTCACCCTCTGCGGCGGGCGCAAAGACGAGTCCCGCACTCTCACTTGGGATCGTGTCAACATCGACGACGACCCGACGAACTGCTGGTGGCACATCCCCGACCCGAAGAACAAGAACCCGGTGTGGTTGCCGCTCAGCACACAGGCCGTCGAGGTGCTGAAACTGCGGCGCGGCCTGAGCGACAGCAAGTTCGTGTTTCCATCGCGCGGAAAACTCGGCCACATCATGGACCCCCGTGCTCCGTTTGAACGGTGGGCGAAGCGCACAGGCATGAAGCGTTTCTCAATGCACGATCTCAGGCGAACGGCGATCACCCTCGGCATCAATGCCTGCGGTCTGGACACCGCTAAGCTAGAGCTTCTCACGAACCATGTGCCTCAGTCAGTCACGCAGAAACATTACCTTCAGACCTCCGACCTCCGCGACTATCACCGCGAGGTGCAGGCGATTGGCGACTATATTGAGGGCGCTGCGCGTATTGCAGCCGCAAAGGCCAGCGGCGCGAATGTCGTCTCCTTGGAAAGCCGCGCGTAATGCGTGCTGCCACCCCGAAAATATCGGGCACCAGCCGGGGATCAGGGCCTGCCGCCCCTACCCCGGCGGCGGGGCGGGATCGCGCTGTAGCCGACGCGCTGCGGGCCGTGCCGTTGTCTCCGACTGCAGAAACCCCTTGCCGACTTTTGCCAGTTTTCGCTAGCCTATACCCATAGCCCACCGCCAGCCACTACATGTAGTGTGTCGGTATGGGGCACCCGAAGCCGGGATTGGGAAACGCCGGTCACCTGTTCAGGAGACCGACATGATTGAATATCTCGACCTGACCGATGCTACCTTTGAGGAACTGTGCGCGCATTTCGGCTACACGCCGAAAGGGCGTCCAGTCTCGACCAAAGAAGCTGCATCCATGGCTGACGTGCATCCCATGACCTTCGAGGCGTATCGGGCGCGCGGTGAGGGACCGCGCTTCTTCCAGCCTCCCGGCACCCGCCGCATTTGGTATGCCGAGGTTGATGTGCTGCGTTGGCTGGCCAGCGGATCGAAGCTCAATACCAGCGAAGCCGCCGCGTAAGTCGGCTCCATTATGACGAATACGAACGTCAGCCGCCACAGCGCGGAATGCAGTAAGCGCGCGCCTGTGTCGGGCGTGCCCCCGTTCCAGCGCGGTCATAGCCCCAACCGAGAAGCGGTCGGGTTCCGCTCCAAGAACCCGACCGCCAACCAGACCGAAGCCACTGCCCCAGATTGAGGAAAGAGCAGCAACCATGCACACGGTAACAGAGGCCGGAATCGGTCCGCAAACGAGCCCTTACGAGCGACTGCCCACAGAGCTTCGCGCGCTTTCGCAATGGTGCGTCACGCCGGGAACGGCCATCGACAAGGCACCCCGGGCGGCGGACGGACAGCCCGCCAAGGTGAACGACCCGAGCACGTGGATGGACTTTGACACCGCCTGCCGGGTGGCATCGGAGAAAGGCTGGCGGATCGGCTTCGTCTTCACTGCCGCTGATCCGTTCGCCTGTATCGACCTCGATTGGGTCAACGAACAGACGCAGCTTGCGAAGGGTCAGCCGGTTGACCCGACCAAATGGTCCACCGAGGGGGATCGCGACGCTTACCTTCGCATCGTCGCCCACATGAACACCTATACCGAGGTTTCGCGATCCGGCCTCGGTCTGCACCTCATCGTTCAGGCGGACATCGGCAAGGGGTGCCATGTCGGAAACGTCGAGATCTATAGTGAACGCCGCTTCCTGATCTGCACCGGCATGGTTCATTGCGAACTACCCGTCGCTGAGCAGCAGGAGTCGGTTGATGCGCTGGTTACGGAGCTTCGCCTGCGCCAGAAGGTTCCCTCGGTCAACCTGGCTCCGGTTCCCGACGAACCGGAGAAGGAGATTGACGACGAGGTTTTGGGGCGAGCCAAGAAGGCAGCGAACGCCGTGAAGTTCCAGATGCTCTGGGACGGCAATTGGAAAGGCAAGCCAAACTACCCGTCCCAATCCGAGGCGGACATGGCGTTGCTCGGCATCCTCGCCTTCTACAGCCCGAACAATGGGCAGGTGATGCGCCTCTTTCGCAAGAGCGAGCTTGGGAAGCGCGAGAAGGCGACAAAAGAAGACCGATACCTGAGCCGCAGTATTGATGCGATCCGCCGCCGCCAAGCATTCGAGAAACAGCAAGCCGAGCAGTCGCGCGCCGCCTTCAAGATGATTGGCGAAGAAGGCTTCTCAGCCGCCGCGCTCCCTCCGACTATGGACATTGGCGAAATGCACAGGGCGCTCGTCTACATCGCCGCTGAAAAGACGATGATCGTGTTCCGTGACAACACTGCCGTCCAGCTTCCGCCCCCCAGCATGGGTCAACTGCTGAAGCACAACACGACCACGATCCCGGCCACCGAGGATGAGGACGAGAAGAAGGTGCCAACCTTCGCTCTCTGGCAGAGCAGCGCGAACCGCCAGGTGGCGTATACCATGACTTTTGACCCGAGCGCCGGGGAGTTCTGTAAGGCCGACGACGGCCGACACGCCCTGAATATGTGGAAGCCACGCCCGCACAATCCCCCGCGCGATTGGGCACAGCGGATCGGCATCTTCCTCAATCATGTAGAGTATCTCGTTCCGGGCAAGATCGAGCGTGAGCGGTTCCTCGATTGGCTGGCACATATCGAACAGCACCCCGGCGTCCTGCCGCACAACCATTACCTGATGATCGCGACCCAACAGGGGGTTGGGCGGAACTGGTTGGCCGCGCTGCTGGCGCATGTCTGGTCCGGGAACGTCGCCATGGACTTCGACCTCAAGTCCAGCCTCTCCAGCGGGTTCAACGGCCAGCTTTCGCGCAAGCTGCTGGCCGTGGTGGACGAGATCAACGAGGGCGGCACGGGCGAGCGGTGGCAGCACAGTGAGAAGCTTAAGTCGATGGTCACCGCCTCGCATCGCTTCATCAACATGAAATATGGCCTTCAGTTCACGGAGAAGAACTGTTGTCGCTTCCTAATCTTCTCTAACTATGAAACCGGTCTGCCGCTGACCAACGACGACCGGCGCTGGAACGCAATCATGAATCCCGACGAACCTCGGGACGAAGCGTATTACCGGCAGCTCTACGCCACCCTCTATCCCCACCCAGATCCGCTATTCATCGCCTCGGTTCGACAGTTCCTCCGGACGCGCAACATCGCCGGTTTCAACCCCGGCGCACGGGCGGCGATGAACGACGCGAAGAGGGCGGTTGTCGCGGCCAGCATGACGACCGAGGATGAGAATGCGGCGGCGCTGGTGGAGAGCCATCCTCGCGACCTCATCACGGCGGACGACCTGTTCGACGAGGTGTTCGGCTTCTCGCCCATGCACACGGCGGGGGCGGACACCAGCCGCAAATGGAAACTCCTCGCACCCATCGCCCGGAAGGTCGGCATTGAACCGATGCCGAAACCCTTCGCCCTGTTCGGGCGACCGAAAGTGAAGGTCTGGATCGTGCGGAACCCACAGCGGTGGCGGGGAGCCCTTGCGCACGCCGTGGAACAGGAACTGGCCCGCCTGCCCGCGCCCCCTGAGCCCCCTACCGCCCCCTAACCTAGAGAGGCTGTAACTATGGGCCCACCTTGCACACCCCCATGCAGCACTTTTTATAGTAGGGGGCACAAGGGGACTCAGGGGGCTGGGCGCTGTAAGGCGGGCCCCGGCCTCTGCATTACCCGGCTCAAGAGTCGTTGAGGATTAGGCTTGCTGCCTGAACCAATCCCTTAATGAAAGGTGAAGTCGGACTTCCTCATCCTCCGCGAGAGGCGTGCAATGCGCGATAGCAGCGCGAAGCGTATTGAGATTCTTTAGAATCCTCTCAACCGCCTGAATATCGGTAAAAATATCAGCGAAGTCATTCCAGTTAGATTTAATGATTTCACCTAGCTCTCCAAAATTGGTGTAGTCGAGCATACTACCCGATCGAGGTGTTACACCGGCAGCCAATTCTTTCTTTCGATTTTTTTCGGCGTTATCTTTGACGACGGTCGGAACCACACCAGCCACGCTCCACCAGTCGTTTCCATGCTTCTTTAGGACATCAGAAATGAGTTCACGGATGGAATTCTCCAAGCTGTAGAATATGGTGTAATTTCTCGCCATCCTCTCAGCCTCACTTCTCACCCGCAATGAAAACTGAGGGTAGAATTTATTCTCTATTTCTTTTTCGCGCTTGTGCGTTGGCCCAAGATCGAGATCGAGCTCCTTTGCAACAGATCGAACCTCACTCTCAATGCTGAGGTTGTTGAGCATGAAATATCTGATGCTATGGCTGTCCATCAATTTCGCTTCAGGATGTTTTCGTTCAGAGATTGGAAAATGGCATTGAACACTTTTATGTCGTCCGTCTCTGGGAGATTGAGATTGATTGTGTAGGATAGATTCAGTGGCGTGCCCCCCTGTTGCGTCGCCACTGTCTGCTCCATTGGCGTATGATGATTTGAAGCAGGAAGGTTTTGAGAGATGTTAACTTGAGCGACTTCGGCAGTATCATCCATCTCTAAATCATCTTCAAAGTCGGCATACTCTTTAAGATTCAAGAATGTCGAAGCGGTCAAAGCATCTGCCGAATTTCCTTTCTCCGCACCAGAAACTTCACCTATGAGCTCAAGGAGTTTTGGCTTGGGAAGTTCGTAAGCGTATTCATTCCGCTCAAATAACTCTGCATACCCATGCTTTATCGCTTTCGCCATTGCCGCCTTCGAGGTCGATGTATTCCTAAACTTTCGATATAATTCAGTCGTTGATCCGTCTTGCTGGAGAAAGCCAATACGCTTGAGCAGCGGTATGATAGGCCTAGCGCTACCACCTTTGGCGCCAAGCTTGGTTTCCAAGAAATCCTGCGTAAAACGCTCCGGCGTCTTCGCTTCAATGATCTTGTCCAAGACTGTCTTAACAGTTCCTGGAGAGGCCATGTATGGCAACTTCGCTGACAACCTTCGAGCCCTCGCTGTGGTTCAACATCTACACTTTACCGAATGGCGAGCACAAAGGAAACCATATCTAGATGCGACGACCAGCCATGATACAGGGTTTTGATCACGCACTTACGTTGAGAGCGATGGTGGCTCTAAGCGGACAGTCAAACATTGCTTCCCCATTCTGCGCGCAATGGTCTCCTGAAGGGGTTGGCGAACGGTCAACCCGAATATTCCCAATCACGCACTCGAACTCGACCTAAGGCATTGTCATTAAATAATATTCCTAGCTGACCGAAGGCGAGATCCGCTACCGTAACAGTGCAGTCATAGCCCTATCAGACACCACGAGGACAACATGAACACTGAAATTGACGTGCGGGTCAGTGTCGACCTTCACCCGCAGATCATCGACAACCTTGATGGAGTGGACGCCGACACCTCGACGTTCGTGTCTGGCGCAGTCGAATGCTTCGATGCCGCCTACAAGTTCATCGGCGCAGTCCACGACATGCGCAATGCCGCGTTTGCCGACCCGACACTGACGCCGGAAGCCGCGCTTCTTAAGACCGACGACTACGCGAACAGCAAGCTCACAGCGGTGACCAAGATGCTCGACGGCACCTCGAAGCGCTTCACGACGACCATCAACGCGCTCCAGAAGGACCTGACCGCTGGCGTGAAGGAGGAGGGGAGCAAAATGGTGAGCGGCGAGATCCGGGCGCACATCAAGGCTGCTGGCCCAGACCGCATCAAGCTTTTGGAGCAAGCGCTGGTCGACAAAGATACGGAAGTGCTGTCCGCCGTCTGCGGCGCGTCCCCGATGCTTTCCGCCATTACGAAGGAGATGCACCAATTCTTCACCCTCCGCTACAACGAGCTGGTGAAGCCGGAGACGGCGAAACGGCTGAAGGCGTTGATCGCAGCACGGGACCACATCGACAACAGGGGGCCGCTGGTTTTGCGCGAGATGTTGAAGGCAGTGGGCACCGTGCCGGTCATCCAGAAAGACAAAGCTGGCATCTCCCGCATCGTCGGTCACGTCAAAGCGCACGAGGTTCGCGCCAAGCGGAACGCGAGCGCCGAGGTCTACCGGAAGCTCGCCTGATCGCAGTCCGATTACATCAGGGTAACGCCATGACAGACGCATCTACAGACGAAGCGAAGCCGGGTCACTGGTTTCCGGGGATGCCGTCGCCCAACCCCAAGGGACGACCAAGGGGCATCATCGACAAGCGGCAGCGGCTTCAGAAGATCTTCAGCGACAAGGGCGAGGCACTGGTGCAGACGGCGGTAGACGCCGCACTGGCGGGCGACATGCAGGCTTTGAGCATGTCGCTGGCCCGTCTCGCGCCCCCACTCAAGTCCACGGGCGAGCGCGTTGAGTTCGACTTGGACACCGAACTGCCCCTCTCGGGGCAGGCCAATCAAATCCTGTTGGCCGTCTCGGAGGGCAAACTGGACGTGGACACAGGCCGCGCCCTGATCGCGTGCATCAACTCGGTCGCCGGGATAAGGGCGGTCGAAGAGTTGGAAGAACGGATCATCGTATTGGAGGCCAAAGCGATATGAAGTTCACTGTCTCAGAACACGACCTTTGGGGTCCGGGCCACAACGTAGTGGCCGTGCTCCCGCCAAGCCCCGGTGACTTGTTCGTCGAGGTCATGGTCCACGGCAAGTTCGCGTGGAGTTGGCCAATCACCGACTACGAACGGGCGGTGAAGCTGGCTGTTGCGTTTGCGAACCGCATCCGGGCTGACCGCCCGGTCGTCATCAAGGTGCTGTGTCTGTCCCGACGTGAGGTTGAGACGGTGTTCCGCTTCAGCTTTGCGGAAGAACTGGCTGCGACAGAGACGCCAGAACAGGCGGAGGAAATGTACCAAGCCATCAAGACGACCTGTCTCGAAGCACTGCGCAACAGCTCGGACCCGAGAGTCCGGGCCGACGCGATGGAAACGCTCCAGGGCATGGGGGTCGTGACATGAGACGCGCGTCCCCGCCCGATCGCTGGTTCGACCCGGCCCGCGTGTCCGTCCCGACGCCTCGCCCTGTGCCGGCGGAGGAGGATCGGGGAGTGACGTTCGCTTATGGTCGCCATTGGCGCAACGAAAGTGTCGTAGCGAGAGACGACCCCGACAACACCATCACGCCCACCGAGCAGAAGTTGCTGCACCAGCGCCGTCTGGAAGCGGCCGAAGATCGGCAAGCCGAGGCGGACTCGAACCTCGCTGCCGCCCTGCGCCTCGGTGCGACACTGAAAGTGCTGAAAGACGATGGGTAGCCCAAGGTCGCTTTTGGCGCGGATCGCCCGCCTCGAACATGCTCGGCGACCCCGGCTCTCGCACATCGCCCGCGCCCACGGTTCGTTTGACGCGTTTCAGGCGCAGATACACGAAGAAGTGGAAGCTGGCGCCTTGGACCGGATCGACTGGCTCGGCGAAAAGGGCGATGGCGGCGTGCTGCGGTGCCTTCGCCGGTGGGAAGAGGAAGGCTTGTGTTGAGCGGCACAGGCAAGCCACATGCACGTCCCATAGGCAACCGTCGGACGCAATTCAAACGGAGCAAGCCGTCAGCGATTACTCTCCGTGTCGCTCGCAACGGTAAAGCGCGTCGGGACATGTGTCCGGGGCGCTTTTACACGTCAGTCGAAGGTTCTTCCCGAAGCTCTTGGAGTACCAAGGTCAGGCCAACGATTGCGCCGACAAGACTACCCACGGCCAACGGCAGCTGAGAAGCATCGCCGACTTGAAGAACGACAAACCAGCACAAGCCAGAATAGAGCAGACAGAACAAAAACGCATACAGCGCCCAGCCCATCTTGGCTGACTTTGCAACTTCCTTGGCAAGATGGATGGCAGCATAGCTGCCGCCAGCCATCCCAGCAAAATCGGTGAACCAGTTGGGTCCGTGCCAAGCGTACTGAATCCCAATCACGATTCCGGACACAATGAGAAGTGCTAACGGCGGAACAAAGATCAAGAGTACCGTTCGAAGGAATGCGACCATTGGCGATTCCTAACTTGGGAACCACTCTTGGACAAGGTCTTGGCGACCAACAATGGCTTCGGCGGCTAGCATGACGCTAGCACGACCTCCATGGTGACGCGCGGGCCGAAAACTCAAACAGGTTAAGTAGTTGTTTTTGCTTTGTAAATTGGCGCGCTGGGGAGGATTCGAACCCCCGACCCCTTGATTCGTAGTCAAGTACTCTATCCAACTGAGCTACCAGCGCGCGGACGGAGCGGATGTAGCGGCCCGGTCCCGGCATTGCAAGGCGGAAGTTATTCGGCCGAGGCACGCTTGGGCGACGGAAGACGGACTTCTGCGGCGCGGTCCATTCCGATGACGTTCTTGGGCAGACGGATCTCGAACAGCGTGCCTTCAGGTCCTGTCGAGCGGAGGGTCAGACTTCCACCGTGACCCTTCACTAGTTCCGCCGCAATGGCGAGGCCCAGACCCGCGCCGCCCTTCGTGGCGCCGCCCTGAAAAGGCGTGAACAGATGCTCGCGAGCGCGAGGCGGAAGTCCGGGTCCAGTGTCGGCGATGCGGATCCGCCAGCTTTCGTCATCTTCCTCAGCCGAGACGGTCACTCGGCCGGGCGCGCGTTTTGCTGTGATGGCCTGCCGCGCGTTGCGGACAAGGTTCGATAGCACACGGTAAAGCTGCTCGGGATCCGCGCGAAGCGTGAGGCCGGAGGGGACCTCGTCAACGAACTCGACGGCGCCGCCCTCGTCGGACAGCTTCTCGCCCTCGATGACATCCGTCACGACTCCCGAGAGCCGCACCTGCGACAGCGCCGGCGGCGGCTCCTCGGCTTTCCCGAAGGCAAGCGTCGACTCGCAGAGGTTCACCGCGCGGCCGATGGAGTTGACGAGCTTCGGCGCCAGTCGTGCGACGGCCGGATCCTCGCTGGTCTCTATCCGGTCGGCAAAAAGCTGAGCGGAGGCCAGGATGTTCCGCAGATCGTGGCTGACCTTGGCGACGGCGCTGCCGAGCGCCGCGAGACGCTCGCGCTGGCGCAGCATCGAGGTCAGGTCGGTCTGCATCGATCTCAGCGCGGCCTCGGCCTCGGCCAGTTCGCGCACGCTCGCCGAGGGCTGGATGATCCGGCGTGCGTCCTCGGGCGCGGCCGCATAGCTCTTCATGGCCGACACGACACCCTTGATAGGCTTCACGAGGAACTGGCGCACGGCGAAGAACAGGAGTGCCGCCGTCACGACGGAGATGACGGCGGAGAGTGCGAGGATGCGCAGGCCGTAATCGAGCATCGCGGCGCGAAGCGGCTGCGTCGGCATGGTGATCTCGATCAGGAGACCCGCATCCTGCACGGGTTGGCCGATCACGCGCACGACACGCGGTGAGGGATCGAGGAGGCAGGCGATCGCGTCCCGGATCAGTGACCACGACGACGGAGCGCGCAGGTCGAAGGTCGCGGCGACCGGCGACGGCAGGTCGGAGTTGAGGACGAGCTCGCGCATCTCGTCCCGGCGCAGCACGACGTTGTAGACGCCCGCATTCTTCAGAAGCTCCGTTTCCAGATCGGGGTCGATCATGTCGTCGGCCAGAAGCGCCAGCGACGCGATCTGCGCGCGTTCGAGCCGGTTCGTCATGTAGTCCTGGCGGAAACGCGCGATGGACGGCACGAAGATGAACACCTCGGCGAGCATCACGAACAGGATCGTGAGCACGAGGAAGCGTCCGGACAGCGAATTGAACATCAGCCCCTTCTCCGGGCCCTACGGCAGAAACCGCTGCACGGCCCCGACGACCCGTTTCACCCAAGGGTTACCAAAGAGTTTGGGAGAGAAATAGGCCCCGGCGGCTCTCTTGTTCACCTCGCCGAGCGTCGGATAGGGCGCAACCATGCTGGCGACGGCGCTCATCTTCAGACCGTTGGCCAGAACCAGGGCCCAGAGGCCGATCAGTTCGCCCGCCTCGGCACCCACGATGGTCGCTCCAACAGGCCGGCCCCGGACGACCATCACCTTGGCAAAGCCGGCAGTCTGGCCGGTGGCGATGGCGCGGTCGTTCTCGTCGTAGTCGAAGCGGGCAACGGTCACGCGGTCGCCGTATGCTTCTCGCGCCTCGGTCTCGGTCATGCCCACCTGTGCGAGCTCCGGCTCGGAATAGGTGACGCGCGGGATGTGGTGCGTCTTGGCCTTGGACGGCAGGCTGAAGAGGATCGAGCGGATGACCACCCCGGCGTGGTAGCCCGCAAGGTGGGTAAATTGCATCCCGCCCGCGGCGTCGCCGACGGCGTAGACGCGCCTGTTCGACTTGGAGCGCAGCCCCGTATCCACCGACACGCCCTTTTCGTGGTCGACATTGCCCACCTTCAGGTCGAGACGGTCGAGGTTCACCTTGCGACCGACCGCGACAAGGAGGTGGCTTCCCGTGACGGCACCCTTCGAGGTCTCGACGACGATCCGGTCGCCGTCCTGGCGGACCTGCTCGGCCTTCGCATCCTCGAGGATCGTGACCCCTTCGCGACGAAGCGTGTCGAGCACGAGAGCGGCGGCCTCCGGATCCTCGCGTCCGAGCGCCTTGGCACCCTCTATGACGGTCACAGCGCAGCCCAGACGGACATGAGCCTGCGCCATCTCGATCCCGATGGGACCGCCGCCGATGATGACCAGGTGGTCCGGCTTCTGACGCAGATCGAAGAGCGTCTCGTTCGTCAGGTGGGGGACTGCATCGAGACCGGGTATCGGAGGGACGAGCGGCGAGGAGCCGGTCGCGAGGACGATGCGGCGCGCGGAGATGGTCGTGTCGCCCGCCTGAACCTCGGTATCACTGACGAACCGGCCAAATTCGCGAATGACCGTGACTCCCAAACCCTCGAACCGCTCCTGGCTGTCGACGGGCGCAATGGTCTCAATCACGCGCGCGACGTGGGCCATCGCGGCGGCATAGTTGCCCGATCCGGTCTGATGCGCGCGCTTCGCCTCAGACAGAAGCGCCTTCGATGGCACGCAACCGTAGTTGAGGCAGTCGCCGCCCATCTTGTGGCCTTCCAGGAGGACCACCCGAGCGCCCATCTGGACCGCACCCGCGGCGACGGACAGGCCACCGGACCCGGCGCCTATGACCAGGAGGTCCGTGTCGATGCGGGTCACAGTCGTTTCCCCCGGACGGCGTTCACGACAAGGGGTAGAGCCGCGAGGCAACAGAGGCCGAGGATCGGGAGAAGGATGTGCGGCTCGAAGATGACATCCAGATCCGGAGTTTCGCCCCGCGCCAGGACTTCTCCAAGCCCTGCACCGACCGAGGTATAGACCAGGGCGCCTGGGACGATGCCGAGGGCGGTCGAGATCACGAAGCGATGCAAGGGTACGCCGACGAGCGCCGGCAGCAGGTTTGCGACGAAGAAAGGCACCGCCGGAACCAGCCGGATCAGGAAAAGCATGGGCCACTGGTTGTTATCGATGCCGTCCTTCAGGCGCTTCACCGCACCGTCCGAAACGTCCATGCGCGCAGCCAGACGCTCGCCCGCGCCCCAGCGTGCGGCGAGGAACAGAAGCGACGCTCCAACTGTGGCAGCGAGAACATTGAACACAACGCCGGGGAATGTGCCGAATAGGAAACCGCCGGTCAGGGTCGCCACCGTCGCACCGGGAAGCGAAAAGGTCACGACGCAGATATAGGCCGCCACGAACGCCAGGGCAGTGAGTCCGTAGTGCGCATCCCGGGTGTCCGAGAGCGTTTCGTGATGGCGCGCCAGCGTCTCGAAACTGAGCGTATCGCCGAAGGCCAGCACACCCACGGCGGCAGCGATGACGACCGCGATCAACGGCAGACGCCTGATCCAGCCGTCGCGGGCAGAGGTTCCCTGGGTCATCTCGGTCATCGTACGTATCCTTCCACACCCGCACCTAGCAGAACATGGCGCACTCGCTGTGGCGAAACCGTCGAGATCACGCTGCCTTGATCCGGGGAGAGGCCGCCGCGGCCAGAAAGGGTGCAGGGCAGGCCTGCCTGTAACAATTTCCTGGAGGATGGCCCCCAGAATGTTGCAGCTTGACGCTCTGGAGGCGTTGACTTGCCTGAAACCAGCCCTTAGAGACCGGGCTTCGTAAAGAATTGGGTCCGAATCCGGGCCACGACTGGAGACTGGCTATGTCGAAGCGCACATTCCAACCGTCGAACCTTGTCCGCAAGCGGCGCCACGGGTTTCGCGCGCGCATGGCCACAAAGGGCGGCCGCAGGGTTCTGAACGCCCGCCGCGCTCGCGGACGGAAATCGCTGAGCGCCTGAGCGTCGATGGTCGGGTAAGATCAGGGCCGCCGCGGGAAACTGCCGGCGGTCTTCTCATGTCCGGCCACTGTATGGATGTGATGCCGCCACTTCGCCTTGGATCGGGAGCGGATCATGACTTTTGAAGGTCTGCACATCCTGACGCAGCGCGCGGATTTCGTTCGAGCCTCTTCAGCAAGGCGCGAACGGACACCGGGCTTCGATCTTCAGGCGCGGGTCCGACAGGACGCCGAGGCAGCGGGCATTCGCGTCGGTTTCACCTGCTCGAAGAAGGTCGGCAATGCGGTCGCGCGCAACCGCGCCAAGCGACGCCTTCGCGAGGTCGCGCGCCTCGAATTGCCGGAGCATGGGAGGGACGGGTTCGACTATGTCCTCGTCGGGCGTCGCGAAGTGACAGCGACCCGGGACTTCTCCGAGATGCGCCAGGACTTTGTCCGGGCCCTGCAGCGCCTTCACTCATGAGCCCGCTCGCGCGAGCTTTTGCCGCCCCGGTGCGAGTCTATCGATTGGTTTTCAGTCCTTGGGTCGGACACGGCTGCCGCTTTCAACCGACCTGTTCTGCCTATGCACTTGAGGCGCTGGAACGACATGGCGCGGTGAAGGGAGCCTGGCTTGCCGCTCGGCGTATTGCACGGTGTCATCCGTGGGGCGGCTCAGGCATAGACAACGTCCCGGAGTGATCCCCGCACATGAAAAGGCCCCCGCCGGGGGGCGAGGGCCTTTCCTGGTGTCGACGTCAGCTTACGAGCGGTCGTCGATCACGACGGTGACGCTGTCGTCAGCCGAAACGCTGGCGGCCACGACGTCTTCCGGCGTGTAACCCTCTTCGACCAGAGCAGCCGTCAGAGCGGCGTTCGAGCCGATCTGCGCCTGGAAGTCGTCGAGCATCTGGGCGTCGGACTCGAGAGCCTGGTCAAGCGCGTTGGCTTGCTCGGACCCTTCGATCTGCGACAGGAGCACCCAGTTGATGGTGCTGTCGGCATCGACCATCGACAGGTCGACGTTGGCCAGAGCGCCCGAGTTCAGAGTCGAGATCACCGATCCATAGTTCATGTCGGCATTGGCCGAGGCGTCGGCGATAGCGGTCGTGTCGCCAGTCTCGTTGGTATTCGGGATCGTCTCTGCTGTCGTCGACGAGTCGAGCTCACCGTCAGTACCGATGGAGCCCGTTTCGGGGCTTGCCGATGCATCTGTGTCTTGCGCAATGGCAGCGCCACCAAGACTGGCAGCAATGGCGAGGGCGACGAGTGTTTCAATTTTCTTCTGCATGAGGATACCTCCGAAGCAGTTCGATGTGCGGCGGACCATTCCGTCGCTCGGAGGGTCAACGGCGTGCCCTCCGCCGCGTTCCCACGACGGGATCACGCTTTTCCCATTCCACGCCGGATCCAGCCGAAATCCGCTTGCGACGGCGGCGACTGGTCGCCGGACCGAAACTTCATCTCTTGAATCCAAGCTGGAAGGCATCGGCGCGGAACCTCTGTTCGAATTCGCACATGGCGGGCGCCGTCTGCGGCTCTAGGATGCTCCTTCGAAGTATTCAGAACGGAGATCATCGTGACCGACGACACCTATGCGCCCCCCGAAGTCTGGACGTGGGACAGGGAGAACGGCGGCGAGTTCGCTAAAACGAACCGCCCTATCGCAGGGCCGACGCATGATCGTCCTCTCGATTCCGGACGCCATCCGTTCCAACTCTATTCGCTCGCCACGCCGAACGGTGTGAAGGTGACCATCCTGTTCGAGGAGCTACTCGAAGCGGGTGAGACCGGCGCCGAATACGACGCCTGGCCAATTCGCATCGGCGATGGAGAGCAGTTCGGATCTGGCTTCGTCGAGATCAATCCGAACTCGAAGATCCCGGCACTCCTGGACGTCTGGGGCGAACAGTCGGTTCGCATCTTCGAGTCCGGCGCCATCATGCTTCATCTCGCAGAGAAGTTCGGCCGGTTCCTCGGTCCGGACGGGAAGCGGCCCGAGATGCTGTCCTGGCTTTTCTGGCAGATGGGAAGCGCCCCGTTCCTGGGCGGCGGCTTCGGACACTTCTATGCCTACGCCCCCGAAAAGCTGCGCTATCCCATCGACCGCTATGCGATGGAGGCGAAGCGTCAGATGGATGTCCTGGACCGTCACCTGGCTGACAACCGCTATATGGTGGGTGAGGACTACACCATCGCGGACATGGCGATCTGGGCCTGGTACGGGCAGCTTGCGCTAGGGCGTCTCTATGATGCCGCGACCTTCCTCGACGTGAAGACCTACACCAGCGTGACGAGGTGGGCCCGAGAGATCGATGCGCGCCCTGCCGTCACGCGGGGCAGGATGGTGAACCGAACCTTCGGCGAGCCGTCGATGCAGCTTCACGAACGCCATTCCGCTGCCGACTTCGAAACTGCGACCGAAGACAGGCGCGCCGCCGAATGAGGTGGCGGCTTGCCGGGTGCTGTGGGTTGGAGTAGGCCCGCATCCATGCTCGACGACGCCGAGGAAATCCATCCGCTATTCCAGGGCGCGCCCAGGACGACCGAGTTCCGGAAGCTTCGGAAACGGCTCGTTCGAGACGTGCGCGAGGCGATCGAGCAGTATGGAATGATCGAGCGCGACGCGAGGTGGCTGGTATGCCTTTCGGGCGGAAAGGACAGCTATACGCTGCTGGCCATCCTAAATGAGTTGAAGTGGCGCGGCCTTCTGCCGGTCGAGATTCTTGCTTGCAACCTCGACCAGGGACAGCCCGGCTTTCCGGCAACCGTCCTGCCCGACTTTCTGGCGCGGATGGGCGTGCCGCATAGGATCGAATACCAGGACACCTATTCCATCGTCACCGACAAGATCCCCGAAAACAGGACCTACTGCGCTCTCTGCTCCCGCCTTCGGCGCGGGAACCTGTACCGCGTCGCCCGCGAGGAGGGATGCTCGGCGGTCGTCCTCGGCCACCACCGCGACGACATCCTCGAGACGTTCTTCATGAACCTGTTCCACGGTGGTCGGCTGGCGACCATGCCGCCGAAGCTGGTCAACGAGGACGGCGACCTTTTCGTCTATCGTCCGCTGGCCCATGTGGCCGAGGCGGACTGCGAGAAATTCGCGGCAGCGATGGGCTATCCGATCATCCCCTGCAATCTCTGCGGCAGCCAGGACGGGCTACAGCGCGTCCAGGTGAAGGCGATCCTGGACGGGTGGGAGAAGAACTCGCCGGGCCGACGGCAGGTGATGTTCCGCGCGCTGATGAACGCGCGTCCATCGCACCTTCTCGATCCGAAGCTGTTCGACTTCGCGGGGCTCGTGCGCGGGGTGACCCACGATTAACCCGCTGGTCACGGGGCACTGCTAGGTCGAGTCGAACCAGGCTGTGCACCGGATCGAACGGCGACGATGACTTTCCCAGAATCACGCCGATTATCGTCGGCAATGCGTCGCGCGCTGGACGGTCCGAGCGCCTTTGCGCTCATTCCTCCTGCCGCTCTCGCCTCGTCTTGGGGCGGAAGTCAGGTGGCGATGCTAGTCGCTGCCGTCGCTTTGCCGCTGGCCCTGGCCGTCCTGTCGGCGCTGAACCGCGTCAGCCCGGTACTGACCTCGGAACGTGACGCGCAGACAGGGCTGATCCTGCGCGACGGGCTGATTGCGTGGGCCGACGCCGCCATTGCGAACGCCCATCAGGCGAACCGGCAAGTTGCAGTGATGTGCCTGTCGATCGACGACATCGACGGGCTGGAAGAACGCTTCGGACGCAGCATGCGCGATGCGGTCTTGCGCGAAGCGACAGAGCGGATCCAGGCCTTCCTGCGTGACGACGACATCATGGCGCGCATCAGCCCCGGTTTCGCGATCGGCCTGCGCAACGTGCGTCAGCCCGAGACCGAGATGCTTCTGCAACTCGCGCGCAGGCTTCAGTCGGTCTTCGACGACCCATTCAGCGAAGGCCCGACGCGGACCTTCTGCTCGCTTTCGCTCGGCATTGCGGCGGAGTGTCATGTCAAGGGCGGCTGCGGCGCCAATGTGGTCGCGGGCGCGCAACGGGCTTGTGAACTGGCGACTGTTTCGGGGCCGGGATCCGTCAGGGTTTACTACGAGGGTCTGTCCTCCAGCCGCGCGCACGAACGCGACGTCGCGCGCGAATTGTCGACGGCTCTCGACACCGGCGAGATTTATGCCTGGTTCCAGCCGCAGGTCCGGACCGATACGCGCGAGATCACCGGGTTCGAAGCGCTGGCGCGGTGGGAGCACCCTGAACGCGGTCTCGTGTCACCCAACAGCTTCCTCCACGACATCGAGAAAGCGGGGCTGTCACAGCGCTTGGCCGAGGTCATCCTGAAACACTCTCTGACGGCGCTGAACGCCTGGGACGCGGCGGGTTACCGGGTGCCGACGGTCTCGGTCAACTTTTCCGGCGAGGAACTGCGCAATCCCCGTCTCCCCGACTATGTCAGGTGGGAGCTCGACCGCCACGACCTCCTGCCCGAACGTCTCGTCATCGAGGTTCTGGAAAGCGTCGTCGCGGAATCCAGTGAGGACGTAATATCTCGCACCCTGACCGCCCTGTCGCAGCACGGCTGCCTCATCGACCTCGACGACTTCGGCACCGGCTTCACGAGCCTCATCAACATCCGTCGCTTCAACGTCAGTCGCATCAAGATCGACCGCAGCCTCGTCACGCATGCGGACCGCGACGCCGATCAGCGCAAGATGCTGTCGGCCCTACTTGCCTTCAGCGAAATGCTGGGAATTGACGCGCTCGCGGAAGGTGTCGAGACCGAGGCAGAGGTCGAGGCGCTGAACGCGCTGGGCTGTGCCGAAATCCAGGGATACGTCACCGCGCGGCCAATGCCCCTCGGCGAGACGCTGTTGTGGCTGGACGACAACGGGTTCGCCCCCCAGGACGACGCGGTCGTGGTGCCACGACGGACGGGCAGGTATGCCTGACTCCGTCACTGCCTGCGACATCACGCAGGAGTGTGGTTCGCCATACCCCCATTGATGGTCGGTACATCGGATCGAGGTCCCGTCGACAGGATCCTGCACGCTTAAGAGGCCGGGACCGAAAATACCGAGGGGTGCAAGCCTGTTCGCCTCTGCAAGCATGCCGGCGTGCACCCGCGACAGGCTTTTCGCGAAAGCTCTCAGCGCAGGTTCCGGCCGGGTCGATGCGCTGCGGCACAAGGGAAAACGCCTTGACCTTTCGGGCGTCGGAGGATTGAACCACGGGCGCTGATCCTTTGAAGTCGGGTACGGGCAATGGACGACCAGAACAAGAACCTGATCCTGGCGATGGTACTGAGTTCGCTCGTGCTGATCGTCTGGATGATCCTGTTCGCGCCTGACCCGGTCGAGGCACCCACGACCGCCGACAGTCCCGCAGCCACCAGCGCCGTCCCAGGCGCCGAGGCACCCGCCGCCGAAGGCGAGGCGACGCCCTCGGACGCCATCGCCGCCACTCCGCAGGCACCGCGCGTAACGATCGAGACCCCCAGCTTGGACGGCTCCATCTCGCTTGCGGGCGGTCGGATCGACACCCTGTCGCTCAAGAACTACGATGTCGCCGTGGAACCCGGCTCGCCCGAAGTTCGACTTCTGTCACCCGTCGGCGATGCGCACCCCTACTACGCCGTCTTCGGCTGGGTTCCGGGCCGCGATCTCGACGCTTCCGAGGTGCCTACGCCCGAGACGGTGTGGGAAATCGAGGGCGGCGCGACCCTGACGCCTGAGACCCCTGTCACGCTGCGGTGGGAAAGTCCCGCCGGTCTGGTCTTCCGCCGCACCATTTCCGTCGACGACAAGTTCATGTTCACCGTGACTCAAACGGTCGAAAACCCGACGCAGACCACCGTTCGGCTCGCCCCCTACGGCCTCGTCGCTCGCCACGGCGAGCCGCCCGACCAATCGGGATTCTTCATCCTTCACGAAGGGGCGATCCGGCGTACCGACGGCACCCTGGAAGAGATCGGCTACGGCGACATTCCCGATCTTGACGCCGACGATGTCTGGGGCCCCGCGGCCAGTGTCGAGGAGGCGCAGTCGACGGGTTGGGTCGGCTTCACCGACCACTACTGGATGACGACGCTGATCCCCGAACAGGGCGAGCCATTCACGTCCGTCGTTCAGTACGTGCCCGAGCAACAGATTTATCGCACCATCGCCCGAATGCCGGCTGTCGACGTGGCGCCGGGGCAGACCGAGACCTCGACCACCCGTGTCTTCGCGGGCGCAAAGGAATGGGACACGATCCGCGACTACGAGGCCGGTCGCGAGATCACGGGCTTTCTTCCGTCGCTGACCTATTTCCTCGGGCTCGAGGGCGACGCCCAGATCGACGGATTCGTCGACGCGATCGACTGGGGCTGGTTCTACTTCCTGACGAAGCCGATCTTCTTCGTCCTGCACGAACTGAACGTCCTGATCGGGAACATGGGCATCGCGATCATCGCTCTGACATTCTTCATCAAGGCGCTTCTCTTCCCGCTGGCGCGGAAGTCCTACATCTCGATGGCACGAATGAAGGAACTTCAGCCGGAGATGGAGAAGCTGAAGGAGCGGGCGGGCGACGACCGCCAGAAGCTTCAGACGGGGATGATGCAGCTCTACAAGGACAACAAGGTCAACCCGGCCGCGGGTTGCCTTCCGATCCTGATGCAGATCCCGATCTTCTTCTCGCTCTACAAGGTGATCTTCGTCACCATCGAACTGCGTCACGCGCCCTTCTTCGGGCCGTTCCAGGATTTGTCCTCGCCCGATCCTACCTCGATCTGGAACTTCTTCGGTCTGCTTCCCTGGGCTGCGCCCGACACGGGGACGCTTCTGGCGACGATCTTTATCGGCATTCTGCCGATCCTTCTGGGGATCTCGATGTGGATTCAGCAGAAGCTGAACCCGGCGCCAGCGGACCCGACGCAGCAAATGATCTTTGCGTGGATGCCGTGGATCTTCATGTTCATGCTCGGCGGCTTCGCCAGCGGACTGGTGGTCTACTGGATCGCGAACAACACGATCACCTTCAGCCAGCAGTACCTCATCATGCGCAGCCACGGCTACAAACCTGACCTCTGGGGCAACATACGGGGAAAGAACAAGACCCCGGTCCCGGCCACCGCGAACAAGGACGACGCGCCGGGTCGGAAGAAGTGACGCCGCGCGTCGCCCACATCGACCGGCACCCGGTCAAGGGGATCGGCCGCGAGGAAGTGGCATCGGTCGAGTTGAGCGCAGGCGACTGGATGCCATATGACCGTCTCTGGGCCGTGGCGCACGAGCGCGCCAACCTTGACGGTACGGGCTGGCTCGCCAAGCGCAATTTCCTGTGCGGCGTGACGGACCCCGGCGTGATGGCGGTGACCGCGCACATGGACGAGGCGGCAGGCCGTCTGACACTCGAGCATCCGCTCGCCGGACGCATCGAGTTCGATCCGGAAGACGAAAGCGACCTTCCGGCCCTGCTCGACTGGCTGAAGCATATCTGGCCCGCAGACCGTCCTGCTCCCACGAGCGTACACCGCGCCGGGCGGGCGCATCTGACGGATTCGCCTGAGGCCTGGATATCGGTCCACACCGTCGTAAGCCTTGCTTCTCTCGAGAAAAGGATGGGCCGGACGCTGACACGGCACCGCTTTCGCGGGAACCTGTGGCTGGAAGGATTCGAGCCGTGGGACGAGAAGTCCTGGATCGGCCGCCGCCTGACTGTCGGCAATGCGGTCCTGCGCGTGCGGGAAGAGATCACGCGCTGCAAGACGACCCACGCCAACCCCGAGACCGGCGTTCGCGACGCCGAGGTGCTCGATGCGTTGGCGGACCTGGGTCACCGGGAGTTCGGCGTCTTCGCCGTCGTCGAGCGTGGCGGTCGCGTTTCCCGGGGCGATGCCGTGCAGGTGTCCGGATGAGCGCGCCCCTGCCTTTCCCGGTCGCCGAAGTCGATGCCGACGGGTTGGAGCGCGGCCGCAGGCTTTTTGCAGGCGGGGCAGACTTCCTCAAGGGCGTCGTCGCGATGGACGGGTTGCCGCCCGCCGACCGGCTCGAGGTCTGTTTCGCCGGCCGGTCGAACGTGGGCAAGTCGACGCTGATCAACGCGCTGACCGGACGCCGCGCGCTCGCGCGGGCGTCCAACACGCCGGGACGGACGCAGGAGATCAACTTCTTCTCGCTCGCCGAAAGCCACTATCTCGTCGACCTGCCCGGCTATGGCTTCGCCAAGGCGCCCGTGGCGACGGTCGAGAAGTGGCAGCGGCTACTCAAGGCATATCTGTCTGGCCGGGCGACGCTGCGACGTGCCTTCGTGCTGATCGACGCGCGACACGGGGTCAAATCGGTCGACGAGGAAATCCTCAAGCTTCTTGACGGCGCGGCGGTGACGTTTCAGGCGGTGCTGACCAAAGCAGACAAGATCAAGGCGGCAGAGCGCGATGCCGTTCTCGATCAGGTCCGCGGTGCGCTGGCAAAGCATCCTGCGGCCTTCCCCGAGATCGTGCTGACCAGTTCCGAGACCAGCCAGGGGATCGACATTCTGCGCGCCATCGTTGCGGACCTTGCTTGAGACCTGGCTCCCGACGCTCTATCGAAGGTCGCACGAGGTGACACGATGAGACCCAGAGACATGAGCCGCGACTGGATCGCCACAGCCCGAACCCTGAACGAGGCCCTGCCTTACATCCAGCGCTACGACGATGCGATCGTGGTGGTTAAGTTCGGCGGCAACGCCATGGGCGACGCCGAGGCGATGGCAAGTTTTGCGCGCGACATCGTGTTGATGCGCCAGATGGGCCTGAACCCTGTCGTCGTCCATGGTGGTGGACCGATGATCAACGACCTTCTGGCGCGGCTCGGAATCGAGTCGAAGTTCGTCCGCGGCAAGCGAGTGACCGATCAGGCGACCGTCGAGGTCGTCGAAATGGTGCTGACCGGCCTCGTCAACAAGCGCATCGTTCAGGCCATCATGGACGAGGGCGGCCGCGCCGTCGGGCTGTCCGGCAAGGACGATGACCTGATGGTCTGCGAGGCGGACGATCCTGAACTGGGGTTCGTCGGCCGCCCCGTCGAAATGAACGTGCAGGTGCTGCGCGACCTCTTCAAGGCGGGGATCATCCCAGTCGTGGCTCCTGTCGCCACGGGCATGAGTGCGCTTGAGACCTTCAACGTCAACGGCGACACCGCAGCTGGCGCCATCGCGGCGGCGCTGAAGGCGGATCGCCTGTTGCTGCTGACCGACGTCGAGGGCGTGAAGAACGCGTCCGGCGAAATCGTGACCCAGATGACCCCCGAAGACGTCCGCGCCATGATCGAGGACGGCACCATCGCAGGCGGCATGATCCCGAAGACCGAGACTGCGCTGAAGGCGGTCGAGGACGGAGTTCGCGCCGTGGTGATCCTGGACGGCAGGGTGCCAAATGCCTGCCTTCTCGAGCTGTTCACCGAGCACGGCGCCGGGTCGCTTATCCGACGGGCGGACTTGCCGCCTCACCGGCCCCGGTCGCGGGCGTGACACCGGACGTCGGGGTTTCCCTGGCGGACCTCGAGTCGCTGGCCGGCGAGGACAATCTGACGCTTCTGGGCGCCTGCGCTACTCGTCCGGACGATGGGCTTGGTATTGGAACGCTTTGCCTTCTCGGACCGTCCGAACCGGGATTCTGGGCGCACTTCACCAAGAGCAACGAGTATCGCGACAGCAGGCCCGACCCGATGGATCGCTGGTCACGGCGGGTTGTCGAAACGCTGTCCGAAAAGGTTGGGGGCTCGGCCCTGTTTCCCTTCGGCGACCCCGCCCGGCCTTTCATAGACTGGGCGCTGCGTTCCGGCGCTCATGCCTCGCCCGTGACGCTGCTCGTTCACCAGGTGACCGGGCTTTGGCTGTCCTACCGGGGAGCTGTCTTGCTGCCCGGCCTTCCACCACTGGAGGCTGCCACGAGCTCACCCTGCCCAACGTGTGCGCAACCCTGCCGAACCGCCTGTCCGGCGGACGCACTGACCGCTGACGGCTATGACCTCGGGCGGTGTCACGCCTATCTGAACACAGCGCCCGGCGCGGACTGCATGAATCGAGGATGCGTTGTCCGTCGCGCGTGCCCTGCCGGTGCCGGTTACTTGCGGTCGGAGGCGCAATCGGCGTTTCACATGAGGGCTTTCCACCCATGACCCTGAGGCTGATCCTGATGCGCCATGCGAAGTCCGACTGGAGCGAGCCGGGACAAGACGACTTCGACCGCAGGCTGAATGACCGCGGGCGAAGGGCTGCGCCTTTGGTGGGGCGTTGGCTTGCAGACAAAGGACACATACCCGAGATCGCGCTGGTCTCGGCTGCTCGCCGGACGGTCGAGACTTGGGACCTTGTCGCAGAAGCGTTCCCAACCGTGCAGGCCAAAGTCCTCAAGTCGCTTTATCTCGCCGGCCCCGACGCGATGCTTCGACTTCTCCGGCAGAAACGGCAATCGAGCGTGCTTGTTCTGGCGCACAACCCGGGTATCGGAGAGTGTGCCAGCCTTCTTGCGAGGACACCCCCTCAGCACGCCCGGTTCGATGACTATCCGACCGGCGCTACGACCGTTCTCGACTTCGACGCCGAGACCTGGAGCGACGTGGGCTGGCACAGCGGTAGCGTGCGCGACTTCATGGTGCCGCGCGACGTGAACTGACCGCCGATCCTCGCCGGGCCTTCAGGACCGGGTGCATGATGGTCAGTGACCGAGGATCTGGCTGAGGAACAGCTTGGTCCGCGGCGATTTGGGATTCTTGAAGAACTCCTCGGGCTCGTTCTGCTCGACGATCTGGCCTTCGTCCATGAAGATCACGCGGTTCGCCACCTGGCGGGCAAAGCCCATCTCGTGCGTAACGCAGAGCATGGTCATTCCCTCTTCGGCCAACTCGATCATTGTATCGAGCACTTCCTTGATCATTTCGGGGTCAAGCGCCGATGTGGGTTCATCGAACAGCATGATCCGCGGGCGCATGCACAGGCTGCGCGCGATCGCCACGCGCTGTTGCTGACCCCCCGAGAGCTGACCGGGATACTTGTCGGCCTGCTCAGGGATCTTCACCTTTTTCAGGAAATGCATCGCCGTTTCTTCGGCCGTCTTCTTGGGGATCTTGCGGACCCATATCGGCGCCAGCGTGCAGTTTTCCAGGATGGTCAGGTGCGGGAAGAGGTTGAAGTGCTGGAACACCATCCCGACCTCGCGGCGGATCTTGTCGATGTTCTTGATGTCCGAGGACAGCATCGTCCCGTCCACCTCGATCCTGCCTTTCTGGTGCTCCTCCAGCGCGTTGATGCAGCGGATCAGCGTGGACTTTCCCGACCCTGACGGCCCGCAGATGACAATGCGTTCGCCGCGGTAGACCGTCAGATCAATGTCGCGCAGGACGTGGAACGTCCCGTACCACTTGTTCATGTTCTGGATGCTGATCGCGATTTCGTCGGATACCTTCATCTCTACGGCTTCGGTCATCCGAGCGCCCTCCCTTAACGATGATCTGTCGCGAGGCGGCGTTCCAGCCACTGCGAATATTGCGAAATGCTGTAGCAGACGATGAAGAACAGCACCGAGGCGAACATGAAGAGTTCCCAGTAGACGCCGTTCCAGTCGGTCGAGGCCAAGATCGGGCCACGGATCATGCCCACGATGTCGAAGAGCGTGATGACCGAGACCAGCGTCGTGTCCTTGAACAGGCCCACGGCGATGTTGACGATGCCGGGGATCGATATCTTGAGCGCCTGCGGCAGGATGATCAGCCGCATCGCCTGCGGATAATCCAGCCCCAGTGAATCCGCCGCCTCGTATTGTCCCTTCGGCAGAGCCGCGAGTCCCCCCCGGATAACCTCGGCAATGTAGGCCGAGGAGAACATGGTGATCATGATGACCACCCGTAGAAACAGGTCCACCGTGCGCTCGGGCGGGAAGAAGTAGGACAGCATCACGCTGGCCACGAACAGCAGCGTGATCAGCGGCACGCCTCGAATGAACTCGATGAAGACGACGCAGATGTATTTGACGATAGGCAGGTCCGACTGCCGCCCCAGCGCAAGTGCAATGCCGATGGGAACAGACAGGGATACGCAGGTGATGCCAAGCATCATGTTCAGCATGAAGCCGCCGAGGTCGCGTGAGGAGACAGAACGAAGCGAAAATAGATCCGCGCCCGAAAACACCATCCCACCCAGGATCCAGACCACGAGCGCGGCGGCGACACCCCCGAACATTCCGGCTGCGAAGCTGCCTTTCACGAAGCGATTGAAGACCAGGTAGCCCACGACCACGCCCAGCAGCGCGATCAGCGGCGTCAGGATGGTGCCGCCCCAGATCAGCCAGTAGGCGAGGAAGGGATAGATGCCGGTGAAGATCAGAAGCTTTCGCGGCAGGTCGAAAAACAAAACCGGCGCTGCAGCGATGAACAACAGGACGAAGGCAAGCGTGGGGCGCCAGTACAGTTCGGGCGGGTACTTGAACCCGAAGAGCAGTTGGTTCCAACGCTCGGACAGCACCGCGAAGCAGGCGGCCGAATTGCCCTGCAGTATCTCGCGGCACTGCGCGAGGCTTTCGGCGTTCCATATCCCGCCCAGCAGCCAGGGCAAACTGGACGAAAGGATCAGGTAGATGATGTAGAGCGCTGCGACGGTCAGCAATCCGTTTGCCCAGGTGGGAAACAGATTATCGCGCATCCACTTGACCGGCCCGGAAACCGTGGCGGGCGGCAGCGCGGGCGGGATCGCCGTTTCGCGGACGAAGGCGACGGATTCGGCGTGCGTGTCCGACATGGCTCAGCGCTCCCTCAGTCTGACGGCACTGTTGTAGACGTTCAGGATCAGCGAGATGATCAGCGAGATCGTCAGGTAGAACAGCATCAGGAGCAGGACGCATTCGATCGCGCGTCCCGTCTGGTTCAACGTGATGCCGCCGAGTGTCGCGGTGATGTCGGCATAGCCCACCAGGATCGCCAGCGACGAATTCTTGGTGATGTTGAGATATTGCGAGATGAGCGGCGGGATGATGACGCGCAGCGCCTGCGGCAGAACCACGAGGTTCATGATCCGACCGGGGCGCAGCCCCAGAGCCGCCGCCGCCTCGCTTTGGCCCCTGGACACGGCCTGAATACCCGCGCGCACGTTCTCGGCGATGAAGGCTCCGGT
Source organism: Silicimonas algicola (assembly GCF_003970735.1). Classification (GTDB taxonomy): domain Bacteria; phylum Pseudomonadota; class Alphaproteobacteria; order Rhodobacterales; family Rhodobacteraceae; genus Silicimonas; species Silicimonas algicola. The sequence goes on from NZ_CP034588.1 coordinate 4,061,557, forward strand.
GTAGATCGACAAGGCGAACCAGAGCGCGATCAGCGGCGCGCCGATCTGGAGGCCGCCCCGGAAGTTGAACCCCGCCAGCGCTGGATAGTCCAGCGAGATGGGCCGACCCATAAGGAAAAACACCAGCAGCGTCGGGATGAAGAAGATCGCGACCGAGGGCCAGAACCGCGGCAGCAGGCGGCCGGTGTCGTACAGCAGCTTGGTCGAGTAACGGCGATAGGCGACAATACCGATGATCGACGCCACGAACGTCGCCACGACGATCATCCAACCCGGTTCCAAGACCGGAGACGGGATGTAGACGCCGCGATTGGTAAAGGCGAAGGACCCCAGGATCATCGATGCCGCAGGTTCATCGCCCCGGAAGGCGCTAGGGGCGGGCATCGCTGCGGTCATGATGAAATAGATGATCAGGATCCAGATCAGCACCGGGATGTTCCGGAATATTTCGACATAGACCGCCATCAACTTGCGGACCAACCAGTTGTTCGACAGCCGAAGGACCCCTGCGATGACGCCGAATATCGTGGCCATGACGCAGGCGAGAACCGCAACAAGCAGCGTGTTCAGCACTCCGACGAAGGCTGCGCGCAGATTGGTGGACTGACTGGAATAGGGGATCAGCGTCTGGTTGATGTCATACCCCGCCGTTGAACCGAGGAAGGAATAGGAGATGTTGAGCCCCTGTTCCTCGAGGTTGGCGAAGAGGTTGGACATCAGATACCAGATCGCCGCGACCAAAAGGATCAGGGCGATTGCCTGGAATGTGATGGACCGGTAACGCGTGTCGTTCAACAGCATGGATAGCCGGAACGACTCCTGTGTTGGATCCGAGAGTGTCGTCATAAAGCGTATCCCTGTATCCCGGTCCTGTTTTTTGGACGGCGCCGTGGTGGCGCCGCTGGCCGGGTCGTTCTTGGTCGCACGGCACCTTCCGGCACCTGAATGCAGCCGGGGCGCGGATGTACCGCGCCCCGGATATCGCTCTTACCTGAACGGCGGCGCGTAGAGGAGGCCGCCCTCGGTCCACTGCGCGTTCAATCCACGCGCCAGACCGATCGGAGTGCTTTCACCGATGTTCTTCTCGAAGATCTCGCCGTAGTTGCCACCGGCGGCTATGGCGTCCTTCGCCCAGGTGGCGTCGAGACCGATCATGGCGCCGAGGTTGTCCTCGGTCCCGAGAAGGCGGTTCACTTCGGGGTTGTCCCCTGCAGCGGCCGACAGTTCCTCGACGTTCGCCGACGTCACACCGTATTCTTCGGCGGCGATCAGGGCGTTCAGCGTCCACATGACGATGTCGCCCCAGTCGTTGTCGCCATGGCGGACGAGCGGGCCCAGGGGCTCTTTCGAGATGATTTCGGGCAGAATGACGTGGTCGGACGGCGTCTCGAACGTGGCGCGCGTTGCGGCAAGGCCCGAGGCGTCGGTGGTGTAGGCGTCGCAGGCTCCCGCAAGGTACTGCTGCTGGCCTTCGGCGTTGGTTTCGATCGGAACCGGCTCGTAGCTGATGTTGTTCGCGCGGAAGTAGTCCGCGAGGTTCAGTTCCGTCGTGGTGCCCGTCTGGATGCAGACGGTCGCGCCGTCGAGGTCCTTGGCCGAGGTGACGCCAAGCGCCTTCGGCACGATGAAGCCCTGGCCGTCATAGTAGTTGATCCCGACGAAATCGAATTTGAGGTCGGTGTCGCGCGAGAAGGTCCAGGTCGTGTTCCGAGCCAGCATGTCGATCTCGCCCGAGGCGAGCGCGGTAAAGCGCGTCTTTCCGGTTGTAGGAACGAATTCGACCGCGTTGGGATCGCCGAGGACAGCTGCCGCCACAGCGCGGCACACCGCGACGTCGAAGCCTTCCCAATTGCCATTCGCGTCCGGGGCCGCAAAGCCCACCAGACCAGTCGTCACGCCGCAATTCAGCTTGCCGCGCGCCTTCACGTCGTCAAGCGTCGCCGCGCCCGCAATGCCGCCGACGAGGACGGCGCCAGTCAGCGCGCCAAAGAATACGGATTGTTTCATGTTTACCTCTTCCTGAGTTTCCACCATCGCTGGCGGTGTGTCCCGGCCTCGTCAACAGCAGACGCCGGTGTTTATTGGTTCATTCGGCGGCATGACCGCCCAACGCCCGGAATTTGGGCGCATTCCGCCCCTCAGGTCAAGCCTGAGAGCCTATAAACCCGTTGTTCAAAGCGTTTTGGAGAGATTGCCGAGAAGCGGGCAGTTGAGACGACCTTAGCCGTTTCAGGAGGCAGCCCGATAAAAGTCCGAAGCATGGAGGTAGGCTTTCTGGCGAAAAGCGGCGGCCTCGGCGGCTTCCTCGTCGTCTCCCCATTCGCCGATCTGCCAGTCCTCATCCACATGCGAGGCCCCCCAAAGATCAAGCGGCGGAGCCGCCTCCTCGATCGCCGCGAGGCCAAGGACGAACGAGCCGGGGAGCGTCACGAGATCGTGAAACGCAGTCAACTGGAAGTCCGTGAGAGGCGCCATTGCCTTCGCAAGCCGGCCCGTGGCGTCAGGGTCCTGCTCGACGGGCATGACCCCGCGGGTGACCGACAGACGAACGCCGTAGCGCTGCGACATCCAGTCCAGGATGGGATCCCAGGCCGCCTCCTGCCGCGCGATGAGGCTCGCAGGACCTTCGGCGCGGTAACACAGAAGATCGGTTTCTGCATAGGCGGCAATGTAGTCCTCCACCGCCTTGCGCTGAGGCGCGACCTTGTCGAGCGCGGCATTGGCCGACCGAGTCCACGGCATGGTGCGCGGATCCACGGTCTTGTCCTGCGCTTCCCACTCGGCCGCGATCTTTTCGGCGATGGTGCGTGTCGGCACGGCCAGTACGCGTTTCGCGGGCGTCCTTACGGGGCGGCCGTCGAGGCGTATGGCAAACTCCTCGCCCGTTTCCTCGATCGCCGCGGATTGCCAGAATCGCTTCATGCTCCACTGATTCATGCCTGATCCTCGTCGAACGGATCGGCCGGCACGTCAGCCTCGTGCCAGTCCAGCATTTCCCACGTCCGCGCCATATGCTCGGGAAGAGGCGCGGTGACGGTGACGCGCTTGCCCGTGACGGGATGCGTGAAGGACAGGCTTCGCGCGTGGAGGTGCAGCTTGCGACTGATCTCGCCACCCAGTTGCGCCCCCCAGCCGTCGCCCTTGTTCTCCTGCCCCGAGCCGCCGTACTTGCCGTCGCCCACGACGGGATGACCGATCTCGGCCATGTGGGCGCGAAGCTGGTGCGTACGCCCCGTCACAGGGACAAGCGCCACCCAGGACGCTCGTGTGCCCAGGTTGGACAGGACGGCATAGTCGGTCGTCGCGTGCTTGGCGCCCTCGGTCGCTTCGACCTCGTTCGGATGGACGACGCGCATCTTCTCGTTCTCGCCCCTCGCGCCATGGCCGGGCGCTTTGACAAGTCCGAAGCGAATGGTGCCCATGCGCGGGTCTGGCACGCCCGCGACGGCGGCCCAGTAGATCTTTCTGGTGTCGCGGGCGCGGAAGGCCTTCGTCAGCCCGTCCGCCACAGCGCGGGTCCGGGCAAGGATCAGAACGCCCGAGGTGTCCTTGTCCAGCCGGTGGACCAGACGCGGTTTGTCCGCCAGACCGAAGGTCAGCGCCTCGGCCAGCCCGTCGACATGACGGGTCTGCTTCGATCCGCCCTGCGAGGGCAGACCGGGCGGCTTGTTCAGCGCGATGATGTGGTCGTCCTTCCAGAACACCGCGTCCCGGATCATGAGCGCATCAACGTCAGCTAGGCGGGGCGCAGCCGTGGGCACGGGCGCCGCCTCGTCCGGCAGCGGTGGGACGCGGACGGACTGTCCCGCCTCGATTCGCGTCGCCGGTTTCGTTCGGCCGCCGTCGAGCCTGATCTCGCCCTTCCGGCACAACTTCTCGATCCGGCCCTGCGACACCTGCGGAAAGTGCCTGCGGAACCAGCGGTCGAGCCGCTGCCCGCCCTCGTCCTTGCCGATTGTCAGAGTCTGGACGCCGCTCATGCCGTAACCCACCGCGCTGCAAGGATGCCTCCGGCCAGTGCCGCAACCGAGACACCGACCGAGAGGGCGACGTAGAGAGCGGCGAGACCAGCCTCGCCCCTCTCCCATAACGTCACTGTTTCAAGGGAAAACGACGAAAACGTCGTAAAGCCGCCCAGGAATCCCGTCGCCACCAGCGGCGACAGATGCGTGAGGCCGCGGTGCGCCGCAAGCGTGATGAAGACGCCCATCAGAAAGGAGCCCACGATATTGACGGCGAGGATGCCAAGCGGCAGGGCGGTGTGCCCGACAAGCCGCAGGATCCCGATGCCCGCCAGATAGCGGGCCGAGGCGCCAAGCGCGCCGCCAAGGGCTACCATCATCAGGTTTCCAACCATCGGCCTCGTCTGTCGCCAAGGGGGTGAGATGTCAACTCTGCCGCTTCGTCCTGAGCTTCACGAAATAGTCGAGCCGCCGCTTTAATTCGCGTTCGAAACCGCGTTCCACCGGCTGGTAGTAGACGCCGCGCTTCATGGACTCGGGGAAGTAGTTCTGACCCGAAAAACCGTCGTCGGCATCGTGGTCGTAGGCATAGCCTTCGCCGTAGCCTTGGTCCTTCATCATCTTGGTCGGAGCGTTCAGGATGTGCTTTGGCGGCGGCTCGGATCCGGTCTGCCGCGCGGCCGCCATGGCGGCCTTGAAGGCGACGTAGCCCGCGTTCGACTTAGGCGCGAGGGCGAGGTAGGTCACCGCTTGCGCAAGAGCCAGTTCGCCTTCGGGCGAGCCGAGGCGTTCGTAGGTGTTCCAGGCATCGAGGCACACGGTGTGAGCCTGCGGATCGGCCAGTCCGATGTCCTCGACCGCCATCCGCGTCACACGCCGCGCGAGGTACCGCGGGTCCTCGCCGCCTGCGAGCATCCGGGCGAACCAGTAGAGTGCCGCATCGGGATCCGACCCCCGAACCGACTTGTGCAGAGCCGAAATCAGGTTGTAGTGCGCGTCGCCCGACTTGTCGTATTGAGTCGCGCGGCGCATCAGGCGTTTCGACAGTGCCTGAGCGTCGAGCTTGCCGTCGACCGTCCAGCCCGACACCTGTTCGATCAGGTTCAGAAGCGCACGCCCGTCGCCATCTGCCATCTCGAGGAGCGCCTCGCGGGCAGGTCCGTCGAACGGAAGGGCGCGCCCCATCTCCTGCTCGGCCCGCTGCGCCAGCTTTTCGAGGTGAGCGAGCGTCAGGCGGTTCAGCACCATGACCTGCGCGCGGGACAGAAGCGCCGCGTTCAGTTCGAACGACGGGTTCTCAGTGGTGGCACCCACGAGGAGGATCGTGCCGTCCTCCATGTGGGGTAGGAAGCCGTCCTGCTGCGCCTTGTTGAAGCGGTGAATCTCGTCGACGAAGAGAAGCGTCCCCTGCCCCGTTCGGCGACGAAGCTTGGCGGCTTCGAAGACCTTCTTCAGGTCGGCGACGCCTGTGAAAATGGCACTGATCTGGACGAAATGCAGGTCGGTCGCGTCCGCGAGGAGCCGCGCGATGGTCGTCTTTCCGACGCCTGGCGGACCCCAGAGGATCAGCGACCCCAGGTTTCCGGCCCTGAGCATCGCGCCCATCGGGGCTTCGGGTCCCAGGATGTGGTCTTGGCCGATGACCTCGGACAGCGCGCGGGGGCGCAGGCGGTCAGCCAAGGGGCGCGGGGCACCCTTGCCGGGGATCGCGTCGTCGGACTGATCGAAGAGGTCGGCCATGCGCGGCGAAGGCTACGCCCCCGCCGCGCCGACTGGAAGAGCCCTCAGTGCAGCTTGGACGCCAGCGCGATGTCGATGCAGACGCTGCGTTCGTCGTCGCCCGTCTCGATCACCGGGCCTGCCGCGACGCAGTTGATGCCAGTGCGACGCGCGAGCCTGGGGCTGTGTTCCGGAACGATGCCGATCAGCGACGTCGCCCCCAGGTTTCGGGCCGAGCGCACCATCTCGTCGATGAGCGAGCACTGGACGCGCAACCGCATCCTGGAAGGCACGGTGTCGGCCACGAAGACCCTGCTCGACTCCCAGATGTGAGGCGCGACGGGCGCCTCGCGGTAGAGAAGGTCATGCGGGATGCTGTCCAGAAGCCCGAGTTGGGCGTCGCGGATCATGTAGGAATAGATCCCGCATCGCGCCGTCGTGGGGGTCAGGCGCACGCCCGCCAGCACCTCGCCGAACTCGTGGACCGCGACCCAACGGCTGAAGGGGGTGTCGTACTGGTCGAACTCCATGCCGTCGGCATGAGGAAGATCCCAGTTGTTCCGGTCGATGAAGGTCCGGTGTCGTGCGCGCAGCATGTTGGCGAACAACTCGCCGTGATGGTGCATGTTCTCGAAGGAAAGGGTCGTCACTTGCATGGTTACAGCCTCCTGACTGGGTGGATAACCTGTCGGGACGAGGAGGCGTATCTGACGTTCTAGATAAGCTGGTATTCCCTGGCCTTGCGCAGTGCCTGTGCCGTGGTCCGGGCGCCGAGACGGACGCGGGCGGACTGAAGCCGCGCCTTGAAGGCGCTTTCGGATATTCCCAGTTTCGCCGCTGCGGCAGCATGTCGGTCCCCATCAGCCAGCAGACGCAAGGCCTCGATCTGGGCCTGCGTCAATTCGGTAGGAGGCTCGGCCGCGAGGTGCAGTTGGTGAACGATCCTCACCGCCTCGGCAATCTCCGGGTCCGTGAACTCTCGCGTGCCGTGGGCAAGCCCGACGATGCTGCGCGAGCTGATCGGACCACAGGACACCACAGCCCCATAGGTCAGCCCGTGTTTGCGGGCCTGCCCAAGAATGTTGAACGGGTCTGGAAGCCTGATGGCACTCCAGCGCGTGTGGCCTTTGCCCCCAAGACCCCAGAAAACAAGGGGATCGCGCAGGGCATAGGCGTTCTCGTCGTAGAGCTTCGTCCAGGCGTCGTCGTAGGTCCGGACATAGATCAGGGGAGCGGCGAAGCGGATGTGGAGCCCGGCAGAAAAGCCGGCGGGCGCGATTGAGGCGAGGGCGTCGAAATTGCTTGCCAGAGACTTCTGGTCGGGAGTGGCGCGTCCGGTCCGGCCCGTCCGCGTCAGGGTTTCGAAGACTTCGTTGTCACGCCACATGGTTGCCTGCCGCTGGGCTGAACGCCGCACGATGGATAGGTCAGTCCGGACCGCTCAAGCGAGGCCGGGACGACGTGTCCTTTTAGACAGGTTGGCAAGCAGCCAGTCAACCTGAAATTGTATCTCAGCGGGTGGCTCGCCCTGAGGTACACAATGCTTCGCCTGACCGATCTGGAGAAAACTCTTTTCGCTGGCCTGATGGATGGGGAACGGGAGGTCCTGGTCCGATTTCTCAGCTTCAGCAGCCAACGCGAAGCGCAGCCTGATGAACCTGAGACGCAGTTGCTGACGTCGATCGGGCATGTCTGGCGAATGCGGGTGGCGCCCGTATAAGTCTCTGGTCCAAAACAAAAAGCCGCCCCTTGGGGCGACTTTTCCGAGTCCAAAGTCAGCTGCGGATCAATCCTCGGCGACGTCTTCGGCCGCCAGGCGTTCGCGGTCGGCGAGGCCCTTGGCGTCGAGATCGCGGTCGACCAGTTCGATGATCGCCATGGGGGCCATGTCGCCGTAGCGGAAGCCGGCCTTCAGGACGCGGGTGTAGCCGCCGTTGCGCTCGGCATAGCGGGGGCCGAGGACGTCGAACAGCTTGGAAACATGGGCATCCTGCTTGAGACGCGCGGCGGCCAGGCGGCGGGCGTGAAGGTCGCCCTTCTTCCCGAGCGTGATCATCTTGTCCATGATCCGCTTGAGTTCCTTGGCCTTGGGCAGGGTCGTCTTGATCTGCTCGTGCTCGATCAGCGAGCCGGCCATGTTGGCGAAAAGCGCCTTGCGGTGCTCGTGGGTGCGGTTCAGGCGGCGATAGCCGCGGGCGTGACGCATGTGTCGTACTCCGGTGGCGGTTTTGCTTTGTCCGGCCGACGTGCGTGGCGCCGACTCTCCTTGGGGCGGAATGCCCGAAAACCCACGTCTGTATGACGTCGGTATTGCGTCGGTATCGCGTCGGTGCGGCGACCGACGCGATACCTTGTAGCTTAGAACTGGTCCTCGAACTTCTTGGCCAGGTCCTCGATGTTCTCCGGCGGCCACTCCTCGACGTCCATGCCGAGGTGGAGACCCATGCCGGAGAGCACTTCCTTGATCTCGTTGAGCGACTTCCGACCGAAGTTCGGCGTCCGCAGCATCTCGGCCTCGGTCTTCTGGATGAGGTCGCCGATGTAGACGATGTTGTCGTTCTTCAGGCAGTTCGCCGAACGCACCGAAAGCTCGAGCTCGTCCACCTTCTTGAGAAGGAGCGGATTGAACTCCAGCCCGTCCTCGTCATCCATCGCGCGGGCCGCTTCGGGCTCGTCGAAGTTGACGAAGATCGAAAGCTGATCCTGGAGGATGCGCGCCGCAAGAGCCACGGCGTCATCCGGCGTGATCGAGCCGTCGGTTTCGAGCTTCAGCGTCAGCTTGTCGTAGTCCAGCACCTGGCCCTCGCGGGTCGGCTGCACTTCGTAGCTGACCCTGCGGACCGGCGAATAGATCGCGTCGACCGGGATCAGGCCGATCGGTGCATCCTCGGGACGGTTCTTGTCGGCGGCGACGTAGCCCTTGCCGGTGTCGACCGTCAGTTCGATGAAGAGGTCGGCGCCCTCGTCGAGGTGACATATGACGTGATCCTTGTTCAGGATCTCGATGCCGGCCGATTCCGAGATGTCGCCGCCGGTCACGACCTGCGGGCCCTTGACCGAGATCGACAGGCGCTTCGGACCCTCGACATCCATGCGGATTGCCACGCCCTTCAGGTTGAGGACGATGTCGGTCACGTCTTCGCGGACGCCCGCGACGGACGAGAACTCGTGCAGGACGTTGTCGATCTGGACGCTTGTGATGGCCGCGCCCTGGAGCGACGACATCAGCACGCGCCGCAGCGCGTTGCCGAGCGTCAGGCCGAAGCCCCGCTCGAGCGGTTCGGCGATGACCGTCGCCTGACGCGCAGGGTCGTTGCCCGGCTTGACGTCCAGCTGGGTCGGCTTAATCAATTCTTGCCAGTTCTTGTGGATCATGTGTGTCTCCTCAATTCCTGCTTCCGGCCCATGTCCTTGCCGGACGCTCCCGAGGTTCAAAACAGCAAGGACGGGCCATGCGTCTGCACGGCCCGACCGGGAAATTCGGCGTCGTCAGACGCGGCGGCGCTTTGGCGGACGGCAGCCGTTGTGGGCGATCGGCGTCACGTCGCGGATCGACGTGATGTTGAATCCCACGGCCGCCAGGGCGCGGAGGGCGGATTCGCGACCCGACCCGGGACCCTGAACCTCGACCTCGATCGTGCGGACCCCGTGTTCCTGCGCCTTGCGGCCGGCGTCTTCGGCGGCCATCTGCGCGGCATAGGGGGTCGACTTGCGCGAGCCCTTGAAGCCCATCGTCCCGGCGGACGACCAGGCAATCGCGTTGCCCTGCACGTCCGAGATCAGGATCTTGGTGTTGTTGAACGAAGAGTTCACATGAGCAACGCCGGTGGCGATGTTCTTGGAGACCTTCTTCTTGACGCGACGTTCACGTGCCATTGGTCGGACCCTTCCTTATTTCTTCTTGCCGGCGATAGCTTTCGCCGGACCTTTGCGCGTGCGCGCATTGGTATGTGTACGCTGACCGCGCACGGGAAGGTTGCGACGATGGCGCAGGCCGCGATAGCAGCCGAGGTCCATCAGGCGCTTGATGTTCATCTGCGTCTCGCGGCGCAGGTCACCCTCGACGGTGAAGTTGGCGTCGATATGCTCGCGGATCGCAAGGACCTCGGCATCCGACAGCTCGTTCACGCGACGGCTGGGTTCGATCTTGACGGCCTCGCAGATCTCCCTGGCGGAAGAGGGGCCGATTCCGGTGATGTAGGTGAGGGCGATCGGAACCCGCTTCGCAGTCGGGATGTTCACGCCGGCAATACGTGCCACGTCGTATGTCCTTTCGTTGCGGGCCCGTCATACCAGGCCCTTTTTTCACAACGTAAGCCCGGAGCGATGATGCCACCGGGCTTGCATATGATTCTCAGTTGAGATGGCGGTAACTATGCGCTCGCGCCGGTAGGGTCAAGGGGTGCGGAACGACTTGTGTCAAGTCCCTTCTTCACCCCTTCGCAATCCGATGCCGACGGTTACGCCTCAGGCGTCGAGAACCATTGATATCGCCTTGGCCACCTCGTCGATCTCGCCCAGACCGTCGACGGTGCGCAGGTCGCCCTTGGCGTAGTAGTAGCCGATCAGCGGCGAGGTCTTCTTGTAGTATTCCATGAGCCGGGTCTTGAGGCTTTCGGCGTTGTCGTCGGCGCGGCGCTTGAATTCCGTCCCGCCGCAGTTCGAGCACTTGCCGTCCTCGGGGATCGGCTTCGTCGCGTCGTTGTAGACTTCGCCGCAGGTGGCGCAGGTCGATCGCGCGGTGATCCGCTGGACGAGCTCGGCGTCGTCGACGCGCATCTCGATGACTGCGTCCAGCTCCTGCCCGTTCGCCTCCAGCAGCTCGCCCAGTGCGTCGGCCTGGGCCAGCGTGCGGGGGAAGCCGTCGAAGATGAAACCGCTGCCGTGGGAGGTCTTCAGCTTTTCCTCGATCAGGCCGATGACGATCTCGTCGGTGACAAGCTCGCCCGCGTCCATGATCGCGGCGACGCGCTGACCCATCTCGGTGCCCGAGGTGCGGGCGTCGCGCAGCATGTCGCCGGTCGAGAGCTGGACCATGCCGCGCCCTTCCTCGAGCCGCCGCGCCTGGGTTCCCTTCCCGGCGCCTGGCGGCCCCAGCAGTATGATGTTCATCGTCTGGCCGTCCCCTTGGCTTTCCCGCCGCGTTTCTTGCCGCGCAACTGGGATTTCTCGATCAGGTTCTCGTACTGGTGTGCGAGAAGGTGCGACTGGACCTGCTGGATGAAGTCCATTCCGACCGAGACAATAATCAGAATCGAGGTTCCGCCAAAGTAGGCGGTGATGGCCAAATTGCCGCGGACGATCTCGGGCAGGAGACAGACCAGCGCGAGGTAGGCGCTGCCGAGGACGAGGATGCGGCGGACGACGTACTCGAGGTATTCCTCGGTCTTCTTGCCGGGGCGGATGCCGGGGATGAAGCCGTTCTGGTTCTTCAGGTTCTCGGCCACCTCGTCGGGCTTGAAGGCCACGTTGAGGGTGTAGAAGTAGGTGAAGAAGATGATCATCGACGCGAAGAACAGAAGGTACAGCGGCTGACCGGGGCCGAAGTAGGCGAGGATCCAGCTCATGATCGGGCCGGCCTGCGAGCCTGAGAAGGTCGCGAGCGTGGTCGGCAGGAGCAGGAGCGACGAGGCGAAGATCGCCGGGATGACGCCAGCCGGGTTCACCTTGATCGGCAGGTGCGAGGACTGACCGTCATAGACCTTCATGCCGACCTGGCGGCGCGGGTACTGGATGTGGATCTTGCGCAGGGATCGCTCCATGAACACCACGAAGACGAGCGTCACCAGGATCATGGCGAGGATGCCGAGGATCACGCCCGTCGACAGCGCGCCGGCGCGGCCCTGGGCGAAGAACTGGGCGAAGACGCCGGGAAGCTCGGCCACGATACCGACGTAGATGATGAGCGAGATGCCGTTGCCCACGCCGCGGGCGGTGATCTGCTCGCCGAGCCACATCAGGAACATGGTGCCGCCGACCAGGGTCACCATGGTCGAGATGCGGAAGAACCAGCCCGGATCGGTGACGAGGTCGCCCGCCTCCATCGACGCGGCGAGGCCGTAGGCCTGCACGGTCGCCAGAAGGACGGTGCCGTAGCGTGTGTACTGCGTGATCTTGCGACGCCCCTGCTCGCCTTCCTTCTTCAGCTGCGTCAGGGGGCCCCAGGTCGAGGCGAGGAGCTGGATGATGATCGAGGCCGAGATGTATGGCATGATGCCCAGGGCGAAGATGCCCATCCGCGACAGGGCGCCGCCGGTGAACATGCCGAGGACGCCCGCGATGCCGCCCGCTGCCCCGTCCATGAATTCGCGCAGGGCGCTGCCGTCGATGCCGGGAACCGGGATGTAGGTGCCGAGGCGATAGACGATCAGAAGACCGATCGTGAACAGAAGTCTCTGGCGTAGCTCGGTCGCCTTCCCAAGCATGCCCCAACTGGTGTTGGCTGCCATTTGCTCTGCTGCGGATGCCATGCGAGGGCCCTTCCATGTGCAAACGCCGCCGGACCGTTTCCCGGTCGGCGGCGTGGAAAACTGCAGGTCATGTAAGCGGCGGGGAAGCCGCCCACAAGCCGTTTACGCGTCAGCCGACTGAGCCGTGACCGTCAGTGAGCCGCCGGCCTTCTCGACCGCTTCGATCGCGGACTTCGACGCGCCGGTGACGGTGATGGTGGCCTTGGACGAGAACTCGCCCTTGCTGAGGACGCGTACGCCGTCGAGCTTGCGCCGGACGAGACCCGAGTCGACCAGCTCGGTCTCGGTGATCTCGGATCCGAGCTTGCCCGCGTCGATGAATTTCTGGATCAGACCCAGGTTGACCACGGCGTACTTCTTGCGGTTCGGCTTGTTGAAGCCGCGCTTCGGAAGACGCTGATAGAGCGGCATCTGGCCGCCCTCGTAGCCGTTGATCGCCACGCCCGAGCGGGACGATTGGCCCTTGATGCCGCGCCCGGCGGTCTTGCCCTTGCCCGAGCCAGGGCCACGGGCGATGCGTTTTTTCTTGGGGGCGGCGCCGGGGTTGTCCCGGAGTTGGTTCAGTTTCATGTCGCTTCCTTTCGAGCCGGACGCGCCCCCGAAGCGAAGATGGGACGGCCACGGCGTTTTTTGATTGATCGGGGGCGTATAGATCAGGGTCCGGCGCCGTTCAAGCCCGAACTCAGACGGCGATGAAATAGAGCCAGACGAGCCAGAGCGCGGCGGCGAGGCCCATCACCACAGCCTCGCCCGGCATGACCGGGCGGCGCTGGTCGGCGGGATAGGCGAGGGGCTTGAGGGCGCGGAACGCAAAGGCCAGAGGGATGGCGATGAAGCCCGTCAGGGCAAGGCCCCAGAAGCCCGTAAGGGCGCCCGCGGGCAGAAGGAGGAACAGCGCGTCGGGCGCCACGGCCCTTTGCAGCCGCGCGGCGACCCAGAGCGCAAGGCCGAGGAGCGTCGCGCCCGCATGGACGGCAAGAGGCGCGTCGAGGAAGAAGGCGGCGATGCCGAGCCCCAGGACGGTCAGCGCGCCGGTAAAGCCCCGCGCCGCCTTCGGATGCGGCCCCGTCAGCAGGACGACCGCCTGAAGCCCGGATGCGAGCAGCACTGTCGGAATCTTGAGCGGCCAGGGCACGACCACCGCGCCCCAGAGGGCGATGACGAGAATCAGAAGCTCGGAATAGAGAAGCGTGGGGTGCAGCTTTTCTCCGCAGCAGCGCGCGCGGCCACGATTCCAGAGCCAGGACAGGATCGGAACGAGGTCGATGGTGGACAGCGTCCTGCCGCATCCGTCGCACTGCGAGCGGCCCTGCGGGACGGCCGTGTTGCCTGCGCGCGCGCGATCCGCCCAGCACTGCAGGAAACTGGCGTTCATCGGCGCCAGGACGACGAGAATGACCGTCGTCACCAGAAGGAGATCGTTCAGGGGCGGCATGGTCGGTCCGGTTCGTTAATGCCCCGGACACTCTGCACCGATTGTGGCGGAAGAGGGACCAATCCTGCGCATCTTGACGCCGTTGCCCGCGGCCGTGCCGTCGGGGTCACATCGGACGCCCGCACCAGAAATCATGGTTAAGACAAAGTTAATTCAAACTTTCGACTGCTCGTCACGGTTGTATGAGCCCGTCCCGAGTTTCAATGAGAGTGTGTACCGATGTCAGTCAAACCCCTGATCCTGATCGCCCTTCCCCTTCTTCTTGCCGGCTGCGGAGATATCTCGACCAAGTTCTTTGGCGGTGGCAGCAGCGTCGGCACGCCGCCGAGCGGGTCTGGCGGCTCGTCTGGCGGCGGGTCCGTGGGCTCCGGCTCCGGCGGGTCCGAGAGCGAAGGCCCGGGCGGGTCGGGTGGAGAAGGCTCGGGCGGCGGAACGTCCGGCGGCAGCCTTTACGCCCCGATCTACTCGGACGGCTCCCTGACGAACAAGTCGGCGATGATGGGCGATGGCCTCTCGGGCTTCTACACCCGCGCCGACGGCTCGATCGGTGAACTCAGGCTTCGGCTGAGCGAGGACGGGAAGACCGTCTATGTCTCGCTCGACGGCGGCGCCGAGACCGCCTGGAGCACGCGGACGTCGAAGAACGCGAACGGCGGCACCTGGACGGGCGATGGCGGAACGCTGACGGTCGGCTGGAAGGGCGCGGCCAACACGTCCGCTCTGCTGAACGGCCAAAGCGCGGTCTACGGCCTGGAAACGCCGGGCGACAGCCTGCCTGCCGACGAGGCGCACTATAACGGGTCCTGGTCCACCAACGGAGGCAACGGCGCCTTGAAGGTGACCATCGACTTCGGCAGCGGCGCCGTGGGCGGCGGCCTCACGGGCGCCTTCGCGGGAATGGGCGGCGTGGACGGCGCTGTCAGCGGCACCCTCGACGGAAGCCGGATCAACGGGACCATCGCGCTGACGTCGGACAGCTTTGCGGGGTCGTTGGACTTCTTCGGCGCGCTCTATGGCGCGGACGCCTCACAGGCGGCGGGCGTTTTGGGTGGCAGCTTCGGCGGCGAGACGCAGACCGGAGACTTCTCGCTGAACCGCAACGGCAACTGACCCCTTACCCTCAACGGAAAAGGCCCGCGCCGGGAATGGCGCGGGCCTTTGGGCGTTAGAGAGACGAGAGGCGTCAGCCGCGCTCTTCGACGATCTCGACGAGGTGCGGGATCGAGTTCACCATGCCGCGCACCGAGGGCGTATCCTCGAGCTCGCGGGTGCGGTGCATCTTGTTCAGCCCGAGCCCGATCAGCGTGCGCTGCTGGACGTCGGGGCGGCGGATCGGCGAGCCGATCTGCTTGATGACGATGGTCTTGGCCATGATTTACGCCTCCTCTGCGACAAGGCTGGAGGATTCGGTGGCATCCTCGCGTTTCGGCAGGATGTCGGCGACCTTCTTGCCGCGACGCTGCGCGACCGAGCGCGGCGAGGCTTCCTTCTGGAGGCCGTTCATCGTGGCGCGGATCATGTTGTAGGGGTTCTGCGAACCAATCGACTTGGCGACGACGTCGTGCATTCCCACCATCTCGAAGACGGCACGCATCGGGCCGCCGGCGATGATGCCGGTACCCTGGGCTGCGGTGCGCATCACGACGCGGCCCGCGCCGTGGCGGCCCTCGATGTCGTGGTGCAGCGTCCGGCCTTCCCGCAGGGGAACGCGGATCATCTGGCGCTTGGCCTGCTCGGTGGCCTTGCGGATGGCCTCGGGGACCTCCTTGGCCTTGCCCTTGCCGAAGCCGACGCGGCCCTTCTGGTCGCCCACGACGACGAGCGCGGCGAAACCGAAGCGCTTGCCGCCCTTGACGGTCTTCGAAACGCGGTTGATGGCGACCAGGCGGTCGGCGAATTCCGGGGTCTCGTCGCGGTCGCGGCGCTGGCCCCTGTTCTGCTGTTCTCTGGCCATCCGGCCTCCTTCAAAGTCGTGGGCGTGTCGCCCGGTTGGTCCAACCTCGGTGCCCGAAGGCCCGGGTCATCGAAGGCGCGGCAAACCCCCGCCCTACAGTGCCGGCAAGACGGGCTTCAGCCCGCCGCACCGTTCAGATCTTCAGCCCGGCTTCGCGCGCGGCTTCCGCCAGCGCCTTGACCTTGCCGTGGAACAGGAAGCCGCCCCGGTCGAAATAGGCCGCGTCGATGCCCGCCTTCTTGGCGCGCTCGGCGATGGCCTGGCCGACCTTGGCCGCGGCATCCACGTTGTTCTTGCCGACGACGCCCAGATCCTTCTCGAGCGACGAGGCCGACGCCAGGGTCCGGCCTTCGACGTCGTCGATGAGCTGGACGCTGATGTTCTTGTTCGAGCGGTGAACCGACAGCCGCGGCTTGCCGGTGTTGACCGCGCGAAGTTTGTTCCGGACGCGCAGGCGGCGCTTCAGGAACAGCTCTCTCTTGGAAAGTGCCATGTGTCCGGTCCTTACTTCTTCTTGCCTTCCTTGCGGAAGATGTACTCGTCCTTGTACTTGATCCCCTTGCCCTTGTAGGGCTCGGGACCACGCCATTCGCGGATATTGGCCGCGACCTGGCCGACGAGCTGCTGGTCGGTTCCCTCGACGACGATCTCGGTGAGCTTCGGGGTCGTGACGGTCACACCCTCCGGCACCTCGAAGTTGACGTCGTGGCTGTAGCCGAGGTTCAGGGTCAGCTTGCTGCCCTGGGCCTGGGCCCGATAGCCCACGCCGTTGATCTCGAGCTCACGCTTGAAGCCCGTGGTGACGCCGGTCACGAGGTTGGCGACCATGGTGCGGGACATGCCCCACTGCTGACGCGCCCGCTTGGACGTGCCGCGAGGGGTCACGTTGACCGCCCCATCCTCGACGACGAGGCTGACGTCGTCGGTCGCCGTGAACTGGCGCTGGCCCTTCGGACCCTTGACGGTCACCGTCTGGCCCGAGATCGAAGCTTCGACCCCTGACGGCAGCGCGACCGGTTTCTTGCCGATACGAGACATTGCGCTCTCCTCAGAACACGGTGCAGAGGACTTCGCCGCCGACATTGGCATGGCGAGCCGACGCATCCGACATCACGCCGCGGGGCGTGGAGACGATGGAGACACCCAGACCCTGACGCACCTGCGGGATGTCGCTGACGGACATGTACACGCGGCGGCCGGGCTTCGAGACGCGCTTCAGCTCGCGAATGACGGGCTGACCCTCGTAGTACTTGAGGGAGATCTCGATGGCCGGGTGGCCCTTGGTGTCGGTGGTCTCTTCGTAGCCGCGGATGTAGCCCTCGTCCGCAAGGACGTCGAGCACCCACTTCCGCAGCTTGGAGGCCGGGGTGACGGTGGTTGATTTGCCGCGCATCTGGGCGTTCCGGATGCGGGTCAGCATATCGCCGAGAGGATCGTTCATTTCATCTCCTCCTTACCAGCTCGACTTGACCAGGCCGGGGATCTGGCCCTGCTGGCCCAGTTCCCGCAGCGCGATCCGCGACATTTTCAGCTTGCGGTAGTAGGCGTGCGGACGCCCCGTGAGCTGGCAGCGGTTGTGCAGGCGCGTCGCCGACGAGTTGCGCGGTAGGTCGGCCAGCTTGAGGCTGGCCTTGAAGCGCTCTTCGACGGATTTCGACTGGTCACTGACGATCGCTTTCAGAGACGCGCGCTTGGCGGCGTATTGCTCGACCAGGCGCTGGCGCTTCTTTTCGCGTTCGATCATGGATTTCTTTGCCATGTCTCTATTCTCCCAGGCTCAGCTGTTGAACGGCATGTTGAAAAGCTTCAACAGCGCCTTGGCTTCCGCATCCGACTTGGCGTCGGTGCAGATGATGATGTCCATGCCCCAGACCTCGTCGACCTTGTCGAAGTCGATCTCGGGGAACACGATGTGCTCTTTCAGGCCCATGGCATAGTTGCCGCGGCCGTCGAACGACGAACCCTTCACGCCGCGGAAGTCGCGGACGCGCGGAAGGGCGACGGTGATCAGGCGGTCGAAGAAGTCGTACATCCTGTCGCCGCGAAGCGTCACCTTGGCGCCGAGGGGCATCCCCTCGCGGACCCGGAAGCCGGCGATCGACTTCTTGGCCTTGGTGATGACGGCCCTTTGACCGGTGATGGTCGTGAGGTCGTCGGCGGCCGACTTGGCTTTCTTCGAGTCGCGAACGGCCTCGGTTCCGGCGCCGATGTTCAGGACGATCTTCTCGAGGCGCGGGATCTGCATGTCGTTCTTGTAGCCAAACTCCTCCTTCAGAGCCGGCCGGACGGTGTCCCGGTAGTGTGCCTTGAGGCGCGGGGTGTATTGAGCGGTGTCGAGCATCAGATCGCATCTCCCGTGGTCTTGGCGAAGCGGACCTTCTTGCCGTCCTCGACCTTGAAGCCGACGCGGGTCGCCTTGCCGTTGCCGTCGAGCAGCGCCAGGTTCGACAGGTCGATCGGCATCGCTTTAGGCTGGCGGCCGCCCTGGCTGTTCGGGCTCTGGCGGACGTGGCGGATGGCGATGTTCACGCCGTCGACGATGGCCTTGTTGTCCTTGGGCATGACGCGGGTGATCTCACCCTCCTTGCCCTTGTCCTTGCCGGCCAGCACGACGACCTTGTCGCCCTTCTTGAGTTTAGCGGCCATCTTACAGCACCTCCGGGGCGAGCGAGATGATCTTCATGAAGTTCTTCGCCCGCAGTTCGCGCACGACCGGCCCGAAGATACGGGTGCCGACGGGCTCGTTCTGGTTGTTGAGGATGACGGCGGCGTTGCGATCGAAACGGATCGACGTGCCGTCCTCGCGGCGGACTTCCTTGGCGGTGCGCACGACGACGGCCTTGCGGACGTCGCCCTTCTTCACGCGGCCGCGCGGGATGGCTTCCTTGACGGAGACGACGATGATGTCTCCGACCGACGCATAGCGGCGGTGCGAACCACCCAGGACCTTGATGCACTGAACCCGGCGGGCGCCGGAGTTGTCAGCGACATCCAGATTGGTCTGCATCTGGATCATTTGGTTTCTCCCGACTTCCGGAGCCGCCTTGTCAGGACATCGACCCCGGGGTTTCGATATGTGTGGAGGGTGAGCGCCTTATTCGGCGATCACCTCCCAGCGCTTGGTCTTCGAGATGGGGGCACATTCCTGGATGCGAACCATGTCGCCCACCTTGAATTGGTCATTCGCGTCGTGTGCGCGATACTTCTTGGATTTCCGGACCGTCTTGTGGAGGAGCGGATGCTTGAAGCGACGCTCGACCGACACGGTGACGGTCTGGGCGTTGGCGTTCGAGGTGACGACGCCTTGAAGGATACGCTTGGGCATGGGCTCAGGCCTCCGACGCGGCGGCTGCGGCCGCCTTCTGGTTCAGTATGGTCTTCACGCGCGCAACGTTGCGGCGCACCTGGCGCATCCGCGCGGTGCTTTCGAGCTGGTTGGTGGCCTGCTGGAAGCGGAGGTTGAACGCCTCCTTCTTCAGTTTGGCCAACTCGTCGCGAAGCTGGTCGGGAGTCTTGTCCCGCAGTTCCTTGGCGTTCATCGCCTTCTTCCTTTCAACATCACCGGCGGGCCGCTGTCCGCGTCACCCCGATTCCGGTGGAGGTCCTTAGGTGAAGGCTGCCGTCTAAAGGGCATCGTCTTGGAAGGCAAGCCCTGTTTCGCGCTTTTGCGAAGGGCGTTACGCCTAGCTGTCCCAGCGGTAGTTGAAGCTGACGCTGATGCGCTCGTCCTCGGACATGTTCATCGGCACCTCGTGGCGCAGCCAGCTTTCCCAGAGGAGGACGTCGCCGACCTGCGGCCTGACGTAGACGAAGGTCTTCAGGTCCTCGGGCGCGTCCTTCCGGCGGGGCGGAGCCGCCATCATCATCGGCAGGCGCGGGTCCTCCAATTTCAGAGCGGAGGCGCCCTCGGGCATGGCGACATAGGTCGTGCCCGAGATGACGCTGTGCGGGTGGATGTGCGCGGTGTGGATGCCGCCCTCGGGCAGGATGTTGATCCAGATATCCTCGAGCACCAGCTTGCCGCCGCCGAGGTCGAAGGCCAGTTCCTCGGCGAAAACCGCGACGTGGCGGTCGAGGTCCTTGACCACGTCGGCGAAGATCGGGAAGCGCCAGGGAAGGTCGCTGAGGCTCGCGTAGCTGGTGTAGCCGGGATAGCCCTCGGCCTCGCACCACGCCTGGCCGGCCTCGTCGTCGCCTGCGATGGAGAGGCAGGAGGCTTCCAGCTCGGCCGGGTCGATGCCGGTCAGGCGGGAATGGTAGAGGCGGGTGGCGAAGAGGCTGCGGGTGGTCATGGGCCGGGTTTAGCAGACCTCGGGTGCGTTGACAGTACCTTCGCCTAAGTCGTCGTAGCCACCTTGTCCCGCGATGTGCTGATATCCGGTGTTATGGCAAAGTGCCTGGGCGATCCATCCTGCTAGTCGAATTTCAGCGAACGCCACATCCCGTCTATATTAATCATCATAACTTTATCTTCATCGTATGCTATTATTGCCCTGAAAGTCCCGTCCGGCCCGCCAGGAACGCGAACTAACCCGATCAGGCGATCTGAGTTGTCGACCTTAAACACCAATCCATCTCTGCCATCAGGCCCTCCGCCCTCCACACTTATCGTGCTGAAATCATCGCCAAGGCCCTCAAAGTCCGAAGCGAGTTGATCTGCATTGAAATCACGGGCACTGGCTGCTCGACGTAGAATTTCCCTTTCAACAAGGTCCTGCACCTGCCGGTCGCTCGTGACGGACCTGTACTCCTCGGCATCCATGGGGATGCCAGTCGCACTCGTCTCCTTGAGGCTTGGTGAAAGCGCCGACAGAGTGCCAGCAGCGGGTAGCAGGGCGATAAGAGCCAGCGCGAAAAGTATCTTTGGGTTCAATGGCCCTGCTCCTTATCCACAGGATCCAGGACCTCAACAAGGACCGCGGCTGGATCGAACATCATGTGACAATACATGTTTCTCGATCGTTCGGGAATCTCGAGGGATGAATCCCTCACGCCAAAAGGAAAGGGCGGGGTGAACCCCGCCCTGCCATTCTTCCTCAACCGGGTGCGGCCCGCGAGAAATCTTCGATTTCTCGCTACACCGCATGCGGCGGCGAAGCCGCCGTCACCAGTCTTCCCGAGCGATCGTCCTGGTCTTGATCGGCAGCTTCATCGCGGCGAGGCGCAGGGCTTCGCGCGCGATGGCGTCGTTGACGCCGTCGAGTTCGAACATGACGCGGCCCGGCTTGACCTTGCAGGCCCAGCGGTCGACCGAGCCCTTGCCCTTGCCCATCCGGACCTCGATCGGCTTGGCCGAGATCGGGGTGTCGGGGAAGATCCGGATCCAGACCTTGCCCTGACGCTTCATGTGACGCGTCATGGCGCGGCGCGCGGCTTCGATCTGGCGGGCTGTGACCCGCTCGGGCTCGAGAGCCTTCAGGCCGTAGGTGCCGAAGGACAGGTCAGACCCGCCCTTGGCCTCGCCGTGGATGCGGCCCTTGTGGGCCTTGCGGAACTTGGTGCGCTTTGGTTGCAGCATCTTCTTTCACTCCCTAGCGGTCGCGGTCGCGACGTCCGCCGCCGGCGCCACGGGGGGCGGGGCCCTCCTGCAACTCCTGCTGGCGCCGGTCGCGGGCCTGCGGATCGTGGTCCATGATCTCGCCCTTGAAGATCCAGACCTTGATTCCGATGATGCCGTAAGGCGTCTTCGCCTCGGCAAGGGCATAGTCGATGTCGGCGCGCAGCGTGTGCAGCGGCACGCGACCCTCGCGGTACCATTCGGTCCGCGCGATCTCGGCGCCGCCGAGGCGGCCCGCGACGTTGACGCGAATGCCGAGGGCACCCATGCGCATCGCGTTCTGCACCGACCGCTTCATCGCGCGGCGGAAAGACACGCGACGCTCGAGCTGCTGGGCGATGGATTCGGCCACCAGCGCGGAATCGAGTTCGGGCTTCCGGACCTCGACGATGTTCAGGTGCAGGTCGCTGTCGGTCATCTTGGCAAGCTTCTTGCGGAGCGTCTCGATGTCCGCGCCCTTCTTGCCGATGATGACGCCCGGGCGGGCCGTGTGGATCGTGACGCGGCACTTGCGGTGCGGACGTTCGATGATCACGCGGCTGATGCCGGCCTGCTTGCACTCTTCCTTGATGAACTTGCGCATGGCGATGTCCTCAAGAAGAAGATCGCCGTATTCCTTCGTGTCGGCGTACCAGCGGCTGTCCCAGGTCCGGTTGACCTGAAGCCGCATCCCGACGGGGTTTACCTTGTGACCCATTAGGCTTGCTCCTCGACCTGGCGGACCTTGATGGTGAGTTCAGAGAACGGCTTGTTGATCCGGCCGAACCGGCCCCGCGCCCGCGGACGGCCGCGCTTCATCACGAGGTTCTTGCCGACGTAGGCTTCCGCCACGACCAGCTCGTCCACGTCCAGGTTGTGGTTGTTCTCGGCGTTGGCGATGGCGGACTGAAGGCACTTCTTCACGTCGCCCGCGATGCGGCGCTTCGAGAAGGTCAGGTCCGACAGGGCCTTTTCCACCTTCTTGCCGCGGATCATCGCCGCCACCAGGTTCAGCTTCTGCGGCGAGGTGCGCAGCATGCGCGTCTTCGCCATCGCCTCGTTGTCCGCCACGCGGCGAGGATTCTTTTCCTTGCTCATGGCTTACTTCCTCTTCGCTTTCTTGTCGGCCGCGTGACCGTAGTAGGTCCGCGTCGGCGCGTATTCACCGAACTTCTGGCCAATCATGTCCTCGGAGACGTTCACCGGGATGTGCTTCTGGCCATTGTAGACGCCGAAGGTGAGGCCGACGAATTGCGGCAGGATGGTCGAACGGCGCGACCAAATCTTGATGACTTCATTGCGGCCCGATTCCCGCGACTTCTCGGCTTTCTTCAGCACGTAGGCGTCGACGAAGGGGCCCTTCCAAACAGAACGTGACATGGATTAGCGGCCTTTCCTGGCATTGCGCGAGCGGATGATCAGCTTCTGCGACGCCTTGTTCTTGTTCCGGGTCTTGCGGCCCTTGGTGTCCTTGCCCCAGGGCGTGACCGGCGTCCGGCCGCCCGAGGTGCGGCCTTCGCCGCCGCCGTGCGGGTGGTCGATCGGGTTCATCGCGACACCGCGGACCGAGGGACGCTTGCCGTAGTGGCGGTTGCGTCCGGCCTTGCCGAGGTTCTGGTTCGAGTTGTCGGGGTTCGACACCGCGCCCACGGTCGCCATGCATTCCTGGCGCACGAGGCGAAGCTCGCCCGAGGAGAGCCGGATCTGGGCATAGCCGCCGTCACGGCCGACGAACTGGGCGTAGGTGCCCGCGGCGCGCGCGATCTGGCCGCCCTTGCCGGGCTTCAGCTCGATGTTGTGGACGATGGTGCCGATGGGCATTCCGGTGAAGGGCATCGCGTTGCCAGGCTTCACGTCGACCTTGACGCCCGCGACGATCTTGTCGCCGACGCCCAGGCGCTGCGGCGCGAGGATATAGGCTTGCTCACCGTCGGTGTACTGGATCAGCGCGATGAAGGCGGTGCGGTTGGGATCGTATTCGATCCGCGCCACGACGGCGTCCATGTCGCGCTTGCCACGCTTGAAGTCGACGATGCGGTACAGCCGCTTCGCCCCGCCGCCTTTGCGGCGCATCGTGATCCGTCCGGTGTTGTTCCGGCCGCCTTTCTTGGTCAGTCCCTCGGTGAGGGCCTTGACCGGGCGTCCTTTCCAAAGCTCCGAACGGTCGATCAGAACCAGCCCGCGCTGGCCAGGCGTCGTCGGTTTATACGACTTGAGTGCCATGCTTTCTGTCTTCCGTCAGCTTTGCAGGGCTTGGCGCCCCGCTATGTATGGGCCCACCGGTCTAAGTCGGGCGGGCCGGGGTATAGGGCCCCGTAGGTCCCCGGTTGAGATTGGGTTTCCCCAAAAAAGCGCACCCCGGACGAATCCGGGGCGACTTGAGATGCGGGTGGGTAGCAGGGATGGGGATGGGTGGCAAGAGCCGCCGGCGCAGGCGTCACTCCGCATCTTCGTCCCACAATCATCTCAATGAAGTCACATTTTCGGACGAAAAGACTCGGAAAGGACAATCGGACCTCGGGGTGTTGACTGGCATGGTCGCCAACGCAGCCACGGAGGCCGCCTTCGCCGAGTATGCGCTGCCAGTAGGCGCGGTGTTATCAGATGGTCAGTTCACGATTAAAGGGCATCTCGGTGCCGGTGGCTTTGGGATAACATATACCGCCCAGGACAACGTTCTCGGGCGAACGGTCGTTCTCAAAGAGTGCTTCCCCTACGACTTCTGCATGCGCGAGCGGAATTCGGTCGTCGTGCGCAGTCACTCCTATGCGCAGCCTTTCCACCAGATCGTGTCCATGTTCATGCGCGAGGCGCGAAGCCTTGCCCGGTTGCGGCACCCGAACATCGTGGGCGTCCACGGCGCGTTCGAGGAGTTCGGCACCGCCTACATGGTGCTCGACCTGATCGAGGGCGCGGAGCTGGCCGATTTCATCCACCCGGATGGCCCGGATCTGTCGCCCGCGCGCATACGCGACATCCTGCTGAAGCTCCTCGACGCCGTCGAAGAGGTCCACACGCTGGATCTTCTGCACCGTGACATCTCGCCCGACAACATCATCATCGAAGCGTCGGGCGCCCCGGTGCTGATCGACTTCGGCGCAGCGCGCGGCGAGGCAAGCCGGCAGACCCGTGCGGTGTCGTCGCTTCTTGTCGTCAAGGACGGCTACTCGCCCCAGGAATTCTATGTCGAAGGCAGCCGGCAATCGCCTTCGAGCGACCTCTATGCGCTGGCGGCAAGCTTCTATCACCTTCTCAGTGGCGAACCTCCACCCCACAGCCAGATGCGGCTTATCGAACTGGCGGGCCGCAAGTCCGATCCCTGCAAGCCGCTGGCCGGACGCGTCGCGGGCTATGACACCGCCTTCCTCGAGGCCATCGACCGCGCCATGCAGGTCCATCCGAGCGACCGGCTCAAATCGGCGGCGCAGTGGAGGGGCCTCATCGCGGACTCCGCTGCAGGGTCGGACGTGCTGGTGAAGTCGGTCCCGCGCGTGTCGAAGACGGACGTCAGCCTCGCGTTCGAACGCTCGCTCACGCGCCTTGTCGAGGAAACCAACAAGGAAGTCAGCAAGGGCCGGACGGCCCAAATCGAGGTCGCTGCCGCCATCCCGCGTCCGCCGGAGAAGCCCTCGAAGCCGGACTGGGTCGAGGAGTTCAACCGCGACTCGACCGGCGAGACATCGGTCACGGCGCATACCCTCCGCCCGGATGTCGGGAGTGCCGACGCGCCGGGCAGCCGTCCTGAGCCCAAGATCGCGCGCACGACCAGCGAAACAAACTGGATCGAGCGGATCAATCGCCGGAATGAGCGCGAACTGCGCGAACGCGAGGCGCATCTCGGGCTGCTGCCCGATCCGGCGGCCGACCCCGACTGCCCGGTGTCCGGTCCGCCGCTCCGCACCGCCACCGACAGGGCGGACCACCGCCCTGCGCGCCGCACCGCCCCCTGGCCCACGCGCGTGGTGGCCTATGCCTGCGTGCTGACGGGGTTCGTGTTCCTGTTCGACTCGGTGTCGCCCGAAGAGCTCAGGATGACGCTCGCGGGCATCGCGGACAGTGCCCTGTCATCAGACGCCCCGGAGGACGAGCCGCGCATAATGCCTCGCCGGATCGTCATCGGACAGTAGCCGGAGCTCTCGCGCAAACGACAAGGCCCCGCCGGAGCGGGGCCTCGGGGATTGTCTCTGGCGGAGGTTCCCCGCCAAACCTCAGAGACCGGTCGTCACGTCGATCGTGTTGCCCTCTTCGAGCGTGACATAGGCCTTCTTAACGTCCTTCCGGGTGCCGAGGCGACCGCGGAACCGCTTGACCTTGCCCTTCGAGATCGAGGTGTTGACGGCTTTCACCTTCACACCGAAGAGACCTTCGACAGCCTCCTTGATCTGTGGCTTGGTCGAGTCGATGGCCACCTCGAAGACGACGGCGTTGTACTCGGACGCCATCGTCGATTTCTCGGTGATCAACGGCTTGCGGATCACGTCGTAATGTTCGGTCTTCACGCTCATTTCAGACGAGCCTCCAGAGCTTCGACGCCCGCCTTGGTGATCACCAGCGTGTCACTGCGGAGGATGTCGTAGACGTTCGCGCCCATGATGGGCAGGACGTCGATGCCGTTCAGGTTGGCGGCGGCGCGGGCAAAGCCCTCGTCCACTGCGGCCCCATCGATGATCAGCGTGCGCTTCCAGCCGAGGTCGCGGACCTGCTTGGCCAGCGCACCCGTCTTGCCCTCGGCCGTCGCCGCGTCGAGGATGACGAGGTTGCCGGTCGCGGCCTTCGACGACAGCGCGTGCTTCAGACCCAGAACCCGGAACTTCTTCGTCAGCTCATGAGCATGGCTGCGCGGGGTCGGGCCCTTGTAGACGCCGCCCTTTCGGAAGATCGGCGCCTTGCGCGAGCCGTGGCGTGCGCCGCCGGTACCCTTCTGGCGATAGATCTTCTTGGTCGAATAGCTGACCTCGGACCGGCCCTTCACGCTGTGCGTGCCCTGCTGGGCTTTTGCACGCTGCCAGCGGACGACGCGGTGAAGGATGTCGGCGCGGGGTTCGAGACCGAAGATCTCATCGCCCAGATCGACCGAGCCGGCCTTCCCGCCGTCCAGTTTGATCACGTCGAGTTTCATTCCTCACCGTCCTTCTTCTCGGCATCGCCCTCGGGCTGAGCCTGGTCATCGGTGTCGTTTTCCGAAGCGATCGAGGCTTCGGCATCGGCCAGCGCGGCGGCTTCCTGCGCCGCCTGCTCCTCGGCCAGGCGCTTGGCCTCGGCTTCGGCTTCGGCGGCAGCCGCTGCTGCGGCGGCCTCGGCGGCCTTCGCAGCTTCCTCAGCGGCGGACTTCAGTGCTGCCGGCAGGATCACGTTGTCGGGAACGGGCTTCTTGACCGCGTCCTTGATGGTCACCCAGCCGCCCTTCGAGCCCGGAACGGCGCCCTTGACCATGATCAGGCCACGGTCGGCGTCGGTCCGGACGACTTGCAGGTTCTGCGTGGTCACGCGGGCGGCGCCCATGTGACCGGCCATCTTCTTGCCCTTGAACACCCGTCCGGGGTCCTGGCACTGGCCGGTCGAGCCGTGCGAGCGGTGGCTGATCGACACGCCGTGCGACGCCCGAAGGCCGCCGAAGTTGTGCCGCTTCATGGCGCCCGCGAAGCCCTTGCCGATCGACGTGCCGGACACGTCGACGAACTGGCCCTCGAAGTAGTGGTTCGCGGTGATCTCCTCGCCCACGTCGATCAGGTTGTCCGGATCGACCCGGAATTCCGCGATCTTGCGCTTGGGCTCGACCTTGGCGGCGGAAAAGACGCCGCGCATGGCCTGGGAGGTCCGCTTGGCCTTCGCCGTGCCGGCGCCAAGCTGAACAGCCGAATAGCCGTCCTTCTCGGGCGTGCGGTTGGCGACGACCTGGAGACCGTCGAGTTGAAGCACGGTCACCGGGATCTGGCGGCCGTCTTCCATGAACAGGCGGGTCATGCCCACCTTCTTTGCGATAACGCCGGAGCGCAGCATGGTCGTGCCCTCCTCAGACGGAAATCTGGACGTCGACGCCGGCGGCGAGGTCGAGCTTCATCAGCGCGTCCACGGTCTGCGGCGTCGGGTCAATGATGTCGAGAAGACGCTTGTGCGTCCGGATCTCGTACTGGTCGCGCGACTTCTTGTCGATGTGCGGACCGCGGAGAACGGTGAACTTCTCGATCTTGTTCGGCATCGGGATGGGCCCGCGCACCTGGGCGCCGGTCCGCTTTGCGGTATTGACGATTTCCTGCGTCGAGGCATCCAGGACGCGGTAGTCGAAGGCCTTCAGCCTGATGCGGATGGTCTGACTGGCGATAGCCATTGTCTTTTCCTTCTGTTGA
This sequence comes from Silicimonas algicola, assembly GCF_003970735.1. GTDB lineage: Bacteria > Pseudomonadota > Alphaproteobacteria > Rhodobacterales > Rhodobacteraceae > Silicimonas > Silicimonas algicola. Next base: position 4,088,980 of record NZ_CP034588.1, read on the forward strand.
GAGGTGGAGCCCCCGGCCTCTCCGGGGGCGCCACGTCGAACCATGTGTCAGCGAGGGAGCCCGGACATGGTCCGGGACACCCATGCGATAGCCTTACGCGAGGATCTTCGAGACGACGCCCGAACCGACGGTGCGGCCGCCTTCGCGGATGGCGAAGCGCAGGCCGTCTTCCATCGCGATCGGCGCGATCAGCTCGACCGTGAACTTCAGGTTGTCGCCCGGCATCACCATCTCGGTCCCCGACGGAAGCTCCACCGTCCCGGTCACGTCCGTCGTGCGGAAGTAGAACTGCGGGCGGTAGTTCGCGAAGAACGGCGTGTGACGGCCGCCCTCGTCCTTCGTCAGGATGTAGACCTCGCACTCGAACTTCGTGTGCGGCTTCACCGAACCCGGCTTGCACAGAACCTGCCCGCGCTCCACCGCCTCGCGGTCGATGCCGCGCAGCAGCGCGCCGATGTTGTCGCCGGCCTCCCCGCGGTCGAGAAGCTTGCGGAACATCTCGACGCCCGTGCAGGTCGTCTTCTGCGTCGCCTTCAGCCCCACGATCTCGAGCTCGTCGCCCACGTTCACCACGCCGCGCTCGACCCGGCCCGTCACGACGGTGCCACGGCCAGAGATCGAGAACACGTCCTCGATCGGCATCAGGAACGGCAGGTCGATCGCGCGCTCGGGCTGCGGGATGTACTCGTCCACCGCATCCATCAGCTTCTTGATCGACTCGACCCCGATCTCGGGATCGCGGTCCTCGAGAGCGGCCAGAGCCGAACCCGCGATGATCGGGATGTCGTCGCCCGGATAGTCGTAGGCCGACAGAAGCTCGCGCACTTCCATCTCGACAAGCTCCAGAAGCTCGGCATCATCGACCTGGTCGACCTTGTTCAGGTAGACGACCAGCGCCGGAACGCCGACTTGGCGCGCCAGAAGGATGTGCTCGCGCGTCTGCGGCATCGGGCCGTCGGCCGCGTTCACCACCAGGATCGCGCCGTCCATCTGCGCGGCGCCCGTGATCATGTTCTTGACGTAGTCGGCGTGGCCCGGGCAGTCGACGTGCGCATAGTGGCGCTTGGCCGTCTCGTACTCGACGTGCGCCGTCGAGATCGTGATCCCGCGCGCCTTCTCTTCGGGTGCCGCGTCGATCTGGTCGTAGGCCTTGAACTCGCCGAACGACTTCGTCAGCGCCGCCGTCAGTGTCGTCTTGCCGTGGTCGACGTGACCGATCGTGCCGATGTTGCAGTGCGGCTTCGCGCGGTTGAACTTTTCCTTGCCCATCTCTGGTTCCTTTTTGTCTCACGGTGCGTGCGTGGCACGCACCCTACAGGGTGGTAGGGTGCGTGGTTTCCCACGCACCGCGGGTTATGCGTACTTGGACTGGATCTCTTCCGAGATGTTCTGCGGAACGGCTTCGTAGTGGTCGAACTGCATCGTGAACTGTGCCCGTCCCGAGGACATCGAGCGCAGGTTCGAGACGTAGCCGAACATGTTGGCCAGCGGTACCATGCAGTTGATGACGTTCGCGTTGCCGCGGCTGTCCTGGCCCTGCACCATCCCGCGACGGGAGGTCAGGTCGCCGATGATGTTGCCCGTGTATTCCTCGGGCGTCACGACCTCGACCTTCATGATCGGCTCGAGCAGCTTGGCGCCGGCCTTCTTCATGCCTTCGCGCATGCACATCCGCGAGGCGATCTCGAAGGCGAGAACCGAGGAGTCCACGTCGTGGAACTTGCCGTCAACGAGCGCCACCTTGAAGTCGATGACCGGGAAGCCCGCCAGCGGACCCGAGTCCATGACCGACTTGATGCCCTTCTCGACGCCAGGGACGTATTCCTTCGGAACCGTACCGCCGACGATGCGGCTTTCGAACGAATAGCCTTCGCCCGGCGCGGTCGGCGAGATCTCGAGCTGGACCTCGGCGAACTGACCCGAACCACCCGACTGCTTCTTGTGGGTGTAGGTGTGGTTCACCTGCTTCGAGATCGTTTCGCGATAAGCGACCTGCGGCGCGCCGATGTTGGCGTCCACCTTGAACTCGCGGCGCAGACGGTCGACGAGAATGTCGAGGTGAAGCTCGCCCATGCCCTTCATGATCGTCTGGCCCGACTCGATGTCGGTCTCGACGCGGAAGGACGGATCCTCGGCGGCAAGACGCTGGAGACCGGCAGACATCTTCTCCTGGTCGGCCTTCGTCTTGGGCTCGATCGCGATCTCGATGACGGGATCGGGGAAGGTCATGGTTTCCAGCACGACCGGCTTCGAGCCGTCGCACAGGGTATCGCCCGTGGTCGTGTCCTTCAGACCGGCCAGCGCGATGATGTCTCCGGCGAAGGCTTCGTCGATCTCTTCCTGCTTGTTCGAGTGCATCATGACCATGCGGCCGACGCGCTCTTTCCGACCCTTGGTCGAGTTCAGGAGCTGGTCGCCCTTCTTGAGCTGACCCGAGTAGACCCGCGTGAAGGTCAGCGAACCCATGAAGGGGTCGTTCATGATCTTGAACGCAAGACCAGAGAACGGCTCGGAGTCATCGGCGTGACGCTCGATGTTCCGGGTCTCGGTCTCGTCATCCGGCAGGAAGCCGACGTAGGCCGGAACGTCCAGCGGACCGGGCAGGAAGTCGACGACGGCGTTGAGCAAGGGCTGGACGCCCTTGTTCTTGAACGCCGAGCCACCGAGCACGGGGACGAACGACAGGTTCAGCGTGCCCTTGCGGACCAGCTTGCGCAGGGTCACCTCGTCGGGCTCCTCGCCCTCGAGATAGGCCTCCATCGCGGTGTCGTCCTGCTCGACGGCGTTCTCGATCAGGTTCGAGCGCCACTCGTCGGCGAGGTCCTTCAGGCTGTCGCGGATCGGCTTGCGCACCCAGGACGCGCCCAGGTCTTCGCCTTCCCAGACCCACTCTTCCATGGTGATCAGGTCGACGATGCCTTCGAGCTTGTCTTCGGCGCCGATCGGGAAGTTGACCGGAACCGGGATCGCGCCCGTGCGGTCCTTGATCATCTTCACGCAGTTGAAGAAGTCCGCGCCGATCTTGTCCATCTTGTTGACGAACACCATCCGCGGAACCTTGTAGCGGTCGGCCTGGCGCCAGACGGTCTCGGTCTGGGGCTCAACGCCCGCGTTGCCGTCGAGAAGCGCCACGGCACCGTCGAGCACGGCGAGCGAACGCTCGACCTCGATGGTGAAGTCGACGTGTCCCGGGGTGTCGATGATGTTGAAGCGGTACTTCGTGTCGGACGTGCCCTCGGCGGTCGGATCCTCCTGGCGCTGCCAGAAGGTGGTCGTCGCGGCGGAGGTGATGGTGATCCCGCGCTCCTGCTCCTGCTCCATCCAGTCCATGGTCGCGGCGCCGTCATGGACTTCGCCGATCTTGTAGGACTTCCCGGTATAGAACAGGATGCGCTCGGTCGTCGTGGTCTTGCCGGCGTCGATGTGCGCCATGATCCCGAAGTTGCGGTAGCGCTGAAGCGGATATTGGCGGGCCATCTGCCTGCTCCTTGACTCTGAATTACCAGCGGTAGTGGCTGAACGCCTTGTTGGCGTCGGCCATCTTGTGGGTATCTTCGCGTTTCTTGACGGCGGTGCCTCGGCCGTTGACGGCATCCGCCAATTCGCCCGCAAGACGCTCTTCCATCGTGTTCTCGTTCCGCGCACGGGCGGCATTGATCAGCCAACGGATCGCCAGCGCCTCGCGACGCTCGGGTCGAACCTCGACGGGAACCTGGTAGGTCGCACCGCCGACGCGGCGCGAGCGAACCTCGACCGACGGCTTGATGTTGTCGAGAGCCTCGTGGAAGACCTCGACCGGCGACTTCTTCAGGCGGCCTTCGACACGCTCGAAGGCGTTGTAGACGATGCGCTCGGCGACGGACTTCTTGCCGTCGGTCATCAGGTTGTTCATGAACTTGGTCAGAACCCGATCGCCATACTTGGCATCGGGCAGGACTTCACGTTTCTCGGCGGCGTGACGGCGGGACATTCTTTGTCTTCCTCTTACTTCGGACGCTTCGCGCCGTACTTCGAGCGGCGCTGACGACGGTCCTTGACGCCCTGGGTGTCGAGGACACCGCGCAGGATATGATAACGGACGCCGGGAAGGTCCTTCACCCGGCCGCCGCGGATCAGGACCACGGAGTGTTCCTGAAGGTTGTGGCTTTCGCCGGGAATGTAGCTGATGACCTCGAAGCCATTGGTCAGGCGCACCTTGGCAACCTTCCGCATGGCCGAGTTCGGCTTCTTCGGCGTCGTGGTGTAGACGCGCGTGCAGACACCGCGCTTCTGCGGGCAGGACTCGAGGTGCATGGACTTCGAGCGTTTCACTTTGGGCTGCCGGGGATTCCGGATCAGCTGCTGGATCGTGGGCATTGGGTGGTATTCCCCGTGTTGCAACACTTCAGTTCGTGGGGCGCGCGCCCCGGTTCATCTTCCCAGCGGTCCCGTGCGTCCACGAAAACGCGATAAGCCGCGAAGCTCCCAATTGGGGAACCTGCGGTGGGTTTCCAGAGGATCGGAGCAAGGCGCCCGGATCGTGACCACTACATTCCGTTAAAGGGCGGCCAGACCTGTGGCAGCACCCGGAGTGGGCGCCGTATAGAGGGAGTCGCATACCCTGTCAACAGCACCACCCCCGACATATGGGGTGCCTTACGCCACCCCGCCAGCCCTGCGTTCAGATCGCCGCGCCGGGGCCTTTCACCACCTGCTTCGCGGCGAAGGCACGGCGCAGGGCGCGCTCGCGCCAGAGGGTGAAAAGCCCTGTCGCGACGACGATCGACGCGCCGACCAGGGTCATCGCATCGGGCCAGTCGCCGAAGACGAGAAAGCCGAGGATGAGCGCCACGATCAGGCTGGCATAGCGGAACGGCGCGACGAAGCCGATCTCGCCCACGCGCATCGCCGAGACCGACGCGAGGTAGCCTACCATCACGAAAAGAACGGCACCCGTCAGAAGGCCCCAGTCCGCCGTCACCATAGGCTGCCAGTCGGTGAAAAGCGCTCCGACGCCCGAGAAAACCAGAACGCCCGCCGCCGTCGAGAAGGCGACGAGAAGCGATGGCACGTCGGGCGACAGACGGCGCGCAGCAAGGTCGCGCACCGTGACGAAGACCACCGAGGCGAGGCCGAGGACCGACCACTCGGTAAAGCCGTCGCCGCCGGGCCGCACGATCAGGTAGACGCCCGCGAAGCCGATGGCGATGGCCGCGAAGCGCTTCCAGCCCACCGGCTCTCCCAGAAACAGTGCGGCTGCCAGCGTGACCGTCAGCGGCAGGGCCTGGAGGATCGCCGAGAGGTTGGCGATCGGCATGTGGATCAGCGCCGTGATGAATGTCCAGGCGGCCGCGACCTCGGCCACGGTGCGGATTGCGATCAGGGTCCAGTCGCGGCGCGAGACGGGTTGACGCCAGGCGCCCACCGCCAGCACGACGCCCACGAGCAGGATGGTGACGCCGAGGCTTCTCAGCACGAGAAACTGGAACAGCGGCAGCGTCTCGCCCAGCACCTTCAGGCAGGTGTCGTTGATCGTGAAGGCTGCCATGGAGGCCGACATCAGGGCCGCGCCCTTCATGTTCGCTGAAAGCTGCACGCAAGCGCCCCTATGGTTTTGCGCAACAGGTGTCACTTTTCTGCCGCCGCCGCCAGTGAGAACCAGGCATTCCGTTGCTAGGGTTTGCGCAAAGACCGCGAACGGCGGCGCGACGACGAAGCGAGGGCAGATGGCGCAAGAATCCTGCTTGCTGGTCACCACCGTCAAGGACGAGGGAGCCAACATCCTGGAGTGGGTGGCTCACCACCGGCTGTGCGGCTTCGACCGCATCCAGATCTACCAGAACAATTCCACCGACACGACGGTCCAGACCCTGCGCATCCTCGACCGATTGGGGATCATCGAGTTCCACCAGAACAATCAGGGCGGCGACGCTTTCCAGATCCGCGCCTATCGCCGCGCGGCGCGATCCGAAGCCTTTGCCGCGGCCGACTGGTGCATGGTGCTGGATGGCGACGAGCTGTTGAACGTGAAGGTCGGCGAGCACCGCGTCCAGGATCTGATCGCAGCATGCCCCGACACGGCCCAGACCATCATCGTCAACTGGCGTATCTTCGGGTCGGGCGGAGAAGGGGAAATCAAGCACGACCTCGTCAGCGAGCAGTTCACCCGCGCCGAGGCGAAGACGGACATCCTCGAACGGCTGACGGCCTTCAAGCCGCTGTTCCGGACGGACAGCTTCCGCAAGCCCGGCATCCATCTGCCGCGAGATCCGGTGGGCGGAAGCGCGGACAAGGTCCTGTGCAACGCCTCGGGCCTCATGGACGGCGAGTTCCGCCGCAAGCACTGGCGGTCCTGCGATCCGGGGATGCGGCAGTTCGCGCAGGTGAACCACTACATCCTGCGCGACCTGACGAGTTTTCTTGTGAAGCACGCCCGCGGCAGCGCCAATGCCCCCCACCGCGACCTTGGGCTGAACTACTGGCGGACGCACAATCGCAACGAAGCGGTCGTCACCTCTCTCGCCGACCGCGCGCCGGCGATCCGCGACGAGATGCGGCGGCTGAACGAGCTCTCGGACGGGCGCCTGATGCCGCTTCGCGCGCGCGCCGTGCGGCAGCATCGCCTGAGGGTCGAGGAGATGCTGAAGGACGACGCCGTCGCAGCGCTTCGTGATGCCATCCTGGCCGAGATGGAGGCCGCGCCCGTGCCACCGGTCGAAGAAGCCGAGGTCCCTGCCTCGACGTCGCGCGCGATCGGCGTCACCCCGTTCCGCCTGCCGGACGCCGTCAAGCGTCAGGCGGTGTTCCACTCCGTCAGAGCGCCCGCGCCGGACACCGCCACGCCCGGCTCGTCTCGCAAGAAGACCGTTCGCGCCTGATCCGTGCCCACGGCTTCAGCGGACGGCAGGACAAGCCACAGCGCCCCTCCCAGAAGGGCGGCGACGAGGGCGGTCCAGAGGGCTGTCAGCATCGGTGTCTCCGGCAATTCTTGCGAAGGGATAGCTGCTGTCGGCGCGAGTTCCGTGCAGCGCCGGTGCATCCGGCACCCTCATTGGTGCAGCGCAAAGAAAACGGGCCCCGCCGAAGCGAGGCCCCACAGTTTCCACGAGGGTAACGTCAGTCCCGGCTTTCCGGGGTCTGCACGAGATCGGCGTCCACCGTCTCGGAGTCGTCGAAGCTGATGGGCGATGCCAGCGCCGCTGCGGCTTCCGCTTCGGCGCGAGCTTCGTTGATCACCTTCAGGTCGCGCTCGGCGGCGATGCGGCGCACGCGCTGCGTTGCTCCGCCCGTACCCGCCGGGATCAGGCGTCCGACGATCACGTTCTCCTTCAGGCCCACCAGCTTGTCCCGCTTGCCCTGCACCGAAGCCTCGGTAAGGACGCGCGTGGTCTCCTGGAACGAGGCCGCCGAGATGAACGACCGCGTCTGGAGCGACGCCTTGGTGATGCCGAGAAGGATCGGCTCGCCCAGTGCAGGACGGCGGCCATCGGCCTCCGCCTTGGCGTTCACGGCTTCCAGCTCGGACTTGTCGACATGCTCGCCCTTGAGCAGCGTCGTCTCGCCCGAGTCCTGGATCTCCCACTTCTGGAGCATCTGCCGGACGATGACCTCGATGTGCTTGTCGTTGATTTTCACGCCCTGGAGGCGATAGACGTCCTGCACCTCGTCGATCATGTAGTCCGCCAGAGCCTCGACACCCATGATCGACAGGATGTCGTGCGGCGCCGGGTTGCCGTCCATGATGTAGTCGCCCTTCTGGATGAAGTCGCCCTCAGCCACCGGGATGTGCTTGCCCTTCGGAAGCATGTACTCGACAGGCTCCATCGACTCGTCGGCGGGCTCGATCGAGATCCGGCGCTTGTTCTTGTAGTCGCGCCCGAACTTAACGTAGCCGTCGATTTCCGCGATGATCGCGTGGTCCTTCGGACGCCGCGCCTCGAAGAGCTCCGCCACCCGCGGCAGACCGCCGGTGATGTCCTTCGTCTTGGCACCCTCGCGCGGGATACGCGCAACCACGTCGCCCGCCCTGATGTCCGCGCCTTCCTCGATCGAGAGGATGGCGTCCACGGACATAGGATAGGTCAGCGGGTTGCCCTGATCGTTGCGCACGGGTTCGCCGTCCGCGTCGACCAGGATGATCTCGGGCTTGAGGTCGCTTCCCTTGGGCGCTGAGCGCCAGTCGGTCACGATCTTCTGGGTCATGCCCGTCGCGTCGTCGGTTTCGTCGCGGACCGAGATGCCCGAGATGAGGTCCACGAACCGTGCCGCACCCGCCTTCTCGGCGATGATCGGCAGGGTGTAGGGATCCCACTCGAACAGCTTGTCGCCGCGCGCGACCTTGGCGCCTTCCTTCGGGAAGACCTTGGTGCCGTAGCCCAGCTTGTGGCTGGCCCGCTCGGCGCCGGCCTCGTCGACGATCACAAGCTGCATGTTGCGGCCGATCACGATCTGCTCGCCGGCGGCATTCTGGATCAGGTTCGCGTTGCGATACTCGATCTTGCCCTCGGCCGAGCTCTCCATGAACGACTGCTGACCGCCTTGGGCGATGCCGCCGATGTGGAACGTCCGCATCGTCAGCTGGGTGCCCGGTTCGCCGATCGACTGCGCCGCGATGATGCCCACGGCCTCGCCGATGTTGACGAGCGTACCGCGTGCAAGGTCACGACCATAGCACATGGCGCAGACGCCTTCGTCGGCCTCGCAGGTCAGCGGCGAGCGGATGCGCACCGACTGGACCGCCGCCGTCTCGATGGCGTCGGCCTTGCGTTCGTCGATCAGCTCGCCCTTCGCCACGACAACCTCGTCGCTGCCGGGGGCGATGACGTCCTCGGCCGAGACACGGCCCAGCACACGCTCGGCCAGCGACGCCACAACCTCGCCGTCGTTGACGGCGGCTTCGGCGGTGATCGCCTTTTCGGTTCCGCAGTCAGTCAGGCGCACGATGCAGTCCTGCGCGACGTCAACCAGACGGCGGGTCAGATAGCCCGAGTTCGCCGTCTTCAGTGCGGTGTCGGCCAGACCCTTCCGGGCGCCGTGGGTCGAGTTGAAGTACTCGAGCACCGTCAGGCCTTCCTTGAAGTTCGAGATGATCGGCGTCTCGATGATCTCACCGGACGGCTTCGCCATGAGACCTCGCATACCGCCCAGCTGCTTCATCTGCGCCGGCGAACCCCGCGCACCTGAGTGCGACATCATGTAGATCGAGTTGGGCTCCATTTCGGCGCCCGCGTCATCCCTGCGCATGGCCGAGATGTCGGCCATCATCGCGTTGGCCACATCGTCCGAGCATTTGGACCAGGCGTCGACCACCTTGTTGTACTTCTCGCCCTGGGTGATCAGGCCGTCCATGTACTGCTGCTCGAACTCCTTGACCTGCTCGCGCACGTTCTCGACGATTTGCCACTTGGCTTCGGGGATGACCATGTCGTCCTTGCCGAACGAGATGCCGGCCTTGAAGGCCTCCTTGAAGCCCGTCGACATGATCTGGTCGCAGAAGATGACCGACTCTTTCTGGCCGCAGTAGCGGTAGACGTTGTCGATGACCTGCTGCACTTCCTTCTTGCGCAGAAGACGGTTCACGAGCTCGAACGGAGCCTTGGCGTTGAGCGGCAGAAGCGCGCCCAGCTTCACGCGGCCCGGCGTGGTCTCGTAGCGCTTGAACATCTCAAGCCCGTCCTCGCCGATCTGCCTGATCCGCGCGGTGATCTTGGTGTGCAGGTGCACTTCGCCCGCGTCGAGCGCGTGCTGAACCTCGTCGGCGTCGGCGAAGATCATGCCTTCGCCCTTCATGCCCTCGCGCTCCATCGAGATGTAGTAGAGGCCGAGGATCATGTCCTGCGACGGCACGATGATCGGCGCGCCATTGGCGGGCGACAGCACGTTGTTCGTCGACATCATCAGGACGCGCGCTTCCAGCTGGGCCTCGAGGCTCAGCGGGACGTGGACGGCCATCTGGTCGCCGTCGAAGTCGGCGTTGAAGGCCGAGCAGACCAGCGGGTGAAGCTGGATCGCCTTGCCCTCGATCAGGATCGGCTCGAACGCCTGGATGCCCAGACGGTGCAGCGTGGGCGCCCGGTTCAGAAGAACCGGGTGCTCGCGGATGACCTCGTCGAGGATGTCCCAGACCTCGGGACGCTCCTTCTCGACCAGCTTCTTCGCCTGCTTCACGGTCGACGACAGACCCTTTGCTTCCAGCCGCGAATAGATGAACGGCTTGAACAGCTCGAGAGCCATCTTCTTCGGCAGGCCGCACTGGTGCAGCTTCAGTTCCGGGCCCGTCACGATGACCGATCGACCCGAGAAGTCGACCCGCTTGCCCAGAAGGTTCTGGCGGAAGCGGCCCTGCTTGCCCTTCAGCATGTCCGACAGCGACTTCAGCGGACGCTTGTTGGCGCCCGTGATGACGCGACCGCGGCGGCCGTTGTCGAACAGCGCATCGACCGACTCCTGCAGCATCCGCTTTTCGTTGCGGACGATGATGTCGGGCGCACGCAGTTCGATCAGCCGCTTCAGGCGGTTGTTCCGGTTGATGACCCGGCGATAGAGGTCGTTCAGGTCCGAGGTCGCGAAGCGGCCGCCGTCCAGCGGGACCAGCGGGCGCAGTTCCGGCGGAATGACCGGAATGACGGTCAGGATCATCCATTCGGGCCGGTTGCCCGACTCGATGAAGTTCTCGACGATCTTCAGACGCTTGATGATCTTCTTCGGCTTCAGTTCGCCCGTCGCCTCGGCGAGGTCAGCGCGAAGCTGCTCGGCCTCGGCCTCGAGGTCGATGGCGGCCAGCATCTCGCGGATGGCTTCCGCGCCGATGTTCGCCGTGAAGGCGTCCATGCCGTACTGGTCCTGGGCGTCGAGAAACTCTTCCTCGGTCATCAACTGGCCGTAGGACAGGTCAGTCAGGCCCGGCTCGATCACGACGTAGTTCTCGAAGTAGAGAATCCGCTCGAGATCCCGCAGCGTCATGTCCAGCATGAGGCCGATCCGGGACGGAAGCGACTTCAGGAACCAGATGTGCGCGACCGGCGAGGCCAACTCGATGTGGCCCATGCGCTCGCGACGCACCTTCTGAAGCGTCACCTCGACGCCGCACTTCTCGCAGACGACGCCGCGATACTTCATGCGCTTGTACTTGCCGCACAGGCATTCGTAGTCCTTGATCGGTCCGAAGATGCGCGCGCAGAACAGGCCGTCACGCTCGGGCTTGAACGTGCGGTAGTTGATCGTTTCGGGCTTCTTGATCTCGCCGTAGGACCACGAGAGGATCCGCTCGGGCGACGCCAGAGAGATCTTGATCTCGTCGAAGGTCTGCGGCTGAGCGAGCGGGTTGAACGGGTTGGTTGTCAGTTCCTGGTTCATCTTCGAATCCTGTTTTGTCGGTTGCAGGTGTGGCGGGTGAAACCCGCCCTACCTCGACATTTTCCGGTGCGGGGCGGGGGTCACCCCGCCCGCCCGTTCATCACTCGGCTGCAATCCCGCTCTCGTCGTCGTCCACGGCATCCAGAAGTTCCATGTTGAGGCCGAGGCCCCGGACTTCCTTGACAAGAACGTTGAACGACTCCGGCACGCCGGCTTCGAAGTTGTCCTCGCCCTTGACGATCGACTCGTAGACCTTGGTCCGGCCTGCCACGTCGTCCGACTTGACGGTGAGCATCTCCTGCAGCGTGTAGGCCGCGCCGTAGGCTTCCAGCGCCCAGACCTCCATCTCGCCGAAACGCTGGCCGCCGAACTGGGCCTTGCCGCCCAGGGGCTGCTGCGTGACGAGGCTATAGGGCCCGGTGGAACGTGCGTGGATCTTGTCGTCGACAAGGTGGTGCAGCTTCAGCAGGTACTTCACGCCGACGGTTACCTGGCGCGAGAACTTCTCGCCCGTGCGTCCGTCGAACAGGTCGGACTGGCCCGACTGGTTGAAGCCCGCCTTGACCAGCGCCTCGTTGACGTCGGCTTCCTTGGCGCCATCGAAGACCGGGGTCGCGATCGGAACGCCACGGGTGGCGTTCGAGGCGACCTCGACGAGATGAACCTCGTCCAGATCCTTGATGCCCTCATCGTAGACGTCGTCGCCATAGGCGATCTTGAGCGCGTCACGGACCGGGGTCATGTCGCCCGACCGGCGGTATTGCCCAAGGGCTTCGTCGATCTGGATACCCAGACCGCGCGAGGCCCAGCCCATGTGCGTCTCGAGGATCTGGCCCACGTTCATCCGCGACGGCACGCCGAGCGGGTTGAGAACGAAGTCGACCGGAGTGCCATCGCCGAGGAACGGCATGTCTTCGATCGGGACAACCTTCGAGATGACGCCCTTGTTGCCGTGACGTCCGGCCATCTTGTCGCCCGGCTGAAGCTTGCGCTTCACCGCGACGAAGACCTTGACCATCTTCATCACGCCCGGGGGCAGGTCGTCGCCGCGGCGGACCTTCTCGACCTTGTCCTCGAAGCGGTGATCGAGAGCGCGCTTCTGCGCCTCGTACTGCGCGTTCAGCGCCTCGATCGCCTGGGCCTCTTTCTCTTCGCCGATGGCAAGCTGCCACCACTGGCCACGCGAAAGCGTCTCCAGCAGATCATCGTCGATCATGGACTTCGGCTTGATCTGCTTCGGCCCCTTAACGGCGACCTTGCCCATCAGCATGTCCTTAAGGCGCCCGTAGATGTTGCGCTCGAGGATCGCCAGCTCGTCGGCCCGGTCGCGCGACAGGCGCTCGACTTCCTCACGCTCGATCTGAAGCGCGCGCTCGTCTTTCTCGACGCCGTGGCGGTTGAAGACCCGAACCTCGACGATGGTGCCGAAGTCGCCCGGCGGCAGGCGCAGCGACGTGTCGCGCACGTCCGAGGCCTTTTCGCCGAAGATGGCGCGCAGAAGCTTCTCTTCCGGCGTCATCGGGCTTTCGCCCTTGGGCGTGATCTTACCGACGAGGATGTCGCCCGGCCCCACTTCGGCGCCGATATAGACGATGCCGGCCTCGTCGAGGTTGCGAAGCGCTTCCTCGCCAACGTTCGGGATGTCGCGGGTGATCTCTTCCGGCCCGAGCTTGGTGTCGCGGGCGGCGACTTCGAATTCCTCGATGTGGATCGAGGTGAAGACGTCGTCGCGCACGATGCGCTCGGAGATAAGGATCGAGTCCTCGTAGTTGTAGCCGTTCCACGGCATGAAGGCGACGATCACGTTCTTGCCCAGGGCCAGCTCGCCCAACTCGGTCGACGGGCCGTCAGCGACGACTTCGCCGCGGGTGACAGTGTCACCGACCTTCACCAGCGGACGCTGGTTGATGCAGGTGTTCTGGTTCGACCGCTGGAACTTGCGCAGACGATAGATGTCGACGCCCGGATCGCCCGGCTCGAGGCTTTCGGTGGCTCGGATGACGATACGCTGCGCATCGACCTGGTCGACGACGCCCGCACGGCGCGCCTGGATGGCGGCGCCCGAGTCGATGGCGACCTTCTCTTCGATGCCGGTGCCGATCAGCGGGGCTTCGGCCTGAAGAAGAGGCACGGCCTGTCGCTGCATGTTCGACCCCATCAGCGCGCGGTTCGCGTCGTCGTTCTCGAGGAACGGGATCAGCGAAGCCGCGACCGACACGAGCTGCTTCGGCGAGACGTCGATGAGGTCGACCTGCTCGGTCGGCGTCAGCGTGTACTCGCCCGCCTGGCGGGTGTTCACCATCTCGTTCTCGAACCGGCCCTTGCTGTCGAGCTTCGCGTTCGCCTGCGCCACGACGTGACGCATTTCTTCCGTCGCCGACATGTAGACCACGTCGTCGGTGACGGTCGAATCCTTCACGCGGCGATAGGGCGTCTCGATGAAGCCGTACTTGTTCACGCGGGCGAAGGTCGCCAGCGAGTTGATGAGACCGATGTTCGGGCCTTCCGGCGTCTCGATCGGGCACATCCGGCCATAGTGCGTCGGGTGAACGTCGCGGACCTCGAAGCCCGCACGCTCCCGCGTCAGACCGCCCGGTCCAAGGGCCGAGAGACGGCGCTTGTGGGTGACTTCCGACAGCGGGTTGGTCTGGTCCATGAACTGCGACAGCTGCGATGAGCCGAAGAACTCGCGCACCGCGGCCGCGGCGGGCTTGGCGTTGATCAGGTCCTGCGGCATGACGGTGTCGATCTCGACCGACGACATGCGCTCCTTGATCGCGCGCTCCATCCGCAGAAGGCCGACGCGGTACTGGTTCTCCATCAGCTCGCCGACCGACCGGACGCGGCGGTTGCCGAGGTGGTCGATGTCGTCGATGTCGCCCTTGCCGTCGCGCAGCTCCACCAGCGCCTTGATGCACGAGACGATGTCTTCCTTGCGCAGGGTTCGGTGGGTGTCCGGCGCATCGAGGTCGAGGCGCATGTTCATCTTCACGCGGCCGACAGCCGAAAGGTCATAGCGCTCGGAATCGAAGAACAGCGTGTCGAACAGGGCCGACGCGGCGTCGACCGTGGGCGGCTCGCCCGGACGCATCACGCGATAGATGTCCATGAGCGCGGTGTCGCGGTTCATGTTCTTGTCCGCGGCCATCGTGTTGCGGATGTACGGACCCACGTTGATGTTGTCGATGTCGAGAACCGGGATGTCGGTCACGTCGGCATCCATCAGATCCTTCAGAGTTCCGCCGGTGACGTTGCCTTCCTTGTCGGTCAGCCAAGTCAGCTCGTCGCCCGCTTCGGCATAGATCGCGCCATTCTCTTCATTGACCATGTCCTTCGCGACGTAGCGACCGACGATGTTGTCGAACGGCACGAGCAGCTCCGAGATGCTACCCTCTTCGATCATTTGCTTGACGGCGCGCGGCGTGACCTTCTTGCCCGCCTCGGCGATCACTTCGCCCGTCTTCGCGTCGACGAGGTCGTACGTCGGCCGGGTGCCGCGGACGCGCTCGGGGAAGAACTTGGTAACCCAGCCCTTGTTCTTCTTCAGCTTGAAATCGACGGTGTTGTAGTAGGCGTCCATGATCGCCTCCTGGTCCATGCCGAGGGCATAGAGCAGGGTCGTCACGGGCAGCTTCCGGCGGCGGTCGATCCGCGCGAAGACGCTGTCCTTGGCGTCGAACTCGAAGTCGAGCCACGAGCCGCGATAGGGAATGATGCGGCAGGCGAAGAGCAGCTTGCCCGACGCGTGGGTCTTGCCCTTGTCATGGTCGAAGAACACGCCCGGCGAGCGGTGCATCTGGGACACGATCACGCGCTCGGTGCCGTTCACGATGAACGTCCCGTTCGGCGTCATCAGGGGCATGTCGCCCATGAAGACGTCCTGTTCCTTGATGTCCTTGACCGACTTCGCGCCGGTATCCTCGTCCACATCGAACACGATCAGGCGCAGCGTCACCTTCAGCGGCGCCGAATAGGTCATGTCGCGCTGCTGGCATTCCTCGACGTCGTACTTCGGCTTCTCGAGCTCGTACTTGACGAACTCCAGCACCGCGGTCTCGTTGAAGTCCTTGATCGGGAAGACCGACTGGAAGACACCCTTGATGCCTTCGCCGTCCTGCGGATCGGACTGGTCGCCCGAGTTCAGGAACAGGTCGTACGAGGATTTCTGAACCTCGATGAGGTTCGGCATCTCCAGGACTTCGCGGATCTTGCCGAAGTATTTGCGGTAGCGTTTCTGGCCGAGATAGGACGTCGCCATGCGCGTATGCACCTTTCGTTTTCAGGGGTCCGACCAGCCGCCGGGGTTCGGCAGTCGACCCGAGAAACAGCCGGAACCCGACAATACCTGGCCGCCCTCCCACAGGCAGCCTCCCGTCAGGGTTCCGCACCTTAGGAAACGCAGTCGCCGAAACTGCCCTTCCTGAGACGCGGAAAGCCGGACCCGGATATGCCGGGTCCAGCTTGTCTTGGATGAGGGCGGACGGACCGCCCCCCGATCACTTGAGCTCGACTTCGGCGCCGGCCGCTTCGAGTTTCGCCTTGATGTCGTCGGCTTCCGATTTGGAGACCTGCTCCTTCACGGCCTTGCCGCCGGCCTCGACGAGGTCCTTGGCTTCTTTCAGGCCCAGACCGGTGATCGCGCGCACTTCCTTGATCACGTTGATCTTCTGGGCGCCCGCGCTCTTGAGAATGACGTCGAACTCGGTCTTCTCTTCGACAGCGGCACCGGCATCGCCGGCAGCCGGACCGGCCATCATCACCGCGCCGCCGGCGGCGGGCTCGATGCCATATTCGTCCTTGAGGATTGTTTTCAGTTCCTGGGCCTCGAGAAGCGTGAGACCCACGATCTCTTCGGCGAGTTTCTTCAGATCAGCCATTTCTGTCTTCCGTTTCCTAAGATGTGTTCCAACGCGAGGTGGTTCAACCCCACGCGGGCCTCATGTCGTCAAGCGGCTTCCGCACGCTCCTCGATGGTCGAGAGAATGCTCGCGATGTTCGAAGCAGGCGCGCCAATGGCACCGGCGATGTTCGCGGCCGGGGAACCGATCTGCGCCACGATCTGAGCGATGAGCTCTTCCCGCGACGGCAAGTCGGCGACGGCTTTGACACCAGCGGCGTCCAGCGACGTGTCGCCCATCGCACCACCCAGGATCACCAGCTTCTGGTTGTCCTTGGCGTACTTGTCCATGACCCGGGCCGCGGCCGTCGGATCTTCGGAATAGGCGAACACGGTCATACCCGAGAGAAGGTCCGAAACGGATGCGTTCGGCTTCCCCTGAAGGGCGATTTTGGCGAGCCTGTTCTTGGCGACGCGAACGGCACCGCCGGCGGCGCGCATCTGCGCCCGGAGGTCCGTCATCTCGCGAACCGTGAGACCCGCGTAGTGGGCAACCACCACGACGCCAGAGCTTTCGAAGATCTGGCCGAGCTCGTCGACCAATTTCTCTTTCTGGGCTCTATCCACAGTTTCACTCCAAGTTTGGAGGGGTGACCCTCCGGCTCTGCAATGCCGGGCAAGGCGCCCGACACTTCGGGTCCTTACGGGTCCGTCGCAATCGCGCCGTCGGGGGAAAGGCCCTCGAAAACGTATTCCTCTGTTCCCGTCTCAGGCAGGAATTACAGGCGCAATGCCAACCCACCGTCTCGGACGAAATGTCGGGGGGCTACGTGACCGCAACCCCCAGACCGCCGCGTCTTAGAGCGAATCGCAGGGGATGGAAAGATCAAATGTTACTGTGACGTCAAAGTCGCGGTCTCGTGACCGCGGCTGTGCCGCGCGTTCGCAGGACGCGAATCGAATTGTTGAGCGTCAGCATAGCGCCTACGTATCGCCTCCGCCAAGGTATGTGGGTCAGGGGGTTGCGGTCGGATGGATGTGTCGCGGAAGCTCGAGTCGTTCCCCCGGGAAATGCCGCCCGACCACGAGGTCACCCTGAAGAACCCTCGGCGCCTGGCGGCGTTGACGGCGACGGGACTGCTCGACACCGGCGACGAAGACGCCTTCGACCGGGCGGTGCGCCTGGCCACGCGGCTTGTCGGCGCGCCGGTCGGCCTTCTGTCCCTCGTCGACGGCCGGCGTCAGTTCTTCAAGGCGCACTCCGGGCTTCCGGGCGAGGTCGCGGCACGACGCGAATCCGCCCTCAGCCATTCGCTGTGCCAGTATGTCGTCACCACCGACCGGCCCCTCGCCGTGGCCGACGCACGGCAGCACGACCTGTTGCGGCACAACCTCGCCGTTCCCGACCTGGGCGTGATCGCCTATCTCGGCGTCCCGGTCCATGCGCCCGACGGCGAGACGCTGGGCTCCTTCTGCGCCATCGACACCCGGCCCCGGGACTGGACCGAGGGTGATCTCGAAGCGCTGGCGGACATCGCAGCCTTCTTGGAGGACGTGATCGCACTGAGGGAAGCGGCGCGCGGCCGCCAGATCCTCGTCATGGAGCTGAACCATCGTGTGAAGAACATCTTCTCGATGGTAGGCGGCATGATCGGCCTCTCCTCGCGGACCGCGGGTACGGCCGCCGACCTGGCCTCGTCGCTCCGCAGCCGTCTCGTCGCGCTGTCGAAGGCGCACGACCTCGTGTTGCCGGCCGGACGCGAGGGTCAAAGGGCGGAGGCGACACTGCAGACCATCGTCACCACCCTCATCGAGCCGCATCAGAAGAACGAAAGCTCGCAGTTCGTCATCGAAGGCCCCGCGATCCACCTGGGCGGCTCGGGCACCACCAACCTCGCGCTGGCGCTGCACGAGATGGCGACGAACGCCGCCAAGTACGGCGCGCTCGGCGACCCGGAGGGCACGCTGCGCGTCTGCTGGACGGTCGAGGACGAAACGCTGACCCTAACGTGGACCGAAGAAACAGCGAGCTCCGCGCCCGACGAAGACCTCGATGAAGGTTTCGGGTCGACCCTGATCGACACGGTCGTGCGCGGAAGCCTCGGAGGCGACGTCCGGCTCGATCGGAGGTCCAACGGCTACGTCTACACCCTGCGGCTTCCGATGGCGTCGCTGACCGAGGGCTGAGCGTGCCCGCGGGCTATCTGAACGACGTGTAGGGAATATACCGAACCGGATCGCCCGGCACAATGTCGCGGGCGTCGTCCCCGATCTCGACCAGCCCGTCGGCCCAGGCGAGGCCCGAGATGCGACCGGACCCCTCGCTCCTGAAGACCTCGGCGGAACCCTCCGGCGTCATCCGCGCCCGCAGGTATTCGCGCCGCCCCGGCTTCTTCCGCTTCGAGAAGGCGGCGGGGACGGTGAATCCCTGCGGCGTCCGCCACCCTTCCCCGCCCATCAGCGCGAAGGCGGGCCGCGCGAAGATCAACGTGCAGACAAGCGCCGCCACGGGATTGCCAGGAAGACCGAAGACCGGAACCCCCTTCCACATCCCCAGCGCCAGCGGCCGCCCAGGCTTCAGCGCGATGCGCCAGTCGCCTCGCGTGCCGGTCTCGCCCAAAAGCGCCGAGACGTGGTCCTCGTCGCCTGCCGAGGCCCCGCCCGAGGTCAGGATGGCATCCGCCGTCTTCGCGCCTGCGTCCAGCGCGGTGCGCAGGCGGTCCAGGTCGTCGGGCACATGACCCAGGTCCACCGCCTCCATCCGCCAGTCGCGCAGGAGCGCCAGAAGCATCGGCCGGTTCGCGTCGTAGGTCCGCGCGGGATCGGGTGTGGCTCCGCTCGCCACGATCTCGCTGCCCGTAGACAGGACGCCGACGCGAAGCGGACGGAACACCTCGACCTCGGTCACCCCCGTCGCAGCCAGCAGCGCAAGCTCGGGAGGACCGAGGCGCACACAAGGGGCCAGCGCCTCGTCCCCCTCGTTCACGTCCTCGCCCGCGCGCCGAGTGTTCGCGCCCGGCTTCACCTTGCCCCGGAACGCAACCTGCCGCCCGTCGGTCGCGGTATCCTCGTCCAGCACCACCGTGTCGACGCCATCTGGCAGAAGGGCCCCCGTCAGGATGCGGATGGCGTGTCCCTCCGGCACGCGGCGTCCGTACGGCGCCCCCGCCGCGGCGCGACCCTCGATCAGGGGCAGCGTGACGTCAGCAGGCCCGAGCGCCGCGTGGGCAAACCCGTATCCGTCGACGGCAGAGTTCGCCGCCGGCGGGTTCGCGCGCCGCGCGACGGCGGACCGGGCGAGGATCCGCCCCTCGGCCCCCGCGAGCGGACGAACCTCGGCGCCAACAACCGGATGCAGCCGCGCCCGCAACCGCTCCAGTGCCTCGTCGACCGGCGTCCAGTCGATGCCGGGCGGCAGGGCGAAACAATCGTCGCGGAGCGGCGGGGGTCGCAACGGAGAATTCGGCATCGAAAGCGCCTCGATCAGGGTCGTCGCCGCGCCGGCACCTAAAATCCAGGCTTCCTCCCTTGCTTCGGGTGGCGCGTCCATCAACTTTGCAAGAATGTCCGTTCGTAATCGCGAGAGCGCCACGGCAAGCAGCGTCACCTGCGCCCTATCGCGGATTTTGTCTTCGGACAACCTTACCGCCGATTCAATGATGCCTGGCCAAATCTCGGCGAGGACGACTTGGCCCTCGTCCCAACACTGGTCGAGAGGCCATACTGTGACGCCTTCGCGACGGCGGAGTCTTGCGAGGACGGGTAGCCCAGTAAGGACCTGCCCACCGACCGTGGGATGGAAGGCTAGTTGGAAGCAGCTGGACGCGGCCTTGGCGACGCGGTCCGTTTCTCGCTTCTCCGCAAAAGGCCCGAAGATCACACCCTGCTTCCGATAGGGTACGCCAGGAAAGTTATCCTCGCCGTGCTTGCCCCAGAACGGGCCGGGATCGGCAAACAGACAATTGATCTCCTCCGCAACTTCGAAGCGATTGTTTGCACCATCCTCGGTGTCGGTGATGCGCGCCTCGAGCCAGTCCCAGAGGGCGAACGGGTCGTTAGACCCGGTAACGGCGGACGCAAAGCCTTTGGGGTAGCCGAAGGGGAAGTCGAACCCCGCCAATACACGTCGTCCTTCAGTGCGCTCGGCGCCGAAGGTCTGGTCGAGCCAGCGCTCCGCCTCCATGCGACTTCTGAGATATACGGGCTCAGCAACTTCTCCCTGCCGGACCACACCCGCCCAAATCGCATCCTTTTGAGGACGCTTGGACTTCGCGCGGCCCGCCGACCAGTCCACGACGATGAAGGTATCGAACCCCCTCACACGCCCAGCTCCGCCGCGATGAAGTCCGCGATCCCCGGCGTGTCGTCGAGGTGGAACGTCGGCCGACCCTCTGCCTGCGCGTCGCTGTCGGACGCGATGGCGCGGATCGTCGGGTCGTCAGCGGCGATCAGGGGGCTTCCGGTCGCTGAGCGGTGCGCCTCGATCTTCGGGTGCCGGTCACGCTTGAACCCCTCGACCAGCACGAGGTCCACGGGCGACAACCGGCCCAGCAGGTCCTCGAGCGTCGGCTCGTCGTCGCCCCGCAACTCGTGCATCAGCGCCCACCTGTTCCGGCTGGACAGCAGAACCTCGGTCGCGCCCGCCACGCGATGCCGGTGGCTGTCCTTGCCCTCGTGGTCGACGTCGAAGCTGTGGTGCGCGTGCTTGACCGTAGAAACCGTCAGGCCCCGCCCGCGAAACTCGGTCACAAGACGCTCGACCAGCCCTGTCTTCCCGGAATTCTTCCATCCCGCCACGCCCCAGACCTTCATGCGCCCCCCAGCAGGCGCGCCGCCTCGGCGAGGTCCTCGGGGGTGTTGACGTTGAAGAACGGGTCGAAGCGATCCACGGCGAACTCCGCCGACGCCGTGCCGTGCCCGTCCGTCCACAGCACGACCTTGCGCACGCCCTCGGCCAGCGCGCGCCGCAGGTCGTCGCGCAATACGACCGGCCAGAGACCGAAGGTCGGATGGCGGCCGTTCTCGGTCGTCGCAAGCGCGATCGGCTTCCCCTCGCGCTCGACGGCGAGAAGAAGCCGCGGCACGAGGTCGGCCGGAAGAAAGGGCGTATCGGCGGCAGCGGTGACGATGTGGCTCGCCCCCTGCCCGGCCGCCCAGTCGAGCCCGGCCAGCACACCGGCCAGGGGACCCGCATACCCCTCGATGCTGTCGGACAGCACGGGCAGGCCGAGGTCCGCGAAACGCGTCGGATCCCCGTTCGCGTTCAACGCCAGCCCCCCCACCTGCGGACCCAGGCGGTCGATGACCTGCGACAGGATCGTTCCGGCGCCGAGCGGCAGCAGCCCCTTGTCGCCGCCGCCCATCCGCGTGGCGAGACCGCCTGCAAGGATCACGCCCAAAGGCGCCATCACTCCGACCTCCATCCCGCGATGCGGGCCCGGAACGCCCGCGCGTCAAGGCCCTCCGGCAAGGCCGCGTCGGGGACCGCCACCATCGAGATGCCGGAGCGGAACACCGTTCCACCCCGCACCGCAGCGACCGCATCGACCGCGGCCCAGGTCAGGTTCCGCTGCGACACCCGGTCGGTCAGGGTAATGCCTTCGGGCCCGAACACCGCTTCGGTTTCACCCGCCGCGTCCCAATGTCGGCCGATCACGTCCCAGAAACGCGCCATCCGCGTCCGCTGGAAATAGACGAAGACCGCCAGAAAGACCCCCGCCCCCGCAAGCCCCGCCGCGACGTGATACGGCGTCAGCCCCCACAGCGTGACCGCGCCCGCCAGCATCCCTACGCCGGCCCAGACCACGGCCCAGAACAGCGCACGCTGGATGAACGGCGTGGGCGGCACGACGCTTTGCCACCAGCCGGTCATGGCGCGGCGCCAGAGCGCGCGGTCATAGGCGAACGTCACCCGCACGGTCCGGTCGACGGCGTCGTCCCTCAAGTGTCCTCTCCCTTGCGCCCGTGCTTTCTGTCCTCTGCCTTGACGTGTGCCGGGTCCGCATCGCGGATCAGCCGGTCCTCGCCCGCCAGGCAGGTGAACCTGTTGCCCCGCATCCGCCCGATCAGCGTCAAACCCACCTGCCGGGCGATGTCGACCCCCCACGCGGTGAATCCCGAGCGCGAGACCAGCACGGGAATCCCCATGTGCGCGCACTTGATGACCATCTCCGAGGTCAGCCGACCGGTGGTGTAAAGGATCTTGTCCGCTCCCCCGACACCCTCGGACAGCATCCAGCCAGCGATCTTGTCCACCGCGTTGTGACGGCCCACGTCCTCCATGTAGACCAGCGGGCGGTCCTTCTCGCACAGCACCGTCCCGTGGATCGCCCCGGCTTCCAGATAGAGCGAGGGCGTCGTGTTGATCGTCTTCGCGAGCGCATAGAGCCACGAGGTCCGAACCGGGGCTTCGGGCAGCGTCAGCTCTTCGAGACCCTCCATCATGTCGCCGAAGACCGTGCCCACGGCGCAGCCCGACGTGCGCGTCTTCTTCTTCAGCTTCTCCTCATAGGTCGTGGCCCCATCGGTCCGCACCACGACGGTTTCGAGCTCTTCGTCGAAGTCGACGCCCTTCACCGTCTCGCCGTCGCGCAACATGCCCTGGTTGCGCAGGAAGCCGAGTGCGAGGTACTCCGGAAAGTCCCCTATCGTCATGGCCGTGACGATCTCCTGGCCGTTGAGGAAGATCGTCAGCGGACGCTCCTCGACGACCTGGATGGTCTGCCGGACGCCCGCTTCGTCGACGCCGTCGACCGTCCGGGTCAGACCGGCGCGCGCCGGGTCCGGCGCGATGAGGAATTGATGGGGGTCATCACGACCCATGATTTGCCGTCCGTTGTCCGGTGAGGTATCGCGTCCCGAGACTAAGGGCAGGCCATGACCTCCACCACCCGAAAATCCGCCTTCGTCCGGGGCACGCTCGACAGCGTGCCCTTCCTCGTGGTGGGCGTCCCCTTTGCCGTTCTCTTCGGCGTCGTCGCGACCGAGGCTGGCCTCGACGTGGCGCAGGTTCTCGGCATGTCGATCCTGGTGATCGCCGGCGCGTCGCAGTTCACCGCCGTGCAGCTCATGTCGGACAACGCGCCCGTGTGGACGGTGCTGGCCGCCGCTCTCGCCGTGAACCTCAGGATGGCGATGTATTCGGCCAGCCTTCAGCCCCACCTCGGCGCGGCACGGTTCCGGCAGCGGGCGCTGGTCTCCTATCTCAACGTCGACGGAAGTTACGCCCTGTCGATCCAGGAATACGAGGCCCGGCCCGCGATGACCCTGGGCGAAAAGCTGGGCTACTTCTTCGGCACAATGGTCCTGATGACGCCCTTGTGGTTTGCCGGATCCTGGGTCGGCGCGGTCGCGGGACAGGCCCTGCCCGAGAGCCTAGCGATGGACTTCGCCATGCCGATCCTGTTCCTCGCGCTCGTCGGCCCGATGCTGAGGACGCTCGCGCACCTGGGCGCTGCGGTCACATCCGTGTTGGCCGCGATGCTGCTGTCATTCATGCCGCAGGGCACCGGAATCCTCCTCGCCGGACTCGTCGCCATGGCCGTGGGCGCCGAAATCGAACGGAGGATGAAACGGTGAGCTATTCCGACGCGACCGTCTGGACCATCATCGCGATAATGGGGATCGGGACCTACCTGATCCGCTTCTCGTTCCTCGGGCTGATCGGCAACCGGCAGATGCCCGAATGGGTGCTGCGCCACCTTCGCTATACCCCCGTCGCCGTCCTGCCCGGCCTCGTGGCACCGCTTGTCGTCTGGCCGGACGCGACCGGAGGCTCGCCGGACCCGGCGCGCATGGCGGCGGCCCTCATAACGCTCGCGGTGTCCTGGTGGCGCTCGTCGATGCTTCAGGGCGCGGTCGTGGGAGCCGCGACGCTGGCGCTTCTGCTCTGGATCAGTTGAAGCCGAAGCCGGCGACGAGAAGCACGTTGTGGTTCTTGTCGGCATCGTCGTCGGTGATCTCGCGCGTCGTGGCACCCGGCAGCGCGCCGAAACTCTGCATCAGGGACTTCGGATAATATCCGACGCGAACGGACCCAAAGCCCTTCACCTCGTTCAGGATGCGCGAGATCGAAAGCGCGCATTGCGCCTTCGGTACGGCGCCATAGCCTTTAGCCAAGGCTGCGATCAGCCGTGCCTCGTCTGCGGTGACTGGCAGCTTCTGCTCGATCACCTTGTGCGTCTCTCGCGCGTGATAGTCGATGTAGACCGCCAGCGCCCGGTCGGTCATGCCGTAAACCACGTCGTTGCGTTCGGGTGCGAAGGGCAGCTTGAAGCTCCCGGCGGGGTCGAAGAGGATCCGCTCGCCCGGCGAAGCGATCAGCAAACCCGAGTGAACACCCGAACCATTGCGCAGGCCGACGACCGTATAAAGCGTCAGCTCGGTCGGACCCCGATAGTCATAGGCGAACTTCCGGACTTCGGAATCGGGCGCCCAGACCGGTTCGGCGGGGCCGCCGCATCCCGCGAGCGCCGCGAGGCACATCAGGATCGCGACGAGCCTCGGCGCGACCATCGTCAGGAATTGAATATCGCGAGGAAAATAAGGATCAGGATCGACAGGATGGCGACGTTCTTCGACCAGCGCACGAAGCCCTCGAAGGTCTTCTCATGCGTGCTGATGTCCATCTCGCCGTGCTTGTGCTCAGCCATCTTGGGCTCCCCGAAAACCATTCCGCGCCTGACTAGCTCAGGACGCGGGCGATGTCACCACCCGAGGCTCGGCGCGCTTTGACGCAGAGCCCCGAGCGATGCCTCAGGCGGCTTTGGCCGCCGGACCGAAGCGGCCATAGAAGGTCTGGCCGGAGTTGGCCATGTCGCGCAGAAGCTTCGGCGCCTCGAAGCGCGGACCGTGGTCGGCCAGGCTCTCGCAGATCTCCACCGCCCGCCCGGCGCCGATCATGTCGAGCCACGAGAACGGCCCGCCCGACCAGGGCGCGAAGCCCCAGCCAAGAATCGCGCCCACGTCGCCCTCGCGGATATCCTCGAGCACACCTTCTTCGAGGGCGCGCACCGCCTCCAGCACCTGCGCCATCATCAGGCGGTGCTGGACCGTCGACAGCTCCGGCTGCTCGTCCGCGACGGGATACCGGTCGCCGAGGCCCTGCCACAGCCCCGTCCGCTTGCCCGCCTCGTCATAGGCATAGAAGCCGGCCTTCGACTTTCGCCCCAGCCGGCCCTGGTCGGCCATCCAGAACAGCACCTCGTCCACTGCCGCGTCCGGATAGGCCTCGCCCATCCCTGCCCGCGTCGCCTTGGCGATCTTCACGCCAAGATCGATCGAGGTCTCGTCGACAAGCTGCAACGGCCCCACAGGAAAGCCCAGAAGCCGCGCCGCGTTGTCGACCAGCGCGGGCTCCACGCCCTCGCCCACCATGCGGATGCCCTCGTTGATATAGGGAATGATGCAGCGGTTGGCGTAGAAGAAGCGCGCGTCGTTCACCACGATCGGCGTCTTGCGGATCTGGCGGACGTAATCCAGCGCCTTCGCCACGGCTCGCTCGCCCGTCGCCTTGCCCTTGATGATCTCGACCAGCATCATCCTGTCGACCGGCGAGAAGAAGTGGATGCCGATGAACTGCTCGGGCCTGACGCTGGCCTTCGCCAGATCCGAGATCGGGAGGGTCGAGGTGTTGGTGGCGAAGATGCAGTCGTCACCGACGAGTGCCTCGACCTTCTTCGTCATCTCGGCCTTCACGCCCGGATCCTCGAAGACCGCCTCGACGATCAGGTCGCAACCCTTCAGAGCCTGAAGATCCGTCGTCGCTGTAATTCGGCCCAGAACCTCGGCTTTCTTCTCGTCCGTCACGCGGCGACGCTGAATGCCTTTGTCGAGGATACTTTCCGAGTAGGCCTTGCCCTTGTCCGCGGCATCCTGCGCCTGGTCGACCAGCACGACCTCGATCCCGGCATTCGCACTGACATAGGCGATCCCCGCCCCCATCATGCCCGCGCCCAGCACGCCGACCTTGGCCACCTTCTGATCGGGCACGTCGGGGCGGTTCGCGCCTTTCTCCAGCGCCTCCTTGTTGATGAAGAGAGACCGGATCATCGCGCTCGACGTCGGGTCCAGAAGAACGCTGGTGAACCACCGCGCCTCGATCCTCAGCGCCGTGTCGAAGGGCACCATCGCGCCCTCGTAGATCGCCGAGAGAAGTGCCTTGGCCGCCGGATAAACACCTTTGGTCTTGCCGTTGATCATCGCGTTCGCACCGACGAAGGTCATGAACCCCTGCGGGTGATACGGCTCTCCGCCGGGCATCTTGAAGCCCTTCTGGTCCCACGGCTTCACGATGTCCGCGTCCGACGCGCCCAGAACCCAAGCTTTCGCCTTCTCAAGAAGCTCGCCCGGTTCGACGACATCATCGACCAACTGAGCCGATTTCGCCTTCTTCGCGTCCAGCATCTTGCCTTCCAGCAGCACCGGAGCCGCCGCCATCGCGCCCACCATGCGCGAATAACGCGTCGTCCCGCCCGCGCCGGGGAACAGGCCCACGAGGATCTCGGGCAAGCCGATCCGACCCTTCGGCGTGTCGGCCATGAAGCGGCGGTGACACGCCAGGGCGATCTCGGTCCCGATCCCGGCGCAAAGACCGGATATCGCGCAGGCAATGGGCTTCCCGCCCTTGTTGGTCTTCGGGTCCATCCCCGCGCGCTCGATCTTCCGAAGGATGCGGTGTCCGTCCATGATGAAGTCGAAGATCGACTGCGCCGGGTCGTCCCCGCCCTCGGCCTTGACGTTCGCCAGCACCTTCAGGTCCATGCCGCCGGCAAAGCTGTCCTTGCCGCTGGTGATGACGATGCCCTTCACCGTCTCGTCTGCCAGCGCCTTGTCCAGAAACGACTCGACCAGCGCGAAGGCCTCGCGCGTCAGCACGTTCATCGACTTGCCGGGAACGTCCCAGGTGACGACCGCAACGCCGTCTTCGTGAAGGTCATAGGTGAAATCAGCCATGGGTCCGGCCTCCTGACACAGTGAATTGCTTGGGGGTCCGGTCGTCCCGGACGCTCAGTGGACGATCTTCTCGACGTCTTCCAGCGACAGCGGAGACGAAATGTATTCGATCATCTCGACCTCCAGCCGGTCCGGCCGCTCGAGAAGGAAATAGCGCACCACGCTGGTCGAAATGGCTTTGCCCTCGGCGTCGTACCCGAACGTCCGGCACAAGACCCGCATGCGGCCGTCCGAAGGCGTTTCCCGCGACTCGATGCGGATGCCGGCCGACACGACGCGGTTCTCGGTCAGGGCCTGACGGTAGCGGCTGACCACCCGCTCCAGCTCTGCTTCCTCCCGGACGACCACGACACCCGCCTTGGTGTAGACGACAAGCGGCACCGCGAAGCAGGACTTCAAGGTCTCCAGATCCATCGCCATGAAAGCCGCATTCACTCGTGACAGGAACCCGTCGGTGTGATCCTGCGTCACAATTTTCCCCGCCCGACGCGTTGACCGCGCCGATGATAGCCTGCCGCTCTCCAGGCAGGATGCAGACTAACCCTGTTGCACGCATTGGCAATACAATTGCGCTGTTACACACGTTCAACGATTGTCGCCGCACCCATCCCGCTGGCCACGCACAACGTGGCAAGCCCGGTCGACAGGTCGCGGCGCTCCATCTCGTCGAGAAGGATGCCGAGGATGATCGCGCCCGACGCCCCGAGGGGATGCCCCATGGCGATGGCGCCTCCGTTCACGTTGACCTTGTCGTGCGACACGCCGAAGGCCTGCATGAAGCGCAGAACCACGGCCGAGAACGCTTCATTTACCTCGAAGAGGTCGATGTCGCCGATCTCCATTCTGCTGCTGCGCAGGATCCTCTCGGTCGCGGGCACCGGACCCGTCAGCATGATCGTGGGATCGGTGCCGACCTTGGCCGTGGCCCGGATCCGCGCGCGGGGCTTCAGCCCATGCACCTCGCCGAACTCCTTGGACCCGATCAGCAACGCCGCAGCACCGTCCACGATGCCTGACGAGTTGCCGGCATGGTGGACGTGGTCGATCGCCTCGAGATGCGGGTACTTCATCAGCGCGACCGCGTCGAAGCCTGGCATGACTTCGCCCTGCTCCTTGAACGCGGGCTTCAGCGCGCCGAGCGCCTGCATGTCCGTGCCAGGGCGCATGTACTCGTCCGTCCCGAGGATCATCAGCCCGTTCCGGTCGCGGATCGGCACGACGGATCCGGCAAAGCGCTCGTCGGCCCAAGCGGCGGCGGCCCGCTTCTGACTTTCGACCGCATAGAGATCGACGTCGTCGCGCGAAAAACCGTACTGCGTCGCGATGATGTCGGCCGAGATGCCCTGCGGTACGAAATAGCTCGTCATCGCAACCGTGGGATCGACCGCTATCGCCGCGCCGTCCGAGCCCATGGGCACGCGGCTCATGCACTCGACGCCGCCCGCGATATAGCCCTCTCCCGCGCCGCCCTTGACCTGGTTCGCAGCGAGGTTCACCGCCTCCATGCCGCTGGCGCAGAAGCGGTTGATCGACAGACCCGGAATCCGCTCGTCCAGCTCGCTCGCAAGAACGGCGGTCCGCGCAAGGCAGCCGCCCTGCTCCTTGACCTGGGTGGCGTTGCCCCAGATCACGTCCTCGACCGCGTGGCCCTCGATCCCGTTCCGCGCCTTCAGGGCGTTGAGCATGTCGGCGGAAAGCTTGACCGGCGTGACCTCGTTCAGGCTGCCGTCGGTACGGCCCTTGCCGCGTGGCGAACGGATCGCGTCGTAGATATAGGCATCGCGCATCGGCCTTGTCTCCTCGGTCAGCTCTTCGCCGGCGGCCAGGCGCGCGGCATCAGGTCATAGGGATGTTTCCACCCGTCGAGCGCTTCGATCCGTCCGAGCCAGGCGTCGATCGCCGGCCAGTCGGCGCGGGTGAACCCGAAGGGCTCCGGATAGAAAAGGTAGCCACAGCAGGTGAGATCCGCATTGGTGACGCTGCGTCCGGCGATCCAGTCACGCTGCGTCAGCCGCTCCTCGAGAACCTTCAGCCCCGCAAGGCCACGGCCCTGCAGGAAACGGATGACTTCCGCCGGGCGCTTGTCCTCGGGAACGAAATTCAGCAGGAACCGCGCCGTGCCGAGCTGGCTCGAGAACTTGTGGTTGTCCCAGAGGATCCACCGCAGGATCTCGCGCTCCTCCTCCTTGCTCTCGCCTCCGAAACGGCCGGTCTTCTCCGACAGATATCCCTGGATCACACCGGACTGGGTCAGCCGCAGATCGCCGTCGACCAGCACCGGCGCCTCGCCCATCGCGTTGACGCTCTCGCGGTACGCGGGGCTTCGTGCGGCACCGTTGAAGAAATCGACGAACACAGGCTCCCAGTCCAGGCCCGACAGCTCCAGCGCCAAGGCCACCTTGTAGCTGTGCCCGCTCTCTCCGAAGCAATGAAGTTGGATGGTCATGTCGTGCGGCCTCCCCGGCGCTGTGTCTCTTTTGACGTCGGCCCATGCGTATTTAGAGCAAGATGAAGCCGCCAGCCTTAACTGCCCATTAACCCTGATCGCCGACCACTGGAGATGCGGTACAGGCTGGCGAGCCGATGACCGCGCAAGGTGAAGTCCTGCTGTCCCGGCCAGGTTTGAGCCCAGGGACGGCAGGCGACTTCAACTTGCCCTAAATACGCAACTCCACACTCACCGCTTCCGCGCCTCCAGCTCGGAATTGAAGAGCCTCAGGCGCGCGGTCAGGTTCTCGTGGTTCATCACGCTTGAGAAGTTCTCGAACAGGAACGACAGCGCCTCGCCTTCGTCCAGCCCCGCCTCCTGCGCGAATTTCTTGAGCCGGCGATAGCCGTCCTCGGTCATCGCGACCGGAAAACGGCGGGTCAGGCGCAGGCGTTTCGGCATCGGCTCTCCCCAGGGCGGGGATTGCCCCGCCTCGCTCAGAAGTTCGCCGCGTCGAGCGCCATGACAGTCTCGGCCCCGCTCGTGATCCGTGCGAGGTGCATCGCCGTCGCCGGAAGCTGGCGCGCCATGTAATAGCGGCCCGTCGCGATCTTGGTCCGGTAAAACTCCTCGTCCCCCGCGCCCGCGTCAAGCGACTCCTGCGCCGCCTTCGCCATCTTCGCCCACATGAGGCCCAGGCAGACATGTCCGAAAAGGTGCATGAAGTCGTAGGATCCCGACAGCGCGTTCAAGGGGTTCTTCACCCCCTCCTGCATGAAGTACATCGCCGCCGACTGAAGATCCTTCGACGCCGCCTTCAGCGGATCGAGGAACCCTTCCTTCAGCGCCGCGTCGACCTCGTTTTCCTTGACGAAGCCCTTCACCATCTCGAAGAACGCCATGATCGTCTTGCCGCCGTTCGACGGCAGCTTGCGGCCCACGAGGTCCAGCGACTGGATGCCGTTGGTGCCCTCGTAGATCATCGCGATCCGGGCATCGCGCACGAACTGCTCCAGCCCCCACTCCCGGGTGAAGCCCGACCCGCCCAGCGTCTGCTGCGCCAGCACCGTCGTCTCGAAACCCTTGTCGGTCAGGAAGCCCTTCATCACCGGGATCAGAAGCGAGATCATCGCCTCGGCCTCGGCGTCGCCCATGCGCTGCGAGCGGTCGATCATCTCGGCGCCCCAGTAGACCAGCGCGCGCCCGCCCTCGACGATCGACTTCTGGTCCATCAGGTTCCGCCGCACGTCGGGATGGACGATGATCGGATCGGCGGCCTTCTCGGGCGCCTGCGCTCCCGTCACGTCACGCCCCTGAAGCCTGTCGCGCGCGAAGCCGAGCGCATTCTGGTAAGCGACCTCGCCCTGAGTGTAGCCCTGCAGGGCCACCGACAGCCGCGCCTCGTTCATCATGGTGAACATGGCGCGCATCCCCTTGTGCGCCTCGCCCACAAGCCAGCCAGTCGCCCCGTCATAGTTCATCACGCAGGTGGCGTTGCCGTGGATGCCCATCTTCTCTTCCAGCCCGCCGCAGCTCACGCCGTTCCGGTCGCCCAGGCTGCCGTCCTCGTTGACGAGGAACTTCGGCACCACAAAGAGGCTGATGCCCTTGATGCCGTCCGGTCCCCCCGGGATCTTCGCCAGCACCAGGTGGACGATGTTGTCCGCCATGTCGTGCTCGCCGGCCGAGATCCAGATCTTCTGCCCGGTGATCCGGTACGACCCGTCCTCCTGCGGCTCGGCCTTGGTGCGGATCAGGCCAAGATCCGTCCCGCACTGCGGCTCGGTCAGGTTCATGGTGCCCGTCCACCGGCCTTCGTAGATTGGCGGAAGGTATGTCTCTTTCTGCTGGTCCGACCCGTGCGCGTACAGGGCGGACGCCGCTCCGTGCGACAGGCCCACATACATCTGGAACGCCATGTTCGCGGCCGAGAACAACTCGCCCGTCGCCGTGTTCAGAAGGTGCGGCATCCCCTGCCCGCCGTACCGGGTGTCGGCGTCGAGCCCCATCCAGCCGCCGTCCGCCATCTGCGTCCAGGCGTCCTTGAACCCCTCGGGCGTGCGGACCACGCCGTTCTCCAGCCTGCACCCCTGCCGGTCGCCGACGGCGTTCAGCGGTTGCAGCACGTTCGCCGCGATCTTGCCCGCCTCTTCCAGCACCGCTGACGTGAAGTCGCGATCCAGCTCATCGTAACCCGGGATGTCGCTGTCCGCGATCTTCAGCACGTCATGCAGGATGAACTGCTGATCCTTGATGGGCGGGGTAAAGGTCGGCATTCAGGTCGTCTCCCTTGGATGGTCAGGCGGCTCGCGTCGCCTGTGCGGCCTCGTCCATGCGGCCGCAGGTCTCGATCTCGGCGCTCAACTCGCCGATGACGGCATTCAGCTCGTCGCGCCGCGCGGTCAGCTCGTCCAGCTTCAGGCGGGCCACCTCGCGGGCGCGGGACTGCTGGTCGCAGCTCTGTCTCTCGGGGTCGTAGAGGTCGAGAAGCTGGCGAATTTCCTCGAGGCTGAAATTGTAGCGCTTGCCGCGCAGGATCAGCTTGAGACGGGCGCGGTCGCTGCGGGTGAAAAGGCGGCGCGTGCCTTGCCGAAGCGGCGAAAGAAGCTCTTTCGCCTCGTAGAACCGCAGCGTCCGGGGCGTCACGTCGAACGCCTCGCACATCTCGCGAATGGTCATATGGGTCTCGGTCATGAATCTGCTCCAGATTGCTGGCGGCGCTGACATGCTGTCCGAGACCCGTTCGTTCAATGAATGACTTAGGCTAACGCGAGGTAACGTAGCGTTACTGTAAAGGCAGAGAAATTATTGGAAACAGGGACGCGGCGTCACGGCAATTTTACCAAACGGTAAAAACACCGGCTCACGTCACGAGATGGATTTCTCGACGTCGTCGCGGGCCCGCCGCAGGTCCTCGATGACACGCTCCAGGGACTCGCGCTCGCCCTCCAGCGTCGCAAGCTGGCGGTCTGCGGCCTCGACGAAGGTGCGGTACTGCTCGCTGGTGCCGGCCTTGCCATAGATCTCCAGCCACTGCCGGATCTCCTCCAGCGAGAAGCCCCACTTCCGCCCGCGCAGGATCAGCGTCATCCGCGCCACCTCGCGCGGCGAATAGAACCGCGAGCGGCCTTCTTTCTCCGGCGCGATCAGCTCGATGTATTCGTAATACCGAAGCGTCCGCGGCGTCACGTCGAAGCGCGAGCACATGTCCTTGAAGGTAAGACGTTCAGACGGCACCCGGATCCTCCTGGCGGTGCAACCTAGTGCCTGCACCTATCCGGATCAATCGGCTTGCTCTCGCATCGGCGATGGTCCGTTATGCGGGGACCAAGGAGACCGCCCGTGACGGACGACTACGAAACCCGGAAGGACCGCGTGGCCCGCTTCATGCAGGCGCTGCCCCATTGCCGCGCCCTGAACATGACCCTGGTCGACATCGGCCCCGGAGAAGCGGTGATGTCGATGCCTTGGGACGAAAAGCTGGTCGGCGACCCCGCGACCGGCGTCATCCACGGCGGCGCAGTGTCCTCGCTGATGGATTCCTGCGGCGGCACGGCCGTTATGGTGCATCCCGACGGGCCCGGCGGCACGGCGACCCTCGATCTGCGGATCGACTATATGCGGCCCGCGACGCCCGGTCAGACGATCACGGCGCGCGCGACCTGCTATCACATCACCCGCACCGTGGCTTTCGTGCGCGCCGTCGCCACCGACGACGACACCGAGCGTCCCGTCGCCACCGCATCCGGCGCCTTCACGGTCACCGGCGCGGGGGCCTGAGCGATGCGGCCCCGTCCCGAACCCGTCCAGGTCGTCAAGCAGCGCCGCGACCGCGCGCTCAAGGCGCTGGTCGAGAACATCCCTTACGTCCGTTTCCTGAACATCCACTTCGAACGCCACGGCAACGAACTGACCGCCGTCCTCAACTTCCACGACGAGCTGATCGGCAATCCCGCCCTGCCCGCCATCCACGGCGGCGTGACGGCGGCCTTCCTCGAAACCTCGGCGCTGATCGGCCTTGCCTGGCAGAACCTGTGGGAGAAGATCGAAACCGGCGCCATCGACGCCGAGGCGCTGTCGGCCGAGACCTTGCCCCGGATGCCCAAGACCATCGACTTCACCGTCGACTACCTGCGCACGGGCCTGCCGCGCGATGCCTATGCCCGCGCCCGCGTCAACCGCTCGGGCCGCCGCTATGCCAGCGTCCACGTCGAGGCCTGGCAGGACGACGTGACCCGTCCCTTCGCGCAGGCGACCGGTCACTTCCTGATGCCCATGCCCTCACCGGGCTGACGCGACATGGCCGAGACGCGGCTGACGCACCGCCGGGTGCTGGCCATCGCCCTTCCCATCGTGCTCTCGAACGCCACCGTCCCGATCCTGGGCGCGGTCGACACCGGCGTCGTGGGACAGCTGGGCGAGGCCGCGCCCATCGGTGCGGTCGGCATCGGCGCGGTCGTGCTGTCGATGTTCTACTGGCTCTTCGGCTTCCTGCGCATGGGCACCTCGGGCATGGTCGCCCAGGCCCACGGCGCCGGAGACACCGCCGAGACAGGCGCGCTCCTGACGCGCTCGCTCCTCTTCGCCGTCGGGGCGGGCGTCACGCTCATCATCCTGCAAGTCCCCATCTTCGCCCTCGCCTTCTTCCTCGCGCCGGCCTCGGACGAGGTGGAAACCCTCGCCAGCGCCTATCTCGCCATCCGCATCTGGGGCGCGCCCGCGACGATTGCCCTTTATGCCGTCACCGGATGGCTGATCGCGCTCGAACGCACGCGCGGCGTCCTCGTCCTGCAACTCTGGATGAACGGCCTCAACATCGTGCTCGACCTGTGGTTCGTCCTCGGCCTCGGCTGGGGCGTCGAGGGCGTCGCGGTCGCCACGCTTATCGCCGAATGGACCGGCCTCGCCCTCGGCCTCTGGCTCTGCCGGGCGGCCTTCTCGGGCGACCAGTGGAAGGACTGGCCGCGCGTCTTCGACCGGGCCCGCATCCGCCGCATGGTCGGCGTGAACGGCGACATCATGGTGCGCTCGGTGGTCCTGCAGGCGGCTTTCACCAGCTTTCTGTTCCTCGGCGCGCGCCACGGCGACGCGACCCTCGCCGCGAACCAGGTGCTCCTCCAGTTCCTCGAGATCACCGCCTTCGCGATGGACGGCTTCGCCTTCGCCGCCGAGTCGCTCGTCGGCCAGGCCTATGGTGCGCGCTCGCGCCGCCGGGTGCGCGACGCCTCGATCCTGACCAGCCAGTGGGGCGTCGGCGGCGCGGTGGCGCTCGGCCTCCTCTTCTGGTTCGCCGGACCCGCTCTGATCGACCTCATGGCCAAGGCCCCCGAAGTGCGGATCGAGGCGCGAGACTTCCTGCCCTGGGCCGCCATCGCCCCTGTCATCGGGATCGCAAGCTGGATGTTCGACGGCATCTTCATCGGCGCGACCCGCACCCGCGACATGCGCAACGCCATGCTCCTGTCCGGCCTGATCTACCTCGTCGTGCTCGTTCCTCTGATCGCCGCCTTTGGCAACCACGGCCTCTGGGCCGCGCTCATGGTCCTGAACACCGCGCGCGGCCTGACCCTGTGGCGGGCCTATCCGGCGCTGGAACGCGCAGCCGAGACCTGAGCCTCACAGCCAGTCGTCGACCCGCGTGCCGACAGCGTCCGACACGTTGGCGAACCCGTCGTGCGCCAGCATCTCGTCCAGACCGCGCGCGATGCGCCGCGCCAGCGACAGCCCGCCATAGACCATCGCGGTGTAAAGCTGCACCGCACTCGCCCCGGCCCGGATCTTGGAATAGGCGTCCGCCGCACTCGACACGCCGCCGACCCCGATCAGCGGTAAGACGCCCCCCGTCTCGTGATAGAGCCTCGCCAGCACGCGCGTCGAAGGCCGGAACAGCGGTCGCCCCGACAACCCGCCCGCCTCGTTCCGGCGGCGCCCCACCAGCCCCTCGCGCGACAGCGTCGTGTTGGTCGCGATCACCCCCGCGACGCCGCTCTCCAGGGCGACCCCCGCGATGGCCGCGATCTCGGCGTCCGAAAGGTCCGGCGCGATCTTCAGGAACACCGGCACCTGCCCCGTCTCTGCCAGCACACCGGCCAGAAGCGCCCTCAGCGCCTCCGGCCCCTGAAGATCGCGCAGTTTCTCGGTGTTGGGCGAGGACACGTTGACCGTCGCGAAATCCACCACCGTCCGCGCGACCCGCATCACCGCCGCGAAATCCCGCGCGCGGTCCGCGCTGTCCTTGTTCGCCCCGATGTTCAGCCCAACGGGCACGCCCTCGGGCCGGTCCGCCAGACGTTCGGCGATGACCTCGATCCCGTCGTTGTTGAACCCGAAGCGGTTGATCGCCGCCCGATCCCGCCGCAGCCGGAACAGCCTCGGCCGCGGATTGCCCGGCTGCGGCCGGGGCGTCGCGGCCCCGACCTCGACGAACCCGAACCCCGCCCGCATCAAAGGCCCCACCGCCGTCGCGTTCTTGTCGAAGCCTGCGGCCAGACCTACCGGGTTCGGCAGCGCCAGCCCCGCCAGCGTGGTCGCCAGACGCGGCGACTCCACCGGCCCCGGCAACGGCGCGAACGGCGTCCGCAGCGCCGCAAGCGCCAAGCCATGCGCCCGCTCGGCGTCGAGCCGGTTCAGGACGCCGACGGCCAGCCGCTCGATCATCCGACCAGACCGTCGAACCGATGCCGCCCCTCCCGAAGCGGAAGGTCGTGAACGAACAGCACGTCGTCCATCGTCAGCGCGCGGTACAGATGCGGAAATAGCGCGCCGCCCCGCGACGGCTCCCATCTCAACTCCGCCCCCAGCGTCTCGGACTCGATCCCCAGCAGCTTCAGCCCGGTTTCGCCCGCGAAATGCTTCGCCGCCGTCTCCTCGACCTGCTCCGCCGTCGACATGTGGACATAGCCGTCCGCCACGTCGATCGGCGCGCCGTCGGTCTGACCGTCGCGGACGAAGGCCGCGTATTCCTCCGCGCGGAATATCTTGTAGATGATTGCCATGCCTGCCCACTTGCGCGGCACCGACTTCGTCCGTCCGACGAGTGACGCGGCGTCCGCCTGTCTCCCTTTTGACACCTAGGACGGATACCGGCAATCTCGACCGATATAAAACACCTCACAGGGGGATTCCCGAAATGATCAGCAAACTGCTTCTCGGCAGCGCGGCGCTCGCCGTCAGCGCCGGGGCGGCCATGGCCGACTTCAGCCTGACTATCCTGCATACCAACGACTTCCACGCCCGGTTCGAGCCGATCAACGCCTTCGACTCCGGCTGCGGCGCGGAAGATGCGGCCGAGGGCAAGTGCTTCGGCGGCTCGGCCCGCCTCGTCACCGGCATCGAGGCTGCGCGCGAGCGCGCGGGCAACACGCCCGTCCTTCTCGTGGATGGCGGCGACCAGTTCCAGGGCACGCTCTTCTACACGTACTACAAGGGCGCCCTCTCGGCCGAGATGATGAACAAGATGGGGTACGACGCGATGACCGTCGGCAACCACGAGTTCGACGACGGCCCCGAGGTCCTGAAGGACTTCATCGGCGCCATCGAGTTCCCGATCCTGATGTCGAACGCCGACGTGTCGGGCGAACCGCTCCTCGCGGACGCCATCCAGAAATCCACCGTGATCGAGAAGGGCGGCGAGAAGATCGGCCTCATCGGCCTGACGCCGCAGGACACCGACGAACTCGCCTCGCCCGGTCCCAACGTGATCTTCACCGATCCCGTCGGCGCCGTGCAGCAGGAGGTCGACAAGCTGACCGCCGAGGGCGTCAACAAGATCGTCGTCCTCAGCCACTCGGGCTATGGCGTCGACCAGCGCGTCGCCGAGGGCACCACGGGCGTCGACGTCATCGTCGGCGGCCACTCGAACACGCTCCTGTCTAACACCGTCGAAGGCGCGGTCGGGCCCTATCCGACCGTCACCAACGGAGTGCAGATCGTGCAGGCCTATGCCTACGGCAAGTACCTGGGCGAGCTGAACGTCACCTTCGACGACGACGGCAACGTGACCGAGGCGACCGGCGACCTCGTCGTCATGGACGCGAGCGTGGGCGAGGACGAGACGACCGTGGCGCGCATCGCCGAGGCAGCGGGACCCCTCGACGAGATCCGGAACAAGGTCGTGGCCACCACCACCGAGGCCATCGGCGGCGAGCGCGACGTCTGCCGCGCGAAGGAATGCCAGATGGGCTCGCTCATCGCCGACGCCATGCTCGATCGCGTCAAGGACCAGGGAGTTCAGATCGCGATCGCGAACGGCGGGGGCATCCGCGCCTCCATCGACGCGGGCGAGGTCACGATGGGCGAAGTTCTGACGGTCCTGCCGTTCCAGAACACCCTCTCGACCTTCCAGGTCACCGGAGCCACGGTCGTCGAGGCGCTCGAGAACGGCGTCAGCCAGATCGAGGAGGGCGCGGGCCGCTTCCCGCAGGTCGCCGGCATCACCTTCACCGTCGACCCGTCGGCGGAACCCGGCAGCCGCGTCTCCGAGGTCATGGTGGACGGCGCGCCGATCGAACCGGAAAAGGTCTACGGCGTCGTGTCGAACAACTACGTCCGCAACGGCGGCGACGGCTACAAGATGTTCGTCCAGGCCGAGAACGCCTACGACTTCGGCCCCGACCTGGCCGACGTCACCGCCGAATACATCGCGGCGCAGGGCGACTTCACGCCCTACACGGACGGGCGCATCACCGTGAAGGAGTGATCCTTCGCGCAAGAGAACAACGGGGGCCGCTGCCAGCGCAGCGGCCCTTTGCTTGAGGAGTTGGGCCCCCGCAATGCTGCGCTACGGCGAAAGGCAGCTTTGAGCACGGAGCAGGCTTGGAAAGAATTCAATCGGCGATGACTGCATCAACCTCGATCTCGACAAGCCATTCCGGATTCACGAACCGATTGATAGCCATGATCGTGTCGACTGGCCGAGAGTCTCGACAATACTCCTTGCGCGCCTCGACGGCGTCCTTCCAGTTATCAATGTCTGTCAAGATGACTCGCGTTCGAACGACATCGTGAAGTCCCGATCCCGCTTGTTCGAGCGCTGCCTTGATGATCTCAAAGCACTGCTTGGTCTGTGCGTACACGTCGCCAACTCCGACAGTCTTGCCGTTGGTATCGACGGGCGCTGTGCCGCCGACCGAGATGTAGGGTCCAACTCGGACCGCACGACTGAAGCCCACAATCTCCTCCATTGGGTTGCCATTGGAGATCAGTTGCCGCTGATGACCCATTTTTCCCTCCCCAAATGCTGAAGCCGACCTTACTCGAAATGGACTGAGGAGTCCCCTTCGTCCCGCAAAGCAGACCCTGAGCCCACCGAAACCCCACCCCAACCGCGCCAAAGGGCGAAGGCCCGTTCCCGCCCCCTGAACTCACCGCACCCTCCGGTAACCACCCTCCCGGTACCGATACCCGCACCGACGCGATACCGACGTGATACAGACGCAATACCGAAGCCCGTTTCCCGGCAAAACAAGGCCGTTAACCTGAATGTCCGAAAGGTTACGCTCTCAGGCGCGCCCCGCTGCGCTCGACAGCGACAGGGGATCGACGCCCAGCGTCTTGAGCGCCGCCGTCCACTTGCCCGGATCGTCGCGCCCGAACACGATGTCGGGCGTCGCGTCGCAGGTCAGCCATCCGTTCTGGAGGATCTCGGCCTCCAGTTGCCCCGGCCCCCACCCGGCATAGCCAAGCGCCAGAAGCGCCCTCTCGGGTCCCGCACCCCGCGCGATCTCCTCCAGCACGTCCAGCGTCGCGGTCATCCCGAAGGTGCCGCCGACCCGCAAAGTCGACGTGTTAGAGACGTAATCGCCCGAATGCAGCACGAACCCCCTGCCATTCTCGACAGGCCCCCCGAAATGCACCCGGATGTCCCGTTCCGGCGGCCCTGTGTCGATGTCGAGCTGCTGGAGAAGGTCCGCAAACCGCAGGTCCGGCGTAGGCTTGTTGACGATCAGCCCAAGCGCCCCGTCATCCGAATGGGCGCACACGAAGACGACGCTCTTCTCGAAACGCGGGTCGCCCATTCCGGGCATCGCGATCAGAAGCTTGCCGTCGAGCATATCGGTCGGGGCCGCGATCATGGCGGGAAACATGGGGCAATGGGCCGAGACCATCAAGTGCCGCCCCGCAACAGTCACGGGCCATTACCGGAATGTGATTTCCTTGAGCGCAACCCTGCGCCTAACTGTCGGCCATGATCCGCGCGCTTCTCATAGCCCTCTGCCTGCCTGCCGCAGCGGCCGCTCAAATCCCGTCCGAGCTGGCCCGTGCCGACCTCAACCTCGGCTGGCGCGAGGATGGCGTCCATGTCGCTGGCCTTCGCATCCGGATGCTGCCGGGGTGGAAGACCTACTGGCGCGCGCCGGGCGACTCCGGCATACCGCCCACCTTCAACTGGTCGGGGTCCGATAATCTCAAGGCGGTAAGGGTGCAGTACCCCGTCCCCGAGGTGTTTTACACCGACGGGATGCGCAGCTTCGGCTACCACGACGAGGTGACCTTTCCTCTCTGGATCGAGCCGCAGGACCCCTCTAGGCCCGTTACGTTGAAGGGCGAGATGGAGCTTGGCGTCTGCGACGATGTCTGCGTTCCCGTGACCCTGCGGATCGGCGGCGCCCTGCCGCCCGGCGGCCAACGCGGTCCCGACCTCTCCGCCGCGATCCAGGATCGGCCCGAGCGTGCGCACGGCCTGCGCTGCGACATTCTCCCCATCGAGGACGGCCTGCAGCTTTCGGTCGAACTCGACTCGCCCCGCCTCGGAACCGAGGACGTGGCGGTGGTCGAGACCAGCGATCCGACGATCTGGGTCTCCACACCCGAGGTCAGCCGCTCAGGCGGCCGGCTGCGGGCCGTGGTCGACATGGTCCCGCTCCAGGCGAAACCTTTCGCCCTTGCGCGGTCCGACGTCCGGCTGACCATCCTCGGCGGCGGTCGCGCGGTCGAAGCCCTCGGCTGCGACTAGACGCGCAAGCGCCGTCCGAAGCGCAGCGCGGCCACGGCCCAGACGACCAGACAGATTGCCCCGCTTCCCGCCACGAAGAGGCCAAGCGCCTGCCCGAGAGACATGTCTCCAAGTGCTGCGGGCAACGCGCCCTCTGCCAGGACAGGCAGCATCGTCACGGCGAACCAGGCCAGGATCGCAAGGCCCGCGACACCCACGGCAGTCCTCAGACCGGACGCCCTGTGGCCGCTCCGCGCCGCGCGGCGCAACGCCCGCACGTTGCGGCCAAGGTCGTGACCGATGGCGATGAGCGACGGCACCACCAGAAGCACAAGGACGAAGCCGAAGCCGAGTCCGTAGGTCAGCGTGATGACCGTCGGCTTCAGGAACAGCGCGTCCTTCGACGTCTCGTAGAGAAGCGGCGCAAGGCCAAGGACCGTCGTCGCAGTCGTCAGGAACACTGGCCTTAGACGGTCTGCCGCCCCGTCGACGATGGCGGGGAACAGGCCACGCTCCTCGGCGTACTCGTCGATCGTCGTCACCAGGACGATGGAGTCGTTGATGATGATCCCCACCATCCCGATCAGCCCGACGACCGAGAACATGGAAAGCGGCGTCTCCCAGATGTAATGCCCCCAGACCGCACCGACGAGGCCGAAGGGAATGATCGCCATGACCACGAGAGGCCGTGTCCAGGACGCGAAAACCCAGGCCAGCGTCAGGTAGATGCCTGCAAGGCACAGCACGAGGCCGGTCAGCGCATCGGACAGGAAGTCACGCTCGTCCTCGGCAAGGCCCGCCGTATAGGTCGAGATGCCGAAGTCCTCTTCGAGCGTCGGCAGAATCTCGTCGTTGATGATCGTCTGGATTTCCTGCGCCCGCTCCGGGTCGTCCTCGGACAGGTCGCCGTTGACGCTGACGACGCGAATTCCGTTCTCGCGCCGGACGGTCGAAAAGCCGGTCTGCCGGTCGACGGTGACAATGTCGGCGAGAGGGACATAGACGCCTTCTCCCGCCGCAGCACTGCCCGTGCGGATCAGCATGCGGTCAAGAAAATCCGATGTCAGCTCGCCCTCGGGCAGCTCCACGCGGATCGACGCGGATCGCGGGCCCACCGGATAGGTCGCCGCCTCGATGCCGTTCAGGCGCGCGCGCAGCAAGGTCCCCAGGTCGTCGATGGTCAGGCCAAGCGCCTGCCCCTGCGGCGTTAGCTGAAGAACCAGCTCCTCCTTGTCGTAGGCGAGCGAATCCTCCAGTGCCGAGACCTCGCCGAACCTCGACAGCCGCGTCTTTAGAGCCTCGGCCGCCTCCTTGAGCGTCGCCGAAGAGGCGCCCGACAGCTCGATGTCGATGGCGTCTCCGCCTGGCCCCGATCGCCCGCCCCGGAAGCTGATGGTCTCGAGAAGCGGATGCTGCGGCATGGCCTCCTGCAAGGCCTCGACGAAAGCGAAGCTGGAATAGGGCCGCAAATCCGCGTCGACCAGTTCGATCGAGATCGAACCGAGCTGATAGCTCTCCTTCGTTTCCTGACCCGACAGCCCCCGACCCGCGGACCCTCCGATCTCGGCAAGGGAATAGCGGATCGGGTTCTGGCCGTGCTCGGCCTCGTACGCGGCACCCACCTCTTCGACCGTCGCCTGCAATGTCCGCATGACCTCGATGGTGTCGGCCCGGGTCGCGCTGGGTACCATCGCGAAGTTGCCAGTCACCGACCCCTGCTCGGGCGCGTTGAAGAAGCGCCACTGCACGTCCCCGCGGATGAACAGCGTCATCTGGCTGGCGAGGACGAGGAACGACGCGGCCAGCACCGGGTAACGCGCCCACAGGACAAATCGCATGAAGGGACGGAACAGGCGCTCCCGGACCCACCTGAACCCCCGGTTCACCTGTCGGGACGGCCAGTCGTACCAGTGCGCCTGCGCGGTGTGGTGAAGCGCGTGGCGCATGTGGTGCGGCAGGATCAGGAAGCACTCGACCAGCGACGCGGTGAGAACGATGATGACGGTAAAGGGAATGTCGTCGATCAAGTCGCCGAAGCGTCCGCCGATAATCACGAGCCCGAAGAAGGCGATGACGGTGGTCAGCGTGGCAGAAAAGACCGGCATGAACATCCGCCGCGCCGCATTTTCTGCCGCCTCGGTCGGTCCTTCGCCCAGTCGCCGCGCACGGAAATCGGCATGTTCGCCCACGACGATGGCGTCATCGACCACGATGCCAAGCGTGATGATCAGCGCGAAGAGCGAGATCATGTTCAGCGTCATGCCGGCGGCGTACATGATTGCGATGGCGGCGGTCATCGAGACCGGAATGCCGGCCGCCACCCAGAGAGCCGTGCGCGCGTTCAGGAACAGGAACAGCAGGGCGACGACAAGGACCAGTCCCACCGCGCCGTTTTCCAGAAGGATGTTCAGCCGCGCTGTGATGGATTCCGCCAGGGTGCGGATCAGGTCGATCTCTACCCCCGTCGGAAGGGTCAGTTCCATCTCGTCCGCGACCGTCTCGACGATGCGCTGCATCCGGATCGCGTCGCCCGAAGCCGAGCGGTCGACACGGATCGAGATCGCAGGGTCATCGCCTACGAAGTAGGCCCTGTCGCGGTCGATGCCCTCGACCCGGACACGCGCGACGTCGCCGATGGTCAGCTGCGTCCCGTCGCTTTCGGACCGCAGGACGATGGCCTCGATCTGGTCCGCGCTTCGCTTGGCGACGCCGGTCCGCACGCGGGCCGCGCCGCTGACGTCGCCGGCGGGGTCGGCTGCGACTTCCGACTCAATGGCGTCCGAGATCTGCCGCATCGACACGTCGTGGCGGATCAGATCCAGCGTGGTCACTTCTACGATGGTCTCGGGAGCCGCAAGACCCTGGATGGACGTGCGTGTCACTCCCTCGGCGAACAGGCGCGTGACGAATTCGTCGGCG
The DNA here is from genome assembly GCF_003970735.1 of Silicimonas algicola. Lineage (GTDB taxonomy): Bacteria > Pseudomonadota > Alphaproteobacteria > Rhodobacterales > Rhodobacteraceae > Silicimonas > Silicimonas algicola. The sequence goes on from NZ_CP034588.1 coordinate 4,132,384, forward strand.
AAGTTGGCAAGCTGGTCGACGCCCACGGGACCCTTGATGATGACGTCGGTCACACGGTCGGTCCATCCGCCGCGCCGAAGCTCGGGCTCGTCCGCGTCCTCCGGCAGGTTCGTCACGGCATCGAGCGCGGTGGTGACATCCTCTTGCGCCTGGTTCATGTCCCAGCCCGGCTCGAACTCGAGGCCGATGGACGCGCTGCCTTCTCGCGCCCGCGAAGAGGTGGACGTCACGCCCTCTATCGCCTGAAGCGTCGGCGCCAGCACCTCGATGATCGCCGTGTCGACGTCCTCGGCCCCGGCGCCGTCCCACGATACGCTGATGTCGATGTCGTCGATGACGATGTCCGGAAAGAACTGCGCCCGCATCTTGGGCACGGCGTAAAGGCCCGCGCAGATGAGGAGCAGCAGGAGAAGGTTCGCCGCCGTGCGGTGACGGGTGAAGTAGGACAGGATGCCCCCCGCTGTCTTGCCGAGATCACGCGCCATGCCTAGCCACCCATCCGGCTCTCGATGCGCTCGACGACACGGACGGGCACCATTTCCTCGCGAAGCTGGGCGAGAACCCGCTGCTTGGCGTCGTCAGGCATCCCGGTGTTGGCCTCGACGAAGGCGACGAGGCGGGCGCGCCGTTCGGGGTCGAGGGACAGAAGCTCGGGCACCTCCTCGGAGGCGACCTCGGCCCCCGGACGGACCGGGCGCACCTTGATGCCCGCACCCAAAAGCGGGGTCCGTTCGGCCACGATCTCGCGGCCATCCAGGTCTGGGGCGCGCACGATCACGTCGTCTCCCTCGCGCCGAAGGACCTCGACCGAAGCGCTTTGCAGACGATCTTCTTCGCTGATGGCAAGCACGGTGCCCCCTGCGTCCACCGCCGTCGCGGGAAGGCGCGCCACGCCGTCCAGAGGGGGTTCGACGATGGTCACCGCGACAAAATCGCCGGGCCGCATTCCGGGCGCGCTGTCGAGACGCGCGAAAAGCAGACGTCCGGTCTGTCCTTCGCCCACTGCCGCGCTTTCGCGGCTGATGATGCCGCTGGCGGTCAGATCCACACCAAAGATGTCGACCGAGGCCGTCACCTCGGCGCCGATCACCCCGCCACCGTTCGCCACAAAGCGGGTGTATTGCGATGTCGAGATGCGGAAGGCGACTTCGAGCGCGTCGGGATCGATAAGCTGCGCCAGGCTCTCTCCAGACGAGACCAGGCGCCCTTCAGCGACATCGACTTCCGACAGGACGCCCGAGAACTCGGCCTCGATCTCGGTATCCGCCAGGCGCCGCCCTGCTTCGGCCACGGCGATCTGCCGCCGCTCACGAGCGATGCGCGCCGCATCAATCCGCGCTTCAGCCGTCGCCTGCGCCTGACGGCGCGACAGAACCGACTGCTGGGCCGAGGAAAGCGCCAGTTCGGCCGTCTCGACCGCTGCGGTGGATCCCACGCCGCGATCCAGCAGGTCCTGCTGGCGCGACAGGGCGCTTGCACGCAGCCGCACCTGGTCCTCGGCCGACGCAATCTCGTCGGCTGCAAGCCCAAGCGCACGCTCCGCGTCCCTCAGATCGGCCTCGGCCTCGGAAAGATCGGCCCGGGCGGTGTCGAGCGCCGATTGCGCGTCCGACGGGTCGATGCGAACGAGCACCTCCCCCGCCTCGACCTCGCCGCCCTCCTCGAACTTGTCCGACAACCAGATCACAGGTCCGGACGCGCTCGCCCGCAACTCGAGCGTCCGGCGCGACCGCACTTCGCCGAAGGTCGACAGGACCGGATTGATCGTCTCGGGCGAGACGGTCACGACGTTCGCCGCAAAAATCCTCTCGCGAGCCGGCCGCGCTTCGGGTTCGTCCGACCAGCTCGCCACGAGGGCCGACCAGACCATGGACCCCGAATAGGTCAGAAGACCCAGCGTCGCCGCGAGGAGGAACAGACCGACAAGAGAGCGTCTCAGGAATTTCACGTCCGTTACCCCGGATGACAGGAACGCCGCATCATGCAGTCCTTTCAGCGGTTTCGCAAAAGGACACAGGTAAAACGTGCGCGAGCGTCACTTCCGTCGCAGGTGTTCGTCCAAACGCGGCATGATCTCGACGAAATTGCAGGGCCGGTGCCTGAAATCCAGCTGGAAGCCCAGGATTTCATCCCAGGCGTCCCTGCAAGCGCCCGGACTTCCGGGCAGCGCAAAAAGGTACGTACCCTGCGAAACGCCGCCACAGGCACGGCTCTGGACAGCGCTGGTGCCTATCTTGGCCATGGAGACGTGGGTGAAGACCGTGCCGAAGGCTTCGATCTCCTTCTCGTAGACGTCGCGATGCGCCTCGACCGTCACGTCGCGTCCCGTCAGCCCGGTCCCGCCCGTCGAGAGGATGACGTCGATGCCATCGTTCGCGCACCAGTCGCGCAGCTTCGCCGAAATTAGGTCCCGATCGTCCGTGACGATGTCGCGCGCGGCCAGAACATGTCCCGCCTCGGTCAGCCGCTGGACCAGCGTGTCGCCCGACCGGTCGTCCGAAAGGCCGCGCGTGTCCGAAACGGTCAGGATCGCGATCCGGACCCGGATGAACTCTCTCGTCTCGTCGATGCGACTCATGCCCGCCGCCCTTCCAGCGCCAGCCTGACGGCAAGCCCGCCGAAGACCGTCGCGGTCACGATGCGAAGAATGCGTTCGATCCGCGCATCGCGCGCCATATGCCGTCCGATGCCGCCCGCAAAGACGCCGACGAGACCGTTCACGACGAACCCGCCCGCGGCAATGACCGTGCCGAGGACAAGAAACTGCGCAAGGACAGGCCGCGCGGGGTCGACGAACTGTGGCACGAAGGCGAGGATGAAGAGGATGACCTTGGGGTTCGTCAGGTTGACGACCAGCCCGTCTCGGAACGCCCGCGACGGCCGGACCGCTGGCCCGCCTCCCGCGCCGAGAGGCGACCGCAGCGTCCTCCACACGAGCCACAGAAGATAGGCGACACCCGCGTATCTTATGGCGTCGAACGCCGCCGGGTGTGCGGCGACAAGCGCGCCCAGACCGAGACCCGCAAGCGTGACGTGGACTATCGCGCCGGTCGAGATACCCGCCGATGCGGCCAGAGCCGGCACGGGTCCGCCGCGTGTCCCTTGCGCGAGGCAGAACAGCATGTCGGCCCCCGGTGTCAGGTTGAGCGCCAACGCCGCGGGAAGGAAGGCAAGGAGAAGGATCGGGTCGATCATGTGCGCAACCTCGCCTTGAGCGACAGGAGATCCGCCCAGGCCTCGCGCTTCGCCTCGGGGGTGCGCAGAAGGTAGGACGGATGAAACATGGGCAGAACGGGTCGACCGAAGGCCGTCGTCCAGTTGCCGCGCAGACGCGTGATGCCGCGCTGGCCCAGAAGCGCCATGCAGGCATGATTGCCGCTGGCGACGATCAGCTCCGGATCGGCCAATTCGACGTGACGCTCGAGGAACGGCAGCATCATCGCCATCTCCTCCGGCAGCGGGTCGCGGTTCTGCGGCGGCCGCCACGGCAGCACGTTGGTGATGTACAGCGCGCGCTCGGTATCAGGTGACGACCGCAACAGGCCGATTTGCCGGAACATCAGATCTAGAAGCTGACCCGCGGGGCCAACGAAGGGCTTGCCCTGAAGGTCCTCCTCGCGCCCAGGCGCCTCACCCACGATCATCACGCGCGCTCCGGGAACGCCGTCCGCGAAGACAAGCTGCCGCGCTCCGCGCTTCAGCTCGCAGTGGTCGTAGGCCTCCATGGCGGCACGAAGAGCGTCGAGGTCCGGGGCCGCCGCGGCCATGTCGCGCGACACGGCGACGGCATCGACGTCGAGCAGCGTCGACATGGCCATCGGCGACTGCGCAAGCGATGGCTTGGCCTCGGGCGGGTCCGAGACCACGACCGTGCGATCCACAGGCGCATCAAGGATCGACTCGTCCGCACCGCAGGCGATCTGCCATTCGAGGGCTGCTTTCATCTCCCAGAATCCCATGGCGCCACGCTATTCGCGGGCCGGGATCAGGGCAATGGGGCCTCAGTCGGCAGCGACACCGAGGATGAACCCGATCACCTTGTCCGCAGGCATTTCGCATGGCTTCAGAAGGGCGGTTCCGTCGGCGAGGCGGTAGAGGTTCAGGCTGACGTAATCGTTGCCCCCCAGTTCCTCGGCCACCAGCTTTTGCGACCGTCCCGTGACCATGACGGTCTTGGTGATCCTGTACCGGCGCCCCCCATAGCTGCCACCGTATGCTCCGGTCGGCAGCGCGTCGAACGCTCTAATAAACGCAGGCGTCGCCTTCACTTCCTGCCGATCCTCGGCTCGGTTCCGTCACGCAGTCGGGTGATGTTCCCCCGATGACGCCAGATGAGGATGACCGAGAGAACGATCAGCAGGACGACCTTGTCGCCGTGGCCGAGAAGCGCCGCCCCCATTGGGGTCGCCACAGCCGCGACGATGGCGGCAAGCGACGACAGACGAGACACGACGGCCGTCACGAGCCAGGTCACAGCCGCGACAAGGCCGACCACCGGCGACAGCGCGACGAGGATGCCCAGAAGTGTCGCCACGCCCTTGCCGCCCTTGAACGTCAGGTAAAGCGGCCAGACGTGCCCGGCGAAGGCGCCAAGCGCGGCAAGCTGGGCTGCATCCTCACCCCCCAACTCGCGGGCGAGAAGGACGGCGACCGTGCCTTTGAGAGCGTCGAGGAGAAGCGTGAGAAGGGCGGCGGCCTTCGATCCGGAGCGAAGAACGTTCGTGGCGCCGATGTTCCCCGATCCGATGGTCCGCGGGTCCGCCAGGCCGAACAGCCGCGACAAGACGACCCCGAAGGGCACCGATCCCAGAAGGTACGCCCCGACACCGATCGCGATCAGGATGCCGAGCGGTGTGACCAGTTCAGGCATGTCCCCATCTCCCGCCGGCCGGAGCATAGAATCGCGCTTGCGATTGGCAAGGCGTTTGAGGGTCAGGCTTTGTCGTGACGATAGACCTGCGTCCCCGCGACCCAGGTGCCGATGATGCGGCCTTGCATCCGCGCCTCGTCGAAGGGCGTGTTCTTCGACTTCGACCTCAGCGCGAAGCGGTCGAGGATGAAGGGAACGTCGGGATCGAAAAGCACCAGATCCGCTGGAGCCCCGGCCGACAGCCGTCCACAGTCGAGACCGAGACGCCGCGCCGGATTCAGGGACAGCGCGCGCCACAGGGTCGGCAGGTCCAGGTGACCGCCATGCACGAGGCGCATCGACGCCGGAAGCAGAGTCTCGAGCCCGATGGCGCCCGAGGCGGCTTCCTCGAACGGAAGGCGCTTCGACTCCTCGTCCTGCGGCGTGTGCATCGAGGAAATGACGTCGATCAGACCCGAGGCGACCGCTTCGACGGCCGCCAGCCTGTCGTCCTCGGACCGAAGCGGCGGCTTGACCTTGAAGAAGGTGCGATAGTCGCCGACGTCGAATTCGTTCAGCGTCAGGTGATGGATCGACACGCCCGCCGTGATGTCGAGGTCCGCTTCCTTGGCGCGCGCCAGCCGCCGCAGGGCGCGCGCCGTCGTAACCTGGTCGGCGTGGTAACGTGCCCCGGTCATCTCGACGATGGCGATGTCCCGGTCCAGACCCATCCTCTCGGCCATGGGCGAGACCGAGGGCAGCCCCTTCAGCGCTGCGAACTTCCCGCTCGTCGCCGACGCGCCATCCGACAGGATCGGCTCCTGCGGGTGGCCCACGACCAGCGCACCGAGAGAGGCGGCATATGTGAGGCAGCGCGAAAACACCTTGGTGTTCGTGACCACATGATCGCAGTCGGTGAAAGCCACGGCGCCGGCGTCGAGAAGAAAGCTGATCTCGGCCATCTCGCGCCCCTCGCGGCCGCGCGTCAGTGCCGCCATCGGAAGCACCCGGACCGGCGCGGCTTCGTTCGCGCGGCGGCGCACGAATTCCAATGTCTCGGGCGTGTCAATTGCGGGGATCGTATCGGGTCTGGTGACAATCGTTGTCACGCCCCCCGCCGCGGCGGCGAGACCGGCCGACCGGAAGCTCTCCTTGTGGCGTTCGCCGGGTTCGCTGACCTTCACGCCGATGTCGACGATGCCTGGGGCCAAGCAGCGGCCGCTGCAATCTACGGTCTGGGCGCCGTCCAGACCCTCGGGGCCGACGATCTTTCCGCCCCGGACGCCAAGCTCTCCCAACCGCTCCGTGCCCGTCTCGGGGTCGATGAGGCGCGCGTTGCGAAACAGGATCGGGGTCATGCCCCTTCAGGTGTCAGATGACGACGTAAAGCACAAGTGCGGCGGCGATCAGCAGCGCGCCAAGCGCGATGACCCAAGAACTCATGCGCTGTCGCGGCTCAGGGTCGATCCGCGTCTCGCGAGGCTCGATGTAGTCCTCCGCCTCGGCAGGCGCCATGCGCTGCGGCGGCTCGGGATCGGGTTCTCGGAAGCTGCCTACGAACCTCAGGCCGGGGTTGGGTTCGAGAACCTGCGTCCGTCCTTCGAACGCGGATGAGGGGATCAGGATGACAAGCCCCGACAGTGCGTCGAGCGCGGCCGCCTTTCCCGAAAGCGCCTCACGCGGGACGCCGTAGCCTTCCTGCAGGTAGGACGACAGGCCAAGCCCCTCTATCACCGACGACGGAAAGACCTCGACCTTTTCGGCATCGAGCGTCACGTCCGGACCCAGAAGCCGCTGAAGATTGCCCGGCGTGATGGCCGCGTCGCCTTCCGGCTCGAGGTCCGTGGTGAACACGCGCACGACGCCGCGTTCGCCTGTCGGGATCGTGAAGGGATCGCTCGTCATGTCATCACCTCTTTGCCGCGGGACGTCAGCCGGTCAACGGTCACTCCCCCGGATCCGGTTCCGTCGCTTCCGGCCGAGACGGATCCTTCCGAGCCTGGATGCCTCGCAAAAGGCGATAGACCACAGCTGCGTCCGCGATGTTCTCGAACCCCTTCCGCGTGGTCGTGCGGTCGCCGTCGCTGTCGCGCCCGACCAGGGTGTGGAAGAACACCGAGCGCCCGTCCTCGACCTCGATCGGCGCTCCGGTCGAGATCGTCAGCACCTCCATCTTTCGGTTCCACCAGCTTGTCGCCACGTAGGCGCGTCGGTCGCTGAGTGCATAGCGGACATGGCGCGGGGCCTGTGATTGAAGGTAAAGCGGCCCCGCCACCATCCCCAGTCCGGCGGCGAGGAACGGCAGCCCGAAGCAGAAGGCGACAAAGCGTCCAAGGACACCGACCACTCCGAAATGGAAGGGTCCGCCGACCAGAATCGCACCGCCCGAAACGAAGAGACCCGCGGCCAGAAAGGGAACGCCGAAGGCGGCAAGGAAGAGAAGGCCGGGCGTGAGGGTCCATCGACCCTCGGGCGACCCTTCCCAAACCAGTCGCTCGCCGGGCTCGAACCAGTCTTCCCAGCATTCGGCCATCTCAGACCATGACCTCCGGCGAAGACCTCGCGGCCCGCAGGTTGCGTGCCAAAAGGTCCATGGCAGCCATCCGCACCGCGACCCCCATTTCCACCTGGTCCTGAATGACCGACCGGTTGATGTCGTCCGCGAGGGTGCCGTCGATTTCCACACCCCTGTTCATCGGACCGGGGTGCATCACGATGGCATCGTCCTTCGCATGAGCCAGCTTCTCGGCATCGAGGCCGAAGCGATGGAAATACTCGCGCTCGGAGGGGATGAAGGCACCGTCCATACGTTCCCTCTGAAGCCGCAGCATCATTACCACATCCGCGTCCCTCAGACCCTCTCGCATGTCGTAGCAGACCTCGACGCCCCAGTCCGCGGCGCCGGCGGGAAGAAGGGTCGGCGGCCCGACCAGCCGAACGCGGTTCTCCATCTTCCCCAGAAGCCAGATGTTCGACCGCGCGACGCGGCTGTGGGCGACATCGCCGCAGATCGCCACCGTCAGCCGGTGCAGCCGCCCCTTCGCCCGCCGGATCGTCAGAGCGTCCAGCAGAGCCTGTGTCGGATGCTCGTGCCGCCCGTCGCCTGCGTTCAGCACTGCGCAGTTCACCTTCTGCGCCAGCAGCGCCACCGCGCCCGAACTCGGGTGCCGCACGACCAGCAGGTCGGGGTGCATCGCGTTCAGCGTCATCGCGGTGTCGATCAGCGTCTCGCCCTTCTTCAGCGACGACCCCTGCATGTTCATGTTCATCACGTCCGCGCCCAGCCGCTTGCCGGCCAACTCGAAGCTGGCCTGTGTGCGGGTGGACGCCTCGAAGAACATGTTGATCTGGGTGAGCCCGGTCAGCGCCGTGTCGTGCTTCACGTCGCGCCGGTTCAGGTCGACGTAGCGATCGGCGAGGTCCAGAAGCAGGGTGATCTCGTTCGGCGCGAGATGCTCGATGCCGAGAAGGTGGCGGGCGCGAAAGCTCATGGCCGCTGTATAGGCTTCAACGCCCGCACCGGAAAGACCCGCAGGCCTAGCCGCGCCGCTCCAGAAGGTCGGCCATCCGCTTGGTGTTCTGATAGATGCCCAGGCCCAGGTACATCAGGCCGCCGACGAAGATGATGTAGATCGCCCCGCCGATCAGGATGAACAGCGCGCCCAGAAGGCCATTCGGGCCACCCGGTCCGCCAGCCCCGAACAGCGCGGCAAGAGCACCCACAACCACCCCGATACACAACAGAATGACGATGACACCCACGAGTTTCTCGAACGAGTTGATGAAGAAGTCGCGCATTTGTCCGCTCCGGCGTTGATCCTGCACGAACCCTTAACCCGGAACGCCAGCCTGACAACGGGGGTCGGATTCAGCGCAGCCCGAGTGTGCCGCGCGGGACTCAGTAGCTGTAATCCGCGAAGACCCGCGTCACGTCCCCGTTCCAGTCGGTCTCGAAGTGGCGGATCAGCTCGTCCGCGGGAACCTCGCCCGAGACGATGGATTCCTTCAGCGCGTTCAGGAAGTGCGTCTCGTCCGGGACGAGGCCGCCCGCGCCGGGGCGCGCACGCGCCTTGAGCCCGGTTTCGGCGATGCTCACGACTTCCCGCGCCAGCTCGTGCATGCGGAAGCCGTCGACCTCGGCGTGCAGACCCTGGATCGACGCGGCGACGCGAAGACCTTCGCGTGTCTCGGCGCTCCACCCCTTCGCCACGTCCCATGCGGCGTCGAGAGCGCCGCCGTCGTACATCAGCCCGACCCAGAACGCCGGGAGGGCGCACAGCCTGCGCCACGGTCCGCCGTCCGCGCCGCGCATCTCGATGAACTTCTTCAGCCGCGCTTCCGGAAAGAGGGTCGTCAGATGGTCGGCCCAGTCACTCATCAGGGGCTTTTCGCCCGGAAGCGCCGGAAGTTCGCCCTTCAGGAAGTCGCGGAACGACTGTCCAAGCGCATCGATGTAGCGCCCGTCGCGGTAGACGAAGTACATCGGCACATCGAGCGCGTATTCGACATAGGCGTCAAACCCGAAGCCGTCCTCGAAGGCGAAGGGCAGCATCCCCGTGCGCGTGTCGTCGAGCGACCGCCAGATGCGGCTGCGCCACGACTTGTGCCCGTTCAGCCCGCCTTCCCAGAACGGCGAGTTGGCGAAGAGCGCCACGGCGACCGGCTGAAGCGCCAGCGCGACGCGGAACTTCTTTACCATGTCGGCCTCGGACCCGTAGTCGAGATTGACCTGAACGGTACAGGTCCGACGCATCATCGCCGTGCCGGTCTCACCGACCTGGCGCATGTAGCTGTCCATCAGCTTGTAGCGGCCCTTCGGCATCAGGGGCATCTCGTCGTGCATCCAGTGGGGCGCGGCGCCCAGACCGATGAACCCCACTCCGATGGCATCGGCGATGGATTTGACCTCGCGAAGGTGTTCGTTCACCTCGTCGCAGGTCTGGTGGATGGTCTCGAGAGGCGCGCCCGACAGCTCCAGCGCCCCGCCTGGTTCGAGGCTGACGTTTGCGCCGTCCTTCGTGAGCCCGATCAGGTGGCCGCCCTCTTCGACCGGGGCCCAGCCATAGCGGTCGCGCAGGCCCTCGAGCACGGCGCGAATGGACCTCTCGCCCTCGTAGGGCAGGGGCTTCAGGGTATCCTTGCAGAAGCCGAACTTCTCGTGCTCGGTGCCTATACGCCAGTCGGCCTCGGGCTTCGAGCCCGAAGCCAGGTACTCCGCGAGTTGTTCGTGGCGTTCGATCGGCGCGCCGCCGGACTGGGGTATGGACATGTGGGGACGGCCGCTTTTCTCTGCATCAGAGCCGAGGACTTGCGCGAAACGCGGGGCAAGTCAATGCAGCCGTCCGGATGGTCTGTGCCACACGATCGCCAGGCCCTCGTCGGGCCGACCGCTGGCGGCGATAATGGCCTCGTAGTCGACACCGGGAAGCGCCGCGAGCGCATCGAACAGCGCGTCCGCATTCTCGGCATCCCCCGGCACGGACAGGCTGTTGCCGTCGGTGTCCTCGAACTCCCAGAAGAAGTCCGACGTCGCGGAGCCGGCGTGGGTCCGCCTGATCGCGATCAGCCTAAGCGCGTCCAGCGAAACCGAACCCCCACCCGTCGGCCCGAACCAGGTGATCTGGCGCTCGTCGATGTCCACGACACCGGGTCCGCCGCCTTGCCGGGGAAACCGTGCGCGAAGCACGCCCTCCCATACCAGAAGCGCGCCGATCGCGACCGCGATCCACCCACCTATGCCGTAAAGCCCATATCCCGTCAGGACGAACCAGCCACCGCACAGGAACAGCAAAAGGCCCAGAAGAGCCTCGCGCCAGCGGACAAGGGCCTCGACGACCTCGGGACGGACGAAGCTCACGCCGGAATGCCGTGGGCGGACAGGCGGATGAACGGTTTCTCCATCATCCGCCCCTCAGCATGTCAGTTCAGCAGGCCCGCATGAACCATGGCGTCCCGGATCGCGGCTTTCGTCGGCTCGGTCACAGGCATCAGCGGCAGCCGTGTTTCGTCCGAGCATCGGCCAAGCAGGGCAAGTCCGCACTTCACGCCGGCAAGCCCCGGCTCCATGAAGATCGACAGGTGCAGCGGCATCAGCCGATCGGTGATCTCGAGCGCCATGCCATAGTCGCCGCGCCGTGTCGCCGCCTGCATTTCGGCGCAGAGCGCGGGCGCCACGTTCGCGGTGACGCTGATGCAGCCGACGCCGCCGTGCGCGTTGAACCCCAGCGCCGTCGCGTCCTCGCCAGAAAGCTGGACGAAGTCCTTGCCGCAGGCGATGCGCTGCTTCGGCACGCGCGACAGGTCGCCCGTCGCGTCCTTGACGCCGATGATGCGCGGCAACTCGGCCAGCCGCGCCATCGTCTCGACGCTCATGTCGACGACCGAGCGCGGAGGAATGTTGTAGATGATGATCGGCAGGTCGGCGGCGTCGTGCATCGCCTTGAAGTGCTGGTACAGCCCTTCCTGCGTCGGCTTGTTGTAGTAGGGCGTGACGACCAGCGCCGCATCCGCGCCCGCCTTCTCGGCGGCCTTCATCAGCCGCACGCCTTCCGCCGTATTGTTCGACCCGGCGCCGGCGATGACCGGCACCCGGCCGGCGGCGGCCTGGACTACGGCCACGACGACGGCGTCGTGTTCCTCGTGGCTCAGGGTCGGCGACTCTCCGGTGGTGCCGACCGGTACAAGGCCCGACGAACCCGATTCGATCTGCCAGTCGACCAGCGATTTGAGCGCGTCGAAATCCACGGAACCGTTCTTGAACGGGGTCACGAGAGCCGGCATGGATCCCTGGAACACGACGCACCTCCTAGCGTTTTTGCTGCCACGAACTGCGGCGGGCGGACACTATAGCGGGTCCCGGTGATTGCCAAGACGACGCCATCGTGCTTTCCTGTCATGGCTGAGGGGCAAGGACAAAACGGACGCTGCCATGTTCAAAGCCCTGGTCACGGCCATCACCCTGATCGGGTTCACGACGACGACGGGCGACGCCCAGACGCAGACCGAGATCGCCGCGTACAAGCGGGCGAGCGAGGTTATGCGCGGCGGCGACTGGCCCGCTGCCCTATCCTGGGCCGAGCCTGCGGGCTCGGTGGCGCAGGACATCGTCGAGTGGCACCGTCTCCGCGCCGGAAACGGCAGCTTCGATCAGGTCGTGAGCTTCCTCGAAACCCATGCGGACTGGCCCGGCCTGAAGCTTCTTCGGCGCGAAGCTGAAGATTCGGTGCCGACGCGATCCCGCCCCGACGAGGTCATAGCCTTCTTCGCCGCCGAACCGCCGCAAACCGGCGCCGGAGTGCGCGCCCTGATCGCCGCCCATCTGTCGCGCGGCGAAGACAACCTGGCCGAGGCCGAGGCGTTGCGGGCCTGGCGCACGATGATCCTGTCGGACGTCGACCAGACCGCGCTTCTGTCTCTCTTCGCGAACACGCTTGCCCGGCACCACGGCGACCGGCTCGACATGCTTCTCTGGCGCGGCGCGCGTGGCAATGCCGAGCGGATGTATCCGCTCGTCTCGCCCGGGTGGCAGGCTCTGGCGCGTGCCCGTCTCGCCCTCCGCGCCAATGCTGACGGCGTGGATACCCTGATCGCCGCCGTCCCGGCCGCTTTCGCCAAGGACGCGGGGCTGTCCTTCGAGCGGATGCAATGGCGTGCCCGGAAGGGCCGCAACGACGACGCCATCGCCCTGATGCTGGAAGTCTCGCCCGACCATCTGGGCGACGCCGGGCAGTGGGCCGGCTGGCGCCGCAGCCTCGCGCGCCGGCAGATGCGAGACGGGAACGCCGACGTCGCCTATCGCCTGGCGTCACAACATGGTCTTGCGGACGGCTCTGACTTCGCCGACCTCGAATGGCTCGCGGGCTATATCGCGCTGACCTACCGCGATGATCCCAAGACGGCCCTGACGCACTTCCTGCGCTTCCGGGGCGCCGTCGAAAGCCCGATTTCCCTCGGCCGGGCCGGCTACTGGGAAGGACGGGCGCACGAGGCGGCGGGCGACCGCGAAAGCGCGCGCCAGGCCTATGCCTTCGGCGCCGAGTACCAGACCAGCTTCTACGGCCTGCTCGCCGCCGAGGAGGCAGGACTTCCGCTCGATCCCGCCCTCGCCGGCCGTCAGGAATATCCCGCCTGGGAGGAGACCTCGTTCGCCAATACCTCCGTCTTCGCCGCAACCCGTCTCTTCATCGCGGCCGGGCAGAGAAACCTGGCCGAACAATTCCTGACCCACATGGCCGAGACGCTGGACGAGGACGAGATCGGCGCCCTGGGCGACTATGTCCTCGCCCGCAACGAACCGCACCTCGCCGTGATGATCGGCAAGGAAGCCGCCCGGCGCGGCATCGTCGTGCCCCGCTCCTATTACCCGATCGCCGCGCTTGGCGTCGGGGACGCGCCCGTGCCGCCAGAGCTGGCGCTGTCCATCGCGCGGCGCGAAAGCGAATTCGATCCCGTCGTCCAGTCGGGCGCGGGTGCCCGCGGTCTGATGCAACTCATGCCCGCGACCGCAAAGGCCGTGGCGCAGTATCTTCAGGTCGCCTACTCGGTCGACCGTCTCATTACCGATCCGGCCTACAACGCAAGGCTCGGCACAGCCTATCTGGACGAGTTGATGGAGATCTTCGGCGGCAACGTCGTGATGACCTCGGCGGGATACAACGCCGGCCCGGGCCGCCCCCTGCGCTGGATGACCGAGCGGGGCGATCCCCGAAACGGCGACGTCGACATCGTCGATTGGATCGAACACATACCTTTCGATGAAACCCGCAACTACGTCATGCGCGTGACCGAAAGCCTGCCCGTCTATCGCGCCCGCCTGTCGGGCTCGACCGGCGCAGTGACGCTGACGGCCGAGTTGGTCGGCAGACCCGGCCACGCGCGCTCGGCTCGAAAGGGCGAATTCATCCGGCCCCGCCCTCGGCCGAACGCGCTGATCGACTGATCACCGAAGGGCCCGGCCTTTCATGATGGCATCGGGACCGAACCGCGCGCGGATCGCGTCCGTCGCGCGCTCGGCGCCCGCCCTCTTCACCGCCTGAGGGTCCAGCAGGTCGCCGCCGGTATCGGCGTCGGCCGCCTCCGCGAGATGCGAGATGCCGACGCCGATCAATCGGTAAGGCCCTTCGTCGCCCACCTGCTCGAACAGGGTGCGCGCCGTGCGATAGATGCGATCCGCGATCTGCGTCGGCTCGGTCAGACTGGCCTGTCGCGACAGGATGCGATGGTTCGCGCGCTTCAACTTCAGCGTCACCGTGCGACCCGCTTTGCCCTTGGCCTTGGCACGGTCGGCGACGTTCTCCGCCAGGCGCCAGATATGACCGTCGAGGATGTCTGCGTCCGCGGTATCCTCGCCGAAGGTCGTCTCGTTCGAGATCGACTTCACGGGCGCATTGCGCTGCACGAGCCGCCGATCCTCGCCCCGCGCGAGGTGCCACAGACGATCTCCCATGCCCCCGAATCGCGCGACAAGCTGCGGCTTCTCCCATCTCAGCAGGTCGGCAAAGGTTCGGATTCCTGCCTGGTCCAAAGCCGCCTGGGTGTGCCCGCCCACGCCCCAGATCAATCGAACGGAGCGGTTGCGCAGGAAGTCCTGCGTCTCGGCCAGCCCGATCACCGAAAAGCCCCTCGGCTTGTCCAGGTCCGACGCGACCTTGGCGAGAAACTTGTTATGTGACAGGCCGACCGAGCCCGAAAGCCCAAGCTCGGTCTCCATCCGACGCAGCAGCGTGGCCAGCATGACAGCTGGCGGCTTGCCGTGCAGGCGCGCTGTGCCCGAAAGATCCATGAAGGCCTCATCCAGCGACAGCGGCTCTACAACCGGCGTCAGGTCGTCCATAAGGGCGCGGATCTGCCGCGAAACCTCGACATAGGCCGACATCCTGCCCTTCACGACTACCGCGTCGGGACAAAGCTTGAGCGCCTGAAACATGGGCATCGCGGACCGCACACCCCGGATGCGGGCGATGTAGCAGGCCGTCGAGACGACGCCCCGTCTTCCGCCGCCTATGATGACCGGCTGGTCCCTCAAGGACGGATCGTCGCGCTTCTCGACACTGGCGTAGAAGGCGTCGCAGTCCATGTGAGCGATCGACAGGTCGAAGAGTTCGGGATGCGACAGGACGCGCGGCCGCCCGCAGGCCGGGCAGCGCGTTCCGGCATCGAAGGTCGTCAGGCAATCGCGGCACAGCGCAGGCATGTTGGCCCAGTATCGCGCCAAAGCGCGTCAAGAGTAACAGAAATGTTCTGTTTATGTCCGCGACGGCGGTGAATGGCTTTTGATCAGAGAATCGTCTCTAAACCGACGTCATCCGTCATCTGGTGCCTGTCTCAAGTCAGCCTTCGAAGCGACGGGAGTGCAGGAAAGTCCCCCGTTGTCCTGCGTGTCGCTAGAGTGACAGCCTCCGCGAATCGGCAGAGCCGACAATCCCGCTCGTTGAACGGATCGTCACGACCTCTCATCTCTTTCGCGGGGACGTCGTGAAGGGACATCGACATGGACCAGTTCTTTGACACCATCGGCGGCGGCGGCATAGCCACGCTCCTGCTGGCGGCAGTCATCATCATCAGCGTCTTCAAGGGAGTGCGGATCGTTCCGCAGGCCGAGAAGCACGTCGTCGAACGGTTCGGACGACTGCGCACCGTGCTCGGACCCGGCATCAACTTCATCGTGCCGTTCTTTGACAGGGTCGCACACAAGATCTCGATCCTCGAACGGCAGCTTCCGACCGCCAGCCAGGACGCCATCACGACCGACAACGTGCTCGTTCAGGTCGACACCAGCGTGTTCTACCGCATCCTCGAGCCCGAAAAGACGGTCTACCGCATCCGGGACGTTGACGCGGCCATCGCCACCACGGTCGCAGGCATCGTCCGGGCCGAGATCGGCAAGATGGAACTGGACGAGGTTCAGGCGAACCGCGCCGCTCTGATCGCCACGATCAAGGCCAGCGTCGAGGACGCGGTCGATGACTGGGGAATCGAGGTGACGCGGGCCGAGATCCTGGACGTGAACCTCGATCAGGCGACGCGCGAGGCGATGCTGCAACAGCTTAACGCCGAGCGCGAGCGCCGGGCCCAGGTGACGAAGGCCGAAGGCCAGAAACGCGCGGTCGAGCTTCAGGCCGATGCGCAACTCTATGCGGCCGAGCAGGCCGCCAAGGCGCGCCGGATGCAGGCCGACGCCGAGGCCTATGCGACCGGCGTCGTGGCCGCGGCGATCCAGGACAACGGTCTGGAGGCGGCGCAGTACCAGGTCGCACTGAAACAGGTCGAAGCGCTGAACGCTCTCGGCAACGGGCCCACCAAGTCGACGATCGTTGTGCCGGCCAATGCCCTGGAAGCCTTCGGCGATGCCTTCAAGATGCTGCGGGGGAGGACGTCGTGATGCCGCTCTGGTCGCTCTGGTGGGCGTGGATGGCAGGCGCGCTTCTGCTCGCCATCCTCGAAGTCGTGGCGCCGGCCCAGATCTTCCTCGGATTCGCGGCAGGCGCGGCAGGAACGGGGCTGCTTTTGCTGTTCGGCCTGCCGGGCTTGGCGGGGTCGCTGCCCGCCACAATTCTGGTCTTCGCCGTCTTGTCTCTGATCGCCTGGCTGATCACGCGGCGCATCGCAGGCGTGCGCGAAGGCCAGGTCAAGCTCTTCAACCACGACGTCAACGACAACTGATCGAAACGGGGGGCGACACGGTTGTCGCCCCCCTTTTTGCCTAGCCTTCCAGAACCGCCCGCAACTTGCGCAGGGCGCTGTCCGCTTCTTCCTGATAGCGGATCGGATCCGAGAATTGCCCGTCTCGATTGAAAAGCAGGACGTAGGCCGAGTGATCCATGGTGTAGTCTCCGCCCTCCAGCGGCACGCGCGATGAGAAGACTCGGAACGACTGGATCGCCTTGTCGATCTCCTCACGCGACCCGGTGACGCCGACCACGCCCGGCGCCCATCCCACGTAGTCACCCAGGATGTCCGATGTATCGCGTTCGGGGTCGACGGTCACGAAGTACACCCGCAAGGCGTCGGCGTCCGGACCAAGTTCCTCTTTCCATGTCATGATGTCGCCCAGGGTCGTCGGGCACACCTCGGGACAGTGGGTGAAGCCGAAGAAGACTGCTGACGGCCCATCCTCGAGTGTCTCTTCGGTGAACGCCGTGCCGTCCGTGGCCTGAAGCGTATAGTCTCCACGCCCCAGGGTCGTCGCCACCTCTGCCTCGCGCGGGGCGATGACCAGGAACCAGCCCCCGACCATGACGACAAGGGCCAGTACGGCCGCGATAAGGGCCAGGATCACGTCCCGCCGCATATTCATGTCAGCCATCGGAGTGCCTCATGCCGTGTGCGCCGCTCATGCCGCGCGGACCGATATCGACCGTGACGGTGACCTCGCCCGCCTTCTCGAAAGTTAGCGACAACTCGAAGGTGTCGCCTTCGGTGAGGGCGTCCGTCAGTTCCATGAGCATCAGGTGGTAGCCACCCGGCTCCAGAACAACCGTCTGACCAGCGGGGATCGGCAATCCGTCGGTCACGGGGCGCATCCGCATCACGTCGCCATCCATCTTCATTTCGTGGATTTCGACACGGCCTGCGATGGGTGTGCTGGCGGCGACAAGCCTGTCATCCTCATCGCCTCCGTTCGTGATGGTCAGAAAGCCGCCGCCCACGGGCGCGTGCGGCGGTGTGGCGCGCGCCATTGCGGCGCTGATCGTCAGGCTTCCCAAGGTCGTATCGTCCTGGGCGAAGGTCGGGGCCGCGGCAAGCATCAGGGCTGCGGCAAGGGTCGGGATCCATTTGAACGGCATGTCGTCTCTCCTATCTGTCCGAATGTGCGTCGCTCTTGCGACGCGCGCAGTCGATCAGGCGGACGAAGGAGGCGCTCTGACGGGAGGTAGGTATGTCGGGATCGGACCCGCTTTTGCAGTTGGAATACCCTCCGCAAAATCGTCACGCACCGGCTCGACATCGTGCGAAACCGCACTTGGAGACGAAAGGGCCGCGCTGGCATGCGCCACGGCCCAGTCGCAGAGCCCATCCCCCGCCTCTCCCGGCGCTCCGCCACTGCCAAAATCCGAGCAAAGGACTGCGGACACTCCATCCGGACCGACCGAAGGCATCGTACCGGGCGCGAAGGCCTGCACGGCAAGCCACGGCAGGACGAGAAGCATCAGCCACGTCCGGCGGAGTATCGTCGTGATATCTGACCGAAGTCGGTTCATGCTGCCCCAGCTAATCCGAGGCGATGCAATTGGAAACGTGCCACGGCGCCGCGCTGCCTATTGGATGTCCCGAAACGCATCTTCAAGCCGACCGATCGCCGTCTCGAGTGTCGGCCGCGGAAGGGCGAAGTTGAAGCGCATGTGCCCGGCGCCCCCGGTGCCGAACTGCGTGCCCGGACTGGGCACCACACCAGCTTCAACGATCCGCCGAAGGATCTCGGGATCGCTCATCCCGAGAGGGGCGAAATCGACCCAGGCGAGATAGGTGGACGTCATGTCCATCACCGAGATGCCTGCCAGCGCGTTCATCCGGTCGGAGAACACGCGGAAGTTCTCGGCAAGATAGGCCCGCACCGCATCGGACCAGTCGTCACATTCCGTGAACGCGGCGGTCAGTGCCGCCATGCCGAAGCGGTTCGGCGTCGATTCGCGATCGAGGATCACGGCGTCGAGTTTCTTTCTCAAGGCCCGGTCCGGCGTCACCAAGAATCCGGTCTCGGCGCCAGCAAGGTTGAAGCCCTTCGAGGCGGCAGAGAGAACAACGAGGCGTTCGGCGATCTGCGGAGCAGCGACGGCCGTCGGAACGAAGGTCTCTCCTGGAAACAGAAGATCCATGTGGATCTCGTCCGAGATCAGGAAAAGCCCGCGTTCGAGACAGAAATCGGCGACCTGACGGATTTCCTCTGCACTCCAGACCCGTCCGCCGGGGTTGTGGGGTGAACACAGCACGACCAGCCGAACGTTCTCGGTGAGTGCAACGGAAAGACCGTCGAGGTCCAACTCGAACCGACCGTTCTCGATCCGAAGGGGGCTTTCCAGAACCTTGCGCCCCATCGCGTCCGCCTGACGGTAGAAGGCATGATACACGGGAGAGAAAAGTACGATGGCATCGCCCGGCGCAGTGCAGGCGGCAAGGGCGTCGCCAAAGCCGCTGATCACACCATGTGTGTAGCGGACCCAGGACGCATCGAATGTCCATCCATGTCGGCGGCGATACCAGCCTGCGACTGCATCGTTTGCCGCATCCGGCCCGCCAAAATAGCCGAAGTAACCCCGCTCGACTTCCTTCGACAGGGCCGTGCGGATCGCGGGTGCGGCAGGAAAGTCCATATCCGCCACCCACATCGGTATGGCGTCCGGATCGTCGACGCCGAAAACCTTCATGAGCGAATCGTACTTCGAGGCATGAGTGCCGCGCAAAGCAAGCTGATCTTCGAAGCCGTATGTCATTGATGCCCATGCCCTTTAAAGTGGCGGCGAACTTACCACCGCGCCCAAGGCCCGCAAGGCCCCGACGCTTGCGGGACGGCAAAGCATCGCCTAGATCAACGCAATGGCGATCCGTGACATCCTCATTCACCCTGATCCACGGCTGAAGACCGTGGCCGATCCTGTCGAGGCGATCGACGACGCCGTTCGTAGGCTGTCCGAGGATATGCTCGAGACGATGTACCATGCACCCGGCATCGGGCTGGCCGCGCCTCAGTTGGGCGTAATGAAGCGCCTGCTGGTGATGGATTGCGAGAAGGACGAGACGGCGCCTCCGCAACCGATGGTGCTTCTGAATCCGCGCGTCACCTGGGCGTCCGAGGAGATCAACGTCTACGAAGAGGGCTGCCTCTCCATCCCCGAACAATATGGCGAGGTCTCCCGCCCGGCCGAGGTCGATGTCGCTTGGGTCGGACTGGACGGAAGCGCTCAGAGTGCGCGCTTCGACGGTCTGTGGGCAACCTGCGTACAGCACGAGATCGACCATCTCGACGGACGCCTGTTCATAGATTACCTAAAGCCGCTGCGGCGCCAGATGATCACGCGCAAAATGCAGAAGCTGAAGCGCGAAAAGGCGCGGGCGTGATCCGTTCCATCCTGCGCTGGCCCGACCCGATGCTGTCTCGTCGCTGCGATCCTGTTGGAGAGATCGACGACCGGGTCCGTACTTTGGCCGAGGATATGCTCGAAACGATGTACGACGCTCCGGGTCGGGGGCTGGCCGCGCCGCAGGTCGGCGTGCCGCAACGGATATTCGTCATGGATTGCTCCTGGAAGGACGGCAGGCCCGAGCCGAAAGTGGTCATCGACCCCGAGATAGTGACATTTTCGGAGCGTCGCGCGACTGGCCCTGAAGGCTGCCTGTCGATCCCCGGCGTCACGGCGGACGTCGAACGGGCGACGGACATCGTTCTGCGCTGGACCGATCTCGAAGGCATATCCCATGAGGAGGCCTTGACCGGCTTCGAAGCGATCTGCGCGCAGCATGAATTTGACCATCTGAACGGCATCGTGACCTTCGACCGCGTGTCGCCCGAGATGCGGGCGCTTCTTGAAGCCGAGTACAACCATTGACCGTTCGGCCTTTCCTCCTCTGGCCGGACCGTCGCCTTCGAACCGCTGCATCGCCTGCAGGCCCCGTCTGTGACGACCACTGGGCCATATGGTCGGACATGATCGAGACGATGGACGCGATGCCCGGCTACGGTCTTGCCGCGCCGCAGATTGGCGTGATGCTGCGCCTTGCCGTCGTGGATTGCTCGGACGAACGGGGCCGCGCCCTTCGCCTGGCGGATCCCCTCATTGTCGTGGCCAGCGACGAGACCAGCGACTGGGACGAGGCTCCGCCGAACCTGCCAGGCGTTTCGGCCCGCGTCAGCCGCCCAGCGCGCGTGACGGTGGCGTTCACCGACGCGGAGGGCGACCGGGTGCGACAGGACTTCGAGGGACTCTGGGCGACGAGCGTACAGCATCAGATCGACCACCTGGACGGGAGGATGTTCTTCGATCGTCTCAGCCGCACGAAGCGCGAGATGCTTCTGAAGAAGGCGCTGAAACGGTGAGGCTGGTTTTCATGGGCACGCCGGACTTCTCGGTCCCGGCGCTGGATGCGCTCGTGGCGGCGGGCCACGACGTTGCGTGCATCTATACTCAACCGCCCCGCCCGGCAGGACGAGGCAAGAGGGATCGCCCGACTCCCGTGCATCGACGGGCGGTCGAGCTTGGGCTTCCGGTGCGCCATCCGGTCAGCCTGAAAGAGGCGTCGGAACACTCGGATTTCTCTGATTTAGAGACAGATATCGCCGTCGTGGTCGCGTACGGCCTTCTCCTTCCCCAGGCCGTGCTGAATGCGCCCGTGCGTGGATGCCTGAACATCCACGCGTCGCTCCTTCCGCGCTGGCGCGGGGCCGCGCCCATCCATCGCGCCATCCTGGCAGGCGATGCCGAGACGGGCGTCTGTATCATGCAGATGGACGCCGGCCTGGACACTGGACCGGTTCTCCTGCGCGACGTGACCGCAATCGGCCCCGAGGACACGACCGGCGATCTGCATGACCGCCTCGCGGATCTTGGGGCAACACTTGTCGTCAGGGCGCTCGAAGAGCTGGAGGCCCTTACGCCCGTTCCGCAGTCCGAAGAGGGCATCACCTACGCACGAAAAATCGACAAGGCCGAGGCCCGCATCGACTGGACGCGACCCGGACAGGACATCGACCGGCAGATCCGCGGACTCTCGCCCTTTCCCGGGGCCTGGTGCGACGTGAACGGGGAACGCGTGAAGCTGCTTCGATCCAGGCTGACCAACGGCTCGGGCGTCCCGGGCACCCATCTGGGCGGCTTTTGCATCGTCTGCGGGGAAGGTGCCGTCCAGATCGTGGAAGCGCAGCGCGAGGGCAAGCGGCCCATGACCGCAGTCGAGATACTGCGCGGAATGGACCTGCCCCAGCGTCTGGGTTAACCCGCGTCAGGAAGACGACCGGCCAAAATCCGGTCGATCAGCATACTCAGCAGTTCGGCGCGGCTATGAACGCCGGCTTTC
Source organism: Silicimonas algicola (assembly GCF_003970735.1). Classification (GTDB taxonomy): domain Bacteria; phylum Pseudomonadota; class Alphaproteobacteria; order Rhodobacterales; family Rhodobacteraceae; genus Silicimonas; species Silicimonas algicola. The sequence goes on from NZ_CP034588.1 coordinate 4,154,240, forward strand.
CGGAACACCGCGTTGAAATGCGCCTTGATCGTTCCTTCGGCGCTTCCGCGCATCTCGGCGATTTCGGCAGTGCCCAAACCCTTGACCAGAAACATCGCGACGTCCGACTCGGCGGGCGACAGCTTCCAGTCCTTGAACTGGGCGCGGATCGCCTCGTGCACCTCGGCGGCGGCCACGGCCAGATCCTGTTCCAGCGCCACTTCGTGACGGAGAAGGGACACAAAGAATCGAGCCTCGAGAACCATGGCGGCGATCAGCGTCAGCGTCGCCAAAGTTTCGACCGCCATGTGGACGGTCAGGTGCGACATGCCCCCCTCGGCCGCGATGTCGGCGAAGACGTCGACGATGAAGAAGACGGCGCAGATCCCCTGCACCGCCATGAGGAGGACAAGCCCCCAGTTCCGCGTCGCCATTGAGCCGCCCGACATGCCGCCGGTTTAATCCGACGGAAGGACCTTGCAACCCGTTACCATCGCCCGCGGCAAATTCACGCTTGTCCGCCAGCTTTCGTACAGGACGGCCACGATATGAAGAACGACCGAGATCTCGGCCCAGGTCACGGCAACCTCGTGCAGTTCCTCGGGCCATTCCACGCCCCAGAACATGTTCGTCGTCATCAGGTAGCCGGACAGGCCGATGACCAGAAGCGTCGCGAGAATATTGTAGATCATCAGAGCGCCCAGCGGCGTGTGACCGACGTGACGATGCGTCTCGCCGCCCGCCATTTCGCGTATCTGGTCCAGCGAGCCCGACAGGCTGGGCGGAAAATTGGCGAAGCGCGCATACCGGGTGCCGACGACACCCCAGAGGACGCGTATCGCGACAAGCCCGAGGATCGCGTAGCCGATCCATTGGTGCAGCTTGCTGTCGTCGTCTACGAAAAGAGCGTTGGCCGCGAAACCGGCAACCAGCGTCCAGTGAAAGACCCTGACGACAGGGTCCCAGACCTTGATGCGTTCCATCCTGCGACTCCTGAAAAATGGCCGCAGACCGGGGGATGGTCGGTCTGCGGCCGCGCTGCCTGATCAGTCGTCGTTCTTGACTTCGACGATCTCGAATGCAGCGTCCAGGAACACCTCGAACTTGCTGCCGTCCTTCTTGGCATACGCCTCGTACATGCCGTCCTCGATCTTGATCTTGGCCACTTCGTAGCCTTGCTCGGTCAGAAGCTGGCGGATGTGATTGGTGTTGGCGTCGGTCAGCTCGACCGAGTTGGCCGCGAAGGCGCCGGTCGCAAGCAGGGCAGCGACCAGAGCGGGGGCGATGAGTGTCTTGAACATGAGTAATCCTTTCCAGTGAACGTCCGGCGGCAGGGGTTGGGGGAAGTGGTCGCCGGTGCCTGTAGGTCGCCGAGAACGGCGGAGGTGGAAACTAACCCGATGGGTCGGATGCGGGGCTTAGGTCCCTCGCTCACGTTTCTATACCTTCGGGTTAGGTTGGGTGCGCAGGATGCTGCCGGCGGTCGGCTGCATGACGACGGTCATGCTCTGCCCAGGTCCCGCGCAGCCTGATAGGCAGGGGCATGGACACCCCGATTCTCCACCAACGGCTGCCCGAGGCGCCCTGGCTTGACCCCGCGATGAGGCGGCTGCCGGGTATCAGGCCCCGGCCGGTCGAGGAATGGATCCTGAGAGATGAGGCCTTCACCGGTCAGATGGCGCTGCGAGATACCTTGATCGCGGAGGAGAGGTCGCGCGTCCACGAGCTTCTGCCAGGAGGAGAGGCTGCCGCGCGCGAACTTCTGGACATGGTCCTCGGCACTCTGTCCACGGATGCGAGCTATCAGATCGGCGCCCAAGTCGTGACCCGACCCGATGGGCGCATCGTGGACCTCGACACCACACTGCCCCTCGTGACGCTCGGGCGGCTGGTGCAGTCGGATTTCTGCATCCTCGAGGCTGGGCCGGAGGGTCACGTCATGTCAGGCGCCATCCTGTGCTTTCCCGCCGGATGGACACTGGCGCAGAAGATCGGTCGTCCGCTCGACGGCATCCACGGTCCGGTGAAAAGCTATGACGCCGATGTCGGTCGACGGGTGCAGCGGCTGTTCGACGCCATACGACCCGATCAGATCCTCTGGCGAGCGAATGCCCATCTCTACGATGACCCGACCCTTTTCGCGCCGCGGACCGAAGCGATGCCCCGGCCCTATGTCGGGCTTGGGGCCGCGAAATACGTCCGTTCGGAGCGCCAGACCCTTCGGCGGCTTCCCAAGACAGGAGCTGTCGTCTTCGGCATCCACACCCTGATGGTTCCGCTGGCCGGGCTGACCGAGGAACAGCGGGCCGAGCTTCATAGGCTCGAGACCCGGGCGTCGGTCAGACCGGAAGAAGCGTCGACAGGGTAAGGCCCGCCCCCGCCTGATCCAACGCCAGGAACAGGCCGGTCAGTGCAAGAACATGCGCCGTGGTCCGAAGGTTCTCGCCGCCCAGAATGTTGAGGCAAAGGAGGGCCAGGCCCACCGGCATCGCAAAGATCAAGACGATCATGTTGATGACATAGACCGTGGCCCTGGCCACGGGGTCTCCATGCTCCGGATGGCTGGAGGGCTCGAACACGTCTTCCATCGCGGACTGGTGCGTCAGCGAAATCGAGTCGGCACGGAAGATGCTCGTCTTCTCGCGGCGAAGACGGTCTTCCGGGGGCTCGAGGTCGGGAAAGAGATCGCGGCTTGTGACCGCGACGCGGGAAATCCTCAACCCTGCAATTCTATGGACTTTTGTCATCCTGTTGTTGGCGCCAAGCGCCCCTCTCTGGAGAAAGTCTCTTTGTCTGCAAACCGTCCGCCAGACGTGCGCCACGATTGTGAAGAGATTGGGGCGACTTTGTGGACATCAGGGCGACTTTGGCGCGAATGCGCAGCTTTCCTCCTATGTTCGGACGAGGGTCTGCAACAATAGGATTCAAAAAGCAAAATTGTATCTGCGTAAGGGCCAATGGCCCCGCGTAAGCGGGGCCATTCCAGGAACAATCAGACGTCAGTGGACGACTGCGTCCGCAGGCTTTGTCCGGTTGGACGACGCGACCCGATCGCCGATCATCAGCCCGTCCACGCCGGCGCTGACCTTGACCGTGTCGCCCTCGCCCACGTCGCCCGACAGCAGCAGCTCGGCCAGCTCGTTCTGTAGCGAGCGCTGGATCACGCGCTTGAGGGGACGCGCGCCGTAGACCGGATCATAGCCCTCGTCCGCCAGCCATTTCACCGCCGCCGCATCCAGTTCGAGAGCGACGTTCTGCTTTGCCAGACGCGACGTGAGCCTCCGAAGCTGGATCTCGACGATGGCGTCCATGTCCGCACGCGAGAGCCTGTCGAACACGATCATGTCGTCCAGCCGATTCAGGAACTCGGGCCGGAAGTGCGACCGCACGGCATCCATCACATCGCGCTTGGCGGCGGCGGCGTCGGCCCCTTCGGGAAGCTGGCTCAAAGCCTGCGACCCGAGGTTCGAGGTCAGGATGATCAGCGTCTGCTTGAAGTCGACCCTGTGGCCCTGACCATCCGTCAGAACGCCGTCGTCCAGCACCTGAAGCAACACGTTGAACACCTCGGGATGTGCCTTCTCGACCTCGTCGAACAGGACAACCTGATACGGTCTGCGCCGTACGGCCTCGGTCAGCACGCCGCCCTCGTCATAACCGACATAGCCCGGAGGGGCGCCGATCAGTCTCGAAACCGAGTGCTTTTCCATGAATTCGGACATGTCGATGCGGACCATCGCCTTGTCGTCATCGAATAGATACTCGGCCAGCGCCTTGGTCAGCTCGGTCTTGCCGACGCCCGTTGGCCCGAGGAAAAGGAACGACCCCAGCGGCCGGTTCTCATCCTGCAGACCCGCGCGCGCGCGCCGGACGGCGTTCGCCACAGCGGTGACCGCCTGCGACTGACCGATGACGCGCTTGCCCAATTCTTCTTCCATCTTGAGAAGCTTGTCGCGCTCGCCTTCCAGCATCTTGGACGTGGGAATGCCCGTCCAACGCTCCACGACCTCTGCGATATGCTCCGGTCGCACGGATTCCTCGACCAGAACGTCGGCATCCTCGACCTCGGCCGCCGCCAGCTTTTTCTCGAGCGCCGGAATTACCCCATAGGATAGTTCGCCCGCCCGCTGGAGGTTGCCTTCGCGTTTGGCCTGCTCCAGTTCGATCCGGGCACGGTCCAGCTCTTCACGCGCACGTCCGGCATCCGCCATCTTGTCGCGCTCGGCTTGCCACTGGGCGGTCATCTCGGACGACCGCTCCTGGAGGTCCGACAATTCCCGTTCGATCTTCTCGAGCCGATCCTTCGAAGCGCGGTCGTCTTCCTTGCGCAGCGCTTCGGCCTCGATCTGCATCTGAAGGATGTTGCGGTCGAGCTGGTCCAGTTCTTCGGGCTTCGAGTCGAGCTCCATCTTCAGCCGCGACGCCGCCTCGTCGACAAGGTCGATGGCCTTGTCGGGCAGGAAGCGGTCGGTGATGTAGCGCTGCGAGAGGGTCGCGGCGGCAACAAGTGCGGAGTCCGAGATCTTCACGTCGTGGTGCAGCTCGTACTTGTCCTTGATACCGCGCAGGATCGAGATCGTATCCTCGACCGTGGGCTCGCTTACCAGGAGCGGCTGGAAACGACGGGCTAGGGCCGCGTCCTTCTCGACGTACTTGCGGTACTCGTCCAGCGTCGTGGCGCCGACGCAATGCAACTCGCCCCGCGCCAGTGCGGGCTTGATGAGGTTCGCGGCATCCATCGCGCCGTCGGTCTTGCCGGCACCCACAAGGGTATGCATCTCGTCGATGAACAGGATCACCTCGCCAGCGGCTGCGGTGACTTCGTTCAGAACGCCTTTCAGACGCTCCTCGAATTCACCCCGATACTTCGCACCGGCGATCAGCGCGCCCATGTCCAGCGCCATCAATCTCTTGTTGCGCAGCGAATCCGGCACGTCGCCGTTTACGATGCGAAGCGCCAGGCCCTCGGCGATGGCGGTCTTGCCAACACCAGGGTCGCCGATCAGGACGGGGTTGTTCTTCGTCCGCCGGCTGAGAACCTGCATGGTCCGCCGGATCTCTTCGTCACGTCCGATGATGGGGTCGATCTTGCCCTGCTCGGCGGCCTCGGTCAGGTCGCGGGCGTACTTCTTCAGCGCGTCGAATGTATCCTCGGCGGACGCGCTGTCGGCGGTGCGGCCCTTGCGGACGTCGTTGATCGCCGTGTTCAGCGTCATCGCGGTGACGGCGCCGGCGTCGAGAGCGTCCTTCGCCTTCGAACTCACCACCGCCAGCGCGGTCAGAAGCCGCTCGACGGCGACGAAGCTGTCGCCGGCCTTCTTGGCGATCTTCACCGCCTCGTCCAGAACCTTGACCGTCTGCTGGTCCATGTAGGTCTGGCCGGCGTCGCCCTTCACCTGGGGAATCTTCGACAGCGCGAGGTCGACCGCTTCAGACACGCGCTCGGGCGACCCGCCCGCGCGGCGAATCAAGTTCGAGGCGAGCCCCTGCTCGTCGTCCATCAAGGCTTTCAGAAGGTGCTCGGGCGAAAGCCTCTGGTGGCTTTCCCGGGCGGCTATCGTCTGCGCGGCCTGAAGGAACCCGCGCGACCGTTCCGTGAACTTCTCCAAGTCCATCGTTCTCTCCTTATAAAGCGCCCTATCGTGGCGACACCCGCGTTGCGGCGTGCCCCTCTCGGGCCTCACGTCTCATTTGTGATCTGCATGGGGTCTGCGCAAGGGCATGGGAACCGGATTCCACCATCGGAGTTGCCCCATCGGATCGCAAAGCAAGGAGCGTCCCGGCTATGTACTCAACCCAGGTCGGACCGGTGGTCTACAACCCCGCCACTCGCGCCTTCGAGGCGCTTGTCACCCTCAACGAAGGTCTGGACGGCATTCGCATCCCTTGCAGCCTGCGCTTCCCGATCGACGCGCCCGCATCCGTCGTCGTTCCCGCCCTGATCCGTCAGGCGAAGGAAAAACGTCAAAGCAACCGGGCTCCGCTCGTATCGCGCCTCTCACGGCTCGCGGAAGGCTCGATCGCCGCCTGATCTTGCGTCCCCGCCCGTCGCGGTCTAACCCGCACGAAATCGGATAGGGGATGCGACCATGCTTCAGGCGGACGACAGGCTGATCGTGGCCCTGGATGTCGGCGACGCCCTTCAAGGGCTCGCCTTGGCCGAACGGCTCGGAGATAGCGTCAGCTTCTACAAGATCGGTCTGGGGATGCTGACGGGGGGAGGCCTCGCCCTCGCCAACGAGTTGAAGTCCGATCACGGCAAGCGCATTTTTCTCGACATGAAGCTCTTCGACATCGGGGCCACCGTCGAGGCTGCGGTGCGCGGTATCGCCCAGTTCGACCTCGACTTCCTGACCGTCCACGGCGACCCGAACGTGGTTCGCGCCGCGCGGGAGGGGGCCTCCGGGTCGAACATGAAAATCCTCGCCGTGACCATCCTCACTTCGCTCGACCGCCAGGACCTTGACGCCGCGCTCATCCGCAAAGGTTCTGTCCCGGAGCTTGTGATCGAGCGCGCGGGCCGTGCCCTCGAGGCTGGCGCGCAGGGAGTTATCTGTTCTCCGTTGGAAGCGCGCGGCGTTCGCGCCTTACCGGAGGCCGCCGGACGTCTGATCGTGACGCCCGGAGTTCGCCCGGCGGGATCGGACGTGGGCGACCAGAAGCGCGTGATGACGCCGGCCGAAGCCATCGCCGAGGGCGCGGATCACGTCGTCATCGGGCGCCCGATCCACCGCGCCGTCTCGCCTCGCGCAGCCGTTCAAGACATCCTGGCCGAGATGTCGGCACCCCAGGCGATGCAGCCGAACCGCTGAGGCGCCACGATCCAGAAGTCGCGTCAGACGTCCACTGTGTCGCTCTTTTGAACGATCATTGTCGCCGCTCGCGCGACTCCGAAGTCGCTACGCTTATAACTGTTTACGTTTTTCGAACAGTCTCGCTGCACAATGCGGTCTCAGCGCGGATTCACCACCGCGGGTCCCTATTTCCGTCACATTTCGTTGCATGGCTGGGATCACTGGACGGAACCAAACCGTGGACGAGGCCGAACGATGACTATGGTCAAGAAGATCACCGACGGGCAGGTCGCAACCGCTGGTGTGACCGGCCTCTGTGCGGGGGCCAATGTCCGCACTCCCTGCGGCGAACGTCACGTCGAGTTCTTGCGCAAGGGCGACTTGATCGTCACGCGCGACAATGGCCTGCAACCCGTCAGGCTGGTCTGGACACGGACCGTGAGCGGGGCGGAACTGGCGGCTGACCCTTCCCTCGCACCTGTCATGCTTTCGCCCCGCCTCGTCGGACCGATGATGCCTCAGAAGGCCCTGTCGGTCGGAAGCGCGCACCGTCTGCTGATCCCCGGATGGCGGCTCGAGGACGAGGAAGACCACGTGAGCTGCCTCGTTGCCGCACGCGATTTCCCCGGAACAGAGACACATGTGCCGCAGGGCGACGTCACCTACTACAACGTCGTTTTCGACAGCGCGCAGGTCTTCGCCGCGAACGGACTGCCTGTCGAAAGCTTTGCTCCGTCGCAGGAGTCGCTCCGGTTCGTCGCGAAGTCAGTGCAAGAGCAGCTTCGCGTCGCTTTCCCGGACCTGGGCCCCCGGTTCAAGGATTACCCAGCCCCGCGTTACAAGCTGCGCGAGCGGGTTTCCTACACTCCGCAATTCGCCTGACGCTCAGGCCTCCTCCAGCCGGTCATGCGCCGGGGGAGGGGCCGGGGTAAGCGCCGAAAGTCGAGCGTACAGATCCTCGTCCATTTCGAAGTTCATGGCAGCCAGCGACGGTGCCAGCTGTTCGGCCGACCGCGCCGACACGATCGGTCCCAGGACGCCTGCGTGTCGCGCGACCCAGGCAACGGCCAGCGTCGCGGGATGCACTCCAGCTTCTGCCGCGATCCTGGCAAGCTCCACTGCCGCGAGGTGCATCCATTCGGGAGCGTAGCGCGCGGCATAGAGCGTGTCCGTCCGAATTCGCCCTTCGCCGCCCGAACCGTACTTGCCGGTCAAAAGACCGCCGCCGAGCGGTGAATACGGACAGACCCGGACTCCTTCCGAAATCGCCATCGGCAGGATCTCGACCTCCGCCTGCCGCTTGACGAGGTTGTACATGGGCTGAAGGAAATCCACCTCGATCCCAAGGTCCGCCGCGACCCTTCGCGCCTTCATCACCTGCCATGCCGCAAAGTTCGACACCCCGACATATCGGACCGCACCCGACCTGACGTACTCCGCGATGCATCCAAGCGAGACCTCGAGAGGCGTCACCGGATCCCACTGGTGGATGTAGAACAGATCGACGGTCTCAAGCCCCAGCCGCCTGCGGCTCTCGGCGAATTCGGTGTGGATGACCTCGGGCGTGGCGCTCTTCTTGTTGCCCGCCTTCGTCGCCACGAACACCTCGTCCCGCTCCCCGGACACAAGACGCCCGAGAATTTCCTCGGACTTGCCGCCGGTATAGGCGTAGGCCGTGTCGAAGAAGTTGATCGCGGCCGCCCGGCAGGCGTCGTACATCGCGGCGCTTCCGGCGTCGTCCGCGTTGCCCCCGAACTGCATCGTTCCGAAACTGAACCGGCTGATTGGCGTGCCGCTGATGGTCTGCATCTTCTCTCTCCCTGAAATCGAAAGGCCGCCTCGAAGGCGGCCTTTCTGAAGCTCTTGTCGCGGATCAGTTCGGGATTTCGCCCGTGATCCCCTCGACGTAGAAGTTCATCCCCGCGAGCGTGCCGTCGTCCGCCGTCTCGCCCTCGGCCAGCCAGTCACTGCCGTCCTGCTTCTTCAACGGACCGGTGAAGGGATGGTATTCCCCCGCCGCGATGCTGTCGCGCAAAGCTTCCGCTTCGGCCTTCACCTCGGCCGGAACAGCGTCCGAGATCTCGCCGATCTTCACCATGCCCGGCCCGATCCCGTCCCAGGTGTTGTCGCTGGTCCAGGTCCCATCGATAACCGCCTGCACGCGGTCGATGTAGTAGGGCGCCCAGTTGTCGATGATGGACGACACGCGCGGCATCGGCGCGTATTCCGCCATGTCGGACGCCTGCCCGAAGGTATAGACGTTCCCCGCCTCGGCGGCCGCGGCCTGCGGCGCGGTGGAGTCGGTGTGCTGAAGGATGACGTCCGCGCCCTGCTCGATCAGCGCCTTGGCCGCGTCGGCCTCCTTCGCCGGATCGAACCAAGTATAGGCCCAAACAATGGCAAACTCGACGTCCGGGTTCGCTTTCTTCGCGTGGATGTAGGCCGAGTTGATGCCACGGATGACCTCGGGGATCGGGAAGGACGCGATATAGCCGACCTTGTTCGACTGGGTCAGCTTGCCCGCGATGTGCCCCTGCACGGCACGCCCCTCATAGAACCGCGCCGAATAGACGCCGACGTTGTCGGCGGTCTTGTAGCCCGTCGCATGTTCGAACTTCACGTCCGGGAACTTGGCCGCGACGTTGATCGTCGGATCCATGTAGCCGAACGACGTGGTGAAGATCAGGTCTGCGCCCTGCAAGGCCATCTGCGTCAGCGCCCGCTCGGCATCGGCGCCTTCCGGCACGCTCTCCTGATAGATCGTTTCGACCTGGTCGCCGAAATGCTCCTCGACCGCAAGCCGCGCCTGGTCATGCTCGTAGGTCCAGCCGCCGTCGCCGATCGGCCCGACATAGATGAACCCGACCTTGACCGGGTCCTGCGCAAGCGCGGGATTGGCGGCAATCAGCGCCGCTGCAGCAGCGGCCGAAGCCAGGAATGTACGTTTCTTCATTGGTGAACTCCCCATTGGTAACTGTATTGGCCTCACGACGAGGCGTGGAAGGATCGCCCGAGCGACGCGGGCGCGTTGGCAGCCGCCCGTCGCCGGTCGGACGAAATGATGACCAGCACGACGATGGTTATCAGGTACGGCGACATCGACAAGAGCTCGACCGGAATGGCCACGCCGGCGGCCTGAAGGTTTAGCTGCAACACCGTCACGCCGCCGAAAAGATAGGCGCCCAGCAGCACGCGCCACGCCCGCCAGCTTGCGAAGACCACGATGGCAAGGGCGATCCAGCCGCGGCCCGCCGTCATGCCCTCGGTCCATTGCGGAACGATGACAAGGCTCAGGAATGCGCCGCCCAGTCCCGCGCAGGCGCCACCGAACAGGACCGCCGCGAAACGCGTACCGCGTACCGAATAGCCAAGCGCATGGGCCGAGTCGTGGCTCTCGCCGACGGCGCGAAGGATCAGCCCTGGGCGGGTCGAGCGCAGGACCCACCAGACCGCCACGACGAGCAGAAGCGAGATGTAGACCATCGGATGCAACGCGAAGACCGGAATGTCGGAAAGCCCTGGAATAGTCACTCTTGGCGACGAGGGCGGGCGTACCCCGTTGTATCCCTGCCCCATCAACGACGACACGCCGAGGCCGAACAGGGTCAGGCCCAGACCCGTCGCCACCTGGTTCGACAGGAACACCAGCGTAAGCACGGCGAAGAGCGCCGACAGGATCGCCGCGCCGACCGCCGCCGCGATGAACCCCAGGGCAGGAGAGCCGGTCTCGACCGCCGTGATGAAACCTGCCACCGCGCCCACGATCATCATGCCTTCGACGCCCAGGTTCAGGACGCCCGACTTCTCGGTCACAAGCTCGCCCATTGCGGCAAGAAGGATCGGCGTCGATGCGACCATCAGCGAGGCGATCAGGACAAGAGGATCGATGGAGCCGAACATCAGGCGTGCGCCTCCCTGCCCAAACGGACCCGGAAGCTCGTCAGCACATCGAACCCGAGAAGGAAGAACAGAAGCATCCCTTGGAACGCCTGGATCGCCGCCGCCGGCAGGCCCATCGTCGCCTGTGCCGCCTCACCACCGATATAGGTCAGCGCCATCAGGAGACCCGCGAGCAGGATGCCGATAGGATGCAGGCGGCCCAGGAACGCCACGATGATCGCCGTGAAGCCGTAGCCCGTGTTGAAGTCGATGCTGATCTGCCCCGCCGGTCCCGCGACCTCGAAAAGCCCTGCGAGGCCCGCCAGCGCCCCGGAGATCCCGAGGCAGAACAGGATGAGCCGCTCGGGGTTCACGCCCGCGAACCTCGCCGCCCGCGGGCTCTGCCCCGCAAGCCGGATGTGGAAGCCCATGAGGTGCCGGGACAGAAGGATGTAGGCGAAGATCACCGCGATCAGCGCCGCCACCACCCCCCAGTGCATCCCCGATCCTGCAATCAGCTCGTTGTTCGCCGCCGCCTCGTACTGCCGCAGGTTCCGCGATCCGGGAAAGCCCGACCCGTCCGGGTTGCGCAGCGGCCCCAGCGCCATCCAGGCGAGGATCTGCTCGGCGACATAGACCAGAAGCAGCGACACGAGGATCTCGTTGGTGTTGAACCTCGTCTTCAGCACGCCGGGAATCATCGCCCAGAGGAGCCCTCCCAACGCGCCCGCGGCGATCATCAGCGGAAACACCAGCCACCGCGCCTCGAGCGGATAGAGCGCAAGTCCCACCGCCGCCCCGCAGATCGCGCCGATGATGTACTGCCCCTCGGCTCCGATGTTCCAGATGCCCGCCCGGAACCCCAGGCTGAGGCCCACGGCGATCAGGATCAGCGGTCCGGCCTTCACCAGAAGCTGGCCTCGATAGTAGAAGGCGTATTCACCCAGGATCGGATCCCAGAAGATCGTGCGGATCGCCTCGACCGGGTTCTTGCCGAGAGCGGCGAACATGATCCCGCCCGCGACCATCGTCGCCAGGACCGCCACCACCGGCGTCGCCCAGGCCCAGACCCGCGAGGGCGTGGGACGCTTCTCAAGCCGGATCATGGCGCGTCTTCTCTTTCCGGGTACGCAGCGCGCAGCGCCTACACATGCGCCACCTCCATCCCGTGCGCGCCGCCCATCATCAGGCCGATCTCTTCCATCGTCAGCGCCTCGGTCAGCCGCGCGGCGCTCAGCCGCCCTTCGTTCAAGGCGGCAAAGCGCCCCGCGATCTCCATGAGCTCGTCTAGGTCCTGGCTGATGACCACGACCGCCGCTCCTTCTCCCGCTAGGTCCAGAAGCGCCTGCCGGATGGCCGCGGCCGCACTTGCATCGACGCCCCACGTGGGTTGGTTGATGACCAGAACCTCGGGCTTCTGAAGTATTTCGCGCCCCACCACGAACTTCTGGAGGTTCCCGCCCGACAGCGACCGCGCCGCGTTGTCCGGCCCCGGCGTCCTGACGTCGAAGGCTGCAATGACCTCCTCGGCGTAGCGCCGCGCCCGTTTCCAATCCACGAACCCTCGTGAGACCAGGTCCTTGCGCACCCAAGCGGACAGCACGCCGTTCTCCACAAGGCTCATGTCCGGCGCCGCCGCGTGACCCAGACGTTCCTCGGGCGCGGCCAGAAGTCCCAACCGTCTGCGGGCGTTGGGGCCAAGTGCACCGATGTCGCGCCCCTTAAGCGCAACGGCACCCGGTGCCGTGCCGATTTCACCCGACAAGGCACCCAGAAGCTCATCCTGCCCGTTGCCCGCGACGCCGCCGATCCCCAGGATCTCGCCCTCGCGCACCTCGAAGGACACCTCCCGCAGGGCGGTCCCGAATTCCGACGGCGAGGCCACCGACAGCTTGTCGACCTTCAGCGCCACCGGGCCCGGCGCCCCCGCCCGGACGGCGGGCGCCGTAAGCTCGGTGCCCACCATCAATTCGGCCAACTCGCGCGCCGACTTCTCGCGCGGATCGCAGGAGCCAACGACGCGGCCCAGGCGAAGGACCGTCGCGCCTTGGCAAAGTGACCGAATTTCCTCGAGTTTGTGACTGATATAGAGGATCGACGTGCCTTCGGACTGCAGCTTCCGCAGGGTGTCGAACAGGATGCCGACCTCCTGCGGTGTCAGCACGCTGGTCGGCTCGTCCATGATCAGAAGCTTCGGATCCTGCAACAGGCAGCGAATGATCTCGACCCGTTGCCGCTCGCCCGCCGACAGATCGCCCACCAGACGCGACGGGTCCAGCGGCAGACCGTAGGTCTCGCTGACCTCGCGGATCGACGCGGCGAGCGTTCGCATCGGCGGCGGCGTCTCCATCCCCAGCGCGACGTTCTCGGCGACATCCAGCGCTTCGAAGAGGCTGAAGTGCTGGAAAACCATGGCCACGCCCGTCGAGCGCGCCTCGTGCGGGCTGGACGGCGCATAGGGCTGCCCGGCGAAGGTCATGCGTCCCTCGTCGGGCCGCACGAGTCCATAGACCATCTTCACCAGTGTCGACTTGCCGGCACCGTTCTCACCCAGAAGGGCATGCACCTCTCCTGGACCGACGGAGAAGCTGACGTCGTCGTTCGCCACGACACCGGGATAGGTCTTGCGCAGGCCGCTGACCTCAAGAAGAGGCCCCGCGCTCACGCGCCCGCTCCGGTCCGAGCCGTCATGTCCGTCCCCCGTGTCCCTTCCGCCAGTATGCGCGTCGCAACGCCCAAGGCAATTGCCTGCGGATGCTTGCCCAGCGCAGGATCCCCGATAGGACAGACCATGCGCGATATCGTGGCGTCGGGATGACCGAGCGCCGCAAGACGCGACCGGAACCGCGCGCGCTTGGTCGCCGACCCGATCAGGCCGAGCGCGCCGAAGGGCCGCGACAGGATGCGGTGGCAGAGTTCCAGGTCAAGCGCGTGGGAATAAGTCAGGACGAAGTGCTCCGCACGAGGTCCGGATAACGTCACTAACTCGGCAGGATTTTCCGCGACAAGGGTCTCGACACCGGCAGGGACGTCCTCAGGGAAGCGATCGCGCCCGCTGTCCGCCCAACACAGGCGCAGGCCCGGCAAGGGTGACAGGACCGACACCAGCGCCCGCCCGACATGCCCTGCGCCCCAGATCCAGACCTCGCGGGACGGGCGCGACACAGGCTCGATCATCCAGCCGGACAAGAGACCGGGCTTGGGCAGCAGACCCGATCCACGCACGTCTGCGAGAATGGCGCGGACCGCCAGCGGCATCTCGCCCGAAGCCCCCGGAATCGGCCGCGCGACGACCTCGCCGCCGAGTCCCGCCAGCCGCGCTTCGTCCCAGACCTCGGTCAGCAGACTCACCGCCCCGCCGCAGCACTGTCCCAGCGCGGGCCCGAGCGGCACCCGGTCGAACCTGTCGCGCCCCACCGCCAGCGCCTCTCGGGCGCGTCGGATGGCCTCGAACTCCAGGGTCCCGCCGCCGATCGTCCCCGAGGTCGACCCGGCCGTCACCAGCATCGCCGCCCCCGCCTCGCGCGGCACGGAACCCTTCGTCTCTGCGACGACAATCCGTGCGACGGGCGCCAGGCGCCGGATATCCTCGACGGCGAAACTCATCGGCAGTCTTCTTGGCGGAAATACTCCGGGGAGCGCGAGGGGCAGAGCCCCTCGCCCGACACGGCGCCGACGGCGACGCACCTCATGCCTGCACCCTGCGAACGGCGGCCAGCACCGCCTCGGGCGTCGCCGGCGCCCGCAAGGCGGGATAGCCCGAACCGCAGGACGCCACAGCGTCGGACAGCGCGAGAAACGCGGAGATCCCCAGCATCAGCGGAGGCTCTCCCACCGCCTTCGAGCGGTACACCGTCTCTTCGCGGTTCGCGCCGTCCCACAGCGCCGCGTTGAAGACTTCGGGCCGGTCGGAACACGCGGGGATCTTGTAGGTCGACGGCGCGTGCGTCCGCAGCCGCCCCTTGTCGTCCCAGACCAGCTCCTCGGTCGTCAGCCATCCCGCGCCCTGGACATAGCCGCCCTCGATCTGCCCGATGTCGATGGCCGGGTTCAGCGACGTTCCGCAGTCATGCAAGATATCCGTCCGCAGGATTCGGTACTCACCCGTCAGCGTGTCGATGACGACCTCGCTCACGGCGGCACCGTAGGCGAAATAGAAGAACGGCCTGCCTTGGCCCTTGATCCGGTCCCACTGCACCTTGGGCGTGGCGTAGAATCCCGTCGACGACAGGCTGACGCGCGCCTGATAGGCATCCAGCACGACCTTCTCGAAGGGGATGCGCTCGCTGCCCACATGCACTTCGTTGTCCTCGAAGCGCACCGACCCGGGATCGGCCTGGGCCCGCTCGGCCACAAAGACGGCAAGGCGGTCGCGGATGGCGTCGCAGGCGACCTGCACCGCCATGCCGTTCAGGTCCGATCCCGAGGACGCCGCCGTGGCGCTGGTGTTCGGCACCTTCCCGGTGTCCGTGGCCGTGATCTTGACGCGTTCGGGTCCGACGCCGAACCGGCTCGCGGCGACCTGGGCGACCTTCTGGAACAAGCCCTGGCCCATCTCGGTGCCACCGTGGTTCAGGTGGATAGAGCTGTCCTGGTAGACGTGAACCAGTGCGCCGGCCTGGTTGAGATGAGTCAGCGTGAAGCTGATCCCGAACTTGACCGGCGTCAGCGAAATCCCCTTCTTCAGAAGCGCGTTGGACGCGTTCCATTTCGAAATCGCCGCTTTTCGGCTGGAATAGTCACTGGTTTCCCGAAGCCGTTCGACCATGCCGTTCAGGATAAAATCCTCCACCGGCATTCCATAGTGCGTCGTCTGCGTCTCGAACTCGGCGCGTATTGGCGAATGCGCGCCACCGAACCGCTTGCCCGAGCCTGCGCTCCTGACCGCCACGTCGCGGTAGAAATTCAGCGTGCGAACCTCGGCCGGATCGCGACCCACGGAATGGGCGACGTGATCCAGCACGCGCTCGATGCCCAGCATTCCCTGCGGACCGCCGAACCCCCGGAAGGCCGTGGCGGATTGGGTATTGGTCTTCAGTCGATGAGATTCCACGCGCATGTGGGGGATGTCATAGGCGTTGTCGGCGTGGAGCATCGCCCGGTCGGCCACAGGCAGCGACAGGTCCATCGACCAACCGCAGCGGCAGAACTGCACGAACTCGACGCCCGCAATCCGTCCCTTGCCGTCGAAGCCCACACGATAGTCGATACGGAAATCGTGGCGCTTGCCGGTGATCGTCATGTCGTCGTCACGGTCGTAGCGCATCGAACAGGGTAGCCCCGTCAGTCTCGCTCCAATCGCACAGGAGACGGCCAGCGCGTTGCCCTGGCTCTCTTTCCCGCCGAATCCGCCGCCCATGCGACGGACCTCGACCCGGACGGAATTCATGTGCCGCCCAATGGCCTCGGCCACCTTGTGCTGAATCTCGGTCGGATGCTGGGTCGAGGAATGGACGACCATGTCGCCGCCTTCCTGCGGCAGCGCGACGGCGGCCTGACCTTCCAGGTAGAAGTGCTCTTGTCCGCCGATCTCCAGCGAGCCTTCCAGACGGCGCTCGGCCTCTGCGATGGCCCGTGCAGCATCGCCTTTCTGGTAAAGACGCGGTCCGTCCTCGAACCTGCTGTCCGCCGCAATGGCGTCATCGATCGTCAGGATGGCCGGCAGGGGCGCGATCTCCGCCAGACCCAGACGCGCGGCCCGACGCGCCGCCAGATGGCTCTCGGCGATGACGAGGAACAGCGGTTGCCCGATATACTCGACGGTGTCCGTCGCCAGCAGCGGTTCGGGCGAGGGCGAGGGCGAAACGTCGTTGGCGAAAGGCAGATCTCCAGCCGCAAGCACCGCGACCACCCCCGGCGCGGTCTTCACCGCCTCGAGGTCCAGCGCCAGAAGCCGCCCATGCGCCTCTTCGCTCATGCCAAATGCCAGGTGCAACGCACCCTTCGGCAGCGGGATGTCATCGACATAGCGTGCCTGCCCCGTGACATGCAGGGGCGCCGCATCGTGCGGCAGGGGTTTCGCGACACTCATGCCCGCACCTCGCGCACGCTGACGGTCTCGCCCGCCATGTCGTGGAAGTAGCGGACCAGCATGTTCCGCGCCGTCTCCAGCCGATACCCGGCCGAGGCGCGCATGTCCGACATCGGCTGGAAATCGTCACTGAACCGGGCCAATGCCGTCTCCACGGTCTCTTTTGCCCAAGGCTGGCCCACCAATGCCGCCTCGACTGCGGCTGCTCGCTTGGGAATGCCCGCCATGCCGCCGAAGGCGATGCGCGCCGATGAGACGACTTCCCCGTCCACCTCGACGTTGAAACAGCCGCAGACGGCCGAGATATCCTGATCGAACCGCTTCGACAGCTTGTAGCACCTGAGAGCCGTCGCCTTCTTGGAGATCGTGACAGCCTCGACGAACTCGCCCGGTCGCCGGTCCTGCTTGCCGTAGTCGAGAAAGAAGTCCTCGATCTTCACGTCGCGCCGGCCCGACCCATGCCGAAGATGAAGCGTCGCACCGAGCGCGATAAGGGCCGGAGGGTTGTCCCCGATGGGCGAGCCGTTCGCGATGTTCCCCCCGATGGTCGCCGCCTGCCTGACCTGTTCGGATCCGTAGCGTCGCACCAATTCCGCATAGGATGGATGATGCCGAACGAGAACCGGCAGAAGCGCTGCCATCGTCACGCCGGCGCCGATCCGCAGCGTCGCGCCCTCGTCGTCGATGCCCTGAAGATCGCGGCAGCGATTCAGGAAGGCGACCTCCGGCAGCTCCCGCAGCCCCTTCGTCACCCACAGACCCACATCCGTGGCCCCTGCAATCAGGGTCCCGTCGGGATGCGCCTGATACCACGCCGCAAGCTCGTCCGACGTCTCGGGTGCGTATGAAACTGTCTCTGATGCTGGCACTTCGTCCGACATCCATGCGGGCACCTTCGCCTTTGCCGCCGCCTCCGCCGCACGAACGATGGGGGCATACCCCGTACAGCGGCACAGGTTGCCCGCCACCACATCGTCGTGGTCGCGCCGCCCCTGCATGTGTCCCACCGCCATCGAAACGACAAAACCCGGCGTGCAGAATCCGCACTGGCTGCCGTGGTGATCGATCATCGCCTGCTGCACTGGGTGCAGCGCGCCCTCCGGTCCCGACACACCCTCGACCGTCCGCACCGCGCGACCGTGGACTTGAGGCAGGAACAGGATGCAGGCGTTCAGCGCACGCGCACCCGCCTCGTCCGTCACCATCACGGTGCAGGCGCCGCAGTCGCCTTCGTTGCATCCTTCCTTCGTGCCCGTGAGACCGCGCTCCTCGCGCAGCCAGTCGAGAAGCGTCCGCGTCGGCGGCGCGTCGACCTCAACAGTTTCCCCGTTGAGAAGAAACCTGACCTGCATGTGAAATCCCGCCGCCTTACCCGAAGTCCGTGCCGCGCGCCGTCGATGCGGCGTAGAGAACGCGCGAAGTCCCTGTTGCTTGCGATGAAAGCGCGGAAAGTCGCCCTTGGCAAGCCCATCACGCCTCTGTGACCCTTGGGGCGTCGTTCGACGTGCAAGCCTTTCGGCTGCAAAACTAGCGGAGGGAATCGCATGACGCGGATGACGGCCAAGGACTTCGACCAGGACCTACTGGACCTCTACGACTTCTACGCCCACGGAAAGATCACCAAGCGCGAGTTCCTCGACCGCGCCGGAAAGTATGCGGTCGGCGGGGTCACGGCCCTGGCGCTGCTCGAGATGCTCAGTCCCAACTATGCGATGGCGCAGCAGGTCAACTTCAACGACGAGACCATCGTGCCGGAGTACGTCACCTATCCTTCGCCCAACGGCACCGGCGACGTGCGCGGCTATCTCGTGAAGCCCGCGAACGCCCCGGCCAAGCTGCCGGCGGTCCTCGTCGTGCACGAGAACCGGGGTCTCAATCCCTACATCGAGGATGTCGCCCGCCGCGTCGCCAAGGCCGGGTTCATGGCGCTTGCCCCCGACGGGCTGACCTCGGTCGGCGGCTATCCCGGCAACGATGCCGAGGGCCGCGATCTGCAGCAGACCGTCGACGGCGAGCAGTTGATGAACGACTTCTTCAACGGCTTCGACCACCTGCTGGCCCGTGACGATTCCACGGGGAAATGCGGCGCGGTCGGGTTCTGCTATGGCGGTGGCGTCTGCAACGCGCTTGCTGTGGCCTTCCCCGAAATGTCTGCCAGCGTGCCCTTCTACGGCCGCCAGGCGAACGCCGCGGATGTCCCGAAGATCCAGGCGCCGCTCCTCCTCCACTATGCAGGACTGGACGAGCGTATCAACGAAGGCTGGCCGGCCTACGAGGCGGCGCTGAAGGAACACGGCAAAGTCTATGAAGCCTACATCTACGAGGGTGTGAACCACGGCTTCCACAACGATTCGACGCCGCGCTACGACGAGGCTGCGGCGAAACTGGCCTGGGACCGCACCATAGCCTGGTTCAACCAGCACCTGGTCTGAGGGGCAGAACGGGGGGCGCGGATCGCGGTCCGCGCCCTTCGGCTTGTCACGTCAGAGACGTCGCCAACTCGTCCAGTTGCCGCAGCGTCGTGCCCCACCCGTCCTGGAAGCCCATCTCCTCGTGCCGTTTCCGGATTTCCTCCGAACTGTGCAGCGCGGTCGCCTTGTAAAGCGTGCCGCCGTCCTTTGGCTCGAACTCGATGATGGCGGTCAGGAACGGCTCGCCACGCGGACGATACCCACTCCCCAGAGCATCCGTGGTCACCAGCCGACGCGCCGGCTCGACTTCCAGCACGCAGCCTTCAAGCGGCATGACCGTCCCGTCCGGCAGCGTCATCGTCAGGTTCGCCTTGCCGCCCGGCCGGAACTCGTACTCGATGTCGGTGATCTTGACGGGCTTGGGCGCGAACCATTCCGCGAAAAGCTTCGGGTCGGTCCAGCAGCGCCAGACGGTTTCGGGTTTCGCCTTGATGTGGCGCTCGATGTAAAGGTCCAGCTCTGGATTGAAGTCGGTCACGGGAAAACTCCTTTCAGTGACTGTCATTGGGATTATCGCCCTCGCGTTCCAGCCTCTCGGCCAGTTCGGTCAGGCGGTCGGTTCGGGCTTCCCAGAGAGCGCGCTGGCGCGAAAGCCAGTCCTCGGCACGCGCCAGTGTCGCGGCTTCGATATGCACGGTCCGGACGCGTCCGCTTTTCTCGGTACGAACCAGACCTGCCTTCTCCAGCACCTTGAGGTGCTTCAGGAAGGTCGGCAGCGCCATGTCATGGGGCGCGTGCAACTCGCTGACGCTGGCCGAGGCCCGCGCCAGTCGCTCGATAACCGCGCGACGGGTCGGATCGCCCAAGGCGGAAAAGTATGCATCAACTTGGTTAGCCATTTGGCTAACCTTTAGGCGTCTCCCATCGCCGCGTCAAGGCACCGCGTAAGGCTCGACCTCTTCGGGCGCGAGCGTCAACCCGGCCGTGACATCGCCAATGCGGCGCCCCGCCACTTTCCTATCGCCCGCGATCTCGGCCAGCGGCACCATGACGAAGGCGCGGTTGAACATCTCGGGATGCGGCAGCGTCAGCGCGGGCGAAGCGAACTCCTCCTCACCCAGAAACAGCAGGTCCACGTCGATCAGGCGCGGACCCCATCGCTCGCCCGGCGTACGGCCCAGTTGGACCTCTATCTCCTTCGCGGCCCGCAGCGCTTGGTGCGGCGTCAGGCTGGTCTGCCCCACCGCGCAGGCGTTGACGAACCAATCCTGGTCTTCCTTGCCCCAGGGCGCCGTCTTGTAGAAGGACGACACCTTCTGGATCTCCATCCCCTCCACCGCTTCGAGAAACGCCAGAGCCGCCCGGATCTGCGAAGACTTCTCGCCCACGTTGCTGCCCAGCGCGAATCCCACCGTCCTTTGCCGCAACCGCGTCAGCTCGACGCCGACGGTATCGAAGCTTGCCGAGATGGGTGCGCCCGGCTTCCGGATCCGCACCAAGACAGCCGTCGCCGCGTCGAACCGCGCCAGGATTTCAGCGATGACACGCTCGGCGAAGGTCTCGATCAGGCGGTAAGGCCCTTTGTCAGACACCGTCTGCGCCAGTTCGCACAGCGTCGCGTAGCAGATCGCCTCGCGATAGTCGTCGTGCTCGGACGCTCGCCGGGCATCGGTCTTCACCTCGATGTCGAGGAAGAACCGCTGGCCGAGGATACGCTCCTCCTCGTTCACGCCATGCCGTCCGACGATGCAGAGGTTCGTCACGAAGATCGTGTCGTTCATGCCCTGCCCTCCTGAAACGTCGCCTGCACCATTCTGACCGCCTCGACATGTGGGGCGACATCGTGAACCCGGATGACGCGTGCGCCCTTCGCAAGGCCCAGCGTATTCGCAACCAGCGTTCCCGTCAGCCGCGCGTCGACCTCGGCGGCAAGAACATGCCCGATGAACTTCTTGCGCGAGAGACCCAGCAGAACCGGACGCCCATACCACGCGCCGAGCTCATCCAGCCGGTTGAGGCAGGTCAGGCTTTGCGCGGGCGTCTTGCCGAAACCTATACCCGGATCGACCAGGATGCGCTCGGGCAAGACGCCGGCCCGCGTCGCCAGGTCCATCGACCGGTCGAGGAACATTCGCATGTCCGCCATCACGTCCCTGTCCGGATCGACGTCCAAACGGTTGTACATGAGGACAACGATCGCACCCGTCTCGGCCATCGCGTCGGCCATGCCTGCGTCGCGCTGACAGCCCCAGACGTCGTTGACGATCACCGCCCCCGCCGCCACGGCCGCCCGCGCCACCGACGCCTTGTAGGTGTCGATCGACACCGCCACGTTCGACCGCGCCGCCACCGCCTCGACCACCGGCATCACCCGCGCCATTTCCTCGTCAGCCGAGACAGCGTCCGAGCCGGGCCGCGTCGACTCGCCTCCGATGTCCAGGATGTCGGCCCCTTCGGCCTCCATCCGCGCCGCCTGGGCCAAGGCCTCGTCGAAGCCCTCGAACCGCCCGCCGTCCGAAAAGCTGTCCGGCGTCACGTTCAGGATGCCCATGACAAGGGGACGCCCGGCCATCGCGGCCAGGACCGCGTCGCGCCTTTGCGGGAAGGGGGTCATTGCGGGCGATCAGGCCCAGGTCGGATGAAAGCGGCCGCCCGGCGACAGGGTAAAGATCTCGACCCCGTCGTCCGTCACCCCGACCGAATGCTCGAACTGCGCCGACAGCGACTTGTCCCGCGTGATGGCGGTCCAGTCGTCGGCCAGCACCCGCGTCTCGGGCCGACCGAGGTTCACCATCGGTTCGATGGTGAAGATCATCCCCGGCTCCAGCGTGGCCCCCGTGCCCGGGCGCCCATAATGCAGCACGTTCGGCGGCGCATGGAACACCCGCCCCAGCCCGTGGCCGCAGAAATCGCGCACCACGCTCATCTTGTGGGCCTCGACATAGGTCTGGATGGCATGGCCGATATCGCCGAAGGTGTTGCCCGGCTTCACCGCCTCGACCCCCACCATCAGCGCGTCGTAGGTCACCTGGATCAGCCGCTCGGCGAAAGGCTTCAGCTTGCCCGCGACGTACATCCGGCTGGTGTCGCCGAACCAGCCGTCGACGATCACCGTCACGTCCACATTCAGGATATCGCCATCCTTCAGCGCGTCGCTCGAGCGGCCGGGGATCTTGCCGCCGGGGATGCCGTGGCAGACGACATGGTTCACGCTGATGCAGCTCGCGTGCTCGTAACCCTTGTATCCGATGGTGGCGCTTGTCGCGCCCGCCTCGTTGACCATCCGTTCGATGGCGGCGTTGATCTCGGCCGTGGTGACGCCCGGTTCGATCATGTCCGCCACATCGTCGAGGATGCGCGCAGCGAGGGCACCCGCGCGGGTCATCCCCGCAAAGGCGTCCGCCTCGTAGATGCGGATGCCGTCTTTCGTCAGACGGCCGTCTCTGTGATCGTCCACGGGTCGTTCCTTTCCTTCAAACGGCATATAGGCCGTTCAGGCGAAAAGTGCCAGCATCGACAGCCTTGGGCCCATCACACAGGACGACGCCTCAAGGACGCGCGCGCAGGCCGCGCCGGGACCAAAGCCGTTTGAAAGCGCATGGCCCGGGCCCTATACCCACAGGTCAAAGGGGACAAGGAACGACAATGGCCAATCCCACCGCCGCCATGCTGGTGATCGGAGACGAAATCCTGTCCGGCCGCACCCGCGACGCAAACATGCACCACCTTGCGGGCCGCCTGACCGAGGTCGGCATAGACCTGCGCGAGGTGCGCGTCGTGGCCGACGACCGGCCCGCCATCGTCGCCGCCCTGCGCGCCCTGTCCGCGGCCTTCGACCACGTCTTCACCTCGGGCGGGATCGGCCCGACGCACGACGACATCACCGCCGACTGCGTGGCCGAGGCGATGGCGGCCCGGATCGACGTGCGCGAGGACGCGCGAGCGCTCCTCGCCGCCCACTACGACCGGCAGGGACTGGAGTTCACTGCCGCGCGGATGCGCATGGCCCGCATTCCCGACGGCGCGACGCTGATCGACAACCCGGTCTCCGTGGCGCCCGGATTCTCGCTCGGCAACGTCCACGTCATGGCGGGCGTGCCGTCGATCTTCACCGCCATGGTCGCAAGCCTTCTGCCGACACTCACCGGCGGCGAGCCCCTGCGCTCGGTCACCGTCCGCATCGACCGCGGCGAAGGCGACGTCGCGGCGCCGCTGGGCGATCTCGCCGCCCGCTTTGACGACCTCGCTTTCGGCTCCTACCCGTTCCAGCGCGACGGTCGATACGGCACCAACATCGTGATCCGGGGCACCGACGGCGACCGCCTCGCCGCTGCCGAGGCCGATCTGCGCCGCCTCTTCCCCGGCGTCGCCGCATGACCCCCGACTCCCGGCGCCTCTTCGCGGCCCTGGATGCCACCTGGCCCCCCGCCCGGCTCATAACGGACGGACCCTGGACGCTGCGCGAGGGCCGGGGTGGCGGCAAGCGCGTCTCGGCCGCCACCGCGAATATCCCCGTAACAGAGACAGATATCGCGACCGCCGAGGCCGGAATGACCACCCTCGGTCAGCAACCCCTCTTCATGATCCGTCAACAGGATGCCGACCTCGACCACTGGCTGGATGCGCGGGAATACTCCGTCGTCGATCCCGTCGTCATGTACCTCTTCCCCGTCGCAGCCCTTGCCGATCCCCAGCCGATGACCGCCATCGTGCCGACCTGGCCCATGCTCGCCATTCAGCGCGATCTCTGGCAGATGGCCGGCATCGGCCCTAGCCGGATCGCCGTGATGGAGCGCGCCGCTGGCCCTCGCTGCGCCCTTCTCGCCCGCCACAAGGACACGCCCGCGGGCGTCGCATTCGTGGCCGCCGACGGCGCCATCGCCATGATCCACGCGCTCGAAGTCGTCCCCTCCGAACGGCGGAGCGGCGTCGCGCGACGCGCCATGAAGGCGGCCTCGCAGTGGGCCGCCGACAACGGGGCCGAATGGCTGGCCCTGGCCGTTACCCGAGCGAACGAAGGCGCCAACGCACTTTATCGCGGCCTTGGCATGACAGAGGCCGCCACCTATCATTATCGCCTCGCGCCAGGGGTCGGGCCGTGATCCGCGCGGCAGTCGTGACGGCACTCCTCTGCGCGTGGCCCGCCTTCGCGGCCGAACTCGACCTGCCCTCCGCCTCGATGACCGCGACCGACTCCACGCCCGCCGGCACCGTCCGCCTGCCCGAGGCGCCCTGGGCGCCCGGCGCCGCAGTCCCTGCGACCGAGGGCGCCATTCGCCGGTCGGTCTTCGTCGTTCCCGAAGCAGGGTTCACGACCCTTCAGCTCATCGCCCCCATGCGGGACGCGCTCGGGCAGGACGGCTACACCCAGGTCTTCTCCTGCGCCGACGCCCAGTGCGGCGGCTTCGATTTCCGTTTCCAGCTTGACCTGATCGGCGAGCCCGACATGCACGTCGATCTGGGCGACTATCGCTACATCCTCATGCGCAAACCCGGCGGTGACCCGCACAGCGTGGCGATGGTTGCCTCCTCGGCAGGGCGTACCGGCTTCGTCCATGTCACCGAGGTGTCGGACAGCGAGCTTCGCGACATCGCCGTCGATCCCATGCCACCCGAGACCGAAGTCGAACTAGCCGAAAGTCCCAATATCAGTGACGTTCCGGACATCCTCGAGACCATGACGAGCACCGGCCGCGCCGTCCTCGCGGACCTCCAGTTCGGCACGGGTGCGGCCACGCTGGACGACGAGGCCTATGCCTCGCTCACCGCACTCGCCGACTGGCTCGACGCCAATCCTTCGGCCCGCATCGTCCTCGTGGGCCACACCGATGCCGTGGGTTCACTCGCCGCGAATACCTCGCTGTCGCAACGCCGCGCCGAGGCCGTCGCCGACCGTCTGAGGCAGCGATACGGCACCGATGCGACGCAGGTGCAGGCGGCGGGCGCGGGGTATCTGGCGCCGCTGTCATCCAATCTCACCGCCGAGGGGCGCGCCGCGAACCGGCGGGTTGAAGTCGTGCTCCTGTCCCTCGAGCAATGAAAAGTGGGGCGCCGCAAGGGCGCCCCAGTTCACAAGGGCAGTCAGTCGGGGGAAAAGTCGTTCTGGTACGGTCAGACCGTCACCACTTGTCCGGTCCCTTCTCGGCGAAGGCATGGACGAGGAAGTCGATGAAGGCGCGGACCTTGGGCTGGGTGAAGCGTCCCGGCGGATAGACCGCGAAGATGCCCTGCGTCTCGACCGGCAGATCGGGAATGGCTTCCTCGATCAGCTTGTGTTCCATCGCGTCGGCATAAAGGAAGGACGGCAGGTAGGCGATCCCAAGCCCGGCGATCGCGGCGTTCAAGAGCGACTGCCCGTCGTTCACCGTCAGCCAACCGGCAGTCCGCACCTGGCGCTTTTCACCCGAGGGCGCCGTCAGCTTCCAGACGTTGCCGGACGAGTTGTTCGAATAATGCAGCAGCTTGTGTTCGTTCAGGTCGTCGATCTTCTGCGGCCGCCCGTACTTGTCGAAGTAGGAGGGCGCCGCGATCATCCTGCGGTTCGTCTCGCACAGCTTGCGCGCACGCAGGGTCGAATCTTCAAGCTCGCCGATCCGGATCGCAAGGTCGAAGCCCTCGCTGATCAGTTCGACATAGCGGTTGTTCAGCACCATGTTCACGGTGATATCCGGGAATTCCTGAAGGAATTCGCCAAGCACCGGCGACAGGTGGTTCACGCCGAAGTCGGTCGCGACCGAGATACGCAGCAGCCCCGAAGGCGCCGACTGCATCGAGGTGACCAGCGCATCCGCCTCGCCGGCATCGTTCAGCACGCGTCGCGCGCGATCATAGTAGGCCAGTCCGATCTCGGTCGGCGACACGCGGCGCGTGGTCCGATTCAGAAGCCGCGCACCAAGGCGCGCTTCCAGAGACGAGACATGTTTCGACACCGCGGACTTCGAGATCCCCATCTTCTTGGCGGCATCGGTGAACCCACCCTGATCCACGACGGTTGCGAACGCTTCCATTTCCGTCAGACGGTCCATCAGGTTTCATACCCTTGTATCTTTTGCCCCCAAGGCCCGTTCCTTCTGCAGGTCAATTCGGGCGAGAATGGGGAAAGACCCCGACAATTACCCGGTATTATCGGGATTGTTTTACGGATGTAGACGAGGACGGCGCCGGGAACCACGTGCGTCAGGGGCGCCTGCGCTTCGATCCCACGGGCAAGTTGGCAGCATCACGCAAGAAAAAGGGGGCGGATCTCTCCGCCCCCATAAGGGATAACAACCCACCAATTACACACGAGGGTTCGTTGGTTAGAAGCCGTAGACCAGCGACACACCGAGGGTGTTGTCGGTGCTCTCGAGGCCCGGCAGCGGATCGCTGTCGTATTCCGTGCGGTACGAGAAGCGCGTGGCGAGGCGATCGGACATCTTGAAGTTGACGCCCAGGTCGTTGGTCGCGGCGGTATTCTCGTCCGACACCAGGATGTCCGTGTCGTTGGTCAGGAACGTGGTCTCGCTGAACTTGTAATAGAACCGCGACGACGCGATGCCTGCGACCTCGGTCGTGTCGTCGCCGAGCTGGTCCTCGATGTAGCGAGCACCCGGACCGGCCTGGATCCGCCACGTCATCTGATCGGTGTTCACGATCCGGTAACCAGGGCCAAAGCCCAGGAAGGCGTCATACCGGTTCGACGCGAAGTCGTCGTAGCGGATCGAGCCCAGGCCGAACATGTAGAAGCGGTCGGTGAAATACCGGTTCGCGTCGTAGGTCGCGAAGACCTCTTCCTTGTTGCGGATGCCATCGTCCTCGGAAAATTCACCCGCGAAGCCCAGCGTGTGGTTCCAGGGACCGCTGCCATAGCGGAACCGGCCGCCGAACGACAAGTCGCCGGTGTCGGTGTTGCCCGAGGTGGCCGAAAGGCCGAGCGATACGCTGCCATCCCAGCCCTGGGCGTACTGGTTGTTGCCGAAACGGTTGGCATCTTCGGCTTCGGCGAACTCGTCGCTGACGTCTTCCTGAATGTCGTCGATACGGTCGTCGAGGTCTTCGATGCCGACGATAGCGCTCTGTCCGATGGCCGGAGCGGCGGCGAGCAGCGCCATCAACGATGCGGCGATGACGGTTTTATGGGTCATGGTAATCCATCCTGTCTGTCTGGTGGCCGTCCGAAAATGGACGGAAGCGATGTAGCCTCAACCTCAGATAGGGCGGGGTGATGCGTAAGGAAAACTCAAAACATACGACCGTGACATGATTATCACTTATGTATTTCAGGCCGGATTCCACCCAACACATGAGGCGCGTGAAAGTTCACATCTGACAAACAGCCATGAGAGGGGCCTGTTCCGACTCCAGTGCTTCACCTGCGCTCACAAGAGTGTGAGCCGCGACCCGCATCAGGTCGTCCGGGATTTCCTGGCGAAACACCGCCCAGATCGGGAAACGGAAGGTCGGAGTCCCGGCGACAAGGTGCAGCGCGCCCTCGTCGATGAAGCGCTTGACGTAGCGCGCCGGCAGGTATCCCGCGAAGGCTCGGTTCATAATGAACTCCGCCGCCAGCGTTCCCAGCGACAGCGTCAGTCCGGGGTTTGTCAATTCGGGCAGGCCCACCGCATGCGCCTGCAGAAACTCCGGACCCCAGTCGACAAAGACATATCGCTCCCCGAGGAGTCCATCCTCCCGCGAGGCTCCGGCCCAGGACGCGACCATGACCAGCTCGTCGTTCATCGCCTTGATGACGGTAAGGCCCGGCCTCTGCTGCGGCGTGTATGTCAGTGCCGCATCCGCCATGCCCTCGATCAGGAACCGCGTCAGCCGGTCCGGCCCGCCAAGCTCGGCCCGGATGCTCAACGTCGGACGAGCCGCGCGCAACGCGTCGATCCAGCGAAATCCCAGTCGGGGCCAAAGCGAGGACTCCGCCCCGATCGTCAGGCGTTCGGAAAATCCCTCGGGGATCGCGACCTGCTGCCGCGCCTCCTCCCACACCCGGATCATCGACAGCGCATAGCGCTCGAACTCGCGCCCGGCCGCGGTCATTTCGGCCCCCGCCTTCGACCGGGTGAACAACGGGCGTCCCAGCGACTCCTCAAGCCGTCGGATGCGCAGGCTTACCGCCGACTGCGTGACCTGCAGCCGCGCGGCGGCCCGAACGAAACTGCCGGTCGCGGCGACATCCAGAAAGGTGCGAACAAGGGCGTAATCCAAGGTGTGTCTCCATGAGGAAAGCTCACCTCATCCCTACAACCCATGCGCAGAGGCAATCAACCGCCCAACATCCCCAGACCCGCGCAGACCGCCAAAGTCAGGGGTATCCCGGCCCTGAGCTTCAACAACAGGATCGCCGCTACGCCCGTCAGAGCGACGGCGACCGGCTCGACCGTTCCGAAGTCAGGCAACCACACGCCCAAGTGATCCCAGCCGACCCGCGTCACCTCGCGGAACAGGACATGCAGCGCGAACCAGACCGAGAGGTTGAGAATGACCCCGACCACGGCAGCGGTGATCGCATCCAGCGCGCCCTTGAGCCGCCGCTGGGCTGTCAGCCACTCGACGTATGGCGCGCCTGCGAAGATCCACAGGAAGCACGGCGCGAAGGTCACCCAAAGCGTCATCGCGGCCCCCGCAAGTCCCATGACAGGGTCGATTCCGCCCCCCTCGCGCGCCGCCGCAAGGATCCCCACGAACTCGGTCACGAGGATCAGCGGACCCGGTGTCGTCTCGGCCAGCCCCAGCCCGTCGACCATCTCGGCCGCCGACAGCCAGCCCTTCGCCGCCACGGCATCCTGCGCCATGTAGGCCAGCACGGCATAGGCCCCGCCGAAGGTCACCGTGGCGAGCGTCGAGAAGAAGACGCCGATCTCGGTCAGGATCGCAGGTCCTCCCGTAACCTCCACCAGGATCAGCGGCGCCACCCAGATCGCGCCCCAGATCGCCACCGTGCGCGCCGTCTGGCCAAGGGGAACGCCTGCCGGCCCCGCCACCTCGG
Source organism: Silicimonas algicola (assembly GCF_003970735.1). GTDB lineage: Bacteria > Pseudomonadota > Alphaproteobacteria > Rhodobacterales > Rhodobacteraceae > Silicimonas > Silicimonas algicola. Next base: position 4,183,307 of record NZ_CP034588.1, read on the forward strand.
CCGCACCGCCTCGCGTCGAGGCATAGCCCCACAGGCCTGCGGCAAGGATCAAAAGCGGAAACGGCAGCGCGAAGACGAACAGCGCCACGAACGACAGCGCCGCCGCCACCCAGTGCGCGCGTTCCTTCAGCCCCTTGCGGGCCACGCGCAGCAGCGCCTCCAGCACGATGACGAGCACCGCAGCCTTGATGCCCAGGAACGCCGCCTGCACCATCGGCACGGTCCCCCACGCCAGGTAGACCCCCGATAGCGCAAGGATGACGACCGCGCCGGGAAGGACAAACAGAAGGCCCGCCGCCAGACCGCCCAATGTGCCGTGAAGGCGCCAGCCCGAATAGGTCGCAAGCTGCATCGCCTCCGGTCCCGGCAGAAGCATGCAGAAGGAGAGCGCGCTCAGGAACTGGCTCTCGCTCAGCCAGCCCTTCTCCTCGACCACTTCGCGGTGCATCAGCGCGATCTGCGCAGCAGGCCCGCCGAAGGACAGCACCCCGATCCGCGACCAGACCCGTACCGCCTCGCCGAGGCTCGGCGCGGGCGTCATTGCGGCCTCCCTGCCGGCCAGTCATGGCCTTCCTCGAACCCGTCCCGCGCCCAGCGGTACAGCGCGTCGTACATCCCCATGCCGGCCTCGAGCTGCGCGATATCGTCACTATACAAGCGGGAAAGCCCCACCGACAGCGCCAGAAGCCCCGCTGCCTGAGGCGCAAGATCGTGTCGATCCGTGTCTGCCGCCCGCACCACCAGTGCCAGCCGGTCCAACGCATTCGACCTCAGCCCGAACTCTTCCAGAAGCGTGTCGAAGGTGCAGGCCTCGCCCCGGTGGCTGTAACGCACGCCCTCGACATCGAAGGCCTCGGCCCCGAACCGCGCGGCGACCTCGGTCACGTCCTGGGACGGCACGAACAGAAACCGCGCCTCGCGGTCGATAAAACGCCGGATCAGCCAGGGACAGGCGATGCGGTCGATCTTTGGCCGCTGCCGCGTCACCCAAAGGCTGCGCGGGGCTGGCACATCCGTGACCGTAAGCAACCCGGCCTCGGCCCAGGCGACGAACCCGCCTTCCAGGACCTCGGCGGCGACACCCTCGGCCCGAAGCTGCGCCGCGACCCCCTGCGAGATCTTGCGGCCCCGGTGACAGATCGTCACGACGCGCGTGCCCGGCGCGATGCCGATTGCTGCACGATAATCCTGACGGACAGATCCCGGCACCATCCGGGGATCGGCGGCATAGTCCTCGTCGACGCGCAGGTCCAGAAGCACCGGAGCTTCCGGCGTTCCGATCAGACGCGACAGTTGCGTCGGCGAGATTTCCTGAAGTGACGGCATGGCCCTCTGAACCTCCCTGTCCCGCCGACAGGGGCGGGATGTCTAGGAAGCGAACTTGGGCCTCGGCCTCACGGGGCGTTCGCGCTCAACCCCTTGGCTCTTCTCTAGCATGGGTCGCGCGCCGGTCCACAGCTAGATTCGAGCCGCCAGACGGCTGCCCTGGTCGATCGCCCGCTTGGCGTCCAGCTCCGCCGCGACATCCGCGCCTCCGATGACATGGGTTGCGATGCCCTCCGCCTCCAGCGCCTCCGCAAGGCGTCTCTCGCTGACCTGTCCGGCGCAAAGCACGACCGTGTCGCACGCCACGACTTCGGTCGTCCCGTCCTGCCGCCGGATATGCAGCCCGTCTGCGTCGATCTTGTCGTAGGCGACGCCGCTCAGCATCCGAACGCCCTTCATCTGCAACGACGCCCGGTGAATCCATCCCGTCGTCTTGCCCAGACGCTTGCCGGGCCTCTCGGCCTTCCGTTGGAGCAGCACCACCTCGCGCGGACTGCGCGCGGGCTGCGGTCCCTCGGGCGCCAGCCCCGACCGGTGCGCCTCGGGGTCGGTCACGCCCCATTCCCGCATCCACTCCGGCAGGTCGAGCGTCGGGCTCTCCCCCGTGGTCAGAAACTCGGCCACGTCGAACCCGATGCCACCGGCGCCCAGCACGGCGACACGCTTTCCCGCAACCTCGCGCCCGGTCAGGACGTCGACGTAACTCACCACATGCCCGCCCGCGACCGGCACGCCTGGATCGCGCGGATGGACACCCGTGGCCACGATCACCTCGTCAAAGCCGCGCAGCATATCGACACCGGCCTCGACACCCAGCCGCACATCGACGCCCCGTTCCTCGAGCATCGTCCCGAACCAGTCGATCAGCCCGTGGAACTCCTCTTTCCCCGGCACCGCCTTGGCCAGGTTCAACTGCCCGCCGATCCACTCGGCGCGGTCGAACAGCGTGACCCGATGACCCCTCAGCGCCGCCACCAGCGCCGCCGACAGCCCGGCCGGACCCGACCCCACCACCGCCACCGTTTTCGTCACTGTTGCAGGCAAATAGACCAGCTCCGTCTCGTGCGCCGCCTGAGGGTTCACGAGGCACGTCGCCACCTTCAGCTCGAACGTATGATCCAGGCAGGCCTGGTTGCACGCGATGCAGGGCGCGATGGTCCGCGCCCGACCCGCCGCCGCCTTCTTCACGAAATCAGGATCCGCAAGGAACGGCCGCGCCATCGACACCATGTCGGCGCAGCCCTCGGCCAGCACGGCTTCGGCCACCTCGGGCGTGTTGATCCGGTTCGACGTGATGAGCGGTATGCCCACCTGACCCATCAGCTTCTGCGTCACCCAGGCGAAGGCCCGGCGCGGCACACTGGTGGCGATGGTCGGGATCCGCGCCTCGTGCCAGCCGATGCCCGTGTTCAGGATCGACGCCCCCGCCGCCTCGACCGCCTGCGCCAGCATCACCACCTCTTCGAAGGTCGAGCCGTCGGGCACGAGGTCGATCAGGCTGATGCGATAGATCAGGATGAAGTCCCGTCCCACCGCCTCGCGCACCCGCCGCACCACTTCGACCGGCAGCCGCATCCGGTTCTCGTAGGGCCCGCCCCAGCGATCCTCGCGCCGGTTGGTGTGGGTCACCAGGAACTGGTTCAGGAAGTACCCTTCCGACCCCATCACCTCGACGCCATCATAGCCCGCCTCGCGCGCCTGCACGGCGGCCGTCACGATGTCCGCGACCTGCTGTTCGATCCCCGCCTCGTCCAGCTCGCGCGGGACGAAGGGCGAAATCGGCGACTTGATCGCCGAAGGCGCCACGCACTCCGGCGAATAGGCGTAACGCCCGGCGTGAAGGATCTGCATCGCGATCCGCCCGCCCGCGTCGTGAACGGCCTCTGTCACGCGCGCATGGTTCGCGATGTCCCTATCCGAGAACAGCCCCGCCGCCCCCGGCAGCACGCCCCCCTCGCGGTTCGGCGACATGCCCCCCGTCACCATCAGCGCGACGCCGCCCTCGGCCCGCCGCGCGTAATAGGCCGCGACCCGGTCGAAATCCCCCAGCTCCTCCAGCCCCGTGTGCATCGAGCCCATGAGGACGCGGTTCGGCAGGACGACGTGGCCTAGATCGAGCGGCGACAGAAGGTGCGGGTAAGCAGTCATGGCGCGGACAATGCCGCCGCGCCATGACCCTGTCACCTGAAACCCGGCGTCAGACCCGGAACAGTCCCTATTCCGCGGGAATCGCCCGCTTCACGTCCACCGGAACCGCCAGCTTGTTCAGCATTTCCTTCGGCACGATCTGGAGGAAGAAGCCCTTCTCCTCCTCCCAGTTCTGCAACAGCGTCGCGGCCTTCCGGCTGCCGGTCTCGGCCAGGTGCATCTCCAGAAGCTCCTCGAGCTCCTGCATGTAATGCCCCTCCTGCACCGGGATCATCACCACTGTCTCCATGTTGATGACCGCCCGCGTCGCGCCCTCGGGGTCATAGAGATAGGCCATGCCGCCCGTCATCCCTGCGCCGAAGTTCGCCCCGATCCGGCCAAGGATCACCGCCACACCGCCCGTCATGTACTCGCAGCCGTTCGACCCGCAGCCCTCGACCACCACCTTCGCGCCCGAGTTCCGGACCGCGAAACGCTCGCCCGCCCGGCCGGCGGCGAAAAGATAGCCGTCCGTCGCGCCGTAAAGCACGGTGTTGCCGATGATGACGTTCTCGTCCGCGACAAGCGGCGAGGCCATCGGCGGACGCACCACGATGGTGCCGCCCGACAGACCCTTGCCGACATAGTCGTTGGCGTCGCCCGACACCTCCAGCCGCAGACCCGGCGCCGCAAAGGCGCCCAGCGACTGGCCGGCCGAACCCTGAAGCTTCACCGTCAGGTGGTCGCGCTGCAGGTTGTTCTTCATCCCGAAACGTTTGACGATGTGCGACGAGGTCCGCGTGCCGATGGTCCGATGCGTGTTCCGCACCGCATACGAAAGCTGCATCTTCTCGCCGTCGTCGAGGAAGCGCGCGGCGTCCTTGACGATCTCGGCGTCCAGCGTGTCCAGCACCGGGTTCCGCGGCTTGTCGCGGTCATAGCGGATCGCATGCGCCCCATCGACCGTGATCAGAAGCGGGTTCAGGTCCAGGTCGTCCAGATGCGCCGACCCCCGGCTGACCTGGCTCAACAGGTCCGCGCGTCCGATCACCTCGCCCAGCGACCGCGCCCCGATCGAGGCAAGGATGTCGCGAACCTCCTGCGCATAGAAGGTGATGAGGTTCACTACCTTGTCGGCGTTGCCGGTGAACTTGGCCCGCAGGCGTTCGTCCTGCGTGCAGACCCCCACCGGGCAGGTGTTCGACTGGCACTGGCGTACCATGATGCAGCCCATCGCGATCAGCGCGGCGGTGCCGATGCCGTATTCCTCGGCCCCCATCATCGCCGCCATGACGATGTCGCGGCCCGTCCGAAGGCCGCCGTCGGTCCTCAGCGTCACCCGCTCCCGCAGATTGTTCATCGCCAGGACCTGATGCGCCTCGGTCAGCCCCATCTCCCACGGCAGGCCCGCATACTTGATCGAGGTCGCGGGCGACGCGCCCGTGCCACCGTTGTGGCCCGAGATCAGGATGACGTCGGCCTTGGCCTTCGCCACGCCCGCCGCGATGGTGCCGACGCCCGAGGACGCCACCAGCTTCACGCAGACCTTGCAGCGCGGGTTGATCTGCTTGAGGTCGTAGATCAGCTGCGCCAGGTCCTCGATGGAATAGATGTCGTGGTGCGGCGGCGGGCTGATGAGCGTCACGCCCGGCGTCGAGTGCCGCAGCCGCGCGATCAGTTCCGTCACCTTCATGCCGGGCAATTGCCCGCCCTCGCCGGGCTTGGCGCCCTGCGCAACCTTGATCTCCAGCTCTTCGCACTGGTTCAGGTACTCGGCCGTCACGCCAAAGCGGCCCGAGGCCACCTGCTTGATCTTCGCCGACGGGTTGTCGCCGTTCGATTCCGGCAGGAAGTGCGCCGGATCCTCGCCGCCCTCGCCCGAATCCGACTTCGCTCCGATCCGGTTCATCGCCACGTTCAGCGTCTTGTGCGCCTCGGGCGACAAGGCCCCCAGCGACATCCCCGGCGTCACGAACCGCTTCCGGATCGAGGTGATGCTCTCCACCTCCTCGATCGGCACCGGCTTGCCCATCGGCTTGATCGCCAGAAGGTCGCGCAGGTGGATGGGCGGCATCGCGTGCATCTTCGCGGTGTATTGCTGCCACATGGCATAGGACGCCTTGCTGCACGCCGCCTGAAGCATGTGCATCGACGTCGCTTCCCAGGCGTGCGTCTCGCCGGTGGTCCGCGCCTTGTAGAACCCGCCGATGGGCAGGACCGAAGACCCCGAGAAGCCCAAGGCGTGAACCTCCTCGGCCTTCTTCTGGATGCCCAGGATGCCGATGCCGCTGATCCGGCTGTGCATTCCGGGGAAATACTCGTTGACCATGGCGCGCGACAGCCCCACGGCCTCGAAGTTCAGCCCGCCCCGATAGGACGAGATCACCGAGATCCCCATCTTGGACATGATCTTGAGAAGACCCGCGTCGATGGCCGCGCGATAGCGCGCCACGGCCTCGGTCAGCGACCCCTCGATCAGCCCGCGCCGGATGCGGTCCGCGATGGAATCCTCGGCGAGATAGGCGTTCACGATGGTCGCGCCACAGCCGACCAGCACCGCGAAGTAATGCGGATCGATGCATTCCGCCGACCGCACGTTGAGCGAGCAGAACGTCCGCAGGCCCTTCCGCGTCAGCCACGAATGCACCGCGCTCGTCGCCAGGATCATCGGCATCGCGATCTTGTCGGCGTCCTGATGGTGGTCGGTCAGCACGATGTGACCCGCCCCCGACCGCACCGCGTCCTCGGCCTCGCTCCGCACCCGCGTCAGCGCGGCCTGAAGCGCGCCGTTGCCGCCGTCCGCCGGGAAGGTGCAGTCGATCTCGACCATCTCGGACTTGAACAGCTCGCACAGCCGCCCGTACTGGACGTTCGCCACGAAGGGACTGTCCAGCACGATGATCTCGGTCTGGCTCGAATCCTGGTCCAGCACGTTCTTCAGGTTCCCGAAGCGCGTCTTGAGGCTCATCACCCGGTACTCGCGGAGCGAGTCGATGGGCGGGTTCGTCACCTGGCTGAAGTTCTGCCGGAAGAAATGGCTCAGCGGCCGGTACTTATTCGACAGCACCGCCGAGGGCGTGTCGTCGCCCATCGAGGCCAGCGTCTCCTTTCCGTCCTCGGCCATCGGCGCCAGGATCTGCTCCAGCTCCTCGACCGTATAGCCCGACGCGATCTGCCGCTGCCGCAGCGCCTCGCCCTCGAACATCGGCGCCTCGGTCAGCCCCGACAGCTCGACGTCCAGCTCGGCGATCTTGCCGACCCATTCGCCGAAGGGCTGGCTCGCCGCCAGCGCATCCTTGATCTCGACGTCGTGGAACAGCTTGCCCGCGACCATGTCGACGGCGATCATCTGTCCGGGCCCCAGCGCGCCCTTCTCGATCACGCTCGACTCCTCGACCGGGACCATTCCCGTCTCGGACCCGGCGATCAGAAGACCGTCACCCGTCACGGTATACCGCATCGGCCTCAGCCCGTTCCGGTCGAGCCCCGCGCAGACCCAGCGCCCGTCGGTCATCGCCAGGGCCGCCGGACCGTCCCACGGCTCCATGACCGCATTGCAATAGTTGTACATGTCGCGCCACGGCTCGGGCAGCTCGGTCGCCTGCTTCGACCAGGCCTCGGGCACCAGCATCGTCTTCGCCATCGGAGCGTTCCGCCCCGCCCGCACCAGCACCTCGAACACCGCGTCCAGCGCCGCCGAATCCGACGCCCCGTTCGCGATGATCGGCTTGATGTCCTCGGCCAGCTCCCCGAACGTCGACGACGCCATCCGGATCTCGTGGCTCTTCATCCAGTTGGTGTTGCCCTTCAGCGTGTTGATCTCGCCGTTGTGCGCCAGCATCCGGAACGGCTGCGCCAGCCACCATTGCGGGAAGGTGTTGGTCGAATAGCGCTGGTGATAGATCGCGAAGGCGCTCTCGAAGCGCTCGTCCATCAGGTCGGGATAGAAGACGGCCACCTGCTCGGCCAGCATCATGCCCTTGTAGATGATCGACCGGCACGACAGCGAACACAGGTACAGCGTCGGCACCTGGGCCGCCGCCGCCGCCTTCTCGATCCGCCGCCGGATGACGTAAAGTTCGCGCTCGAAGGTCTCCTCGTCGACGCCCTTCGAGTTGGAGATCAGGATCTGCTCGATCTCGGGCCGCGTCGCGTTGGCCTTCTCGCCCAGCACGCTGATGTCCACCGGCACATGCCGCCAGCCATAGATGTAGTATCCCATCCGCAGGATCTCGGTCTCGACGATCGTGCGGCAGGTCTCCTGCGCCCCGAAGTCCGTCCGCGGCAGGAACACCTGCCCCACCGCCAGAAGCTCTTTCGGCCGAGGCTGGTGCCCGGTGCGCTCGACCTGGTCATAAAAGAACGGAACCGGGATCTGCACATGGATGCCTGCGCCGTCCCCGGTCTTGCCGTCGGCATCGACAGCACCCCGGTGCCAGACCGCCTTCAGCGCGTCGATCCCGTTCTCGACCACCTTCCGGGACTTCGACCCATCGATCGACACGATCAGCCCCACGCCGCAGGACGAATGCTCGGTATCCTCGGAATAGAGACTGTTTTCCGCCATCCATGCACGCTTCGCCTTTTCGGCGGCGGCCCAGTCTGCGTCGAACTTGGTCATTGCAGGTCTCCCTCTGCGATCCCGAACTTCGCAAGTGTCTCCTTGCGGGTCAGGCGGGTACGGTCGCCGGCATAGGCAAAGCTGTCCGGCTTGTTGTCGATATAGATCTCGTTGGTGAACACGAACCCCGACGGGTCGTCGAACAGGCCAATGGGCATCTCGAGGTTCTCGGCCATCGGCCCTTCGGCCGTGACGTGGTAATACAGCGGCGAGCCGCAGCGCGAACAGAAGGCGCGCTCGGCCCAGTCCGAGCTTTGCAGCCGCCCGATGCTGTCCGCACCCTCCCAGGTCACCGACTCGAGCGGCACCGTCACGCCCAGCAGCGCCGACCCTGTCCAGCGCCGACACATCTCGCAATGGCAGGCGCCGAAGGTCTCCGGCACCTCGGTCGCTTCAAAACGCACCGCACCGCAAAGACATCCACCTGTCCGCGCGCTCATGCCCCACCCTCCACATGCGGTTTCCCGGCCTCGTACTCGGCCTTGGTGACGCGCTCATGATCCCCCGAAAGTTGGGCGCAGGCAAAAGCGCGGTCGGCATAGACCTCGCGCACCAAGGGCATGTCGCGCGCACCCTCGAAAATTCCTGGAACGAACTCGTATGGGCCGCCGTCGTCGCGCAGCCACAGGTGCGAACCGCAGACCGGACAGAAGGCCCGCTCGGAGAAACTCGTAGAACGGTAGGTGCGGACCTCGCCAATGACCGTCACCGCCTCGTCGGGCGCATCGAACCCCCACTGGGGACCGCCGGTCCACCGCCGGCACATCGAACAGTGGCACGCGCTGGCGGAATGCTCATGCGCCGTCGCCGTGATCGTCACGGCGCCGCACAGGCAATGTCCTTTCAGCACTCCGGCCATTCCGTTCATGTCTTCTTCATTGATCGGGTCAGCCCTGCTGACCTTGGTTCATTTCAACGCACCGACGCGATACCGACGTAATACCGACGTGATACCGAAACCTATTCCGCCGCCACCGCCGCCGGTTTCGCGACGTACGACAGGATCGAATCCGCCGCCTCGCGCCCGTCGCGGATCGCCCAGACCACAAGGCTCGCCCCCCGCACGATATCGCCCACCGCGAACACGCCTTCGAGGCTTGTATGGTGCGTCCGGAAGTCGGCCTTGATGGTGCCCCAGCGGGTCACCTCCAGCTCGTCGACGCCCCACAGCGTCGGCAGGTCCTCGGGCTCGAACCCAAGCGCCTTCACCACCAGGTCCGCGTCCTCGACATAGTCCGATCCCTCGATCAGCTCCGGCATCTGCCGTCCTGTCGCATCGGGCGCGCCAAGCCGCATCCGCTGGGTCATCACGCCCGTCACGCTGTCGCCCGCGAACCCCTTGGGCGCGGACAGCCAGACGAATTCCACGCCCTCTTCCTCGGCATTCTGAACCTCGCGCTGCGAGCCCGGCATGTTGGCCTTGTCCCTGCGATAGAGACACTTCACGCTCACCGCACCCTGCCGGATCGCGGTCCGCACGCAGTCCATCGCGGTGTCGCCGCCGCCCACCACGACCACGCGCTTGCCCGCTGCGTTCAACTCGCCCGTGTCGTATTCCGGCACCTCGTCGCCGAAGCTCTTCCGGTTCGAGGCCGTCAGGTAATCGATGGCCCGCACGATGCCCTTGGCCCCGCTGCCGGGTCCGCCCAGGTCGCGGCTCTTGTAGACGCCGGTGGCGATCAGCACGGCATCATGCTTGGCGCGGATGTCGTCGAACGACAGGTCCACACCCACGTCGCAGTTCAGCACGAAGGTCACGCCGCCCTGCTCCAGCTGCTCGACGCGGCGCATGACCACGTCCTTCTCCAGCTTGAAGCCCGGAATGCCATAGGTCATCAGCCCGCCCGCGCGGTCATAGCGGTCATAGACCGTGACCTGCACGCCCGCACGCCGCAGCCGGTCCGCCGCCGCCAGCCCGCCGGGCCCCGCGCCGATGATACCGATGCTTTCCGACCGCTCGACCTTCGGCGCGATGGGCATGACCCAGCCCTGCTCCCAGGCCGTATCGGTGATGTACTTCTCGACCGATCCGATGGTGACCGTGCCGTGGCCGGACTGCTCTATGACGCAGTTGCCTTCGCACAGCCGGTCCTGCGGACAGATCCGCCCGCAGATCTCGGGAAAGGTGTTTGTCGACTGGCTGACGTCGTAGGCCTCGCGCAACCTTCCCTCGGCCGTCAACATCAGCCAGTCGGGAATGTTGTTGTGCAGCGGGCAATGCGTCTGGCAGTAGGGCACGCCGCACTGGCTGCAGCGGCTCGACTGCTCCTGCGCCTTCCGGTCCGCATACTCGGCATAGATCTCGTGAAAGTCCGTCCGGCGCTCGCTCGCGTCACGCTTCTGGGGCATGTCGCGTGGTACGCTGACAAACTTGAGCATGGGATTCTCTGCCATCGTCCATCTCCCTGTGGCACGGCCCTCTTACGTCGGTTCGAAAGTAATTAAAAGTCATATGTGCTGACCTATATGCGAAAGTTTTCGCCTGTCGCGGCGCAACTTTGCACCTTTCGAAGTATAATTAGGTCCGGTATGCGACCAATTCTTTCTCTTTCCTCGGAGTCACAAAGGGTTAGAGTGCGGCCTCCTTGACTCACTTCGCGGATCCCGATGCCCCTCCTTCACCTCATGCTCATCGCACTCGTCCAGGGCATCACGGAATTCCTGCCCATTTCCTCGTCCGGGCACCTGATTCTCCTCCCCTATCTCACCGGGCTCGAGGATCAGGGACAGGTCATCGACGTCGCCGTCCACGTCGGCACCTTGGGCGCTGTCGTCCTCTATTTCTGGCCCGACGTCCGCCGTGCCATCTTCGGCACGCTCCAGTTGGCCACCTTCAGAACCGACACGGAGGACGCCCGCCTCGCCCTCAACCTCGCCATCGCCACCGTTCCAGTCGTCATCGTCGGCCTGATCCTCTCGGTCACGGGCGCCGAGGACGCGATGCGCTCGGTCAAGGTCGTCGCCTGGGCCACCATCGTCTTCGGCATCGTCCTCTGGTGGTCCGATCGCAGCGGCCCGACGACGCGCGTCGCCGAAGACTGGACGATGCGCCACGCCCTCGTCATGGGTCTCTGGCAGGTCATCGCCCTGATCCCCGGCACCTCGCGCTCCGGCATCACCATCACCGGCGCGCGCTTCCTGGGCTACGAGCGTTCGGACGCGGCCCGTCTGTCGATGCTGATGTCGATCCCCACGATCCTCGCCTCGGGCGTGCTGCTCGGCGCCGAAGTCGCCGCCGACATGAACACCGCCGCCGCCCGCGACGGCGCCATCGCAGCCGCCTTCGCCTTCGTCGCCGCCCTGGGCGCGTTGCACGTCATGATGCGGCTATTGCGCAGCGTCAGCTTCACGCCCTACGTCATCTACCGTCTGGTGATGGGGGCCGTGCTGCTGGCGATCGCCTACGCCTAGTGGCGCAGGTTCCGCTTCCCGCGCGTCAGGTCGGAATACTGGCCATCGGGCCGGAACTGCCAGAGGTAGGACGGGATGACCGCCTCGGCCGCCATCGGCGCAACGCCAAGCTCCGCGAAACCCCTGGCATTCTCGGACACCACGTTGTCGTGGCGCAACTGGATCAGCTGGTCGGACGTCACCGGAGCCTTGAACAGCCCGCCCGTCACGAAGGACAGCGCCCCCGTCACCGCCGCGATGATGCGCCCCGCCCAGAACGGCAGGCCGACAATCAGCGCTCGCCTGCGGATCACGTCCAGCATGGTCCGGATCACCTCGCGGAAGTCCATCACGTCCGGTCCGCCAAGCTCATAAATCCCGGGAGCCGCCTGCCCGGTGACGCCCGCCACAGCAGCTTGGGCGACGTCATCGACATAGACTGGCTGGAACTTGGTCGACGCGCCGAACAGCGGCAAGACCGGCGACATCCGCGCCATGCCCGCGAAGCGATTGAAGAACTGGTCCTCGGGTCCGAAGGCGACCGAGGGACGCAAGATGACGGCGGTCGGAAAGGCCGCGAGGACATCCTCCTCGCCCCGGCCTTTCGACCTGGCATAGGCGCTGTCGCCCTCGGCATCGGCCCCGATGGCCGAGATATGGACGAGCCGCGCCACGCCCTCCTCGGCCGCGATCCGCGCAATCCGCTCGGCGCCCAGGTGCTGAAGCGCGTCCATCGAGTTCCGCCCCCTGGTCTCGAAGGTCCCGACGCAGTTCACCACAGCTTCCGCACCCCGCGTCGCGGCGCGCACGCTGTCGTCGTCGCGGATATTGCAAAACACCGCCTCGACCTGTCCGACGGTGCCATAGGGCTTGACGAAATGAGCCTCGTTCGGGCGGCGGACGGCCACGCGGACGCGCCATCCCTGGCGCGCCATGCGGCGGGCGACATAGCGGCCGACGAAGCCCGAACCCCCGAATATCGTGACAAGTCTGGCCATCGTCTGACCCTCCGTCCGTTCCGCCCGAGGGTGTAGCCGCCGCACCCCCTCCGGGCAAGGCGCATTTCGCCGCGAATGCCGTTGACAGCCTTTCGAGTCATGCCTATTTCACGCGCTCACGACACCTGCCCAGGTGGCGGAATTGGTAGACGCGCTGGCTTCAGGTGCCAGTGTCCTTACGGACGTGGAGGTTCGAGTCCTCTCCTGGGCACCAGTCGTTCCCCACCGGCGTTTGCGGCGTAGACATAACGGCTGATCTCGCCCGCACGGGTCAGCCAGATCGACTCCCGCTGCCCTGCGATATGCGCCAGGGCACCGCGCAGCCGCCGAAGACGATGCGGCTGTCCGACGATGTAGGGGTGAAGCGCGACCCCCATGACCAGGGGCTGGTCGGCGGACTGAAGCAGCATCTCTTCGAAGGCATCCACGATCATCTCTGCGAACTGGGACGCGCTGTCCTTTCTGGCGACGATGGCCGGGATGTCGTTCAGCTCCTGCGGATAGGGGATCGACAGGATGCGGCCCGTACGGGTCGTCATCCACACCGGCTGATCGTCCATGCACCAGTTGAGCGTATAGGTGTAGCCGGCCTCGACGAGCAGATCAGGGGTGACCGGGCTCTCCGCGATCCAGGGGCTGAGCCAGCCTTGGGGTGCGACGCCCTCGGCGACCCGGATGGTCCTGGTCGCCTCCTCGATCATCCGACGCTCGGCATCTTCGGACATAGTGCTCTGCCGCTCGGAGTTCGTTCGACCGTGTCCGGCGATCTCGTCGCCACGAGCCCGCACAGCTGCCATCAACTCCGGGGCGAAATCGTACATGGCGCTGTTCGCGAGGACGGTCGCGGGCAGACGCAAGTCGTCGAACAGTCGAAGAAGTCGCCACGCCCCCACACGATTGCCATAGTCGCGCCAGGCATAATTTAGAACATCGGGCTGAGGTCCGGCGGGCGCAAGCTCGGCGCCGAGCCCTTCGCCGAAAGCGAAGTGCTCGAGGTTCACGCCCAAGTAGACCGCCAGACGCTTTCCCTCGGGCCAGGAAAAGTCGGCGCGGTCAGTGATCGCACTGTAGCCATAGCGCGCGTGCGTTGGCAGCGTCACAGCGGCGCTTCAGCAAGTCCGTGCCGGTCGAGCAGGATCTCGGCGCTGTCGTTCCAGACCTGGCTTTCGACGATCAGCCCGTCGCGGACGGTGAAGATGTCGATGTAGCGATTCGTCTCGAAGGCCGTGCCATCCGGCCATTCACCATAGAGATACCCGGTGTTGAAGACCCTGACCTCTCCCGTGGTCTCGTCGAAGGCGGCATCGGTGCGCAGGAATCGCTTCTTCACCCATTTGTAGCGTCTGGCGTTGAACGCCGCGCTGTCCGCGGGGGAGGTGAAGGTCCGCCCGCCCGTAAAGATCAGACGGAAACCCGGCGCGATGTGCCGCGCGGCGCCCTCCGGGTCGGGCACCATGGAAAGCTCGAGGTAGGTCTCAACCGTCCGGCGAGCGGCGGCGAGGAGGCTGTGGGTTTCACTCATGGTCATCGCCTCCGTTCGATCATTGAAGCGCGAGGGCTGCCGCTGCGACGGCGAGGACCGCAGACGCCGCGACACCGTCGATCAGCCGTGCGCCCGTCCGCATTGCAAGCTCGGCGCGCAGATGCGCCATCCCGGCACACCCCAGCACGACGGTCTCGGCGCCGTCGGCGAGGGCTCGTTTGATCTCGTCCGTCAGGATGTCCAGTGTCTCTGGCCTGCCTTCTTCGATCGTGAGCACGGGAAGCCCACTGGCCCGAACCGATACGCAGTTTTGCCCGAAACCCTGCGCATCGATGTTTCCCTCGATGACTGGCACGGAGGCCGCCGTCGAGGTTACGACCGAAAAGCGCTGCCCCAGAAGCGCGGCAGCGAGGTAGGACGCCTGCCCGATTCCCAACACCGGACACGACGCGACCTGCCGCGCTTCGGCAAGACCCGTGTCGTCGAAACACGCAATGACGATGACGTCGGCGCCGCCCTCCGCCGCGTCCGACAGACGCGTCAGCATCCCTGGAACCGCCGCAAGCCCGTCCTCGAAGCCTTGGATCGATGAGGGACCGTCGTCGTTGGTGACTCCCGACACGGTCGCCTCGGAGGCCGCCGAACGGGCAACCGCGACGACGCTTTGGGTCATGGCGTCGGTCGAGTTAGGGTTGACGTACACCAGGCGCATCACACGCCTTTGCCAGCATCCGACCCAAGGCGGGCCCTACGCCTTTGAATGATCAGGACGGTCGCGATGAAGCTTCCGATGATCGCGAAGGAGAACAGCGTCGTCAGCGTGCCGAGGGCATAGATGACGGGCGTCGTCACATTCGTCGTCATTCCGAAGATCTCCAGCGGCAGCGTGTTGTAACTGCCGGCGGTCAGAAGAGTGCGCGCGAATTCATCGTAGGACAGGGTGAAGCCAAAGAGCGCCACGCCCAGCAACGATGGCGCGATGATGGGGAGGACGACGTACCTTATCGTCTGCCAGGCCGTCGCTCCCTGGTCGCGGGCGGCCTCCTCGTAGGATTTGTCGAAACGGTTGAAGACAGCAAACATGATCAGCAACCCGAAGGGCAGCGTCCAGGTGAGCTGCGAACCGAGGCCGGAGGTCGCCCAGTGAATCTTCAGGCCGAGTTGGGAAAAGATCAGCCCTACGCCAAGCGAGATCAGGATAGAGGGGATTACGAGAGAGGCGATCGCGAGGTAGAACAGCACCCCCGAGCCCGCAAACCGCTTCCGGAACGCGAGCCCGGCCATGACCGAGATCACGACGGTCGTGACCATGACGATCAGCCCAAGCGCGAAGGAGCGTCGGAACGCCCCCCAGATGTCGCCCACAGCCTGCTCCTGGAACAGGTCCGCGAACCAGTGCAGTGACACGCCTCGCATCGGGAAGGTCAGCCCGCCGCTCGGCCCCTGGAAGCTGAGAATGCCGATGGTGATCGTCGGGCCATACAGAAACAGGACGAACAGGCCGAAGAAGGCGGAAAGGACGTAGAAGCTTCGCGGGCGCGGCTCCATCTCAAAGCTCCTTCCGGATGTTCACGAAGCGCAGAAGGATGCCGATCACGATCAGCACGGTGCACAGCAGCACAACGGCCGTCGCCGCCGCCGAAGGATACTGCAGCAGTCCGATGTCGTTCGAAATCAGCCGGCCGACGTTGGCCTTCTGCGACCCCGACATGAAGCGGACGGTGATGAAGTCGCCCATCACCAGCGTCACGACGAAGATGGTGCCGATCATTATCCCCGGCTTGGTCAGCGGCAGGATGACATGCACCAGCGTCTGCAAACCCGAGGCGCCGTTGTCGCGGGCAGCCTCGAGGAGCGACTTGTCGATCCGCATCATCGTGTTGAAGACCGGCACGACCATGAACAGCGTGTAGAGGTGCACGAAGGCGAGGATCACCGCGAAATCCGAGTAGAGCAGCCACTCCAGCGGCTGGTCGATCACGCCCCAGTCGATCAGAGTCTGGTTGGCGATGCCGTTGCGTCCAAGGAAGGGGATCCAGGATATCATCCGGATGATGTTCGAGGTCCAGAAGGGGATCGTGCATAGCAGGAACAGCGCGATCTGCATGGTCTGGCTGCGGATGTGGAAGGCGAGGAAGTAGGCCACGGTGAAGCCGATGGCGAGGGTCACGGCCCAGGTAATGGAGGCATACTTGAAGGTCGCGAAAAAGACCCGGTAGGTGACGTCCGATCCGAACAGGAACTCGTAGTTCTCGAATGAAAAGGCCGGGATGATCGAAAACTCGGTCGCCCGCCAGAAACTGACCGTCACGATCATCGCTATGGGAGCGACAAGGAACGCGAGGAGGACGAGCGTCAACGGCGCCGCCTGAAGCCAGCCGCCCACGTTTGCCCCAATCCCGGCTCCGCGACGCGCCGGCCTTGCGGCAGCAACATCGCCCGGGGCTCCGCTTATGGCCCTGTCTGTCAGCGTTTCGGTCATCGGCCCTTCCCGGCGAGAGGCTGGCGCGGGGCGACAGCCCCGCGCCAAAGATCATCAGGCTGCGATGAACTCGTTCCACTTGCGGACCATGTACTGGTTCTCGTCCATCACCGCGTTCCAGCAGGCGACCGCGCCCATGCGCGAGTAGAAGTCGCCGCCATCGCGGACCTCGCCCGCCTGGGCAAGAGTGTCGCCGGTGGGCGAGGTGATGACGTCGGTGGCTTCCTTGCCCTCGAACCAGTAGCCCCACTCGTTCTCGGACATGAACTCCTTCGAGGTCTCGGGCACGGCCGAGTAGTAGCCCTGCCGCATCAGATAGCCGCCGACCCACCCGGAGAGATACCAGTTGATGTAGTCATACGCTGCATCCAACTCCATGCCGCTCAGCGACTTTGAAAGCCCGATTCCACCGCCCCATGAGCGGTAACCCTCTTTCAGCGGCTGGTAGACGCAGGGGATCCCGCGCGACTTGACCGCAGTGATCGCGGGCGACCACATCGACTGGATCACCACCTCGCCCGATGACATCAGATTCACGCTCTCGTCGAAGGTCTTCCAGAAGGCGCGGAACTGGCCGTTCTGCTTGGCTTCCGTGAAGATCGCCATGGTCTTGTCGATCTCCTCCTTCGTCATGTTGCCCTTGTCGCCGTACTGGACCTCGCCCATGGCCTCGCAGACCATCGCCATGTCCATAATGCCGATGGACGAGATGTCGAGGATCGAGGCCTTGCCCTTGAACTCGGGGTTCAGAAGCTCGGTCCAGCTTTCGATGGGACGTCCGATCAGGTCGGGGCGGATCCCCAGGGTGTCGGCGTTGTAGATGGTCGGGATCAGCGTCATCCATCCCGTCTCGCTATCGGCGAATGTGGTGCCGTCGGGCCCCTCGACGAAGCCCACGCTATGCGGCGCCGTGCCCTGCGCAATCACGCTTTCGGGCGTCAGTTTCCCGTCGCGGAAGATGCCGACGATCTTGTCGTAGTTGGCGATCTTCGAGGTATCCATGGCCTGGAGGTTGCCGGTCGGCCAGACCTTCTTGCAGATCCAGTACTCGATGTCTGCGATGTCGAAGCTGTCGGGCTGAGTGGCCGCGCGCTGCGTCACGCTGTCGGAATCGAGGGCTGTCATTTCCAGCGTGAAGCCCAGGTCTTCCTTCACCTTCTGTGCCACGTCGTTCAGGTTCGACACCCCTGTGCCGAACTGGCGCAACGTGATGTTCTTGATCTCCTGCGCCCAGATCATCGGCGCGGGAAGCGCGGTTGCCGCCACGGCGGCGGCGCCGCTCTTCAGAAGCGACCGGCGGGTGTATCCTACTTTTGCCATTTTATTCTCTCTGTCCGTTCGTGAGTTGTTTGTCTGGAGGCCGTCAGGCCATGAGGCGGTAAAGCCGCCCTTCGTCCCAGGCGAGGCCGACGGCATCGCCTGGGGTTTTCGGATCCGCAAAGAACGCGCCCTCGGGGACCAGTGCCAGGACCTCGGCACTTCCGAGCTTCGCCGTCACCGCCACCCTGTCGCCCTGGTACTCGACCTGGGAGACCGTCGCGGGCCGACCGTCATCGGTCAGCCTCACCTCATCGGCGCGGAGCGCAAAGCGGCCGCCGTCGAGGTCCATGATGTTGTGTCCACCGATGAAGCGAGCGACGAACTCGGTCTTTGGCGCGCCGAAGACATCGCGCGCCGATCCGGCCTGCTCGATCACCGCGTTGTTCATCACCACGATCTCGTCGGCGAGAGCCAGCGCCTCGTCCTGCGAGTGCGTGACGTGGATGAAGGATATGCCAAGCTCCCGCTGGAGCCGCTTAAGCTCGCCCCGGACACGGATGCGGAGGAACGGGTCAAGCGCCGACAGCGGTTCGTCGAGCAGCAGGACGCGCGGTTTCGTCACAAGCGCACGCGCCAGCGCCACGCGCTGCTGCTGACCGCCGGAAAGCTGCGCGGGCAGACGCTCGGCGAGGTGCGTCATGTCCACGAGCGCCAGCATCTCGTCCGCGGCCCTGTGGCGCGCAATCTTCTCGACACCCTTCATCCGCAGCGAGAAGGCGACGTTGTCCCGAACTGAAAGGTGCGGGAACAGGGCGTAGCTTTGAAACATCATCGCCGTTCCGCGCTTTGCCGGCGGCAGGACCGTGATGTCCTGACCGTCGAGCACGATCTCGCCCTCGGTGGCACTCTCGTGCCCGGCGATCATGCGCAGCGTTGTGGACTTGCCGCATCCAGAGGGCCCGAGAAGGCAGACATAAGTGCCGTTCCGAAAGACGTGATTGATGTCCTTCACAGCCAGCGTGTCGCCGTAGCGTTTAGTCAGGTGAACAAGTTCGAGATCCTTGCCCGTCCGCATCGCACGCCCCCTCGTTCGCTGCCTCTGTGGAAAGGTTGGTGTGAGTCGGCTGCGGAAGTGCAGGCGAAAGCGAAGCCGAACAGGTCTCTGACAGAGAGTGCGCAAACCCTGGGCTGACAAGAAGGGTCGGTGCCTACAATTGCACCCTTTTGTGTATACAATCAGAGGGCGGATGATCGACGCGCCTTGCCGGCGTTGGTTAGGGCGGTCACGGTGAGATTACTCAAAGGCAAAGAAGGACGGCATGGACGGCGAAGAAGCGACGATCACCAGCGACAGGATCGCCCACGAACTTGCCGACGCGATCCACGAACATCGCATCGCGCCGGGGTCGAAGCTGAACGAGGATGAAGTCGGCGTCATCTTCGGAGTGAGCCGCACCGTGGCGCGGGCCGCACTCCAGTCGCTGTCGCACCAGCGCCTTGTCGATCTGCGCAGAAACCGTGGGGCCTTTGTCGCGCAGCCGTCGGTGCGCGAAGCGCATGAGGTCTTCGAGGCCCGCGCCCTGCTTGAACCCAGAACCGCCAGATCCGCCGCCGAGCGCATGACTGATGACGCAGTGCTTCGCCTCCGCCGTCACCTGGAGGACGAGCACTCGGCGCTCAGGGAAGACCGCCTGGGCCGGGCTCTGCACCTCTCAGGGCTGTTTCACATCGAAATCGCGCGCATCGCCGAGCAGACGACAATCGAGGAGATCATCAAGCAACTGGTCTCACGATCCTCGCTGATCATCGCGCTTTACTGGAGAAGAAAGCTGGCGGTCTGCGAAAGCCACGCACACAACGCCCTGATCTCGGCCTTGGCACAGCATGACGGAGAACTGGCAGAAGAGCTCATGAAAAACCATCTCCTCGATCTTCTCGCATCGCTCGACCTGAGCAACCCGGTAAGAACTCCCGGTCCCCTGAAGGAAGCCCTTCGCCGATGACGGCGCCAGAAATCCGGGTCGCCGGTATCGAAGAGGTGCGCGCCATGCTCGATTGGGCCGAGGCCGAGGGTTGGAATCCCGGTCTCGATGACGCCGAAGCCTTCCTTGCTGCCGACCCAAGCGGATTTTTCCTCGCGCAGGTCGATGGCGCGCCTGTCGCGGCGATCTCGGTCGTCAATCATTCGGACGCCTTCGCCTTCCTTGGCCTTTACATCTGTCGCAAGGATTTTCGTGGCCAAGGCATCGGCTTCGCTCTCTGGAAGCACGCTCTCGAACACGCGGGCTCCCGCACCGTGGGACTGGACGGTGTAGCCGCTCAGGAAGCGAACTACGCAAAATCCGGCTTCGTTCGTTCGGGCGCCACTGTGCGCTACGAGGGATGCATCGAACCTCTCGACGCGGTGACAGTCCGCGATCTGCGACCGACAGACCTGGCGGCCATCCTGACGCTCGATGCCGATGCGAACGGATACTCGCGGACGGCGTTCCTCGCCGCGTGGCTGACACCCACGGACCTCCGGAAAAGCGTCGTCCTGTCCAGTGGTGCTGCTCTGAGAGGCTTCGCCACCATTCGCAGATGCCACGCCGGGGTGAAGATCGGTCCGATTGTCGCGCCGGACCCGGAAGCAGCGTTTGCCCTGATGAGGGCAGTCCTGCTGCGACTTCCATCCACCCGTGTGATCGCGGACGTACCCTCGGGCAACACGGCATTTTCGACGCTTCTCACACGTGAAGGCTTCTCCGAGACCTTTGCCACGGCGCGGATGTATCGCGGACGTGACCCTGTTGAGTCGGATGCACTGAGGGCGATTGCGACAATGGAGCTGGGCTAAGGCGATCACGTCTGCCGGCATAACCGCACTGTTCGCGGCAGTTGACCCCTTAAACCCTGTCAGAGTGAACATTAGCTTCAAATTGATTTCATTCTGCGTCATATAAGAAATCTCGAATATGATAGTCCGGGAGCGGAGCGGTGCAACCGATGACCAGCAAGACGGATGCGACCTGGCTCGACCGCTTTGCCGGGCTCTCACGCCTTGAGCCCCCAATCAAGGAGCTCCTCCTGCGGCGAAGCCAGATCATCGAGGTACCTGCCGACACAGTGATCTTCGGTCCCGGCAAGTCGCCCGAGAACATGCTGTTCCTGCTTGATGGAACGGTGCGTGTGCAGCAGGTGTCGGAATCGGGGCGCGAGATCGTGCTCTATCGCATCAACGCCGGCGAAAGCTGCGTGCTGACGACCGCCTGCCTTCTCGCCTACGACGACTATTCCGCTGAAGGCTATGCCGAGACGGCGGTCCGCGCGGCCGCTGTGCCACGCCAGGTGTTCGACGACCTCGTCGCGCAATCGAAGACCTTCCGGCAGTTTGTCTTCTCGGCCTTTTCCAAGCGCATCACAGACCTGTTCCTCGTTATCGACGAGGTTGCGTTCCAGAGGATGGACGTTCGCCTTGCGCAGAAGCTGATCGAGTTGTCACATGGCGAGGACACCATAGAAACGACGCACCAGAAGCTGTCGGTCGAACTGGGCACCGCGCGCGAGGTGGTGTCGCGCCAGCTTCAGGAATTCCAACGGCGCGGCTGGGTCGAACAATCTCGCGGCACAGTCCGTCTTCTCGACCGGAGCGCGCTGAGCGACCTCGCCGCCTGAACGCGCGTCGAGCGTGACTTAGTCACGGAAGACCGGATCGCGACTCGTTAGAACGACAGGCATCGACAGGACACATGACCATGCAATCGCTTCGACTTCACCAGATGGACCCGGCCCCGTGACAATGGAAACCGCATTCACCCCCCTTCAGTCGCTGAGCGGCGGCGTCCTGATCGGACTGGCCGCCGTCCTCCTGATGGCCGTCATGGGCCGCGTCATGGGGGCGACCGGCATCCTCGCCGGCGTGATGAGCCCTTCGGATCGCTCGGACTTCGCCTGGCGCGCGGCCGCCGTACTGGGGATGGTCAGCGGTCCCGCCGCTGTGTGGGCTATGACGGGCGCCCTGCCCGCCGTGCAAGTCCCGGTTTCGACGCCAATGCTTCTTGTCGGCGGCTTCGTCGTCGGCGTCGGCGTCACGTACGGGTCGGGCTGCACCAGCGGCCACGGCGTCTGCGGCATGGCGCGCTTGTCGCCCCGGTCGATCGCCGCGACCCTGACCTTCATGGTGACGACCTTCGCCACCGTCTTCGTCGTCCGCCATGTCGTGGGAGGCTGAATCATGCGTATCCTGGCAAGCTACCTGATCGGTCTCGTGTTCGGCGTCGGCATCTCGATCTCCGGCATGGCGAACCCGGCGAAGGTCCTGAATTTCTTCGACCTGTTCGGGACCTGGGATCCGAGCCTGGCCTTCGTCATGGGTGGCGCGGTTGTCACGGCCTTCATCGGCTACCGCTACGCTCTGAAGCGTCCCAAGCCCATTCTCGAAGGTCGGTTCCAGCTTCCGACGCGTCGCGACCTCGACCGGCCCCTGATCCTCGGTTCCGCCACCTTCGGTGTGGGCTGGGGCATCGCGGGCTTCTGCCCGGGCGGCGCGATCCCCGCGCTCGGCACCGGGCGCACCGAAGTGGTCCTGTTCATGGCGGCGCTCCTCGCCGGCATCCTGACCGCAAAGACATTGCAACGCCGCCGCGCCTCGCGACTTGCGGCGACCTGACCCTGAGGAGGGAAGACATGACCTACCCTGTCAACATGAGCGTTCATCCCGACGTTTCGGCCCACTTCGACCCGGCGACCAACACGATCAGCTACATCGTGAAGGACCCCTCCAGCGACCATTGCGCCATCGTCGACAGCGTCATGGACATCGACTACGCCGCCGGGCGGATCACCTACGATCATGCCGACAGGCTGATCGACGAGGTGCGGAGTCGCGGTCTGACGCTGGACTGGATCATCGAGACTCACGTCCACGCCGACCACCTGTCCGCCGCGCCCTACATCCAGGAGAAGCTGGGCGGCAAGATCGGCATCGGTTCGAAGATCATGGTCGTGCAGGAGACCTTTGGGAAGATCTTCAACGAAGGCACCGAGTTCCAGCGCGACGGATCGCAGTTCGACGCGCTGCTCGAGGACGGCGACACCTATAGGATCGGCAACATGGAGGCCTTTGCCATCTACACGCCAGGCCACACGCCGGCCTGCATGACGCATGTCATGGGCGACGCTGCCTTCGTGGGCGACACTCTTTTCATGCCGGACGGCGGATCAGCGCGCGCGGACTTTCCGGGCGGAGACGCCGGAACGCTCTACGACTCGATCCAGAAGGTCCTGGCGCTGCCGGACGACATGCGGCTTTTCATGTGCCACGACTACGGCCCGAACGGTCGCGACATCCAATGGGAAACCTCGGTCGGCGACGAGAAGGCGCACAACATCCACGTCGGGAAGGGCGCGACGCGCGAGGAATTCATCAAGTTCCGGACCGAACGCGACGCGACGCTCGACATGCCCAAGCTGATCCTGCCTTCGCTGCAGGTGAACATGCGCGCGGGCGAAGTGCCTCGCGACAAGGACGGGAACCCGATGCTGAAGGTTCCGCTGAGCGGTCTCTGAGTTTCGGTCCCGGGCCTCACTGGCCCGGGACACCACCCCCATCCCGAGGAACCATCATGAGCGACGTCGACCTGAAGCCAGTGACCGCCAAGCTGTCCGTGTCGCCGCAGATCGGCGTCGAGGACCTTCCGGTCCTGAAAGACGCGGGGTTCCGCGCCATCATCTGCAACCGTCCGGACGGCGAGGGCCCGGACCAGCCGACCTTCGACGAGATCGCGTCGGCAGCGCAGAGCCTCGGTCTGGAGGCCCGCTATCTCCCGATCGTCGCCGGCAAGGTTTCCGACGAGGACGCGATCGACTTCGGACGGACCCTCGACGCCCTTCCCGGCCCCGTCCTCGCCTATTGCCGGACCGGGACGCGGTCGATCACGCTCTGGTCGCTCAGCCAGGCCGACCGTCTGTCCGTCGCCGACATCCTCGCAACGACCCAGGCTGCGGGATACGACATGGGCGGCGTGGTGCGCCGTATCGCGAACGGCGGACGCACCCCGACCGACCGGGCCGACGTGTCCTACGATGTCGTCATCGTGGGCGCCGGCGCGGCAGGGATCGCGGTTGCCTCAAGCCTCAAGTCCCGCAAGCCCGACCTCGACGTCGCCATCGTCGACCCAGCCGATATCCACTACTACCAGCCCGGCTGGACCATGGTCGGAGGCGGCATCTTCGACGCCAAGGACACGGTCCGCACCATGGGCTCGCTGATCCCGAAGGGCGTCGCCTGGATCAAGGCCGCTGTCGCGGCGTTCGAGCCGAAGGACAACGCCGTCATCCTGGACGGCTGCCGGGTCATAAAATACGGTCGTCTGATCGTTTGCCCTGGTCTGAAGCTCGATTGGAACAAGATCGAGGGCCTGGTCGACACGCTCGGCAAGAACGGCGTCACGTCGAACTATCGCTACGACCTGGCGCCCTATACCTGGCAGCTTGTGCAGGGCATGACGAAGGGCCGCGCGGTGTTCACCCAGCCTCCGATGCCGATCAAATGTGCGGGCGCGCCTCAAAAGGCGCTGTACCTGTCGGGCGACCACTGGTTCCGCCGCGGCGTTCTCAAGGACATAGACATTCAGTTCATGAACGCCGGCGGGGTCCTCTTCGGTGTGAAGGATTATTTGCCCGCGCTCGAGGAGTACATCCGCAAGTATTCTGCGACGGTCAACTTCTTCCACAACCTCGTCGCCATCGACGGACCGTCGCGGAAGGCGTGGTTCGCCGTCTCGAAACCCGACACGGCCGTGGAGAAGGTCGAGGTGGAGTTCGACATGATTCATGTCGTCCCGCCCCAGACTGCGCCAGACTTCATCCGCGTGTCGCCGCTTGCCGACGCCGCAGGGTGGATTGACGTCGATCAGGCGACGCTGAGGCACAAGACCTACGACAATATCTGGTCGCTGGGTGACGCAATGAACGCGCCCAACGCCAAGACCGCCGCCGCCGCCCGCATTCAGGCACCGATCGTGGCCGAGAACGTTGTCGCCGACATCGCCGGCAAGGCGCCCGTCGCCCAGTACAACGGCTACGGATCCTGTCCCCTCACCGTCGAGCGTGGCAAGATCGTTCTAGCCGAGTTCGGGTATGGCGGCACCATGCTTCCCAGCTTCCCCAAGGCCGTCATCGACGGCACAAAGCCCTCGCGCCTGGCGTGGCTTCTGAAGGAGAAGATCCTGCCGCCGGTCTACTGGCAGGGTATGCTGAAGGGTCGGGAATGGATGGCGAAACCGACACCGCTTCGCACCTCAGCCAAGTGACGGTCGCCGCAAACTCAAAGAAGTCAGGCAAGGGCCGCATGATCGCGCTCAGACGATACCTTCCCATAGCGGACTGGGGACGCAGCTACGACCGTGGGGCGTTCTCGAACGACCTCGTGGCTGCCGTGATCGTGACGATCATGCTGATCCCGCAGTCGCTGGCCTACGCGCTTCTGGCCGGCCTGCCACCCGAGGCCGGTCTTTACGCTTCGATCGCGCCGATCCTTCTCTACGCCGTCTTCGGCACCAGCCGCGCGCTGGCCGTGGGTCCGGTCGCCGTCGTCTCGTTGATGACCGCCGCCGCCTTGGGGCAGATCGCCGAGCAAGGCACGATGGGCTATGCCGCCGCGGCGCTGACGCTGGCCTTCCTGTCGGGCGCGATGCTGCTGGCCATGGGCCTGTTCCGTTTGGGTTTCGTTGCGAACTTCCTGTCGCACCCGGTCATCGCAGGCTTCATCACGGCCTCGGGCATCCTGATCGCCGCAAGTCAGCTGAAGCATATCCTCGGAGTCGCGGCCGAGGGGCACACTCTGCCCATCATGCTGGGTTCGCTCTTCGAACATCTGGGCGAGACGAACCCGATCACCCTTGTCATCGGCATCGCTGCGACGGCCTTCCTGTTCTGGGTGCGCAAGGGCCTGAAGCCCATGTTGAGGAACATGGGCGTCGGACCGAAGGCTGCCGACTTCGTCACCAAGGCCGGTCCGGTCGCCGCCGTCTTCGTGACGACGTTTGCGGTCTGGGCGCTAGGGCTCGAAGAGCGCGGCGTCAGGATCGTGGGCGAGGTGCCGCAAAGTCTGCCGCCGCTCACGCTGCCGCCGATGTCGCTCGACCTGCTCGAAGCCCTCGTCTTGCCGGCCTTCCTCATTTCGATCATCGGCTTCGTCGAATCCATCTCGGTCGCCCAGACACTCGCCGCAAAGAAACGACAGCGCATCGACCCCAATCAGGAGCTGATCGGCCTCGGCGCAGCCAACCTCGGCGCGGCCTTCACCGGCGGCTATCCCGTCACCGGCGGCTTCGCGCGATCCGTCGTCAACTTCGACGCCGGCGCCGAGACCCCTGCGGCCGGCGCATTTACCGCCGTCGGACTGGCCATCGCTGCCGTCGCGCTGACGCCGCTGGTCTATTACCTGCCGCAGGCCACGCTGGCCGCCACGATCATCGTTGCTGTCCTCAGCCTCGTGGACTTCTCGATCCTCAAGCGTGCATGGATCTACTCCAAGTCGGACTTCGCCGCTGTTCTCGCCACCATCCTCCTGACCCTCGTTGCGGGGGTCGAGGTCGGCGTGTCGGCAGGGGTCGGACTGTCGATCCTGCTGCACCTCTACCGCACCTCACGCCCGCATATCGCCGAGGTCGGCCGCGTGCCGGGCACCGAGCATTTCCGCAACATTCACCGCCACAAGGTCGAAACCGATCCGCGTGTCCTGACCCTTCGGGTCGACGAAAGTCTCTACTTCGCCAACGCGCGCTTCCTCGAGGATTTCCTGCACAACCGCATCGCGCGCGACCCGCAGATCAAGCACGTCATCCTGCAATGCACGGCCGTCAACGACGTTGACCTCAGCGCGCTCGAGTCGTTGGAGGAGATCAACCGGCGGCTGGCGGAGATGGGTGTGACCCTGCACCTGTCCGAGGTGAAGGGTCCGGTGATGGACCGCCTGCAGAAGGTGCATTTCCTGCAGGATCTGACCGGGAAGGTTTTCCTGACCCAGTTCGAGGCCGTGAAGGCGATCACCCGGCCTGCGTGACGACCATATCGGCCGGCAGACGATGCGCCGCAATGCGCCGGGCATTCGCCATGTCGTTGCCTTCGGCCCGCGCCTCGGCGGCGTCAGGATCAAGGCCGTGGTCCAGCCATCGTTGCACCAACCGCCGCTTCAGCACCGCCTCGGGGACATCGATCCAAATCGATACGTCCCAGTGCGAGGCCAAGTCGCGCCATCCGGGTTCGTCCAGCAGCAGATAGTTGCCCTCGATCACCACGACCCTGTCGTTTGGTGACACACGCGCCGCTCCCGGCACGGTGCAATCGCGCGTTCGGTCGAAGACCGGCACCGGCACCACGTCCTCCTGGGGCAGTCGCGCGATGAGGTCCGCGAAGCCTGCCAGGTCGAAGGTCTCGGGCGCACCCTTGCGGTGGAGCAGTCCCATCTCGACTAACCTGGGGTTCTCGAGGTGAAAGCCGTCCATCGGCACAAGCGTTGCGGGACATCCGCGTGCCCGCAGGTCAGACACAAGCGTCTCGGCCAGGGTAGACTTGCCAGAGGCGGGTGGGCCAGCAAGAGCCACAAGCCGCCGACGGTGTTCCCAGTCCAGCGCAGAAATCCTGTCCAGGATCACGCTGTCAGCTTCGATCATCGGTGTCTCCCGTTTCATTGCGCACCCTGGGTCTCAACCCCCTTGATGCCAAGCGGGAGGCTGGTGCATCAAGCCCCAGACCTTCAGGAGACAGCGCGTGGCCAACCATCTTCACAAGAACGATCTGCCGGATGGCCTCGACCTCGGGCGTTCGGTCGCCATCGACTGCGAGACGATGGGGCTAAATCCGCACCGCGACCGGCTGTGCCTCGTCCAACTGTCGTCCGGTGACGGCAACGCGCACCTCGTGCAGATCGACCGGGGGCAGACTTCGGCTCCAAACCTGGAACGGCTGTTGCGCGACCCGGATGTCCTCAAGCTGTTTCATTTCGGCCGCTTCGACATTGCGGTGATGTATCATGCCTTCGGCGCGTTGGCGGCGCCGGTCTACTGCACCAAGATCGCGTCCAAGCTGATCCGGACCTACACCGACCGTCACGGGCTGAAGAACCTGCTGGAAGAGCTTCTGAACATCGACATCTCGAAGCTCCAGCAGATGAGCGATTGGGGCGCCGCAACGCTGACCGACGGACAGCTTGCCTATGCAGCTTCCGATGTTCTCTACCTCCACCGCCTCAAGGAGAAGCTCGACGCGCGTCTCGACCGCGAAGGCCGCACCGACCTTGCGCAAGCCGCCTTCGACTTCCTTCCCACCCGCGCCCGGCTGGATCTCGCCGGCTGGCCGGAAGACGACATCTTCGCGCACTGAGCGAAACCGCCTATATGGACCCGCATGGATGCCGCCGACAGATACTCCCGCCTCGTTCACTGGCTGAAGATCGCGCTGCCTCTGGCGGCCCTGGCGATCCTGTCGACGCTATTCTTCGTTGCCGAGACCCTGAACCCCGAAGCCGCCATTCCTTATGCCGAAGTCGACGTCGACCGCATCCTGCGTGAGCAGGGGGTGACGCGGCCCTCTTTCGGCGGTGTCACCGCAGGCGGAATCGCCATCGCGGTCACTGCAGATTCCGTGCGACCTTCGCCCGACGCGCCGCAGACGATGGACGGCACGACGCTGAACGCCACACTCGACTTGCCGTCCGGCGGCCACATCGAGATCACCAGCCCCTCGGGCCGGGTCGATGGCACGACCCAGACGGCGGCGCTGTCAGGCGGGGCGCGGCTGGAAAGCTCGACCGGCTACACCGTGACGACCGACCGCATCACCGCTTCGGTCATCGACGGAAGCGTCGTTTCCGAGGGTGGCGTGTCCGCCACCGGCCCAGCAGGACACATCGAGGCCGGCAGGATGGAACTCAGGCGCAGCGAGGACGGTACCTATCGCCTTGTCTTCGGCGACGGCGTCCGGTTGATATATCGGCCAACTCCGTGAAGGATGCTTCCGTGAACCAACGTCTTCTCCCTCTCGTCCTGTGTCTCGTCGCGGGGACCGCCTTCGCGCAGGGTGCCGACATCGCGCTCGGCACGCAAACCTTCGACCGTACACAGCCGGTGGAGGTGACGGCCGACGAGCTTTCCATCGACCAGGCAAGCGGCCAGGCCGTCTTCGACGGTAATGTCCTTGTCGTTCAGGGCGAGGTCAGGCTGTCGGCCGGCAAGGTGACGGTCGAGTATTCCACCGAGGGTACAGCGCCGAACGGCGTGTCCCGTCTCATCGCCTCCGACGGCGTCACCTTCGTCACGCCCGCCGAAGCGATCGAGGCGCGGGAGGCAACCTATTCTGTCGCCGATGGAACGGTTCGACTGTCGGGCGACGTCATCCTGACCCAGGGTCAGAATGCGATCGCGGGCGAAACGCTGACCCTGGACCTCAACGCCGGCTCCGGGCGGATGGAGGGTCGTGTCCGCACGGTCTTCACGCCGGGGGGAAACTGATGCCCGCACCGGCACTTACCGTCTCGGACGGCGATCAGGGCCTGAAGGTCCGGAACCTTCGAAAGTCCTACAAGCGACGGCCCGTCATCCGGGACGTCAGCCTCGATTTGCACCGGGGCGAGGTAGTGGCGCTGCTGGGACCGAACGGCTCGGGCAAGACGACCTGCTTCTATTCCATCGCCGGCCTCGTCATGCCGGACGGCGGACAGGTCACCATCGACGGCCGCGACGTGACAACTTTCCCGATGTACCGCCGCGCACAGCTGGGAATCGGCTACCTGCCGCAGGAGCGCTCGATCTTCCAGGGCTTGAATGTCGAGGACAATATCCTCGCAATTCTCGAGATTGTTGAGAAAGACAGGACAAAGCGGCGCGAGCGGCTAGAGGAACTTCTGAACGACTTCTCCATCGCCCACCTCCGACGCACGCCCTCGGTCGCCCTTTCGGGCGGTGAGCGCCGCAGATGCGAGATCGCGCGCAGCCTTGCGGCGAATCCGAAGTACCTGTTGCTCGACGAACCATTCCCCGGCATCGACCCGATCGCCGTCGGCGACATCCGCGACCTGGTGTTCGAACTGAAGGATCGCGGCATTGGCGTCCTGATCACCGATCACAACGTCCGAGAGACGCTCGAGATCGTGGATAGAGCTTATATCCTTCACGACGGCGCAGTCCTGATGAGCGGAACCGCAGACGAGGTGGTGAAGGACGAGAAGGTTCGTCGGGTCTACCTCGGCCAGAGCTTCAGGATTTCCTGACAACCGGAACCTAAGGATTTGTTGACAGTTACGGGCGCTTTGTCGCCAAATGAGGGGAATGAACCACGCCGTCCTTGACCTGGGTCGTGTCACGAACACTGCAGCGCAAACCCGCTGCGAGGACGGTCGGCTTTCGTGACGTATGACAGTCCCGGTCCGCACTTCCGCGGGCCGTAACGGATGGGAGACGCAGATGCAGTACCAGATCACCGGCAAGCAGATCGACATTGGCGAGGCACTTCAGACCCATGTCAAAACCTGTATCGACGAGGTGGTCGGCAAGTACGCAGGACGTCCGACGGACGCAGGCATCGTCTTTTCGAAGAGCGGTCACGAGTACGTCTGCGAAGCGGTCATTCATCTCTCGACGGGCCTGACGGCTCAGGCCAAGGGGCATGATCACGAAATCTACGCCGCCTTCGACAAGTGCTGTGCAAAGATGGAAAAGCAGCTTCGACGCTACAAGCGTCGGCTGAAAGATCATCACAGGGAGCGGCCGGTTGAATCCTTCGGCGTGTCCTCTTATATCCTCGCCTCGTCGGAAGACGGGGGTGACGCGGAACCTGAAACGCTCCAGCCCATGATCATCGCCGAAATGCAGACAAAGATTCCCTCTTTGTCTGTCGGCGAAGCGGTCATGCAGATGGAGCTTGCGGGGGCGCCGGTCCTGATCTTTCAAAACGAAAAGCAGGGGTCCGGCGTGAATGTGGTTTATCGCCGGGAAGACGGTAACATTGGCTGGATCGATCCGAACTAGGGGATAGCTCGGGTACGGCGCCACTTGTCGGCGGGACGCGATAAGTTCATGGACATAGCGACCATTCTAAGGACGGAGGCCGTCAAGACGGTCTCCGCCATCAGCAGCAAGAAGCGTCTGTTCCACGAACTTGGCGACCTTGCCGCTCAGGTGTACGGACTGAAGTCCGCCGAGGTCGCAACGGCCTTGCAGGAGCGTGAGAGCCTGGGCCCCACGGGTGTCGGCGGCGGAATCGCGCTGCCTCACGCGCGTCTCGACGGTCTTCCGCAGGTTCACGGCCTCTTCATTCGGGTGGAAAAGCCACTCGACTTCGAATCCGTGGATCGCCAGCCCGTCGATCTGGTTTTCGCCCTCCTTGCGCCACAGGACGCGGGTGTCGAACATCTGAAGGCGCTCGCCGTCGTGTCGCGGACGATGCGCGACCCGGCCCTGTGCGCAAAGCTGCGAGCGAACTCCGACCCGCAGACTCTGCACACGCTCTTGACTGC
This sequence comes from Silicimonas algicola, assembly GCF_003970735.1. Lineage (GTDB taxonomy): Bacteria > Pseudomonadota > Alphaproteobacteria > Rhodobacterales > Rhodobacteraceae > Silicimonas > Silicimonas algicola. The sequence goes on from NZ_CP034588.1 coordinate 4,214,489, forward strand.
CCAGCCCCGCGTTCAGGCCGCCTGACCCTCGGGCGTCCAGTCCGTGAAGCCGAACATCACGTAGTCACGCCTGTACGCCGCTTCGCAGGCCTCTCCGATCTGGCGCGTCACTACGTCCGACAAGCCGTGGACGTCTTGAACCAGAAATGAGCCCGCCACAGCCGGCATGGCAACGCCCACATCCCGGCAGAGATCGGACAGGGCTGCGTCGAGGTGGCTTTCGCGGACCACCCGGTCGGGCATCTGGAACTGTCCGATCGCGAACAGGAGCGTCGCCTGACTGGCCCAGGAGTTGTCGACTCGAACGGCCGTCTGTCCGCCCAGATTTCCCGCAAGGAACTTGAGGAACTTCAAGAAAGCTGCCCTGTGACGGTCCAGGGTCCAATCGGAGTCCGGCCAGCTGGACGGGAGAGGCACTCCATAATGTTCCACCAAGGCCGCTCGGATGTCGGCGTGCGTGTCGGCATCCGTAGGAAGAACGAAGCGGCAGAAGGCGTCGTGCGCTCGCGGCAGCGGATGACGCAGGACGGTGAAGGACCGATGTCCCGGATGCTGCCGCTTCCAGCGCCGCATGTCCTTCTGAGACATCCCCGTTTCTGTTTCTCCGTCCGGATCGACCTGGGACAGCCAATCGGGAATCGGGTCGAAACCGGCTCCCCGGATCGGCATGTAAAGAAGCGGCGTCGTCTTGCACACGCGGAAGAAACGAAGGCCTGGTCCCCTCTCGGGTTCGTGGATCGGCACCCGCCCCAGGTCGGGCATGAGCATTGTCTGCAACGCCTCTTCGGCGACGGTCGGGTTTGTCAGCCGCGCGGCGACAGGCGTTGGGTTCTGGACCTTCGCACGCACCTTGGCCGGATCGGGCGGGCCTTCCGCGCCGATGAAAGTCCCGAGTCCAGCCAGCACGTCGTCGTCCGACAAATCCTCGTAACCGATATGGAAAGCTGTCTGCCCGGTTACCTGCAGCGCGCGGGCGACACGAGACTGAAAGGCCGACAGTTCTTCGACGAACTCCACGTATTCCTCTGCGTCGAAGGGCACCTTGGCCGCGCGCGCCGTCGTCATGTCGCCCAGCCACCACTGTCCCGTCTTGCGCGCGATCTTGAGCGAGACATAGCTGTCGATCGGGCGCCGGGTGAGCACGATCTTCGCCGCCTTGGGGTCCTGAAGGACAAGGTCGATCGCCCGCGGATCGTGATCGTAAAACAGGCGAAAGCCCGGCAGGCCGCCTGCCGCCGTGCGCATTGCCGCAATGACGCGCAACGGATCTCTGTCCCGCGCGGTCATCGACAGGCCCCACATCGACGTCACTTCCGGCTTTCCGAAAAAGTGAGGATTGAACAGCTCTCCAAACGATTCGACGCCCGGCATGGCCGCGAGCTGCTCTTCCAGAAGATTCGATCCGGTGCGCATTCCCGCCAGCACCACGAAATAGTCGAAGCGTCGGGTCATCCGGCCTCCAGTCGGTCACTCGTCACGGGAACCTGTGCGACCTGCAGGCGCGATCCGGTTTCTCCGGCAAGGTGCGGGTTCATCCCGGCGTTGCGCAGGGCCTGAAGGAAATCGGCCAACCCCTCGACCGGTTGCAGGGCCGGCAAGCCCGTCAGCATGTGGTGTTCTGCACCTGAAAGGCTGTCGACGATCTCCTGCATCGGGTCCATCGGGCGTTCGAGGAACTCGGCCAGAGACCAGACCCGCGTTCGCGCCCTCGATCGACGTTCGTGCAACCGGGCCAGAAACGCCGCCTCGATCTTCTGAAGTCGCGCCGCCGCCCCACGCACCTCCGGGATCGGAAGTCCGGACCGAAGGAGAGGCAGCGCCCAGGCTCCGCTGACGACCGAAATCGTGGCGTTTCGATCGCGGGCGAGAAATGAGCCGATCCCCTGAGCGTCGCGGGGAGAGAACAGGAACGACTGGTGTTCGCCGCGCGTGTTCCAGACCAGGTTGCGCAGGAATGCCTCCGGGTCATGGTCCCGGACCGCTGCCTTATCGCAAAGCGCACCGGCGAACCCGGTCTGACCTCCGAAGAATTCCACACGTCCCTTGCCGAACAGATGTCCATGAACGCGGCTGCCTGTCGTCTGACCGATCCACGCTGCGAAATCCTTGAAGATATCGTCGAAGCCGTGAAAGACGGCATAGGGCGCTGCCGTCAGCCCGTTCTCGTAGCCTTCGCCGGGAAAGCGGCTCGCCATGACCAGCCCAGGCCGCCCGCGCGTCCGCCTCGTCACCGCCTGCGCGAAGGTCCGGTCGATCTGGCCCGCCGTCTCTCGCGGCGGAAGGTCGGGCCGGCCCATTTCGAGGAAGGCGCGGTAAAGTCTGTTGGCTCCGGGCCAGATCTTGCGCGCAAAGTATGCCGGGCTTTGGCGGAGAAGAAGGAGGTGGTCATCGTAGAAGACGTGTGGCTTCCCCTGGAAATCGAACTTCGACAGCGTCAGCGACCGGCTTTCGACTGTCGTGCCATAGTACCGGACCAGAGACTGAAAGTAGCTTTCGTCGGGAATCCATACCCGCCGGAAGTACCGGTCAAGGACGGGACGATCGGGATCGCTCAAGATCCGTTCCAGCGTCGCGCGGGTCAGGCACCACCATTGAGAACCCATATGCGGCTCTATTCCAGGGGGAATGCGTCTTTTCCGGCCTACGAGGCGCTGTAGTTCGACCCAGGCGTCGAACAGGCGCTGGTGCCTTTTCCAGGCGAAAGGAAAGCTGAGGGTGAAGCGTTCCTCGCTCAAGCCACCCTTGGTCCAAGGGACGTCCCCTATGGTCACGCTTTCAATGAAATCGGTTTTCGGATGCCGCGCCAGGAAGTCCGTCAACTGGTCGATCTGCTTGATCGGAAGGCAAGCGCCCGAAATCAGCGCCACGTGACCGATGTTCGGAGCCGTTGCCAGAAGTTGCTCCGTGGCGTTCCGGCTTGCGGACACCAGTGACCACGTCCCCCAATCGCAGACCTGCCTGGACGCGAAGGCGACGTTGTCCCTGTCGCCGACGGATTGGACGAAAGCCTCGTACCGCCGGACGGGGACGCGGCGGTCTACATGGATAACCACCGGGCAACCCGCGTCCGAGATAACTCGCGCTACCTGCGCGGCCCTGTGAAGCGCCTCGTGCGCCAGCATGACGAAGCCGACGCTCAAGCCCAGTTTCCCTTGGACATGAGGCCAAGCTGTTCAAGCTGCCGCCAGTTGATGTATCGCTCGGACCATTCGCACCAGAGACCGTTCTCGCCCTGCGTCTTCAGGTGATAGGCGTCGTATTCCCGGCCTCTGGCGAAGTGCTCCCGCCGGTGCGTTTCTTCGGCGGCCTTCGCGTCGAAATCGTTCAGAAACTTCGCGTGAAGCAGACAGCCCGACAGCTTTTCGCCGCCCGCCTCATCATAGACCTGGTTCAGTCCCCGCGGCAGCAGCATGTGGGTCGACGACACATAGGCGAAGCGGCGGTCCCACCTGACAAGCGGTATCTTGTTGAGCGACGGGGCGGCTTCGGGAGCCCCCTCGAAGAAGACGCGCGCCCGAGGTCCTCCCTGAATCCATAGGTTCCCGTACTTGGGATTCTTGCTGAACTGGTAGTTGCCGGCATCGAACCAGGCGGCAATCCTGAACGGATCGTCGCCGGGCTCATAGGGGTGTTCCGACGGTTGACCCTTAGGGTACATGTCCAGAAGCAAGGTTCCGAAAGACCTGATGCCAGACTGATCCAGCCAGTCGCACAACGCCGCGACGGGGCGACTGTCGCAAAAGGGATAAATCAGAAACTCGTCCGGATCGACCGTAAGCGTCCATCGCCCGTGTCCATGCCTGAAGCGAAGCCAGTTCAGCCAGTCGGTCCCGAACCGGCTTTTCCTATAGCTCGCCTCGGTGCGCCAGATCGAGACGTCAGGTTCAGATGAAAGCAGATCGATTCCGCCATCGTCAGAGCCGTTGTCGACGACGAAGAAATGTCCGATCCCGAGGCGACGGTAGTACGACAGAAAATACGGCAGACGCGGCTTTTCGTTCCGGATCGTCACGAAAGCCAGGACGGCGCCATTCGGAACGGATGACGTGCGGTCGGCGACGACTTCCAGCTCACGCCGTTTGCGGATGGCCCGGACCTGCCAGCGGCGTCGTTCGACCCGCAACCGGTATGCCGAGATCGCGCCCAGAGCCCCACTCCCCCAAGACCACGGGTCAGCGCGGTCCTCAGATCAAACCGAAGACCCGGTCGAAGTGCTTTTCCCAGGTCGGAAGCCTGTAGGCCCTCAGGGCCGCATGACGCCTGGACCGCTCTGCCAAGTCCTCGCTGGCCAACTCTCTGATGGCCCTGAACCATGCATACATGTCGCTTGTATCTGCGTAAATGGCCATGTCCCCTAGGTGGATCTCGGTCGTCCGTAGCGGCGCGGCGATCGTCGGAACACCCAATGTCGCCGCTTCGAACGGCGGCAGGCCATAGCCCTCGGCCAAGCTGGGAAAGAGCAGGGCCGTCGCACCTGTCAGATGCCGCTTCATCTCGCGATCCGGGAGCGGTCCAAGTTCGAAGACGGTGCGCCCCATCATCGGAGAGGTGTCCAGACGGTGGAACAACTCCTCGTTCTTCCACCCACGTGCGCCGATGATCCGCAGTTCGGGAATCCGCGCCTCATCCATCTTGCGATGCATCCGCTCCCAGATATCCAGAAGGAGCGCGTGGTTCTTTCGCGGCTCGATCGTCCCTATCGCGACAAAATACGGCTTTTCGGACACCTCGCGATCGATCGGCGGCGCGCCGATGTCGACCCCCAGAGGCGACACGACAACCGGTACGCGGTGGCCGGTGCCGATCATCCGTTGCTCGACCCTTTCGCGAACATCGTCGGACGGCACGACGATATGGTTCGCGAAGTTGATGACGGTCGTCAGCCGCTCGACGAACTTCGCCCGAGAGGCCTCGGTCTGGAATTCGGGGAAGTCGATGGGGATGGTGTCGTGGATCATTACCACCTTGGAATGATCCGGCATCTCCATCATCGCCCGCATCGTCTGCGGGTTGAGGTTCGTGTGACCGACGTTGAGATAGGCCAGCCCGTTCGGCATCCGCCACATGAACTTGCGGATCGACAGGCTTGGCATCCGCAGCGAAGCGATGGCGCGGATCGTCGACGCCTGATCGGCTCCGTCAAGATCCTCGCGGTCGAAGTATTCGGGAAGGCGACCCAGGCGATCCGGTTCGAAAAGAAGAAATCCGCGAGGCGTTCGGATGATGCCCCATCCCCCGCGCCGGATAACTTCTTCAAGGTAAGCACGTTCGACCCGATCGATGCCGGTCGCTGTCCCGTGTCCAAGTCGTGTAAACGACCTGCTCAGATCAAGAACCGGAGTAGCCAAGTTACGTGCTCGTTCTTCTTATCGCCCGTCGCAGGTCATCTTACTCGGCAGCGCGCGAGAGTGAGACAACCTCATTCAGATAGCGGGCAAATTCGTCATGCAGATCGTCACGCGCAAGCGCGAAACTGACCGTCGCCTGAAGAAACCCCGCCTTCGAGCCGCAGTCGAACCGCGTGCCTTCGAATTGCAGGCCATGCACCGGACGCTCGGCCTCGATCTCGGCAGCGATGGCGTCGGTCAACTGGATTTCTCCGCCGATCCCGGTCTTCGCCTTGTTGAGGTTGTTCATGACATCGGGCGTCAGGATATAGCGGCCGATCACCGCCAGGTTCGACGGTGCGTCGCGCTCCGGCTTCTCGACCATGCCCTTTACCTTGACCAGTCGACCGTGGGAATCCCCCTCGATGTCGAGAATGCCATAGGCCGAAGCCTTTTCTTCGGGCACCCGCATCGTGGCGACCATCGAGCCGCCGACCTCTTCGTAGGCTTCGGTCATCTGGGCGAGGCACGGCGTATCGGCCGCAATCACGTCGTCCGGCAGGATCACCGCGAAGGGCTCGTTTCCGACGAGGCGACGGGCGCACCAGACGGCGTGCCCAAGGCCCATGGGCTTGTGCTGGCGGATATAGGCGATGGCGCCGGAATCCATGTTGGTCGTCTTGAGGACCTCCAGAAGATCGGTCTTGTTCTTCTTGCGAAGCTCGCTTTCAAGCTCGGGGGCGTGGTCGAAGTAGTCCTCAAGCGCGGACTTGCCGCGCGAGGTCACGAAGATGAATTCCTTGATGCCTGCAGCGCGCGCTTCGTCGATCGCGTACTGGATCAGGGGACGATCCACGAGCGTCATGATCTCTTTCGGCACAGCTTTCGTCGCCGGAAGAAATCGCGTTCCCAGACCGGCGACAGGAAAGATCGCCTTCGTCACCTTACGCTTCATGCGTCTCTCACTCCACCGATGTCGCGCTTTTCACGCGTCTTATGACCAGCCCCGTTAACAATCTCACGGATCCCTCTCACATTTGCAACGCGACGCACTTCAACTTTCTTCCGGTAGGCAAATCGGCACCACTTGATCCACGGATCGGACCGTTCGGCACGACCGAACTGACCGCCTGTCTGAAGCCAGAACCCGGGGTCGACGTAACGCACACGATGGCGACGGTTGGTTAAAGAAAAGCTGAAGACACTGCATCGCTGGCCCGATGCGACCAGCTGACTGGCGTGCTCCACGAGACCGCGACGAGAGGCCAGCCTGCCTGTCAGAACCTCGTGCCCGGATGGAACCGCCATCATTGGAACGAAGGCATCAGGACTTTTCCCAATAGGCTCTAAGCTGGGCAAAGGCATCGAAAGCCCCACCTGCCACCCCTCTTTGAAGGTTCTCAGGATGCGACTTACGTCGCCGGGCTCGCAGCCTCCGTCGATCATGTGCCGCAACAGGCGCGCGCGTTCTCGGATCTCGATGCGGGCAACCAATTCGGACACATCGACACCTGGGTGCCGACGAAAGTAGAGCGCCGAACTTCGACCTATGTCGTGAAGGTCGAGAGGCACACGATCCGCCGTCCGTCGGACCGAGGCACCGAAGCCATGGTGAACTTCCGCCAACGGCGCCACCGCTGTGATATGGCCGGCATGGCAAAGGCGCATGGACAGGTCGGCGTCGTCCAGAAACCAGGCAAATGCTGGGTCGAACCCACCAAGTGACATCAGGATATCGCGTCGAACGGCCATGTTCGTACCGACCAGCTTCAACGCTCTTCCCGCCGAAAGCCTGGGCACGAACGCCTGTTCGCCTCTGTCCTCCTCGACATGTGTTTCCGCTTCCCGGTCGATCGACGTCACACGCGATTGAAAGCTCAGCCCGTTGCGGCCGCGTACGAATCCGACGGAGGCCGCCGCGCGCGTGGTGGCAAGGGCTTCGACGTGGTGCGCAAGCCAAAGAGGCTCCGGCACCGCGTCATCATCGATGAAGGCGCAGATCTCGCCGGCGGAGGCAGCGATCCCTGCATTCCGCGCCCTGGACAGGTTCGGCTCGTCGAACCTGACCCATTTCAGCGAGGAGACCTCGCCCGACGCCTGGCTTTCGGAGTCGGCCACAACGATCACTTCGAATGCGGGATAGTCGACCTGGCGCAGGGCCGTCAGACAGCGTCGAAGCCAATTCGGCCGGTGCCGGCTTGCAACGATGACGCTGACCCGGGGACCGTCCGACATCGGCCAGCCGTCATTCCTCGGCGAGCGTCACGCCCGGTGCGTAGGCAAGGAAGAACGGGTTCCGGAACGACGCCTTGCCATAGACAAGAGGGCGGTGGCTTTCCTTTTCGACGACCTGCCCACCGGCCGCGGTCAGAACCGCCTGTCCGGCTGCGGTATCCCATTCCATCGTCGGGCCGAGACGCGGATAGAAGTCGGCCTCACCCGCTGCGACCAGGCAGAACTTCAGGGACGAGCCTGCGCTGACAAGATCCGCGACGCCGTAGCGGGCGATATAATCGTCCGTCGCCTGATCCCGGTGCGACTTTGACGCGACAACGCGAAGGCCGGAATTGATCGGTTCAGAGACAGAAATGGCTCGGGTCTCGCCCATCTTCTCAAGATCGAAGCTCCCGCTCTCCTCGACCGCGCCGCCGTCCGCGCGGGTCAGGAACATACGTTGCTTGGCGGGCGCATAAACCGCGCCAAGCGTGGGCACGCCGTCCTCGACAAGGGCGATGTTGACGGTGAAGTCTCCGCGACGCTGCACGAACTCCTTGGTGCCGTCGAGCGGATCGACAATCAAAAAGGTTCGGGCGTCGAGACTGTGGGTTGCGGCCTGCTCTTCGGTCACGAGCGGCAGATCGGGAAATTCGGCGCGAAGGCCAGCCGAGATCAGGCGATCCGCGGCCTCGTCCGCTTCGGTCACGGGAGAGGCGTCTTCCTTCGACCTCACACCCATGTCGTCACGCTCATAGACTTCCATGATCGCGGCACCGGCCTCAATGGACAGGCGGCGCATTGCCGAAACCAGGGCTTCCCGGTCGTAAGTCATCACTTTTTCCATTTCGCGTGCTGTCCTTCACCACCGACACGGCTTATGATCGCGCGAACCTCGACAGACAACCCCGAAGCCCCTGGCGGGCACGTTGAGTACAGGCATGTTCCGACACGAACACAATCCATCGCTGGTCTATGGCGCCTATCGCCTGCTCGACCTGACGTATCACAACACCGTCCGTTCGGTCCGCAAGGGACACCGGGACGCTGTATTCGCCATTCTCTCAAGCATCCTGCAGACGCTTGTGATGGTTGCCGCGTTCTACCTCTTCATGTCCGTGATCGGGCTGCGACAGATGGCGATCCGCGGCGATTACGTCCTCTACATCATGTCGGGCGTCTTCGTCTTCATGGTCCACATCAAGGCGATGAGCAGCGTCGTGTCGTCCGAGGGTCCGACCGCTGCGATGATGCAGCATCTTCCGATGTCACCCACGATCTCGATCTGGTCGTCGGCCTTCAGCGCGCTGTACACCCAGATCATCGCAATGGCCGCCATCCTCGTCGGATATCATCTGCTGTGGCACCCACTGGTCGTCCACCAACCGGTCGGCGCCTTCGCGATGCTTCTGCTCGCATGGTTGTCGGGCGTTGCGATCGGCACGGTGTTGCTGGCCGCCAAGCCTTGGGTTCCGCAGCCAGTCGGCGTCGCGCAGCAGATCTATTCGCGTTTCAACATGTTCGCGTCGGGCAAGATGTTCGTCGCCAACGCCCTTCCCGCGAAGATGATCGCCATATTTTCATGGAATCCGCTGTTCCACATCATCGACCAGGGACGCGGCTACATCTTCATCAACTACAATCCCCTGAAGTCCTCTCTGACGTACCCGATCGTGGTCACAGCCATCCTTCTGATCATCGGCCTCATCTGCGAAAGCCAGACACGCAAGCACGTCTCGCTTAGCTGGACCGCCGGAAAATGATGCGCCTCGCTGTCGTCATCGCCTGCTTCGCCGCACCGGCGGCAGCGACGCAGGATGGCTGGCCTGCCCTCTATGACGTCTCGGGAGTTGCGGCGAACGACAGTCTCAATATCCGAAGCGAACCCGGAACTGGCGGCGATGTCATCGGGACGATCGAACCAGATGCGCGAGGGATCGAGGTTGTCAGGCCCAGTCAGCATCAGACATGGGGCCTCGTGAACCATGGCGAGACGACGGGGTGGGTTTCGCTCTCCTTCCTTGCGCGTCGACCGGGTCAGTGGCTGGGTCATGTGCCCGAGATACGCACTTGCTTCGGAACAGAGCCATTCTGGAACCTGTCGTTCGACGGCAATGCCATCGCCTGGTCGACCCCCGACGAAACGGCCGTCGGAGAACGTCTAGAGACATGGTCGACGCTGAACAGGCGCGATCTCCACGCTTTCGGTCTGCGGATCTCGCCGGACGATGAACCAGAGCGCGAGGGTGTCGCGATGCTTTCCCTCGCCTCGTGCAGCGACGGGATGAGCGACCGCGAGTTCGGCCTGAGGCTTGACCTTCTCCTCGGCACCTCCGACGAGCGAACTCTCCTGTCGGGATGCTGCTCCATTCAGCCGCCAGACGAGCGCCGGTGAACGGCAGGCGTCACCTCGCCGTGATCACGGCGCTCGCCGCCGCCTGCCCCGTCAACGCCGCCGACACTCTTGGCCAGATGACGGGCTTTCTCGACCAGGAAAGGCATACGTGGCACTTCATCGCCTTTGACCAGCGACAGAGACACGTCTCGAGCGCCAGCTTCCGCCAGACGCCCTACAAGGCGGAGCTGATCCTGCACGGACATGCCGAGCCGCATTTCGCCAGCCGCGGCGGGCTGTCCATCGAGGTGCGCTACAAGGGCACCTTCGACATGGGAGCGACACCCGTTGGACTGGACATCCTGTATCTGCCTGAAGGCCTGCGCGGTCCCATCTGGACCAGCAGCAACGCTGACGCGGCCCCAACGTTCGAGATCACGGACTTCACCGTCTGGGGAGAGGTGGGTCATGTCGAGGCTGTATTCTTCGCGCGACTCTGCCTGCGGCGCACGATCTACGCTCCGACCGATCGCAACACCTGCAAGACGCTCAACGGGCAGATCGCAACGGCACTTGTGGCGGAAGGGTCCTAGCCCGCAACGCGGAGGGTCACGTTGATGCGCCCTCCCTCGGGCAAAAGCGACGACGATCCGAACCGGATGCGGTCGATGCCGTGAAAGGCGAGACGCGCCGCCCCGGCAAGGACAGCCACGTCGCCGGAATCGAGCCACACGCTTTCGGTCGCGCCACCTCGCGAAGTGCCGCCGACACGGAACAGCGCCGAGTCTCCAAGCGAGATCGATACGACGGGCCAGGACGTGTCCGTCTCGTCTCGGTCCTGATGCATCCCCATTTTCGCGCCCTCGCCGTAGAAGTTGACGAGACACGAATCGGGTGGACGCGACGTGCCGGACACCGTGTTCCAGACGTCCAGGATGGACGTCGGTATTCCCGGCCAGCGATCCCCGTCCGGCTGCATCGGGTCATAGCGATATCCGGAACGATCCGTGACCCAGCCAAGGTCGCCCGCCGCCGTCATCCGGACGCTCATTCTGCGACCGCCGGGCGTCTCGTAGCGCCGGAACGGTGCAGCCGTCGCGACCTCTCGCAGGTCGGCGACCATCGCGTCCTGCGAAGGCTTGTCCAGAAGGCCTTTCCAGATCGAAACGCCCCTGACATCAAGAACGGACTCCGTCACCTTCCCGGCTCCTTCAAGTGACTCGCATTGCAGGCACTTCGCCGCCTCACCGCGCTTGCAGCACCGAAAGGCCCTCCCTATATAGCGCCGGGAAGCCGTGATGCCCCATGGCATCGCAAAATCACACTCCGGGATGGGACCGCGGCGCCGCAACGGGCCAACGTCCCTCATATCGCCGCAAGAGAGGACATGAGCATGGGTAAAGTTATCGGTATCGACCTCGGGACCACCAACAGCTGCGTCGCCATCATGGACGGATCGCAACCCCGGGTGATCGAGAACGCAGAAGGCGCGCGGACCACGCCGTCTATCGTCGCTTTCACCGAAAGCGAAAGGCTTGTGGGACAGCCCGCCAAGCGCCAGGCCGTCACCAACCCCGAGAACACCGTTTTTGCCGTGAAGCGTCTGATAGGTCGCCGCCTGGGCGACGCCGAGGTCGAGAAAGACAAGAAGCTCGTCCCCTACAAGATCATCGACGGCGGCAACGGCGACGCCTGGGTCGAAGTGCGCGGCGAGAAGTACTCTCCCTCGCAGGTCTCGGCCTTCATCCTTCAGAAGATGAAGGAAACCGCTGAATCCTACCTTGGCGAAAAAGTCGACCAGGCCGTCATCACGGTTCCGGCCTACTTCAACGACGCTCAGCGTCAGGCGACCAAGGACGCGGGCAAGATTGCCGGCCTCGAAGTCCTGCGCATCATCAACGAGCCGACGGCGGCGGCGCTCGCCTATGGTCTCGACAAGAAGGAATCGCGCACCATCGCGGTCTACGACCTCGGCGGCGGCACCTTCGACATCACCATCCTCGAAATCGACGACGGCCTGTTCGAAGTAAAGTCGACCAACGGCGACACGTTCCTCGGCGGCGAAGACTTCGACATGCGGATCGTCCACTACCTGGCGGACGAGTTCAAGAAAGAGCACGGCGTCGACCTGACGCTCGACAAGATGGCGCTTCAGCGCCTGAAGGAAGCGGCCGAGAAAGCCAAGATCGAGCTTTCGTCCTCGAACCAGACCGAGATCAACCAGCCGTTCATCTCGATGGATCGCAACACCGGCCAGCCTCTGCACATGGTCGTCAAGATGACCCGCGCGAAGCTGGAGTCCCTCGTCGGCGACCTCATCAAGAATTCGATCAAGCCGTGCCAGGCCGCGCTCAAGGACGCGGGCCTGTCGACGTCGGACATCGACGAAGTGGTGCTGGTCGGCGGTATGACCCGCATGCCCAAGGTCGTGGAAGAGGTGACGAAGTTCTTCGGGAAAGAGCCCCATAAAGGCGTCAACCCGGACGAAGTCGTGGCACTTGGCGCGGCGATCCAGGCCGGCGTCCTGCAGGGTGACGTGAAGGACGTCGTCCTTCTGGACGTCACGCCGCTGTCGCTTGGCATCGAGACGCTCGGCGGCGTCTTCACGCGCCTGATCGACCGCAACACGACGATCCCGACCAAGAAGTCGCAGATCTTCTCGACCGCCGAGGACAACCAGAACGCCGTGACCATCCGGGTCTTCCAGGGTGAACGCGAGATGGCGTCCGACAACAAGATGCTCGGCCAGTTCAATCTCGAGGATATCCCGCCCGCGCCCCGCGGCCTGCCCCAGATCGAGGTCACGTTCGACATCGACGCCAACGGCATCGTGTCGGTCAGCGCCAAGGACAAGGGCACGAACAAGGAACAGAAGATCACGATCCAGGCGTCGGGCGGTCTGTCCGACGAAGAGATCCAGAAGATGGTCCGCGACGCCGAGGAGAACGCCGAGTCCGACAAGAAGCGCAAGGACCTGGTCGAGGCCCGCAACGCGGCCGAAAGCCTTGTCCACCGGACCGAGCGCGACATCCAGGAGCATGGCGAGAAGGTCGATCCCTCGACGGTCGAAGCGATCGAGCTTGCCGTCGCAAACCTCAAGGAGCAGATGGAAACCGATGACGCGGGCAAAATCCGCGGCGGAATCCAGAATGTGACCGAGGCCGCGATGCGTCTGGGCGAGGCGATCTACAAGGCCCAGTCCGAGGGCGGCGAAGAAACCTCCGGCGACGAGGGTCCCCGCGGCGTGGACGACGACATCGTCGACGCCGACTTCGAGGACCTTGGCGACAACAAGCGCGGCTGAGGCGCATCCGAACGCGATCCAGGCCGGCCCAGCCCGATTGGGCCGGCCTTCGCGTTCAGAAGGGGATGAGACATGGCTAAGCGCGACTACTACGAGGTTCTCGGGATCTCGAAGGGCGCATCCGCCGAGGAGATCAAGAAGGCCTACCGCACCAAGGCGAAGGTTCTTCACCCTGACCGGAACGCCGATAAACCGGACGCGGAAGCGCAGTTCAAGGAAGTGAACGAGGCCTACGAGGTCCTCAAGGATGCCGACAAGAAGGCCGCGTACGACCGGTTCGGTCACGGCGCCTTCGACGGCAGCATGGGAGGCCCGCGCCCAGGACCGGGCGGCGCCTACGCAGGCGGCGATTTCGCTTCAGCCTTCTCGGATGTCTTCGACGACCTCTTCGGCGACATCATGGGCCGCCGTGGCGGCGCCGGCGGCCAGCGCGCGGTCCGCGGCTCGGACCTCCGCTACAGCCTTCGGGTGAGCCTCGAAGAAGCCTACAAGGGAATGCAGAAGACGATCAGCGTCCCGACCGCCTTGACCTGCGACACTTGCAAGGGCACGGGCGCCGAGGGCGGGACCGAGCCGCAGACCTGCCCGACCTGCTCGGGCATGGGCAAGGTCAGGGCAAGCCAGGGGTTTTTCACGGTCGAGCGCACCTGTCCGACGTGTCAGGGCTTGGGCAAAATCATCAAGAACCCGTGCAAGGTTTGCGGCGGCGCCGGTCGGATCGAGAAAGAGCGTTCTCTCTCGGTCAACATCCCGGCGGGCGTCGAAACCGGCACGCGCATCCGGCTGGCGGGTGAGGGCGAAGCGGGACTGCGCGGCGGACCCGCGGGCGACCTCTACATCTTCATCGAGGTGAAGGACCACGCCATATTCCAGCGCGACGGCGTCAATCTTTACTGTCGTGTTCCGGTCTCGATGACCTCTGCCGCACTTGGCGGCGACATCGAGGTGCCCACGATCGACGGTGGCCGCAGCCGGGTCAAGGTGCCCTCCGGCAGTCAGTCCGGCCGTCAGATGCGCCTGCGCGGCAAGGGGATGCCGTCGCTGCGGGGCGGCGCGTCCGGCGACATGATGATCGAACTCGCCGTCGAGACGCCCGTGAATCTGACGGGACGCCAGAAAGAGCTTCTGAAGGAATTCGAGAAGCTGTCGGAAGAGAACAACCCCGAAAGCGCGGGATTCTTTCGGACGGTGAAGAACTTCTGGGACGGCATGAAGGGCTGATCGTCCCCGACTTCGCGACAAAACTGGCCGATCTCGTGAACCGGGGTCGGCCTTTCGCATAATGCGCCGCAATTTCCCCGTAAACTTTGTAGAATGTGACCGAATGTGGTCTCAATTGGGGCGTTAATCGGTTCTGCACCTGTCCGGTGCTTGTCGCGAGTGAAGCCCATGACCCCTATCGAGCGCGTGTCCGCGAAATCCCGAGCCTTGGCCACCCTCGGTCTCGAGACGCATGTGAACCAGGGGGATTTGAAGGCCGCCTTCCGCAAGCTCGCTTTCGAAAAGCATCCCGACCGTGCGCAGGGGACGGGAGACGAATTCGCCCGGATCACCGACGCCTTCCGCTTCCTGTCGGACAACGCGGGTCAACTGGGAATCCCCGAAGCCCCGCCGGCGCCCCGCGTCGTGTCCACCCGCCGGGTCAGTCGTCCGACCGTCGAGCCGACGGAATCGGTGCTCGACGATCTTGCCATGGCTGAGTGCCGAGCAGCGTTCGAAGGCGACGTCAGCGGCACGGTCCATGTCGCCAGCCGGCTATACCGCACCGGCCGCCGGCTGACCTACTACGTCGCCACGCCAGCCGGTCAGGGGCTTAACCGCGTTTCGGTCCCGACGGGAGACCTGATAGACACGCGCCGCGTCTGCCCGGTCATCGTCACACTCGATTCGCGCGAGATTTTCGGCTGTGTCTATGAAGTGCCCGCGGCGGACTGCGCAAAGAGCTTCCCGGGCGCGCGCAGCGTCAGCTTCCGCTTCTCCCAGTAAGCCTTCCTTAACCGGACATCGCGCACATCTTCGGCATGGATCAAGCCCATGCCTTCGATGATGCGCCGCTTCCGCTCTTCACCGCGCCCGCTACGCCTGGCCGCCTGCCATCCTACCTGAAGGACCATCGCGCGCGGTTGCGGCAGCGATTCCTGGATGGCGGCGCGACAGCCATGCCGGACTATGAGCTGCTTGAACTCGTGCTCTTCCGCGCGATCCCTCGTCAGGACGTGAAGCCCCTTGCGCGAATGCTTCTGGACATGTTTGGGGATTTCAGCAGCGTCCTGTCTGCGTCGCGCGAAAGGCTTGCCGGGATCGACGGCGTCGGCGGCGCGGTGATCGTGGAGTTGAAGATCGTCGAAGCTGCGGCGCACCGCCTGGCACGCGCCCGCGTCATCGACCGCCCGGCGATCTCGGGCTGGGACGCGTTGCTCGCCTACTGCCGCACGACGATGGCGCACCGCGAGACCGAACAGTTCCGCATCCTGTTCCTCGACCGCAAGAACGTCCTGATCGCCGACGAGGAACAAGCGAGCGGAACCGTGGACCACGTCCCGGTCTATCCGCGAGAGGTCGTGAAGCGCGCGCTCGAACTCAACGCATCGGCCATCATACTGGTCCACAACCATCCGTCCGGTGACCCCTCTCCGTCAGAGGCCGACATTGCCGTTACCCGCCAGATCGGCGAGGCGGCGCGCGCTTTGTCGATCGTACTGCACGATCACCTCGTGATCGGCGCTGCACAGGAATTCTCTTTCCGGGCCGAAGGCTATCTCTGACGCACCCAGACCTCGACGCGGGCGTTGACGCGCCGTCCCCAAGCTGTGTCATTGCAGGCCATCGGCATCGCCTCTCCGAAGGCAATGGTTTCCAGTCGGGCTGGTTCTCCGTTGAGGGTGGCTTCCACGGCGCTCCGAACCACCTCGGCGCGTTTCTGGGACAAGCGCAAATTGTCGTCCTGTGCCCCAGTGCCGTCCGAGAAGCCTGCAAACACGATCGCCTCGCCATCGAACGCGCCGGCTGCAATCGCTTCGCCCAGGCGGCGGACGCTGGACGCGGACTGAGGATCGAGTTGGCTGGACCCCTCGAGGAAGCGGAACGTCAGGGTAAGGCGATCCATTGAAAGGAGGATGCCGACCATATCGCGAACGGCAGCCATCGCCGCGGGTTCTTCTCCGGCGGACAGGACCGCGTTCGCCACGCGGTCGCCTTGTCGGTCGAACCCGATGCGTTCGATGGACTGGTCGACGAAGCCAGCCGCGCGCACCACACGCTGTGCATCCTCGCTTCGCGCGAAAGCGATGAAATCGCGCAGGACCTTGGGCTGCCGGGCTCCAAGGCGCTGGAGGAAGAGAGGCTGCGTCAGAGGATAATCCTCGGCCTTGATGGTGGCGCGCGTGGCCGGCACGGCGAGGCCGCAGGCGCCGCCGATCACAAGGGGCACGGCACTCCCCATCGTGGAGAAGCTTGCGATTCCGAGAGCCTGGGGGTCGGCCGCCACGACCGAAGACAGCGCGGTGCCATCCGCGTGCAGCTGGGCGGAGGCAAAGGGTGCTCCGGGGTTCAGCAAGGACGGCAGGCGGTCTGCGTCCTGAGGAAGATGAAGCACCACGGGGATGTCAGGACCTCCGAGGTCCGCCCACGACGCTAGCCGACCCGACAGAAGCTCCGAGAGTTGCGTCGCCGACACCATGGCCCTTGCGTTGTCGGGCGCCACGACAGGCACGAAGGCGTCGAGCGCGATGACGTCTTGCCTGACGGCATCCTGGCCCGCGCGCGGCCCAAGGGACACGTCGACTTCGCGCGCAGCAAGCCGGGCAAGGGAATCACCGTCGACCGCTGCATCGACTACGGCGACGAGGCGGTCGGAGGTGATTTCGGTCAACTCCCAGATATGCCCGGAATCGTCACCGTTTCGGGAGGAAAGGCGCAGTCCTTGCCGATCGGCGAACGCCTGCATGAGGCGCGGCATGAGGCGATGCACCGCAGAACTGGTCCCTGCGACCCGCGCCCTCGCAACCAGTCCGGAGAGGTCGGGACAGTCGACACCCGCACAGGTGACGTCGCCGCTGTCCAGGGTTACGGCGCCGAAGCCCGTGTCGATGCGGAAGAACTCGCCATCGAAAGAAAGAAGCTCGCCTTCCATCGAAAGGCTGCCGTCGAGCGTCGTCAGCACGACAGACCCTGCTGAAACCGGCGACGCCAATCCAAGGCCAGCCATGAGAATGAGGCAACGCAGGATCATGGGTCCGACCCGTTCAGCGTTCTGCGATCCTGGTGTGGTCGAACAGGTTTTTCAAGCGCGTCACCTGGCCGACATGTCTGCACCCCGGCATCTCCATCTCGAACGCCCGCACGGTCGGCAGTCCCGAAGCGCGTGACTGTATGGCCGTCGCGCTGACCGTGCGGCCGCAATTCGCAGATGTGACCTCGGCAACGACGACGAGTTCTGTCGTCTCTGACCCGGAATAGACTTCGGCGGACGCTCCACCGCTACCATCTCCCAGACGATAAGACCTTTCTTCGCCGAGGGTGTCGGGGGCCTGCATGCGCAAGACTTGCGGTCCCGACCAAGAGAGCACGGCGTGATGCGTGATGCGTGCATCAGGCATGAAAAGCGATGCCGCCACAGGGGCTCCGTCGACCTCGGCAGCGACCCGGACATCAAGGGAAAGCGCGGGGATCGTCACGGAATAGGCGCCACGCCCGTCAAGCCTTCCGTCCAGACGAAATGTGCCGTCCGTAAGCGAAACGCCTCGGCCGCCGCCGCACGGAGCCAGGATGGCAACGGCGACCGCGGCATCACCGGCGGCCGACAGCGTCATTAGCGGGTCGCACGCGGCATCGACGCGACTGCCGGGTGAGTGGATGATCGGAACCAGGGTCGCTGCCGGAGGAACGGGAAGAGGCCGGGGAACGTCGCGTCTGCGAAGCTCTGGCGCCGCGTCGGGAGCCTCGTCCATCCGAACGACGGGGTCGCGGTCCGCCAGCACGGTTTGCATGATGTGGCCGGTCAGAAACGCGATGAGCAGCACGACAGCAACTGTCGCCGCCCTGCGCCGATCCGGCGGGAAAGGTATGCCCATCTCTGCCTCCGTCCGGCCCGCTCTGCGACGGGTCCGAGTTCTTCTCCGACAGACTAGGGAAAATCGGCAAGGACGCCCGCCCGCAAGTGCTGCCGGCGGGATTTCACCCGGTATTGAGACGATTGGGCCACAGGCCGAAGGTCAGAGAGCTCCGTGGCAATGCTTGAACTTCTTGCCCGATCCGCAGGGACAGGCGTCGTTCCGGCCCGGATTGCCCCAGGTCGACTGATCCGTCTCGTCGAAGCCCTCGACCGCCCCTGTCGGCGCCGGATCGGCGTCGTTGGAGACCGGGGTCGCCGCCGCTGCCTGTGCCTGCCTCTGGGCGACCATCTGCTGCAACATCGCCTGTTGCTCTTCTTCGGTCATTGGCCGGATATGCGCCAGCTTCTCGGAGACCTCGCCTCGCAGACCGTCGATCAGGCTGCCGAAAAGCTGGAACGCCTCGGTCTTGTACTCGTTCACCGGGTCGCGCTGCGCATAGGCACGGAAGCCAACGACGGACCGAAGATGCTCGAGCGTCAGGATGTGCTCCCGCCACTTCGCATCCATCGTCTGAAGCAGGATCTGCTTCTCGATCGACCGCATGTTCTCGGACCCGAAGGCATCCGCCTTTGCGGCCATGAACTCGTCGGACTTCTCATAGAGACGCTCACGGATGTCGTGGTCGTCGACGCCCTCTTCCTCGGCCCATTCAACGATCGGGACGGTGATGCCCACCTTCTTCTCGATCTCGGCCTTCAGCGCGACGGTGTCCCATTGGTCCGCATAGGACTTGGGAGGCATGTAGGTGTCGACCAGATCGTCGATGACCTCGTGCCGCATGTCCTGAAGGATTTCCTCGACGTCATTCGTCTCCATGATCTCGCGGCGCTGCTTGAAGATGACCTTGCGCTGGTCGTTCAGAACGTCGTCGAGCTTCAGAAGTTGCTTGCGGATGTCGAAGTTGCGGCCCTCCACCTTGGCCTGCGCGCGCTCCAGCGACTTGTTGACCCAAGGGTGCTGGATCGCCTCTCCTTCCTGCATCCCGAGAGTGTGCAGGACCTTGTCCAGACGCTCGGATCCGAAAATGCGCATCAGGTCGTCTTCCAGCGACAGGGAGAACGCCGAACGGCCGGGGTCGCCCTGACGGCCCGAACGGCCGCGAAGCTGGTTGTCGATCCGTCGGCTTTCGTGGCGCTCGGTGCCGAGGACGAACAGGCCACCCGCCTCCAGCACCTTCCGCTTGTCGTCGGCGTGCTCGGCCTCGATGCGCGACCGGATCACTTCGGGATCGGCGTCGGGATCCGCCTCCAAAGCTTCCAGCACCCGCAGTTCGACGTTACCGCCAAGCTGGATGTCGGTACCGCGGCCGGCCATGTTCGTCGCTATGGTCACCGCGTTCGGCTTGCCGGCATCTGCAACGATCTGCGCTTCCTGCTCGTGGTGCCGGGCATTCAGCACCTTGTGCGGGATGCCTTCCTTTTCCAGCAATCCGGAGAGGAATTCGGACCTCTCGATGGAGGTCGTGCCGACCAGCACCGGCTGGCCCTTTTCGTGCGCGGCGCGGATTTCCTTGACGATGCCATCGTATTTTTCGCGGGCCGTGCGATAGATCTGGTCGTCCTCATCCACGCGGGCGATATCGCGGTTCGTCGGGATCTCGACCACGCCAAGGCGATAGATCTCGCCGAACTCCTCGGCCTCGGTCGCCGCCGTGCCGGTCATACCGGCAAGCTTTTCGTAGAGGCGGAAGTAGTTCTGGAATGTCACGCTGGCGAGCGTCACGTTCTCGGGCTGGATCTGGACGCCTTCCTTGGCCTCGATCGCCTGGTGGAGACCGTCGGAAAGACGCCGACCGGCCATCATCCTGCCCGTGAACTCGTCGATCAGGACGATTTCGTCACTGCGGACGATATAGTCCTTGTCCTTCGTGAACAGCTTGTGCGCACGTAGACCCTGGTTGATGTGGTGAACCAGCGTCGTTGACTCGGGATCGTAAAGCGATTGCTCTTCCGGCAGAAGACCGGCGCTGTGGAGCCGCTGCTCCAGGAACTCGTTGCCCTCTTCCGTGTAGGTCACGTTTCGGGTCTTCTCGTCGAGCGTATAGTGCTCGGGCAGGACCTCGGGAATGATCTCGTTGATCGTCCTGTAAAGCTCGGAGCGGTCCTGGCTCGGTCCCGAGATGATCAGCGGCGTCCGCGCCTCGTCGATCAGGATCGAGTCGACCTCGTCGACGATGGCGTAATAGTGCCCTCGCTGCGCCATGTCGGCCAGCGACGCCTTCATGTTGTCGCGAAGGTAGTCGAAGCCAAGCTCGTTGTTCGTGGCGTAGGTAATGTCGGCCTTGTAGGCCTCGCGCTTCTCGGCTTCGTTCTGGCCGGGATAGACCACGCCGGTCGTCAGGCCGAGCTGCGCATAGACCTTCCCCATCCAGCTTGAGTCCCGCTTCGCGAGATAGTCGTTCACCGTCACGATATGGACGTTCTTGCCCGTCAGCGCGTTCAGGTAGGCCGGGAAGGTGGCGACAAGGGTTTTGCCCTCGCCGGTCTTCATCTCGGCGATGTTGCCCTGGTGCAGGAAGATGCCACCGACGAGCTGTACGTCGAAGGCCCGCAGACCCAGGGCGCGCCTGGCGGCCTCACGGCAGTTCGCAAAGGCTTCGGGAAGCAGGTCGTCAAGGCTTTCGCCCTTCGCCACACGCTCCTTGAACTCGGCCGTCTTCGCCTTCAGACCGTCATCCGACAGCGCCGCGAACTCGGGCTCCAGTGCGTTGATCCGCGCGATGAGAGGGTCTGTTGCCTTGATCCTGCGGTCATTGACCGTTCCAAAGACCTTCTTTGCAATCGTTCCGAATCCGAGCATTCAAACCGCCTTTTCGCGTGAACCTGACGAGATCGTGTGAGGGGATGCGCTTGCCCGTGCCACCGGCCCGCCATAGAACGGCGAAGCGATTGCCGCCTCACCACAACGTTCAGCGATGTAAGGGGCGGGTTTCAGACTGTCAACGTCGCGGACCCGCGCGGCTTCGAGCGAGGAAAACAAATGACCATCAGGCCAACCCTGCCGGCCCTGGCGACCGCCGTCGCCCTGTGCCTGCCTACATTTGCAGCAGCCCAGGACACTCCGGTCGCGGAAACCCCTTCCACCGACGCCCCGGCCGCCGAAGCGCCCGCGACCGACGCCCCCGTCGCCGAGGCCCCGGCGGGCGAAGCGCCGGATGCAGAGACCGTTGTCGCCACAGTGAACGGCACGGATATCACGCTTGGACACATGATCGTGCTTAAGCAGCGCCTGCCGGAGCAGTATCGCCAGCTTCCGCCGAATGTCCTTTTCGACGGGATCCTCGACCAGCTCGTGCAGCAGACCCTTCTCGGTCAAGAAGTCGAGCAGCTATCGGCTGGGTCGCAATTGACCATCGACAACGAAATGCGTGCGCTTCGCGCCAATGAAGAGCTGTCGCGTCTGGCCCAGTCCGCGGTGACGGACGAGGCCCTGCAAGCCGCCTATGACGCAAGCTATGGCTCGGCCGAGCCTGGGACGGAGTACAACGCGTCCCACATCCTGGTTGCGACCGAGGATGAGGCGAAGGCGCTCGTCGAGGAAATCAACGGCGGCGCCGACTTCGCCGAATTGGCCAAGACCAAGTCGACCGGCCCATCCGGCCCCCGCGGTGGCGAGTTGGGCTGGTTCGGCGAAGGCGCGATGGTCGAACCCTTCGAAGTTGCCGTCAAAGCCATGGAGCCCGGCAGCGTGTCGGCTCCGGTCCAGACGCAGTTCGGCTGGCATGTCATCAAGCTGAACGAGACGCGCCAGGCAACGGCGCCGGCCCTCGATGACGTTCGCACCGAGCTTATGGATCAGGTGCAGCGCAGCGCCATCGAGGCGCGGATCGAAGAACTGACCTCGGCGGCCGATGTGACGCGCAAATCCTCGGCCGACATCGACCCTGCGGTCCTCGACGATCTGAGCCTCCTGGGGGAATAGATGGCTGGAAAATATCCCGTCTCTCCGCTTGCGCCGAAGGACGGGTTTCCCGCCCTTCCCCCTATTGCCGGCGTCCGTTTCTCGACGGTCGCCGCTGGCGTCCGCTACGCTGGCCGCACCGACGTGATGCTGGCCGAGCTGGCGCCGGGCACCGTCATGGCGGGCACGTTCACGCGCTCGAGGACACGGTCGGCGCCCGTTCTGGACTGCGAAGCGAAGATCGGGGGTGGGTCTGATGAAGGCGCCGCCATTCTGGTCAACTCCGGCAACTCGAACGCCTTCACCGGCATCCGGGGTGTCGAGGCGGTGAGGGCGGTGACCGCCAAGGTGTCGGACGCCCTCGGCATTCCCGAGGGTCGGGTCTTCACCTCCTCTACTGGCGTCATCGGCGAGCCGCTCCCCCATGACCGCATCACTGCTGTCATTGCGGCCTTGCGTGACACCCTCACCGAGACGGGCATCGCGGACGCCGCACGTGCGATCATGACGACAGACACCTTCCCCAAGGGATCGGTCAGAACGTTCGAAGTGAACGGAAAAATAGTCACTATCGCCGGGATCGCGAAGGGTTCCGGCATGATTGCTCCCGATATGGGGACGATGCTGGTCTACATCTTCACCGATGCGATGACCGACCGTGCGCACCTTCAGTCGCTCGTCTCGCGGTCCACGGATCGCACGTTCAATTGTATCACCGTCGACAGCGACACCTCGACTTCGGATACACTCCTCTGCGCGGCCACCGGGGCGTCGGGCGTCGACGTTCGGGAAGACGACGCGTTCGCTCAGGCGCTCGAGGAGGTGATGGACGACCTCGCCAAGCAGGTCGTCAAGGATGGCGAGGGGGCGACTAAATTCGTGACGGTCAACGTCTTGGGCGCAGCATCGGATGCCGACGCGCGCCGTGTCGCCATGGCCATCGCCAACTCCCCTCTCGTCAAGACCGCAATTGCTGGCCAGGATCCCAACTGGGGCCGCGTCGTCATGGCCGTTGGCAAATCCGGCGCCGAAGCCGACCGGGACCGGCTTTCCATCCGCTTCGGTGATATTCTCGTCGCGGAGAACGGCATGGTCGCGGACGGCTATCGCGAGGCCGATGCGGCGGCGCACATGAAGGGTGAAAACGTCACTGTTTCGGTGGATTTGGGCCTCGGTCAAGGGACATCGACCGTCTTCACCTGCGATCTGACCGCGCAATACATAGCGATCAACGCAGACTACAGGTCGTGAAGACAGTCCTTGTTTCGGCCGTTGCGCTGATCGATCCCGACGGGCGGATTTTGCTGGCGCAACGCCCGGAAGGGAAAAGCCTGGCTGGTCTGTGGGAGTTCCCGGGCGGAAAGGTCGAACCCGGCGAAACGCCCGAGGCAGCCTTGATCCGCGAGCTTCACGAGGAGATCGGGATTGAAACCTGGCAAAGCTGCCTCGCCCCCCTGACCTTCGCAAGCCACAGCTATGACGACTTTCACCTGCTGATGCCGCTGTTCGCATGCCGCAAATGGCAGGGCACACCTACGGCGCGCGAGGGCCAGGTGCTGAAATGGGTTCGGCCGACAGCACTTCGCGACTATCCCATGCCGCCCGCCGATCTGCCTCTGATCCCGATCCTGCGCGACTGGCTCTAAGGCCCTATCCGAAAGGTGAGCAGATTTTGGGTGATTTCACCCAAGGCTTCGTGTAGCTCGGTAGATGCCTGCCTGGGGGGGACGTCGGCACATGCTCAAAACAATTCTGCTTGGCAGCTGCGTGTCAGCGCGGGGTATCTTCGTACAGACGCTCGCCGATGGCCGCGTGTCGGTCCGCATCGGCAACCGCATCGTAAGCGGCCAGCCCGTCTGACGCCCTCCTGAACGAAAAAGGGCCGCCGAACGGCGACCCCTCAAGCACTTCAGTTCCCGCCCGATCAGGCGAGCCTGCGCTCGACCTCTTCCCGCTCGAAGATCTCGATGACGTCGCCGGGGCGAATGTCCTCGTAGTTCTCGAACGCCATGCCGCATTCCTGGCCAGAGATGACTTCGGCCACCTCGTCCTTGAAGCGCTTGAGCGTCTTGAGCGTACCCTCGTGGATCACGACGTTGTCGCGCAGAAGACGCACGCCGGCAGACCGGCGCGCCACGCCTTCGGTGACGAGGCAGCCCGCGACCTTGCCGACGTTGGAGACCTTGAAGACCTCCTTGATCTGGGCGTAGCCGATGAACTTTTCTCGCACTTCGGCGGACAGAAGACCCGAGGCGGCCTGCTTCACGTCGTCGACGAGGTCGTAGATCACGCTGTAATAGCGGATCTCGACACCCTTCTGGTTCGCGGCCTGGCGCGCGGGCGCGTTTGCCCGGACGTTGAAGCCGAACACGGGGGCACCGGACGCCTCGGCCAGGCCGATGTCGGACTCGGTGATCGCGCCGACGCCCGAGTGCAGGACGCGCACGCGGACCTCGTCGTTGCCGATCTTCTCCATCGCCTGAACGATGGCTTCGGCCGACCCTTGGACGTCCGCCTTCACGACGATCGGCATCTCGGTGACGCTCTCGTCTTCCTTGGCCTTCAGCATCAACTGCTCGAGAGTCGTCGCGGCGCCGGCGGCTGCGCGCTTTTCTTTCGCCAGGCTGGCACGATAGTCAGCGATCTCGCGGGCCTGTGCCTCGGTCGAAACGACGTTCAGGACGTCGCCCGCCTCGGGCGTGCCGTTGAGACCCAGGACCTCGACCGGGACCGACGGGCCCGCGTCCTTGACGCGCTCGCCCTTGTCGTTCTCCAGCGCACGGACCTTGCCCCACTGTTCGCCGACGACGAAGATGTCGCCCTGCCGCAATGTGCCGTTCTGCACGAGGACAGTCGCGACAGGACCGCGGCCCACGTCGAGCTTGGCCTCGATGACGGCGCCAAGAGCGTTGCGTTCCGGGTTCGCCTTGAGTTCAAGAATCTCGGCCTGAAGGGCGATGGCTTCCAGAAGCTGGTCCAGTCCCTTGCCGCTGATCGCGGAAACCTCGACGTCCTGCACGTCGCCGGACATCTTCTCGACCACGACTTCGTGCTGAAGAAGGTCTGTCCGCACCTTGTCGGCATTGGCGGCAGGCTTGTCCATCTTGTTGATCGCAACGATCATCGGGACCTTGGCGGCCTTGGCGTGGTTGATGGCTTCGATCGTCTGCGGCATGACGGCATCATCGGCCGCCACGACCAGCACCACAATGTCCGTCACCTGCGCGCCACGGGCCCGCATGGAGGTGAAGGCGGCATGGCCCGGCGTGTCGAGGAAGGTTAGCTTCTGGCCGCTTTCTGTCGTCACCTGATAGGCGCCGATGTGCTGGGTGATGCCCCCGGCCTCGCCGGACACAACCTTGGCGCTGCGGATGGCGTCCAGAAGCGATGTCTTGCCGTGATCCACGTGACCCATGACTGTGATAACCGGGGGACGGGTCTGAAGATCAACCGCGTTGTCCTCGACCGAGTGGATGACCTGCTCTACGTCGGACGCGCTGACGCGCTGCGCCTTGTGACCGAATTCCTCGATGATGACCTCCGCAGTATCGGCGTCGATCGCCTGGTTCTGTGTCGCCATGATCCCGGCGTTCATCAGCGACTTGACCACGTCGGCCACACGCTCGGACATGCGGTTGGCCAGTTCCGACACCATGATGGCCTCGGGAAGCTGAACTGTGCGCATGACCTTTTCGCGATCCTGCTGACCGCCCATTGCCTTCTGGCGCGCGCGCTCCTGCTTGCGCTTCATCGCGGCGAGAGACTTCTGGCGTCCACCCTCGCCGCCGGCCAAGGCCTGATTCAGCGTCAGCTTACCGGAACGGCGGGCGTCATCGCGAACCACGCGGGTGCCTTTTTCGCGCCGGTCGTCGCGGTCGTCGCGCTCACGGCGGGGCGCCGCGGCCGGGGCCGTCTTGGCCGCGCGCGAGGCAGCGTCCTCGGCCGGAACTGCAGGCTGGGCGGCCGCTGCGGCTGCTGCCGCGACGCGCTCTTCTTCCTCGCGTTTCTTTTGCTCTTCCTCTTCGGCCTTGGCGCGAGCCTTCTCGGCGCGCTCGTTCTCTTCGCGCTCCTTGGCTTCGATTTCGGCGCGGCGACGCTCGCGTTCTTCGGCGCGGTCCCGCGCTTCCTGCTCGCGGCGGACGGCTTCTTCGGCGGCGACAGCGTTCGCTGTGGCGACAGCCCTCACACGGCGTTCCAGTTCGGCATCCGAGATGCCCGCAGGACGATTCGACGGATTGGTCGCGGGCGAGTGGACCGCACCTGTCTTCAGGGCAGCCTTTGCGGCACCCGGCTTCGGCACGACGACGCGCTTCCGCTTCGTCTCGACGACGACGTTCTTTGTCCGGCCGTGGCTGAAGCTTTGCTTCACCTGGCCAGGTCCGCGTCCGCGCAGTCCCAGTGTGTTCTTGCCGTCTGTATCGCTCATGTAATCTTCTTCAACTTCCCGCCGTCCCCTTGGACGGCAAATCGCGAACGCCGGATAGCCGGATGGCGTCCTCTCTGATCCGTTCAGTGAGTCCGCCGTGTCCGAGCGCCGCATGTATCACACGTTCGCGCCCGAAGGACAAACCCAATTCTGACGAGGTCAAGACCTCGAAAAAGCTGCCCCGGCCGCCCGGCGGATGGAGCTTCGACTTGCCACGTTCAGAGCCGTCGGTGGCCTGAAACAGGATGCGGGCTTCCTCGCGGCCAAGCCAGTCCTTGACCTTTTCGTATCCCGCTACGGCGGCACCGGCCTTCCGGGCCATCGAAATGCCGTCCGTCAGCCGCTTGGCAAGCAGGGTCTCGACATCGTCGACCAGGGTCTCCGAGACCTCGACCGGCTGCTTCGCGGCGCGTGAGAACAGGCGTTTCGTCACGGCGGTGTGCAGCGCAGACCGCTCAGACGCTATCCAGATGCCCCTTCCCGGGAGTTTTTCAAGGATGTCGGGGACAATTTTACCGTCCGGCGACACCGCAAAGCGGATCAGCCCACGCTTGGGCTGGACTTCGCCGGTCGCGATGCATCGGCGTTCAGGGTCGCCGTGCTCCTTGGGTTTGCCGCCTCGGGTCAATCGAGCTACCTGCCGGGGCCATCAGGCCCCGACCTCCTCGGTTTCGTCGTCGCCTTCGCCTTCGGCGTCTTCATCGGTTTCGGCCTCGAGTTGCGACGGGTCGATCCATCCAAGCTGGGTACGGGCCGTCATGACCATCGCCTGAGCCTCTTCAAGTCCCACGTCGAACTTCTCGAGCAGACCGTCGTCCTTCTTGCGCTCGCCGTTCTCGGTCGTCCAGCCACCAGCCAGCTCCCAGTCGGCGCAGGTCGCGAAATCTTCCAGTGTCTTGATCCCATCCTCGGCGAGAACGACGATCATCTGCGGAGTCAGACCTTCGAACTCGAACAGGCTGTCTTCGGCGCCAAGCTCGCGGGCGCGGGCCTCGGCCTTCTTGTTCTGCTCTTCCAGATAGTCGCTGGCGCGCGCCTGAAGCTCTTGCGCCGTGCTTTCGTCGACGCCGTCGATCACCAGAAGCTCGTCGCGGTCGACGTAGGCCACTTCCTCGAGGTTGGTGAATCCCTCGGATACCAGAAGCTGCGCAAAGAACTCGTCCAGATCCAGCGTGTCCATGAACAGCTGTGTCCGCTCTTCGAATTCCTTCTGGCGGCGCTGGCTTTCCTCTTCCTCGGTCATGATGTCGATATCGAGACCGGTCAGCTGCGACGCCAGCCGCACGTTCTGGCCGCGACGGCCGATCGCCAGCGAAAGCTGCTCTTCGGGAACCACGACCTCGATCTTGCCGGCGTCCTCATCGAGAACGACCTTGGACACTTCGGCCGGCTGGAGAGCGTTGACGAGGAACGTCGGCGCATCTTCGTTCCACGGAATGATGTCGATCTTTTCGCCCTGAAGCTCGTTCACCACGGCCTGCACGCGCGAGCCGCGCATACCGACGCAGGCGCCCACGGGATCGATCGAGTTGTCATAGCTGATGACGGCGATCTTCGCGCGCGAACCCGGGTCGCGGGCCACCGCCTTGATCTCGATGATGCCGTCATAGATCTCGGGCACTTCCATCTTGAACAATTCGGCCATGAATTGCGGATCGGTCCGGCTGAGGAAGATCTGCGGACCGCGCACCTCGCGGCGGACATCCTTGATGAAGCAGCGGATGCGGTCGCCAGGGCGATAGCTTTCGCGCCCGATCTTCTCGTTCCGGCGCAGGACGCCCTCGCCCCGACCGATGTCGACGATGACGTTGCCGTATTCCTCGCGCTTGACGACGCCGTTGATGATCGTGCCGGCGCGGTCCTTGAACTCCTCGAACTGGCGATCGCGTTCGGCCTCGCGCACCTTCTGAAGGATGACCTGCTTGGCCGACTGCGCGGCGATGCGGCCCATCTCGACGGGCGGAACCTCTTCCACGATCGTGTCGCCGGGCTTCGGCTCGTCCAGGTACTGCTTCGCCTGCGCGACGGTAAGTTGTGACTGATAATTCTCCAGCTCATCGTCCGGTCCGATCACGGTGCGGACACGGGTGAAGGTCGCGCGTCCCGTCTTTCGATCGATCGACACGCGGATGTCCATCTCGGCGCCGTAGCGGCTTTTGGCGGCACGGGCGAGGCTCTCTTCCATCGCCTCGACCACCAGGCCCGGGTCGATCATCTTCTCGCGCGCAACGGCTTCCGCCGTCTGGAGAAGTTCAAGCTGGTTTGCGGATGTGATCGCCATGTCTCAGGTCTCCTCGTCGCCATCCATGATGGTCTGTACTTCGTCGAATTGGGTCTCGTCGACGTGGCCGGCATCCTTGCGGGCCCGCAGCACGTCGCGGATAAGGTCGTCGGTCAGGACAAGCTTTGCGTCCGACAGCCAGTCGAACTGAAGGCCGATGACCGTGGGAACGCCGTTCACGTCGATCTCGATCAGGATCTCGCCGTTTTCGACACCTTGAAGCTCGCCCTTGAACCGCTTGCGGCTGTCGATGGGTTCATGCGTCTCGATCTTGGCTTCGTGGCCCTTCCAGACCTCGAAATCCTTCAGGCGCGTCAGGGGACGGTCGATCCCGGGGCTGGAAACCTCCAGCGCATAGGCGTCCTCGATCGGGTCTTCCACGTCCAGCGTCGCACTGACCGCGGTGGAGATCTTCGCGCAATCGTCGACTTCGATCCCGCCGTCGGGCTTGTCGGCCAATATCTGCAACGTCGGCGACTTGCCGCCCATCAGACGCAAGCGCACCAGTTCGAACCCCATGTCCTCGAGGACAGGGGAAACGATCTCGGAGAGCCGTCGGTCGATGCTGGTCTTTGCGATCAGGTCGGACATGGGTTCTGGCGTTCAGGCACAAAAAAACGGGCCAGCGGGCCCGTTGCGGTTTCCGGTGGAGCCTCGGGTTTGGAAGCCGACGCGCCGCTGTTGAAGGGCATATACGACCGGGCGACCCGAATGGCAAGTGACTTCGCAGCTCTCGAATCCCGGCCGTGAGTGTGGTCTCATCACTCAGAGGATGAGGAGGCCGGACATGGACGATGACACCGCGGGAGAAGAGGCTTGTCTCGCGCACAACCTTGTCGCAGGTCAGCCGGTGGATTCGGCCACTGCAAGGGATGTGGCACGGTTCCGCAAGGCCGAGCGCGAGCGTCTTTACGAGGTGCGTCGCTCTCTCCGCCAGACCGAGCGGGCCGAGCTGACGGCCGACTTGGTCAAAACCCTCGATTCCGCGCTGTCCGACGTCGGTGGCATCAGCATAGCCGTCTACTGGCCGATTCGTGGTGAGCCGGACCTGCGTGGCTGGATGGCCAAAGCGCACGAGAATGGCGCGTCCGTTCTTCTCCCCGTCGTGGTCCGAAAGTCGGCGCCGCTCGTCTTTCGCAAATGGTCGCCGGGCTGCGCGATGGAGCGCGGCTTCTGGAACATTCCCGTCCCCGCAGGCGACGACGAAGCGACGCCGCAGGTGGTGATCTCGCCCCTCGTCGGGGTCGACGAGCAGGGCTACCGGCTCGGCAACGGTGGCGGCTACTATGACCGAACGCTTGCAGCACTTGATCCCCGGCCCCGCATCCTTGGCGTCGGATTTCCAGGCTGTCGGATGAAGACGATCTATCCGATGCCCTGGGACATCCCGATGGACGAGGTCGTTCTCGGCGACTAGCCCGGGTTCAAGGTGAAATCCGCCGCAACCGGGTAATGATCGCTTGCCCAGACAGGACCAGTCTTCTCCCGGAACACCATCGGCACGCCAAGGGCCGTCGCGCCGGAGTATCCGATATGGTCGATGGCTCCGAACAGGTTCAGCCCCCGGTCCAGATGATACGTCGCCCCGGCCACGGGAACGAAAGTCAGCCCCGCGTCCTCGAGCATCCGATGCAGGTTCGAGCCCAGGCGAGCATTCAGATCACCTGCAAGAAAGACCGTCTCACCCGCCGCGATCCACGGCCGGATCCTCTCGGACACCAGCGCCACCGATCGCCGCCGATTCTCGCCGCTTGCATAATCGGTGTGAAGATTGACCAGTCTAAAGGCCGCGCCCGTGCGCGCGTCCCTGAACAAGGCCCATGAGGCGAAAGCTGGGTAAGAGCCATCGAAGGTGCGTGAATAGATCGTGTCCGGCGCCTCCGAGAAGAAGAACCATCCCTGATCCAACATCTGGAAACGCTCCGCGCGATAGAAGATCGGCTGCGTGGACGGGAAGGTGCGCCAGTAGCCCATGGCAGCGGCGCGGTACTCCGGGTTCCGCTCCAGCAGGAACGAACGCGCGAGGTTCTCGCTGTCGTCGTCACCGCCCCGGAACGTCTCCATCTCTTGGAACGCGATCAGGTCGGCGTCGAGAGCTTTCACCGCCCGGTCCATCGGATCCTTTCGCGCCTCCCACCCGGACAGGCCCCATCTGCCTTCACTCTGCCGCGCCGAGATGTAGTGGACGTTCAGTGTGGCGATGCGTATGGCCTCCGCAGGCTTTTCCGTCAGGTCCGGCCCACCCGAGTTGCGAACGCTCTGGCACGCAAAGGCGCCTGCCAGAACGGCAAGCGCCAGAAGGATAGACCTGAGAAATTTGCGGACCATGGCGCCAGTCTAGACAACCGGCGTCACCACGGTAAGCGCCAGAGGGTCAGCCGATGAAGTTCTGCGTCAGCCAGAACCGTCCGCAATATTGCGCATTCGGGTCGAAGGCGACTGCCGTGCTGACCTTGTTGACCTTGCGGTCGAGGATGTTCTTGCGGTGGCCGGGAGAGTTCATCCACAGCTCGACCGCGTGGCGCGCAAGAGTGGCGTAGCTGTGCGCCGGCAAGGCCTGACCTTCGTAGCTCGCGAACTGGCACGACCCCGAATTGAGGATTTTGAAACGGCGATTGTCGATCTGGTAGCGGTGGACCATCCCGATGTTCTCGGAGCCGGCGCGAAAGCTGACACCCGCGGCACGAACGCGCTGCTTCAGCGTCGAGGCACCGGGAACGGTGCTGCGGTGCGTCAACTGC
The DNA here is from genome assembly GCF_003970735.1 of Silicimonas algicola. Classification (GTDB taxonomy): domain Bacteria; phylum Pseudomonadota; class Alphaproteobacteria; order Rhodobacterales; family Rhodobacteraceae; genus Silicimonas; species Silicimonas algicola. Next base: position 4,246,131 of record NZ_CP034588.1, read on the forward strand.
TGCGTGCGCGCCATCCACTGGCTGTGCTTCGCCGCTTGCGAGGCCATTCCGTTTCCGGCGTCGCCGACCTTGGGCAGCCCAGCGCGGCAGCGGTGATAGTTCACCTCGGTCCGGATGGCATCGTCGAGAAGACCCTGATCGATGCGCCCGCCCGGCACCACGGTCGTCGCGGCGGCCTTGGACACGGACCGCGAGCAAGCCTCGGCGGTTGTGGGCGCAGCGACGACGAAGGCCAGTGCCGCGCATGCGGCCAGAGTTTTGAATGTCATCCCCAGGTGTCCCTTTTGTCGCTTCTGTCCCGGCCAGTAGATGACCCGGCAAATGAGGCCAAACCTAGGCAAGGTCTCGGCAGGCTTTTGGAATTGATAGCTATTGGGGAAACAGTGCGCAAAGCGGTTCGGCAACAGTCAGCGGCGTTCCGCCAAGACTGTGGCAGGTCTCAGCGCACCCCGGACAGCGCCAGGCGATCCGTGATCCGCACGAGTTCGGCGCTGATCCCCGGCTCGCTGAGCGCGTGTCCCGCGCGGGGGATGATCTTCAGGGACGACGTCGGCCATGCGGACGTCAGGCGGTACGCCGTGACCGGAGGACAGATCATGTCATAGCGACCCTGCACGACGGTGCCCGGAATACGCGCGATGCGGTGCAGGTTGGCTTCGATCCAGCCATCGTGCTCGAGGAACCCATGATTGACGAAATAGTGGTTTTCGAGCCTCGCGAAGGCGCGTGCGAAGTCAGCGGGACTGTCGCCCCCCGGCCCGTCGTTGCCGATCGAGGCCAGCGTATTCTCCCAACTCGCCCAGGCCCGCGCAAAGCGCGTCTCGGACGCAAGATCACCCGAGAACAGGCGCCGGGCATAGGCTCCGATCAGGTCTTCACGCTCGGTTTCGGGAATCATGTCGGTGAAGCGGCGCCAGACATCGGGCCAGAACGCACCCGCGCCCCCGCCATAGAACCAGTCGAGCTCGGCTCGCGTCATCAGAAAAACGCTGCGCAGAACCAGGTTCGACACGCGCTCGGGATGGGTGATGGCGTAGATCAGGGCGAGCGTTGCACCCCAGCTGCCGCCGAAGACGGCCCATCTGTCGATCTCCAGCGTCGTTCGGATCAGCTCGATGTCGCGGACGAGGTGCCACGTCGTGTTGTCCCGAACGCTGGCATGGGGCCGGGACCGTCCGCACCCGCGCTGGTCGAACAGCACGATCCTGAACTTGTCCGGGTCGAAATACCGCCGCATCGCGGGCGAGCATCCCCCGCCCGGTCCGCCATGCAGCACGACGACAGGCAGGCCTGCGGGATTGCCGCACTGTTCGACATAGACCTTGTGACCTTCGCCCACATCCAGCATCCGCTGATCGAAAGGCTCGATCGGCGCGTAAAGATACTGTGACGCAGTCTTCGTGCCTGACTGTCTGTCCATTCGCGACCTATATACTTCGGACGAAGCCGATTCACGTCCCCTTTCAGGAAATCTAGGTGCCGAGCTCAGAAATGTCCCACGCTTCGACCATAGACGCCGCCGAAATCGACAAGTTCCAGGCCATGGCCGCCGAATGGTGGGATCCGAACGGGAAGTTCAAGCCGCTCCACATGCTGAATCCCTGTCGGCTGGACTACATCACGGCCCAGATTGCCGCCGAGTTCGGGCGCGACCTGAACGCGCCCCGACCGTTCGACGGACTGCGGCTTCTCGACATCGGTTGCGGCGGCGGTCTTCTGTCCGAGCCGATGGCGCGACTCGGGGCGACGGTCGTCGGCGCCGACGCGGCCGAACGGAATATTCCCGTCGCGCAGGTCCACGCCCGGGAACAAGGTCTCGACATCGACTACCGCCATACCACGGCCGAGGCTTTGGCGGCAGAAGGCGAGGTTTTCGACGCAGTCCTGAACATGGAGGTGGTCGAACATGTCGCCGACCCCCTCGCCTATCTCACCGCATGCCATGACCTTCTGAAACCGGGCGGCCTGATGGTCTGTTCGACGATCAACCGAAACCCCAAGAGCTTCGCCATGGCAATCGTGGGGGCCGAGGTCGTGATGCGCTGGCTGCCGCGAGGCACTCACGACTGGAACAAGTTCATCACGCCGGATGAGCTGTACGACCTCTTGCGCCGCGCCGCTCTCGACCCCGTCGACCGCAAGGGCTTCGTGTTCAATCCGCTGTTCTGGTCGTGGAGCCTGTCGGACCGCGATCTTTCGGTGAACTATGTGACGACGTCTCTTCGTCCGGAGTCTCGAACCGAACCCTGAGCTCGCGCAGGGTCGGAAGCGCCGCCCTGACCCGATCGGGACCGATGGACCGAACCACCTCGGTCAGGATCGGGGCGATGGCCTCGAGCGCGGCGTCTCGCGCCTTCACTCCCGACAGGCTGATTCCCACGAACTTGCGCCGGGCGTCGTCCCAATCGGGCCGGACATGGACATATCCCGCCCACTCCAACCGGCTGATCGTGTTGGTCATCGCGCCCCGCGTGACATGAAACGTCCGCGCGAGCTGAGCCGGCGTCCGTTCGGCACCGGCACGGGCAAGATGGTGCAGGACCGAGAAATGGCTCAGCTCCATCCCCTTCGGCAAGACCTTCGCAAGGCGCGCCCGAGCAAGCTGGTCCGCCATGAAGATCTCGCTGAAAAGCGCGATGGCAAGCTGGTCTGAACTGTCGGTCTGATCCCGCATCAGGGTCCTGAATAATCTCGGTCGTGGGAAAGCGACGGAAGCCGTCGCCGCACATCATCGACCGCATCGAGGTCCAGATCAACCACGCGCACGGATGGCGCCGTGCCGCTGTCCGACAACACCTGACCCCAGGGGTCGACGGCCAGCGAATGGCCGTGCGTCCGCCGTTCGCGTCCGTCGGTGCGCGGATGCGTCCCGCATTGAGCCGGCGCAAGAACGAAGCACCCGTTCTCGATGGCGCGTGCCCGCAGAAGCACCTCCCAATGCGCGGCACCCGTGGCGGGCGAGAAGGCCGACGGCACGGTCAGGATCCGCGCTCCGGCCTTTGCGAGGTCACGATAAAGATGTGGAAAGCGCACGTCGTAGCAGATCGTCAGGCCAACCTTCACGCCTTCGACCTCGGCCACCACGGCGCGGTCGCCGGGACGATAGCCTTCGCTTTCGCGGTAGGTCTCGGTCTCCGAGATCGTCACGTCGAACATGTGGATCTTGTCGTACCGCGCCGCGATCTCGCCCTGGGGCGTGACAAGAAACGACCGGTTGACGAAGCGTCCGCCCTCCGCCTGCTTCAGCGCAAGCGACCCGATCAGCAACCAGACGCCGCGCCGCGCCGCCTCGTCGCGCAACGCGGCGAGCGTCGTGTCCTCGTCCTCGGTCCGCAGCACATCCGCCTGCCGGGGTCGACTGGCCGAGACGCAATTGGTGACTTCAGGCGTCAGGATGAAACGCGCGCCTTCGACTGCCGCCTCGGCGATCATCGGGCGGATCATGCTGATGTTTTCGCCAGGATCGTCGGTCGACGTCGTCTGAAGCAGAGCGACCCGCATCACGCGGCGAGAAGCGGGTCGAGTTTGCCGGCCCGGTCGAGAGCGTAGAGATCGTCGCAGCCGCCCACGTGCGTCTCACCGATGAAGATCTGGGGGACGGTGTATCGGCCCCGCGCGCGCCCCGACATCTCCTGCCGGCGGGCAGGATCCCGGCTGACGTCGATCTCGGTGAAGGACACGCCCTTGCCCGACAGCAGGCGCTTGGCGGCGTGGCAGAAGCCGCAAAGCGGCGTGGTATAGATTTCGACTGGCTTCATACTGGCGTTCCCGTGCAACGGGGAACATCTAGGTCTCTTTCTCGACCCTTGCCAGCACGAGAACGAAAATCTGATCGGCCCCCGCCCCCCAAAGTGCCTCGGCCGACGCCGCGAGCGTCGCGCCCGAGGTCATCACATCATCGATCAGGCACAGCGTCTTCCCTTCTACCTCGTTCCTGCGTCTTGGGTTCACGCGGATCGCGCCGGTCATGTTGCGGAAACGGTCATCTACCGTCATCCCATCCTGTGGGGGCGTGCGACGCTGCCGGATCAGGGCGTCGGGACAACAGGCCAGACCCGTTCGAGCGGAAAGCGCTCGCACAAGCTCTGCGGACTGGTTGTAGCGTCGCCTCAGAAGCCTCGACCAATGGACCGGTACGGGAACAAGCAGCGTGCCCGGTCGCAGTGCGTCACGACCCGCCCGCTCCATCCACGCAGCGGCCGGTTTCGCCAGGTCCGTGCGATCGCCATGCTTCAGGGACAGCACGATCTTGCGCCCCAGGTCGCGATAGGACAACGCCGCCCGTCCGGCGGCCCACGGGCGCGACATCGACAAGCAATCGTCGCAATGCTCGACCCCCGAGCTTTCGCCCGGCAAGGATGCGCCGCAGGTGTCGCACAAGAGGCCCGTCAGGAAGGGCGTGCGCTTCCAGCAGTCGGCGCAGAGGCCGCCCGTATCCTCGACGAGCCCCGTGCAGAGGATGCACTGGGCCGGAAAGACCCAGGACAACGCGCGTTGCAATCCGCCCATGCTTCACTACCTTCCGCTGCGATGACGTCCCGGCCCCCGCAGATGACCGACCGCAACGCACTTCTGCGGCAGCGCGCCCGCGCGGCGCGCGACCCCGTGCTGTTCCTGCACGACGAAGCGGCCCGCGAGATCGAGGAAAGGCTCGCCGAGATTAACAAAGCGTTCACGTCGCCTGCGCTCGTGGGCAATGTGAGGGAGCCCTTCCGCCGGTTGCTGCCCGACGCCCCGATCGTTCCGGACGCCGACCGTCTGGACTTCACGGGACCGCACGACCTGCTCGTCCACGCCTTCGGGCTGCACTGGGCCGACGATCCGGTGGGTCAGATCGTCCAGTCACGCCTTGCCCTTGTCCCCGACGGACTTTTCCTGGCCGTCCTCTTCGGCGGCCAGACCCTCCACGAGCTGCGTGCCAGCCTCGCCGAGGCCGAGACGCGCCTGACGGGCGGCCTTTCGCCCCGCGTCCTCCCGATGGCAGACGTCCGCGAACTGGGGGCCCTTCTCCAGCGCGGCGGTCTTGCACTTCCCGTGGCGGACAGCGTCAGGCTGACGGTCCGCTATCGCGAGCTTGCCGGGCTGATCCATGATCTGCGCGGCATGGGAGAGACCAACGCTCTTGCCGGCCGACACCGGCGCGTGCCGCCAAAGGCCCTCTTCACCCTCGCAGAACGTCTCTATTCCGAAGCTTTCGCAGAACCCGAAGGGTTTCTTCCGGCGACGTTCGAGCTTGTCTTCCTGACCGGCTGGGCCCCGTCGGACAGTCAGCAAACACCGCTCAGACCGGGCAGCGCCAAGGCTCGTCTTGCCGATGCGCTCAACACGCGGGAAACACCACTGGAAGACTGAGAGGATAGGGCGGCCGTCGTGTCGCGTTGACCTTTCACCCCCCGCGTCTATTTCAGGCGCCAATCAAGGGACGAGGGACGACATGACACCGACCGGCCAGCCGCATCTGCCACAGGATCACCCGCCCGTGCCCGCAGCGAAGATCGGCGTCCTGATCGCCAACCTCGGCACCCCGGACGGCTACGACTATTGGTCCATGCGGCGCTATTTGAACGAGTTTCTCTCGGACCAGCGCGTGATCGACTATGCGCGCTGGAAATGGCAGCCGCTGCTCCAACTTGTCATCCTGTCGAAACGGCCGTTTTCGTCGGGCGCGAACTACAAGCTGATCTGGAATGAAGAGAAGAACGAAAGCCCTCTGATGACCATCACCAGGTCTCAGGCCGACAGCCTGCGCCAGGTGCTTCGGGGCCGGCACGGCGACCGCGTCATGGTCGATTTCTGCATGCGCTATGGCAGACCATCGACCAAGGCCAAGGTGCGTGAGATGGTGGAAGCGGGCTGCACCAGGATCGTGTTCTTCCCGCTCTACCCGCATTATGCCGGCGCCACGACCGCGACCGCGAATGACCAATTTTTCCGCGCGCTGATGGACGAAAAGTGGCAGCCGGCCTCGCGCACCGTGGCCCCCTACTTCGCGAGGTCCTCCTATATCGAGGCGCTCGCCCAGTCCGTCGAACGAGCCTACGGCGCGCTCGAGACGAAGCCCGACATCCTGATCTGCTCCTACCACGGAATGCCGAAACGCTATCTGATGACCGGCGACCCCTACCATTGCCAGTGCCAGAAGACGACGCGCCTGCTGAAAGAGCGGCTCGGGTGGGGCGACGACGCCATCACCACCACGTTCCAGTCCGTTTTCGGGCCCGAAGAATGGCTGAAGCCCTACACCGTCGAGCACGTGGCCGACTTGGCGAAACAGGGTAAGAAGCGCATCGCCGTCGTCGCGCCGGCGTTCTCGGCGGACTGCATCGAGACGCTGGAAGAGATCAACGGCGAGATCCGCGAAAGCTTCGAACACGCAGGCGGTGAAAGCTTCACCTACATACCCTGCCTGAACGACGACGCCGCCCACATCGACATGCTGGCGGAAGTCGTCGACGAGAACCTGTGGGGCTGGATCTGAAACGAAACATCCCGCGCCGGGGCGCGGGATGCGGAACTTCTCACCGAAGGCGCGAGGTTCTCAGATAACGAGGACCTGCGTCCCGACGGGCGTCATGTTGAAGAGCTGTGCGATATGCTCGTTATACAGGCCGATGCAGCCGTTCGACGACCGGCGTCCGATCTTGCGCGTGTCGTGCGTGCCGTGGATGCGGTAGTAGGTCCAGCTCAAGTGCATCGCATGGGTGCCGAGCGGATTGTCCGGACCCGGAGGCACGTAGTCCGGCCAGTCGGGGTTACGCTCTTTCATCGACGGCGTCGGCCGCCAGTCGGGGCCCACCACCTTCTGTGTGATCTTCGTCCGGCCACGCCGCGTCAGCTCTTCGCTGATGGGCACGCTCGTCGGGAACAGGCGGTAAGTGTCGTTGGAGGAATTCCAGTAGTGCAGCGCGCGCGACGAGATGTCGACGAGGATGGCGCCACCGGCGACGCTGCTGAAGTAGGGTTGCCAATCCAGCGCGCGGAAGCTCGAGGCGTTGCGGCGAACGGATTCGGAAAGCGTGCCGCGATAGTCGGTATCGTCCTGCGCGACGGCGGGTAGGGCGACCGTCGCTGCTGTGGCAGCGATGAAACCGCGGCGGCTGAAATTCGTCTTGGTATCGGAAGACAAGAGCGCCTCCATATGTGTGTGTCGGATCGATGGGGAACATAGAGCGGCACACCGGCAGCGGCAAATCAAAGAAGCGTCACATCGTTTATTTTGCAACAGTCGGGGTTTGAACACGGCGGCGCTTGGCTGTAAGCACGGGCAAAACCGACCATAGGCAGGCAGTCATGCTACGCAAATTCCTCATCGTTCCGGCCCTCGCGCTCGCCCTCGCCGCCTGCGCCACGCCCGAGCCGCGTTTCGACTCGGATGGCAGACCCCTGCCGTCGACCTACAAGATCGCCTCTGGCGACACCGGCAAGATCCAGTACCGGATGCTCGACTCGGTCAACGCGCTTCGCCAGGCGCGTGGGGCGCAACCGCTCGAACTCAGCTCGCAGCTCAACGCCGCGGCGCAGACGCACTCACGCGACATGTCGGTCCAGAACCGCCCCTGGCATTTCGGCTCGGACGGCTCGAGCCCCCTCGATCGCGTGACCCGCACCGGATACCAGGGCCGCCTCGTGGGCGAGAACATCTCGGAAACCTACGAGACCGAACTCGAAACGCTTGCCGCCTGGATGGAAGTCCCCGAGACGCGCGACGTCATCCTCGACCCGCGCGCCCGCGACCTCGGCTTCTCGTGGTACCAGGAATCTTCCGGCAAGATCTGGTGGACGCTGATCACGGGCCAGCCCTCCGGCACCGCCGGTCCGACCAGCTGAAGACTCGAGGTCAGGGAAAGATGGTGATCCGCGTTCCGTCGCGGACCATCGCATAGATTTCCTCGATCTCCTTGTTCGTCACCGCGATGCACCCGTAGGTCCAGTCCGGCCTCGGATTGGTCACCTTGGGTCCCCATCCGTGGATGAAGATGTCGCCGCCGGGAGAGCGACCGACAGCAGCGGCCTCGGCCACATCGACCTCGTCCGGATAGCTGATTCCGATCGACAGGTGGTACTCGCTCTCCGGGTTGCGCCGATTGATGAAGTACGAGCCCTCGGGCGTGCGCCCATCGCCTTCCTGCAGCTTGTCGCCCGTCGGCGCGAAGCCGAGGTTGACATAGTACATCTTCAGCACGTTCGAGCCGTTCAGCAGGTACATCCGCCGAAAGCTCTTGTAGACGTGAACTTCCGTCACGGCTGGCCCGTCGTACGAGCGAAATTTGGACGCGCATCCCGTCAGTGCCACCACTGCGAAGATCAGCGCCGCAATTCTTGCGATTGCATGCATTGTTCTGACTGTCCCGAGTCTGCCTCCGAATTTTGATAGCCTATTTCGGGACGTAGGTGAATCGCTTTCAGCGTGTGAAGGCCGCGATGATCTCGACATGGGTCGACCACCTGAACTGGTCGACGACATCCATCCAGGCGATGCCGAACCCTGCTTGGACGAGACGCGCTGTATCGCGCGCGAAGGTGACAGGGCTGCACGAGACCATGGCGACGCGTGAGATGTTGGACGCCGCCAGCGACTCCACCTGACGCTCCGCTCCCGCGCGGGGCGGGTCGATCACGGCAGCCCCGAAATGCGACAGCGCCTCGGCATCCAGCGGGCGCCGGAAAAGGTCGCGCGTCTCTGTCGTCACGGCATGGAGACCCGGCGCATGACGCCAGCCACGATCCAGCGCCTCCAGCATCTCCTCCTCGGCTTCGACCGCGTGAACGTGACCGCGCTCGGCCAGGGGAAGGCTGAACGTCCCGCAGCCCGCGAAGAGGTCGACGATGTCGCCCGTGGCGCCGTCCAGGGCCTCGCGCACGCCTGCAACGAGAGCGGCCTCGCCCTCGGTCGTCGCCTGAAGAAAAGCGCCCGGCGGCGGCGTCACCTGCGCGCGCCCGAACTGCACCAGCGGAGGCCGCTCCATCGCCACGACCTCGCGATCCCATGACAGTCGGGCAAGTCCCGCCTCGGCCGCGACGGCTCCAAAGTGCGCCTGCAACGAGACGTCGATCGGCTTGCCACCCGTCACCGCGACGTCGAGACCGCTGTCCGTTTCGGTCACTGTCAGCCGCACCTCGCCCTTCCGGCTGCCGCCGAGGGTGACGATCCGTTCCAGCACCGGAAGCGCCTCGACAAGCGCCGGACGCACCAGAAGGCAATGCGGCACCTCGCGGATCGCGTCGCTGTAGGGTGCATGAAACCCGATGATAGCGCCGGACTTGGTCCTGCGGCCCGTAAACGTCGCCCGCCGCCGCGATCCGGGCGGGGACGTATGGACACGACGCACCTTCGCCTCGATCCCAACGGCCGACAGCGCCGTCTCGACCACACCCGCCTTCCAATCCGCCACGAAGTCATCCGAGGCGTGCTGAAGCGCGCACCCGCCGCAACCGCGATAGTGTGGACAGGGGGCCGACACGCGGTTCGAAGACGGTGTGACGATGCGCGGCGAAGCTAACCGGTCACCCGAAAGCTCACCCTCGACCACCTCGCCCGGCAGGGTGCGCGGGACAAAAACGGGACCCTCCGCGATGCCGTCCCCAAGGTGACCCAGACGCAGGATGGTCGCCTGCATCTACTCGGCCGCCTCCTGCACGCCAATAAAGCCGCCCGACTGGTGACGCCAGAACTTCGCATAGACGCCGTCCCGCGCCAGAAGCTCTTCGTGCGTTCCCTGCTCGACGATGCGTCCATCCTCCAGCACGACGATGCGGTCCATCTGCGCGATGGTCGACAGCCGGTGCGCGATGGCCAGCACGGTCTTGCCCTCCATCAGCGACGACAGCGACTCCTGGATCGCCGCCTCGACCTCGGAATCGAGCGCACTCGTCGCTTCATCCAGCACGAGGATCGGCGCGTCCTTCAGGATCGCCCGCGCCAGCGCGATCCGCTGCCGCTGCCCGCCGGACAGTTTCACGCCGCGTTCCCCCAGATGCGCCTCGTACCCCATGCGGCCCCTGTGATCCCTCAGCTCCAGGATGAAGTCGTGCGCCTCGGCCAGCTCGGCCGCGTGGATCACGTCCTCCTTGCTGGCCTCGGGCTTGCCATAGCGGATGTTTTCCAGAGCCGAACGGTTGAACATCGAGGTTTCCTGCCGGACCATCGAGATCATCCGCCGCAACCCGTCCTGGGTCACATCGCGAATATCGGTGCCGTCGATCAGGACACGCCCCTCTTCGACATCGTAAAGCCGCAGCAACAGAGACGTGACGGTGCTCTTCCCGGCCCCCGAGGCGCCGACCAGCGCGACCTTTTCGCCAGGCGCGATCTCCAGGTCGAACCCATCCAGCGCCGCCTTCGACGTGCCGTAGCCGAAATGCAGGTTCTCGAACCTTATCGCGCCCTTCGCGCGTCCCGGATTGATGGCGTCGGGCCGGTCGAGGATCGTGTGCGCGGGTGTCAGCGTGCGGATCCCGTCTTCGATCTCTCCGATATTGGTGAAGACCCCAAGGGCGGCGAAGCTGACCCATCCCGTCATCGTGGCCAGCCGCGTCGACACGAGCCCCGCGGTCGCGATGTCGCCGGCGGTCGCCGTGCCCTGCCCCCAAAGCCACAGGGCGATGCCGATCAGCGCCGCGGGAAGCGCGCCCGCCAGAGTGAAGATGAAGATGCGGAACGTCACCACGATCCCGGCCCAGGCCACGCCCGCCTCGCGGAACCCGGCCAGCGCGTCGTCGGTCGCCCGTTCCTCGGCCGTGCCGTAGGCGAACAGCTTGACGGTGGCGACGTTGGTGATGGTGTCGACGATCTGCCCCGTCACCACCGCGCGCCGCGCGGCACGGGTCTGCGAGCGCATTCGGATCCTCGGGATGAAGTAGCGGATCAGCACGACGTAAGAGAGCGACCAGACGACGACCACCGCCGCCAGGCGCCAGTCGATGAAGGCCAGAAGCGCCGCCGAACTGATGACAGCGGTCAGCGCGTTGCCGATGGCGTTCGTCACCTCGGTCACCACGTCGGTCAGGGCCCGTGCCGTCTGCTGGCTTTTCTGCGCGATGCGCCCGGCGAAATCGTTGTCGAAATAGGACAGGCTCTGCCCCAGGGTGTGCCGATTGATCCGCGACAGGACCAGCGAATAGAGGTTCGTGCCCAGGACCACGGTGTTGTACGCCGCGCTCAACACCATCGTGACCGGCCAGAGCACGACGAAGAACAGGACGAACCCGGCGAACACCATCCACTGCTCGGCCAAGAATCCAGGCCCCACGATCTGCGCCTGGTCGATCATCCAGCCGATCAGCCAGTAGCCCATGACGCTGATGACACCCCAGACGACCGAGGTGAGGGCCGACAGCCCGATCTGCGTTTCAGCCCCTTCCAGCGACCAGCGCATGAAGCGCCACAGCGTGCGCGGCGGCGGGCCGTCCGCCGGTCGAAATGGATCGATCCGGTCGGCGAGCCAGCGATAGGGCGCGGGAACGTGACCCAGGTCGCGCTCGAGATGGACGGGATCGGGAACCTTCACTCTGCTGCCTCTGTATTCAAAAATCCGCCCGACTGGCGGGACCAGAACCCTGCATATAGTCCTCCGCCCGACAAAAGCGCAGCATGACTCCCGTCTTCGACGATCCGGCCTTCGTCCAGGACGACGATCCGATCCAGTTGCGAGATGGTCGACAGCCGGTGCGCGATGGCGATCACGGTCTTGCCTTCCATCATGCCGTACAACGTATCCTGAATTGCCGCCTCGACTTCGGAATCTAGGGCGCTCGTCGCCTCGTCCAGCACGAGGATCGGCGCATCCTTCAGGATGACACGCGCCAGCGCGATCCGCTGCCGCTGGCCGCCCGACAGCTTCACGCCTCTCTCGCCGACCTGGGCGTCATAACCGGACCGGCCCTCGGGGTCGCGCAGCGTCAGGATGAAATCATGCGCCTCGGCGCGCCGTGCCGCCTCGACCATCTCGGACTCGGTGGCGTCTGGACGACCGTAAAGGATGTTCTCACGCACCGAGCGGTGCAGAAGCGACGAATCCTGCTGGACCATGCCGATGCGGGCGCGCAGCGAATCCTGCGTCACGTCGCGCACATCCTGCCCGTCGATCAGTATCCGTCCGCCCTCGACGTCGTAGAAGCGCAGCAGCAACTTCACGAGCGTCGATTTGCCCGCGCCCGAACGGCCGACAAGGCCCACCTTCTGACCCGGCTCGATGACCAGTGACAGCCGGTCCAGCCCGTCCGAACCACGTCCGTAATGGTGGCTCACCTCCTCGAAGACGATACGTCCCGACCCGGGCACCAGCGGCCGGGCGTCGGCCCGATCGACCAGGTGGATCGGCTGCGCGATGGTCTCCATCCCCTCGGCCACGACACCCAGGTTGCGGAAGAAAGACGTCAGAGCCCACATCAGCCAGCCCGTCATGGCGGACAGGCGCAGCACGATGGTCGAGGCGACGGCGACGACGCCCACGCTGGCGGCACCGGCAGACCAAAGCCAGATCGCCCATCCGATGACTGCAACCGTCAGGAAGCCGTTGATGACCGTCAGGCTCAGATCCATCGTGGTGAAGATTCGCATCTCGTTCTGGAAGGTGCGCCGCGAATGCTCGATCACGTCGCGCGCATGGTCGAGTTCCGCCGAGGTATGCGCGAACATCTTCACCGAATGGATGTTGCTGTAGGCGTCGACGACCCGCCCCGTGACGGCACTTCGCGCGTCCGACGATATCTTCGACGCAGGCCCCACCCGCCGAACCGTCCAGGTCACCAGGAGACCGTACAGCATCAGCCAGAACGCCAGCGGCACCGCAAGCTGCGAGTCGGCGTCGGACAACAGGATGAAGGCGCCGACGACATAGGCCGTCGCATAGGTCATGGCGTCGAAGACCTGGAACACCGCTTCGCCCGCCGCAGGAGGCGTCTGCATGATGCGGTTCGCGATCCGTCCGGCGAAATCGTTCTCGAACCAGCCGACCGACTGCCGCAGCACATGCGCGTGCGCCCTCCACCGGATCAGCGTGCCGAAATTCGGAAGAATAGTGTTGTTCAGCAGCCCGACGTCCAGAGCCTGGATCGCCGGTCGCACCAGCAGAAGAAGCGCCGCGACCCCCAGCATCTCCAGCCAGTGCTGATCCCAGAAGGTCGAAGGCTCGCTGACGGCCAGCAGATCGACCAGCCGCCCGATGTAGTAGATCAGCCAGATCTCGATCGCGGCCACCGCCACCGACATGACTGCCGCGACACCGAAGATCGGCCAGAACGGCCGGCTTAGACCCTTGATGAACGGCCAGAGCCGACGCGGCGGCGTGTCTTCGGCCGGATAGGAGACGTAAGGATCGACGAGGTTTTCGAAGAAGCGGAACATGAGGCGGAGGCCTTGACGAAGAAATGCGATGAGATGACGGCGGGGACCACAGGCCCATCCACCACAGGATCGGGCCGGTCAGATGCGGCTGTCGGGGATCCTGTCGGTCATCGTGCGCTCCATGTTCTGCAGGTTTCCGATAGCGCAAAGAGCGCCGCTTGTCACCCCGGCTTGTCGTCGAGAAGCGCCTCGCGGTCGAGGACGAACCCGCTCTCGATCCAGAGCCGCTCGAGTCGCTTCAACTCCGCGCCCAGCCGGTGCCCTTCGAACCGCGGCATCAGGTCGGCGGCGACGACGGGAAACTTCTTCGCGGCGCCATGCTCCGCCGTCTCCAATTCGTCCGTCAGGGGCCGCCCAAGGCTCGCCGCCCGAACAAGCATTGCGTCGCGCGCAGTCTCTGACCCGAAGCGATAGCCCGCCTCTCCCGGCGCAAGGCCTCCTGCCTCGACGATTCCGGACAGCCTGTCCGTTTCCTTCCGGGACAGGCGAAGAGCATCTGACGGATCGCCGCCAAGCGCGGCTAGCCGTCGCAACGCATCGGGCTCGACCCCCGCGAGACTTTCGAGCGCGACAAGCGGCGCCAGCGCGGTATCGTCCGAGCCCGGCAGTATGGCCGGCAGTACGCCCGTCACCCGCATCGCAGCCAGCGCCGGCGCCGGGTCAGGTGCCGCCAGAAGCCGCTTCATTTCCGCGCCGACCCTCTCGCGAGAGAGAGTTTCCAAACCCTCGACCGTCCGCGCTATGGCGTCGAGTGCATCGGGATCGAAGCCAAGAGAAGGATCGCCGTACCAGGCATGGAACCGGAAGTACCGAAGGCTCCGCAGGTAATCCTCACGGATTCGCGTCTCGGCGTCCTCGATGAACCGTACACGGCCCGCCCGCAGGTCACCCAGACCGCCGAGCGGATCCACGACCTCGCCCGAAGAATCTGCGTAAAGCGCGTTCATCGTGAAGTCCCGCCGCCGCGCATCGTCGTCCAGACTGTCGGAAAACGCGACGACCGCGCGGCGCCCGTCCGTTTCGACATCGCGCCGAAATGTCGTGATCTCATAGGGCACGCCCTCCGACACCACCGTCACGGTGCCGTGGTCGATGCCCGTCCCCACGGCATGGAGCCCCGCCTCTGCCGCCAGCTCCATCACCCTCTCCGGCCGAGCATCCGTCGAGAGATCCACATCGGTCACGGGCCGCCGCAGAATGGCGTCGCGCACGCATCCGCCCACAGCGAAGGCGTTATACCCCGCGTCGTTCAGAAGCGAGAAGAGCCGCGCCGCGCCCGGCGCGATCAGCCAGTCAGCCTCGATCCGCATCGTCGCTCATCCGGTCCGCCAGGGCGCGAAGCATCCGCGCCGTCGCCCCCCAGATGTAATAGGGTCCCCAGGGCACGGTGAAATAATAACGCCGCTCGCCCCGCCAGCGCCTGTACTGAATGCGATAGTTTGCGGGGTCCAGAACATGGGCGAGCGGAACCTCGAAGACCTCGGCGACTTCGCCCGCCTCGGGAACAGGCTCGAATCCGGGCAAAATGAGCGAAACGACGGGCGTCACCATAAAGCCTGTCACCGTCTCGTGCGGGGGAAGCGTGCCGAGGACGCGCACGCTCGACGACGGCAGCCCGATCTCCTCATGTGCCTCGCGCAGGGCTGCGGCGCTGGCGTCTGTGTCGACGTCTTCGACCTTGCCACCGGGAAAGGCGATCTGGCCCGGATGGTGCTTCAGCCGAGACGACCGCTTCGTCAGGATCAACCCCGGAGACGCCTCGTGATCGACCACGGCGATCAGGACCGAAGCGTCGCGCAGCGTGCGTCCGTCCGGAAGCCGGATCTCGGGGTTCAGGTCATAGTCCGATGAAGGCCGCCCCGCACGGGCCACGGCCGCCCGCAGGGAAGCCTCGGTGTCAGTCATCGTCCTTCGCCTCGAACCCAAGCGTCTTGGGGTCGAACTCGTAGTGCGCGCCGCAGAACTGGCAGTCCGCCGTCACGATACCCTCGTCCGTGGTCATGTGAGCGATATCCTTGGCCGAATAGATCGACAGCGTCTGGCGCACGCGGTCGGGCGAACAGGTGCAGCCGAACTCGACACGCTGCGGATCGAAGACCCGAGGCCCATCCTGATGGAACAGCCTGACCAGAAGCTCGGTCGGCTGGACGCTCGGTCCGATCAATTCGATGTCGTCGGCGCTGTCCAGAAGAATGTTCACATGCTCCCAGTCGCGCGCCGCATCACCATCCATGATGTCCTCGGCCGCAAGCAACCCGCCCTCGCCCGATCCACCGCCCTGCATCAGCGGCGAGGCCTCGGGCATCTGCTGAAGCATCACGCCGCCGGCCCGCCAATGCATCGGCTCGCCGGGCAACTGCGTCTGCCCGTAAGACAGTGCGAACCGTGTCGGAAGCTGCTCTGACTGTGCGAAATAGGTTTGGGCGCAGGCCGAGATCGAATCTCCCGCAATGGGCGTGATCCCCTGATAGGGCGTCGTGCCCGGTCCCTGGTCGATAAGCACGGCGAAATAGCCCTTTCCGATCTGCGGAAAGGGTTCGCCCGAGGGGTCGAGCCGCTGCTCGTCGAAGCTGGCATAGGCGCGGATGCGGGCCGGACCGCCGTCCTCGGTCGGGGCGAAATAGTCCGTCGCCACAAGGCGCGCGGGCCCGTCGCCCCGGACCTGCAGCGACAGCTTCCAGCGCAGCTTGATGGTCTGCCCGATAAGCGCTGTCAGCAGAACCGTCTCGGCTACCAGCGCCTCGATGGCGGGCGGATAATCGTGCTGCGCCAGAACGCGACGAAGGACGCCGTCCAGCCGCGCGACCCGCCCACGCGTGTCGGTGCGGTCAAGCTGGAAGGGCAGGACGGTATCGTCCCAGGCAATTCTCGTTCCAAGATTCATGGGGTTTCCCTGGCGGTCGGCACCATGCCATACCGCGACTATATAGGTGCCCCCGTACGAGGTCCAAGCGATGATCCCCCGCGTCGGCGATCCGGTCCGTCCCGGCATCCGCTATCGCCACCGCCCCGGCGTCTATGCCGTGCTCGTGCGCGATGGCCGCGTTCTTCTGACATTTCAGGCCGATCCGGTGCCCGAGTACCAGCTTCCTGGCGGCGGCATGGATGCGGGCGAAGCGCCGGTCGCCGCGCTGCATCGCGAAGTCCTCGAAGAGACCGGCTGGCGCATCGCCGTCCGGTCCAGGCTGGGCGCGTTCCGCCGCTTCACCTTCATGCCCGACTACGACATCTGGGCCGAGAAGGTCTGCCACATCTATCTCGCCCGCCCCGCCCTGCCCCGCAGCGGTCCGACCGAGCCCGGTCACAGCGCGATCTGGGCGGAGCCCGCCCGCGCCGTCAAACTGGTCGCAAACGACGGCGACCGTCTGTTCCTGGCGCGCGCCCTCGGTCTCTAGAGACGCTCGATCACCACCGCGGACAGGTCGTCGGGAAAGTCATCCGATCCCCGGTGGGCGGCCAGACGGTCGAAGATCGTCTCGACCAGCGCCGGTCCGTGAACACCCGATGTGTCGCGCAGGATCTCCGCCAGCCCTTCCTCTTCCAGCAAGACGCCACCCGGCCCCGGACATTCGGTCAGCCCGTCGGAATAGAGGATCAGCCTGTCGCCCGGCTCCAGCGTCAGACGACGGGTGCAGAACTCCCCCTCATCCAGAAGGCCGATCGGGGTGCTGAACATCTCGACACAGATCACGCTGCCGTCACGTCGCTGCACCATCGGACTGGGATGACCGGCCTGGCACAGGACAACCTCTCCCGTGACCATGTTCAGATGCGCGAGCGACAGCGTCAGATAGTGATCGTTGTCGCCATCCGATTGGAAGATGCGATTCAGCCGCGCCAGCGAGGCCTCGGGCTTCGCCATCCGGTAGCCGCCCTGTCCGTCCGGCTCCAGCGCCACGTTCCGTTCGGGCGCTCCATCGCCCAGGTATCCTGCAAGCCGCGCCGTCATCAGCGCCGAGGCCACGCCGTGACCCGAGACGTCGACGGAATAGAGCCCAAGCTCGCTGTCGTTGACCCTGAAGTGGCCCACGAGGTCGCCGCCCACATGCCCGCTTGGCCGGAACAGCATCGACACCTCGTATCCGCCTAGGACGAAATGCCGGTCCGGCACCAGACCTTCCTGGAACACCCGGGCGCCCCGCAGGTCACGGTCGATGGCGGTATAGGCGTCAGACAGCTTCCGCAGCGCCGCCGACAGCGCCGCGTTCTTCGCCGACAGGTCCTTCTGCGCGTTCACGACCCGCTCGCCCGCCCGCAGCCGGGCCCGAAGCTCGACCGCGTTGAAGGGTTTCGAGAGAAAGTCGTCCGCCCCGCTCTCCAGTCCCTCGGCCAGCACCTCGCTCTCGCTTCGCGCGGTCAACAGGATGAAATACGCCGGCCGCCCCTCGGCCAGTTCGCGGAAGGCGCGGCAGAAGTCGACGCCGGACATCCCCGGCATCATCCAGTCGCTGATGACGATGTCGATCGGCAGCGCTCGCACGAGGTCCAGCGCCGCCTCACCGGAGGCCGCATCGACGGCGTCGTATCCCCAGCGTTGCAGCGCGCGGACCAGCAGACGACGCTGCGCCCGGCTGTCGTCCACAACCAGCACCGGCTGAACCACCATCGCAGCCTTGGAGGGCCCCAGAACGTCACGGCTCTTCATGCCTTTCCTTGGCCTCTCCCGGGTTAAGTTCGGGTGAACGCGCCTGGCTACTCCCCCTTAACCTGACCCTGATTATCTGCCGCGCGGAAGGAGCGCGCCCATGATCGACGCCCGTCGCATCGACGAGTTGAGGGAGGAGGTCGGATGCGACGACCTGGCCGAGGTCGTCGGCCTTTTCTGCGAGGAGGTGGAGGAGGTTCTCGCCACCCTCGACCGCAGTGCGACCGTCGAACAACTCCACTTCCTCAAGGGCAGCGCGCTCAACATCGGTCTCTCCCAGCTAAGCGCCATCTGCCTCGCCGAAGAAGACCGTCTTCGCGACGATCCGCAGTCCCGGCCGAAGATCGAAGACATCCGCGCCGCATACTTCAAGGCTCGTCCCGCGCTGCTCGCCCTGCTCTGACAGCGATTCGCGCCGGAAGGCGATTGACCTCGCCTCAGCGGTATTGCGGACCGAGCCGCCCCAATGTTGCCTCTTCGATGACAATAGAGTGGCGGGGTCGAATAAACCTCGGGCGTATGATGCCGCACACTGGCCCCGGACCCTCGGCTAATCCAAATCTAAACTATAGTTAGACGGCCAAAGTATTCATCACTTTCAATGCGTTACGCTTTCGTCCGGCGCTCGCTCGCCGACCGTAAAAGCAATTGTGGCGTCCTGCCCAAGTCTCGCCATCATGGGTTCCTAGCGTCTGCCTCAAGGCTCACACACGCACCATTCAGGAGGAACAGAATGACCCGTACACTCACCGCAACGATCACCGCCGCGCTTCTCGCGTCGGTCGCGCTGATCCCCGCCGTGACCGTCGTTTCCATCGTCACCGCCGACGCCGCTTACGCCAAATCGGACAATGCGGGCGGCAACGGAAAAAGCGACCGCTCCGAGCGCGGCAACAAGGGCGGCAAATCCGGCGGCGGTGAGACCGCCTCGCGCGGCAACGGCAAGTCGGGCGGCGGCATCGAGGGCATGTTCCGCAAGCTGACCGGACAAGAAAAGAAGGCGGCCCGCGTGGCCCCCGCTCGTTCGAATGCAACCCAGACGGTGAAGGTCTCGAAAAAGGCCGATCCGATGCATCCCTCGAACCTCGGCAACATGAACGGCGCGCTGAACGCGAACACGAACGCCGTTCTCGCCCACATCCGCAATGGCAACACCAACGGGCCCGTCGGCCTCTTGGCCGGTCTCGCCGTGGCCAACGCCAATGCCGAAGGCGCGCAGGAGGTCATCGACCTCGCGGATGACTTCGCCGCCCTGCAAGCAGCGCTGGAAGCGAACGGCTACACCTCGGTCGAGGACTACTATGCCGATCTCGACGGCACCGCGGGCATCGATCCGATCACGTCCATCGACGAGGCGCGCGCGGCCTTCGACGCCGATCCCACGAACGCCGATCTTGAAGCCACCCTGGACCTGGCGCTCTCCGACGCTGGGTACGACTCGCTCATCGACTACGACGACGACCGCGCAGGCGAGGCCGGCATCGCCGAGATCGCCGAGCTCGCCGAGTCCATCGAAGGCCTGGGCGGCGACGTCGAAAATCGCGGCGACATCACGGCCGAAGAACCCCTACCCGAGGATATCGAGACCGCGAACGCGGCGCTTGAGGCCGAAGGCTCGGCGGAAAGCTCGATCCTCGCCTTCTGGAACAAGAACCCCGACTCGACCGACGAGATCTCGGCCGAGGAGCAGGCGCTCCTCGACAAGCTCTACGAACGGCTCGAGGCGGACAGTGCCCTGATCGACGAGGCCATCGGCGCGGGCGACGAGGCGGAAGAAGACGTCGGCTCGATCGAGGACGACGCCGAATGCGAACTGTCCGAAAGCTGCGACGACCCGCTTGACGAGGTCGTCGTCGTCGCCGAGTAGGCGCGCGCGGATACAGCGACACGGGGGCGGCTTCGGCCGCCCCTTTCCTTTGCGGCCCACGCCTTGTTCCCCTCGGGAAATCGTCGTAAACGCGCCCGGACTCCAGAACACGGGAAGCCCCATGTCCGCGCCCAAGAAAGTCGTCCTCGCCTATTCCGGCGGCCTCGACACGTCGATCATCCTCAAGTGGCTCCAGACCGAGTACGGCTGCGAGGTCGTGACCTTCACCGCCGACTTGGGCCAGGGCGAGGAACTGGATCCAGCCCGCAAGAAGGCCGAGCTTCTGGGGATCAAGCCGTCGAACATCTTCATCGAGGATGTGCGCGAGGAATTCGTCCGCGACTTCGTCTTTCCGATGTTCCGCGCCAACGCGCTCTACGAGGGCCAGTATCTTCTCGGCACTTCCATTGCCCGCCCCCTCATCTCGAAGCGCCTTGTCGAGATCGCGGCCGAGACGGGCGCAGACGCGGTCGCCCACGGCGCCACCGGCAAGGGCAACGACCAGGTCCGGTTCGAGCTTTCGGCCTACGCGCTGAACCCCGACATCAAGGTCATTGCCCCCTGGCGTCTGTGGGACCTGACCTCGCGCACGAAGCTCCTCGAATTCGCCGAGGCCAACCAGATTCCGATCGCCAGGGACAAGCGCGGCGAGGCCCCCTTCTCGGTCGATGCGAACCTTCTCCACACCTCGTCCGAGGGCCGCGTGCTGGAAAACCCGGCTGAGGAAGCGCCGGACTACGTCCTGCAACGGATCACCAGGCCCGAGGACGCGCCCGACCAGCCCGAGATGGTCGAGATCACCTTCGAGAAGGGCGATGCCGTCGCCATCGACGGCCGGGCCATGTCGCCCGCCACCATCCTGACCCGCCTGAACGAACTCGGCGGCAAGCACGGCGTCGGCATCTTGGACCTCGTCGAGAACCGCTTCGTTGGCATGAAATCCCGCGGCCTCTACGAGACGCCGGGCGGCACGATCCTCCTCGAGGCCCATCGCGGCATCGAGCAGATCACGCTCGACAGCGGGTCCGGGCACCTCAAGGACTCGATCATGCCGCGCTACGCCGAGTTCATCTACAACGGCTTCTGGTTCTCGCCCGAGCGCCGCATGCTTCAGGCGCTGATCGACGCCAGCCAGGAGCACGTCTCGGGCACCGTCCGCGTGAAGCTGTACAAGGGCTCCGCCCGCACCGTCGCCCGTTGGTCAGAGCAGTCGCTCTACTCCGAGGCCCACGTCACCTTCGAAGAGGACGCCGGCGCCTACGACCAGAAGGACGCCCAGGGCTTCATCCAGCTCAACGCGCTCAGGCTGAAGCTGCTGGCGGCCCGGGATCGTCGGCTGAAGCGCTGACGGCGGCTTTCATCGGTCCCGAAATATCCCGGGGTCCGGGGCAGAGCCCCGGTCCGCCGCAACCCGAAGGCGCACCGACGCAATACCGACGTGATACCGACGTAATACCGATCCCCGTCAGCCCATCTTTTCCGTCGCCATCCGCCCATAGAACGGCAGCGCCGCATCGGCCAGATCCGCCGCCTCGCCCTCGAGCCTAGGCAGAGAACCTTCAGCCCCGGCAAAGCCGGTCGAGCGGTGGACGGCGCCGTACCAGTGCGGCGCCCACGCCCCGTCGAACGGCTTGGGACCGGCAGGCCAGGCCAGCATCACGGGGTCGAAGGACAGCCCGATCCTGTCGCAAAGCCGCCTCAGCATCCTCTCGGGATCGCGGCGAATGTCGTCGCTGTCCAGCACCGGCCCCGGAAACCGCTCGTATAGCTCGACCTGCTGCTGGAAGCCGATGTCACGCAGGGTAGGCCTTTCGCGCTTGGCGACATAGCTCGCCACAACTCTGGCCGGATGACGGATCAAATGGACGTTGACGCACTCCTCCGCCCAGTCCAGCGGGAAGCCGTCGACCATGTGAAACGGCATGTGCTTCATGTACCAATGGGCCTTTCCGCCGGGGTTCGGCCCGCTGATTTCCCGAGCGATCGCAACAGGATCTGTCTCATGTGCGCCGATGATCTCGGTCCGCATCGGATGGTCGATCTCCGTCGCCGCGAGATAGGCCGCATAGAACGGCTCATCCCAGGCTGCAAAGTCCGCCCGGTTGCCGAAGGCGTAGAGCATCGCGGTCGACAGGTTCCGCGGCCCGCTCCACATCGCGATCTTCATCGCGCCACCAGGTCCTTGTACAATGCAAGGAGACGCTCGGTGACCGGCCCGAGGCCGCCTGCGCCGATGACTCGCCCGTCGATTTCACTGACCGGGGTCTGAGCGCCGAACGTCCCGGTCAGAAAGGCTTCGTCGGCGGAATAGGTCTCGACGAGCGAGAAGTTCTTCTCGAAGACCGGGATCCCGTTCGCCCGGCACAGCTCGATCACCTTCTTCCGCGTGATGCCGTTCATGCAATAGTCGCCCGTCGACGTCCAAACCTCCCCCTTGCGCACGATGAAGAAGTTGCAGGCGTTGGTCGTATTCACGAACCCATGTACGTCCAGCATCAGCGCCTCGTCCGCCCCCGCCTTCTCGGCCGCGATGCAAGCGAGGATGCAGTTCAGCTTTGAATGACTGTTCAGCTTCGGATCCTGTGTCATCGGCAATCCGCGCATGTGAGGCACGGTCGCAAGGCGAATCGGGCGCGCGATTTTCGGACGCGAATGTTCCATGATGATGACAACGGTCGGCCCCGACCGCGACAGCGCGGGATGCTGGAAGGGCCGCGTCTTCACACCGCGTGTCACCATCAGGCGTGCATGGGCATCCGTGGTCATCCCGTTCGCTCGCTGCGTCTCCTCCAGCGCTGCCGTCAGGCCGCGTCGGTCGAGGCCGATGTCCAAGTCGATGGCCTTTCCGGCCTCGAACAGGCGGTCGAGATGCTCATCGAGAAACGCCCATGTGCCGTCATACAGCCGCAGCCCCTCCCATACACCGTCGCCCAGCAAGAAGCCCGAGTCATAGACGCTCACCAATGCCTCGGCGCGAGGCTTCACGACACCGTTCACCCAGACCAGGATCGCGTCGTTTCGGGCGTCGTCTTCCGATGCATGGGTTGTCTGCTGATCCATTCGACCTCCGTTTTACCGTGACGCTAGTCATGGTCGGGGTTTGAAACAACTCTCACCATCGCGCGACATCACGCTCGCTTGAGTGGACGTCGTCGCGTCAAGGGCCGCAGGCTGGAAGACGAAAAGGAGAGGTTTAACCATGTTTGATTTTCGTTGGAGATCCGTTCTGGCAATCGTTCTCGTACTGTCGAGCGCCGCGTTCCACGGCTCCCGTGCCGCAGCGGCAGAGGCTCGGGCCTACTTCGCCGGCGGATGCTTCTGGTGCGTGGAGGCCGACTTCGAGAAGGTGAAGGGCGTCAGCGAGGTCGTCTCGGGATTCATGGGCGGAACGGTCGCGAACCCGACCTACAAGCAGGTGACTCGAGGTGGCACCGGCCACTACGAGGCTGTCGAGGTGCGCTACGACCCGAACGTCG
Organism: Silicimonas algicola; assembly: GCF_003970735.1. Classification (GTDB taxonomy): domain Bacteria; phylum Pseudomonadota; class Alphaproteobacteria; order Rhodobacterales; family Rhodobacteraceae; genus Silicimonas; species Silicimonas algicola. The sequence continues at coordinate 4,269,464 of NZ_CP034588.1, forward strand.
TGAGCTATGCGCAGCTTCTGAACCTGTTCTTCCGCAGCGTCGACCCTACCGATGCCGGCGGTCAGTTCTGTGACCGCGGCGAGAGCTACCGAACCGCGATCTTTGTCTCGAACGCTCAGGAAAAGGCCGCCGCGGAGCAGGCAAAGACGAACGCGCAGTCGGATCTCGGCCAGAAGATCGTGACCCCCATCCGGGACGCCGCAGCCTTTTATCCGGCGGAAGCCTACCATCAGGATTACTACAAGGGGTCGAGCATCATCCTGACGCGTCGCGGGCCGAAGTCGCAGAAGGAAGCCTACAAGTTCTACCGTTCCTCCTGCGGGCGCGACGCTCGCGTGAAACAGCTCTGGGGCTCTGCCGCGCCGTTCGCCAGCTGACATTTCGCCTTTCACCCTTGAGTGCCCGCCGTTAGATTCAGGCAGAGCACTTGGGGGTGTGAAGAGTGACCGTCGCCAACGCCGCCGTCACGCCGATGATGGCGCAATACCTCGACATCAAGGCCGCACACGCCGGGGCTCTCCTGTTCTACAGGATGGGCGATTTCTACGAATTGTTCTTCGACGATGCGGTGCAAGCCGCCGAGGCGCTGGACATCGCCCTGACCAAGCGCGGCAAGCATCTCGGCGAAGACATCCAGATGTGCGGCGTGCCGGTCCATTCCGCCGAAGGCTATCTTCTGACCCTGATACGAAAGGGCTTCCGCGTCGCTGTATGCGAGCAGCTCGAAGACCCTGCCGAAGCGAAGAAGCGGGGATCGAAGTCAGTCGTGAAACGCGGTGTCGTTCGCCTCGTCACGCCGGGAACCCTGACCGAAGAAACACTTCTCGAGGCACGGCGCCACAACTTCCTCGTCGCGCTGGCAGAGGTTCGAGACGAGGCCGCGATTGCTTGGGTCGATATTTCCACCGGGGAGCTTCGCGTGATGGAGACGACGGCGAGCCGCTTCGCGCCCGAACTGGCGCGCCTGGCCCCGTCCGAAGTTATCCTGTCGGAGAACCGGTACTCGGACTTGTGCGACCTCATCGGCGACACGGGTGCCGCGATCACTCCGCTGACGCCGGCCAGCTTCGACAGTGCTTCGGCGACGAAGCGGCTCGAGGCGTTCTGGAGGGTCCAGAGCCTCGACGCCTTCGGCACGTTCACGCGGGCCGAAGTGTCGGCGCTCGGCGCGCTGATCGACTATCTCGAGCTGACGCAGAAGGGACATCTGCCGCTCCTTCGCCCCCCGCAGAGGGAAGCGTCGGGCGGTATGGTCCAGATCGATGCGGCGACACGGCGGAACCTGGAACTGACCCGTTCCCTTTCAGGGACGCGCGAGGGGTCCCTTCTCCAGGCCATCGACCGGACTGTCACGGCGTCGGGCGGACGACTGCTGGAGGGACGGATATCCGCACCGTCGCGGGACCTGAACGTCATCCGAGACCGCCTCGACGCGCTGGACTGGTTTCTCGCCGATGCTGCGCGCCTCGACCGTATCCGATCCGCTCTCCGCAACTGCCCTGACATCCAGCGTGCCTTGTCGCGCCTGGCACTCGACCGAGGAGGCCCCCGCGACCTTGCCGCCATTCGGAACGCACTCGCCGAGTTTCCTGCCATCGTTCAGACGCTCAAAGAGCAAGACCCCTCTCTGCTGTCGTCGTGGGAGAAGGCTCTACACGGCTTCGACGGTCTCTCGGCGACGCTCGAAGACCTTCTGGTCGCCGAACCTTCCCTTCTCGTCCGCGACGGCGGGTTCATCGCCGAAGGCTGCGATCCCGACCTCGATGAAGCGCGCCAGCTTCGCGACGAAGGACGGGGTGTCATCGCGACCTATCAGAGGCGATACGCCGACGAGACGGGCATCGGGTCCCTGAAGATCAGGCACAACAACGTTCTGGGATACTTTATCGAGACGACCTCGACCCATGCGGAACGGATGATGGCCGCACCTTTGAACGAGCGTTTCATCCACCGTCAGACGACGGCCAGCGCGGTTCGGTTTACGACGGTCGAGCTGAGCGAGATGGAAAAGAAGATCCTTAACGCTGGTTCTCGGGCTCTGGACATTGAAAAGGGTCTTTATGAAAGGCTTAAGCGGCAGGTTCTCGACCTTGCGCCTCAGCTTCAGCATGCCGCGCAAGCTCTGGCCGAACTGGACGCGGCGGCAGCTTTGGCTTTTCTCTCCCGCAGTGAGGACTGGACGCGTCCCGTCGTGGATGACACTCGCACGTTCCGAATCGAGGCTGGCCGTCACCCGGTTGTCGAAAAGGCGCTAAAGGCGGGCGGCTCTCCTTTCATCGCCAACGACTGCGACCTGTCCGCCGACCTGGGATCGAAACTCTGGCTGCTGACCGGTCCGAACATGGCAGGCAAGTCCACCTTTCTTCGACAGAACGCCCTGATCGCGCTTCTCGCCCAAGTCGGAAGCCACGTCCCGGCCGGGGCGGCGCACATCGGACTTGTCAGCCAGCTTTTCAGCCGGGTCGGAGCGGCGGATGATCTGGCGCGTGGACGGTCGACCTTCATGGTCGAAATGGTTGAGACGGCGGCCATTCTGAACCAGGCCGACGACAAGGCGCTGGTCATTCTGGACGAAATTGGCCGGGGCACGGCGACTTACGATGGCCTTTCCATCGCCTGGGCCACGCTGGAACACCTTCACGACGTCAATCGCTGTCGTGGTCTGTTCGCGACGCACTATCACGAACTGACCGAGCTTGCGGACCGGCTGGACGGCGTTGTCAACGCGACGGTGGCGGTCAAGGAATGGGACGGGGAGGTCATCTTCCTGCACGAGGTTCGACAGGGAGCTGCCGATCGCAGTTACGGTGTCCAGGTGGCGCGCCTTGCCGGTTTGCCCCGGTCGGTGGTCGACCGCGCGCGGGTCGTGCTGGACGCGCTCGAGAAAGGGGACCGAGAGGGTGGTGCGCGCAAGGCCACGCTGATCGACGACCTGCCGCTCTTTTCGGCCGCCGCGTCAGCGGCGCCTGCCAGAACGACACAGGAGTCGATCGTCGAGGACCGCCTCCGCGACGTCCGTCCCGACGAGATTAGCCCGCGAGAAGCTCTCGACGTGCTTTACCGGCTGAAGGCCCTGCTGGATTCCTAGGACGACGGCATCGAGCTGACGCCTACACGTGCCGGCCGGAGCAGCCGGTCGTGCAACATGAAGCCGTCAGCCTCGACCTGGATGATTTCGCCCGCCCTTGTGCCGGGAAGCGGCGCCTCGAACATGGCCTCGTGCTGCTGAGGGTCGAACCGTTCGCCCACCTGAGGGGAAATGGGTTCGATCCCGTGTTTTCTGAACACGTTCAGAAGCTCGCGCATCGTCAACTCGACGCCCTCGATGACCGCCTTGTGCTCTTCGCGACCCTCGTCGGAAATCGACTGCACCGCCCGCTTCATATTGTCGAAGACCGGCAACAGGTCGCGGGCAAGCTTCGAACCGCCGTACTGTTCCGCCTCGCGTCGGTCACGTTCGGACCGCTTCCGGGCGTTTTCGGCATCGGCCAAGGCGCGCATGAACTTGTCGCGCAGGTCGTCACGCTCGGCGATCAGCTTTTGAAGCCGCTCGTCATCCTCGGGATCCTCCAGTGCCTCTGGCGAATCGATGTCGATCAGCTCTTCCTCTTCGACGGTCTTTTTCGGGTCGTTCGTGCTCATTACTGGCCTCGGTCTGCAATAACGCGGCCCAACAGCTGCGCCGTGTAGTCTACGATAGGTACGATTCTTCCGTAGTTCAGGCGCGTCGGTCCGATGACGCCGATCGCTCCGATGATCTTCCGGTCAGCGTTCATATAGGGAGAGACGACCAGAGAGGAACCGGAAAGTGAGAAAAGCTTGTTCTCGGACCCAATGAAAATCCGCACGCCTTCGCCGTCCTGCGTAAGATTGAGGAAGTCCGCGATGTCGCGCTTCCGCTCGAGATCGTCGAATAGCGTCCTGATGCGTTCAAGCTCGGCCTCCTCGGCGCTTCCCGCCAAGAGGTTCGAGCGTCCGCGAACGATCAGCCGTTCCGTCTCGGTGCCCTCGTTTTCCCAGATCACCGTGCCGTTTTCGACCAGGTCGCGGGCCAGGTCGTTCAGTTCCTGCCGACGCTTGCCGATCTCGGCTGCAATCACGCGGCCCAATTCGGACAAGGTGTGTCCGGCGACTATGGAATTCAGGAAGTTTGCCGCCTCGCGAAACGAGCTGGCCGTCTGGCCCGCGGGCGGATTAAAGACGCGGTTTTCGACGTGCCCGTCGTTGAACACCAGCACCACGAGAGCGCGGTCCGGCGCCAGGCTCACGAATTCGATGTGACGCACAGGCGCTTCGTGCTTCGGCGCAAGAACGAGGCTGGCCCCGCGCGTAACGCCGGACAATGCAGCACCCACTCGATCCAGGATCGACGTGACCGAGGAGTCGCTTCCTGTGATCTCGGCATCTATGGCATCGCGGTCCTCGGACGTCGGATCGCCGACCTCGAGAAGTCCGTCGACGAACATTCGCAGACCGAGCTCTGTCGGGATGCGTCCGGCCGACACATGCGGCGACCCGAGAAGGCCCAGGTACTCCAGATCCTGCATGACGTTTCGGATCGTGGCAGCGCTGACCTTCTCGCTCATCTCGCGGGTCAACGTTCGCGAGCCGACAGGGTCGCCCTTGGTGAGATACGACTCCACCACCCGGCGAAAGACCTCGCGCGACCGATGGTTCATTTCTTCCAGCAGCTTTCCGGTGTCCGTCATTGGATCCCACGTCGCAGAAGCGGTGCAATTAAAGGGAAGGCGGGGGTGACGTCAATCGGGGTTGAAGCAATCCGACCGTCCGACTATCAACCGCCGACACTGAGGAGACACCGATGAGACCATCCGGACGGGCCGTGGGCGAAATGCGCCCGGTGTCTATCGAAACCAGCGTGACGCGCCATGCCGAGGGGTCTTGCATGATCCGCTGCGGCGACACGCATGTCCTGTGCACCGCCTCAATCGACGAACGCGTCCCGCCATGGATGAAGAATTCGGGTCTCGGCTGGGTCACGGCCGAATACGGCATGCTGCCCCGGGCGACGCACACGCGTGGCAAGCGCGAAGCCAAGAATGGCCAATCCGGCCGCACTCAGGAAATCCAGCGTCTGATCGGCCGCGCCCTTCGCGCCTGCGTCGATCGCCCTGCTTTGGGCGAACGCCAGATCATCATCGACTGCGACGTGATCCAGGCCGACGGTGGCACGCGCTGCGCCTCGATCACGGGGGGATGGGTTGCGCTTCGGCTTGCGGTGAACAGCCTGATGAAGGCCGGTCTCGTGCGGACCGATCCACTGACTGACCACGTCGCGGCAGTATCATGTGGCATCTATGCCGGTCAGCCGGTGCTGGATCTCGACTATCCCGAGGACAGCGAAGCCGGCGTCGACGGTAACTTCGTTCTCACAGGGCGCGGCCGTCTGATCGAGGTGCAGATGTCCGCCGAAGGCGCGACCTTCGCGCGAGACGAGATGTCGACGCTTCTCGACCTCGCCTCAGCCGGGATCGACACCCTCGTGGCCGCGCAAAAGACCGCGCTGGTCTGATGCGGCGCTTCGTCGACGACCGTCTTCTCGTCGCGACCCATAATCGGGGCAAGCTGGAAGAGATCGCCGACCTCCTGTCGGATCACGGCATTTCGGTTGTGGGCGCTGCAGACATGAACCTGCCCGAACCGGACGAGACGGGCACGTCCTTTGTCGAGAACGCCCGCATCAAGGCCCATGCGGCGGCGCAGGCGACCGGAATGCCCGCCCTCTCGGACGACTCCGGCATCGAGATCGATGCGCTGCAAGGGGCCCCGGGTGTCTATACCGCGGACTGGGCCGAAACTCCGAATGGTCGCGACTTCGGTCTGGCCATGACGCGCGCTCACGACGAGCTGATTGCGTCCGGGGCCCCTGAACCCTGGACGGCGCAGTTCTGCGCCACCTTCGTTCTTGCCTGGCCCGACGGACATGACGAAGTCTTTCCTGGGAAGGTCGAGGGACGTTTCGTCTGGCCGATGCGGGGCGATCAGGGACATGGATACGATCCGGTCTTCCAGCCTGATGGCCACGACACCACTTTCGGCGAGATGGACCGTTGGCAAAAGAACCGCATGAGCCATCGCGCGGATGCCTTCCGCAAGCTCAAGGCCGCCATCGGCCATGGATGAGAGGCCCGGCTTCGGGCTCTATGTCCACTGGCCCTTCTGCCAGTCCAAGTGCCCCTACTGCGACTTCAACAGCCATGTGTCGGCTTCCGTCGACCATGTGGCCTGGCGAGAGGCGCTTGCGTCGGAAATCAGGCGTAGCGCTGCCGAAACCGGATCACGCGTCATCGACACGATCTTCTTCGGCGGCGGCACGCCCAGCCTGATGCCGCCCGAAACGGTAGGCGCCGTCATCGAAGCGGCGAGGTCATCCTGGACCGCGTCGAATGACATGGAGATCACGCTCGAGGCGAACCCGACCTCGGTCGAAGCCGGACGCTTCCAAGCTTACGCCGACGCAGGTGTCAATCGCGTGTCCGTTGGCGTGCAGTCGCTGGTCGAAGACGACCTCCGCGCCCTTGGCCGTCTTCACAGCGTCGAAGAGGCGCGGGCAGCGGTGGCGACGGCTCAGCAGATCTTTCCGCGCGTATCGTTCGACCTAATTTACGCCCGGCAGAACCAGACGCTTGAGTCGTGGCGAAACGAACTGGCCCAGGCTCTTTCGATGTCGTCCGGTCACCTGTCGCTTTACCAGCTTACCATCGAACCCAGTACCGCGTTCGGCGATCGTTTTAGTAAAGGATCGCTCCGTGGTCTGCCCGACGAGGACCTGGGCGCGGACATGTTTGACCTCACGCAGGACATGACCGAAGCAGCTGGGCTGCCGGCATATGAAACGTCGAACCACGCGTCTCTGGGCCACGAAGCGCGTCACAACCTCATCTACTGGCGGTCTGGCGAGTGGGTCGGCGTCGGGCCTGGCGCGCATGGGCGACTGTCCTTGCCTGAGGGCCGGACGGCAACTGAGACGCATCTGGCGCCCTTGAAGTGGCTGGCTGCCGTGAGAGATGAAGGAAGCGGCGAAAGCCTTCGCATCCAGCTTTCGCCCGAGGATGTTCGGGAGGAAGCTGTCCTGATGGGGTTGCGGCTTGGCGAGGGCGTGTCTCTCGACGGTCTGAAAAACGTCAAGGCAATCAACGAGTTGACCGAACTTGGGCTCATCGAAGTTGCGTCGGACCGCGTTCGTCTGACCCGCAAGGGCAAGCCTCTCCTGAATGCGATCCTGAGGCAGCTTCTGACTTAGACTTCACCTGCGCCCGTCGTCACGGACAGGCGTCTGCACACTTCGTCCAACTCGGTCAGGTCACGGTATCGGATGGTCAGCGTTCCGTTCTCGGTTCCCGCCGCGTGATCGATTGTCACCTTCATACCAAGAGCGGCAGCAAGGTCGCGCTCGATTTGCCTTGTGTCAGCATCTTTTTCGGTCCGGTTCGCTACGCCTTTCGCCTTTGATCCCGAACCCTTCGCCAGACGCTCGGCCTGACGCACCGAGAGGCTGCTCTTTGCGATTTGCCGCGCGAGTGTGACCGGATCTTCAGCTGTCACGAGTGCGCGCGCGTGGCCTGCGGAGAGGGTTCCCTCGCGGACAAACGACAGGACTTCGTCGGGCAGATTGAGCATGCGCAGGAGGTTCGCGATGTGGCTGCGGCTTTTCCCCATTGCCTCGGCCAGCTTTTCTTGCGTGTGCCCGAAGCGGTCCATCAGTTGGCGATAGCCAGCGGCCTCTTCCACCGCGTTCAGATCGGCCCGCTGGATGTTCTCGATGATGGCGAGCTCCAAGACCTCGGTGTCGTCGAGCTCCCGCACGATGGCTGGCACTTCGTGAAGGCGCGCGCGCTGCGCCGCACGCCAGCGCCGTTCGCCCGCGACGATCTGATATCCGCCGGGGTTCCTGGGATCGGGTCGCAGGATCAAGGGCTGGATGATGCCCTTCTCCCTGATCGATGTGGTCAGCTCCTCGAGTGCGTCCTCGGTAAAGGTGCGGCGGGGCTGATCCGGATTTGGCAGGATGCGGTCGATGGCGACCGTTGCTTCGGCCTTCCGCGATCCTGAAGATCCTGCAGCAGAGGGTGCCTCCACATCCGCCATGAGGGCCGAAAGCCCACGACCTAATCCCCGACGCTCGACTTTTGCCTGTGCCATTGGCCGCTACCCTATGATGCGGAGTGCTCGATCTTCTCTACCACTTCTTGTGCCAGTGCGCGATAGGCCAAAGCACCTTTCGACGTAGGATCGTAGCTCAGGACTGGCATCGCGTACGATGGCGCTTCCGACAGCCTGACGTTCCGGGGAACCACGGTGTCATAAACCAATGCCCCCAAAGTTTGTCGCGCGTCGGTCTCGACCTGCTGGCTCAGGTTATTGCGGGCGTCGTACATCGTCAGAAGGACGCCCTCAATCCGAAGGTCCGGATTCGCCGATTGGCGAACTTCTCGGACCGTTCTCATTAGCTGCGACAAGCCCTCTAGCGCGAAGAACTCGCTTTGAAGCGGAATCAGCACCGAGTCCGACGCCACCATGGCGTTGATCGTGAGAAGGCTCAGGGATGGCGGGCAGTCTATTAAGACGAAATCTAGCTCGTAACCGTCGATGGCCGGCTGTCGCAGGGCATCATGAAGTAAAAAGCTTCGCTTTTCGATCGACATCATCTCGATATCTGCAGAGCTCAAATCGGTTGTCGACGGGGCGATAAGCAAACCTTCGACCGACGTCTGCCGGATGACCTTTTCGATCGGCGTCTCATCCAGGATCAGGTCATATGTCGTGTAATCGCGATCCTCTGCCGCAATTCCCAAGCCTGTGGATGCGTTTCCTTGAGGGTCGAGATCGACGAGCAGGACGTTGTAACCTTCTTCGGCCAACGCAGCGCCCAGATTGATTGCAGTGGTCGTCTTTCCCACGCCGCCCTTCTGGTTGGTGATCGAGATGATCCGCGGCGGCGGCGTCCTTGTCGGATCAGACACGCTCGATATCTCCGATTTTCAATATGACCGCTGCGGGATCAGTGGCGCTTACGGTCTTCTCGCAGCGGAACTTCCATCTATCAAGGGCAGTCGCGATTTCATCATCCGCCTTTGCGCCCTTCATGAAAAGCGCCGTCCCACCAGGAGCCATGTGACGTTTGGCGTATTCGAGCAGCTTGTCGAGCGATCCAAGGGCGCGGGCTGAGATGATGTCCGCATTCAGCGGATCGATCTCTTCGATGCGATGTGCGGCAACGTTAAACGCCACTCCCGTTTCGCGAGCGACGGCACGAAGGAAGGCGGCCTTCCTTTGGTCCGACTCGATCAGAGTAACTCTCATCTCCGGGCACGCTTCAGCCGCAATGATGGCAATCACCGCGCCCGGGAACCCCCCTCCACTCCCCAAGTCCGCCCAGACCTTGCCCCCGTCAGGACCGAGCTTCCAGAGTTGCGCGGAGTCGACAAAGTGTCGCTGCCACACATCAGCCAGAGTGCCTGAGCCAACCAAGTTTATGCGAGCTGTCCACTTCTGCAGGAGGTTTTCGTAAATACTCAGCCGAAGGTATGTTTCACGTGAAACATTATCGCTCCAGTCATAGTCTTCCGCCCTCATCACGCAGATTTCTTAGCACCCTGGCGAAGCTTCGCGAGGATGAGGGTGAGCGCGGCAGGGGTCATGCCTTCGACCCGCCCAGCCTGTCCGAGACTTTCTGGCCGCGTCGCTTTGAGCTTTTGGCGAAGTTCATTGGAGAGCCCAGTCATTCGCTCGTAGTCGAAGTCCAAAGGGATGAGATGAGCCTCGTCGCGCTTCAGGCTTGCCGCTGCCGAAGCTTGGCGCCCCAGATACTGTGCGTAGAGCGCGTCATTCTTCAACTGCTGGCGGACAGTAGGATCGACCTTCTCAAGCTCAGGCTTTATTCGAAGGAGAAGCGCGAAGTCGACGTCGGCGAAGGACAGGTACTGGTCTGCCGTCCGCCGTTCGCCTCCCGCAGCAACACGCACTCCAACCGCAGCAGCTTCACGTGCTTCAATCTCGGTTTCGGCCAAAAGCGTGCGGCCCTGCCCGATGAGCTCCATCTTTCGCACGAAACCGGCCTGCCTGCTCTCGCCGACGCAGTCGGCCGCAATTCCCAATGGCGTAAGGCGCTGATCGGCATTGTCCGCCCGTAGCGACAGCCGAAATTCCGCGCGCGAAGTGAACATCCGGTACGGCTCGGTCACGCCCCGTGTAATCAGGTCATCGACCATCACGCCCATGTAAGATGTATCGCGACCGAACGAGATCGGGCCCAAGTCCAATGCGCAGCCTGCCGCATTCAGTCCAGCTACCAGCCCCTGAGCCGCAGCCTCCTCATAGCCGGTAGTGCCGTTGATCTGACCTGCAAGATAAAGGCCTGGCACATCCTTCAGCCTGAGGGATGACGTCAGCGCACGGGGGTCGACGTAGTCGTATTCAATGGCATACCCGGGCTGAGCGATGATGGCGTCCTCAAGTCCATTGATCGAACGAACATATGCCTCCTGCACCTCCTCGGGAAGCGACGTCGAGATGCCGTTGGGATAGACGAGATCGCTGGTATGTCCTTCAGGCTCCAGGAAAACCTGGTGCGAGGCTTTATCGGCGAAACGGACTACCTTGTCCTCGATCGACGGGCAATAGCGCGGGCCCACGCCATCAATGTGACCGCCATACATGGCTGATCGGGCGAGATTGGTGCGTATGATGTCGTGGGTCTTCTCATTGGTATGAGTTATTCCACACGACACCTGAGGCGCGGTAACGCCCGTCGACAGGAATGAGAACAGCGAAGGCTCCTCGTCACCCGGCTGCTGCTCCAAACCTTCCCAGTCGATGGAACTCTTCTTGAGTCGAGGTGGCGTGCCTGTCTTCAGTCGGCCAAGAGGCAATCCGAAATTGTCGATCCTCTCGGCCAACCGCACAGACGCGCGGTCGCCTACACGCCCGCCGGCCCGAGAGACGTCGCCGATGTGAATGACACCACGAAGGAACGTACCGGTGGTCAGGATAACAGCGGCAGAGCGAATCTCGGATGCATCGGACAATGCGACGCCGGCAACGGTGTCGCCGTTCATAAGAAGGTCGGTAACCTCCCCCTCCACGACCTCGATTCCCGGATGCGAGTCGATTTCACGCAGCATGGCCCTCCGATACAGGTCACGGTCTGCCTGCGCACGCGGCCCCTGAACAGCGGGGCCCTTGCGACGATTTAGAAGGCGGAACTGGATCCCCGCCTCGTCGGCCACACGCCCCATCAGACCGTCCAAGGCATCGATCTCGCGAACGAGGTGGCCCTTACCCAACCCTCCGATTGCAGGATTACAGGACATGACGCCGATGCCGTCGCGACGCAATGTCACCAGGATAACCTTCGCACCACGACGTGCGGCAGCATGAGCCGCCTCGCATCCGGCATGTCCGCCCCCAACCACCACTACATGCGTCTCATGATGTTTCACGTGAAACATGGGCCTACTTTCCAATACAGAAGCTCGAGAATATCTCGTCGAGCACATGCTCGACGTCTACCCGACCCACCAGGCTATCCAGCGACCCGATTGCATACCGCAAGTCTTCGGCGGTCAGATCCACGCCGTCCGACGTCATTAACCGATCGCGCGCGATTCCCAAAGAGGTAGCGGCATTCACCACGGCACGCGCTTGCCGCTCACGAATGATTAAGCCCGCACCAGCCGACCGGCCCTCAAGGACGGAGGTGATGCGCTCGATGAGTTGATTGATGCCCGCGCCTGTCAGCGCCGAGAAGTCACCGGGTACAAGATCCGACTTCGACACGACCACGACATCCTCATCGCGAGGCTGGACTGCAGGCGCATCCTCGGCCGAGGCTTTCAAGATCACCCTCAGGTCCGCAGCGTCTGCCCGGCGCCGAGCGCGGTCAACGCCCATGGCTTCGATCTCGTCCTGCGCCTCACGAAGTCCAGCGGTATCGACCAGCGTCACCGGAAGCCCCGAGAGGTTCATCCTGACTTCGATCACGTCGCGGGTCGTGCCCGCGATCGACGAGGTGATCGCAGCCTCTCGTCCCGCCAAGGTATTCAGCAGAGTGGACTTGCCGACATTGGGAGGGCCGACGATCGCGATCTCGAAACCCTCGCGTACCCGTTCCGCTGCCTTCAGGCCCGACGCTTCCTCTATTAGCTCACGCTGAACACTTTCGATCAAAACCGTCACTTCGGGGATCACATCGACCGGAACATCCTCGTCTGCGAAATCTATCGTCGCCTCCAAAAGCGCTGCGGCGCGAATTAACCGCTCCCGCCAGGACTGCGCCCTAGCACCCAGAGCGCCGGAGAAAACGCGAAACGCCTGTTTGCGCTGAGCCTCGGTTTCCGCCTCGATGAGATCCGACAGGCCTTCAACCTGTGACAGGTCAAGCCGCTCGTTCTCGAGCGCTCGCCTAGTGAACTCGCCTGCCTCCGCCAGCCTCAAGCCACTCCGTCTACCCAGATCACGCAGCACCGCATCGACCACGGCGACTGAACCGTGCAGGTGCAATTCGACGACGTCTTCCCCCGTAAAGCTGTCCGGCTCGGGAAACGTCAGAACAAGCGCCTTGTCGAGGATCCCTTGAGCGCCCAGAAGCGTACGAAGAGAGGCACGGCGCGGCGCAGGCAATCGTCCCGCCATCTGCTCCAAGGCCGAGAATGCCTGCGGTCCTGACAGGCGCACCACGGCAACGCCGGAGCGACCCCGCGCGCTCGCCAGGGCAAAGATCGTGTCCATAAGCCTAACCTACTGTTCTAAAACAGAGATTCACGCGTTCATGGAGTCAAAGAATTCCGCGTTCGACTTCGTTTGCTTCAGCTTCGACAGCAGGAACTCGACAGCATCCGTGGTGCCCATTGGGTTGAGGATGCGGCGCAGCACAAAGGTCTTCTGAAGGTCGTTCTTGTCCACCAGAAGGTCCTCCTTCCGAGTGCCGGACTTGAGGATATCCATCGCAGGATAGACCCGCTTGTCGGCAACCTTGCGGTCCAGAACGATTTCCGAGTTACCCGTTCCCTTGAACTCTTCGAAGATGACCTCGTCCATCCGGCTACCGGTATCGATCAGCGCAGTCGCAATGATCGTAAGGCTGCCGCCCTCTTCGATGTTCCGTGCAGCACCAAAAAAACGCTTGGGCCGCTGGAGGGCGTTCGCATCGACACCGCCGGTCAGAACCTTGCCCGACGAGGGAACGACGGTGTTGAACGCACGGCCAAGACGCGTGATCGAGTCGAGCAAGATCACAACGTCGCGCTTGTGTTCCACCAGGCGCTTTGCCTTTTCGATGACCATCTCCGACACAGCGACGTGACGGGTGGCAGGTTCGTCGAACGTCGAGGACACGACCTCGCCCTTGACCGAGCGCTGCATGTCCGTCACCTCTTCCGGCCGCTCGTCGATCAGAAGGACGATCAGGTAGCACTCCGGGTGGTTGGTCTCGATCGAGTGAGCGATGTTCTGCAAGAGCACCGTCTTACCCGTCCGCGGCGGTGCCACGATCAGACAGCGCTGACCCTTTCCGATAGGAGCAACGAGGTCGATAACGCGGGCAGAGCGATCCTTGACCGTCGGATCCTCGATTTCCATCGTCATACGCTCGTCGGGATAGAGCGGGGTCAGGTTGTCGAAGCTGACCTTGTGGCGCGCCTTGTCGGGATCTTCGAAATTGATCGTCTCAACCTTCGTCAGCGCGAAATATCGTTCCTGATCGTTCGGCTCGCGTATCACGCCCTCGACCGAGTCCCCGGTGCGCAACGAATGCTGCCGGATCATGTCGGGAGAAACGTAGATGTCGTCAGGACCCGGCAGATAGTTCGCCTCGGGCGAGCGAAGGAAGCCGAAGCCGTCCTGCAGGACCTCCAGCACCCCGTCGCCCCCGATGATCCAGTCTTCATCCGCCCTCTCGCGCAGAATCGAGAACATCATCTCGCCCTTGCGCATGGTCGAGGCGTTCTCGATCTCGAGCTCCTCTGCCATGGACAGCAGCTCTTTGGGCGACTTCGACTTGAGGTCGGCGAGATTCAGACGGTCGGTCATTAGAATGCCTTTCGGACGCCGTGCCCCGGGCAGACGAAACGGTAGGGAGTGGGAGAGTTACGAACACGAGGACCGCGTCCGGTCGCGTAGATATGCAACTAACAAGCGCGAGTCAAGAAGTGTCAGAACTTCACGATGACCGAGAAAACGATGATGATCACGAGCAGCGTCGGGACTTCGTTCATCATACGGAACGCCCGACCGCTCCTCGTATTCGTCCCCGCCGCCAGTTCCTTGCGCCGGTACCCCAGCCAATGGTGAAACCAGGTCATCGCCAGGACGCCCGCCGCCTTCGTCCACGGCCAGACCAGCGACCAGTCGACGATGCCCGGTGTGAAGACCAACATGAGCCCGAAGACCCAGGTGGCGATCATGGCGGGGTTCATGATGAGGCGGAACAGCTTTCGCTCCATCATCGAGAAGGTCTCATGGATATGGCTGTCTCGCCCTGCCTGCTCGACATGATGCACGAAGAGCCTCGGGAGATAGAACAACCCCGCCATCCAGGAAATGACCGAGAGGACGTGAAGCGACTTCGTCCAGGGATAGAGGCTGGCCAGTATCTCGGACATGCGGCGTCTCCGTAAGCTCGGAGCCTCTTAAAAGAAAAAGAGAATGAAAGAAAAGATGATGTGATGATAGGGCACAGGGACAAGTGGAGTTCATGCGTTGCGCGCCGAGTTGTGCACAGGGAGCATGGCGACATCCCCACTTCACAACGCGGAACGGGAAAAACAGAAATTCATGAGGAATTCATAACTCTTAAAGTTTAGCTGCACACTCGCTGGCATGTGGATAACCGGGGGAAATCCCAGTGAACGTTGAGGAAGCGCACAGGGTCGGCGATGACGAAACCCACGGTGGAAAACACTCGGACTTTTCGACCGGCACATGCTAGATCGTTCGCTGTTCTGGGAATCCTTCGAGTCTCGGCGGTATCGTCCCTAGGTTCCAGGCCTCGCCTTTCACAGGTTTATCCACATGGTTCAGCCGCTTATTTTGGCATCAGGCTCGGCGATCCGCGCTGAACTTCTACTTCGCGCGAACGTCCCGATCGAGATCTTGCCCGCAACCGTCGACGAGAGCGCGATCAAGGCGTCGCTTCTAGCCGAAGGTGCGTCGCCGCGCGACATCGCCGATGCGTTGGCTGAAGCGAAGGCGCGAAAGATCGCGTCAAAGCGCCCGGAGGCGCTGGTCCTGGGCTGCGACCAGGTTCTGGAGTTCGACGGCACCATCCTCTCGAAGCCCGCGACGGCGGACGATGCTGTTGCGCAGATCCAAGGCCTCCGAGGAAAGCGGCACGACCTTCACTCGGCGGCTGTGGTGTACGAAGGTGCGACCCCCCTTTGGCGCTATGTAGGACACGCTCGGATGTGGATGCGCGACATCTCGGACGCCTATGCCCGCGACTATGTCGACCGCAACTGGGAGAGCATCAGCACCTCTGTCGGCGGCTACAAGATCGAGGAGGAAGGCGTGCGCCTGTTCTCGCGCATCGAAGGTGACCACTTCACGATCCTGGGCCTTCCGCTTCTGCAACTCTTGCCTTGGCTGACAGCCAGAGGCACCCTGCCGGAATGAGCACAAAGCGCATTCCTCTGGCCGGCGTCATCGGGACTCCAATCTCGCATTCGAGATCGCCGCGGCTGCATCAGCATTGGCTGCGGCGCTATGGGATCGCCGGCCACTACATCCCTATGGATATCGCGTCCCCCGACCTCGAAGACGCTCTGAGGGTGCTTCCGAAGGTGGGTTTCGTCGGCCTGAACGTGACGATTCCGCACAAGGAGCACGTCCTCACGATGGCCGACAGCGTCACCGACCGCGCCGCTCTCATCGGGTCGGCGAATACGTTGACCTTTCGCGAGGATGGCAAAATCGTCGCGGACAACACGGATGGTTACGGATTCATCGAGAACCTTCGACAGGGCGCGCCTGACTGGAACGCCGCCGACGGACCGGCGGCTGTCATAGGGGCAGGCGGAGCGGCGCGCGCCGTCATTGCGTCGCTTATCGACGCAGGCGCACAGGAGATCCGGCTGACCAATAGAACCAAGGCGCGGGCGGACACGCTGCGGCGCGAGTTCGGGCACAAGATCGAAGTCATTGACTGGGTGCAGGCGGGCAATGCGCTCGACGGCGCTGCAACCGTGGTGAATGCGTCTTCGCTCGGCATGGTCGGCAAGTCCGAAATGCGGATTCCCCTCGACGGACTGTCCCGCGACGCCGTCGTCACAGACCTTGTCTATGCCCCTCTCGAAACGCCGCTTCTTCAATACGCCCGCGCCTTGGGGTGTCGGACGGTCGACGGCCTCGGGATGCTGCTGCACCAGGCTGCTCCCGGCTTCGAGCGCTGGTTCAACATGAAACCCGAAGTCGACGACGCACTGCGCGACGCTGTTCTGAGGTGAGCCGACCGATCGTCATCGGACTGACCGGCTCGATCGGGATGGGAAAATCGACAACGGCGGCGATGTTTCGCGATCTGGACGTGCCTGTCTGGGACGCCGATGAGGCCGTCCACCGTCTCTATTCAAAGGGAGGCGGCGCTGTTCCACGACTTCGCGCGCTCTGCCCCGACGCTGTCGTCGACGGCGCAATCGACCGAGAGACGCTCTCTGACGCGATAGGGAAAGACCCTGACCTTCTCGCGCTTGTCGAGGCGGCAGTTCACCCGCTGGTCGCAGAGGATCGCGCAAAATTCGTGGCCGGAACGAACGCACCCGTTGTCGTGGTCGACATTCCGCTCCTCTTCGAAATCGGCGCCGAAGCTACAGTGGATATGATCGTCGTCGTCTCCGCACCCGCCGAGGAACAGCGACGGCGCGTCTTGTCGCGTCCGGGCATGACGCCGGACAAATTCGAGCTGATCCTGAACCGCCAGGTTCCTGACGCCGGAAAGAGGGCACGCGCGGACGCCGTGATCGAGACCACATCGCTTGAAGCCGCCCGCGCCGCTGTCCATGATGTGGTCGAGCAGGCAAAGGCATTCGGCAGATGATGCGCGAGATCGTTCTCGACACCGAAACCACCGGACTGGATCCCGAGACTGGCGACCGCATTGTCGAAATCGGCGCGGTCGAACTGCATGGGCACGTCCCGACGGGACGGACCTTTCACCAGTACCTCAACCCCGAGCGCATGGTTCCAAAAGAAGCCATAGACGTCCATGGCCTGACAGACGACTTCCTGCGCGACAAACCTCTGTTCCGCCATGTCGCGAAGGAGTTTCTAGACTTCATCGGTGACGCGAAGCTTGTGATCCACAACGCCGCGTTCGACATGAAATTCCTGAACGCCGAATTGCGCTGGCTCGGGCTTCCCCAGATCCCGTGGGAGCGCGCCGTCGACACCCTGGACATCGCTCGGCGGAAGTTTCCCGGTTCGCCGGCATCGCTGGACGCACTTTGCCGCCGCTACTCCATCGACAACTCGGCAAGAACGCTGCACGGCGCTCTTCTCGACAGCGAGATTCTGGCAGACGTTTATCTTGAACTGATCGGCGGGCGTCAGCCGGACCTTGTCCTAGCCCCAGTCGACCAGAAGCGGACGGGAAGCGATGTGACAGAAGCGTGGCGTCCCCAGCCGCGCCCCCGTCCCCTTCCCGCCCGGCTGACCGAGGCCGAGGTAGCGGCACACGAGGCATTCGTCGGGAAGATGGGGAGTGGGGCGCTTTGGCTGACGTTCAGTTCGCCGGCGTAGGCGTTTCGGTCTTTCCAGCCTGCGCCTGCTGTCTCTGGGCGAGCTGCTGACGGTAGAGTGCGACGAAATCGATCGTGTCCATGTTCAAGGGCGGGAAGCCGCCGTCGCGGGTCACGTCGCTGACGATCCGGCGGACGAACGGGAAGATCATCCGCGGGCATTCGATCAGAAGAAACGGGTGAAGCTGGTCGTCGGCTACGTTTTCGATCTGGAAGAGACCGGAGTACTCGAGCTCGAGCACGAAAAGCACGGCATCGGTGCCCTTGTTCTTCGAGGTGATGTTGAACTTGGTGACCACCTCGTACTGGTTCGCATTCGAGCCCTTGCGAGCGTCGAGGGCGACCTGGACCTGGATGTCGGGCTGCACCTGACCTTCGACCGGTTTGCGGGCCAGGATGTTCTCGAAGGACATGTCGCGGATGAACTGTCCCAGCACCTTCATCTGCGGCATCTGGGGTGTCTGCGGCGCGGCGCCGTTTCCATTTTCGGCCATGAGGCTCTCCGTCTGGATAAAATTCTTGTTCGGACCTCTATAGCGGCGTGGCAGCCTCCCCTCAATGGCGGGTCCAGCCAGAGGGTCCCTTCCGTGGCTCGATCTCCTCGAACTCACCTTCGATCACGTTCGGATCGACTGGGGCCTGCGGCGGCGTACCGTAGTTGAACCGTTCAATGACGACCCGTTTTCGAACGGCACGAAAGATGGATTCGCGGATGCCGGGCACGAGAAGGGCGAAACCGACTGCGTCGGTGAAAAACCCCGGCGTCAGAAGAAGTGCGCCCGAAAACAGGATCATCGCTCCATGCGCGAGAGGTCCGGTCGGATCGCTCAGACGTTCCATCGATCCGCGAAGCTGGGCAAGAACGGCCATGCCCTGGCTTCGGACGAGGAAGGTTCCCAAGACCGCTGTGCCGATCACGATGGCCAGCGTCCACCACAGCCCGATCAGTCCGCCGACCTGGATGAAAAGCGCAATCTCGATGAGCGGAACGAGAAGGAACGGAAGAAAGAGCCGCATGATGTCCTCTTGGTCGCAGGGGGTCCGGTGGACTCGCACCCAATCAGCACCTACATATGGACCCTGATGTCAGAATGCCAAACCCTGTCCCGAGAGAACGCATGAGCTCCTCCTTGATCCAGCTTCTGGTCCTTGCCGGCATTGCCGTGTTTCTGATCCTGCGCCTGCGCAGCGTTCTCGGCACCAGAGAGGGCTTTGAAAAGCCCGCAGTGACGCAAGCCCCCGGCCGTCCGTCTCGTCGCGCCGACTTCGACGTGATCGAGGGCGGACCCGATCACGACATCACCGACCACGTCGAGGATGGGTCGCAAAGCGCCAAGGCTCTGGCAGCCATGAAGATGGCCGAGCCAGGCTTCATGGTGAAGTCGTTCCTCGAAGGGTCCCGTTCGGCCTATGAGATGATCCTCATGGCATTCGAAAGTGGTCATCTGACGCCCGTCCGCGACTTCCTGTCCGACGATATCGAGCAGACGTTCCAGTCCGTCATCGACGCTCGGAAGGCAGAAGGTCTGTCGATTGACGCGAATTTCGTTGGCGTCCGTGAAGTTACGCTGAAGGAAGCCGAGTTCGACCGCCAGACGAGCGAGGGAGAGATCACCGTCCGCTTCGTGGGTGAGCAGACCTCGGTCGTGCGGAACGCCGCAGGCGAAATCGTCGAGGGCAATCCAAGCGAGATCAAACGTCAACGCGACGTCTGGACCTTTGCTCGCAAGATGGGCGTTAACGATCCCAACTGGCAGTTGGTGGCTACCGGCGAATGACCCCTGGCAGCGGTCTTGCTGCGTTCCTGCTCCTGACAGTGTCCGCCCTTCCCCTTCCCCTTTCTGCCGAAGTTAGCCTTCTGGAGTTCTCCGCCTTGAAAGGGTGGGAGTCCGACAACCACGAGGCGGCGCTTGAGGTTTTCCGGTCCACCTGCGAGGACATGACCTTCGGGGACTGGTCCGCCGTGTGCGCTTTGGCAGATCGTGCAACGGACGCCCGCACCTTCTTCGAAACCGTCTTCCGTCCCCTCCTCATCACGGACGGCTCTCCAGCGCTTTTCACTGGATACTACGAGCCCGAG
This sequence comes from Silicimonas algicola, assembly GCF_003970735.1. Classification (GTDB taxonomy): domain Bacteria; phylum Pseudomonadota; class Alphaproteobacteria; order Rhodobacterales; family Rhodobacteraceae; genus Silicimonas; species Silicimonas algicola. The sequence continues at coordinate 4,289,294 of NZ_CP034588.1, forward strand.
CTTGTCGGATCTCTCAAAGAGAGCGAGCGCTTCAGCGTTCCCCTTTACCGTCGTCCACCCGAGGCGCCCGAAACAGGCGAGTGGTTCAGCCGCAAGGAGATCGAGGACCTGTCCGTCTTGAAGGGGCGCGGCCTGGAAATAGCCTGGGTTGAGGATCCCGTCGAAAAGTTCTTCCTCCAGGTCCAGGGGTCCGGACGGATCAGGCTGGAAGACGGAAGAAGCATTCGCGTCGGCTATGGCGGCAAGAACGGTCACCCTTACCGGTCGATCGGAGAAGAACTGATCCGGCGCGGCGTCTTCGAGGCTCATCAGGTCTCGGCACAAGTCATCCGGACCTGGGTTCGGGACCACCCCGAGGAAGGTGCCGATCTTCTGAACCATAACCCCTCGTACGTCTTCTTCCGCGAAGTCAGCCAGGTTCCCGCCCACATGGGTCCGCTCGGGGCGATGGACCGTTCGATCACGGGCGGCCGCACCATCGCCGTCGATCCCGAGTTCGTGCCCCTCGGGGCACCCGTCTGGATGGAGAAGGACGGCGCTTCGCCCATGCGGCGTCTCATGGTCGCGCAGGACACCGGCTCGGCAATCAGGGGCGCGCAGCGCGGTGACATCTTCTTCGGCACCGGTGGGCAGGCGGGACGACGGGCCGGTCGGGTGCGAGACGGCGGCAGGATGATCGTCCTCTTGCCGATCGAGGAGGCCCTTGCCCGGATCGACGGGTCATGAGCCGGCGTCCCCGGCGGCTGGCTCCAGAGGAGGAGAAGCTGTGGCAACGCGTTGTCCGCACGGCCTCCCCTCTTGATCCGCACAAACCTTCCAGCGCGCTGTCCATGAAACAGCGGCTCGAGTCACGGCCGAAGCCGCTGATCCCCGAACCCGATTTCGACATCAAGCCTTTCCGCGTCGGTGAGACCAGTCAGGCCGCGCTCTCTGGTCCCGCCCGCAGCGACGAGCCTGTCGACCGCCCGATGCGGATGGATCGCAAGGGATTCGGGCGCATGAAGCGAGGCAAGGCAATCCCTGAAGCGCGCATTGATCTCCATGGCATGACGGCCGCAGCGGCCGAAGTCGCGCTTCGGTCTTTCCTCTTGCGTGCGACCTCCGAGGGCCGGCGCCTGGTCCTTGTTATCACCGGTAAAGGCCGCCCTGCCCCCGAACATGACCCAGTTCCCCGGCAGACCGGCGTGTTGAAGCGAGCCGTTCCAGAATGGTTGACGCGACCGCCCCTGTCCCATCTCGTCCTGGACTGGACCGAGGCGCATAGACGTCACGGGGGCTCAGGCGCGCTTTACGTCTACCTCGCCCGCGCTCGGTAACCGACGCCGGGCGGTATCGACGGCTGTCCACAACAGGACGCCTGACGCCGCGAAGTAAACGACGATTCCCAGCATCTGTGTCGGGAAATCAAGCCCCTGGTCGATCAACACGCCCGAGAGGCCCGGACCGACAGCGGATCCGAAGACCATCAGGCTTGTCGCCGCTGCCTTGATCGACCCGATGTGCCGCGTGCCGAAGAACTCGGCCCAGAAGGCCGTCATGATGGTGGCCTGTGTTCCGTGCGCCACCCCGAACAGGACAAAGGCCAGGGCGGCCACGGGAAGCGTTGGCGCCAATGCCAGGACAAGAAAACCCAGAAGCCACGGCACCAGGACGACCCGGATAAGCACTGCCGAGCCAAGCAGGTCGATAAGATACCCCGCGACGAAGGTCATCGCGACCGACACGACGGTCATCAGCGGAACGAGCGCAAGGTATTCTGTCAGCCCCCATCCCTTCACGTCGGCGATATGGACCTGTTGGAAGAACAAGGCCGTGCCCCACGCGGGCGGGCCTAGAAGCATGGGCACGAGCATCCAGAAGAATGCGGATCGAAGGACTTCGGGGCGGGTCCAGTGCCGTCCGTCCATACCGGCCGCGTCGTCTGAATGAGCGAGAGACTGCGGCGTCCGTTCCAAGGTCAGAAGCCACAGGATCAGTGGGAACGTGACCGCGACAAGCGCAGCGGCAAGGAACCACAGGGCGCGCCACCCGTGGGACGGCAAGAGGCTCGCGAAGACCAGCGGCAACGTAGCCTGCCCGATCCAGAAGCCCATGCCGGCAATCGACAACGCAATGCCGCGACGCGCCACGAACCACCGTGCCATCGAGACCGACGCAAGTTGGAACATCATGCCTTGCCCCAGGATTCTCAGAAGGAAGATGGCCGCCAGCAGGCCCGCGACGGACCCGCTCGCCCCCATGACCACGCATGACAGAGCCAACCCGGGCACCACCAGCCAGGCCAGTTGACGAACGCGGAAACGGTCGCTGAGGGCGCCCGCGAAGAACATCACGACGGCAGAAGCCGTCGTCGCGGCAGTATACACCAGGCCCCACTCCCCGTCCGACAGCGCGAAGTCGGCCATGATCGACGCCGCGAAGACCGAAATGAAGAAGGTCTGGCCGTAGCTGGAATTCAGCGTCAGCACGACACCCACGGCCAGGAAACGGGCGTTGTCGCGAACGAAGGTCAGAGCGGTCATTGCCTTCGTCTCTGCCTCTTACCCGTCGATGAAAAGAGACCTTTCCTTGGCTCTACTGCGATAGTGGCGACAGTATCACCTCGGTGACGTTCCGGATTGTCACGACGGTCCCTGGGATGAGCCCGGTACGCCGCCTGTCCTCGTCCCTGAAGGACGAATCCAGGTTGGCCATTCGTCGAAGGATCGGGATCAGGGCAGGAGAGTCCCCAAAGGTGAAATGCCCGGTCCCGAAGGCAGAGATGTCCAGGAGGATAATGTCTAGATCGGCGAGCGCGGACGCGTCGGTAATGCTCCCCAACCGCCCGCTCTCGCCAGAAATGAGGGCCGAAAGTCCGAGCGCTGCATCGCGGTTGGATACGAAGATCACGAAGGGCTGGGGCAAGGGCGATATGCGCGCGACCTGCTGCCGGAAAACTTCCACGTCGATGTCCGGAGAGACCAGAACGACTCCACCGAGCGTCCGCGCGCCCCAGCCCGGATCCGCGATCTCGATCTGGCGCAGGGTCTCCATCGTCAGGTGCGCGCCCAGGGAGTGGGCCACGACCACGAGCCGCTTGTTGGTCACGGGCAAAGACCGAAGCAGGCGCTCAAGCGCATCGCGCGAATACAGCGTGCTGTCCCGGTCATAGGCGTATCCGAGCGGGCTGTTGGCGGAGGGCCAGGCGAACTCAACCGACACACCCGGCAAGTCGAGATCGTGGTTCAATTGCGCCATCCGCATCACACTTTCCGCGTAGGTCGTGTTGAAGCCGTGGATGAACAAGGTGATGGTCCGGTCGTCGACCTTCATTCGGGCAAGGTCCTGCGCGATGGCCGCGGCGAACTGTTCCTCTCCCCGAAATTCCTCGGCCTTCAACGCCATGAAGTGGCGAGCGGGGTCGGGAGCGTTGGTCGGCATCGCAAGCTCACCGGGCGTGTGAGCCTCCGGGATGCGTACCTGATAGCGGAAATGACGGGTCGTCTCACCACGACCTCGCGCAGGCCGACTCTCGATATCACTTCGGTTCGTTGCGACGTAGACCATCGTCGCCGTGCCCTCTGGTGTTCCTTGGGGCACCGACGCCACGGGCAATCGCGGAACACAGGCCGCAAGGATGAGAACGAAGAAAAGGGGTAGCAGACGCATCGAGAGGCAGCCTGACGAAGGGTGTGGCCACTCTGCCCCTTATGCGATTGTCGCGCTAGAGGACGAAGCGGCTCATGTCTGCGCTGCGGGCAAGTTCACCGAGGTTCTTCTCGACGAAGTCGGCATCGACCACAACTTTGTCGCCGGCCCGGTCCGGCGCGGTGAAGCTCAGCTCTTCGAAGACACGCTCCATGACGGTGTAGAGCCGGCGCGCACCGATGTTCTCGATCGACTGGTTCACTTCCGCCGCGATCTTGGCCAGGGCGGCGATCCCCTCTTGGGTGAAGGACACCTCGACCTCCTCGGTGTTCATCAGCGCCGTATACTGAAGCGTCAGAGCGTTGTCCGTTTCAGTCAGGATACGGACGAAGTCATCCTCGGTCAGAGCCCGCAGGTTGACCCGGATCGGAAGACGGCCCTGAAGCTCGGGAAGAAGATCGGACGGTTTGGCGATGTGAAACGCACCCGAAGCGATGAACAGGATGTGGTCTGTCCTCACCGGCCCGTACTTTGTCGATACCGTCGTACCCTCGATCAGAGGAAGCAGGTCGCGCTGAACACCTTCCCGACTGACATCTGCACCCCGAGTCTCTGCCCGCGCGGTGACTTTGTCGATCTCATCCAGGAACACGATGCCGTTCTCCTCGACCGCGAAAATCGCCGCTTTAGTGACTGTTTCGTCGTCGAGAAGCTTGTCTGCCTCTTCTCCGATCAGGATGTCGTAACTTTGCGCGACGGTCATGCGCTTCTTCACGGTGCGTCCGGGGAAGCCCTTTCCGAATAGCGATCCGAGGTCGAGAGCCATCCCCCCCTGCCCCGGCGGCATTCCGGGCATTCCCAGATTCTGGAACGGGTTCGACTGGTCCTTCATCTCAAGCTCGATGACGGTGTCGTCCAGCTCGCCGCGCTTTAGCTTGTCGCGGAACATGTCGCGCGTCTGTTCGCGCGCGCCCTCGCCCGCGATGGCGGCCAGAACACGATTCTCGGCGGCGGCACGGGCGTTGGCCTTCACGTCCTCACGCATATGTTCGCGTGTCATGGTGATAGAGGCTTCGACCAGATCCCGCACGATCTGTTCGACATCACGGCCGACGTAGCCGACTTCGGTAAACTTGGTCGCCTCGACCTTCAAAAACGGCGCGCGGGCAAGCTTCGCCAGACGACGCGAAATCTCGGTCTTGCCGACGCCCGTGGGTCCGATCATCAGGATGTTTTTCGGATACACCTCATCGCGGAGGTCGTCGGGAAGCTGCCGGCGGCGCCAGCGATTTCTCAGCGCGACAGCGACGGCCCGCTTCGCGTCCTTCTGTCCGATGATGAAACGGTCAAGCTCCGAGACGATTTCTCGCGGGGTCAGGTCGGTCATTTCGAGATTGTCTCCACGGTCAGATTGCCGTTGGTGTAGACGCAGATGTCGGCGGCAATGGCCATTGCCCGTCGTGCGACGGACTCTGCGTCGCCATCGCCGTCCATCAGCGCTCGCGCGGCGGCGAGGGCATAGTTTCCACCCGATCCGATCGCGGCGACGTCATGTTCGGGCTCGAGCACATCCCCTGCCCCCGTCACGATGTAAAGTTCTGCGCCATCCGTGACGATCAGCATGGCCTCCAACTTCTGAAGGTACTTGTCCGTGCGCCAATCCTTCGCCAGTTCAACGCAGGCGCGCTGCAACTGACCGGGCGTCGCCTCGAGCTTGGCTTCAAGGCGTTCCAGCAGCGTGAAGGCGTCGGCGGTCGACCCGGCAAAGCCCGCGACCACGTCATAGCCGCCCGGCGAGAGACGACGCACCTTGCGCGCGGTGCCCTTGATGACTGTCTGACCCAGGCTGACCTGTCCATCGCCCGCAACGACGACCGATCCTCCCTTGCGGACCCCGATGATCGTCGTCCCGTGCCAGCCGGGAAAGTCGCTGTCCGCCATGAATGCCTCCATTGTTTGGGGCTATATGCGTACCGGGGCTGGCGACTGCAACCCGGACGCCGACATGCAAAGGGCCGCCCAAAGGCGGCCCTGCGACACGGCACGAAGCCGGTCAGATGGATTCGTCTATCCAGCCCTTCAGTGCTGCCTTGGGTGCGGCGCCCGTCTTGTTCGACACGACCTGGCCGTCCTTGAAGAGGAACAGCGCCGGGATCCCGCGAACACCAAGCTGCGCAGGCGAGTTCGGGTTCTGGTCGACGTTGACCTTGGCGATCTTGATCTTGCCGCCGTATTCGTCCGACAGCTCTTCCAGAGCCGGGCCGATCATCTTGCAGGGACCGCACCATTCGGCCCAGAAGTCGACGACGACCGGAACATCCGAATTGCGGACCTCGGCGTCGAAGGTGTCATCGGTAACGGCAACGGTGGCCATGGCAGGATCCCCTTGTGACTAGGACAACGAACCTAGGAAGCGCTGCCCAGAAGGTCAAGATATGGTGGCGCGACCCAAAGCCGCCCTCACGATACCGTGGGGTAGCGGCATCAGCGTCGCTGTCGCGGTCCAGAGCACCGCGACCTCCACCTCGCGGGCAGGATAGACCTGCTCCAGTGCAAGAAGGTAGGCTCCCATCTGACGGAGGATTCCTTCCGGCGTGTCCTCGGGTCGCGACGGCACGATCGCGTTGGTCTTGAAATCGACGGCCTGCACACGCCTGTCGCCAACCAGCAGGCGGTCGATGGTCCCCGCGATCTCGCGCTCGAAGCCGGGCAAACGAACGGCGATCTCGGCCTCAACCAGCGCTTCGCTAGTGAAAAGGTCCGGCTGCAACGCGAGGTTCCGCAGTGCCTCGTCGAGCAGCTCGTCCACCTCTTCGGTATGCGCAGCATCTGGTCCGCGAGAGAGGAGGCTGTGCGCGAACGCCTCTGGGTGCAGCTTGCCGGGAAGATGCTCGAGGAGAAGGTGAAGCTGGCGTCCGCGACGCTTCGCGGCGTTCTCCGCCAAGGCGCCGCCGCCCAGGACCTTTGCGCCGCCAAGATTGGAGGGAGAAAGAGGCTGAAGCGGCTCGAACAATGGCGCAGGTTGGGTCAGGAAATGCGGCATTTCTCGAGCATCAGAGACCTTTTCGGACGTCGGCAGCTCGTCCAGAGTGGGCCACTCCCCATGTGCCAGACGGAGAATGGTTCCCTCCGGGGTCTCGACCTCGACCCCTCCCGCTGAAGTCACGCCTTCACGCACCAGCCGATGCCAGTCGACGTTTCGAGATGGCGCGCGCGCTTGCTCAACCCCGCAGACGATCAGCCACTTCTCGGCACGCGTCATCGCGACGTAGAGAAGCCGATCTCTCTCTTCATCCTCCGCCGCACGCACGCGGTCACGCGCTTGAGCGATCTCCTCCGTCTCGTGACCGCGCTTGAGCGGCGGCAGAGTGATGCCGTCCTCTGCCACGAGAAGATCGCTCGCGTTTGGACGCGGCGGCGCGGTGGTGTCGGGCAGGATGACGATGGGGCGCTCAAGACCCTTCGCTCCGTGAACGGTCATCACACGGATAAGATCGTCGGCACCATTAGCCTGACGCTTTACCACGATGTCTTCGGTACTCAATCGGTTCAGAAAACCGGTCAGGCTGGGCACATGATCTCGCTCGTACGCCAGCGCCTGGTTCAGAAGTTCGTCTATCCCCTCGCGCGCCTCCAAGCCGATGTGTCCCAGAAGCTTGCGTCGACCGTCATGTCGCGTGAGGATCCGTTCAAGCAACTCGTAGGGTCTCAGGAAGTCGATATCGTCCCTTAGAGACCGGAGAATAGTCACTGTTTCGGGAAAATCGTCGTTTCGACGCAGAAGCTCGCGCCAGAGCGTAGGGGCTGTCCGTCCGTGTGCGAGGTCGAAAAGCTGGCCTTCGCTCCACCCCAGGAGAGGAGATTTCAGTGCTCCCGCTAGGGCAAGGTCGTCGTCGGGAAGAGCCAGGAAAGACAAGAGCGCGGTGAGGTCTTTTACGGCCAGTTCCGCTGCGATCTTCAGACGATCCGCGCCGGCGATCGGCAGTCCCGCCGTCTTGCAGGCAGAGATGATCTGCTCGAACATTTCGCCCCGACTGCGCACGAGGATCATGATGTCCCCCGCCGAAACACACCGCACCCGTCCGGTCTTGTCGCTGATGGCCTCGCCTTCCAGAATCCTGCCGATGAACCTGGCGAGCGACCGGGCGAGGGTGACCTGTGCGCCATCCGGCAAGGGCCGGTCCGCCGGGTCGTGCCACGGGTGAACCTCGGGCTTTTCGGGCGGCGGAACGAGGGGCCACACATCGATGCGGCCCGGCATGTCGCTGTGGAACGCCAGGTGGCTGGCGTCGCTGCCTGTGCCGGTCACACCGTCAAGCGCGAGGGTCGCATCGACGGCGCTCAGGATCGCGGGCGAAGATCGGAAGGAGTGCCTGAGCTCCCGTCGGGACAGCCCTCCGGCCAGTTGCCGCCCGAAGGCGTCGGCCATCCGGTCAAAGCCAGCGGCATCCGCACCCTGGAAACTGTAGATCGACTGCTTCTTGTCTCCCACCACAAACAGTGTTCGCGGTCGGTCTGGCCGCGCGCCTGACGTCAGTTCCTCGGCGAGCGCCCGAATGACCTGCCACTGGCGCGGGCTCGTGTCCTGCGCTTCGTCGACAAGAATGTGTTCCAGCCGCGCATCAAGGCGAAACAGCACCCACGGCAGGGTCGGATCGGTCAGAAGCCGCTGCGCGCGACGGATCAGGTCGTCGAAGTCCAGAAGCGCGCGCTCCTCCTTGGCTGCATTGTAGGCGGGCAACAGGATGCGGGCGAACTCGTGCAACGCCGACATCCGGCGCGCGGCATTCAACGGCACCCAGGCGGCACGCGCCTCCTCGACGCGCAGCATCAGGTCATTGAAGCGGTCGAGGTGCGACTGGAAGGCGCCGTCCCTGAGCGCCCGCGTCGGCTGCCCGTTTATCTTGGCCCGGCACGCGTTTTCGCCCGACTGAAACAGAAGGAACTCGGTCAGTTCCAGAAGAGTGCGCACCGTCTCTCGCGAGCCGCACTCCGAAATCCGGGTGGCCAGCTTCACGTCGTTCGCGCCGCCGGTTGAAAGGAGGGGAACCAGCGACTTGAGGAACGCCAAGTCGCCCGGCTGCAAGGCGCGCGCTACGATGTCCGCTTCTGTCGTCCCCGGCGTCACGCCGCAGCGCGCCGAGATTTCGTCCCGGGACAGGGAGGGAGTGAAGCCGTCCGCGTTCGAGATGACGTCCTTCGCAAGAGAGGAGAGGCTGTCGGCGTTCATGCAGGCCGAGGCTTCGGCCAGGACAGCAGGATGCGATCGGGCGAGGTCGTCGAGGATCTCGGAAATCAAAGCCTCCTGCGCCGTATCGTCCATTTCGACGAACTGGGGTGACGTGCCCGACTCCAGCGGAAATTGGCGCAGGATCGACGCGCAGAGGGAATGGATCGTCTGGATCTTCAGCCCCCCCGGTGCTTCGATGGCGCTTGCGAAAAGTGTTCGCGCCCGGGCGAGGTTGCGGGGCAGGGCCTCGCCAAGGTCGGACAGCGCTAGTCTCAGGCTTGCATCGTCGAGCATCGCCCAGGCCCCAAGCGTCTTGAACAGACGATTCTGCATCTCGCTTGCCGCGGCCTTGGTATAGGTCAGGCAGAGGATGTTCTGCGGTTCGACACCGTTGAGAAGAAGTCGAGCGACGCGGTTCGTCAGCACGCGCGTCTTGCCCGATCCAGCGTTTGCCGAAAGCCAGGTCGATACGGCCGGATCGGCGGCAAGGTTCTGTACGAGCGTCGCCTCGTCCGTCATCCGATCTTCTCCGGAACCGTCGGCTGCGACGGGTCCCATTCGCCTACGCGGGCAAGGTGATCGTAGTCGCCGTCATAGGGAACGAAATCCATCCCGCGTCTCGACGCGAAACCGGTCCCGGCCCGCCCGTAGGCGGTGACGAGGTCGACAAGCTCGCTTAGCACGTCTGCCGTTGTGAATTCGGGAGTATCGATCCCATGTAGGAGGATGCTTGCCTCTTTCGGGCTTCGCCCCGTTCCGATATGGACGATTTCCGCCACGATATCGGGGTCCACGCCCGGAAAGCCGCTGCCCTCGGCCATGACGGCCTCGACGAGAAGCTGCCTGTCGAAGTTGCGAACGTCCTTTGAATCGGGCGGAGAGCCCGTCTTATAGTCGTAAATGACAAGCCCCCCGTCGCGAAGGCGGTCGATGCGGTCGGCCTTGCCGACGATTTCGACCGCTGTCCCGGGAATGACGAATCTGCCCCGCGCCTCGCGTGCGACGCCTGTTGATCGCGCCATGCGGCGGAGCTCACCGTCGATGAGCCAATCGGAGTTCTCGGCAAGTTGACCCCACCAGTGCTGCCGCACCGCGGGCATCGGCACGTTGTGCGACAGCCGGTCTTCGGCGATGTCGCGCAACCGTTTTGCGGCGGTGTCCGCATCGGCAAAGTCCGCGTCCAGAGCAAAGAAACGTTCGAAGATTTCGTGGAAGACCGTCCCCTTCATCCGCGCGTCGGGTCGCGTCAGGAACGGCGGCAACGGGTTCAGGCCCAGAATCCGTCGCGCATAGACGGCGTAGGGGTCGAGCACGAGGGTGCGCAACTCGGTCACCGAGTATTTCTTCGCACGGGCCGCAACGGGCGGGGCGGGGCAGGGGCGTCTTGGAGCCTGGGTCCGCCTGACGGTCGGAGAATCCAGGGCCGCGGAGTGCGACAGGAAGACGTCGCCGCGCAGACGCATCTGGCGAAGCGCCTCAGGTCCGTTCTGCTCGGGCAGTCCCGAAAGAAGGTTCGTCAGACGATTGAGCCAACGCGACGGGACGGTCTCGCTCTCTTCGGTTCTGGCCGCGCGGGACAGGACAACCTCGGGTGCTGCGACGGCCTGCTGATAGTCATGCGCCGCAAGGCCGATCTCGCGTTCCGGCAAGAGAAGCCCCAGGGCCGCGCGCATCCTTCTGTTCAACCACGGATCGGGCGATGGCTGCTCGGGCCACACGCCTTCGTTGAGACCGCCGAGGATCACCCGTTCCGCACCCTGAACGCGCGCCTCGAGGGTGCCCCAGATCATGACGCCTGTATGCGCGCGGTCCAGTTCACGCGCGCTTTCCGCCGCCAGGGCCTTGTCGAGAAGCCGGCCGTAATCGAACAGCGCGATGTCGCCGGTGAAGCTCGTCTCGGCCAGGAAGGTGTCGATGACGGCGCGGACGGCGCGCCCGGTGGCATCGTCCCAGAGGGACGGGGGGTGGCTGCCGAATCCGGACGCAATCTTCTCGGCCAGTGAGACATGCAGCGCGGCGAGTCCCGCAAGGTCACGCGGGGGCGCATCTGCCAGCGCGTCGAGGACCCCTGAGAGCCACCTCGTCCATGCCTCGGGCAAACCGGCGCCTTCGGCCAACGTCCCGACGCTGTCCAACGTGACAAAGGCAATGTTCTTCCGACGCAGCGCCACTTCAAGCGACTGCGCCGCAAGCATGTGAGGACCGCGTTCGGGCCCGGCGGCAACAAACGGATGCTTGAGCAGCGCGATTAGGTCGGCGGCGTGGACGGGCTTCGCGATCAATTGAACGGTCTGACGCAGGAAACGCCCCGACGCCGTCAGCGACAGGGGCACTCCCGCGCTGTTGTCGGGCACGATATCCCATCTCTCCATGGCAGCTGCGACGCGTCGTCCCAGCATCAGGTCGGGTGTGATGAGCGCCGCTGTCCGACCTTGATGAACGGCTTCCCTCAATGCAACGGCGATGGCTCCGGCTTCGTCCGCAGGCTGGGGCGCCTCGATCAGGGCAAGGCCCGACGTGGCAGACAAGAGATCACCCAGATCAGGCCCTTCGGACAGCCATTGGTCGGACACATGGGCGGGGCGAAGCGATAGCGAGATCAGGCGGTTGCGCGCGGGGTCGGGCGGCGTGCCAAGAGGCAGGACATCGCCGGCCGTCAACTCCAACGAATGCAAGAACATCGCGAATCTGTACTGGGGATGATCGTCCGAGCCGGGGCGCGACAGCAAAGACGACCAGATGTTCTCCGGCAGGTCCCGATCGAACCCCGGCAACACGACGGCGCCGAGGGGGAGCCCGGCGACAGTCCGCATGAGTTCGGCTGTCGGCGCCCTCGATCCCGTGGAACCAGCGACGATGACGGGATAGGGCGGCGGGGTCCTCCGCCATGCGTCGCACAGCATGAGGATGGCTTGGCGGCGCCTCGCCTCCGCGTCCATACCGTGTTCGGAAATACTGTCGAGATAGGTTCCGGTCACCTTCAGGAAGGCGAGGCTGCGCGCCCAGTGTGCCGACTCGTCGCCGACGTCGATGGCGTCGAGAGCCTCCACCGGCACGCCTTCGCCCTGCATCTCGTCCAGAAGCCGCGCCAGGCTGTCAGCCAGGTCAATCGCTGCGGCGCGTGGCGCAAGGGTCGGATCGCGGTCGATCAGCGCCTTCACCAGTTCCGCCATTTCCAGTCTGCGCCGCAAAGAAGAGACCGCGGACGGCAGGTCGAGGCCGGGAAGGACCCGATCGACCTCGGTCACCAGTCCGATTCGGGGCAGTAGAAGGGGTCCTGCCTTTGCGAAAAGTGACGAAAGCCTGCGCTGCATGCGCCGCGTGTTTACCAGGATGCGAACACGGGCCAATTCCTCTGGGGAACGCCCTGCGTGATAGGCCAAAAGCCTTTCGACCAGAAGCTTCGGAAAGTCGGCTCCGGGCGGAACGCCGAAGACGCGAGGCGTGTCGCGGGGCTCAAACATTGCTCAAGAGGCGTTCCGCTTTGGCAAGGCCCGCAGCATCCCCGGCCTCGCAGAAGACCCCGTCATAGACGACGCCATGCAGCCCGCCATCCTCCGCCAGAAGGTCCCAGTAGCGGTTGAGTGAAAAAACCTCGTCTCCGATTTCGTCCAGCCTGTCGGTCCGGATGATCTGGAGGCCCGTGTAGACATAATCGCCCCTCCGCTCGAGTCGGCCGCCATTCAGGCCGAAATCTCCCCGGGCGCCGGCAGCGGGCGAGACCAGAAGCAAGGCGTTCATGTCAGCCTTCCAGGCTTTGATCAGCGTGGCGGCCGGATTGCGCCCGATCCAGATCGCGTCCGAGTTGGCCGTCATGACCGGGCCGGGACCAAGAAGGGGCAGCGCCGCCTTCAGACCGCCGCCCGTCTCCAGGATCTGCGGATCTTCGCGGCTTATAACGACACCGGAAGCTTCGAGATGCGGGGCGATGCGGTCGTGCAGATGGTGCGTGTTCGCGACGATGCGCGTAAGGCCCGCCTCTTTCAGGATGCCGATGGTATGGTCGATCATCGGGCGCCCGCGAAGGGGAAGCATCGGTTTGGGCGTGTGGCGCGTCACATCCCCCATCCGCGTCCCGAAACCGGCGGCAAAGATCATGGCGGCCCGTGGTCGCGTCATGCGGGAACGCCTTCGGGCAGCGCGGCGAGAGTGGCCTCTCGAACCGCATCGAATTGCGGATGGTCCAGAGCCTCGACCAGATAGCGACGGACGCGCGGAACCTTCGGCAAATGTTGCGGACGCCCCTGCGCGGCGGCGCGATGGAAGATGCCGAGGATGCGAAGGTTGCGCTGCGCGGAATAGGCGGAGAAAGCAGGAAGCAGTGTCCGCATGTCGTCCCCGCTTCGGCGGGCATAGTTTTCTATGACCCTGGCGCGCCTGTCGCGCGGCACCTCGGTACGTGCGTCTGTGAGCAGGGACACCAGATCGTAGACGGGATGGGCGAGGAAGGCGTCCTGGAAGTCGATCAGACCCATCCGCCGCACGCCCTGCCGGTCCGGAAGCCACAGGATGTTGTCGGCGTGGAAATCGCGCAGCGAGACGGTGACGGGTCCGTCCAGCTTCAACAGGATGGCTTGAAGACAATCGCGGAAAAGCGCGAGCGCGTGACCGTCTGCCCCGGGATAGAAGTCGTCGGCAAGCGACGTCATGGCGGCAAGATCGCGCGGGTCGGGGCAGGGCAGGTCGGGCGGAATACCGTTTCGAAGCGTCAGAAGAAGGTCGACGGCGGCAGTGTCGAACTCGGCTTCGAATGCAGGGTCGGACGCCAGCAGTTTCGTCGCCGAGTAATTGCCGAAGTCTTCGCAGAGAAGCAGACCGTCGTCCTCGCGTCCGAACAGGATCGCTGGCGCTGACACCCCGGAGACAGTCAGCCAGTCGCCGACGCGCACAAAACGCCGCGCGACATCCCGGTCCGAGCGTGAATCCATCAGGATCGCACTCTGTCTGCCCTCCTTCAGGCGGAAATAGCTGCGTGGGGACAAGTCGCCCTCAACGGCCTCGAACGAGGCGCGGCTCCATCCTGCGTCCGTGGCGAAATCGCGCAGCGCTTCGTCCGGCTCAGGCATCGACCGTCCCGAGGCGCCCGACCCAGGTCCAGCGAGGGTCGCGCCACGCAAACGAAGCGCGCCGGCCGTCGCCCTCGATGGACATCGTGACGCTCAAGGCGTCTTGCGGTACATCCGAGCCAAGGCGGTCTGGCCATTCGACCAGAACGACCGCGTCTTCGAACGCCGCGTCGAGACCCAGTTCCGCGACCTCGCCCGCCTCGGACAGCCGATAGAGGTCGGCGTGCCAAATCTCGGACTCGCCGTCGTCGTAGGTCTGAACAAGAGTGTATGTCGGCGAGGGCACATCCTCGACCTGACAGAGACGCGACATCCGGGATTGAATCACCGCGCGCGCAAGACTTGTCTTGCCGGCGCCGATCGGACCGTCCAGCAAGACGACGCAGCCCGGACCAAGCTTTCGGGCTAGTGTTTCGCCTAAGGCGCGGGTGTCCTCGTCGGTGGCGAGATAGACGGATGCGGTCGTGTCCATGACCCCGCCAAGATGGAGTCGGGGACGCCGGGCCGCAAGACGCGATCAGACCGCGTGTCGGAAACGTACCTCGACCGGACTGGAGGTCTGGACGCGGAAGATCGCCAAAGTCTCGCCGCCCTTCTGCGGTACGAAGCGGCAGGCCAGGTGGCGGCCATCCAGCATGGTGACGTTCGCTGTCCACTCCTCGCGATCATGCGAACGCTGTGCGTAGTCGCGGAAATCGCCCCAGGCCGGGCTCGGCTGGCTCAAGGCGTGCCAGCGCCGCATCACATCGCCGATTTCACGGCCGACAAGGCCGTCCGCACCATCGTCTCCCCAGAGGTCGCGGTAGGCGCGGTTGGTCAGCGCCAGGCGTCCCGCGGCCGAGAAGGCGGCAACGGCGTCATCCATCGCGTCGATGATGGCCTGCGACCGCTCCAATTCGGCACGGAAGCGGCGGGTAAGGGACATCTCGGCGCTGATGTCCTCGAACAACAGGGCAACCGCTCCGTCCGGATGCGGGCGACCGGTGACGTGGTACGTCTGGCCGTCCGGCAGCGACCAGGTTTCGCTGTAGGTGCCGTCGGCTGCAGCCGCCTCGAGTTCCGCGATGGACGTGCGCCACGAGCGATAGTCGCGCGGTTCCGGCATGACGCGGTTCTCCCGCAGCCGGTCGAGGAACCCGACGAGGCTGGGTTTGGACGTCAGGAAATCGGACGGCAGGTTCGTGAGGTCCAGAAGTGCTGGATTGAACAGGACAAGGCGACGCTCGCGGTCGAAGATGGCAAGTCCGGTGGCCAGTTCAGCAAATGTCTTGGTCAGGGTCTGGGTGAACTCGCGACGCCTGTTCTCGGAGCGGACGGCCTCGTCGGCCGGGATGGCGGTGCACAACAGGTCAGGGCCGACGGGGGCGACGTGACAGTCGTACCACGCTTCGTCGTGACCATTGGCATCATGGAGCGATATTCTCTGTCCGTCGCGAGAAAGGGCCGTCGTGCGCAGCGACGGAAAGAGCGTGGGCAGCGGCCAGACCTTGTGCGGCGCTCCCTGTGAGGTTTCGATCGCGGTCATGTAGGCTCGGTTGGCCCAGGTGATCTCGCCGTCCGCATTCTGCCGCCACAACAGGAAGGGCGCGGCGGCGGTATTGGCGCGAAGGGTCTCGAGCTCGGACTCGATGGCGCGCTGCACGTGGATGTCGTCACTGGAAGGCGTACCATCGACAATTTGTCTCAGTTTAAGACGTATCGATTCGCCGACAACATGGCGTGTGGCCTGAAGCCGCCCGTCTCGCGATTCGGCCGTGATGTCGCCTTCGCTGTCCGGTGGGGCGATCAGCCTGCCGGGATTGTCGAAGCCGCGGGTCAAAAGCAGCCTGAGCCTGTCGATTGCGGCGTCGGGTCCGTCGATATGGACAAGGGCGTGCCCGCCGGCAAAATTTGCGTCGGTGACGGCGCCATCGCGGATCAGGAACAGAAGGGGGGCCGCGTCGTGGTCACCCTTGATTGCACTTCGATTCGACAGGAATAAAAGAGCGGCATAGGCCGCGAGCCCGGCGCCAAGCACGTAGCCGGCCACGGTTACGATATTGAACAACAAGTGACTTCCCCCGGTAACGACGCGCCCAGACTGCGTGGCGATGGTTAACGGCTGGTTAACGCGGGGCAGACGAGGGAACGCTCACGCCTCGATGGGGCGGTTCTGACCGAGTGCCGCGCGCTCGGAATCCTCGGCGCGTGCGAAGGTCTGGCGTTTCCAGCGTGTTTCGACGACGGCGCCGGTCCTATTCCCCGCGCCCTCGTCTCGGTCGAGAGGGTCGCTTGCGTTGGCGAAGCTCAGTTCCGCGCCGGACCTTTCCAGAAGCGTCTTCGCTATGAAAAGCCCAAGTCCCATCCCTTCGTATGCCGGACGCCGAGGATCACGGCGGCGTTTCCGCACGAAAGGGTCGCCGATCCGGCTCATGACCTGTGGAGAGTACCCAAGTCCATCGTCCATGATCCGCACGGTGATGACGTCGTCGTCCCATTCGACGTCGATCCAGACTTCGGATCGCGCGAAATCGACGGCATTCTGCACCAGATTTCTCAGGCCGTGGATGATCTCGGGGCGCCGGTCCACGACGGGCTGTCGTCCGTCATCGTCGCCGAGGATGGCGTAGTGCAGGGTCTTGCCACGGTTGGCATGAGGTTCCGCCGCCTCCCGCACCACCGCACCGATCGGGGCGCGTCGCATGTGAAGGTCGTCCTTCCCGATTCGGCCCATGGACCTCAGGATGTCCCGGCAGCGGTCGGCCTGGTCGCGGATGAGGCGCGCGTCCTCCTGCAACTCGGGGTGTTGATCCAGTTCCTCAATCAGCTCTGCGCTGGCGAGCTTGATGGTGGCGAGCGGCGTGCCGAGTTCGTGCGCCGCCGCAGCGACCACACCGCCCAGGTCGGTCAGCTTCTGCTCTCGCGCCAGCGCCATTTGCGTCGCGGTCAGAGCCTGCGACATGGCGTGTACTTCGGACGTGACGCGGCCGGCATAGACGGACAGGAACAGGATGCCGATGACGATGGCGACCCAGAACCCCCAGACGAAGACCTTGGGCATCTGCATGACGAAACCGGTGGTCGTGACGAGCGGCACGTTCCAAAGGGCCAGCGCCGTGACGAGGGTGACCGATACGGCTGCGACGATTGCAGTCGTGCCGGGCCGCAGCGCCATTGCCGAAATGGCGACGGGGGCGAGGATCAGAAGCGCGAAGGGATTGTTGAGGCCGCCGGTCAGGGCAAGAAGAAAGGCAAGCTGGACGATGTCAAAGAGCAGCATCGCAGCAACCTCGAATTCGGCCAGCCGCTTGTTCTCGGGATAGATGAACACCGCCACGAGGTTCGCCACGATAGACGCGCCAATGGCAAGGAAACAAAGGCCTACGTCCAGGTTGAGCGCGAACAGACGCTGCGCGATAGTGATGGCGGCGAGCTGTCCGAAAATGGCGATCCACCGCAGCACGATCAGCGTGCGCAGGCGGACCCAGTCCGACCGTCGCAGGTGGGGCGCAAGCTCGGGATCGGCGGCGAATTCCGATTTCATGTCCGGCATCCTGCGCGCGCCGCGAGGCGGGATCAATCCGGAGAGACTGGTTTGACCGTATGTGTAGGGCAACCTAGAGTGCGCGACGCGAGGGAAGAGGGTGAACCATGAGCGAGTTCGAGGACATAGGTCCCGACAAGTCCCTGTTGATTGTCGATGACGACGAGCCGTTCCTGAAACGGCTTGCGCGGGCGATGGAGAAGCGGGGCTTCGAGGTCGAGACGGCCGAGACCGTCGCGGCGGGAACGGCCATCGCCTCGGCGCGTCCGCCGGCCTTCGCGGTTATCGATCTGCGGCTGGAGGACGGCAACGGGCTTGACGTTGTTGAGCGCATCCGGGAACGCAGGCAGGACGCGCGGATCGTTGTATTGACTGGCTATGGAGCCATCGCGACGGCTGTGGCTGCGGTCAAGATCGGGGCGACGGACTACCTCTCGAAGCCTGCCGACGCCAATGATGTCACGGCCGCGCTTCTGGCGCGGGGCGACAGCCTGCCGCCGCCGCCGGAGAACCCGATGAGTGCGGACCGGGTGCGGTGGGAGCATATCCAGAGGGTCTATGAACTGTGCGACCGCAACGTGTCCGAGACGGCACGGCGGCTGAACATGCACCGGCGGACGTTGCAGCGGATCCTGGCGAAACGGTCGCCGAAATAGCTTCGGTATCGCGTCGGTATCACGTCGGTATTGCGTCGGTGCGCCCGGCTTCCTCGAAGGTGCTCACCAGCCAGTCCAGGAACAGGCTCAACGCACGGCTGCGGGACCCCGAGCGGACGAGAGCGTAGTAGCTGGACTGGCGGCTGATCTCGACCGGGATGCGAACGACGCTGCCTTTCCGCAGCGCGTCGCGATAGACGATTTCGGATCCGTAGGCGGCGCCGATCCCCCGCAGGGTCGCCTGGAGCTCGAGACCGGGCGCGCCGATCTCCCGGATGCGCACGCCCGATAGCCCGGACTCGGCCAACACCTCGCGTTCCCACGGAGTATCCAAACCCAGCCAATCGGCGCTGTACCAGTCGGTGACACGCGCGGCGAGGGAGGGCGCGGCGACGGCGATGAACGGCGAGACCATCAGGGGGATCGCGCGCGGATCATCAGGCATGGGGCCGGTGGTGCTGCGGACGGCGACGTCGAAGCCCTCTGACTCGATGTCGATGACGCGGGCGGTCGGCGCGAAGGCGATCTCGATGCCCGGATGCTGACGCCAAAACTCGCCGATCGCCGGCAGGATCACGGCGTCTGTGATGAAGGTCGTGGTCGTGACGCGCAGACTGTCGCCCGTCGAGCGGCGCGCAAGGTCCACAGCGGTGGCGATGCGGCCGAAACCGGCCGAGGTGGCGTCGGCGAGGCGGCGGCCTGCCTCGGTCAGCTCGATCCCGCTCGGCGCACGCACCACGAGCGCGAGGCCAAGATCCTTCTCGAGAGCGCGAACCTGCTGGGCGATGGCGGCGTGGGTCACGTTCAACGACCGGGCGGCGGCGGAAAAGCTGTCGTGGCGCGCCGCAGCGTCGAAGGCGCGGAGCGCCGAGAGCGAGGGAAGGGACTTCCAGTCGAGGTCGGACATGTTAGCTGAGCTTACAACGCCGAATTCTTCCTGACTAGCTGGCAGGACGAGCCAGGGTGTATCCGGTGTGAAGAAGCATTCAGTAGAGTCACGATCATGCTACCCAACCTGACACCAAGAGAGACCCTGAGAGGGAGTGCGCGTTCCGACGAGCTGGAAGCTGCGCTTGCATCCGCACGCCTGCGTCAGGACATCTTGCCCGATGAGGAAACACCCGCACCCGCGCGTCGCCCAGCCTTCCGCCTTTTCGACTGGTTCAGGATGTCAGATCGAACCGCTTGAGCACCTTGTCGACAACCGTGCCGTCGGCCATCCGGTAGCCCTCGATCCGGCCGTAATCCTCGAACCCGCGGCTTTGATAGTAGGCGAGGCCGCCGATGTTGTCGGCGCGGATGTTGGCGTTGATCCAGCGGTAGCCAAGGTCGCGGGCCGCCGTTTGCGTCGCGCGGAAGAGGGCGGACCCGATGCCGAGGCCCGTCTTGCCGGGCTGTGCGAATGTGGCGATCTCGGCCGCCTCGGGCGGGAGGTAGCCGGCGGGTTCGATCCACTGGAAGCCCAGCACCTGACCGCCGTCGCTTTCGGCGACGTGCCATGCGGATCGGTCGTGCGTCATCCATCCCCCGATCTCGTCGGCCCTCACCGTTCCGGTCAGGGCGGTGGTGCCGCCGATCCGGATGACGTCGTTCAGGATTTCGGCCATTCCGCCGGCATGGAGACGGCCCGCCCGCGACACGATCACCTGCATTGCGCAATCAACTCCTCGTGCCGGGCGACGAAGGCTTGGCGCACGTCCCGTGGCGGGCGCAGCGTGACCTCGATGCCCTCCATCAGCTCCAGTCGGGAGGGTTTGAAATACCGGTCTGCCTCGGTCTTCGAGAAGCCCGCGATGCGCGTCGCTTCGAACCACGCCGACACGCGATCCGCCGCCTTGATCCGGGCCTTTTCGGCCTCGGGGGGATGAGCCGGAAGGCCGAACCTGATGTGGATGGCCGCCGCGAGACGCTTGTCGAGATCGGCATAGCCCGG
Source organism: Silicimonas algicola (assembly GCF_003970735.1). Taxonomy (GTDB): domain Bacteria; phylum Pseudomonadota; class Alphaproteobacteria; order Rhodobacterales; family Rhodobacteraceae; genus Silicimonas; species Silicimonas algicola. Next base: position 4,309,329 of record NZ_CP034588.1, read on the forward strand.
ACCGACGGCGGCCTTCACGGGAGAGATCATGTCGCCGATGACGTATTCGGGGGCGTCGTGGAGCAGCGCGAACAGCCGGTTCCGCGCCGACGCGTCGGGTTGCAGGCGACCGTAGATCTCTTCGACGAGCAAGGAATGCTCGGCGACGGAATAGGGGAAGTCGCCCCGGGTCTGGCCGTTCCAGCGCGCGACGAAGGCCAGGCCGTGGGCGATATCCTCGATCTCGATGTCGAAGGGCGTCGGATCGAGAAGGTCGAGTCGCCGTCCCGACAGCATCCGCTGCCAGGCGCGGGCTGGAGTCCTTGTCGTTGCCATGGGGGGATTTGCGATGGCGGCGCCGCCTTGGTCAAGCGCCGAAACAGTCCGCAAAAGACCGCAGTCTTTCCCTCATTCCGGCAAAGTTGCGCGTTTTCCTGACGGCGTATCGGTTCCGTGTCCGTCGGTCCATTCCACCGGGCGACAACAGGCGGTCCTTCGTGCGAGTGCTTCCAGGGGAGGTCACGCAACGCCTTCGGCTCCGCCGGAAAGGAAAGACCGATGCCCTGTTTGAAATCGCTGGCGGTCGCTGCCGCCTTTCTGCCCACAGTCCTTCATGCCCAGGTCAACTGCGCCTCGCGCGATCTTGTCGTCGACAAGCTGGCCGTGAAGTACGGCGAGGCCTTCGCCGGCGGCGGCCTGCAGAACACCCAGCACATCTTCGAGGTCTGGATGTCCGAGGAGAAAGGAACCTGGACCATCCTCATGACCCGCGCCGACGGGATGACCTGCGTCATGGCGTCGGGGACCAACTGGCGGGGCGGCGATCCGAGCGTAAAGACTCCGGCAGGCATACCAGGCTGACCTTGGTTGCCGGGCGAGGGGCCCGGTGCTAGATGACCCGCGAACCAGAACGGAGCGGGTCATGCCCAAGGATTACGTCGTCAAGGACATCTCTCTGGCCGGGTATGGCCGCAAGGAAATCGAAATCGCCGAGACCGAGATGCCGGGTCTCATGGCGCTGCGCGAGGAATACGGGACACGCCAGCCGCTGAACGGCGCGCGCATCGCCGGGTCGTTGCACATGACGATCCAGACCGCCGTGCTGATCGAGACGCTGAAGGCGCTGGGCGCCGATGTCCGCTGGGCGTCGTGCAACATCTTCTCGACCCAGGACCATGCCGCCGCGGCCATCGCCGAGAGCGGGACGCCGGTGTTCGCGATCAAGGGCGAGACGCTGGTCGACTACTGGGCCTACACCGACATGATCTTCCAGTTCCCCGAGGGCGGCGCGAACATGATCCTCGACGACGGGGGCGACGCGACGCTGTACATCCTGATGGGTGCGCGGGTCGAGGAGGGCGAGGACGACCTGATCGCCGTGCCGGCGAGCGAGGAGGAGGAGGCGCTGTTCGCGCAGATCCGCAAGCGGGCGAAGGAAAGCCCCGGCTGGTTCGTCAGGCAGCGCCACATGATCCAGGGCGTGTCGGAAGAGACGACGACCGGCGTTCATCGTCTCTACAAGATGATGGAGAAGGGCCACCTGCCGTTCCCGGCGTTCAACGTGAACGACAGCGTCACGAAGTCGAAGTTCGACAACAAGTACGGCTGCAAGGAATCGCTGGTGGACGGCATCCGCCGCGCGACCGACACGATGATGGCGGGCAAGGTCGCCGTGGTCTGCGGCTATGGCGACGTGGGCAAGGGCTCGGCGGCGTCGCTGCGCGGTGCGGGTGCGCGGGTGAAAGTGACCGAGGTCGACCCGATCTGCGCGCTTCAGGCGGCGATGGACGGCTACGAGGTGACGCTGCTGGAGGATGAGGTCGCTAGCGCCGACATCTTCATCACCACGACCGGCAACAAGGACGTCATCCGCATCGAGCACATGCGCGAGATGAAGAACATGGCGATCGTCGGCAACATCGGCCACTTCGACAACGAGATCCAGGTCGCCAGCCTGAAGAACCACAAGTGGACCAACATCAAGGACCAGGTGGACATGATCGAGATGCCCTCGGGCAACCGGATCATCCTTCTGTCCGAGGGGCGGCTTTTGAACCTGGGCAACGCGACGGGGCATCCGTCGTTCGTGATGTCGGCGAGTTTCACCAACCAGGTGCTGGCGCAAATCGAGCTTTGGACCAGGGGCGACGAATACCAGAACCAGGTCTACATCCTGCCGAAGCACCTGGACGAGAAGGTGGCGCGGCTGCACCTGGGGCGGATCGGGGCGAAGCTGACCGAGCTGAAGCCGGACCAAGCCGAGTACATCGGCGTCGCGCCCGAGGGACCGTTCAAGCCGGAGCATTACCGGTACTGACGGATCGGGGGCTCTGCCCCCGAACCCCCGGGATATTTCTTGACCGATGAAGACCTTAGCGGATCAGGATAGCCCTGAAATCGTTGACGTTCGTGCCGGTCGGACCGGGGGCGAAGATGTCGCCTGCGGCGTCGAAGGCGGTCCATGCATCGTGACCGGCGAGCAGGGCGCCGGGGTCGCGGCCGATCTTCCGCAGCCTTGTCCAGGTCGTCCCGTCCGCGAAGGCGCCGGCGTTGTCCTCGGACCCGTCGATGCCGTCGGTGTCGGCGGCCAGCGCCGAGACGGCCAGGCCTTCGATCCCGCCGGCGAACGCGAGGAGGAACTCGCTGTTGCGCCCGCCGCGTCCGCCGTCGCCTCGGATGGTGACCGTGGTCTCTCCGCCCGAAAGAATGACGACAGGGGTCTCGAACGGACGATTGCGGGTCGCGACCTCGCGCGCGATGGCGGCATGGACGCGGCCCACGTCGCGCGCCTCGCCCTCGATAGCGTCTGAGAGGATGACGGGGGTGATGCCTTCGGCACGGGCGGCGTCGGCGGCCGCCTCGAGCGAGAGAGCGGCGGAAGCGACGACCGTGACCGTATTGTGCGCGAAGACGGCATCGCCGGGGCGCGGAGCGTCTGGCGAAGTCTCGAGGAAGCGCGCGACGCGGTCGGGCAGGACGATGCCGTAGGTGGAGACGAGGCGCAGCGCGTCGGCGCGGGTCACGGCGTCGGGTACGGTCGGGCCGGAGGCGACCTGGGCCGGATCGTCGCCCGGCACGTCCGAGACCACGAGGCTGACGACACGAGCCGGATGCGCGGCCGCGGCGAGGCGTCCGCCCTTGATGCGGCTCACCTGCTTTCGGATCGCGTTCATCACGGAAATCGGAGCGCCGGAGGCCAGAAGCGCCTTGTTCAGTGACTGTTCGTCTTCGAGCGAGAGGCCTTCGGGCGGCGCGGGCAGGAGGGCAGAACCCCCGCCGCAGACGAGCGCCACGACGAGATCGTTCTTCGTAAGCCCGGACACGGCGGCGAGAAGCGCCTCGGTCGCCACAATACCGGCGGCATCGGGGACGGGGTGCGAGGCCTCGAGAACCCGGATGTGACGCGTCGCGCAGGCATAGCCGTAGCGCGTGACGACGACGCCTTCGAGCGGATCGCCCCAGAGGTCTTCCAAGGCGGCGGCCATCTGTGCCGCTCCCTTGCCGGCGCCGATGACAACGATGCGGCCTTTTGGGCGGTCCGGCAGATGCGGGCGCAGCGCCTCGAGCGGATCGGCGGCGCGGACGGCGGCGTCGAAAAGGCGGGTCAGGAAGGACTTGTCGTCGGGCGTCACGGGATCAGAACAACCCCAGGACCGCGCCCATGATGGCGCATCCAAGGGTCGCATAGCCACCATCGATCAGCGGGAGGGTGAATGGCCGGCCGGGGTAGGCGTTGTTGATCATGATCCAGGGCGAGATGAAGAAAAGCCCTATGCCGAGACCGCCGACCAGACCTGCGCCCACCGTGTCGATCCCGCTGGTGACGAAGGTGTGCCGCATCATTCCTGCGACAAGGATCATGGCGATGGCTGACAGGACGAAGGGCGTGGCGCTGCCGTTGCCCTTGGGACGGCCCGCGTCGTCGGTTTCGATCCCGACGGCGGCGATCCAGGGTTTCGAAAGCGCCATGTACCATGCCGCACCGACCGCGAAGCCCGCGGCAGCGGCGACGAGAACGGCCAGAATGCCCATGTCGGTGTCCCTCCCCAAGGCGTTCGGCCGGACTATGCCGGAGGCGCGGGCGCGTGACTACAGCTTTTCGGGCTCGAGTCCGGCCATGCCGCAGACGATCTTCCATTCCTCTTCGGTGACGGGCTGGACCGACAGGCGGGTGTTGTTGGCGAGGACCATGTTCTTCAGCCGAGGCTCGGCTTTGACGTCGTCGAGCGTGACCGGGGAACGTACAGGGCGCACCGCAACCACGTCGACGCAATCCCACCTGTCGTCGTCCGTGGTGCTGTCCGGATGCGATTCCGCCGTCACGCGCACGATGCCGACGACGGCCTTCTCGGTCTGCGAGTGGTAGAAGAAGCCAAGGTCGCCGGTCTTCATGGCGCGCATGTTGTTGCGGGCCTGGTAGTTGCGGACGCCGTCCCACTCCTGGCCGATATCGCCTTTTCCGACCTGGTCTTCCCAGCCCCAGGTCGAGGGTTCGGTCTTGAACAGCCAGTAGGCCACTGCGGTCATTCCTTTCGCATGGGACGCGCGAGAAGCGCGTCGGTCGCATCTATGACGCCCATGTCGCCGCGCGTCACGGCGGCGACGGCATGGGTGATCGGCATGTCGTCGGGCGTCGAGGTCTCGGCCAGTGCCTGCGCGGTCGCGACGCCTTCGACGGTGACGGACGAATCCAGCGTTTCTCCACGCCCCAGCGCGCAGCCGGCGGCGAAGTTGCGGGACTTGTCGGAGGTGGCGGTGAGGACCAGGTCGCCAAGGCCGGAGAGGCCGGCGAGGGTTTCGGGACGCCCGCCGCCGCGCACCGTGAACCGCGTCATTTCGGCGAAACCGCGCGCGATTAGCGCGGCGCGGGCGCTGTCGCCCAGGCCGGCGCCGATGGCCATGCCGGCCGCGAGCGCGATGACGTTCTTCAGTGCGCCGCCAAGTTCGGCGCCGGCCACGTCGTCGGTGCGGTAGACGCGCAGGGCGGGACGCGACAGCGCCGCCTGTTCGTCCTCGGTCACGTCCGGCATGGCGAGCACGAGGGCGGTCGGCAGCCCGCGCGCGATGTCGACGGCGAAGCTGGGGCCGGTGAGGATGCCGGCGCGCGTGCCGGGCAGGGTGTCGGTGACGACCGAGACGGGGCCGAGGCCCGTGCGACGCTCGATCCCCTTGGCGCAGGTGACGAGGCTGCGCGAGGCAAGGGTGTGCGCGTGGCGCTCGAGGAAGGCGCGGACGGTCTGGGCGGGGACGGTGAGGAGCGTGAGCTCGGCGTCGGGCATGTCAGAGGTGACGGCGAGGGACGGGGGCAGGTCGAGGCCGGGTAGGCGACGGCCGGTCCGGCGCGAGGCTGTCATGGCGCCGGCCTCCTCCGCGTCGCGAATCCACAGGGTGACCGGCGTGCCGTCTGCGGACAGGGTCAGGGCGAGGGCCGTTCCGAAAGCGCCGCCGCCGAGGATCGCGATGCTCATGCCTTTGCCCCCTTCTTGCCGCTGCCCAGAATGGCGGGGCGGCTGTCGTCAAGCGGCCAACGCGGGCGGGCGACGAGGGGGTCCATGCCCGGATGCCCGATGGCGAGAAGCTCGATCCCGGCCCAGGCGATCATGGCGGCGTTGTCGGTGCAGAGCGGCAGGGGAGGTGCGGTGAAGGCGACGCCCTTGTCGCGGGAAACAGTCTCTAAAGCGGCGCGAATGGCCCCGTTCGCGGCGACGCCGCCCGCGACGGCGATGGCAGGCGCAGAGGGAGACGTGGCGAGATAGGCGTCGATGGCGCGCGCAGCCTTCTGCGCCAGAACCTCGGCCACGGCGGCCTGAAAGCCGGCGCAGAGGTCGGCGCGGTCCTGGCGGGTGAGGCCGGACTTTTCGGCGACGATGCGGTCGCGTTCGCGCATCAGCGCGGTCTTGAGGCCCGAAAAGCTCATGTCGCAGCCGGGACGGCCCAGGAGGGGGCGGGGGAAGTCGAAGCGCTTCGGATCGCCTTGCGCGGCTTCGCGTTCGACATGGGGACCGCCGGGCTGCGGCAGGCCGAGGGCGCGGGCGGTCTTGTCGAACGCCTCGCCCGGGGCGTCGTCGATGGTGCCGCCGAGACGGGCGAAGTCGTCGGGGCCGTTGACGATCAGGAACTGGCAGTGCCCGCCCGAGACGAGAAGCATGAGGTAAGGAAAGGCCAGGTCGTCGGTCAGGCGCGGGGTGAGGGCGTGCCCGGCGAGGTGATTGACGCCGACGAGGGGCACGCCGGTCCCGGTGGCGAGGCCGCGCGCCAGCATGACGCCCGACAGGACGCCGCCGATCAGGCCCGGGCCGGCGGTGACGGCGATGGCATCGATCTCGGCGAGGGCGACGCCGGCCTCGGCGAGAGCGGCCTCGACGGCGTGGTCGAGCTTTTCAGTGTGGGCGCGGGCGGCGATCTCGGGGACGACGCCGCCGAAGGCTGCGTGCAGCCGCGACTGGTCGGCGACGACCGAGGACAGGATGCGGCGATCCGATGCGACGACGGCCGCGGCGGTGTCGTCGCAACTCGACTCGATCCCGAGGACCAGACTCGTCATGATGCGCTTCGCCCGACCATGACAGCGCAGGTAGCATCCGCCCATGCCCCAGACAAGCGAGGCCCCCGAGACGCCTGCCGGCGAGGCGACGCTTCTTCTGACGCGGCCCGAGGCGCAGTCCCAGGAATTCCTGGCCCTGTGCGAGGCGTTGGCCGGGCGGCTATTGCCTTGCGTCGTGTCCCCGGTCCTGGAGATCGTGGACCTGGGCGAGGTTCCCGACCTGACGCTCTTCCGGACGGTGATCGTGACATCCGGAAACGCGGTGCGGCGGCTTGGCCGTGCCCTGGCGGGGAGAGCGGTTGTCACCGTGGGAGAGCGGACGGCGGCGCTGGCGCGGGATCAGGGTGCCGATGCGCGCTGCCTAGGGCCAGACGTCGATGCGTTTCTCGAGAACATCGACGGCGTCGACGGACCGGCGGTCCATGCCCGAGGTGCCCACACACGCGGGGATCTGGCGGGACGCGCTGCGGCAAAGGGTCTGACGGTGGAGGAGGCGGTGGTCTATGACCAGGTGGCGCGGCCACTGTCGCGCGCGGCCAAGGCTCTGTTACAGGGGAAGTCGCCTGTCGTGATGCCGCTGTTCTCGCCGCGCTCTGCCGGGCTTCTGTCCGCGACGCCGATCGGGGCACCGCTTTTCGTCATCGCGATCAGCCAGGCCACGCGCGTCGCCTGGACCGGACCGGGGCGCGTCACCGTCGCCGAGACACCGACCGCAGAGGCGCTTTGTCGGGCCGTGACCGAGGCATTGTGACCCGTCGCCTTGTTGCCCTACGGTCCGCGCACTAAGATCAAGGAGTGCGAATGTCGGCGCGGGCCTTGCCGCGCAAAAGGAAGGTGAGCGCCGTGGCCAGACGTCCCAAGACACCTCGAACCGAAGATGCGACGGAGAAGGTGACCGAAGGCGACGCTATTGCGACACCCGAAACCTCCACCGACGAACCTGCGGAGACGGTCGAAATATCGGGACCGAGCGACGCGCCGTTCGTGATGCACGAGGAGCCGGACAGGACGCTGGAAGAGGCACCTTCCGACCAGGAGGTGCCTTCCGACAGTGTCGCGCCTTCCGAAACCGTCGACGCCGATCCTGTGGCTTCGGGAGCTACGTCCGAGGATGTTCCGCCTGAACCGGATCCTGTGACCACGCCATTGGCCGTGTCCACGCCGCCGCAACCCGTACAGGTTCAACGCGGACCCGGATTCGTGCCGCTCGTGCTGGGCGGTCTTGTGGCCGGGGCGATCGGCTATGGCGTCGCGAGCTACCTGCCGCCCGCCGAGCCCTTGGTCGATGGAGACCTGACGGCGCGGCTCGAGGCGAACGAAAGCGGCCTCGCCTCGCTCAGCGAGAGGGTCGACACCCTGCCCGAGCCGCAGGTTACCGACCTGTCCGACATCGACGCGCGCGTGGGCGAGATCGAGGCGCGGCTGATCGAGGCGGCCGGAGACGATAGCACGGACGCGTTGGACGGACGGCTGACTTCTCTCGAAGACGCGCTGGCAGGCCTGGAGAATCGGCTCGCCGCGCTGGAGGAAACCGTGGCCCAAAACACGGGTCCCGGCGCGCTGGAGGGTGCCGCAGAGGATCAACTCGCCGACTTCCGGGCCGAGCTGGACGCGCTGGCCGCCGACGCCGAGGCCCGCATCGAGGAGGCGAACTCGCGCGCCTCGCAGATTGAGGCAGACGCCGCCGACGCCGCCGCCCGGGCCGAGCGTCAGGCGGCACTGTCGCAACTGCGGACGGCCGTCGAAGGCGGTGCGCCTTTCGCCGACGCGCTGTCGCAATTCGCCGACGCGCCCGAGCCACTCACCAGTGCCGCCGAGACGGGCGTGCCGACGCTGACCCAGTTGCAGCAGACCTTTCCCGAGGCCGCGCGCGACGCGCTGGCCGCGGTGCAGACCGTGCCGCAGGACGCCTCGGCCGGGGACCGTTTCGTGGCGTTCCTGAAGCGGCAGACCAACGCCAGGTCGCTGGCCCCCAAGCAGGGCGACGATCCCGATGCCGTGCTGTCCCGCGCCGAGGCGGCGCTGAACGAAGGGCGGCTGGCAGACACGCTGACCGTGCTGGACGCATTGCCCCCCGAAGTGCAGGAGGCCATGAACGACTGGCTGACGCAGGCGCGGGCACGGACCGGCGCGCTGGCCGCGCTTGACGACCTTTCCGCCATGACGAATTGAGTGCTGCCGATGCTTTGGTCCCTTCTCAAGATCATCCTCTTCCTCCTCCTCGTCGCTGCGGCGGCCTGGGGCGCGGGCGTTCTGCTCCAGACCGACGGCGGGGTGCGCCTGTCGGTGGCGGGCACCGAATTCACGCTCGGACCGCTGGAATCGGTTGTGGCACTTCTGGTGCTGATGCTGGCGCTCTGGATCGTGATGAAGGTGGTCGGTCTCCTCGTCGCCTTCATCCGCTTCGCGAGCGGCGACAAGACCGCGATCGACCGCTACTTCGACCGGCGGCGCGAGCGCAAGGGCTTCGACGCGCTGGCCGACGGCATGATGGCGCTGGCTTCCGGCGAGTCGCGCCTGGCCCTGACCAAGGCGCAGAAGGCCGAGCGTCTTCTGGGCCGACCCGATCTGACCACGCTCCTGACGGCGCAGGCGGCCGAGCAGGCGGGCGACCGCGCCCGGGCCGAGGCGGCGTACAAGCAGCTTCTGTCCGAGGACCGCACCCGCTTCGTGGGTGTGCGCGGCCTGATGAAGCAGAAGCTGGCCGACGGCGACACGGCGACCGCGATGAAGCTGGCCGAGAAGGCCTTCGCGCTGAAGCCGCGGCATGAGGAGACGCAGGACGTCCTGCTGAGGCTTCAGGCCGGGGCGCACGACTGGACCGGCGCGCGCCGGACGCTGGGCGCGAAGCTGAAGCACGGCAACCTCCCGCGCGACGTCCACAAGCGGCGCGACGCGGTACTGGCGCTTGGCGAGGCGAGAGAGATCCTCGACCATGACAGCCCAATCGAAGCGCGCGAGGCCGCCATCGAGGCGAACCGGCTGTCGCCCGACCTGATTCCGGCGGCCGTCATGGCCTCGGACGGCTATGTGGCGCAGGGTAGACCCAAGAACGCCGTCCGCGTGCTGAAGAAGGCGTGGTCGGTGCATCCGCACCCCGACCTGGCCGCCGCCTTTGCGCGGATCGAACCGGGCGAAACGCCTCAGCAGCGCGTCCAGCGTTTCACCGTTCTGACGACCATCGAACCCGATCATCCCGAGACGCGGATGCTGAAGGCTGAGCTGTGCCTCGCGGCAGAGGACTTCCCCGGCGCCCGCGCGGCCTTGGGCGATCTGGCCGAGACCGATCCCACGTCGCGCACGTTGGCGATCATGGCCGCCATCGAGCGCGGCTCGGGCGCGGATGACGCGCTGGTGAAGGGCTGGCTCGCACGGGCGCTGACCGCTCCGCGCGGCCCGCAATGGGTTTGCGACAACTGCCACAAGTCGCATGCGTCCTGGGCGCCGGTCTGCGATAGCTGCGGCGGATTTGACACGCTGTCGTGGCGCCGTCCGGACGACACCTCGGTCCAGCTTCCCGCGGGGGCGGAGATGCTGCCGCTGATCGTGGGACAGATCTCGCCGCCGGCAAAGGAGAGCTTTCTCGAGGTAGCGGAAACACACGCCCACGACGTCGACACGGATGAGACGGAGGTGGAAGACGTAGTGACGAAGCCCGCGCCGTCTGCCGTCAACGCCGATGCGCCGCCAGCCGATTACGTCGCGGTCGACGATGGAGACGAGCGCGTAAAAGACGCAAAATAGGTCTACCCGCCCGCGGGAAACCCTGCTATCAGGCCCGCCGGAACGCCGCTGTAGCTCAGCTGGTAGAGCACGTCATTCGTAATGATGGGGTCGGGGGTTCGAGTCCCTTCAGCGGCACCAATACACCACAGAAGTATGAGTGAAAACAATGGGATAGGCGTTTTCCTATCTTTTGTATCCACCTACCTGTCCACTCTAACGGTCCGCGAACTGGCCACATCTCCCCTCAGATGATCATGAATGACCGGGCAGCGAGCGGGGGCTGCCGCGATAGGGCGGGTCTGCCGGAAGAAACCTTGGGAGGTTTTGCGTCGCTAGCCAAGGACGCTGGGAGCTACTTCAAAAGTATCGTTCAACCGCCAATGCGGATTACACGGTTGCTTGTTGACCGGCGCGTCGATTTGTCAACTGTCTCGCGGAGCCTTCTAGTTCATACAGCGGACCCTCCGGACCAGACTTTAACGGCGAGGCGAACTGCGTGGCGAAGCTCAGACGTGGGAGACTGGACGGCGCCTTTTCGGTCTATTTGCTGCTGGGGGTTGGTCTTCTGCTCCCCGCACTTGCCGTCGTTTTCATGCTGCTCTATTCCCAGATGAATGATCAGGCTGGCGACGCACGCCAGCGCGCTGTACGGGCGGCCGACACACTCGTGCTTTTGTCCGATGCACGGGCCGCTAGTGACTTGGCCGCGCTGCGGCTCCTCGTTCAATCACAAACGTTTAGGAGCGCTGACCTCGCATCTGGCGCCCGTCGTGCGCGAGAAGCGGTAGAACTGGTTCCGGGTTGGCAGGCGCTTCTTCTGACGGAGCGCTCCACGGGAATGAGCCTTTACTTCGCGACGACTGACACCATCGAGTATTCCCCGCAGGAGTCCTGGACTATCGAGGTAGGCGACGAGGGCTGGGCGTATGGGGGCATTGAACGTGAGGGTCACCATTGCCCTTGCGTCACCGTCACATCGGAAGTGCCCGGCGACGGCCAGCACCTGCTCACTGTCTTCATCTCTCCGCTGGTCTATCAAGAAATGCTCATGAAGTGGGTACCGCAAGGAGCGGTAGCAGCAATCGTGGACCGGGAGGGTGAGTTCATCGCTCGCTCCATCGACTACTCGAACCGAGTCGGAACGCCCGGAACATCCTACGTGCTTGATGCGGTCGCAAAGGGTGGCCGCGGTATCTATGCGGGGACCACCTACGAGGGGCTAACAAACTACACCGCCTACGCGACGTCGGAGCTTGCCGGATGGTCCAGCCACATCGCGATCAGCAGTGCGCTGCTGGACCGTCCTTTGCAGAGGGCCGCTGCGGTCATCACCTTTGGCCTGTTGGCTGCAATCCTGGCAGGTCTTGGGCTGTTCGTATTGGCGGCACGCGAAGTTGTCCGAAGGCGGAAGAACGAAGAGCATCTTCTGAACCTCCAGCGTTCAGAGGCGGTCGCGCAATTTACAGCGACCCTCGTCCACGACTTCCGCAACGTGATTTCTTCGCTTCAGTCGGGCCTGAACCTTATCAAGCGCAAGACGAGGAACGACGAAATCAAGTCGTATGTCGCGCTGATCGAGGAATCGGTGTCGAAGGCAACGCGCCTTGCCAACCAGCTTCTGAGCCTGTCTCACGGAAAGGACACCGAACTTGAATCGGTCGATGTCAGCGAGATGCTGGACGGTCTTCGGTACCTTCTCGAGCAGGCTGCTGGTGACGGCGTCGCCCTGTCGATTGGTGAGATGGAAAGCCACCTGGCCGTGGTCGCCAACAGAGATCAGCTTGAGCTTGCACTTCTCAACCTTGTGGTTAACGCCCGGGAAGCATTGGAAGGACAAGGGCGAATTTCCATAGAAGTTTCGTCGGTCGGTGACCGTGCCGAGATTGTCGTGTCCGACAACGGCCCTGGCGTCTCGGCAAAGCTGCAGCGAACTCTTTTCCAGCCTTTCATTACGGACAAGCCGCAAGGTACAGGTTTGGGGTTGGCACAAGTGGCTGGTATGGCGCGCAATGCCGGGGGCGAGGTTGCCCTGGAGAACGTCTCCGAGGGTGGGGCTCGCTTCGTGATAAGACTCAACAAGGCCAGGACCGTCGAGAAAGCGCGTGGGCCTGACTTCCAGGCGGAATAGTCGACGAAACCAAAAGCGAACCTATCTCCTTCGTGAGGACGACATCATCTCAGCCTCTGAGGTGTCATGGTCATGCTACCGAAGGCTTCTCTTCTCGCGTTCGCGGCTGCGCTGTCCGCTTCGCCTGCATCTGCAATCGAGCACTGCGAACCGCGTCGAAATGTGACCTGCGTCGTCGACGGAGCCACCGTCTGGCTCCAGGGTGAGCTTTTCCGGTTCCAGGGCTACGACGTTCCCCGACTCGAAGGTGACCTCTGTGGCGGTAACAAAGAAGCAGCGCTCGGGAAGAAGGCTGCCAACCGATTGCTGAGAATACTGAACAGCGGAGGGCTCTTCATGCACAGGGTTGGTGAGGACGAGGAAGGGAGAACCCTTGCAAAGCTTTACATCAGCGGCAGGGACGTCGGAGAAATCATGGTCGCGGCAGGTCTGGCACGCAGGGTGCCGGACGGTCGGAAGTTCTGGTGTGAATAACGCGGAAGTCGGACCGGTCTGTGCGGATAAATCCCGAGTATTAGGACAATCGCCGCCTTCTTAAAGTGCAGTCGTGATGTAGGCTGCTCCCACTACTCATTTGGAGAATCACGTGAAACTGAGAAATTTTGGCGCAATAGGTCTCGTCATTTCACTTGCCGCATGCGGCGGCGGAAGTGGTGGAGGCGGAGCGGAAACCTTTGATCAGCTTGCCTCACGAGGCAATGGTCTCATCGCTGAGTATTGGGAGACAAGCCTCACCGAAACGATGCCTGCGAGTGGGACAGCCAACTACCGAGGGATCGCTGCCCATAGCTCTTTCTACACGAACCCCGAGGATATCGTCGCTGACCCCGACAGCCTTTCCAACGTCGAAGTCACGGCCAATTTCTCGACAAGCAGTATGGGCGGCGTCACGAACAATTTCCGGGTTCCCGGCAACAGCTACCCGATTTCGGGTTCCTTAGCGATAACCAATGGCATCATCTCGGGGAGTGAGTTTATCGCAGATGTTTCGGGCACTCTCACTGAAGACGGTATCCCGGTGATGTACGACGGCATAGTTGCCGGAGGTTTCCTTGGCACTGGTGCTCAGGCTTTGGCCGGTTTCGGCATAACCGACGCGACTGTTGCTGGGCTGGGCACTTTCGAAGTCAACTCGGTGTTCATAGCAGAGCAGTAAGAATGGACCGAGGCGTCGGCATTGCGGTCGGCGCCCGGTTCCCACTTGCCTGAGCAGTAGTGGCGCCTATGCCGCGGCTGCCATAGGGATGCCGGAGCGCCGCATGGAAGTGGCTAGCAACTCTGAAATCTGAGGCCCTACGAAACCGGTTTCGGTGAAGAACTCCAGTTCCTCTTCCAGGATGGCGAGAGAAGCGGCAGACAGTTTTCCCACAGCGGAAGTGAGAGTGGCGGAGGTCGCCGCATCACCGAACTGAGCCAGCCGCCACGCAGCAGCCGAACGAAAGTATCCAGGGAACATACTCAACCAACTGTTCTAAGAAGCTGTGCGGGCCAGGGGTGACGCTCCCCTGGCCCCGCCAGTTTCACTCGTTAACGCACACACACACAATCGAACTCGGTCCGACAAAGCCAAGATGGGGCACAACGCGATTCCGGGCAATTCCACAACTTTTTGACCTGATGGCGTTAAAATTCACGTGGCGTTGGATGACGTATCACCCATTAAGCCAGCGGGTTGCCCTCAGGTGCCTCCGCTGTGAGCCCTCATCATCCTCGCGCCACGACAAGTTTCGGTTCGCCCGGAAAGCTCCTGATATCGAACCCCTTGAAGCCGGTGCCGTCGCCGTTGAGCCTGTTCCCGCCGCCTGTCATCGCCCCGATCAGGAATAACAAACGAGGGCCCACGCGTACAAAATCTCCAGGTCGCGCGTCTGATACACGGGTTTCTTCTCGATTGGACATACCGCGTGCCATACCCCGTTACGATGTCTCAAGCGCACGCCGTGCCTTTGAAGATGGTGACGGCAACGCATCTCGACACTCGCTGTCTCCCGCGCGTCCTGAAGCACCGCCGAGACGGAACGTTTGTATTTGATCCTCCCCAGTTCATCTGGAGACGCTCCACCGCTACTCACCTCACGCAAGGCGTAGCGAAACCCGCTTCTCGTGTTGCCGCCTGCGCTTCGGTACACGGTGACATAAGTCCGATCAGCCAAACGGGCCAAGGCTCGCGAGATACTGGCGTATCGAGATGGCGTCCGCTCATCGCAGAACGCGTCGAGAATGTCCCCGGTTCGCGCCAGATGTCCGTAAAAGGCGCAGCCTTCTTCGTCCACTTCAGGTTGCCGTGGATACCCTGACAGAACCTCAAGAATGGCTTTCTGCTGCGGACTTAGTCCGCGCCTCAATTGGGGAACACGAAGAGCCATGGACAGGGGACGCCCTTTCGAAAGTGCCCTCGGCTTCGCAGCCTCACTTCCTCCACTTGATGGCCCCCGTCTCTGCGGTGGGGCAACCTCTGCAGGGTCAATAGCAACTCCGAGCCGCCCTGAAGAAGCAACTTTGCAACAGAGGTCCGGTCGAAAGGAAGTGGCCGGACGCTCCCCTAGAGCAGTCCGACCAGACCGTTTCGCATAGTAGTCTCGTGCGTCGAGCAGGGTCAATTTCTTCCCGATGGGTCAGTGGGCTTCGGTCGCGCTTGCCTTGAGTTGCAGATCCTCGATTTCGGGCCCGAGGTCGCCGAGAAGGTGCAGGGCGACTTCCAGGGTGCTGTCGATGCCCCGGGCGGACATCGGAGCGCCGGTGGTGTCGTTCTGGAACGCGCAGAGGGCGGTGCGCAGCAGGGCCTCCACCTCATAGAGATGGTCCCTGACGCTACCGGCATCTTTGCTGCCGAGAGGGATGAAGGAAGGGTTGCGGAAGGTGCGGTCACTCAAGTTGGTCATTCTGGGTACTCCATGCTTGTTGAGTGCGTTAGACCTGCCCAAGAGACTTGGACGCCACGTCCGACATCTTTCGGAGTTCGGCGGCGGTCTGCCGCGCGGAGGACGCCAGGTGCTCGGAAGCCCACCGCAGCGCGTCATGAGTGCGGCTGCCCTTGTCGGCATCGTAGGCTGCCGTGGCGAGGGTCATCAGTTCCGAGAGATGAAGCAGGGTCTCGAAGCCTGCAGGATACTCGTCGTAGTCGGGGTGCAGCGTGTCCTTGATGGCTTTCAGGGCGTCCGTGGGTTCAGTGGGCAGGCTCGCCCACCATGCCTCGTTTCTGGCTCTCAGTTCCTTCACCTTCTCAGCGTGACCCGCGAAGACGGCAGGGGCTGCCAAGGCGTCTCCCTTGACGCTGCGGTTCTCCCAATCGGTGACGGGGCTGGGGGTGTTCATCTTGTCTCTCCTCTCAGAATGAGGCTGCAAGAGCAGCGCTCGGTTTTGGGTCAGGCGTAGGTGTGGACGGTCCCGCCGGTCGCGATGCGCGTGACCGTGGCGAGGTTCACAGAGCGGATGGCGCGCTTCTCGGCATCCCAGACCGGGAACAGGTGGGGATGACGCTCCTTGCGCGTCTGAGCGGCCCTGCGACCGGTTTCCGTGGCCTCCTCTCCCTTGACGTGAAGGGGCAGCGAGGCGGGCTGTACGAGCATGGAGCGCTCGGTGCCGTCCTTCTTGGTGAAGGTGACGTTGCAGAAGCGGCCAGCGGCGGCCGTGATGAGGTCGCGCTTGGCTTCCATAGCCTCGACGGCCTCGCGCTCCTGAGCGGAGTGCAGTGCCTCCCTGAGGGCATCCATGCGCTGATGGTCGGCGGCAGTCAGGCGGTCGCAGTTCTCGAAGTTGCGAAGCTCGGACCGGATTTCCTCGGACGGGCGATGCGCCTCGGCCATGATGCGGGCACGGTAGGCAACCCTGGCTTTGATGGTGGACCAAGCGCGACGGAGAGCATCGGCCAGAACTGACCGGAGACCTTCCCAACGAACCTGGTAGGTGCTGCCCCGCACAATCTTCCAAGCCAGTTGCATTAAGTCGCTGCGGTCTTGGGTGGTGATGGTCATTGCATTGGCTCCCCTGTGCTGTTAGCATCAATATGGGTCCAACAGCATATGCTGTCAACCCTATAAAAATGCTGATAGCACAAAAGGCGAAGCATGACACCTGAGCAGTTCAAGATGGCCAAGGCGGCGTTGGGTCTTAGCAATCCGGATGTGGCCGAGGGCACGGGCCTGCACCGCAACACGCTGAATAAAATCGATCAGGGACTAAGCAAAGCATCGACAGCCCAACATGTCCGCCTCTACCTCGAAGCGAAGGGCGTCCAGTTTCTTGAAGGCGGCCAAGTTGCTGTAGGCCCCGGCGTTGCGCTGAAAGGTGCTGAGGAATGAAATCCTTCTTGCTGGCAGCTACTCTCTTCCTTCTGGCCAATTCGGCCCACGCAATCGGCCTGTGTGGCTCAGGTCCGAGCGTAACCTGCGTGGTGGATGGAGATACCTTCTGGCTCAATGGCGAGAAAATACGCGTTCAGGGCTACGACACCCCCGAGACCACGACCAACATTTGCGGAGGACAGCGGGAGGTCGAGCTCGGCCGAACGGCGGCGGATCGGCTCATGCAATTGCTTAATCAGGGCAACGTCTCGATGCGCAGAACGGGCAAAGACCGCTATGGGCGCACCCTGGCTATCGTTCACGTCGATGGCCGGGATGTAGGTGCCATTCTCATGGCTGAAGGTCTGGCGAGGCGCTGGCCGGACGGACGGGAGTTCTGGTGCAACTAGACTCGCGAATGCCCAATCGAGTGCAAGCCACTAATCAGGCGCTGGGCTGCACATCTGCAGGCGGTTTCCGAAAGGGTCATAGAAGTTGGCGAAGGTCACATATCCGGGAAACACTTTAGGGTCGTCGCACTCGACATTTCGGCTGCGCAGTGCCTGAACGGCATCGTGGCAATCTTCGACGTCGAAAACCACTGTAACGCCTGTTATGGGCCGCCACCCAGGCTCAGCCGCCGTGACCGATATGTTGCCCTGCCCGCTCGCGAGGCCGAACTCAATCCAGCCTGCGTCCGGTAGGTCGTACAGCGGCTCGCCTAGTCCAAGGACCTCGGAATAGAACTCCCTGGCCGCGTCAAGATCAGGCACCGATATCGACACGACGTTGATACCCTTTAACAGTCGGGTTCTCGGCATGGTTTGCTCCCTCGGCAGAGACCATGCCTCTTAGGATAGGCGCTGCAGTGTATTGGTCCAGTCTTTGGCCATTTGCGCTGTAGAACGATCCTGTGAAAGGTGGTGCCCCGCCGCCTCCCGGGGTATTCAGGCTTCAGCAAGGCAGAAGGAACGAGACCTTGAAGGACCCATTTCACTCGCCCCTCGACTACCCGGAAGCGCCCAGGCAAGAGAACAAGGCAGAAGCGGACGACCCGCCATTTCGGGAGCCGGGTACAAATCGCTTCTCCGCTGTCCTGGTGGTCATCACCATCGGCTTTGCCGTTGCCTACATCGTGGGTGACCTCTGAACCACGAGCGCGGATTCTTGCTTCTTACCAGAACGTTTTTCGGCTCGTTTCCGCCCGCCAATTTGTATCCCTGACCGAGCAGTCTAATTCGAAAGTCAAGACATCCCTGTCTGGCCGGGCGGCTCGAGTTTCACGGTACAACCGGTATGGTTTTCGAGTCGCCCGGACGAACCTCCCTCCATGATGGATTTAAGAAGCGATTGAGTGGCTTCCCGCCTACCTGGGGGACAGTTTCGTAGACGGCACTAAGTGCGCTGTGAGGGCCTTGACCCCCCTCATCGCCGGACGGCACCGCGCGCGTTAGCTCCGTCGTGAATGTCATCCGGCACCCCCTCCACGAAAAACCCTCGGCTTCGGTTCGGTGCTCTGCGTTCACTTTCTCGGAGGATTGATTGCCCCGTCCACAGTCTCTTCTGGCAGTTCGAGTATCCTCCCCGCCTCTCTCAACAAGCCCATCCCTTCGAACGTCGACCCGAGCTCTTCGCGGTCACGCCAGATGCCCAGCGCCCACTCACGGCGACCCTCTGCGGGGATGTGGTCTCTAATAGAGCCTTTGCGTCCTCTGCGGTCGGGCATGAGCCTGCTTTCTCGGTTTGACAGCCAAGCACTGCGCTCGGCATGAGTTGGTGCATGAAGTTCGAACAGGCACCCAGCCTCGCCGGAGATACGACCTGGCTGCAGGCAACGGTGCTTGTTCTTCTTCTGTTCTTGATGGTCTGGCCACTCCTTCGACGCAAGAGAAGAAATGCCCGAGCGCCGAGCCGATGGAAGCTGGACCGTTCCAGACCTTGGTCAGGCTTTTCGCGTTAGCGTTGCAAGAGCTGCGGTGTGGAGGCTTACAGTGCCGACCGAAGGGCGCCGAAGGAGTGAAAGCGAGGATTAAGCGCCAAGGCTCTTTAGAGAGCCGCGCGACTGTCAGGGAACATTCCTTCGTCCTGTCCGGCTCGAAAGCCCATATCAGGCAGGACCACTTTTCAAGGGGCAGGCCACCCATAGCGCGAATGGCAAGAGATTCGACGCACACGAAAAAGCGGCCGCCTAGATGACGGCCGCCTGAGAAAACATACTAGTTCGCGCCGAACGATCCGACGTGAATAATTCCGTTTCCGCTTGAGGTGAACGTGCCCCCGACCTCCTCTGCGTTCGGTCCGTAGAATTGCCCCTCTGCGGTTCCAGTTGTGAGAGCGCTGATCATGCTCGCATCAAAGGTGCTTTCAGAGATGGTTCCAGTTCCGCTGTAGTCCAATTCGCCGGCAGGACCGGCATCGAGTAGTGTATCAATATCGACAAGCCGGGTATTCGATGTGCTAACTGTGACTCCAGAAGCTGCGAAGTCCGCGACAATCTGGGCATCTGCAGTAGTCCCAAAATAACCTGTGCCGTCAGTTACCAAACCTGCTGAATAGCCGATGTAGGTAGCGGGAATGCTACTCGTAGGAAGGTCGGCTGCGGCAGTTGAAAGACCAAACGACCCGGTGCCAACTGTGCCGGCGCCAGTATTGTAGCCAATCACCCAAACCCCAAAGTTTTGATATTGGTAGCCTAGGTCCAGTTCATCGGCTGCGACAAGGGTGTCCTCCCCGTCAGCAGTCTGTCCAGCAATTACTATTCCAAAGTCTTGGTATACGGCTCCGTCCGCTTCATTAACGTCAATAGGCGCGCCGGTATTACCGATTACAACCCGCGTTGCTTCTCCATTCTTGAAGGTAATATCCAAGTACGCATTGTCATCCGAAACAATGGGGCCAACATCCACATTGTCCGTAATCAAGTCGTAGGAGTAAGCTGCTGATTTAGCAGCACCCTGAAGGCGGACGGTACCGTTCTCGGGCACGTTATCCCAAGACGTGAAGGGTATAGTTCCGCCCGGGCTGCCCACGCCCGAGCCTCCTCCGCAAGCTGCTGTAAGCAAACCACAGCACACCAGCAATAAATAATTCCTCATAAGTCCTCCGTTTTTTCCCTATGTATTCAGAATGACTCCACAGTCTTCGAATGTGCCGAATCTGTCAACCAATGGCTGGGCGAGCCTGCAATTCGACAGCATCTAGGCAATAATGCTGGAAGGGCGGGGTATAGTGCCGTCGGCGACAGCACTGACGCGAATTCTGAACTGGTCTTCGCTCTCATCGTCGGCTCGCCCCATGAAAACACCCCTGGCGGGTCCGGTCACGATGGTTGCACGTGTGGAGGTGGGCCCGTCGCTTCCGTCCTCATTCTCGTAGATGGTGGTAAAGAACACGATCAACGGTTCGGTGCCTCCTGAGGCCCGCTCCATCGCGTTGAGGCGGGTCTTGATAGTCATTTCATCATGCTTCCTTCTAGTGCGCTCATCCGCGCTTCCAGTTCCGTGGTTTCCAAGGTGCGACGGTAGGTCTCGACCAGTGCCATGACATGCGCGCCCTCTGCCGGGGTGAGGTCGCCATCAGCCACCGATGCCAGCACCGCCGCAGCCGCCTTGGCCGCGTCCTGTGCCGTGGTCATCGCTGGAAGGGCGAAAGCTACGAGTGCATGACGCCGGGGAGGCGTAATTCGTTCGAGGCAGAGTCGCAACGCGGTGGCGTCGCCTTCCAGTGCTAGGTCGACCGCCTTTTGTGTCAACGCTTCGGCCTGACCATCCAGAAGAGCTTCCACTGCGAGCGTCGTCTTGTGCCTCGATCCCTTTGGGCGTCCCGAGTTGCCGCGCGAGAACGTCCCGTCCGGGTTTCGTCCCGTAGATTGTCCGTTCTTACGGGTCATTGCCCTGCCTCGTGAAGATAGGAGACTAGACAGCCGTCAGTCTGCCAAGAGCGCGCCGCAGGGTTCGCAGGAGTCGTGAGGGAGTGCTTCAGGAGGGGGCGGAACACCGGAACACCCCTATAGGGGTGTGTTCCGTTTGTTCCACCCTCACCACCCGGCGTGCACCGGGAATGGAACATGGAGAATGTTCCGCCGATGTTACGCATGTTCCACCTCTCCAATTGGCCAGATATGAGCGTCGTTCACCCCAATTCGGTTGCCCTTCTGAAGCGAGTTGAGTGCCCGTCTGAAGCTCTGTCTCGGGTTGCTGTCTGCGTACCGTCCCGTTGCAAACGCTCGGAAAGCCTCGGCTTCAACAACCCGGAAACGTCCGGGCTCGGGCCATCCGGTTCCCGCGGGATTCGGACGACCGTGATCCGCCACGAACTCCTGCAGGGCCTCCCACAAGATGCGCTCGTTCTGCGACATGGGCTTCGTGGCCTGAGGCATGGAGGACGGGGTGACAACCGCTGATGTGACCTCTTCCCCGTCGCTGTCGGTTCCTATGGCCACGTCGGTCAGGGTGTAGGCGAATGTCCGACCGCTCTGCATGTCCCGCTGCTTCCGTGTTTCAGCCACGACCACGCCTTCCGTGCGGGTCAGTTCAATCTCGGTGTCCACCGCCGCTCGAAGCGAACTGCTACCCCTGGCGCCCTTGCTGCTGTCCTTGCCGCTGTGGTGGATCAGCATGACGTGACACCCGAGACGAGAGCGCATGAAGTCGATATTGCGGATGACCTGGCCCATGTCCCTGGCAACGTTCTCGTCGCCGCTCCCCATGACCCTCGAGAGCGTGTCGACGATGACCAGGCCGGGAACAGCAGGAAGGGCATCAGCAGCGTCGGTAAGCGCCTTCCCGTCCCCGTTTCCGAACATGTCGATGGTCATGGACAGGATGCTCAGGTCCGCCCGTTCCAAAAGGTCGTCACGGTCGATGCGCAGGGCCTCGATACGATTGGAAAGGCCTCGCCCGCCTTCTGCAGCGATGTAGAGGACAGCAGCCTGCGAGACCCTGTGCCCGTGCCAGTCTTCACCGGCTGCGATGTGCAAGGCGAGGTCGAGGGCGAAGAACGTCTTGCCCACGTTGCTTTCGCCATAGACCACTGAGCAACTGCCCCTGTCGAGCCAGCCCTTCACGAGATACCGGCTGTCGATGTGAGGCTGGATCAGATGTGCCGACTTGATGGCCGCGTGGAGAGAAGCGGCCCGCCCCTGAAGAATTGGGATTGAGCGGATGAAGTCGCGGTCACGGCTCTGCCGATACTCTTCGGCCACCTGGCGAAAGGCCTCTGAAGAGAGAGCTTCGGTCATGGACACCTGCCTTCCGCGAAGTCCAGCACGGCGTCCTGACCCTCCCTGTCGAGAGCAAGGAAGGTGCTTGCCGCCAGGAAGCGACGCTCGGCATCAGCAAGCCTGACACGCAGGACTGCGGCCAGTTCCCACATGGCTTGCTCGTCCAGCGTGGTGAGGCTGTAGCCGACCATGCGAGCGGTCCGCATGTGAGTAGGCTTGATGTGCCTGCTGAAAGCCTGACGCGTGGGAGGGCTCACGTGCATATTCATGCTGCGACCTCCAGCGGCTCGGGATCGACCGTGCTGAGAAGCGAGTAGACGCCATAGCTGCTTGCGCCCGTGTCAGGGTCGCCGGGGTACATCGTGGTCTCGACCTTGATGGCTTGGTCGCGCTTCAGGATGTGAACGATGTCTGAAAGTCGGACAGGAGAGGCGCAGTAGACTGGTCCCGCCCGGAGAAGGTCGAGAACCTGCCTCAGGCGCTTCTGTAACGTCACGCGCGAGGGCTCCTGGCCTTCGTTGCAAACAACATAGGTCGCGGGCGAACGCTCCTTGGGAAGGTCAGCCACACGCCAGATGCGCTGGGCGTTCGCGGGGGATGATTTCTGCTCGTTCATTGTCGGTCCTTGTTGCGGGACCGGCTGTGGTGCGGTATTCTTGTCTTGCTGAGAAAAGAACAACGCCCCTGCCGGTCTTTTGGATTGGTGGGGGTTGTTTTTTTCAGGCCGCTTCACGGTGAAGCGAAAGCGCGTCATCGACTTCGCTTTCAATCCAGTAGAGGCGTCCGCCGAGCTTGATGGGTGCAGGGAGTCGTCCAGCCGCGACGTCCAAATATACGGTCGTGCGACCACGCCCGCCGAGTTTGGCACGCAGTTCAGGAAAGCTGAGATACTTCATTTCGAACCTATCGTCGCCGCTGTCGGGACGGGAGCGGCATCAGATGTCCCGATGGGTTCGAATGTACGCCCGGGAAAATCTCGGGTCTAAATGCCAACTCGGTCAGAGTTCGATTTCACCGGGTTTCGCCGCGCGTTCGGTGGGTCTTCTCCAGTCGGCCGCGACGCGGCGATAGGCAAATGCAGCCTGAACCACCTTTCCGAATTTCGTTGAAGGCTGACCTGGCTCAAGACCCGACAGGGCGTAGGTGACTGGGACACTCAATTCCTCAAAGCCCATTCTGACCCAATCGGCCAAGAAATAGTCGGCGGGATCGCGGCCGCCGGTTTTTGGGAAGCAAGTATGCCAAACCCGCGCCAAGAGGATATCTTCGCTCTCTCCACTGTCCTTCTGATCAGCCATGAGTTTTCGCGCCCAGACCTTTTTGGAGTCAGTTGGCTCGTAGTTCCCATCGAAGAACGCCCACGAAAAGGCGTTCAAGACGTCCTCGGCGGGATGGTCCTTGAACTCACTCACCAAGAACGCTTCCACCTCTTGGCAGGTTGGAAATCTAGGCCTCATCCGACCATCCTCACGACCTTGCCCGACCCGCCTGTGACGTGATCGGCCCAGCGCTCCATTAGCGCGCGCCGCTGTTCCAGGAAGTCTGTCCGACGATAGGCGCGCTCAACCGCTGATCCTGTCGCGTGGGCCAAGGCGGCCTCTGCAACTTCTCTTGGAACGTCGGTCGCCTCAGCACACCACGTTCGGAAACTCGACCGGAAGCCGTGAGGCCGGGCGTCCATCTCCAGCCGCTCCATGTATCGGCTCATCGTGGCGTCAGACAGGACACCTTTGCGGACGTTGGGGAACAGCCAGCCATCCCGCGCGAAAGGCCTGGCCTGCTCCATGACCGCCAAAGCCTCCTTGGACAGCGGTACACGAAAGTCCTGCGCCTTCCCCTTCAGCCCCTTCATGTACTCGGCGGGGACCGTCCACACTTCGCCGTCAATCTGATCGAGGCGCGCGTGCCGGATCGGCATTGAGCGCAGGCCGGTGAGGATCAGAAGCTTCAAGGCCAACTGCGTGAGGGTGGCTTCAGACAAGCTCTTGTAGAAGTTGGGCACCTCTTGCCAAGGAAGGGCAGGCACGTTTTTCGCAACATGTCGCGACTTGCCTAACAGCGCCTTGGCCTTCTCAGTCGCCTGCAGGTCCACATCAAGCCCCATTGCCGCAGCGTGACGCATGACGATGCCCAGCCGGTTCATGGCCTTTCGGGCTGTATCGGCCTTTTCATGCCAGATGGGGGCGAGAGTGAGCTTGATATCGTTCTGGTCGATGTCTTCGATGGGCGTCTTGCCGAGACGGGGAAGGACGTGAAGCTCCAGCGGCGTGAACCACCGGCCCGCCTTGCCGTCTCCTTTGAGTTCTGCCTTCCGCGCCTCGAAGGCTTCGTCAGCGACCACGTTCAGCGTGTGACGCTCGCGCGCTGCCTCTCTGCGCTCCCGCTCCCGCTCTTTGATGGGGTCCTTGTCCGACCGCGCGACTGAACGCCACTTGTCGGCTGCCTCGCGAGCTTCCTTGAGAGTGAGACCATCCGAGCTTCGGCTGTCATCGAGCTTCGCCCGTCCAAGGCCCATCTCGCGCCGGTTGCCGTGAACGGTGACCCGCAGCACCCACTGTGCGCCGCCGTCGCTTCGCTTGTGAAGCCACAGCCCGCCGCCGTCAGAGTACTTCCCTGGCGGAGCCGTTCTGGCCTTGACCGCGCTGAGCTTGTGAAGGGCTCGCATCTCATCCCCCTGCCTATCCACCCATAGATATAGGGTATCACTGAACAGAATGGAACAGAAATGTACGGCTAAAGCATTGGAAAGAAGGGATTGCGGCCATCAGGTTGAACAGTCCTGCACAAGATGGGGCATAGCTTCATTGCCCTTCAGCGGCACCACTTCATTTCAGAGGTGGGTTTGAGACCATAGGCCTGGACGCTTTTGGGCTTCACTCCACCTGACCGTTCGCAGCGGCGAACTCCCGTTACAATTGGTCCGATGTCTCGGCGTGAGGTGCGCTGAAAACGCATCTCGGCGTAGGGCGGCTCTATGTCCTTGGCCCGCGCAAAGAGCCCGCGTCTGGGGAACATGAGAGATGCGGGGTTGTTCTAGGGTCTGACAACGGCCGCAGCCGCACGGCACTTCAACAGCGGAACTGGAAACGAAAGGACCCTCGACATGGCAACCACCGTAGGAACTGAAAGCACGATCCAGGACCTCGTCACGAACCTCATCTATCTGGAGCGCGACGCAATCGCTGCCTATGAAAGCACGATCGAAAGGTTGTCGCACGAGGCGCTGAGCACTCAGGTCGAGGCGTTCCGCGAGGACCACCTTCAGCACCTGTCCGTGCTGCAGGAAATAGCTGCCGAAACCGGCGCGGAAGCACCGGCGGAAGGCGACATGAAGCAGATGCTGACGACAGGGAAGGTGGCGATGGCCGGCCTCATGGGCGATGCGGCGGTCCTCAAGGCGATGAAGACGAACGAGGACGATACCGTGGCCGCCTATGAACGGGCAGCCAGTCACCAGGATGCAATCGAGAAGTCGCGGGCCTTCTTCGAACGGGCTCTTGCAGATGAGCGCCGTCATCGGGAGTGGATGGAGCGCACTGCGGACTCTCTCTGACCGATCTATGGGATGTCGGGGGCGATGAGCCGGTTCTGCCGGAAGCACCGCACCTGGCCCCAGCAAGAGGGATGGCCTGCGCGACCCTTCAGACGCGCAGCCATCCGCTTGAGAGTTCGACCGTCTCCACCCCCGCCAGCGCCTTGAGCCGGTTGAGTTCGGTCTCGAGGCCAACGCCCCGATCCTTGCCCGTGCGAACGCCGGGTTCTGGCCAGAAGGCGCGGACGCCAAGCGTGCCGTCGAGGCGCTTGGCGTCAAGCCGTCCGATGATCCGGTCGCCCTGCAAGACGGGAAATACGTAATATCCGTATCGCCGCTTGGCTTCGGGGATGAAGATCTCGATCCGGTAGTAAAAGCCGAACAGGCGCTCTGCGCGAGCCCGATCCCGAAGCAATGGATCGAAGGGTGAGAGAAGACGCACGCGCGATGATGGTTCGGGCAGCGTCGAGGCATGGTCGAGGATGGCTTCGGTCGTGAAGCTGCGGCGTCGGGACCCATCTGCCATCTCGATGTCCGCCTCGAGAATTCGGCCCGCAGCAAGCGCTTCGGCACACCAGACCTTCGCTTCGTCGCGCGTGACAATGTCGAAGAAGGCGGCCAGCTCTCCGCTGGTGCCGAACCCGAGCCGTTCGAGCGCCGCCGTCATGGCCCAATCGATGACCTCGGAGGCATCCTTGCGGGTGACCAGATGCTCTGGAGGGATCACGCGCTCGGTCAGATCATAGAACTTGCGAAACCCCTGACGACGGCAAATCGCCAGTTGACCGGACCTCCACAGAAACTCGAGGGCGGTCTTTGACGGATGCCAGTCCCACCATCCGGACGACGACCTTTTCTCATCACCGCCGACGTCGAGCGAGCAGGCCGGGCCGTGGTCTGCGATGTGGCGGTATACCGCCTCGAGCTCTCCTTCCCAGCCATCCCGACGCCATTCCGGCCAGCGCGCGCGCACCCGGGCTTCGTCGCGGGCGAATTTCAAACGCCACATCGGATAGAACTGCATGGGGATCACGGCGGCGTCGTGCGTCCAGTGTTCGAATGCGGTACGTCGGCGCGACACGAGGTGTTCGAGCGACTTCGGTCGATACCTGCCGCGCCGCGACCACAGGATCAGGTCGTGGGCGCGCGCGAGGGTATTGACGCTGTCGACCTGCACAAAGCCCAGGTCATGCAACACATCTTCAAGGTCAGCGCCCTGACCGGCGCCCGATCCAGGGCGCAGCAGCAGGTGCCGGTCGAGGAAGAGGCGTCGAGCGCGCTGATTGTCGAGGATTGGGCGTGTCATCCTGCGTCATATCACCGGGGCGGCGCTGATCTTTCAATGCCCCGGTGTTGCATTGCCAAGCCGAGGTGAGCCGACGGCCATCGCTCCGACCGACCGCGGCACTCCAGCCAAGATGCCAACCCGTGGAAAGTTCAATCCAGACTGCGACCCGGTGCGTAGAGCTAGCTGACGTCGGTCGTCGCTTGATCTTTTTGCTAAAGGAAAGGCCGGGCGGCGTCGCCGGACGCAACTTGGCGACCGCGTCCGTGGGGCGACGTGGTTCGGGCCGTAGGAGGGCAACATGCAAAGATGGCGGATTTCCTGCTTGCTGCTTACCATCGTCCTTCCCGGCAGGCTGTGGGCTCTCGAGGCCGCGCTGCCCGGCGCCGAGCTTCGGAGCGAGGCGGTGTTCCGTTACTGGGGACTGCCGATTTACGAGGCGCAACTTTATACCATGGGGGGCGGCCCCTTCGATTGGAACGAGGATTTCGGGCTGAGGCTGCGCTATCTGCGCAACCTGTCGCAGGACAATCTTGTCGATGCCACCATGCAGGAGATGGAGCGGCTGGGAGGCGCCTTGCCTGTCCGTGAGAGGATCGAAGACTGCTTTCTCGGTGTCTCGCAGGGAGACACCTATGTTGCCGTAACCGACGGGCCCAGCAGCATCCGCTTCTGGCGAAACGGAGAACAGACCTGCACGTTGTCTTATCCGCAGATCACGTATCGGTTCATGTCGATCTTTCTCGGGGACAACACGCGATCGCGCGCCTTCACGAGGGTCCTCCGGGGAGAATGAGCGCAGCTTCGCGCCGCACGATCTATCCGCGCGTCAGTCTTTACGCGCTGATGCTGGCGGCGTCCGGGTTACCCCTATACATCCACCTGCCGCTTTTCGCGTCGACTGAACTTGGTATCGGCCTCGGGACGATCGGCTCGCTTCTGCTTGCGATCCGAATAGTCGATCTGGTCCAGGACCCTTTGATCGGCTGGTCCATTGACCGCTGGCCAGGCGCGCAACTGGTCTTCGCCCTCCTGGCCGCCGGTGGATTGGCGGTCGGCTTTCCGATCCTCTTCTCGCTCGAGCCGGGACCTTGGGCGGTCTGGCACCTTCTGGCCAGCCTGATCCTGCTTTTCTCGGCCTACAGCGTGGGCATGATCCTGCTGTACGGGCGCAGCGCGACCCTGGCCGCAAGGTCGGATCCGCGAGAGTTGATGCGACTTGCGGCCTGGCGCGAGGCGGGCATGTTGGCCGGTGTCGTCCTGGCTGCAATCATGCCGACGCTTTTGCCGGGTTCCGAGGCCGAGTCCTATCGGCGATATGGCTGGCTTCTCGGGGCGACAGCCGTGGTCGTAGCGGCGGCAAGTTTCCCGATGTGGCGTCGGCCCGCGATCACCGGCACGGCGCTATCGGTCAGCGGGTTGGCCAGTGCGGGGGCGCTGCGGCTTCTCGCCATCGCTCTGGTCAACAGCTTGCCGGTCGCGGTGACGTCGACCCTGTTTCTGTTCTTCGTGGACGCGCGCCTGGAGCTTGGCGAATGGGCGGGGCTGTTCCTGATACTCTTCTTCGTCAGCGCCGGACTGA
Source organism: Silicimonas algicola (assembly GCF_003970735.1). Lineage (GTDB taxonomy): Bacteria > Pseudomonadota > Alphaproteobacteria > Rhodobacterales > Rhodobacteraceae > Silicimonas > Silicimonas algicola. Next base: position 4,337,609 of record NZ_CP034588.1, read on the forward strand.
GCGTTCCGGTCTGGGCGTCGTTGAGCAACCGGATCGGCCCGAGAGGCGTCCTTTTGATCGCCATGCCGCTGGCCATTCTCGGGTTCGTCGGGGCGGCCTTCGTCGGTCCGGGTGCCGCCATGACCTTCGCACTGATCTGCGTCGCCTCAGGTGCGGCGCTCGGGGCGGACATGGTCGTGCTGCCGGCCATGTTCTCGGTAGCCTTGACCCGCGCGGGGCTGAACGCATCGACGGCGTTCGGGATCTGGTCCTTCGCCGGAAAACTGGGACTGGCGCTGGCCGCGGCGGTGGTCCTGCCGCTGCTCGCATGGGCCGGCTACGAACCGGGCAGCGAGAATTCGCTCCGGGCCGTTTACGCCCTGACGTTCGCCTATGCGGTGCTTCCGTGCGTCTTGAAGGTTTGCGCCCTCTATCTGGTCTTCAGACTGACGACGGAGGACGCACCTTTGGCCTAGGCCGCGGGCTGGTCATGATTCACCTCCGCCATCCAGGCTCCTTTGCGGCCAGGGGGCAGAGGGCGCCTGCGTCCCTTTTCGCATCGGGCGAACCGTGCGACATTGCCTTTCAGCCCGACGCAGAGCCTGAAAGGACCCGCCATGCCCCAGCCCGATCATGTGTCGATCTTCGATCTTCCCGCTATGGATGCGCTCGACGAGGACATGCAGAAGTACTTTCGCGTCTGCGAGGAGAAGCTCGGGATGGTGCCGAACGTCCTGAAGACCTTCTCCCGCAATCAGGAGAAGCTGCGCGCCTTCGCAGCCTATTACAACACGCTGATGCTGGCGCCCTCGGGTCTCTCGAAGCTCGAGCGGGAGATGGTTGCGGTCGTGGTGTCTTCGGCCAATCGCTGCTTCTATTGCCTTGTTGCCCACGGCCAGGCGGTTCGCGACCTGTCGGGCGACCCTGAACTGGGCGAGATGCTGGTGATGAACTACCGGGTGGCACCTCTGGAGCCGCGACAGCGCGCGATGCTGGACTTCGCCTGGAAGCTGACGACGGAGCCCTGGGAGGTGATGGAGGCCGACCGCCAGATCCTGCGCGATGTCGGCCTGACGGATGGCGAGATCTTCGACCTCGCCGACGTCGCCGCCTTTTTCAACATGTCGAACCGCTTTGCCATCGCCGTCGACATGATGCCGAACCGGGAGTACCACCGCCAGTCGCGGTGATACTCACTGTTCCCAACACCTCCGAAGACGTGCAGCGGAGGCGAGGCCCCCGTGCGCGCTCAGTGGTTGTCGCGCGGCACGCCCATCTTGCGGGCGATGTCGCGGTACTCCGTCGCGCCCCTCAGGACCATGCCTTCGGCGAATTGCTCGGTCTTCTCGCGGAAGATCTCCTGCCAGGGCGACTGGCTTTCGGGCGAGTACGGCCGCTCGGGCAGGGCCGCCCGCCGCTTGTCCAACTCGGCCGCGTCGACCAGCATGTCGGCCGTGCATTTCGTCAGGTCGATCCGGACACGGTCGCCGGTCTGCACCAGTCCCAGGCCGCCGCCCGCCGCCGCTTCGGGCGAGGCATTGAGGATCGACGGAGAGCCGGAGGTGCCGGATTGGCGACCGTCTCCGACGCAGGGCAATGAATGGATGCCCTTTCTCAAGAGGTAGGCCGGAGGCCGCATGTTCACGACCTCGGCGCCGCCCGGATATCCGATGGGACCAGCGCCGCGCATGATGAGGACGCAGTACTCGTCGATGGCGAGGCTCTCGTCGTCGATGCGCTTGTGGTAGTCCTCGATCGAGTCGAAGACGACGGCGCGTCCCTCGAAGGCGTTCGGGTCGTCCGGGTTCGACAGGTAGCGGTCCTGGAATTCCTTCGAGATCACGCTGGTCTTCATGATCGCGCTGTCGAAGAGATTGCCCTTGAGGTTGATGAAGCCCGCGTCGCGTTTCAGCGGCTCGGCGACCGTTCGGATCACGTCCGGGTTCTCGCTGCGGCGTTCGCCGCAGTTTTCGCCGATGCTGCGACCGTTGACCGTCTTCGCACCCGGATGCGGCAGCATGTTCGCAGCCATCAACTCGCCCACGACCGCGGGTAGGCCGCCCGCGCGGTGGTAGTCCTCGCCCAGGTATTCGCCCGCGGGCTGGAGATTGACGATCAGCGGGACCTTGTGTCCGTGGGTCTGCCAGTCGTCGTTCGACAAGGGCACGCCCAGGTGGCTCGCGATGGCCTTGAGGTGGATGGGTGCATTGGTAGAGCCGCCGATGGCCGAGTTGACGACGATGGCGTTCTCGAAGGCTTCGCGCGTCATGATGTCGGTGGGGCGCAGGTCCTCGTCAACCATCTGGACGATGCGCTTTCCGGTCTCGTAGGCCATCTGCCCGCGCTCGCGATACGGCGCCGGGATCGCGGCGGAGCCGGGAAGTTGCATGCCCAGCGCCTCGGCAAGCGAGTTCATCGTCGTCGCTGTGCCCATGGTGTTGCAGAAGCCGGTGGAGGGGGCGGAAGAGGCGACAAGCTCCATGAAACCGTCGTCGTCGATCTCGCCGGCGGCAAGCAGTTCGCGCGCCTTCCACACGATGGTGCCCGAGCCGGTGCGCTCTCCCCGGAACCAGCCGTTCAGCATCGGGCCGACCGACAGCGCGATGGCGGGGATGTTGACCGTGGAGGCAGCCATCAGAAGGGCAGGCGTGGTCTTGTCGCAGCCGATCATCAGCACGACGGCGTCGATCGGATAACCGTAGAGCGACTCGACAAGCGACAGATAGGCGAGGTTGCGGTCCAGTGAGGCCGTGGGGCGCTTGCCGGTTTCCTGGATCGGATGGACCGGAATTTCCATCACCGTTCCGCCGGAGGACACGACGCCGTCACGCACGCGCTTGGCGAGTTCGATGTGATGGCGGTTGCAGGGCGACAGGTCGCTGCCGGTCTGAGCGATGCCGATGATCGGCTTGCCGGATTGCAGTTCCTCGCGTGTCAGGCCGTAGTTCAGGTAGCGCTCGAGATAGAGCGCCGTCATTTCCTGGTTGTCCGGATTGTTGAACCACGCCCGGCTACGAAGCTTGCGGTCAGTCATCGATGTTCTCCCTTTGCGCCTTGGCTAGATGAACGCTGGGCCGTTTTCCAGTGAAATGAGCGGTGCTGGTGTCACGCCCGCAGTCGCGCTTTTGTCGGACCATGGAGGAGCGGACTACATCATCGTCGGCGTGGGAAGCGCCGGCTGCGTGCTGGCGAACAGCCTGAGCGAGGGTCTTACGAAGCTGCATCTGCCGGAAGCCGGAGGGTCCAACGCCTATCACCGGGTCCGCATCCCAGCGGGAGCACCAGCGCACCCGCCATCATGATGGCCGAGAAGGCTGCCGACCTCATCCGCGGGTCGCAGGCCTAAAGGCTTTCTTCACGCTCGCGTCCTAGCCTCATCCGTGGGTGAACGTGAGGAGTGTGGGTGATGTCGGGGTCTCCGGCACCAATTATCATCAAACGCAAGAAGGTGATCGCCGGCGGTCATCACGGCGGAGCATGGAAGGTCGCCTACGCGGACTTCGTCACCGCCATGATGGCTTTCTTCCTGTTGATGTGGCTCCTCGGCGCCACGAACGAAAAGCAGCGGAAAGGCATCGCGGATTATTTCAATCCGACGATCCCGATCAACAGGGTGTCGGGTGGCGGCGACGGCGCCTTCGGCGGGGACAGTATTTTCTCCCAAGACACTCTGGCGCGAAGCGGAACAGGCGCGGGGGTGACCGTCCAGTCGGCGTCCAACGCGGCCAAGGGCGACAACGGAATCGAACCGTCGGACGATCAGAAGGGCGCGGCCTCGTCGCAAGAGACCGACGACCTTCAGGACATTGCGGACAAGCTGTCCGGTCGCGCGGGCGAAAGCATGGTCAGCGACCTGCTGCAGCGCCACGTCATCGCGCGCCTGACCGACGAAGGCCTCATCGTCGAAGTCTTCGACATCCCCGGCGCCCCGCTGTTCGAGGGCGACGCCGAGCCCACGGACGAGATGGAGGCCGTCGCCGCCGTCGTGACCGAAGTGTTCCGCCTCGCCTCGAACGACATCGCCGTCCAGGGCCACACCGCTGCGGTTCCGATGGCCGCGCGCGAAAACCCGGTGTGGGAGCTCTCGTCGTCGCGCGCGGACGCCGTGCGCGAGCTTCTGGTGGCGGACGGCCTGCCGCCGGGAAGGATGCAGCGCGTCACGGGGTTCGCCGACCGCAAGCCCGTCAGCGCCGACCTCCTGTCGATCCGCAACAACCGGATCGAGATCATCCTGCTGCGACGGAAGCTCTGACAGCGGAATACGCTTCGGACTTTATCCATTAGCCCGCCGCTAAGCGCGGGGCCTTAGGACGAAGGAGGGCTAGCAGCAGAAAGGCTGAAACATGACGATCTCCTCCTCGCTGAACGCGGGTGTCGCGGGACTGGCGGCCAACGCCAGCCGTCTGGCAACCATTGCCGACAACATCGCGAACTCGGCCACCTATGGCTACAAGCGGGCCGAAGCCGACTTTTCCTCGCTGGTGATCGAAGGCGGCAGGGGGACGTACTCGGCGGGCGGCGTCCGTGTCACGACGCAGCGCCTCATCGACCAGCCGGGCGCGCTGGCCTCGACCGACAACCCGACCGATCTTGCTGTCCGCGGGCGTGGGTTCCTGCCGGTCACGACGGAAAGCTCGGTCCTGAACTCGATCGGGGACTATCCCCTGTTCCTTGCCACCACGGGGTCATTCCGCACAGACGAAGAAGGCTATCTCCGGACACCGGCGGGCGTCACCCTCATGGGCTGGCCCGCGGATCCGGACGGAACCATCCCCACCTTCGCCCGCGATACGGGGTCCGGGCTGGAACCCGTGCAGATCAACGTGAACCAGTTCACGTCCGAGCCGACGACGCGCATCGCGCTTGGCGTCAACCTGCCTGCGACGGAAACGGAGTTCGGCCAGTCAGGCGACCCATTGCCGCTGTCGGTCGAGTACTTCGACAACCTGGGTACCTCCCAGTCGATCACCATCAACTTCACGCCGACCGTACCCGCGGCGCCCGGATCGTCGAATACCTGGACCATGACGCTGACCGACTCGGCCTCGAACAACGCGGTCGTGGGCGAGTACACCATCGTCTTCGACAACACGCGGGGATCGGGCGGCACGATCGCCACCGTCACCCCTGTTACGGGCGGGGCCTACGATCCTGTCACGGGCGATTTCCAGATCAACGTCGCGGGCGGGCCGATCGACATCAACATCGGCGCGGCGGGAACGGGCATCGGCCTGTCGCAGTTGTCGGACAGCTTCGCTCCGACCTCGATCTCGAAGGACGGTTCTCCGGTCGGCAACCTGATCTCGGTCGAGATCGATGCGAACGGCTTCGTCCGGGCAAACTTCGACATCGGAATAACGCGGACGATCTATCAGATACCGTTGATCGACCTGCCGAATCCGAATGGGCTGATCGCGCTCGACAACCAGATCTACGCCACGTCGAACAAAAGCGGGACCCTGTTCCTCTGGGATGCGGCCGACGGACCGACCGGCGACATCGTGAGTTACGCGCTTGAGGAAAGTGCCACCGACGTCGCCGGCGAACTCACGCAGCTTATCCAGACCCAACGGGCCTATTCGTCGAACGCGAAGGTCATCCAGACGGTCGACGAGATGCTCCAGGAAACCACGAACATCAAACGGTAGGTAGCGCATGAGCATCTCGGCAACCCTCGCGAACGCCCTGACAGGCCTGACCGCGGCCTCGCGTGCCGCGCAGGTCGTCAGCAACAACGTCGCGAACTCGATGACCGAAGGCTACGCCCGACGCGAACTCTCTCTCAGCGCGCGCCAGGTCGGCGGCTCGGGCGCGGGCGTCCAGGTCGACGGCGTCATCCGGATGGTCGACGAAACGCTATTGCGGGAAATGCGACTGGCTACGGCGGCGGCAGGGTCGGCCGACGTAGCGGCCGGGTTCTTTTCCGACGCGCTCGCCATCATAGGCACGCCGGAGGATATCTCGAGCCTCGGCGCGCGCGTGACCGGCTTCGAAACCGCGTTGATCGAGGCCGAGTCGCGACCCGACTCCGAGGCCCGCCTAACGAACGTCCTGACCTCCGCGCAGTCTCTTGCGGGCAAGCTGAACGACATCTCGGATGCCTTTCAGCAGATGCGCGTCGACGCGGACGAACGAATCTCGGTCGAGGTCGGACGGCTGAACGACGCCCTGTCCCGCATCGCGTCGCTGAACGAGCAGATCGTGCGCGCGAAAAGCGCAGACCACGACTATCCGGCCTTGCTGGATCAGCAACAGAAGCTGATCGACCAGATCAGCGAGCTCGTCCCGCTGCGGAAGCTTCAGCGCGAGAACGACACGGTGGCGCTCTACACTCTCGGCGGCGCCCTCCTCCTCGACATCAAGCCGGCACGGTTTGCCTTTACCCACACCGAACCTATCACGCCCGACATGACCCTTGCCTCGGGTGCCTTGTCGGGGCTCTCGATCAACGGTCAGCCTGTCACCACGTCAGGCCAGAACGCGGCGATTTCAGGCGGGGTCCTGTCGGAATTCTTCGCCGTCCGGGACTTCCATTCCGTCGAGCTGCAATCGAACCTTGACGAACTTGCCCGCGACCTGGTCTCTCGCTTCGAGGATCCGACGCTCGATCCGACCCTTGCCATCGGCGATCCGGGGATCTTCACGGATGGAGGCGGGGGTCTCGATCCACTCGACACATCGGGACTGGCGCAGCGCATTTCCGTGAACGCCGCAGTCGACCCCCGAGCGGGAGGCGAGGTCTGGCGCCTCCGCGACGGGTTGGGGGCCACCACCCCGGGGCCGGCAGGCGACGCCACTCTTCTCTCCGCCTTGCGGAGCCGGGCCGAGGATCTGCGCGCCCCTGCCGGAGGGACCTTCTCGGGCGGCAGCAAGTCGGTGTCTGGATTCGCCGCTGCGCTGACGTCCATTGCCGGTCAATCGCTTCAGGACAGCCGCAACCGCCTGTCGTTCGAAACCGCCCGCGCCGAAAGCATCGAAGAGGCGTTCCTGGCCCAAGGCGTCGACACCGACCGGGAACTTCAGAAACTGCTCCTGATCGAGCAGGCCTACGCCGCGAACGCGCGGGTGATGAAGACCGCCGATGACCTCATCCAGATCCTGATGGGACTTTGACCATGACCGTGACCTCTCTCGGCGACCTTTCCAGCAACCTTCAGCTTCGCCGCGACACAACGCGCATCAAAGGCGATCTTCAGCGGCTGACGCGCGAGCTTTCGAGCGGCGTCGCAGACAACCTCGTCGGGCGGTTCAGGGGCAACTTTTCTCCGCTGAACGGTGTCGAACGCGGGATCGCGCGCGCCGAGAGCTATCTCGTGGCGATTGCCGAGCATCAACTGTCGGTCACGGGGCAGCAGACGGCGCTGGCGAACCTTGCTGCCTTGGGCGACATCGCCGGCCCGCTCATGTCGGTGCAAGACACGGGCGACGCCGTACTCCTGCGCAATGCCGGGCACGATGCGCTGTCCCGCCTGTCCTCGGCTCTCAGCAATTTGAACGTGCAGTCGGGCGGCAGAACGCTCTTCTCGGGCGTCGCCCTGGATGGTCCGGTCGTGGCCGATGCGGATGCGATCCTTTCAGCGATCGAGACGGAAATCGCGACGCAGGGGGCCGTCACAGCGAGCGCCGTCGCACAGGTCGTGGCGGATTTCTTCGCCGTGGGCGGCGGATACGACACCGTTGGCTATCTCGGCGGAGCCGTCGCCGCGTCGGGTCCGCAACTCTCGGATGGCGAGGTTGCGGGCGCACTGGCCACCGCGCAGGACCAAGGCGTCCGCGACTATCTCGCGGGGTTCGCCATGGCCGGGCTTCTTGGGCGAGACGTCCTGTCCGGCGACACCGGGGAGCAAGGTCGCCTGGCACGGCTCTCGGGTGAACATCTTCATCGCGCGACGAGCGGGCTTGTCGATCTGCAGGCCCGCATCGGAACGGCGGAAGGCCAGATCGCCCGGGCCAAGGCCGAGGTGATGGCAGAATCCGAGGATCTTCGCATTGCGCGCACCGAACTGATCGGCGCCGACCCTTATGAGACCGCCGTGGATCTTCAGATGGCGGAATCGCAGCTTCAGACACTTTACACCATAACGGCGCGTCTCTCGCGCCTCTCGCTGACGGACTACCTTTGATGCGGCTCTTCTTCACGATGATCTGTCTTCTTGTCGGCATGTCCGCGTCGGCGGCCGAGGTGCGGATCAAGGACCTGGTGGAGTTCGACGGTGTGCGCGGAAACGATCTGGTCGGCTACGGGCTTGTGGTCGGGCTGAACGGCACGGGCGACGGGCTCCGCAACGCGCCTTTCACCGATTTTGCCGTGCAGCTCGCCACCTTCTCTGGTGTCGAGCAACAGGTGCGGACAAATCAGCTGCTAGAAAACATGATCGGCGGAATGGGCGCCAGCGGCTTGTCCCAACTGGCCGGGTGGGTGGGGATGGACGCGCGCGCAACGGGTCCGGCCCAGTTCTCGGGCTCGCCTATCGAGCTGGCGCCGGATGCCGATCCCGGCGCGGACGCGGCCGAACTGGTCGTCCTGGACGCTTTGGGACGCGAAGTCACGCGAGAGGCAATTTCTCCCTCGGCAACAGGCGTCGAATGGGCGGGTACGACCGACACCGGAAGCCCCATCGAGCCGGGGCGATATACCTTTCAGATCGCCAGTTACAGCCAAGGCGAACTGACGAGTGTGAGGCCCGTCCCGCACTACGCGCGTATATCAGAGGCGCGAATGGGTTTCGACGGGATCGAACTGGTGCTCGACGGAGGCGTCGTCGTGCCTTCAAGCGACGTCACCGCGCTACGGGCGCCGCAGAGTTAGAGCCCGGTGAGGGTGCCCAGGGCGAAGGCCACCGCGCCGACGACGCAAAGAAGGTATATTACCTGACGCCGCGATTGGCGCGGCTCTTCGGCCCGCTGCGTTTGCCGGATCAGCGACGCCTCGACGATCTGCGGCAGTCGTGGCCCGAAGCGACCCAGGACCCGGACCGTGCGGTAGAGGTCGCGCGCCATGGCGCGGGGCCCGATGCTTTCGGCGATGTAGGATTCCACCGTCGGTCGGGCGACGTGCCAGATGTTGATATGCGGGTCGAGCGATCGGGCGACGCCTTCGACCACCACCATCGTCCGCTGCAGCAGGATCAGCTCGGTTCGCGTTTCCATCCCGAAACGGTTGGTCACCTCGAAAAGATAGCTCAGCAGCCGACCCATCGAGATACGGCTCGCGTCCATGCCGAATATGGGCTCGCCGACCGCACGGAGGGCCCGCGCGAAGTCGTCCACGTCCCGGTCCGCAGGCACGTAACCGGCCTCGAAATGAACCTCCGCTACGCGGCGATAGTCGCGCCGGATGAAGCCGATGAGGATCTCGGCGTAGACCCGGCGGGTGTACTCGTCGATCCGTCCCATGATGCCAAAGTCCAGGGCCACAAGCGCCCCGTCGGCGGCGACCTTCAGGTTGCCCTGGTGCATATCCGCGTGGAAGAATCCGTCTCGCAGGGCATGGCTGAGGAAAGTGACCAGGACTTTCTCGGCCAGCTTCGTGCGGTCGTGACCCGCCGCGTCGATGGCAGCGATGTCGCCCAAGGGAATGCCTTCGACCCAACCGAGCGTCATCACGCGGCGCGATGACAGTGACCATTTCGAATGGGGTACGCGAAAGCCTTCGTCGCTTGCCGTGTTGGCCTCGAATTCCGAGGCGGCGGACGTCTCGAGACGAAGATCGAGTTCGCCCAGCACAACGCCTTCGAAATGCGCGATCACGTCCATGGGTCGAAGGCGTCGGGAGTTCGGCGAGAGAAGCTCGATCATCCTCGCCGCGAAGTAGAATGCATCTATGTCGCGCCGAAAGGCCTGTTCGATCCTGGGGCGCAGAACCTTCACGGCGACCGCCTCACCGGTTTCCGCCAGGTGCGCCTTGTGCACCTGCGCGATGGAGGCCGCGGCCACGGGCTCCGAGAAGTCCGAGAACAGAACTTCGACCGGCGCGCCAAGCTCGGATTCGACAGTCGCCTTGGCGATTGCCGTCGGGAAGGGGGGCAAATTGTCCTGAAGGACCCGAAGCTGCTCCGCCATTTCGGTCCCGACGACGTCGGGCCGGGTCGAGAGAATCTGTCCGAACTTGATGTAGGCAGGCCCAAGCGCCGTCAGCGCCCGCGTGATCGGCGGAAGCGCCATGTCGCCGCGATACCCGAGCCACTTGAACGGCCAGCCGAGAACCCGCGCGGCGACCCTCAGGGCAGGGGGCGCGTCCATCACCTCCAGCGCCTCGCGCATGGCGCCGGAGCGCTCGAACGTGGCGCCGGTCCGGATCAGCCGAAGAACATTGTGTGGGCCCCTCACTTAAAGCTTCCATCCCGAATGGAGTGCGGCGATGCCCATGGAGAGGTTGCGGAACTTCACCTGTCCGAAGCCCGCGTCCCGGATCATGTCGGCGAAGGTGTCCTGATCCGGGAAACGTCGGATCGATTCCACGAGGTACTGGTAGCTGTCGCGGTCACCCGCGATCGCCTGGCCCAGACGCGGGATGACGTTGAACGAATAAAGGTCGTAGAGCCTCTGAAGTCCGGCGTTCGGCAATTGCGAGAACTCGAGCACCATAAGTCGCCCGCCCGGTCGCAGCACACGGAAGGCTTCCGACAGTGCGTCCGGAATGCGCGTCACGTTCCGGATGCCGAACGAGATGGTGTAGATGTCGAAGCTGGAGTCGTCGAAAGGCAGCTTCATCGCGTCGCCCGTCACCCACTCCAGGCGGTCGGCCATCGCGGTGGCCTCGGCCCGCTTGCGGCCCTCGATCAGCATTCCCTCGGTCATGTCGCAAACCACCGCCGAAGCACCTGGCGCGCGGCGAAGGAAGCGGAAGGCAATGTCCCCCGTACCACCTGCCACATCGAGAAGACGCTGGCCGGCTCGAGGCGCCAGCCAATCCATCATGGCATCCTTCCACAGCCGGTGGACGCCCCCCGACATCACGTCGTTCATCAGGTCGTACTTCGACGCGACATTGGTGAAGACGCCGTGAACCAGCCCGGCCTTCTCGTCCTCGCGCACCTCGCGTGCGCCGAAATGCGTCGTCTTGTCGTCGGCGTCGTTCATCGCTTTGAACCCCTGGTCCCGGCGTCTCATATACCCGTCGCCGGTCACGGGCAAATGCAGAGGCCGGCGCAGACTTGGTCCTAGTCTCGTCGAGCCTTGCCGCCACCCTGTCCGGCGCTAAAGTCGCAGGGACATGGCGTTGGGCTTGAGCTCGCCGTAGTCATCGTGACGGCCGCGCCCCGAAGTTGGATCACAATGCCGGAACTTCCCGAAGTCGAGACGGTTCGTCGTGGCCTCCTTCCCGCAATGGAGGGGGTCCGCATCGTCGGCGCGGATGTGAACCGGCCTGACCTGAGATGGCCCCTGCCGGCGAACCTCGCGGAGCGTCTGACAGGAACCACCGTCGATCGTTTGCGGCGCCGTTCGAAGTACATCCTGGCCGACCTCTCGTCCGGCGAGACGCTGATCCTGCATCTGGGCATGTCCGGGCGAATCCTGGTCTCGGGCGACCCACTTGGGCAGTTTCACCACCACCATCCAGCGCCGGAGAAGCACGATCATGTCGTCTTTCACATGGCGAACGGTGCGCGCATCACCTTCAACGACGCCCGGCGCTTCGGCGCGATGGACCTTGCGGGCACCGAGTCGGTCGAGGATCACGTCCTCTTGCGGGGTCTCGGGCCCGAGCCGTTCGGAAACGCCTTCAACGAGAACTATCTCGTGAACGCCCTGAAGGGAAAACGGGCTCCCGTCAAATCTGCACTCCTCGACCAGCGTATCGTCGCGGGTCTGGGCAACATCTACGTCTGCGAGGTTCTCCACCGCGCCGGCATTTCGCCCGCACGCCATGCCGGAAGGATCTCCGCCACCCGGGTCGCCAGCCTTGTCCCCCTCGTCCGGGAAGTTCTTGCCGACGCCATCGACGCGGGAGGATCCTCGTTGCGCGACTATCGACAAGCCGACGGCGAACTCGGCTATTTCCAGCATACCTTCCGCGTCTACGATCGCGAGGGCGAAGCCTGCCGGACGGACGGTTGCGACGGTCGAATCGCACGGATCGTGCAGTCGGGCCGCTCGAGCTTCTACTGCCCGAAATGCCAGAGATGATTTCCTTCCGCCTTTTCGGCTGGTAAGCCTTCGCCTCGAAGAACAGGGAGCCTGGGGACAACATGGCCTTCGAGACGATCGTCGTCGACACCGAGGAACACGTCACCACCATCCGGCTCAACAGGCCGGACGCGCTGAACGCTCTGAACCAGACCCTCTTGAAGGAGCTCGCGCAGGCCGTCGAGGAGGCATCCACCAACGACAACGTGCGCTGCGTGATCCTGACCGGGTCCGAAAAGGTCTTCGCCGCCGGAGCCGATATCCGCGAAATGGCCGAAAAATCCTACGTCGACATGATGACGTCCGATTACTTCGGACCCGAGACCGAGGCAATCCTGCGCTGCCGGAAGCCTATCATCGCGGCAGTGGCTGGCTATGCGCTTGGGGGCGGGTGCGAGCTGGCGATGATGTGCGACTTCATCATCGCCGCCGAGACCGCCAAGTTCGGCCAGCCAGAAATCAACCTGGGCGTCGTGGCGGGCCTCGGCGGATCGCAGCGGCTGACACGCTTTGTCGGCAAGTCGAAGTCGATGGACATGCACCTGACAGGCCGTTTCATGGATGCGGACGAAGCCGAACGCTCGGGCCTCGTCAGCCGCGTGGTGCCCGCCAAGCGGCTCATGGAAGAAGCCCAGGGCGCGGCCCAGAAGATCGCCGAGAAGTCGATCCTCACTGCGATGGTCGTCAAGGAAGCGGTCAACCGCAGCTACGAGACGACGCTGCGCGAGGGCCTTCTCTTCGAGCGCAGGCTCTTCTTTTCGCTCTTCGCGACGGAGGACCAGAAAGAGGGCATGGCGGCCTTTCTCGAGAAGAGGGAGCCCCAGTTTCGGGACAAGTGACCGAAAGGGCTTTTCCTCGGGCCGCAGTTGCTGTAAGTGCGGCGCCTACATGCGCGTGGAGCCCGCTTTGGCTATGTATCCTCCGGTCTGAACCGGAAGCGGATTCTTTGCGCGATCAGTTGCAACAGACCCGGGATACGGACCACACACATGGCCAATTCGCCTCAATCCAAGAAACGCGCCCGCCAGAACGAGCGTCGTCTCGCCGTCAACAAGGCGCGCCGCTCGCGCATCCGCACCTTCCTTCGCAAGGTCGAGGAAGCCATCGCCTCGGGCGACAAGGAAGCCGCTGCCACGGCACTCAAAGCCGCCCAGCCCGAGCTGATGCGAGGCGTCACCAAGGGCGTCTACCACAAGAACACCGCGTCGCGGAAAGTGTCGCGCCTGGCCTCGCGCGTGAAGGCGATCGTCTGACGTCGCTGGCGACCTTGTCTGGATGACCGCAGTCGCACCCCTAGGGGTGCGATTTTTTTTGTGTGAAGGTGACCCTGTTGAAGTGCTTCGGCAATTTCGCAACCGGTCCGGATTCGTTTCAGGCGGACAATGAGTCAAGCTCAAAGGTCGGTTGCGGGAGTCGGGGGGCGACGTCTAGGTTCGTCGTTGCGATTCACTTCGTCCTTGGGGGGACATGGTTGATGGGACTGGGTAGTGCGGTCGGGGAGGTATCCCCCGGCGAGGCATGGCGTGTTCTTTGCGATGACGACGCTGCCCGTCTGATCGACGTCAGGACTCGCGCCGAGTGGGGTTTTGTCGGCGTGCCAGACCTGAGGGAAACGGGACAGGGGCCTCTCTTCATCGAGTGGGCATCCTATCCTGACATGTCCGTCAACGTGCGTTTCGCGGAAGAGGTAGAGAAGGCACTGAACGGCGAGAAGCCGTCGACCCTTCTGTTCCTCTGCCGCTCGGGCGCGCGTTCGCTGAAGGCTGCCGAAGCGGTTTCCGCCCATTACGCCCGAACGGGCATGGCGGTGACCTGTCTGAACGTTGCCGAAGGTTTCGAGGGGGATGTGGACGCGTCGGGACACCGGGGCAGCCACAACGGATGGAAGGCCCGGGGACTGGCATGGCGCCAGTCGTGATAATGAGAAAGCAGCGGGCTAAGA